>CAVRMY010000035.1:0-162500 GCA_963721935.1 uncultured Alphaproteobacteria bacterium
TCTCCGCCTGCTGCAGTTCGAAAGGCTTCCTGCAAGAGCTGGTTGGTCTCGGGTTGCTTGGCGCCGAGCTTGCCGCCCCGAGTGCGCAAATAGTCACCGTCCAGAACCATGTCGTTCGCTGCTCTGTTTGAATAAATAATGTTGCCAGATGCGTCGACGACGAAAACACCCGCTTTAACGCGATCCAGCAGATCCGAGAACCCTTGCGCTTCGGTGTTCTTGTGCTCGATCACGTTGCCGATCAACACAGCACGACGCAGATGAGGCACAATGGCGCCGAGTAGTTCGAACGCTTGGGCGTCAGCCATCCCGTCTTGTTCATTGCGGAATACGACACATCCAGCCGCGCTTGTAGCCGATCTCTCGAGGATGCAGAAAACGTTGTCGATCAATCCTTGTGGCTTGGCCCACTCCTTGTAGAAGCGCGTCTCGAAGAACTCGGCTGGAACAAGCTGCTCCGAGTTGCTGGATACGCGCCCCACATCGACCGTCAGCATCGCCGGGAGTAACGGATTGTGGTGAATATATTTCTTAAAATAAAGCTGCTGGAAATCGAGATCCATGCCCCAAGTGTAATAGGCGTTTCCCACCTTCCTGATGACATCTTGCCGGAAAATCGATGCCCCCATACCTCCTACAAATCTGGCCGTCCTCTCGAGGACCGCATTCCATAGTGCGGGCTCGAGCACGGCGTCATAGATCAAGCCCACGAGATCCAATAGCTGAGCTGTTTCCCTGTCCATTGAGTGCCTCTGGCATCTTCCCGAAATCAAAAGATGTAAGACTAAGTCGCCCAAAACTATGTGAAAAACCCCATACTTTCCCGATTTATTCCAGCAAACAAAAAGACCCTCTCCCGATTGGCAGACGCGGCCGCGCTTCCTTCAAGGTTATAGAAAGAACCAGAAGCAGGAAGAGAGGAGGGATTTCATGCCGACATACGTTCGAATTGCGTACGCACCACCACGCAGCGCCTTTCCAAGCGAGTTATCCGCCGTCTCCATTTTCCTGATAATTGGCTTGATTCAGGTGGCCTTTGCCGTTCTGGCAGGCGGCCAGTGGGCAACGTTTGGCGAACAGTCGCTATGGTGACGCGACGGTTCTTCCTAGGTCTATTGTTCGCAGGTGAAAAGCGACCGCTTGGAAAGTTAGGTCGAGAAATTCCTGAATACGGCGCTCCGCGGCGCAGAAATAATTTGTAACACCCAACGAAGTCAGCCCGAAAAGAATCGTCTCTAACGTATGAGATCTAATAACGTCGATGTGTAGTGTGAACTGTTCATACCTGAGCCACGCGATCTGGAAATCACCGCGCCGCGCGCTGGTCGCGCGGAAGCAGGCAGAATGCGCGGCCGCGGCGATCATAGCGAAAGCGGACCAGTCTGGTGCGCGCTTAACTGATGGTGCCGACATGGCGCAGGATGGTGATCCAATTCGCGCAGGTCTTAGCCTTGTCATCCTCCATGTCGTCAAGAATGGTCTTCTGCGCCAGCCGGTAGGTCTGGGTCACACCTGGGATCAGATCTGTGGCGCACGCCATCAGCGACAAGGTGGAGGCCGCCTAGAGGTACACTGGAAACGATTTAAGCTGCTGCTTACACTGGAAACGATTTCCTCTATCGGGTTTCGTTTGCTGCAAAAAGGTTACAAAGGGAATGGGGTTCGCGCCCCTTTTCAGCGCCACCAGACTAAAGAGGCCCTAGGAAGGGGACTTAAGATTTCGCTTGTGGCCCGTCCGGCTTCCGCGGTGGCGGGCTTCCAACGCTTACCGGTGGACTCCGCAGAGTCATGTGGAGGCACCCCAAGGGATTTCCCGTTAGTAAGGTGGCATTACACCATAGACAGGCCCACCGTAGCCCGGTGCACCATACGCCGGTCCACCATAGACGGGTCCACGATACACGGGTCCACGATACACGGGTCCGCCATAGACAGGTGCACCATAGACGGGTCCACCATAGACGGGTCCACCATAGACAGGTGCACCATAAGCGGGTCCAGCATAGACGGGTCCACCATAGACACGTCCACCGTAAGCGGGTCCACCATAGACAGGCCCACCCCCACCGTAGACAGGTCCACCGTAAGCGGGTCCACCATAGACAGGCCCACCGTAGACAGGTCCGCCATAAGCGGGTTCACCATACCCCGGTCCACCATAAGCGGGCCCACCATATCCCGGCGGCGTTTCACCCATATCTCCGGGCGGCATGAAGTCCGCTGCGAAGCAGGCCGTCGAAATTAGTAGAAATACAGTTCCGAAAAGCCCTCTCATAGTCCGTACCCTCATCGAGAGCCAACTTCGCCAGCATAATGGATTGCACTGATGAAGCATAATGGTTTGCACTGACGACGGCAAAAATTTAGCGTCGTAGCGGGCTTCCGAACGCTTACCAGTGGACCCCGCAGAGTCATCTGAAGGCACATGTCTCGACCATCGGTTTTCGCGGGGACCCCGGGTGATGGGTGGCTCCTCACTCCCTGCGCCTCCGTCGCTCCTTTCTGTCCGAAGCAGGTCTGTGTCCGAGCACTGTCCGCAGGATTCCAAGGAAGAGCAATGCTGCGACTGGCCAATGAAACCAGATTTTGTGCAAGCCGGAGAAAATATTAATTAAAATCAGGAAGCCCGAAACCGTGAGAGTTACTGCAATGGGGCGAGGCAGGTTCGCCAGCCGATCCGAGATGGAGGTCATCCACTTGGATGGCTCGGATCGGCCAACTGCTCCAGCTTGGTGGGTAGGGCTCTCATCAACGGGGAAGCTATCGGCTCGGCCGCCCATGGTCACTCGGTAGCTGATTACGGGAGCAACGTTCTTCATCTGTTGCTGGCCGAGACAGTCAAAGCCAAATGATAGTTTGTTGTGCACCTGATCGTAAACGGAAGCGGAGACCACGACGCCACCGGGCTCGGCGAGTTCTTGCAACCGCGCCGCGATGTTAACCCCATCGCCAAAGATGTCGGAACCGTCCACCATCACATCTCCTAGATTGATGCCGATGCGAAACCGCATCTGGTGCGCGTGAGGTGGGTCCGAAACCTGGCTGGAGATTTCCTGCTGAATCTCGACCGCACACTGCACGGCCTCGACAACGCTGGCGAACTCGGCGATCACGGCATCGCCCCAAGTATTCACGATCCGCCCGTCATGGCGCTCCACTAATCCTGCAATGGCGCTGCGGTAGCGGCGCAGCGTCCCCAGCGTCCCCGCTTCGTCTGCTCCCATGAGGCGAGAATAGCCGTGCACATCGGCGCACAGGACCGTGGTCAGTCGCCGTTTTACCTTGTCATCGGTCATCGGCCACATGTTAGCTTCACTGACCACCAAATGCATCATGCATCGTCCTGCGCCACAGCGGTTTAACAATGGTCGCCCCGATGTTCTCGCTTCGCGCTCTCAGGCTCCGCACCAGCATCCATGGCTTATTCTTAGGGAGCCAAAGGTTCCATTTGTTGACGAGGCGCTCCCCAAAGCCCAGACTGGCGGTAGGTGTCATCCGAGCAGAAATGATGTCGCTGGGGCATCTGGCCATGGAGCAAGAGCAGCCAGTTCGGGTCGGACGCAGGTTGGCGGCCATAGTCGCGGCTGACGTGGCAGGCTACTCGCGGCTCATGGGCCTCGACGAGGTCGGCACCGCCCGGACGCTTCGTGAACACCGCAAGGTAACCGACGAACTCGTGGCAAGACACGGGGGCCGCCTCGTGAAGACCACGGGTGACGGCGTGCTGCTTGAGTTTCCATCGGTGGTCGATGCAGTCGAGTGTGCGGTGGCCATGCAAGCAGTGATGGCCGAGCGCAACCAAGGTGTCCCTAACGACCGGCGTATGCTGTTTCGGATCGGGATCAATCTCGGGGACATCTTGATCGAGGGCGACGACATACTGGGTGATGGCGTCAACGTCGCGGCTCGGCTTGAGGGGATCGCCGAACCTGGTGGCATCTGCATCTCATCTTCTGCCTACGAGCAAGTTCGAGGCAAGGTCGCGGTTGAGTTCACCGATTTAGGCGATCAAGCACTCAAGAACATCGCTCGTCCGATCCGAGCGTTTGCGCTGCGGGCAAAAGGTGAGACAACGATTTTATCTTCAAAGGGCACTGCTCTTCCTTTGCCCGACAGGCCCTCCATTGCGGTGCTTCCATTTCAGAACATAAGCGGTGATCCCGAACAAGAGTACTTCGCGGACGGCATGGTGGAACCGGTAATCGGCTAGCTACGCATCCGAAGCTACAACCGACCGCTAAACTTCCGGCTCAGAGCTTCCCAATTCAACGCTCAATTCAACAGTTGAGCGACGACCTTGACGCACTTAACGAGCGGATCGCAGAGCTAGAACAAGAAGGTCATCGGGGTCATGCGATGGAAGTGTTGAAAGCAAATGCGCTGGATTTTGCACGCCAGATAGATGAGCTTCGGAGCATACTGGTCGTTGTACCGACCAAGAAAGGCCGACCTTCGCCGGGTTGAATACCCTTAGCACCCTAGCAATAGCCAACATATGCCTCCCCGGACGTGATAGCCTGTCACTCGACACCAAGGAGGATGACATGGCCAAAGGCGAACAGAGAGGCAATCGGGAGAAAAAGAAGCCTAAGAAGGAAAAGATCAAGATAATCGCCGCTGCGCCAAGCCAAAAGGGCACGGCTGCGGGATGGCAGCCGACGTTCGGATCGGTCAAAAAGAAATAGCTCGCTTTAACGTTTATCTGCCGCTTGGCAAATCCATACTGCCGCGCTCTTTGGGCGAAAAACCGATCACGCTGAGTAGCCCGATCAACATCGATACGTCGCCTGACTTGAGTTGGTCGCTGCGATATCCAGCCATCAACTTGGTTGCAATTTCGACCAAGAATCTGTCGGCGCTAGTAAGCCAGAAGCCGCGAGATTGCATTTCCAGCCAGGCTGCCTTGACCGGCTTTGGCAAACTCGGTCGTGGTTCGGGTAGCGCAGTTAATTTACGCGGCTCGAACTTACGTCTGCGGTTTGGGTTTCGACGAAACGCGCCGCGCAATTCGAGCACGGCAGTTGGTGTACGGGGTCTTCCCATTTGATTCCTTAGTTTTTGGATTTTGTGGACGTAAAATGTTGACGGTGGGCCGGTTACAGCCCCTCAATCTGCAAAGAAAGCATAGCCCCCTACCCATCTAGCAATGCTGACGCATCAACAGGCACGCTGTCTAATTAGAAAGCATGGAAGCGTCGGATTGCGCCGACCTAACGCAAACCAATTAGGTTTTTGCGGGCAATCAAATGACGGGCGAGTGATTGCAGTAGTCCCTAACGTCACGTTCGATTGAATTCAGGAACGTTCTTCCTAAGAGTAGCTTTCTAATGCAGGAACGTTCTAGGCGGGTTTCCCCAGAACACAACGGAGAAACCACATGATTGAGAAAATCAAAACACTAAGTGCTGTAGTAATTCTTTCCGCCGCCGTTGCCACGCCGGTGTTCGCTCAACCGAACCATCATGGCCGAGCCTTGGATCGGTATCGCGGAGCGTACAATCAGGTGACCGGGCCGTCCTATGCCACTCCACGAACGGATAGTGGGAGGAGCATAGAGAACTTCGACTTCAACAGGTCGTTTCCGGGCGGTGAAGACCCGTCGGACCATCCCGCAGGAAACTAATGCTAAAGTAAGCGATGGCAGCACACCCGACTTGCGGCGGTGCTGCTATTGCCAGCGAGCCACGCTTGCGGCGTGCCCTCACGTCCGCTTTTGAGCGCATAACGGATTCAACTCGGATATCGCGCCATCAGATCACTAGCGCTGGACATCACAGGGTGCTCTGTCAAAGCGGACGCGCGCGGCATGGATATCGGAATAACGACGGTCGGCCCAATCGATGAGGCTCGCCATCGGGTCCAGCAGGGATTGGCCTAGCGGAGAAAGGCAATAATCAACGCTCGGCGGCTTGGTCGGAAAGACATGGCGGGTGATAAGTCCGTCGCGCTCCAAGTCGCGCAGCGTCTGGGTGAGCATGCGCTTGGAGATGTCGCGGATGGCTCGTTGAAGCTCGCTAAAGCGCTGCGGTCGCGTCGCGAGGGTCATGATCATGAGTATGCTCCATTTGTCACCGATGCGGTCGAGCACGTCGCGCACCGGGCAATGTACGGGTTCTACTGACTGGGCGTCGTCCGATTGATATCGGCTGAATCGCTCCACTAAGTCGCTCATGCGGGTTCCCTTTTTCTCCCCTGGTTACAAAAAACTGCCTCCTTACGGTGCAGGTCAGTCTAAGGTCTTTATATGAGACCTACCCTAGAATGTAGACCATTCAACACCGGGAGAATACGCATGTTTCTAGTTAT
This sequence comes from uncultured Alphaproteobacteria bacterium, assembly GCA_963721935.1. Lineage (GTDB taxonomy): Bacteria > Pseudomonadota > Alphaproteobacteria > Rhizobiales > Xanthobacteraceae > Bradyrhizobium. The sequence continues at coordinate 6,307 of CAVRMY010000035.1, forward strand.
GGGAGTTACAGGAAAAGTCGGTGGCGCAACGGCCAGGCATCTGTTGGCGCAAGGTAAGAAAGTACGCGCGCTGGTTCGCGACCGAGCGAAGGCGGCAAGCTGGACGGACCAGGGCGTCGAACTGGTCGAAGGCGACTGGAACAATGCGGCCGCCATTGAGCGGGCGCTCAAGGGCGTCGACGGCGCGTTTGTAATGTTGCCGACCATCTGGGCCCCCTCGCCGGACTTCAAGGAAGCCAAGGGCGTCATCGCGAACTATGTTGAGGCGCTGACCAAGGCCGCGCCGCCGCGGGTCGTCGGGCTCTCGTCGATGGGGGCGAACAGAACCAGCGGGCTGGGGATGATCACGGCCCTGTCGTTGCTGGAGCAAGGCTTTCGCAAACTAACATCGCCGACCGCCTTCGTGCGCGCCGGCGGGTTTTTCGAAAACTTCCTTTACGGCCTGCACGTCGCCCAGGGCGGCACGCTCCCGGTCTACTACAACCCGACCAACCGGAAATCGACCATGGTCGCGACGAACGACATCGGTGCCGAGGTGGCGACGCTGCTGACCGGGCCGGCGTGGTCGGAGCATCGCGTCATCGAACTTGGTTCGATGGTCAGCGCGGATGAAGTCGCAGCGCAACTGGGCGATGTCATGCAGCGCGAAGTCAAGGCGTTCGCTGTCCCGCGGGCCGAGTGGCCGGCAGCGTTCGAGCAGTTCGGCATCCCGAAGGGCCAAACCGGACCCGCTGAAGCGATGTTCGAGGCCGTCAACGCGGGCTGGATGGATCTCGGCGTCGCTGGCACGGAGCACGTCGCCGGCACAACGCTTCCCCGCGATGTCTTCGCGGCGGCCCAGAAGGCCGCCACGGCGTAGGTCCGCGGATCAGCGATGAGATGCGAATTTCGGACCTCCTTCGGAAATTCGCATCTCCTTCGGAATGAACGCGTCGCGGCCGGCCGTCTCTTGGCGCGACCACACAGGTCCTCCGCGGCAGGCGCGGGTCAGGAGTAACTTTGGTAACAACTGGCGAGGGAGAGGGGCGCGGCGTCGATCAGTCGCCTGTCAGGAACCTCGACGCCGCGCGGACCGCGCGAGGAGGCAAAGCCATGACGCGGCCGGGGTAGAGCATAGCGGAATCGACGCCTGCCGTTTGGGGCAAAAGTGGACCATGCCCAGCAATTTCAAAAAATTCTGGCGCAAGCCCCCGTCCATCTCCCATCATCGAATTCGCAGGTTTGCAATGGCCCGCACTTCCGCCAGTGCCGTTCGACCGTGAGCAATCACTATCAATTCGTGGCGCGCTGCGGCTCATCATAGCGGACGGGTCGCGCTTTGCCTTGGTTGAATCAAAACATTGTGCGCAACCTGTCACACAACCGACCAACTCGACTGTTAGATGAACATCCGCCTAACAGGAGATTTCCAGTGCGGAAGTCGCAATCGCCGAAATTGTCACCTTCTCAGTTTGAGCCAGAACTGGTCTGGACGATGCGATCAGTTCTCAACTCGGCTGTCGATCAGATTGATACCGCTAACCGGACACCCGCGACAAAAGCGAAGATGGCTGAACGAATTCTACGGGCCGCGTCAGATGGAATCACTGACCCAGTGACGTTAACCGCCATGGCGATAGAGGAGGGTACGCAGCCAGCGGACTAACATTCTGCACATTCGCGGCCCGTCGTGGGAATCGAGCGGCTAGAATTTCGGCCAGCCTGCATGACAATGAGAAACGCCGCCCGAAGGCGGCTCTTCAATTCAAACCGGATGATTTTGATTCAAGCGGCCCTTGGCTTCTTTGCGAGCCGTCGTCAGCTTGGTCCTTCCACGTCCGACGCTCGTGGACTCAAATCTCGCGGCGGCGCGTCATCGTCAACTTGGGACTTTAGATCAACAGCCTTTTTGACCAAGGCTGCGATCAGCTTTGGGTCTGAAGTCGATTGGGCGAATTTGACTAGCGTCCTCACCTGACGCTTGAAATAACTCTTGTGGATCATCCCATCAATTCCGTTACTGAGTTGTCCGCTACGCAATGAATGGTGGGCGGAAAGCCAGGAATGTTAGGAACTGCTGCCCAGCTAACTGCCGCAAAAACGGGACGAAGTAATTGCGGGGGACCGATGAAGCCGATAAATCAGTGGCGCGATGAAACAGCGCCGCCCGCCTTACGGCGGTCGTCAACCCGCCCCTGGTGAAAGCGCGTCCTCGCCTGCGACGCACCTTGGAGCGCCCTCAGCATCAGGATTTCGTTCGAGGTTTCCTTGACCTTAACTGCATCGTCGTTCCCGAAGTAGATTGAGGTCACTTCCTTGATCCGCTGCATGTAGCGGACAACGTCCATGTTGACTACAATCTTGCTGCCTTCGGCGACAATAGAGCCATTGCTGTACTCCGAGGGAATCTGTGGTGGCGCTTGTGTTAGGCCGCCGCCTAGCCGCTTCCGGTCAAGTGTAACAACACCTTGTTAGGGCTGAAAACCGCCTGATATACCGATCTGCATGACCGAACCCCTGTCCTGGTTTTCGATCCCCAAGATCATCTCCGCAATCTGGGCCAATGGCAGCCGCTTCCTTTTCAGCGTTGCGGTGGCCGGCATTGCGGCTGCGGCCGTGCTGTGGCTGGGTGCTCGCTACGGCGCTCCCAAGGCGCAGGCATGGTGGTACGAATACGGCCTTATGCTGGTGCTGGTGTCGGCTGTTGCGGGCGTGTTTGCCATCTTCAAGTTCCTGGCGGAACGACAGAACACCAAGCTATTCCTGATCGCTGATGAAGCGCAAAAGCCATTGGAGCCACGCGAAGCAGCCGGATGGTTCGATCCTGACGCAATTTTCGTTTCAGTTTCACGCAACCAACCGAGGCAGACACGGACTGTACCTGTCGAAGGTCCGTGTACTGCGGCCCTCGTTCGCTCGCAGGCGAATACAGTCGGCAATGATGGCGACTGAAGACCCAATGAATAACGTCTATGCCACGAATCAAATAATTCCGGCGGGGGCGCGAAGAGGTTGTCACGGCGCACATCATGGCTACCGGCACCGTCGGCGGTGAAGGCAGGACGAAGCCAATGCGGGTGAAGATTGCCGTGCAGGACAACCTTGCCCGATGGCACAAGCTGGTGTTCGTCGACCTGCGAAACCCCACGGTTCCGCGCTGGTAAGCCTCGCTCGCTTGCGCGGCTCGGGGGCGCCGGGCGCGGCATATTCCGACGATATGCCGTAAGCATCAAACTTACAAACTCCGAAGGCCGTCCCCCAAATCCGGACTCACCAGCGGCCTTCCCAGAGTCAAGACGGGGCAACTAATGAAAGAGGCCGCCAACTGGGGCGGCATCGACGCGATGCGCCTCGACCAGTCGCTCACGCTGCCTGCGCATCGGGCCGTTTGTGATGAGAACTTCCCTTGAAGAAGGGATCAAGCTTCACAGGTTCGCCGGTGTGTTTCCAGAACAGTTTTTGACCGAGGCTGGCCGCCAACGCGAGGCGGTGGTGGCCGCCGATCAGCGTATGGTCATCCGTTGCTCTCGCGATGATCTCGCCGGCTTCGTCCACGATGTTTCTCATCTGCCGCCTCCAATCGAACGCGCCGGCCTTGTTGACGCTCCATTCTGGCGACATCATGAAGGCCGGGACAGAAAATTGGATGCCGCTGAACACTTGAAGGGCGTGGCCTATCACGAAGCTGGCCATGCCGTCGTCGCGTATCAGCAGGCCCTCCGCCACGGCCCGCTCCATACGAGCCGACTTTCCGTGTTCTAGGTGGGCTGCAGCATCGAACCCAGTTTGCATGACCAGCAACGGCGCTCGGCGCCGGTTGGGCGGCTGCGCGTCGAGCCCGGCGCGGTCTTCTCCCACGAGCAATGTTGGTTGACATAAGATCCGTTAGTGCTGATCGGATTTATCGAATGGCCAAAAGCCAGCCTGGATTTAACCAGCACGACGCCGTTTGGAATTAACTCGCAGCGCGCCGGTATCAAGCTTAATACGCGAGTTTCATTCTGGCGCCGGAAGGACCAGATAGGTTCACCACACGAAGTGCCAGGACCAGAGCCCTTTTCGCCCACGCTTTTAGCGAATGAATTCACGCGGAGTCCTTAGCCTCGACAAAGGTTATGATGACGTGGTGATCGGATGCGACTGGATTGTCGGGGTCACCAGAAATTTGCGTTGGCAGCACCTTGCCAAGGAGCGCCAAGAAGGGGCCAGAATTTTTCTTCTTTGCCTGCGCTTGTAAGTACCCAATCAAACCGGCTTTGCCGCCAGCGGCTTCTGCAGCTTGCAAGATCGCGTCTTTGAGGAGCGCCGTCGTCTTGTTCGGCACGCCCTTTGGGCGACCCTTGCCGGCGTTCGGGGGCTTTCTTGGAGCAGAGTCGTTCATTGCAGCCTCGCCAGTGGAAAGATGTACACGATCGCGTCCTCGACAGGCTGTCGCTCATACCAACCCGGCGGACTCTTCGGCACGCCCTCTAAGACGACGTACCACTCGCCTGGCGGCTTCCAGGGCATATTCGGGTTTTGTGGCATTAGGTCTCCTTCGGCTCGCAGCCGTCGAGTTTTAGTTGCCGAAGGGTCGCTTGTCTGATGTAGGCGGACACGCCCATTAGCTGGCTTTGTGCGGCATGTCGCACCGTGTCCGAAAAGGACTTCGGGCACCGTACAAGCAAGGCGTCGTCGTAAACACTCGCGCCCAGCGTCGATTGCGTGGTCATCGTGGTCCCTTGTTAGGCTGAGCCCATGGCTCCGCCGTTGACTGGTTTTGTGGATTTCAGTGATTTGGCCTCAGCACGGCACTGCCCGGAGCAGCTGGAGAGAAGAACCGTTCTCCAGAACAGGCCGCCCGGACAGCAATTGACACGGGCACTCGGCGGAACGCGTAGGGCAGTTGCTTCCCATTCACTCGGCAAGACGAGCCGGCCGCAGCCATCGATCAAATCGATATGGTTAGACTTCATATATATGCGATTCGGTACAAAATGCAAGCAAGCAGTCTGCAAGCCCCGCGCCGGAGGCGGCCGAGCGCGCGTCAGCACGCAGCGGGACCGGCTGCATTGAGTTGTGAGAGGTGGCCGCTGGGGTGGTAGCGCCCGCGCGGTTGCGCGCACCACGGGCGTTCGATGTTCTTGTGACCAAGGTATACCTGAAGGGCTCGCGTGCGCACCCGGTGGCCCGACCGGAGCGGAATCTTACTTCGGCTTGGTCTTGGTTAAAGCCGCTCTCATCCTGAGTTCGTAAATCAGCGCTTCGGTGGCGGTGGACAACTTTTCGAGGGGATGTTGCGGACAATAGCTGTCCAGCCAAGCAAAGATGGCGTGGGCATCCGGCTCCGTTGCCCGGCCACGGGCCTGGACGTGCAGACCGTGCTTCCCCGCTCCTCAAAAATGGGAAGTCCGTTTCGCGTTATATTTGAACAAACGGCCAGGTCCGGCGCGAGTTCGCTTCTTGTCGAGGCGGAACTAACGGCTATGATCGGCAGAAGGTAGAGCTGGAGGTCTCTCCGAAGGGGCTGACGATGCAATGTGCGCAGTGCGGTAACCAAAACAAAGCCGGCAATGACTACTGCGAGAACTGCGGCTCGGCGCTTGGAATAAGATGTGACACCTGCGGCCGCTTCAACCGACCCCACGGCCATTTTTGCGGTCAATGCGGGGCACCGCTGGTATCGAAATCGGCCGGATTTGATCCATCCGCTCAACGTCTACTCCGCTCGCTGAGCAGCAAAGGTGGCGAACGCAAACACCTTACGGTGCTTTTCGCGGACATCGGCAATTCGACAAGCTTAATCGACAGCTTGGGTGATCCCGAGCTGGCTATGGAGCGACTGGAGCCCGTGCTCAAGCTTATGAAGGATGCCGTTCATCGATATGACGGCATCGTCAACAAGGTACAGGGCGACGGCGTCATGGCGCTGTTCGGCGCGCCGCAACCGCACGAGGATCACGCCGTTCGCGGTTGCCTGGCTGCCTTGGCGATGCAGGACTCGGTGGCGAGGTTAGCGGATCCAAACATGCAGATCCGTGTAGGTATTCATACCGGTGAAGTCGTCGTCCAGACGATAGAGAACAGCATCTATCAAACTTACGACGCGGCCGGCGCGAACGTCCATCTCGCAAATCGGCTGGAGCAGATGGCGGACGCGAGCTCCATCCTAATCACCAAGGATACTTACGTGGCCGCCAAGCGATTCGTCGAGGTAGTCCCACTAGGCATGAGAGCCATTCGTGGTATCGCTGCTCCGGTGGAGACGTTCAAGCTTGCCGGGTTACTCAACGCGCCGGCCAGTAACGTTTTCCGTAGCGGCCGGCGCCTGATGCCGATGATTGGCCGGGACGATCAGCTCGCGGCACTTGAGGTCGAATTCTCAAACACGGTCAGAGGCGATGGCCGCGTGGTCGGGGTGGTCGGCGAGGCGGGAATCGGTAAGAGCCGCTTGTGTTTTGAATTTACCGAGAATTGCAGGCGAAAGGGGGTTCGCGTATACGAGGGACACGTGCTCGCGCATGGGCGATCAACGCCGTTCCAGCCGGTGCTGGAACTCTTACGGGATGTCTTCGACATTCGCGCCAAGGATTCCGTGGAGACATCGCGCCGGAAGGTGACGGAACGGTTCGCATCAATCGCACCTTCCGAGCAGGCCTTGCTGTTGCTCATGGAGTTTCTTGGCCTTGGCGACCCGGAGAATCCCGCGCCAAAGCTTGATCCGAGGGCACTGAAGTTGCAGTTACTCGACGCGGTAAGGACGCTCGTACGTTCCGCTCCCGGCGACAGGGCGACGGTCGTGCTCATCGAGGATCTGCATTGGATCGACGCCGCCAGCGGAGAGTTTGTCGAGGTGCTGGCGGACGCTGTTGTAGGCACGGCTACGCTTCTCGTGGTCAATTTCCGGACGGGCTTCGCCGCATCTTTCATGCAACGATCGCACTTCCGTCAGATCGTCATGCCCCCGCTTGCAGCAGCGGCGGCGCAGGAGCTGTTGCGAGAACACCTCGGCAGTGACCCTTCGTTGGCGTCACTCAGCCGGAACGTCATCGAGAGGGCGGATGGCAATCCTTTCTTTCTAGAGGAGCTAGTCAACACAATCGCCGAGCGCGGTGATTTTGAGGGCGAGAGAGGTGCCTATCGCCTGAAGGGCGGGACTGAAAAAATTCCTCTGCCTCCGACCGTTCAGGCCGTCGTTGCCGCGCGCATCGATCATCTAGAAGAAGCGGCCAAGCAGGTGCTTGAAACGGCGTCTGTAATCGGACGATTGGTTTCAATGTCGATCTTAAAGTCGGTCGCGGGCTTGCCCAATGACGAGCTGCTCGAGGCGATCTCCCAGCTCAGGCGGGCGGAGTTGCTTTACGATCTGCCGCCATTCGACCAGGGACTGCTTGCGTTTCGTCATCCGCTGATCCAGGAGGTCGCCTATGCGATGCAGCTGCACTCGCGCCTCGTAGCGCTGCACGCAGCCGCTGCCAAGGCGATTGAGGCTTTCGATTGGGGAAAACTCGACGAAATCGCGGGGCTTCTCGCGTACCATTATGAAGCCGCTGGCCAAACCCTCGAAGCCGTAACCCATCTGCAGCGGGCGGCCCAGTGGATCGGTAGGACGAACTCCGCCGAAGCCCTTAAAAGCTGGAAAAAGGTCCGTGGGCTTCTTCAAGACCTGCCCCGGTCGGAGCACAATGATCGGCTGCGGGCCATGGCGAGCGGTCAGATTTTGAATTTCGGATGGCGCGAAGGAATGTCTGCCGATGAAGTCAAACCTTACGCCGAGGAGGCACTCACCTATGCGCGTGCCGTTGACAGGATGCACGAGCCGATATTGCTTGGCGCATACGGCCGGATCCTCGCATCGACTGCATCGGCAGATGAATATGTTCATCTTGCGCAGGATGCGGTGAAGCTGACATCCGGCGAAGGAGATGTGGGACGCTTCGCAACCGTGAATGCCATGCTTAGCCAGGCATTTTTTATGTCCGGTCGCCTCAAGGAAGCACTCGATGCGGGCGAACTTGCGCAGGCGACCATCAGGGAACAGGGCGGTTTTGATAACAAGGTTACGCTGGGCCTAAACCCCAATCAGATCCTCGGGTTCAACGTCGAATACTGGATCAAGTGCCTCAGAACCAGAATCCTGGTCCGGCTCGGCCGCTTTCGCGAAGCTGAGCAACGGCTTGCAGAGGTATTGCAGGCGGTCCCGGAGCAAATCGTCTCTGTGGTGCAATTCATTCCGCATTTTGCGTCGGTGGAGATGGCCTGGGGAACGGGCAAGTCTGGCCTTGCGAGGCCCCACGCCACGAAGGTGGCCCAGTTGGCGGAGGAATCCGGAACGCCGTATTTGCGCGTCGCGGCGATGGTCTGCGCCGGACTAGCGGAGGCTACCGAGTGCCAATTCAGCAAGGGAGCAAACCAGCTTCGAGAAGCCATTAATTTTGCGCGCAGCGCTCGAGCAGGGCTCGAATTCGAGGCGCGCATGCTGGCCGATCTCTCGGATACGCTTTATCGTGCCGGCAATCTCGAAGCCGCCCTGGAAACAGCCGGCGAAGCAGTCGTTGTTGCTAGACGGCGAACGGACCGTATTGCTGAGCTTCATGCGACGGTTTTACGTGGTCTTGTGCTGGTCGCTGCCGGAGATACTCAGCAAGGGGAGGAAGTCAGGAAGCTAATCAAACATGCAGAAAACTTACTGGACATATCTGGCGCTGCTTTTTTTGAGCCGCAACTGGTGCAGCTACGATCGCAGCTTGAGCGGCTTGGGTGATTTTAGATTTCTTCAGTTATTTTTCAAACCGGGAGGGTCAATCAATGGGACGAGCGATCAATGACGGCACCACCTCTGACATGCTTGCTAAGCTCAATAAACGATTTGGACCTGAACAGCTCGACGAGATGGTCTCACTGCAAAAGGAATTTAAAATCTTTTCAAGCCAGCACAGCCTGAAACAATCCTTTGCTCTCTTGGGTATAGTGCCTGACGATCAATCGGAGCGGAAACGTTGGTTCGACTTCCTTGACAAGCTTGACACCTACGCGTCCGACAAAAAGCGAGTAAGTGGGGACGATCGGGTGATTGATGCACTGGCCGACGCTTTCAAGTCCACACCGCCCTTGCCGGTATTCTTCACTGTCCATTTGGCAGCCGCTGATAATCAGATCACTGTAAAGGAGGGAAAGCCGGTGCTTTTCTCTCCGGTCGAATATTCGATCATCTCGATTCCGATCACGCCCGCAAAGGAAGCGCGGCGCAGTGCTGCACAGGCTGCGCGGACGCGGCGAGAAGAAAAGAAGAAATGAAAGTTTTCGGGGAAAACAACCTCACAATCATTGCGCGTGCCGGCGTGGACCTCGGGCACGTCTATTCCAACGTCGAGGCCTACTACAGCGCGCGCGTCGCCAAATATGGCGCAACGCCGTTGGGGGTGGACTGGTCGTGCCAGGCCACCCAAGATCTCCGCTTCGTCCAGCTCTTGAGAATCTGCGATTTCTCGATGCCCTTCGCGTTGAATGACGTAGGTTGCGGTTATGGCGCACTTTGCTCGTTTCTCGCCATACGTTATCCGGAATCCAGGATCGATTATCTGGGCGTGGATCTTTCGCGCGCAATGATCGGCCGGGCGCGTCGGCGCTTCGCACGTCCAAATCGCCAATTCGTGGTCGGAAGAGCCAATCCGCGCACCGCGGATTACTCGGTTGCGAGCGGGATCATGAATGTCACAGTCGGCCATTGCCGCGCCACATGGGAAGACTTTGTCGCGGCAATACTCCGGGACATGCAACTCACCAGCCGCCGAGGTTTCAGTGTCAACTTCATCAGCGATGCGCCACCCAACGCCTCACTCCCGGCCGTTCTCTACCGGACAAGTGCCCAGCCCTGGATCCGTTTTTGCGAAAGCGAGCTCGGCTGCACCGCCGAGGCGGTAGCCGATTACGGGATGAAAGAGTTTACGCTCCTGGCGCGTTGCGTTCAGAATCCGGCTAGTTCAGATGGCTGGCTCTAGCCGGGTGTTACGGCGCGACGTTTTTCGCCGCGTATACCTGTCGCAAAACTACTGGCATTTCGGGCTTAAACCAAAGGTCGCACTACCGCTGTCGCGAGGATGAGACTCGCGCGAAGATCAACACGAGTCCCATCGTGAGCGGCGGGCAGTTCACTGGAGGTGCAGACCCTGTTGCAGCCTCCCGATCAGAGTTCGTGAGAGCAAGAAGAGCCTGACTTGTCCTGCATGTACCCGGTTGCATTTCGTCAACCGGGAGACCGGCAAGTTGCTCGGCAACGAAAAGGATAGCGAACAAAAAGCCCCCGCCGGGCTGACGTGGCGTTTGCGGGTGGCCAAAGTGCGCAACTCGTGTCGCGGAACAAGCCGGGGCTGAGATGCGTCACGGAGGCGAGGCCAATACGCGGGACAAGTGACGCTGGCCGCGACTTGGCCGCTGATTCGTGGCGGCGATAAGTCCGCCATGGTTCTCTTTTTGCGCGCAGCGTTCAGGATAAAGTCTTGCGAAAGTGCCCTACCGCGATTTGCGCAATCTCCCAAGGGTCGGTCACGCCAGATGTACGAGCGTCAACCACTTCCTTAGCGACATTTTCTGCAAGAGGGTCGAAGCGGTCTACTATGTCGAGCATCCGCAGCGCCTGACCGTACGCGATGTTCAGTCTGTTCAGCTCGGCTGGTTCGACCTTGATATATTTCTAAATCGGCATGGCCCTGCTCCAGGAACTCAATGTGCTTTCCGGTGTTCGTTCGATTTTTCGAGTTACGACGATGGAATTACCGGGGCATGACACAAATGTGGCACCTGCGGACGCCAGGGCGTCACCGTAAAGTCTGCCACATTTCTTGTGGACTAACGCATCATTAACATCCGCGCCATAAGCATGCTGCTACAGAACCCTTGGGTCGGGAATCTCAACATGGCTGATATTGTGCGGTTAGCGCCTTTCATCTTGGCAGGAGCATCCCTGTTCGGTCTGGGCGCGTATTTGTTTCGGGATCAAATCTGGCCCGAAAGGTACAAGCAGTCTTCCTGAATCATCCAGGGGCATACCCATTGCAGCAACCGCCAGATTGCCGCCTCGCCTAATCCCGCCAAAAATCCTTGAACCGATCTGGCGCCAGTTCGGCGTAGCGGACACACAGCCCGTGGCAGCGTCAGTCGTGCCCATCTTCGTCTAGCAGCCCAAGGTTTTGCATCGCCTGGTAGGTGATGGAACGCTTCTCTAACCAGTTGAGCGCGGCCCTGCGGGCATCCTCGGCCAGATGCTCTTCGACTAGGCCGCGCGGCATCGCCTCAATGTCGTCGTCGCTCATGATCATGGTCACGCCCTAAGGCCAAGTCTCGCCCACTACTTGCCCCAGATGTTCCTGATCCGCTTGTCGGCGACTGCGGTGTAAATCACCGTGTTCGCGATCGAGCGATGGCCCATGAACGCCTGAAGAGTCCTAGTATCGACCCCGCGCCGCCAGTGCGTATCCGGCAGCGTGGCGCAGCATGTGAGCGTGGATCGGGAACGGCAGCTCAGCGGCCTCGCCAAGCCGTTCAATCAGCTTCTGGGCGCCCACCGACCAGCAGCTTATTTGCGTCTCACGCGCTTGCGCTTGCCTCGAAAGGGCGATCCATTACTCTCATCACCTGAGTTGCCGACCATTGGCCCTTGCCACGCGCTGTCGGAATGCCCTGCTCGTTCAGGCCCTCCGCAATGGCCCTTAGACTCGTTTTCCCGGCCGCCCGTAGTTCTGCGATAACGGGAGCAAGATCGGCGGCCTTAGCATCGGCACGCGCCTGTAGCGCCTCCACAGCCTTTGCACGGTCTTCTTTGCTCGGTACTACGCCACGAAAGCCGCCGAGTTTTGTGCCGCGCTTCTTGGCCGCTGCAAGCGCCGCCTTTGTGCGCTTGCTGATCATCTGCCGTTCCTCTTGGGCGATGATCGCCATGATATGTACCGTCAATTGATTGGCGTTCGGCATATCGGCGCACACGAAGTCAACGCCAGCCTTTTCCAAACCCAAGAGGAAATGAGCGTCACGGCTAAGTCGGTCCAACTTGGCAATAACCAGCTTCGCTCCATACACCCGGCATGCCTTGATAGCCTCAGCCAGCTTGGGCCTGTCCGCGAGCTCGCCACTCTCGACCTCCACAAACTCCTTAACAAGGGACCAATTGCCGCCGTTCAGGTACTCGGCAACCGCGTTGCGCTGCGCCTCGATACCGAGCCCGGATTTGCCCTGCCGATGCTGTCGAAACCCGCAGGTAGCTTATCCATTTCCCCTCTGCCACGGTTCGCTCCTAATCTCTCAACGAACGTTCAGTGGTTTGTAGCATTTCGGAACAGAGGTTGCAAGAATGTGTTAGGCCGAAGTTGCGGCATCAACTCAAAAGAGGGATTGACTCAGGTCGCGCTGGAAAGCTTGAATTGCTCGCGTTGGCCAGAAGGGCTGAAAAGTGGGCGAGGGCTATGAAAACGAAACCGTTGGTTTTGACCCTCTTGCCAATGCTTTGGTTTTCTCCCGCAAGCGCAACAACCTATTTTGTAGATGATGCGACAGTTGGCGGCACCGTTATCGGTACTATCACGACTGACGGCCATGTTGGGGTCTTGGGGGCAGCAGATATTACGGGCTGGAGTTTGAGAATAACTGACACAGCCCAATCTTTGTCCACCGTTTTGAACAGCAACAATTCCTCAATTGCATATTCTCAATTTGGCTCTGCTTTATCCGCCACGCCCTCGTCGTTGACGTTCAATTACTCTGGTACGGCAGCACTAACTACAATCTTAAATTTTCACGAGAATACCGGTGGAGGCGACTACGTGGAGTGGGCGTCTTATAATGGCATTCCGGGCTATCCCATAGGTGGATATCTATTCATAGGGTTGTCCACGTCGGACTCCTCGTTTCAGTCAGCATCGCTAATCCGATATGGATCGGAAACCCTCGCGACCAGAGGTCCCCTTGCCGTCACCCCCTTGCCCGCAACCTGGACAATGATGCTGGTGGGCCTCGCTGGTTTTGGCGTCTTCGCCTATCGTCGCAAGAACACGACGGCCTGAATGCAACCACGAATGGGGTACTTACACCCTCGAGTAAAAAGGTATCCTCGGCCCATGCGAGGCAGACCTCGCATTTCGATGATGCCAATTAAAAGCCCCGCCACGCTCGGCGGGGCCAGAGGCCCTACGGGCGGCGGAAGGCAGCAAATCGCACTATTTTGCTGACGGCTGGAATTTGGGCGAAATGCCGCCCTCGCGCGTAGTGGTGCCGAAATAAATTGCCGAATTAATTTCCGATGGCGTCCGGAAATTCCGGAAGCGCTTCTTTTTTCAGGTGTAGGGAAATGCCTGGCCGCAATTCCAACTATTTTCGGGGCGGGCTTTTGGGGGGAGTCCTATTATTGAACTGAGCGCGGTCGAAATAGCTCGTGGTTCTGGCCGGTGTGTTGAAAAGCAAAAGGCCGCCGAGTTAGGGCGGCCTTTGCGAAATTAATTTCACACGGATTAAGCAGCTTGCTTGTAATGGGATGGATCGCGCCCATCAATCACAATCTGCTTCGGTGTGGCGGATGGAATGCATCTTTCGCTTAACTGACTGACCGTTTTGCCATCAATTTTCAGGCCGAGTTGCTCTATAGCCAGCAAGCGGATTAACGCTTCCGCCGTCTGGTCAATCGGAAACTCATTACGCTCCCACCGCCCAATACTTTGGGAATCGTGATGCACTACCCTTGCCAACTGGGCTTGCGTCATCCCCATCTCGGTTCGGATGAAACGCAACTCGGAACCAGTCATGCCAGCTTCACGCTCCACAATAGATTCCGCAATTACCCTATGCAAGCCCAGCACGTTAGGAATGGTGCACACGTCATCGCCTTCATCATCCTTGCAAGGGACCATGCCTTCGATGAGGACGTTATCAAGTCCACACTCCTTGTAGTGATACGCTTCCATTTTTGACTCCATTGTCTTCATTCTATCCGCCCTGCATCGGCTCGTCGGCCCACATGACGGTCACAACCTTGATTCCTTTTCTCTTCCAATCGGGGAATACAACTGCACGAACATCCCGGTTCTTTGAGTTCGGGGTCGTGCATTGGATCTGATACTTCCAATAAGGAGCACGCGTCGCCTCCACCGCAGGGTCGTAAACAAACCCGTTTTTCAGGAGGAAAGTTAGGTCGCCCATGATGAGAGAGCGATCGGCGAGCTGGTCGAGGGCATGTTTCTTATAGGAGAGGTCATAGATCCCATTAGCAATTGACCGAATCCTGTCGGTGGCTCGAGCCGGATTCCATGGCTCTTTTACCTCCACTAATTTGATTTCAACTGGTCTCGCCATGCCCATTACCTATCATGGTGATACATGGTGTCAAATGAATGCTGCGCGATGGTTAAAGTTCCGGCCCACCCGAGCACTGTTCCGCTTGTTCCGCTTGCAGGAGGTAAGCGGAACACAAAGCGGAATACGCTAAACCATTGTGCCGGTTAGGCTATTTGTTCTATGTTCCACTGTTCCGCGTTAAAGAAATAAAAAGACATATAGAAAGTGGCACGGGCGCTGCCCCCCAATCCGTGGCAATAGCGATTTGCCTCCCCAAAGCGGAACAAGCGGAACATTTTAATAAACTATTAATCTGGTTGACAAAAACCTGTTCCGCTTGCCGGAACTAAGCGGAACACCATCCGGAACATCTACGGCTTATGGTCGTCATCTTGGTCTTCCAGCCGCCATTCCTTGATGTCCGGGTCTCGCCATGGCCAGCCGGGGAAGCGTTTCTCCCATTTCGCGCGGCATACTGACAGCGGGGGAAATATCCATCCGCGACGACGCATGATCTTCCGCTCATTGCTGCACCCCTGTTCTTTGAGAAAGGTGCCGAGATGATGATCACTGGTGTGGCTGCGTAAGCGCGGCTCGATGCTTCTCGCCTGGTCGTAAAGACCGGGCCGGGTGACCAAGCGATCGCTCATGCCTACCACCACTTTCTCCTCGTACTTATTCGAAACGGCACGGTCGGCGGGACCTTCCGGGTCACAGCCAGCCAGCGTGCCGGTTTCGAGCAACTCCACCCACCAGCCGTCGAGCGGCGCCAGCGACCGCGCCTGTTGTTCGACGAGGCCGCTCGCTTTCGGCACCTCGCGCGGGTGCCAGTCGGCCAACCTATAGTTCATTAGATCGAACAGCATCGCTTCGTAGCCGCCATTCTTGAGTTGGTCGTCGATAGCCTTGAACCACTTCTTGTTCTGCATTTTGGCTTCAGATACGGCGTTCAGAAAATAGCGCCGCTCGTTTTCTCCTGCCGGCACAATCCACTGTTCGTTCGATGCCAGCATGACGTGGAGATAGTTAGGCACTGTGATTGCATCGCGGCCCTTGGCTTCAATGAACAATGTTGGCTCGGTGATCAGCCGCTTGAGGGTGCCCTCCGCCTGTTTGTCTCCAGGCCAATAACATTCGTCACCAAAGAGAAAGCACGTGTCCCGCATATGCGCGTTGAAATTGCCAACAAGATGCTTGGCATTTGAGACTTGAAGCGAGTGCTGTCCAAACATCTTCATCAGGCAATTTCCGAGGGTGCCCTTTCCGGTGCCCTTGTTGCCCTTGAATACCAAGGCCACCTCAGCTCGCTGATCAGGGTGCTGCACCATCCAGGCCAGCCACCGCATCGTGTACTTGAACCGCTCCTTTTCTTTTGCCGCCAGCACCAGCCAGATATGCTTGCGCATCAGCTTCCAGTTGCCACGCCGTGGTTCTACGCCCCAGCCGCGCCACAGATTGAACCGGCCATCGATAACCGCTGCCGGATTGCCGGGCGCAAAAACTAAACCATCATATTGCTGACGCTCGGGATGCTGCAGCCACCATTTGCCGAGGGGAACGTACTGAACTTTTTTTCCGTCTTCGATCTTTACGGATCGGTTCATATAAAGGTTGGTGAAGTCGCTAAATCTCATGTAGGTCGGCACAAGACGAGCGTGGTCCCGCTCGAATGAAATCACCCACGTTTTGCCGCCCTCTTTGGCGACGAAATATTGTGCGTTCATCCCGTCGAGTGCTGCCTCGTGCTCGGACTGCCGCCAGCCGTTATTCTTGGCCTCGAAAAAAAGCGTTTTGTACGTGATGGGATCCTTGCCCCCGGGGCACGTCGCGAATGATGGCCACTTTCTTGCGGTGAAATCGGGATCGTTCTTGTCAGATTTCGCGGACCACTGTTCCCAAAGATCACGTCCGTGGTCGCCAAGAGCGTCATAAATCGCGAGCCCAATCCTCACCCAGGCATCGTAAGACTTGTCGTTCGGGACATGGTTGAGCAATTCCTCCACCCGGGGGCGGCTCGGCTTGCCAAGCTCATGCATGGCATCCTTGAAGCTTCTGTCCTTTTTATCGCTCGACTTTCGCCCTTTAATTTCCTGTTCTGTCCGCGCGCCGGCATTACGCAAGATTTGCTCCGCGTCGGAGACAAATTGCTTTAGCAGGTCCGGTGTGACGATCGGCGCCTCGTCGGCATGCATTTCCAAAGGCGTGCGCTCTGGCCACAGGTAAGGAGCATGAGTGTCGGGATGTATGCCATGAACCACAACCTGTTGGCCGACGAGCAGGACCTCAACCTTGGCCTTGGCCTCCTTATTCGTGACATCGTCGCCAAAAAATAAATCAGGGGTCGATATCTTCGGATGCGGCGCTTCAAGCCGATACAACAGCAATGTCTTTGGAGCGCGCCCTATTCGGCGCAACGGAGAAGGCCCGAACAATTCGAAAGCCCGCGCAACCAACCGTGCGGAGATATCTGCATTAAGAACATCGATATCCACTCCGGCGCTTTTGCCCGTAAGTATGCCGGTGTTCTTCTCATGCCGACGTGATCGGGACCATTTCTGTATCGTTTCATGAGTGACATTGGTGCAGTTTTGCCATTCGGGCAGACCTGGCACTTTCCCGTTGACCGGGATTGGATGGTAACCGTTGTCGCGCAGCTTCTGGCGCACGGCGATCAACATCTCTGGTGTGGCCATATCGAAGGCGGCTGTCATTGCGCCACCTCGTCGAGGGCTTGCATCGCAGCGTGGGTATCGTCGAGCGGCTTCACCTTCCGGCACAGGTCCCGCAGCGCCTTGCCCTTCAGCCGTTTGCGTTCCATCAGCGCGGCCGCGATCTCGGCGTGGGCGTTGCAGTTCTGGTGCAGCTGAGCCACGCACCATGCCCACACCTCATTTTGCCAAAGTGCCTCTGGATCCACGCCGATGAGTGAAGCTGCCCTTTCGGCGAAAATTTGGGACATCATGATCTCGTCGAGCGAGGACGCCTCCCGCCGGTCTGGGCCGGCAAAAAGGTCCTCGGCGGCAATGCCCGCGTAGGTCGTCCGCGCCCGCATAAGAAGCTTGTCGAATCCTGCCGGCGCGTTCGGCGCGTCCACAAATGCCAGGTCTGGCGCGTCGGTGTGGCCGATCCAATGAAGCGCCCCGTTCCGGTGGATCTGGTCGATGAGGACGCTCGTTGTCCGCACACCGACAGCGGAATTGATGACTACGTGACCGGCCTCATGGATCGCTGCGGCGCGCTTTGGCATTTCGAACGCGCGCAGGCCATGTTTCTTCAGAAGGCTGGCTGCAATCCGACAAACCGCTCGCGGACGCGCTTTCCGAGCCCAGGGCCGGCCATCGTTATTCCAGCGAGGGTAAACCAATCGTCCTGGGACAGGTTGGCCGCCTGCTCGCAATAGGGATTGATGGGAGCCGCGCGGCCGATGTGCTCGGCAAGCTGCGCCGGGGTAAGCTGGATGCTCATTATCGCCCCGCCCCCTCGCAAACGCCGATCCCGGCAAGCGCGGCGATAATGTCCGCCAATTCGGGACAGACCGCGTGTCGGCGGTGCAAAAATTTTCCGCCCGCTGTCATGGGCCTTTCGGCGACGGCCGGAAATTCAATAATTGGATTTGAAAATTCGGTAGGCCGCGAAATAAAGTTGCGCGAGACGCGCGAAAATGCTAAATAATTCATGTCTGCTTTCGAATATTTTGCCCGGCGCTCGTCGGTCCCCGCGAAGGAATCGAGCCCGGGCTTTTCTTTTGGGAAAATTAAGCGGCGAGGGTGCCGCGCTTGTCGCCGCAGCGGCTATGCGCCCAGTCCAAAGTCGGCTTGGCTTCATAAAGCGGCTTACCGCCAAACCAGCGCGCAACGGGCGGGCCGGAATTACGGCTCGGCAGACAAAGCTTCGAAAAATATGCTTCTGAAATCGGAAAGCCGTGCGCGCGGATAAACTCCAGCGCCTGCCTCCGGGTCATGAGCCGCGTGGAGGTCTCGTCCGCTGCGACGGTAGGAATGGACATTGCCGTTCTCCAAGTGAGATTTGAACGGCGCCGCTAGTCACCGACCGTTCTTTGGTGGATTTGAACGGCTACTAAATGATGCAAAACTCGCGGATGGTGTACCTGAAACACCGGGAAATTTTCCAGAATTATCGGGAAATGGAATCAAGAAACTTTCGCGCATCACGGAATGTGTTGTCGTCGAGGGAATTGTCGAGGGCGGGACATTCCGTGAGTATTTTGCTCTTTAGCTTGCCTAGATGCCCGTAATCCCGGCTCGGAAAATTCTTTCGAAGATATTCGACCACTATCCGTTGCTTGGTGGGCAATTTCTTAAGGGTGGGCAAATTGAATAGCTCGGAAATAAAGGTTTCCACGTTTGCACGATCGAAATAGACAAGCTCTCGCTCTTTTTTGCCAGCAATTACGATGTAATCTGAATCGAAATCACCGCGCCAATCGTGATTTAGAATCCGATCTCCTGCTGAGGTTAAAGGCTTCAGGGATCTGCTTCGCAGTGCCGCCCTAATTTCTTCGTCCGCCTTTTGTTGCAATTCGTCGCGACACTTCTGAGCGGTCGCAATCATGTCAACAGCGGCCTGAATATCCGGCGGATTTCCTCCCTGCAAAAGCTGCCGGCCCGCGAGTTCAGATTCATGAGCGCTGTCCCATTTCGACTTCGAAACGGGATTTGCGTTAATGACGACTTGGCGCACTTCAGAGAGCAGCCTGTAATTTTCCGGAACTAATCTAGTCACCACCCGCTCCTAATGGCCCCAATCGAGCCGAGAACCGCCCGCGCACCGGATGGCACGCGGACGGTCACCGTATTTACGCGGCCGTCCGTTCCCGGTCGTTCTCATCGTCCTCATCGAAGATCGTCGCATCAGCCATGAGACGGTCCTGCAACTCAGTTAATAGGTCTGTTAGCCCAGTACCACTGCGGCGCCGAGGAATAGCGAATAGTGACTTTCCGGACTTTCGCCGAAATACTCGAAATATCCGCGATGCCTGGCGTACATAGGCAGGCAATCTCGCATAGCGACAAGCACCTTCGCCCGAAGTCCTTCGACGCTTCGAATTTCGGCATCGCGGATTTTGTCAGCCAGCGCATCTAACTGGGTGTCAAGCACATGCATTCGATCGTTCGCGGCGTCACACCCATTTTCGTTAGCTGTCCGCGCTAAGAAAAGCGCTTTCGGATGATCGCCACGATAATATGTCACTTCCGGAAATGCAGCGTCCGTCCGGTCGCTCGCATCTCGCATCAGGCGGGACCAATCAAAATAGTCGTCCAGATATTTCCGGAATATTGCCTCGTAGGACTCTCCTGCCTTAGTTACCCCCTCATCCCAGTTAGGGAAAATGTTGGACCTAGGAACTGCTGATCCGGCAACGTACTGCGATGCAGCGGTCCCTACAGCCGGAGCCGCGACAGCAAGAGCACCCGCAAGCCCGGCGAGCACCGCCCGCCGAGTTGCGGATTCAAATGTGGTTGTGGTAGTTACGTCTTTAGCCTTAAGCATGGGGTTAATCCTTGCTTGGGGTTAGGCTCGTCGGGGTGCTTCGAACACCTCGGCGGGCCGCTCCGGCTCATGCCGGAACCTCGGTCCTCATCGGAATTATGTTGTCCTGAGGGTTCAGGATTCGATCGATCTGGCCGGCCAGCGCCTCGAAGGCAGCTTTCTTTTCGTCGTAGTAGGCGTGCCGGTCATAAGTGCCGCGAACGCCACCGATCACATGCCCAAGGCAGCGTTCAGCGTGGTCAGCATCGACACCAGCGCGCGACATCAGCGACCGTGCCGTCCGGCGCAGATCGTGCAGCGTCCAATCCTTCACGCCACATTTTTTATCGAAAGCAGTCTTGAATTTCCCGAAACCTCGAATTGGTGTGCTGCCTGTCGTGAAAAAGTAGGGCACGTCCTTAATCCGAGGAGCCGACGCCAACAGGTCGCGAGCGGCGCGCGAGAGCGGGATTACGTGGTCCAGCTTCGTCTTGTAGCGGGCGGCTGGAATAATCCAATCGTCGCCCGATAGTTCTGTATCGGATATATCGGCGGCCTCATTACGGCGCGTGGCAGTAAGAAGGACGAAACGGACATAACGGCCAAAGGGACCAGCAAATTTCCCTGCTTCACTCCAAACCGCTTTGAACTCGTCATCATCCAGGATCCGCTCGCGCTCGCGTTCCCTCGTTTTGGTCCGCGCCATGCCTCGAACGATAGGACTGCGGAAATCGTCCGACCGCGAGGCGTGCCAATTCATGATCTTGCGAACGTAGGCGAGAACGCGATCGGCCATTACTGGCCCATTTTTGTCCTCGATCTGGTCGAGAAGCTTGACGATTTCCGATCGCAGAATGCCGTCGATTCGGCGCGCACCGAGCTTCGGGTAGACGAGTTGCTTAAGGCTGTTCTCGATTATCTTGCGACTGCGGAGGCGCTTCCCCTCGCGCTTCAAGTACTCCTCGCAGATCGACTGGAGGGTATTTTCCGCCAGAGCAGCGGCCTTGCGCCGTTCCTGCAGGGGGTCGCCGCCACTGGCAACCCCGCCAACGGCCTTGCGGGCCTCCCTGCGAGCTTTGTCGAGCCCAAGCGTGAAAGGGAAGGTCATGCGGCGCGAGCGATTGCCGGCGCGGTACTGATAGACAAACGACCGAGAGCCAACCTTTGTGACCATCAGCCCAAAACCGGGCAACGTCTCGTCCCAAAACACCGTTCGCTCAGCGCCGGCATGAGCGGTCGCATTCATCACGAATGACGGGGTGAGTTTGGTCCGCACGGGTAAGCATCCGGTAAGCGATAGAAGGAATAATAAAGCACTTTGAAGTATGCCGAGCTTGACCTAAAATCCCTTTAATATCAAACGATGACTGCTTACCGGAACAGAAAAGTCCACCTAAGAATTTCAAAGAATTGTTGAAAAACACGACTGAAAATCGCAGTGTCGGTGGTTCGATTCCGCCCCTGGGCACCAGTTCCCCGCTTTGCGATCTTCCCCCTTGCGATCGTCGTCGTTGAGACGAAGTCCGCATGGATTCAGCGGGCTCCGTGTTCGCCGCGTTGAAGCGCGACAGTTTCGGATCGATCGCGATCGAGCTTTGGCTGATTGCTCGAGCTGAAGGTCCTTTGTGAACTGGTTCACAAACATCGCCGGTTCATTGGTGTAATCAATCGCCAACCGAGGAAACACCACACGATGGTTACGGAAGCCTGCCGTCGCGTGGCGATGAGTTGGCTAAAAAGCCCATGAGGAATGATGTTGCGGTTTACGATGCGATGCGTTTCGATCCCGACGCAGGCGAAAACGTTTGGGCCGGTCGCATGGGAACGCGAGCTGCGATTGTGCGCGATGGTCTCACATTCGATCCGGCTTCCTTGAGCTATTGTCCGCATGAGTGGCTGGACGAGCAAGGCTATGTCGATCTTGAACTCGCGCGCAAATATCCGCACCATCTGGGTTTCTAGAGCACGATCCGGAAAAGGGGAAACCGGTTTTGCCTCGCGACAAGCGCGAAACGCGTTTGCGCGGAGATCATGCTCAAACAAAGGGATGAGATCATGATGCGATTCCGCTGAATCGCATCTAGACCGGCTCATAGAGGCTTCCTTACTCGGGCTTCTACTTGGGCTTCCAAAGCTTCGTGCCGGGAATTTCAAGGATTATTGCGAGGATGATCTGTCGCAGCGCTTGCAGGGCTGAAAAACTGGACGCTGCAAAATCTTCGGTGCTAACAATACAGACGATACTACAAGTCGATTTTCGGATGGTATTTCAGTAAGGATAGGCCCAACGTAGCGCCTACCTGATCGCGAGGGTTTCATGGCCGATCGCGCACGCAATCAGCACGGGCTGGGCAAGGCCGTTACGTTCAACGTGCTCACCCCGATGACCCGCTGGGGCACTTTTCTTGTCGGGCTGATGCTGTTGTTCCTTGATCGGGTCAAACGGACGCAGACGACCGCAAAGCAACTGGCGTTTCTTCCCTTCGTGCACTGGGTCATCGTCAAGCGCAACCGGTTTCCGCGTCTCGATGACCACCAGCCTGCGGAGAAGCTGCACTACGACTATCTGTTCTTTTTGAGCACGTTCAACGGCCCGTGGGGTCCTTACATCGAGGCTTTCGCGGACGTGCTGTATTTGCCGCTCAACTCGGTCTGGTTCTGGAGCATCGGCTTTCCCTTCGCCAGGCCCGCAGGACCGCTGAAAGACTATATCCAGCGCAATCAAATCCAATCCGATCATTCCTACAGCGCTTATCCCGGCGCTTCCGTGCGCGACGTTCGTGCGGGTCTGGAGCTGCGCAGCGAAGTCGAGAACTTCGTGAGTAGTGCTTCGGCGCTGTCTGCGGAAAGCTTCGCGCTCGAATTCGATCGCCTGTTCATGAGTGTCCAAAACAAGGTCGGAACCTTCGGGCCCCTGCCTGAGTAACGCGTATTGCGGACGGAGTTCACTGATGGCGAATCAGAACGGCGCAAAATACGGCTTCACGGGCCTCTTCCCCGTTACTCACGGGCATTCGATCGAGTTGCGTACGCTCCTGCGCTCCCTTGACAACACGATATCCTACCCCCGGGGCTCGCCCTTCAGCGATGTGCCGATCATCCACATGGCGCGATTGTTCGTCATCGACGGCCTCGCCTATCAGGGGACGCCTGCGAAGATTGACAGGCTTCAATCCGACTACCTGCTGTTCACCTGCGACTTCGACGGGGATAGCATCGATAACCTGGTCCGCGCCATGGTCAGCAATATCCCGGGCCAGCTGGCCGCCATTTGGGGATATTGCGTTCGCTTTCCGGGCATCCAGAGGCGCGACCAGCTTTCTGAATATTTCGAGCGGTGTCAGCTCGAGAACAACCTCTATCTGGTGGATCAGCCGGGTGCGAGCGTGGACGATATTCTGAGAGGTCTGATGTGCCGGCGTCGGTTCGGCGAGTTCATCAGACAAGTGCAGCGCAAGCCGCGAAAGCCCGTGGTGCTCCAACGAGGATTCAGGCGGATGTGGCGTAGCCTCGAAAAGAACAGGCCTCTGGCCGGAGATCTTTGAGTGTAACGATCGGTAAGAGTCCCTCGATGCTCGATCTGTCCAATATCCAAGGCAACATTCTGCGCGGCTACGCCTCCTTTCCGGAAGCGCATTTCCACTTCCTGGACATTCAAAGTGCGGGCGAAGCCCGAGCGTTCATTCAACGGCTGCTGAACGATGATGCGGTGACGAGGGCGCAATGGCCTGTAAAGCCGGAAGCTACCCTCAACCTGGCCTTGTCCTTCGAAGGATTGCGGCGGCTCGGCCTGCCTGAGGCAAGTCTCGCCACTTTTCCCGCCGAGTTCCAGCAAGGCATGAGACATCGCGCGAAAGCACTGGGTGATGTCGACGGCAGCTCACCCGACCACTGGGACGACCCGTGGAAGACGGGCCGCGTCCATATGCTGGTGATGATTTACGGGAGGACTCGACCGGCGCTCCATGACCAGTGCCAGAGGCTGAGAGCGATGCTGCCGGCCGGCGTGCGGGAACTGGGGCCAAGCCAGCCCGCAGGACTGCTGACCATCGATAACGAGATGACGCGCAAGGAGCACTTCGGCTTCCTCGATGGGATAAGCAACCCCGACGTCCAGGGGGTGCCCGATGGCGGTGGCTCCGGCAGGCAAGACATCGGCAATCCCGATGGCAACGGGGGATTTCGCAAAATTCCGATCGGTGAGTTCATCCTCGGTCATCCCGGCGAAGGCGGCGAACTTGCGCCAATGCCACTGCCGCATCTGCTCGTCCAGGACGGAACCTACCTTGTGTTCCGCAAGCTGGAGCAGAAGGTGCTTCGTTTCCGCCGCTACCTCGACGATCAGGCCGAAGCATTCGGCCGCACCTTGCGCGCCAGTTTGCCTCCCGGTGTGAAGCCGCAGGAGTTTCTGGGCGCCAAGATGATGGGAAGATGGCATGACGGATCGCCACTGATCGAATACCCGAGCCAACCGAACGACGATACCGCCAATTCGTTCGCCTACGCCGACGATCCGGCCGGGGCGCGCTGCCCGCTGGGCGCGCACATACGACGCGCCAATCCCCGCGACTCGCTGGGTTTCGGCGGCAAAACCATGAGCCGGCACAGGTTGATCCGGCGCGGGATAGCCTACGGCAACTATCTGCCGCCCGAAGCGCAAAACGATGAAAGGCGCGGCATCATTTTTATCGCGTTCAATTCCGGGTTCGACCAGTTCGAATTCGTACAGCAGAACTGGATCAACTTCGGCGACGATTTCGAGCAAGGCAACGACACCGATCCGATCGCCGGCAGCCGCGAGGCCGGGAGAATGACGATACCAGGCGACGAGGCGACGGGTCGGCGGCCGTTCATCTGTTTTGGCATTCCCCGTTTCGTGGAAACGCGAGGCGGCGATTATTTCTTCGTTCCCAGCCTCACCGCGCTCCAGTTGCTCGCATCAGCCCGCTTCGAGGTCACATGAACCGGATCCGAATCCCGCAACCCACGCTCGATCGGCCGCCGGGCGGCGGCACGTCGATCATGGCCTCGTTGGGAAAGCTGTTCGATCGCCTGCTGTTTCAGCTGCGCCGTTTCATGCAGTTCATGCGGATGTTCGATGAAGTCACCCACCCCGGCCCAACGGGTATGGCTCAAAATAGCGGAGCGACACCGGCAAGATACCAGGAAATTGTAAAAGCAATTGAACTTCCGGACCGATTGATGCCGCTTACCAGATTCGAGCGCGCGGCGCCGGGCGAGGCAAGTCTGATCGGCGCGATGGCGCGGCTTGCCGCCGAGACGGTTGTCGAAAATTACTGCCTCATGCGGACGCCAGGTTCCTTTGCCTGCGCCATGCGCGACCAGCACGCCAAATCGCATGGCTGCGTCGGGGCGGAGTTAATCGTTCGCGATGACCTTCCGGCCGAGTTTGCAACCTCGCTGTTTCACGCAGGCGCGCGTTACCCGGCCATCGTCCGGTTTTCCAACGGGAACGGCAGGCCGCAGAGCGACCGGAGAATTGATGGTCGCGGGATGTCGATCAAGCTTCACCATGTCGAGGGCACAACGGTTCTTCGAAATCTCGCGCCCGACAAAACGCGCCGGGGTGAGCATGACTTCCTGCTCGGCAGTTTTCCCGTGTTCTTCTGCAAGAACGTCGTCGATTACTCCCAGTTGATGTATGCGGTCACCGCTCCGCGCGGCACCTGGCGGCAATGGCTTGGCTTTGGAGTGCGCTGGCTCGAGTTCATCGTTCGATACCCCCGCCAGTTCATCACGTTCATCCGAATTGGCCTGAAGCTGATCGACGACCCCCTGACTGCCACCTACCACAGCATGTCGCCCTATTTGTTTGGCCGGGACAAGGTCGTGCGTTATGTGGTCGGGCCGGCCGCGCCTGCCAGGAAAGCCGGTTGGTGGCGCCGCATTCTCGCCTGGCTGGGATCGGAAAACTTTCTTCGCGATGCTCTCCTGAGAGACCTGGATCCGGCACAGCGTCACGGCGCCGACGAGTACGTTTTCGATTTTTCGGTGCGGATACGCGATTCGGCCAAAGCAGCGGACGTGGAGGATGCCTCTCTGTGGTGGAAGGCTCCTTTGGACAGGGTCGTCCGGCTCGGCCAGATCGTGGTCCCGAAACAAAACCTGGCGCCGGATCGACAGTACGATTGCGAGCGCACGATGTTCAGCCCCTGGAACTGCGTGGAGGAGCACAGGCCGCTCGGCAGCCTTAACCGGATGCGGCTTGCCGTGTATCTGGCGTCCCTGCAAGTGCGGCAAAAACTGAATTTGGTCGATCGTGAGTAAGCGGGCGGAAATCGATTTGTCCGATGAACCTCCGCCAATGGGGTCCTTGCCGCACGCCCGTATCGGGGAGCAGCACGCCGAAAGACGACAGCTTACAGTCATGTTCGTCGATATCGTCGGATCGACTCCCTTGAGCGAGCGAATTGATCCAGAGGAATTCTTTTCGGTCGTCAGTACCTATCGCGATATCTGCTATCGGCAGATTTCCCGGTTCGGAGGCCAGATTGCCCGGCTGATCGGCGATGGGTTGCTGGCATATTTCGGAGTGCCGCAGGCGCACGAAGACGATCCCGAACGCGCGGTGCGCGCCTCGCTGGCAATAGCCACAGCGATCAAGGAACAGAAATTCCCGATTGCCGGCGACACCTTCGTTCGCCTCAGTGTACGAATCGGGTTGAACACCGGAGTTGTTGTTGTCGGCAGTGTACCCGGCGAGCCTGCGGAGCGCCGCGAGGTATTCGGCAGTTCGGTTCATATTGCGGCGCGCCTTCAGGAGTTCGCTGGCGAGAACGGCGTGGTGGTCGGCCCGGGTACCTACCAGCTGATCGGCGGAAGGTTCAGTTGCGTACCGCTGGGCAAACTGCCGCTCAAGGGAGTGAAGCAGGCAGTCGAGGCCTGGCGTGTGGAAGCCATCGCAGTGGGCGAAAGCAGGTTCGACCGGCGACGCGCTTCTCCGCTGCCGCCGGTGATAGGTCGAACCGCCGAAAGCGCGATGCTTCGCGAAATGTGGCAGCGAACTGCCGCCGGCTCCGGATGCGTCGGCGTCATTTGCGGTGAACCTGGTATCGGGAAGTCCCGTCTTGTGCGCGAATTCCGGGCATGTATTCCGGCCGCGCCGATGGACGTTCTGTCGTGGCAATGCTCGCCCTTTCACGTCAATACGCCGCTTGCCCCGGAAATCGAGCGGCTCAAGCGCGCAACCGGAATGCAGGAATCCGACCGACCGGAGCTATTGGTCGCAAAACTGCGCGCGCTTCTCGTCAGAGGGGTCCGCGATGTCGAGCGGCCTCTTCGGTACTACGGCGCCGTTCTTTCCATACCCGCCTGCGCCGGATATGAACCGGCTGATCTTGGTTCGCCTTCCGAGCGCGAGCGTGCCTTTCAGGCGATGGTCGGAGTGCTGGCCGAGGCCTCACGCACGGCGCCTCTCCTGGCGATTGTCGAGGACGTCCAATGGGTCGATCCGACGAGCAAGGAGCTGATCAAACGTGCAGTGACGGCATGCTCGCGCGAGCGGGTCATGTTCCTGGTCACGCATCGGGACGATTACGATGCGAGTTGGCTATCGGCCCCCACGACTTATCGGATTGGCTTGCAAAAACTGCCAACCCGCGAATGCGAAGATATGGTGATGGCCGTCGCCGGCACCGGTTTTGTTCCGCATCGGATCGTGCGGCAGATCGTCGAGCGCACCGACGGCATCCCGCTGTTCGTAGAGGAGTTCACGCGGGCGGTGATCGAATCCGGGGTGGTCGAGCATGCGACCGACGAGACGGTGCTGAGCAGGAAATTGCCTGAACCGCTGGTGCCTGCGAGCATCCATGACTTGCTGATGGAGCGGCTTGATCGTCTCGGTGCCGTCAAACGCGTGGCTCAGATCGCCTCGGTTTTCGGACGGCAGTTCGACTACAAGGGCATCCTCAACGTATTTCCCGGCAAGGGCGAGACGCTGAAACGGGCATTACAGACACTCGAGAGCGCGGGCATCGTGTACCTGGTAAAGGAAGCGCAAGGCGGCTGCCACTATGTGTTCAAGCATGTGATGATCCAGGAAGCCGCATATTCCACGCTGCTCAAGGAGGAGAGACGCGAGCTCCATGCACGTGCTGCTTCGTGGCTGCTCGGGCAAAAAAACGGACAGCCTGCGATCCTGGGATATCACTACGCGCGCGCGGGGAAAGTTCCGGAAGCAGTAGATGCCCTGCTTCGGGCGGGCATATCCGCGCTGCAGCGATCGGCCACGAAGGAGGCCGTCGCACATCTTCGCGAGGGGATCGCGCTGGTTTCGAAACTGCCGGCTTCGCCGCAGCGATATGAGGCTGAAATCGCACTGCAATCCAATCTTGCCATGGCCTACACGGCTATCGCGGGCTGGTCCGATCCGAACGTCTACGGACCCTACAGTCGGGCCTTCAGACTTTGCGCCAGCTACGGGACGATCCGCGAGAAGACGATTGCAATGTGGGGCATTTCCGTTGCGCAACTGGTGAATTGCGAGCTCGCCAAGGCACTCGACCATGTCAGCGATTTCATGCGACGCGCGGAGGAATGGGACGACGACGAAGCGATGCTGATGGCCTGCACCGCCGCCCTGATCGTCAATTTCTTCATCGGAAACCTGAATCAGGCGCATCGGCTGGCGGGGCTGATCAAGGCGCGATACAATCGGCGCGATCACGGCAAGCTCGTCCAAATCTATCAGCACGACCCGATGATCGTTTCGCTCGTGTATTCGGGCCATATCGAATGGCTGTTGGGTCGACCTCGCCTGGCCAGGGAGTGTTGCGCCAGGGCGCGGCAGCTGGCTGAAGAGATCGGACATCCCTTCATGGTTGCCTTTGCATCCATCCTGGGTGTCAGCGATCACTGGTATGAAGGCGATCAGGCGGCCAATCTCGCCTGCGTCGAGCACGGCATGGACGTCGCCCAGGAATACGGTTACCCGATGTACCGGGTCATCGGTCCGTTATGGGCAGCCTCTGCGCTGACGGCGCGAGGTCAACCATCATCAGTGCTGGACGAACTCTGCGGATTGCTCGGCAAACTTCCTGCCGAGAACCGGTGTATTCAAATGCCGCTCTATAAAATCCTGCTTGCCGCAGAATTCGGACGGATCGGGGAGAAGGGCAGGGCACTTGCCCTTGCTGCTTCGGCCGAATCCCTGATGAAGCGAACTGGCGAACGCTGGGCGGCCCCCGAAATCTATCGAATCCATGGAATGCTGCTTCGGCACGGCCCGGACCCGGACGATCGCGGCGCCATGCGGCTGTTCAAGCGCTCGTTTGCATCCGCCGAAAAGCTGGGCGCGATCGGTTGGGAATTGCGAACTGCAATCAGCCTCGCAAACCTGCTCAAGACCAGGAACGGAGGCGCGCGCGCCAAGGCCAGGGACCTGCTCGCTTTGGCGAGGAAGAAATTTCCTGCCGGCGAAACATCTGCCGATTTGCGCAAGGCCGACGAGCTGCTGCAGGATCTGGCCGATTGATTGCGCAAGAGCCCGTAGCGCCGGGGCCTGGATCCACCCGGCGCAGCCAGGCAGCCTTTTCCGGTGCGCGAAGGAGGACAGGCGGGACGCGTTCCACCGCCACTATTTTGCGGACATTGCAGTGCGGTAGGTTCAAATTATCTCGATAATTCGGTATCTTCCTGGAAGTTAAAATCTACTTTAGTCGCTTTCGCAGGGGGCAGCGGCTAACTAAGTCCGCGTCGACAGACGAAATAATCTCGTGATAGGTTTCTCAGAAGTGTAACGGGTCCACTGGGCTTGAGCGGATGGGAGACGCTCCGCCGATACCGTGGAACGGACATCGACGATCATCGGATTTTTCGACAGATGTAGCGAAAAGCGGGGTCGCCATGGCAACTGCTGAGGCCTGTTACTAATGTGGTTCGCCGATTTTGCGCTCCGCCGGCCATACACGATCATTGCGTCCCTGATTCTCGTCTGCCTCATGGGCATCGGCGCGGGCCTGCGCATGCCGGTGGACATTTTTCCCGAGATCGACATTCCCGTGGTCAGCGTGGTCTGGACCTATCAAGGGATGAGCGCGCCCGACATCCGCGATCGCATTCTCACGCTGCACCAGCGGCAGCTTGCTTCGCTGGTCGACGATATCAGCCGGATCGAAGCCACTTCCTATAACGGGGTTGGGGTCGAGAAGGTCTATCTGCACGAGGGCGCCAACGTCACGCGCGCCATTTCGCAATTGGCGAGCAGCGCCCTTGTCGTGTTGAAATACATGCCGCCGAACATCACGCCGCCGCTGGTGCTGCGATATGGCGCTACCGACGTGCCCATCATTCAGCTCAGCCTGTCGAGCGATTCGCTGCCCGATACCAAGCTGAACGATCTCGGCCAAAACATCATCCGTCCCGATCTTGCTGTGGTCCACGGCGCGGAGGTTCCCTATCCCTACGGCGGCAAACCTCGCGTGATCATGGTCGACCTCGACCAGCAGGCGCTCGCCTCGCGCGGATTGTCGCCGTCCGACGTCGCGGCTGCGCTGCAGCAGCAGAACGTCATCCTGCCGTCCGG
This sequence comes from uncultured Alphaproteobacteria bacterium, assembly GCA_963721935.1. Taxonomy (GTDB): domain Bacteria; phylum Pseudomonadota; class Alphaproteobacteria; order Rhizobiales; family Xanthobacteraceae; genus Bradyrhizobium. The sequence continues at coordinate 36,617 of CAVRMY010000035.1, forward strand.
CGACGTCAAGATCGGCACCAAGGACTACGCGCTGGCCATGAACACCAGCCCCGACGCCATCGAGGCGATCAACGGGTTTCCGGTCAAGGAGGTCGGCGGGAGGGTCGTGTTCGTGCGCGACGTCGCCCACGTGCATGACGGATTTCAGATCCAGACCAATTCGGTGAGCGTCGACGGCAAGCCCGGCGCGCTGATGACGGTGCGCAAGACCGGCGGTGTTTCGACGCTGGCCGTGATCGACGGCGTCCGGGAAGCGCTGCCGGATGTCAGGCGGCTGATGCCGAAGGGCGTCAACATCAACGCCATTTTCGATCAATCGGTTTTCGTCAAGGCCTCGCTGAACAGCGTGCTGATGGGCGGGGCAATCGCCGCCGGCCTGACGGCCATGATGATCCTGCTGTTCCTCGGCAATTGGCGCTTGACGCTGATCATCCTTGCCACGATCCCGCTCTCGATCATCAGCGCCATACTCTTCCTCTATCTGAGCGGCCAGACCCTGAACACGATGACACTTGGCGGATTTGCGCTGGCGGTCGGCATTCTCGTCGACAACAGTACGGTCGTCATCGAGAACATCGAACGTCACATCAAGGAAGGCGACAAGCTGCGCACAGCCATTGTCACCGGCTCCGGGGAAGTGGCGATCCCGACCCTGCTTTCGACGCTGTGTATCTGCATCGTGTTCGTGCCGGTTTTTCTTCTCCAGGGCACGGCCAAATATCTGTTCTCGCCGCTGTCGCTATCGGTCTGCCTGTCGCTGATCGCGAGCCTTTTGCTGTCGTTTACGCTGGTGCCGGTCCTGTTCACATTTCTGATGCGTTCATCGCTCGAGCACCATGACGGGCACGTCGCGCATGAGGCTGCGCCGCGCTCGCGGCTCAACGTGTTCAGCCTCGTTCATCGCAAGTTCGAAAGTTCGTTCAACAACCTGCGCGAAGGCTATCGCAACGTCGTGGCGCTTTGTGTCGGGCGGGGGACAGTCACGGCGGTCTTCTTTCTGGCGCTGATGGCCTGTTCGCTCGCGCTGTTTCCGCGCCTTGGCCGCGACTTCTTCCCCTCCGTCGACGCCGGCCAGATGCGCCTGCACGTCCGCGCGCCGCCAGCCAGCCGTCTGGAGGAGACCCAGCGCTATTTCGCCGAAGTCGAGACCGCGATACGCCAGATCGTCGGCCAGGACCAGATCGACGTCATTCTCGACAATATCGGCCTGCCCTACTCCGGCATCAACATCGCACTGAGCGACTCGGCCACGGTGGGCCCGATGGACGGCGAAATCCTGATCTCGTTGAAAGAGAAGCATACGCCGACACTCGAGCATATCGCCGACCTGCGCCGCGAACTGCCCAAGCGCTTTCCGGATCTGGTGTTCTTCTTCCAGCCGGCCGACATCGTCAATCAGGTCCTGAATTTCGGCCAGCCTTCGCCGATCGATATCCGCATTTCCGGGCCCAAGAGCTTCGATACCTACGCGCTGGCGCAGAAGATCGCGCGCGAACTGAACGCGATCCCGGGCGTTGTGGATTCGCACGTGTTCCAGGTTCCGGATGCGCCGGCTCTCAGCATCGACGTCGATCGCACCCTGGCACAGCAGGTCGGCCTCAGCGAGGACCAGATTGCGAAGAACGTTCTGGTGACCGCCAACTCGAGCGCGCAAACTTCGCCCAATTTCTGGATCGATCCGAGAAACAGCGTGAGCTATCCGCTGGCCGTGCAGATGCCGACCTACCGGGTGAACTCGACGCAGGACCTGGCCGCGGTGCCGATCAGCGCGGGCAGTGGCAAATCGGTCCAGATGCTGATGAATGTCGCCCAGTTCGGACGCAGGAACGTTCCGCTCGTCACCTCACAGCTCAACATCCGCCCGGTGTTCGACGTCAATGCCGACGTGCAGGGCCGCGATCTCGCATCCGCCGCGGTCGAAATCGACAAGGTGCTGGAAAGAGAGCGCGCCATCGCCAACGAGAAGGCGCCGGTCAGCATAACCCTCAGCGGGCAGGTCGAAACCATGCGTGACAGTTTTGACGGCCTGTTCTCCGGCATGGCGATGGCGGTGGTTCTGGTCTATCTTGCCCTTGTCATCAATTTCCAGAGCTGGGTCGATCCACTGATCGTCCTGGCTGCCGTCCCGTTCACGCTCGGAGGCGTGATGTGGATGCTGTTTTTGACCCAGACGCATCTCAGCATACCGGCCCTGATGGGGTCGCTGATGTGCATCGGCCTAACTTCCGCCAACAGCATTCTCGTCGTGACATTCGCCAACCAGCGCATGGAAGTCGGCGATGACAAGACCACCGCTGCGATCGCCGCCGGCTATACCAGGTTGCGGCCCGTCCTGATGACGGCCGGAGCCATGATTCTCGGCATGATCCCGATGGCCCTTGGCGTAGGCGAGGGGGGCGAGCAGAATGCGCCCCTGGCACGCGCGGTCATCGGCGGGCTGCTGTTTGCCACCGCGGCAACCATGATTTTCGTTCCTGTGGTATACCGTCTGCTGCGTCGAGACAAAGAGCCATGGGTCAGACAGGAAGCAAGATGAATCCTTCGAACGAGCCGGGCGCTTCCGAACGCCGCAAGCGGACACAGGCGATCGCGCCCGGTACGGGGACGAGGATCGCGCGAATCGCGGCCGTGGTGGCAATCGCCCTCGCGGTCGGCTTCCTTGTCGTGCATCGTTCGAAAAACGCCGCCGAGGCGCGGCTGGTTGAGGCGACGAGCCAGGGGGTTGCCGACGCCCCCGCCGTCAATGTCTTCACCATCATCCCCTCGTCGGCGGCGCAGGCGCTGAAGTTACCCGGCGAGACGGCCGCCTGGAACGAGACGGCGATCTATGCCCGCGTCAACGGCTACGTCGCCAAATGGTTTTCCGATATCGGCGACAACGTTACTACCGGCCAGACCCTGGCGCTGATCGATACGCCGGAGCTCGATGCCGAACTGCTGGCTGCGAAAGCAAAGCTGAACGCCGCCATCGCCCAGGTCGCGGTCAAGCAGGCGCGGGCCGATTTTGCGGTGACGACCGATCAGCGTTGGCGCGAATCTCCCAAGGGCGTCGTGTCGGATCAGGAACGCGAGTCGAAGAAGGCCGGCAGCGCCGAAGCGCTTGCCGAGCTGAATGCCGCGCAGGCTCAGGTCATGCTGCAGCAGGCCGACGTGGACCGTCTCACCGCGCTGACGCAGTTCAAGGAGGTAAAGGCCCCCTTTGACGGCACCATCGTTCAGCGTCAGATCGACATCGGAAATCTCGTGACGGCAGGCAGTACCGCCAATACGACATCTCTCTATCGTCTGTCCGAGAACACTCCGATGCGCATCTACGTGCATGCGCCGCAAAGCGTCGCCCAGCAACTCATGAAACCCGGCACGAGCGCGGTGATCACGAGCACAGACATGCCGGGTCTGCGCATCGAGGGAAAGGTGACGCGGACGGCCAAGGCCATCAATCCGCAGTCGAGGACGATCCGCATCGAAATCGACGTCGCGAACAACGACCGCGTGCTGGTTCCCGGGATGTATGTCCAGGCCGAGTTTGAATTGGCGGCGGGCGCCCCGATCCAGATTCCGGCCGCGGCCATGTTGTACCGGTCCGGCGGACCGCAGGTTGCCGTGGTCGATCCGTCCGGCGCGGTCTCGTTCAGGGATGTCACGATCGCCAGCGACGACGGCAACGTGGTCGCGATCGGTTCAGGCCTCTCGGTTGGCGAAAAGGTTGCTCTTAACCTGAGCAGCCAGATTGCGGCCGGTGCCAAGGTCAGAGCAAACTCGGACGATTCGAAGAGTGCGTCGGTCCCGAAAGCCGTGCAGTAAGCGGACACCCGATGTGCCTTGAGCCGCGTTGTTGTGCAGCGGTCACCCCCGCTATGGCGTTTTCGAGCGCAGTGTATAACGGTTCGCGCGAAGAAAACGTGTCAAAACAAAAGATTAGAGCCTCGGTTCCAATTCAATCGGAACCGCTACGGCTCTAGACCAGGAATTGTGGCGTGAAGCAGTTCATCCGTCTGACGTCGCTTGCTTTGACCGCCGTGCTGGGGGGGTGTGCGGTCGGTCCCGAATATTTCGCGCCCGATGTGGCGCTTCCGGTCAGTTTCACGACACCGCCCGCGGGCAAGGACCTGGTTTCGGGCGGCGCCAGCCCCGGTTCGTGGCAATGGTGGCGAAGCTTGCGCGATCCTCTGCTCGATGAGCTGATCGCCCGGGCGCTGGAAAACAACCTCGACCTCAAGATCGCCCTCGACCGTTTGCAGCAGGCGAGACTGCAACTCGTCGTCTTCGGCGCCCGCGCGCTGCCTCAGGTCAATGGTTCCGCAGGCGGCGGCGTTGGCACCGGAACCGACGAGACCAAGGGCAGGGCTGCGCAGGCCCTCCGCGACGGCTCCAACAACACGGGCCTGAAGAAGATCGCCGAGATCGGGGGCCTGGACGCCGAATGGGAGATCGATGTTTTCGGCAGGATCGCGCGACGCCTCGAGGCGCAGATCTACACCGCCGAAGCTCTCAAGGAAGCGCGCGACTGGGTTTATGTGGTGATCGCCGCCGACGTCGCCCGCCTCTATTTCGATTTGCGGGCGCGTCAGGAGCGCCTTCAAATTCTCTACCGTGACATCGAGGCCAGTCGGAAGGTGCTGGACCTGGCCCAGACCCGGCTTGATCGCGGCCTCACCAACGAGCTGGACGTGACGCTCGCAAAGCGCCAGGTGGCGACGCTCGAGGCAGACGTCGAGCCGCTCAAGGCACTGGTCGCAGCGAACGGCTACGCCATCGCCGTGCTGGTCGGAGAGTATCCCGAGGCGCTTTCCCGTGACCTGCGCCGTCCCGGCGCGATCCCGCGGCTTCCGCCCCACGTGCCTGTCGGGCTGCCGGTCGATCTGTTGCGCCGGCGCCCCGACATTCGCGAAGCCGAACGGTTCCTGGCTGCCGCAGTCGCCGATATCGGGGCCAGGACCGCGGACCTGTTCCCGACTTTTGCGATCACCGCGGGCGGGGGCGCGCAGGGAGGGCCGCGCTCGTCGGCCTCCATCGTTCCTATCACCTGGATCGGCTCCGTCGGACCGACGGTCAGCGCCCCGATCCTCGATTTCGGCGCGCTTGATGCCCTGGTCGAGATTGCCGATTTGCGGGCGCATGAGCTTGCGACGGCTTACAAGCAAATCATACTTGTCGCCGTCCAGCAGGTCGACGAAGCCAACTCCGCCTATCGTGCCTACAGGCAGAGCCTGCGCAGCCTGGATATCGCCGTCGACGCCGCGCGCCAGGCGACAAAGGTGGCAACCGAACGTTACGACCGGGGCCTCACCGATTTTCTCAACGTCCTCGATGCGGAGCGGCAGCAATTTGCGCTGGAACAGCAGCGCGCCGAGGTGGTCAGGCTTGCCGGCGACAGCTTTGTCGCACTCTACAAGGCGCTGGGCGGCGGCTGGCCGCCCGACGAAATCATTCCTCCGCTCAGGCATCCTGACCCGGCGGCGGTTGCGGCTGTGAAACATCTGATTCAGGATCCGCCACATCCGCCGCCGCCTCCGCCGCCACCCGGGCTGACACCGTGATGCGATGAAAGAAGCACGTCGTTGACGAGGACGGTCTCAAACCGCACCCAGACTATTGTTCTCGTGGAGGACGAGGGTGAACTGGCGCACGAGATCAAAATAGAACTCGAACGGCTCGGCTACCTGGTCCGCGCGGCCTCCATCGCCGAGGCCGCCGATGCCGCGCGGGTCGGTGATGCCGCGATGATGATCATGGACCGGATCGTGTTCGGCGAGGACAGCCTGAACACCCTCGAGGTCTTGCGCAAGGAAGGCATCAAGGTCCCGGTGCTGGTGATCTCGGCGCTATCCTCCATCGACGAGAAAGTCCGGGGCCTGAAGGCGGGAGGCGATGATTATCTCGCCAAGCCTTTTGCCATGGTGGAGCTTGCGGCAAGGGTGGAGGTGCTGCTGCGCCGGTTGGAGGACCTGCGCACCACGAAGCTGCGCGCCGGCGACCTTGAAATGGACCTGATCGAACAGACGGTCTATCGCGGCGACACCAGGATCGATCTCTTGCCGCGCGAATTCAAGCTTCTGGAGTATTTCCTGCGCCATCAGGGCCGGGTGATCACCCGTGCGATGCTGCTCCAGGAGGTATGGCATTATCATTTTTCGATCGAGACCAACGTCGTCGACGTCCACATCAGCAACCTTCGAAAGAAGATCGATGTGCGGGGCACGCCTTCGCTGATTTTGAATATACGCGGAGCGGGCTTCATGCTGAACGCACATGCTTGAATTCTTCCGCTCGCCAGCGGTGCGACTTGCGCTTGCGTTCGTCCTCGCCACCACCGTGGCGACCACGGCCGTGTTCGGCCTGGTGTACCTTCAAATCAGGGACGCGAACGAGGCGAGGAATCGCCTCATCCTCGAGGACGAAGCAGCCAAGAGCGTCGATCGGCCTGTCGACGAATTGAAAGCTGCATTCGAGGTGCGGATGACGCATGACCTGCGGCGCATCGACTACGCGGCCCTTTTCGACCGGGAACGCAAGATTCTGTTCGGCAATATCGATGAACTGCCGGGGATTCCGCTGGACGGAAAGGCGCACTACGTTGCGGCCTCGCCGGTGCGCGGCGAACGCGATCGTCTGGAACCGGCCGTCTTCGTGGCACGTGTCCGGCCCGACGGCAATGTGATGCTGCTGGGCCGCAGCCTGCTCGAAAGCCTTGCTTTCCGTCGCATCGTGCAGCACGCGTTGGCTGCGGGGCTGGCACCTACGCTGCTGCTGGCGCTGGCGATCGGCGCGTATTTCGCGCGGCGCGCCTCGCGACGCCTCACGACCATTCACGACACGATCGCGCAGATCATGAAGGGCGACATGAACCTTCGCCTGCCGGTTCGATCGAGGAACGACACGATCGACAAAATCTCGGCCGACGTCAATCTGATGCTCGACGAGATCATGCGTCTGTTGGTACAGATCAAGGGCGTCAGCGACAACATCGCTCACGACTTGCGCAGCCCGCTCGCCGTCGTTCATGCGCAGCTCGAACGCGGGCTGGAAAGCCCTGATGATGAGCAATTGCGCGCGGTGGTCAAACAGGCGCTCAGCCACATCGACAGGGCGATGGTGACCGTCACCGCATTGCTGCGTCTGGCCGAGGTCGAATACGGTCCAAAATCGAGCCAATTCAAACCTATCGACCTGTCGGCAATCTGCACCGATCTGTTCGAGTTCTTCGAGCCGCTCGCGGCGTCGAAATCGATCAAGATGTCGCTGGACGTTCAATCGCCCGTGGAAATTCTCGGCGACGGCGATTTGATCAGCGAGGCGGTGTCGAACCTGATAGGCAACGCGATCAAATTCACCCCTCAGAAGGGTAGCGTGAGCATATCGGTTGCGTTGGAAGACGGCCGTCCCGTGATCCGGGTGCGCGACAGCGGCACAGGCATCGAGCCGGCAGAGCGGGACAAGATATTCCAGCGCTTTTACCGGACCGCGAGCGGTCATCGTGTTCCCGGCAGCGGTCTGGGGCTGAGCATCGCCGCGGCCATCGCCCATCTCCACGACTTCGACCTGCGCTATAGCGACAATGATCCCGGCGCGGTGTTCGAAATGGTTGCACGCGGCAAGCAGACGGGCGGGAGTTTCTCCCAGGCAAATCGGCCGGCCGGTTGACCGTATTTCGGAATTGATGGCGATCGATTAGAGCCTTTTCGGTTCTGATTGAATCAGAACCGAGACTTTAATCTGTTGTTTTGACGCGTTTTCTTCACGCGAACCGGTATCCACTTCGCTCGAAAACGCTATAGTCGGTTTGCCGCCGGAAAAAGCGCGGCAGTGTTCGGGTAAGACTCTGTTAACCAAGAATTGAAAAGTTAGGGGGGTCGTTTCCGTCAAGCCCAACCCCCCCTCGAGCAAACCCATGCTTGCAGCCTCGTTCGCCATCGCTTTTCCGGATGCCGGTATCGTCGGGTCGCTCGCCGCACATTTTTTGCGTGCCGGAAGGAAATATGACGGGGTTGGCAAAACGAAGGATGCCGTTGCCGCTTTTCAGCGCGGCCTTGCCGCCGCCGAGAGTGAACCAGCTGGTCCTGAACTGGACGCCACGCTCACACAACTGCATGAAGGGTTGGCCGACGCTGCCGTGCTCGGCGGCGATCCGGAACTGGCGGCGACGCACTACCGGGCGGCGTTGCAACTTTCGCCTCACCTGACGGACTGCTGGTGCAGGTTCGCCAATCTGCAGTTCAAGGTTGGGAAGTACCAGGAAGCCATTGCGCTCTATCTTCAGGCGCTCAAGCGAAATTCGCGCCATTGGGCGGCCAGGGCCAATCTCGCGCAGGCCCTGATGGCCACGCAGCAATACATCCTGGCCAAAGCGGTACTTCTCGAGCTGAATGGCGAGCGCCCGCAGGACGCCCGGATTCATTTTCAGCTCGGCAAAACCCGCTTTGAACTGAACGAGGTGGAGCTTGCGCTGCAAAGCTTTCAGCAGGCCGTTACCCTTAACCCGGCTGACGCCGAGAGCATCAACTGGATCGGCGCGCTTAGACAAACGATGGGCGACAGCGCGGGCGCTCAGGCTGCCTACGCCGAAGCGGCGCGGATACAACCGCTGATCAGCCGCCCCGCCGCGAGGTCGCCGGCCGAATTCCGCCTTCTGGCGCTGTATGCCCCGTTCGGCGGCAATACGCCAACCGAATATCTTTTTCAGGACGCGTTCTACGACACCGACACGCTCGCCTTGTTCGCATCGCGCGACTATGACGACACGTTGTTCGGGGGGAACGTTCAGTTGGTCATCAATCTGATTTCGGACGCGGATCAGACTGACGCGCTATTGCCGGTCGCTGCCGATCTCGTCGACCGTTTCAGCCTGCCCACCGTCAACCATCCGCGCAGGATCGGCATGACGACGCGCGACGCCGTGGTCCGTCTGCTCGAGGGCATCCCGAACTGCCGCGTTCCGAACGCCCTCCGCCTGAAAGCCGGTGCAGATCGCTCGCCGGATGCGCTACGGACGATGCTTGCATTCTCCTCCCCGATACTGGCGCGCCCGGTTGGAACGCATGGCGGCGACGATTTTGAAAAGTTCGAGGACCACGCGCCCCTCGCGGCCTTTCTGTCGCAACACCCCGATCGCGACTGTTACCTTACTCAATATATCGATTACCGCTCGGGGGATGGCTACTTCCGAAAATACCGGTTCATCTTCATCGACGGTGAGATATTGCCCTATCACCTCTGCATCGGGAGTGATTGGAAACTGCATCACATATCTACCGATATGGCCAATCAGCCATGGATGCAGCGGGAGGAGGAGGCATTCCTGAACGAGCCTGACGCGGTCTTCGCTGCCGCGCACCATCAGGCGCTGCAGACCATCCGCCAGCGCGTCGGCCTTGAATATTGCGGCATCGATTGCGCACTCGATGCTTGCGGAAATCTCGTCGTGTTCGAAGTCAATGCGTCGATGCTCGTCCATGCGCGCAACGAGGACTTTCCATACAAGGCGCCCGCCGTCAGCCGGATCAAGCACGCTTTCGACGAGATGCTGCGACAATTCGCGAAATCCGGCTAGACGCCCATCCGGTTGGCTCTTACTTCAGTTCCTGCACCTGCAGCATCGCCGTCAGCGTGCTTTCGCTGAGTCGTCCTTGCGGATTCTTCGGCTTGCGGTCGGATGCTTCGATCGCCGGGAAATTTGCCGGCGGCAGTTTGCCCGCGGCCAGTGTCGAGCGGGGGGACGCGGTTGCCTCTGCTTCCGCAGCCTCTTCCAGATCGTCCATTTCACCGACGCCGATGCGGCGTCTTTTCTTTTCGATCTTTTTCGGCGGCGGCGGCAGAGTATAGGTAATCGGCGGCAATATGTGATGTCGCGACATGAGTTGCTCCCAAAGCATGATCCGGAACAGCCCGCGCGCAAAAGATGCGGGGAGCCGACCGGTTTTTCTCTCCCGACAAACGCGAAACCGCGTTGGCGCGATAAATCAATGCGCATAAATGGCTGAGACTCACGCAAACGGCACAGAAGCGAAAATCTGCTCGAAGAACAGGAAAGCAAGCCTCGGGCCAGCGAATCTTCTTTGGAAATCAATGGTCGGGGGAGGGCGCGGAGCTCTCCCCCGGCAAGCTTTGCCCGGCGAATTCGGACAATCGGGCTTCAGGCGCGACTGCGCGGCTTCCGCCCCTCGATCGGGTAGGCCGGGTCGTTGTAGCCGGGGGTCGAGGGATGGCCGCTTGCGACCAGGCGGTCGATCACCGCCTCGTCTTCGGCGGTGAAGCGATAATCCAGCGCGCGCACGTAATCGTCCCATTGCTCTTCGGTGCGAGGTCCGGCGATCACGCCGGTGACAAGAGCGCTGTTGAGGACCCATGCCACGGCAAATTGTCCGGCGGTGATTCCTCTGGCTTCGGCATATGCGCGGATCTCCTGCGCCATGCGGAGCGATTCCGGGCGCCACTCGGTCTGCATCATTCGCGTGTCGTTTCGGCCGGCGCGCGTTGCACTGTCGGGCGGTGCGTCGGGGCGGTATTTGCCGGTCAGCACACCGCGCGCAAGCGGGCTATAGGGCACGATTCCAAGTCCGTAGTAACCGCAGGCCGGGAAGTGCTCGACTTCGGGCATGCGGTTCATTGCGTTGTAATAGGGTTGGCTCACGATCGGGCGGTCGACGCCGAGGTCATCGCAGATGTTGCAGATCTCCGCGATCCGCCAGGCGCGATAATTCGACACGCCGAAATAACGCACCTTTCCGTTGCGCATCAGCTCCGCCATCGCGCGCACGGTCTCTGCCAGCGGCGTCGAATGGTCTTCCCGGTGCAGATAATAAACGTCGATATAGTCGGTGCCGAGCCGCTTCAGGCTTTCGTCCGCGGCCTGCAACACCCAGCGCCGCGACAGGCCGCCCCGGTTGGGATCGTCTCCCATGGGATTGGCGAGCTTGGTGGCGAGCACCCAGCCCGGCCTGTTGTTTGAGATCGCGCGTCCGACCACGGTTTCCGAATTGCCGTTCGAATAGGCATCGGCGGTATCGATGAAGTTGACGCCGGCGTCGCGAGCCTTGGCGATGATCCGCGCCGAGGCCGCCTCGTCGGTCGGTCCGCCGAACATCATGGTGCCAAGGCAGATCGGCGAAATTTTCAGGCCGCTGCGGCCGAGCTGACGATATTCCACAGGTCCGTCCTTTCCGTTCTGCCGTTTTCGATACTAGCGAGCGTTGCCGAAATAAAGAAGCTTGCAACCGCTCTGGCCGTCACAATCGCGCGAAGCCCCATCGGGCGGCCACATTCGAACTAACTCTCGTTCTTCAAAATCTTGAACACGCCGCTCGCGCTGGCGACGCAGCGGCTGTCTGCGGTCACCTCCGTCGTCGTGAAGATGAGGCTGCGTGTTGCGCGGATCACGCGCGGTTTCGACACCAGGACCTCGCCGATTTTGGCGCTGTCGATGAAAAGGGTGTCCATCTGGACCGTGGCGAGCGTGGGCTTGCCCGAAACGAAGCGCGCCGTCATGCCGGAACAGCGATCGGCGAAAGTCATCAACAGCCCTCCCTGCACCAGGCCGCGACGGTTGTGGTGTTTGTCCTGTGCGACGATCGCATATTCATGCTCGCCATTGACGACACGCTGCCACAGCGGCCCGACGAGACTGAGGAAGCCCGAGGTCTCCACGATGGACCAGCCGGCGGCTTTGAGTTTTTCCGCGAGCAGATCCTTTGTCACAACATCTCTTTCGTCATGGGGGTGTTCCCGATGCAAGGGATATTCAACCTTGCGGTCATTTCATCGGTCGCCGTGGTGGTGTAGTCAAGCGGGATGGTGAGCACGGTAGCAACCATTAAGTGGCGGGAGCGCTATCCACCCAGGGCGGTGCCCCGCGCGACGACGGTGTTGGCGTAGATCAGCAACTTTCTGGCGCAAGCGATGAGAGCAGCGTTATGCGGCCTTTCCTCGTGCGATAAGCCGACCATAGAGGCTGATCAAGGCTTTGTTCCACCTGAAGGCGGCGGGGAGCGCGGCGGCATATAGGGAGCGCCGGAGGCGTCCGCGGCCACCGGAGATGTGGCGCTGACCTTTGTGTTTTCCGCTGTCGTCGTCAAAGGGAGCAAGCCCCGCGAGCGCTGATGCCTCTTCGCGGCTGATATGGCCGAGTTCGGGCATACGGATGATCAGCGCAAGCGCGGTGCGCTCACCAATGCCGGGAACGCTCAGCACGAGCTCAAGTCGAGCAGCGAGGTCGTGGTGGGCGCGCAATTGCTTGGCAATGAAGCGTAACATCGCCAGCCGTCGTGCCTTCAGCCTGGCGATGTCGGTGACAACCATGCGTCGCAGCCGAGGCTCACCGATATGTTCGAGCCGGATCTTGAGGCGCGCAATGTCCTCCTCGATCTGTTCGATGAAGGTCAGCAGGTCTGCAAGCTCAGTCAGACGCTGATCTGGCGCGATCCTTGGCTCGTTCATCGTAGCCGCACAGGCCGCAATCAGAACGGCATCGAGCGCATCGTTCTTGGCCCGGCGCAAATGCACCCGGCCAAACGCCTTGACCTGAATCGGCTGCAATACCAGCACGGTTAAGCCCGCGGCTCGCAAATGCTCCACCACGCCGCGCTCGTAGCCGCCGGTCGCCTCGATGCCGACCCGGGTGACGCCAGTCCTGGCCAGATTGGCCGCCAGGGCGCGCCATCCGGCCGGGGCGTTGGCAACCTGCCAGCGTTCGGGCCGATCGTAAACCGCGATATCGAGTTTAGCTTTGGACGTATCGATCCCGGCCGTCGTTATGTTAGTCTGTGTCATCTTCCTCGACCCCTGCCTTGTGAAGCGAACCAAGTTGTTCCGGCAACCATCCGGGTCCGATGAAGGTGCTGGCGCGATCTCGCTACGGGGCAGCCAAAAGCGGCTCAGGGCGGGTTCGATCCGATCGCCAGCGGCCTGCCGCGGAATGCACGCCGCGGCAGGCCATTCCTCTCGGAACATCCAGACCATATCTGATTGCGCTATTACAAGGGCGGATTAGCGTCAGCGTAATCCGCCGCAGGCTATCGAAGCGGCGGATTACGCCTTCGGCTGATCCGCCCTACGATTTGCTGCGTCATAACCGACTTATCCCCTCATCCTGAGGAGCTTGCGCCAGCAAGCGTCTCGAAGGACGAGGCCCGGGAACAGGCAACGTGGCCTTCATGGTTCGAGACGGCGCAAGGGCGCCTCCTCACCATGAGGGTCTTATGACGCAGTAAGACTAGCAGTCATTTCATCGGTCGCCGTGGTGGTGTAGTCAAGCGGGATGGTGAGCACGGTAGGGCGGATTAGCGTCAGCGTAATCCGCCGATGACGAAAAGCCGCGCCGTTGTCCGGAAGTCGCCTTGCCAACGTCTGATCTTTCGACGACGCTACGGTTGACAAAAACGATTTGTCTTTCGGAAGGTGCTTCGGGATGCCGGGCTTGAGGGCGGTGAATTGCATTCTGGCTTTTATGTTTGGCCTGTGCGGCATTCTCAATTCGGTCCACGCGCAATCATGGCCGAATCGGACGATAACGCTCATCATTCCGTTCCCGCCAGGCGGCAGCACCTCGATCGTCGGTCGCGTGATCGCCGACAAGATGAGCCGGCAACTTGGTCAGGGCATCGTCATCGACAATCGTGCCGGCGCCGGCGGCACGGTTGGCACCAAGGCGGCGGCGAAGAGCGAGCCCGACGGCTACACGCTCCTGCTCGGATATACCGGAACGCTCGCCATCGGGCCGTCACTTTACCGGAATGTCGGCTACGACCCGCGCAAGGATTTCGCGCCGATCGGCATGATTGGTCATGCGCCCACCTCACTCGTGACGCATCCGTCGTTTCCCCCCAGGACGGTTGCCGAACTGATCGCCTATGCCAGGGCCAACCCCGGCAAGGTCAATTTCGGCTCGGCCGGGATCGGCACCGTCAGTCACATCACGGGCGAGTATTTTGCCCGCGCCGCCGGCATAAAGCTGGTTCACATTCCCTACAAGGGAACGAGCCCCGCGCTGAGCGATCTTTTGGGCGGGCATATTCCGCTTGCGTTTGCGCCAATCCCCGCAACCCATGCCAATGTCCAGGCCGGATTGTTGCGCGCGCTGGCCGTCACCAGCAAGACCCGCAACAGCCTTCTCCCGGAGGTACCGACGCTGATGGAAGCCGGCCTGCCGGAATTCGAGGCGTCGCTTTACTACGGTCTGGTCGCACCGGCGGGCACGCCGCAGCCGATCATCGAGAGACTCAATTCGGAACTGAGAACCGCGCTCGCCTCGGAGGAAGTAAGCAAACAGCTTGGTCTCGACGGTACCGAGATCACACCGGGGACACCGCAGGATTACGCAGATTTCATCGACAGGGATGAAAGGAAATGGTCAGAGCTCGTCAAGGCGAGCGGTGTCGAGCCCGAGTGATGCAGCTTTTGCCGCTTCACACTTTCCACGGTCATGTTCTAAAACGTCCAGATGCGACATGCCGCGATTCGTTGTTGCGCCGGATATATTGCGTCGGCCCTGCTCGTGAGCGCGCCCCAGGCAGGCGCAACGGATGCTGCTGCGCCTCCCATGGAGGCCAGTGAGGCCTTTGCACAGGCGGCCTCACCACAGGCGATTGCGGAATATCGCCTCAAGCTCGGGGAGTATCAGCAGGCGCGTGCCGCGTTCGAGGACGAGGCCAACGCCTACTGGAGCGCGATCGCCGAGAAGCGGCGCGGCCGCAACGCCAAGCGGCGGGAGCATCTGGCGATCGGGCTTGACGACTATGTCCTGACCCAGCCGCCCGTCTACACCGGACCAAAGCGGCCGGTGAATCCGGAAGGCCAGCCGGCGCCGGAAGTAAAGCCGCGCGAGCGCAAGGTCATTCCCCTCGTCGGCGATCTCCTGCAGGCCGCAAACGAGCATTTCCAATGGGCGCCGCAAAAGCCCGCAAGCGAGGTCGAGTTCAAGCGCGCCTATGCGCGCGCGGCGGCAGCGGCAGGGCTGACGCGCGAGCAGGCGGTCAGGGTCTACTCGTTCGAAACCGGCGGCAACGGCGGTTACGACATGCAGTCCGGCCTGCGCGGCGGCCGCGCGATCTCGACCGCGATCGGCTACAACCAGCTGCTCACCACCAACAGCGTCGAACTGCTGGCCGAGCAGGGCCACGAATTCGTCGGCGAGTTGATGCAGAGGGCCGCGCAGTTGCCGGGGCCGCAGCGCAAGGCGATGGATCAAAAGATTGCCGTGCTGAAGAAAATGGTGGCGTTTGCCCGTTCGGTGCCGGACGACTGGTCAGCGCACGAAAGGCTCGCCGATACGCCGCAAGGCTGGGCGCTGCATGCCATGGTTCTCGACATCAACGTCGGACCGCTCCTGCAAACGCACAAGCTTCTCACCTCGGTCATTTTCGCGCGTGCCAAGGGATTCAATCGTCCGCTGTCCGCTGCCGAACTGGAAATGATGAACCTCACCGGCGACGGCACCGGGCTCGACATGGTGACGATGCCGCAGCCGATGCGCGAGCAGGTGCCGACGGCGAATTTCTTTCAGCGCGCAGGCTATGAGCGAAACCCGGTTGCGATCCGCCACAACACGGTTGCAAGACTTCTGGCGATCACCGACAGCCGGATGGACAGCAACAGCAATTTGCCGGGCGCCAGGGAACTCGCGACGGCGTTTTAGAAGCATGATCCGGAAAAGTGTGCAGCGGTTTTCCGAAAAGATCATGCTCAATCAAGAAGCTAAAGCGCGATGACGATTTAACCAAATCTCATCGCGTTTTAGTGCGACGGCGTCGGTGCGAAGTCGACGATCACATCACGATCAGCCGTTCAGTTCGGTCCGAACATGAACTTGCCGTCGCCCTCCAGATACGGTCCGCTCCGCATATAGAGCTGGCCGTTCTGGCCGATGAAAAACAACGTACCTCTCGGTACCTTCTTCGCGCCTTTCAGGAGCAGGCCCGCATTGTGGGTCCCCATCTTGTAGGCGAATGTCTTGCCTTCCTTGTCGTAGCCGTAGCCCATGTCGGGCTTGATTTCCCAGGGCGTCGGCGCCGCCGATTGGGCTGACGCCGCCATGGTCGTGGCGACAAGTGCCGTGGCCATCAAAAGCGTCTTGGTCGAAACTGGTTTCATGCTGCTTGCTCCGCAACCTGGGTCGCCAACATTGCGGCCCATCAATTTTGAACAAATCACGAACACCGACATCGCATCAGCACGATGCGTCTCGCGGACGCATCGCCTTTAGACTTTGTGATTTCCCGCCTCCCTCTTCGCGACTATGTTCCGCCAATCGGGTTTGCACCATTGGCGAAAAGACTTATAGGGATGATCCGAATGAACCATGCCGTGAACTTTTGTATTGGCCTTGTACTGCTTGTGTTGCTCGGTACCGCAGCGCAAGCCGATGAGTTCAAGCTGAGCAACAACCAGCGGATTTCCTGCAGCCGCGGTCTCAGCGCCGGGAAACTCAACACGGCGACATGCAAATCCTACGCCTACATCTTCAACGTCAAGACATCGGAATATTTCAGGTGCCAGGTCAGTCTGGCGCTGACACGCGACAACAAGGAAGTGATCAACGTCCAGACCGATGGCAGCTGCGTCAAGAAGCCCCGCATTTTCGAAACCGATTCCACTTATTCGTTCGACGCTACCGAGACCGAGCCGCCGAACACCAATTCGTTTTTCGGCCCCGGCGGCTATTCGATATGGGCGAGCGACAACACCCAGCAAAAAGTGCGCGGCTGCATCACGATCAGCTCGGGTCTGGGTTCCGACATTTCGAAATGCCTGGACATGACGTTTCAGTAGGTTCGTCGACAATTCGGGGCAAACGGATAATCCGGCTTTGAGGGCACCAAGATGCGTTCAATCCGTCCGCCTCGGCTCTGCAGGTCGTGGCTCTTTCTCGAAGGCGCCAACGAGGAGGCGCTGCGCCGCGCGGACAAAAGCCGCGCGGATGTCCTGATTCAGGAGTTGGAGGACTTTACCCCGCCGGCGGCCCGTCCCCTGGCGCGTTCGCTTGCTGCGGACCTGTATCGGTCGTGGCGCGAAGCAGGCGCCGTGGTCGCGGTGCGCGTCAATCCCCTCGAGCAGGACGGCATGGACGATCTCGCGGCGGTGATGCGTGGCGCTCCCGACATCGTCGCGCTGCCAAAGGTCGCCGAACCGCACCATGTCGTGCGGCTCGATGAAGCCGTGACGCGGTTCGAGCGCGAATACGGCATCCCGCAGGGGTCAACGGCGTTATTGCCGAACATCGAGTTTGCCCGCGGCGTGGTCCAGACCGTTGCCATTGCGAAGGCGAGCCGGCGGACCGTTGCCTGCCTGCTTGCCTCCGAAGACCTCGCCGCTGACCTCGGCGCCGAGCGCGGAAAGGACGCCGCAGAACTCGCTTATTGCCGGCAGCGGTTCCTCGTCGAATGCATCGCCGCCGATGTCGTTGCCGTCGATTGCCCGTATACGTGGAGCGATATCGAAGGTTTGCGGCGCGATACAGTCTGGGCGCGAAGATTGGGATATGTCGCCAAAAGCCTGGTTGATCCGGCGCATGCCGCGGTCATCAACGGCATGCTCTCTCCGAACGAGGATGAGATTCGTAACGCACGCCAGATCGTCACGGCGTTCGAGGCTGCCCGCGCTGCAGGTCAGGCACGCGTCGAGGTCGATGGCTCACTGGTCGAGGTGCCGACCTATCACACCGCCAAACGCCTGCTCGCGCGCGGCGAAGCGATGCAGCAATTCGAACGGGGCGCGCCGCGACCGCGATGAGAGTGTGCTCCCTCTCCCGCGAGGGGAGAGGGTGGCAGCTTCCAGGCCAGCTCTAATGCCCCATCCGCGCCGAGGCGGGATGACCGGGTACCTTGAAGCGCTTGCCGGTGTCGGTGACCTTGGTGCCGTTGACCTTCAGGATGGAGAAGTCCTGGGTCAGGTAATTTCCGGCCAGCAGATATTTGCCATCCGGTGTAAACGCCACCGCCTCCGGCAGTCCGCCGACCTCGATGTCCTGCGTCTTGGTCACCTTCTTGCCGTCGATCTTCAGGATCGAGAGGCTGCCGTTCTTCTGGTAGTAGAAGGCCTTCTTGTTGTTGGAGCCGCGCAGGATCGCGGCAACGGCAAGGTTGCCCTTGGGTGACATCGCCAATCCTTCGGGGCCGTCGCCGACAACCACCCGATCGATGATCCGTGGCGGATTGGCTTCGAGGTCGATCACGCTCGTGGTGTCGACGCTGCCGTCCGACGATCCGGAGGCGCCGTTGTCCGAAGTCAGCGCGATCTTGCCGTTCGGTGTCACCACCGCGTTATAGGGCCATTGGCCGGTCGGCAGATCGACCTTGTTGTAGGTCACCTTGCCGTCGTTGATGTCGAGCACCGACACCTTGTGCGCCGGGAATCTCACGGCCAGCGCGCGCTTGCCATCCGGTGTAAACACCACATGGGCAACGCTGTCGGGAAAGCTTATGGTGTCGGTCACCTTGACATCGGTCCCGTTGACCGAGAGCACGCTGATGGAATTGTCGGCGCGGTTGGCGACCAGCGCCATCTTCCCGTCGGGGCTGAAGCTCAGGCCCGACGGCTGCTTGCCGCCGGTGACCGTGGCTGCAAGCTTCGGCGGATTCGCTTTCAGGTCGATCACGAAGATCTTGTTGTCCGGCACCTGCTTGAGCGCGTCGCCTTCTTTCACCACGTCGGTCGAATTGGCAACCAGTGCGACCGTGCCCGAGGGATCGATATCGAGATTCACCGGCGGCCCGACGACGGTGTTTTCGAGCGGCAGGGTCGCTGCGATCCTGGGATTCTCCGGATCGGCCAGATCGACGATCAGCACCGAATCCTTGCCGGGCGGCGACAGGACGGTCTTGCCGTCATCGTCCCACAGGACCTTCTCGTCCAAACCGACGATCATGAATGGTTTGGCATGGGCGATATGGATGCTGGCGCTGCAAAGCAGGATTGCCGCACCGAAGGATAATCCGACTGTACGAAGGACAGGCATTATGGCGTTCTCCGGGTGAGGGCCGGCCTCTGGCGGGCCGGTTCGCGTGCCGCACACTACGCGGGGAATTATTCGGTTTCCAGTGTCCCGATTCCAAAGTCGTATCGTTGCCCGCCGTTCACGCATCGGCGTGGCCAAACGATCCAAACGGATGGGTTGACCGCCGGCGCGGGCCCGGCCAACTTCCGAAAAAACCGGGAGATGTTACGTGAGGCGTCTTGAGGGGAAGGCAGCGATCGTGGTTGGTGCCGGCTCGATCGGGCCCGGCTGGGGCAATGGCAAGGCGGCCGCCGTGACCTTCGCGCGCGAGGGCGCGCAAGTGCTCTGCGTCGATCGAAACGCGGCAGCCGCGGAAGAGACGGTCAGGATCATCGCTTCCGAAGGCGGCCAAGCGACGGCCTTCACCGCCGACGCATCGCATGAAGGCGACATCGCGGCGATGGCGGCGGCGTGCCTGAAGGCCTATGGCCGCATCGACGTGCTCGACAACAATGTCGGCATTGCCGAGACCGGAAGCGTTGTCGACGTATCGGAAGCGGACTGGGATCGCGTCTTTGCCGTCAATCTCAAAAGCGCGTTCCTTGCGATGAAGCATGTCATTCCGGTGATGGTGGCGCAGGGCGGCGGCTCGGTCATCAATATTTCGTCGATCGCCTCGATCCGCCATCTCGGCATCTCCTACGTCACCTACGCAACGACAAAAGCGGCGATCAACCAGATGACGCGCACCACCGCGGTCGAATTCGCCGCAAGCGGGGTACGCGTCAATGCAATTCTGCCGGGTCTCATGAAGACGCCGATGGTGGAGCATTCCGCGGGCCTTGCCGCCAGCTATGCCAAAGGCGACGTCGAGGCGATGTGGCGCGCGCGCGACGCGCAGGTGCCGATGGGGCATATGGGCGATGCCTGGGATGTCGCCAATGCCGCACTGTTTCTTGCTTCCGATGAATCAAGATATGTTACCGGCATCGAACTCGTGGTCGATGGCGGGATCACACTGAAAGTAACCTAGCCTCGCTCGTCGTCCCTGCGAAGGCAGTGACCCATAACCACCGGCTTTCGTAGTCGGGGGTCTATCGTCCACCGGCGTTCTTGAAATGAGACGGCGCGGCGTATGGATCCCTGCTTTCCGCAGGGACGACTTGAACAAGATACAGCTGCGTTCGCCGTGCTATGAGCAATTCGATGCAACGCTATTCTAGGTTCCTGATCCGAAATACGGCCTTCGCCTCCGTGCTTTGGGCAGCGCTGCCACCTTGCGCCTTTGCTGCGACCGGCGAACCGACCGAAGAGCAGATCGACTCGGCGCCCTGCATGGCCGCCCTTACCGCCAATGACGACGACAGGATCATCGCTGTCTGCGGCACGCTGATCGCCAACGAGAAAGCGCCGAAGGCCGATCGGGTCAAGGCGCTGATCGCCCGCGCTGCCGCCTATGACCGCAAGGACCAGATCGACCGCGCGATTGCCGACTATGATATGTCGCTGCGGCTCGACCCGACACTCGCCGACATTTTCAACGCCCGTGGCGAGCTCTGGCGCAGAAAGGGCGACCGGCCCCGCGCCCTTGCCGACTTCGGCGCCGCGATCAGGCTCAATCCGGATCAAACGGCGGCGAAGGCCAGTTATAAAGCGCTGGCGCTGGAGATCGAGCGTATCGGCGCGCTGATAGCGGTCAACAACAGGCCGAGCTTCAATTGCGCCATGGCCAGACGGCCAGTCGAAAAAGCCATTTGCGCCAATCCCGAGCTTGCCAATCTCGACCGCGAAATCAACGCAGTGAACACCAGGGTCGTCCGGGAGGCCGCAAAGGGCAATCCGCGCTCCGGCCGCGCCATGCAGCGCGAGCAGGATGACTTCGTAGCTCGCCGCAATGCCGAATTCGGCCGCCCGGATTTCGACCTGCAGAAAGCGATGCGGGCGCGCCTGGATCATCTGCTGGCGCTCGAAGCGCGCTAGATCATGATGCGCACCCGTGTACCGGACAGTCTCACCCCTGCATCCGCCGAAGGGCGAAGCGGTTCCGGCTTGATCTCGCGCCGCTTCCTAGCACAATGCCCCCGAGATTGGCCGATTGATCCTGGTCATGGTGCGGTGAACCCGGTCCGCCATGTTGGGTCCTTATGCCGAACCAGCCGAACCGCCTCGAATGGAGGACGCCATGAATATCCAGGGCAAAAGTCGCTATCACGAGGTGCATGCCCGCTCTCTGAGCGATCCTGAAGGCTTCTGGGCGGAGGCTGCCCGCGAGATCGACTGGATCGAGCCCGCCAAAAAGGTCTTCGATCCTGCCCAGGGGCTTTACGGCCGCTGGTTCGTCGGCGGCGTGGTCAACACCTGCTACAACGCGCTGGATCGCCAGGTTGCAAGCGGGCGCGCGAACCAGTTGGCGCTGATTCACGATTCGCCGCTCGCGGGCCGCATCACCAAACTGACCTATGCCGAGATGCTGCAAGAGGTGAAGACGCTAGCTGCAATCATGGCCGACTTTGGCGTCGCCAAGGGCGATCGTGTCATTCTCTATATGCCGATGGTGCCGGAGGCCATGGTTGCGATGCTTGCCTGCGCGCGCATCGGCGCGGTGCATTCGGTGGTGTTCGGCGGTTTCGCGGCAAAGGAATTGGCGACGCGGATCGAGGACGCCAAGCCGAAACTGATACTTTCGGCAAGCTGCGGGCTCGAACCCGGCCGTATCGTGCAATACAAGCCGCTGCTCGACGAAGCAATCCGGCTCTCCAGTGTCAAGCCGCAGGCCTGCATCATCCTGCAGCGGCCGCAGCACGGCTGCGAGCTCATCGCAGGTCGCGATCACGATTGGGCAGGCTTGCGCGCTGCCGCCGTGCGCGCGAAGAAGTCCGCCGACTGCGTCCCCGTTCTTGCGACCGATCCGCTCTACATCCTCTACACGTCGGGCACGACCGGCAAGCCCAAAGGCGTGGTGCGCGACAATGGCGGGCACCTGGTCGCGGTGAAATGGTCGATGTTCAATCTGTACGGTGTCAAGCCCGGCGAAGTCTGGTGGTGCGGCTCCGACATCGGCTGGGTGGTCGGTCACAGCTACATCATCTATGGCCCCCTGATTCATGGCTCGACCTCGATCATGTACGAGGGCAAGCCGATCGGAACGCCCGATGCCGGCGCGTTCTGGCGCGTGATTTCCGAGCACAAGGCGGTGGCCTTTTTCACCGCGCCGACCGCGTTCCGCGCCATCCGCAAGGAAGACCCGCAAGGCAAGTTGATCCGGCCATATGATCTGTCGAAGTTCCGCACGCTGTTTCTGGCCGGCGAGCGGGCCGACCCGCCGACCGTGGAATGGGCGGAAGCGCAGTTGAAGGTGCCTGTGATCGATCACTGGTGGCAAACCGAAACCGGTTGGTGCATCGCCGGCAACCCGGTCGGGCTCGGCGCGTTGCCGGTCAAGCATGGTTCGCCGACGGTGCCGATGCCGGGCTATCGGGTGGAAGTGGTGGATGAGGCGGCAAGACCGGTCAAGGCAGGCAACATGGGCTCGATCGTGATCAAGCTGCCGATGCCGCCGGGCTGCCTGCCTACGCTGTGGGAACAGGACGAGCGCTGCAGGGAGGCTTACTTCAACGAGTTTCCCGGCTACTACAAAACGTCCGATGCCGGTTACATGGACGAGGATGGCTATGTGTTTGTGATGGGCCGCACCGACGACATCATCAACGTCGCCGGACATCGCCTGTCGACCGGCGGCATGGAGGAGATCCTGGCTTCCCATCCTGACGTTGCCGAATGCGCCGTGCTCGGCATCAAGGATGCGATCAAGGGCGAAGTGCCCTGCGGCTTCCTGGTGCTGAAGGCCGGCGTGACCCGAAGCCCGTCAGAGATCGAGAACGAGATCGTGGCGCTGGTTCGTGAAAAGCTGGGTCCCGTTGCCGCGTTCAAGCTCGCGATCACGGTCGGCCGGCTGCCGAAGACGCGTTCGGGAAAAATCCTGCGCGGCACCATCAAGAAGATCGCGGATGGGGATCAATGGACGATGCCAGCGACAATCGAGGATCCCAGGGTGCTCGATGAAATCGGGGCGGCGCTGAAGGGCAGGGCGTGAGGCGTGGTGCGGGTTGCTCAATATGAGGGTAGGTCGTCATGCCCGGGCTTGACCTGGCTTGACCCGGGCATCCATCACACCTCAAGTAACGCCATCTTTTTGATGGATTGCCGGGTCAAGCCCTGCAACGACGACATTACCGACGGAAGCCGCATGCGACGTAAATCTGCACCGTTCCGCCTCGCGCTCGTGCTCGCCGCGCTCACGCTTTCCGCTTGCGCGCAGCGCAACCAGGCGCCGTTCAACTCTGCATTGAACGAGGACGATGACACGTTCTGCCGCGCCGGCGGCAAGGTCGCGGTCGGCTCGGCCGAATATGCCGCCTGCCGCAAGGACCGCGACGCCCAACGCAGCAACGCCATCGCACGCGCCGACAAGAAGCAGCGCGATTTCGGCGAATATATGCTGAACAATCCGGTTCGGCCGTAGCGCATGATCGGGCGAAGCGGGAACGGTTTTCCCTCGTGATAAAGATGTAGCGTTTGCGCGCAGGTCACGCTCAAATAGAGAGATGAGACCATGATTCGATTTAACCGATCCAGGAGGCTGCGATGAACGAAGACGTATTCAACGAAAGCCTGCGAAGATTCCTGAAAAAGGTCGGCATCACTTCCCAGCGCGAAATCGAAAAATCGGTGCGCGATGCAATCGCCGGCGGCCGTCTCAAGGGCCATGAGAAACTGCCGGCAAGAATGGTTCTCACCGTCGGCGGCGTAAGCCTTTCGCACGAGGTCAGCGACGAAATCGAGCTGGGCTAGTCTTACTGCGTCATAACCGGCCTATCCCCTCATCCTGAGGAGCTTGCGCGAGCAAGCGTCTCGGACGAGCACGGTAGCAACCATTAAGTGGCGGGAGCGCTATCCACCCAGGGGGTGCCCCGCGCGACGACGGTGTTGGCGTAGATCAGCAACTTTCTGGCGCAAGCGATGAGAGCAGCGTTATGGGCCTTTCCTCGTGCGATAAGCCGACCATAGAGGCTGATCAAGGCTTTGTTCCACCTGAAGGCGGCGGGGAGCGCGGCGGCATATAGGGAGCGCCGGAGGCGTCCGCGGCCACCGGAGATGTGGCGCTGACCTTTGTGTTTTCCGCTGTCGTCGTCAAAGGGAGCAAGCCCCGCGAGCGCTGATGCCTCTTCGCGGCTGATATAGCCGAGTTCGGGCATACGGATGATCAGCGCAAGCGCGGTGCGCTCACCAATGCCGGGAACGCTCAGCACGAGCTCAAGTCGAGCAGCGAGGTCGTGGTGGGCGCGCAATTGCTTGGCAATGAAGCGTAACATCGCCAGCCGTCGTGCCTTCAGCCTGGCGATGTCGGTGACAACCATGCGTCGCAGCCGAGGCTCACCGATATGTTCGAGCCGGATCTTGAGGCGCGCAATGTCCTCCTCGATCTGTTCGATGAAGGTCAGCAGGTCTGCAAGCTCAGTCAGACGCTGATCTGGCGCGATCCGTGGCTCGTTCATCGTAGTCGCACAGGCCGCAATCAGAACGGCATCGAGCGCATCGTTCTTGGCCCGGCGCAAATGCACCCGGCCAAACGCCTTGACCTGGATCGGCTGCAATACCAGCACGGTTAAGCCCGCGGCTCGCAAATGCTCCACCACGCCGCGCTCATAGCCGCCGGTCGCCTCGATGCCGACCCGGGTGACGCCAGTCCTGGCCAGATTGGCCGCCAGGGCGCGCCATCCGGCCGGGGCGTTGGCAACCTGCCAGCGTTCGGGCCGATCGTGAACCGCGATATCGAGCTTAGCTTTGGACGTATCGATCCCGGCCGTCGTTATGTTAGTCTGTGTCATCTTCCTCGACCCCTGCCTTGTGAAGCGAACCAAGTTGTTCCGGCAACCATCCGGGTCCGATGAAGGTGCTGGCGCGATCTCGCTACGGGGCAGCCAAAAGCGGCTCAGGGCGGGTTCGATCCGATCGCCAGCGGCCTGCCGCGGAATGCACGCCGCGGCAGGCCATTCCTCTCGGAACATCCAGACCATATCTGATTGCGCTATTACAAGGGCGGATTAGCGTCAGCGTAATCCGCCGTAGGCTATCGAAGCGGCGGATTACGCCTTCGGCTAATCCGCCCTACGATTTGCTGCGTCATAACCGGCCTATCCCCTCATCCTGAGGAGCTTGCGTGAGCAAGCGTCTCGAAGGACGAGGCCCGGAAACAGGCAACGTGGCCTTCATGGTTCGAGACGGCGCAAGGGCGCCTCCTCACCATCAGGGTCTTATGACGCCGCCCATTGACCAATGTATCATCCAATGATACATAAAACCGTGATCAGAAGTTTCCGCGGCAAGACTACTGAAGCCGTCTTCAACGGCGGATATCCGAAGGGCTTTCCAGCCGATCTCGTCAAGGTGGCGCGCCGTAAATTGCGTTATCTCAACGCTGCAGAAGCGCTTGCCGACTGGCGTCGCCCCCGGGTAACCGCCTCGAAGCGCTGGCGGGCGATCGCAAGGGACAGCACTCGATCCGGATCAACGACCAATTCCATATTTGTTTTGCCTGGACTGCGGATGGCCCCGCCGAGGTCGAGATTGTGGATTACCATTGAAGGAGAATACCGGTGCACAAGAAGCTCAAGCCCATGCATCCCGGTGAAGTTCTGCGGGAAGAATTCCTTATCCCGCTGAAAATGTCGGCCGGCGCGCTTGCCAAGGTCTGCGGCTTGCCTCGGACCAGAATTGAGCGGATTGCCAACGAGCAGACCGGCATTAGCGCCGATACTGCGCTTCGGCTCGGTAAGGCGCTTAACACCACGGCGCAGCTTTGGCTCAATCTGCAGATCGACTACGATATCCAGGTCGCCAGGCGCGATCTCGGCAGGCTTCTCGATCGCATCGAGACCGTAAACAAGCCCAGGGCGGCATAGAAACGATCGGGCAGGTGGCGGCACGACTTCTGATTTTCCGAATTCTGCTTGACGCCCGTGTAGAAACAGAACTATAGCGATTCGGTCCCGCCTCATCTCGAGGGGCGTTTCGCGATCGTCACGGACGTGGGCGGCGGGATGCGGTGGACGCAGCGGCGTGCAAGGCGAACGCGCCTGATGCGGACGGCAAAGTCGTGTGGTCCTGACGCCCCGACGCTGGCGTCAAGTTGGCGGAAGACAATTCCGCAAGCGACGGTGGCAAGAAAGCCCGGTCACCGGGGAGAGCACGAAGCAAGCCGTTAAAACCATTGCGTAGGGAATGCCGGGTGAAACCGGTGTGACCGTGGTGACTATGCTCGTGTGCTTTCTCATTTTGCACGCGAGGCTGCGGGCGCTTCGGCCGCCCGGCATTCCCTGCGCCCTCCGATTGCGGAGAGCGGGAGGTTTTTGGAAAAAACTCGCGCGAAACTGCGCGGCGAGATCGCGAAGCCGTTGCTGCAAACAACGCTGTTTGAAATTGAATCCGTGGCAACTCACCGAGCGCGAGGGCGACTTGCCCGTCATACCCCGCGAAAGCGGGGTATCCAGTACTCCGCGGCCTTTCGGCTCAATCACCGACGCTGGTGGAATACTGGATTGCTTCGCTGGCGCTCGCAATGACGGAAGAGGCGCAGCTGCGCGCCGTGCGCGAGCTTACTCCTGCTCCTGCTTCTTGCCGCCGATGTTCTTCAGCTTGGCGAACACGGCATCCACGTTGAGATCGTCACGCTGCTTCTCGGTCGGCTCGAACTCCGCCTCCTTGCGCGTCGTCTCGGCGGCCGGCAGCAGGGTGGCTCCGCCATAGGCGGTATCGGCAGGCTTCTCCTTGGCTGCGCGCTGTACCTCGAAATCGAGCTCGATCTGCGAGCAGAGGCCCAGCGTTACCGGGTCCATCGGCGTCAGGGTCGAAGCGTTCCAGTGGGTGCGATCGCGGACGCTGGCGATGGTTGTCTTGGTGGTCCCGACCAGCCGCATGATCTGGGCGTCCTTCATTTCGGGGTGGTTACGAACCAGCCACAGGATGGCGCTCGGCCGCTCGTGGCGGCGCGAGACCGGGGTATAGCGCGGGCCCTTCTTCTTGGCCTGCGGCGGCAGGGTTACCTTGCTCTCGGCAATCCTGAGCCGGTAGTTCGGGTCGTTTTCGCCCTTCTCGATCTCGTCGCGGGTCAACTGGCCGGTCGAAATCGGGTCCATGCCCTTGATGCCCTGGGCGGCGTCGCCATCGGCGATCGCACGGACCTCGAGCGGGTGCATTTTGGTGAAATCCGCCACCTGATCGAACGTCAGCGCGGTATTATCGACCAACCACACGGCAGTTGCCTTTGGCATCAGCGGTGCATTGCTCATCGCAAATCTCCTTAGCGCTTCGCCCACCCCTTCAAGAGGCGAAGCCGTGGTCATCATCGATGACGGGAATTACGCCCTATATAAGCCGTCCGGGGCAGCCGGTGCAATGGTCTGATGACTTGCCCTTGACAGCGCCCAAAAGCCGTCCCAAGTCCTTGAGCGTTGTCCCTCTGAATCGACCGTTCCCTGCCCGCAATTGGGGCCGATTCGGTCCGAGACCGCCTTATGTCGCCCAAGCCACCTCTGAAAATCGTGCTTTGCTCGCCGCGGGGCTTCTGTGCCGGCGTGGTGCGGGCCATTGATACCGTCGAACGGGCGCTCGCGCTCTACGGCGCCCCGGTCTATGTCCGCCATGAGATCGTCCACAACCGCTATGTGGTGGACAACCTCAGGACCAAGGGGGCGATCTTCGTCGAGGAACTGGCTGAAATACCCGACAACACCAACGCGCCGGTGGTGTTTTCGGCACACGGGGTTCCCAAGTCGGTTCCCGCGGAGGCCCGTTCCCGCAATTTCTTTTCTCTCGACGCCACCTGTCCCCTGGTCACCAAGGTCCATCGGGAGGCGGCGATCCATTTCAAGCGTGGCCGCGAAATCCTGCTGATCGGGCACTCGCATCACCCGGAAGTGGTCGGCACGGTTGGACAATTGCCCGCAGGCGCGGTGACGCTGATCGAGACCGCAGAGGATGCGGCAACCTTCGCCCCGAAAGATCCCAACAACCTCGCCTTCGTGACCCAGACGACGCTGTCGATCGACGACACCGCCGAGATCGTGGCCATGCTGAAGGAGCGTTTCCCGAACATCTCCGGTCCGCACAAGGAAGACATCTGCTACGCCACCACCAATCGCCAGCTTGCGGTGAAGAAGGTTGCGCCTGTGGTCGATGCCTTGATCGTCGTGGGCGCCCCGAATTCGTCGAATTCGCAGAGGTTGCGTGAAGTGGCCGAGCGCGAGGGATGCCCGATTGCAATCCTGGCGCAGCGTGCCGGCGATCTCGACTGGTCGAAATTCGACGGCATCAAGAGTTTGGGCATCACGGCGGGCGCATCGGCGCCGGAGGTGATCGTCGAGGAGATCATGGGCGCGTTCGCCGAGCGGTACGAATTGCATGTCGAGACGGTCTCGGCCGCGGAGGAGAACGAGTTTTTCCCGTTGCCGCGCTCGTTGCGGCCTGACGCGGCGGAATAGCCCGGCACAGGATCGGCGATTGGCAGGGTCCCTTCGACTTACGAAGTTCGATCGGAGGGTACCGCGAGGGCAGGCGAACTTCGCTGATCAGGACGCTGCATGGCGGTCTACACCGATGTCGCCGCCGACGAGCTAGCGGAATTCCTCAAGGGTTACGAGATCGGCGACCTCTTGTCCTACAAGGGAATCGCCGAGGGCGTCGAGAATTCCAACTTCCTGCTCCACACCACCTCCGGCCATTTCATACTGACGCTGTACGAGAAACGGGTCGAAAGGGGCGACCTGCCGTTCTTTCTCGGTCTGATGACGCATCTTGCCTCGCGCGGCATCTCCTGCCCGCAGCCGGTGAAGGACAAGGGCGGCGAAGCGCTGAGCGCGCTCGCCGGCCGCCCGGCCGCGATCATCAACTTCCTGGAAGGCGTCTGGCCGCGGAAGCCCAACGTGGTGCACTGCGCAGGTGCCGGAGGCGCGCTGGCGCGAATGCACCTTGCCGGGGCCGATTTTCCGATGTGCCGGCCCAACGCGCTCTCCGTGTCGGGTTGGCGGCCTCTTTTCGAGCAGGCTGCCTCTCGCGCCGACGAGGTGCAGATCGGATTGCGCGACTTCATCGCTTCCGAGCTCGAATTTCTCGAGAGCGGGGTCTGGCCGAAGCAGTTGCCGGCCGGGGTGATCCACGCCGATTTGTTTCCCGACAACGTGTTCTTCTTGAGGGATAGGGTATCGGGCATCATCGATTTCACCTTTGCCTGCAACGATACGCTCGCCTACGACGTGGCGATCTGTCTGAACGCCTGGTGTTTCGAGAGCGACTATTCGTTCAACGTGACGAAGGCGCGCGCCTTTCTCGGCGCCTATGGCCGCGAGCGAAAATTGTCCGATGCCGAGGAGCGCGTTCTGCCATTGCTGGCGCGCGGTGCCGCGCTGCGCTTTTTGCTGACGCGTCTGGTCGATTTCCTGAACGTACCGGTGGGCGCGCTGGTTCGCCCCAAGGATCCGCTGGAGTATGTCCGCAAGCTGCGCTTTCAGCAGGGCGTATCCGGCATCCGCGATTACGGTGTGCTGGCTTGACAACAATGACCTCGCTTCCATCAGTCACCATCCACACCGACGGCGCATGCTCGGGCAATCCCGGCCCCGGCGGCTGGGGCGCAATCCTGAAATTCGGCGACGTCGAAAAGGAGTTGAAGGGCGGCGAGGCGCGCACCACCAACAACCGCATGGAATTGATGGCGGCGATTTCAGCGCTGGAAGCGCTCAAGAAGTCCTGCGTGGTCGATATCTATACCGACAGCCAATACGTGCGTCAGGGCATCACCGGCTGGATCCACGGCTGGAAGCGGAACGGCTGGCGCACTGCGGACAAGAAGCCGGTCAAGAACGCTGAATTATGGCAGCGCCTCGATGCGGCGTTAAAGCCGCATCAGGTGCGCTGGCACTGGGTCAAGGGCCACGCCGGCCACGACGCCAATGAGCGCGCCGATCAATTGGCGCGCGACGGCGTGGCGATGGCGAGGTTGAAAGGCTAGATCATGATGGGATTGAGCGGAATCGCATCATGATCTCGTCCTCAAAGCTGTCCCAACAGCGTGTCGCCGCCGGAGACCTCGACCTTGCCGGGCGCAGGTTCAAGGTTGAGCTTCCTGACCACGCCGTCATCGACCAGCATCGAGTAGCGATGGGAGCGGATGCCGAGCCCGTTGGCGGAGGCATCGAGCTCCATGCCGATCGCCTTGGTGAAATCGGCATTGCCGTCGGCAAGGAAGGTGGCCTCGTCGCGCTGGTCGGTGTCGCGCTTCCAGGCGTTCATGACGAAGGCATCGTTGACGGAGACGATGGCGACGGTGTCGACACCCTTGTTCTTCATGGCATAGGCGTTCAGGAAAATGCTCGGCAAATGCATCTTGTGGCAGGTGCCGGTATAGGCGCCGGGAACCGCAAACAGCGCGACCTTCCTGCCCTTGAAGACGTCGTCGGTGGTCTTGACCTGAAGCCCGTCCGCCGTCATCACGCGAAACTTCGCTTCGGGCAGCTTGTCGCCAACTTTGATGGTCATCGTCATTTCTCCCTCTAGGGTAGCGGAAGCTTTCTTAGACCGTGCCGGCCCGCTGCACAATATTCGGCGCTGCGGAAACGGCGATGGCGGCAACCGTTCACTGTTCTGTCATCAGCCGGAAAACCCACCCTGGTCGAGAAACGCCTGCTCCTCGGGCGTGGTCTGGCGCCCCAAAATGCGATTGCGATGGGGAAAGCGGCCGAACCGGCGGATAATATCGGCATGGTCTTCGGCATATTTCAGGTTGTCGGAGTTGCCGGATTGGCGGAAGAGTTCGATGCACTGGATCTGGTCGGCGATCTGCTCCGAATGCATGAACGGCAGGTAGAAGAATTCAAGAAGGCTTTCGTCGACGCGCGTATCCGCGCCGCGAGCGATCGCGCGGTTTGCGACCTCGCGGGCCAGCGCATCGCTGCAATAGGTCCTGGCATCGTCGCGAAACATGTTGCGTGGAAACTGGTCGAGCACGATGACGAGCGCCAGCGCGCCATCGTCGGACGTCTCCCAGGATGGCAGCTCGCCCGCGGCGGCCTTCTCCCAGAGTTCGCCAAATCGGCTGCGTATCGCGGCGTCGAACGCTGTATCCCGCTTGTACCAGCGCTCAGGCCCGGCCTGGCGCCAGAACGCGAGAACTTCCTCCGCCGTCACTGCGGGAGCTTCGATCATCGGCGGTTCGCGTGCGTTCGTTCAGGCGGCCGCGGCCTTCTTTTCATCCCGCAGTTCGCGGCGCAGGATCTTGCCAACATTGGTCTTCGGCAGCGCGTTCCTGAACTCGATCTGCTTGGGCACCTTGTAGCCCGTGAGCTGCGTGCTGCAGAACTTGATGACATCCTCGGCGGTGAGGTTCGGGTCCTTCCTGACGATGAAGGCCTTCACCGCTTCGCCGGACCTGGCGTCCTGCACGCCGATCACGGCGCATTCGAGCACGCCGGGATGGCCCGCAATCACTTCCTCGATTTCGTTCGGATAGACGTTGAAGCCGGAGACCAGGATCATGTCCTTCTTGCGATCGACGATCTTGGTGTAGCCGTCGGCGTCCATCACCCCGATGTCGCCGGTCCGGAAATACCCATCCGCCGTCATCACCTTGGCGGTCTCTTCGGGCCGGTTCCAGTAGCCGGCCATCACCTGTGGACCCTTGGCGCAGATTTCACCCGCCTGACCGAGCGGCACTTCGTTGCCGTCGTCGTCCCTGATCGAGAGCCAGGTCGACGGAACGGGAAGGCCGATCGATCCGCTGAAGCGGTCGGTGTCGGCCGGGTTGCAGGTCAGTGTCGGCGAGGTTTCGGACAGCCCGTAACCCTCCGACAGCGGGCACCCCGTCACCGCCAGCCATTTCTCGGCGACGGGTCTTTGCGTCGCCATGCCGCCGCCGAACGAGCTTTTCAGCTTGGAGAAATCGAGCTTGTCGAAACCGGGCGTGTTCAGAAGGCCATTGTAGAGCGTATTGACCGCCGGGAAGCTGTTGACCTGGTATTTCGCAAGCTCCTTGACGAAGCCGGGCATGTCACGCGGGTTTGGGATCAGGAGATTGACGCCGCCGGTGCGTACCGACAGCAGGAAGCACGCCGTCAGCGCGAAGACATGGTAGAGCGGCAGCGCGCAGACGTTGAAGAATTGATCTATATGCGGCGGCTTGTTCAGCGCCGGTTGCAGCCAGGCGTCGTTCTGCAGCACATTGGCGAGGATGTTGCGGTGGAGCAGCGTCGCGCCCTTGGAGACGCCGGTGGTACCGCCGGTATATTGCAGGAAGGCGACATCCTCGCGCGTGAGCCTGGGCTTTTCGAACTTCATGCTGCGGCCCGCTGTCAGCGCGTCGTTGAAGGTGACGCTGCGTGGTATGGAGTAGGGCGGTACCATCTTCTTCACCCGCCGCACCACGAGGTTGACGATCACGCCTTTCAAGCCGAGCAGGTCGCCCATGCTCGCAACGATGACATGCTTGAGCGAGGTCTTGCCCATCACCTGCTGCACCGTGGTTGCGAAATTCTCCAGGACGACGATGGCCTCGGCGCCGGAATCCTTGAGCTGATGTTCGAGTTCGCGCGGGGTGTAGAGGGGATTGACGTTGACGACCGCAAATCCCGCGCGCAGGACGGCTGTAGTGGAGATCGGATATTGCAGTACGTTGGGCATCATCAGCGCGACGCGCGCGCCCTTTTGCAGCCCCTTGCCTTGCAAATAGGTCGCGAGCGCCAGCGACATCTCGTCGAGGTCACCGTAGCTGATGGACTTGTCCATGCAGATGAAGGCCTTGCGCTCCCTGAACTTCGCAAAGCTCTCTTCCAGCAGTTCGACCAGGGATGAGTATTGGGTCACATCGATATCGGCGGGCACGCCAGCCGGATATTGCTTGAGCCAGATGCGCTCCATGCTATTTCCCCTCTCGGTGTGTTTCCTCTGAATTTAGCCCGTTCCGGCACGGAACGGATTATTGCCGACAGTATTGAGCATTGCGGCGGCCGATGGCAAGCGGCCGCGGGCGGCAGTCTTTCCGCCCATCCCTCGAGACGGTGCGCTTCCGTGCTGCAGCATTCGCGGCGGCTCGAACCGCGAGGCCGCCATGCGATCACGTAAAATGATCAAGCGTTTTAATCCGATGCGCCGGCGTCGCCCGTGGTGCTCTTTGGCGCGGGCTTGGCCGCAGGTTTTGCAGTGGCCCTCGGCTTGGCCGGCTTGTTGTCCACCTTGTCGGAGCCTTTGGCAGTCTCCGGCTTGGCGGCCGCATGCTTCGTCGGTTTGCTCGTCGTCGACTTGGCTTCCTTGCCGGCGTCCTTGGAGTCTGCGCCCTTGTCCGCGGCCTTGGCCTCGACCGAAGCATCCGGCTTCTTCAGGGTGATTTTGGACTTCTTGCCGTGATGGCGGGTCTGTTCCTCGGCATCCGCGGCCACGGCTGCAATCAACGCCGCCCCGGTCCGGGTCGGCCCGGCGTAGACCGGAACGGGTTCGGAAGGCGCCGGCGCCGCCGCCAGCATTTCCGACGGCTTCAACGTCGGCGCCTGCAGGCCTGCGGAGAAGAAGGCGAGCGCTGGCTCTGAATTGTTCGATCCGCCGCTGGCAAGATTGTCCTCGTCCTCGTCGCTGGCCGGCTTGTGGCGCTTGCCGCTGCACATTTCGTCGCGCAGGTTCGGCGGCGAGGCATCGACCGGCACCAGATTCTCGACCGCGCCGAGCGATGGACGCAACCAGGAAACCGTGTTGTTGGCAAAGCCGCGTTCAAGCAGTTGTGCGGCCTTTACCGCGCGCGCCTTGCCCGACGACGAGCCGAGCACCACCGCGATCAGCCGTTTGCCGTCGCGCGTGGCGGAAGCCACGAGGTTATAGCCGGACGCGCAGATGAAACCGGTCTTGAAGCCGTCGGCGCCCGGATAGCGCCCGATCAGCTTGTTGAAATTCTGGATGACCCTGCGGCCGTAACGGATCGAGGGGATGTGGACGAAATATTCGTATTCCGGCAGGTCGCGAATGATCGCGCGGGCAAGGATCGCAAGATCGCGCGCCGAGGTGATCTGGCGATCGTCAGGAAGGCCGTTCGGATTGACGTAGCTCGTCTGCGTCATGCCAAGCCGCTGCGCATTCTGGTTCATCAGGACCGAAAAACCGTCGATCGAACCGCCGACACCCTCGGCGAGCACCACCGCCATATCGTTGGCCGACTTCACCAGCATCATTTTGAGCGCGTTGTCGACAGTGACCTGCGTACCGGGCCGAAAGCCCATCTTCGAGGGCGACTGCGAGGCAGCGACAGGTGAAACCGTGAACAGCGTATCGAGCGTGATGCGCCCTTCCTTGACGGCCCGCAGCGTCACGTAGGCCGTCATCAGCTTGGTGACGGAGGCGGGATACCAGGGATAGGTGGCGTTTTCGGCCTGCAGGACTTTTCCGGTATCGGCTTCAACGACGAGCAGCGCTTCGGCCTGCGCAACGCGCGGCGAAGCCGCGGCAAATGCCGCGAGAAAGACCAGGGAGCTCAACGACGATCTGCAAAGCAACGGGCGAAGAAAGTTCACAATCCGATTCCGGTCCTTTGAGACCCGCCTTCAAGAAAGGAGGTCCTCATTGATTTGACGTTCGGCTGTTATTTGGCGTTCGGTTTTAGAAGCGTGTCCGGCACCGTCGCTAACGGCTGCCGCAAACCTATACCGGCTTGCTGGTTCGGAACAGAGGCGTAACAGTTAATTCGCCGATGAAGTGGGCCGAATTTCGACGGTACTTGAGTCCGATGGCGGCATTGTCCATTATCCGGGCGCCCGAAGGCTCGCCCTGGCACTTTCCTGAATCATGAACTGTGCGTTTGCGAGTTCGGCAAATCGGCCGCCCTTCGCCACGAGTTCATCGAAAGTTCCGCTTTCGATCACCTGCCCGCCGTCGAACACCAGAATGCGCGTGGCGTTGCGAATGGTCGAAAGCCGGTGCGCGATCACGAAGGTGGTGCGCCCCTTCATGACTTCGTCGAGCGCCGCGTTAACCTTGGACTCGGTTACCGCGTCAAGCGCGCTGGTGGCCTCGTCCAGAATCAGGATCGGCGGGTCCTTGAGCAGCGCGCGCGCAATCGAGAGCCGCTGCCGCTCGCCGCCGGAAAGCATCCGCCCGCGTTCGCCGGCATTGGTGTCGAATCCCTTCTCGGTGCGTTCGATGAATTCGAGCGCCTGCGCCCGGCTGGCTGCGATTCGCAACTCCTCCTCGGTGGCGTCCGGCTTGCCGACCCGCAAATTGTCGGCGATCGACCGGTTGAACAGCAAGGCCTCCTGAAAGACCACGCCGATGTTCCGCCGCAGTACCGCCAGCTTGATGCCGCGGATATCCATGCCGTCGATCCTGATGATGCCCGATTGCGGATCGAAGGCCCGGTGCAGGAGCGCAATTGCGGTAGATTTGCCCGCGCCGGTCGGGCCCACCAGCGCGATGGTCTGGCCGGGCAGCGCCAAGAAGGAAAGGTCTTCGACGGCGGGCCGTTTGCCGTCGTAGCTGAATGAAACGTCGTCAAATTCCACGAGCCCTGAAGGGCGGCCAATATCGATCGCGCCGGGGCGGTCGTGGACCGCGGGCACGGCATCGAGAACGTTGAAGAACTCCTGCAGGCGCGGCGCCTCCATGAACACGTTGTTGATGAAGCTGACGACCTGTTCGAGTTTCTGGATCAGCATCGTGGCGAAACTGACGAACATCACGATTTCGCCGACCGAGGTGAGGCCCCTTTCATGCAGGATTATGCCGACCGTGAAGATCGCCAATATGGTGATGGTGGTGGAAGCCCTGGTGATGACGGTGACCAGCGCCCACCACGACAACACCGGCATCTGCGCCGCCAGAAGCTGGTCGGCGACGAAACGCACGCCCTGTACCTCGGCGTCGATGCGCACGAAGCTCTGCACCAGCGCGACATTGCCGAGCGCATCGGAAGCGCGGGCGGAGAGATCGCTGTAGTGCGTTTCGACCTCGTTCTGCATGCCATAGGTCTTGCGCACCACGAGCGTGGTCAGAACCGTGAACACAACGCAGAGAACGAACAGCAGGATTGCCAGCCGCCAGTTGATGTAGAGCGCCAGCGGCAGCAACACCACCAGCGACATGATGGCGGCGAAGTGCTCGCGGAAAAATCCCAGCCACAGTCGCCACAGCGCGTCGGTGCCGTTGAGCATTACCTTCATCAGGCGCCCGGAATGGGTCCCGGTGTGGAACGTCAACGGCAATTGCAGGATATGCTCGAAATAACTCGACAGCACCACCTGACGCTGGCGGTGCGCCAGCCGATCGGCGTGCAGCGCGACAACGGCGTTGCACAGGATGGTGAAGAGGCCGAAA
Organism: uncultured Alphaproteobacteria bacterium; assembly: GCA_963721935.1. Taxonomy (GTDB): domain Bacteria; phylum Pseudomonadota; class Alphaproteobacteria; order Rhizobiales; family Xanthobacteraceae; genus Bradyrhizobium. The sequence goes on from CAVRMY010000035.1 coordinate 72,939, forward strand.
CCGGCCCAGGCCGCAAGCAGTGGCCAGGCGGAGGACGATCCGAGCGGTCCCCCTGAAGGCTTTCCCGAGAGAACGTCGACGATGCGGCCGAACAGAACAGGTTCGGCGAATTGCGCGCCGGCAAGCAGAAGATTGGCGCCTGCGAGAATCCAGCCCAGCCGTGCCTCTCTGCCGAGCAGGTCAAGAACGCGCATATAGAAGCGAAGCAGGGACATGCGGCTCCAGCAGAATAGGGTCGACGGGACGGCGATCGTCCGGCAGCCGCATCTTAGTCAGCGAACGGCGCGAAGGAAGTGCCTGGCCGCAAATGCCGACCGTGTCCTCTTGCCGCGTGCGGGCGGGATATATGACGACCCGTATGGCGGTTGCCCGTTGCAGTGCAGGCGAGGGCTCAATTGATCAGGCGTTCGTCGCGCGGGGGCAGGAAGCTGTCGTCGAAAATCTCCGCAGCCGATGGCCGTTTGCTGAACTTGAAATCCTGACCGATCTGACCGATCGAGCGCTCGAGCCGCGCGGGGTCGACCCCGCCGATGCCGTTGCGCTCCACTTCGCTGGTCAGAATATTATCTTCGATCACCGTATGCAGGCGCATCAGTTCGAGGTCCCGCGAGCCGTCATCCATCCGGCTCAGGACTTCATCCACCGCGCGGCCGGGCTCCTTGATGACGAGATTGGTGCCGGCGATCAACGCGCGCACCATCCCTTTCACCGCCTCGGGCCGCCTGGCGGCAAAGGCCGGATTGACGATCACGGCAAAGCCGTAGGCCTCGCAACCATAGTCGGCAAATCGCAGCACCGCGAGATCGTCGGCCGGCACGCCGCGATCCCGCAAATTCACCCCTGACAGGTACGAAAAGCCGGTCACGGCATCGATCTGACCAGCCGACAGCATCGGTTCACGCACGGCGGCGCTGGTATGGTCCTGCTTAACGCTGTCGAGCTTGATGCCGTTCTGGTGGGCGAGCGCCGGCCACAGTCGGATCGAGAGATCGCCTTCTGCCACGCCAAGCGTCTTGCCCTCGAGATCGGCGAGGCTGTGAATGCCTCTGCTCTTGCGTGCGATGATGGCATAGGGGGCCTTGTTGAACAGCACGAACACCGCCTTGACCGGCGCGCCATGGTCGCGGAAGCGGATCAGGGCGTTGATATCGACCAGCGCGAATTCGCTCGCTCCGGAGACGACGCGTCCGATCGCCTCCGGCGATCCGCCTGCGACATCGGTCGTGACCGCCAGTCCCTCGGCGCCGAACAGGCCGTCGGTCGCGGCCAGCACCACAGGGGCGAAACCGGCATTGATCGGTCGGTCGAGAGACAACTCGATCGCGATCGGCAGGTGGTTTTCGTCGGCGGCAAGGCTCGCCACTCCGCCGAGATACGCTACGCCGGAGAGCAGCAATGCCAGGAGAGCGCGGGCAATGATTGTTCGAACTGCACGCATCTTCTTACACCCTGACCAGATGTCAGTTGCCTCGGCGGATATGTCGGTTTGATGACGCCTGCCGGCGGCAGACGAATTGTGCCGGATCGAATCTGAACGGTCGATGAGCAGTTTCGCCGCCATCGGCGCCCTGCCGCGATCCGAGCGCGAAGGGCAGGTTGGAATCCCAAGGGGTTGGGAACCGACGCCGGCCCGCATTGTTGCGGCGGTGACGAGGTCGAATGCGGCGGACATGGCTGCGGTATCAGGGCGTGGCATGCCCTCGCCAGGCCCGCCGGCCGGGAGGTAGCCGCAAGTGTTGCGAGCGAGTTAATCCGCTGGTCACTGTGGCCTGCGGTTTTCTGTCGAGGGAAGCTCGCCGTTAACGCGCTTTCGGCGCGTTTGGATTATTTTACGGACATGAGTGATTCGCTCGAACGGCTTTATCTGGCGGTCATCGCGGCCAAGGACCTCGATCCGGCGGTTTCGCGAACGGCACGACTGTTTCGGCGCGGGCATGCCAAGATGGCCAAGAAGCTGGCGGAGGAAGCCGTCGAGGTCGTGATCGACGCCGTCAGCGGCAATACGGACGCCGTTATCAGCGAGAGCGCCGATCTTCTCTACAATCTCACCGTGTTGTGGGCGGCGGCGGGCGTTCGCCCGGAGGATGTTTGGCGCGAAATGGAGCGGCGCGAGCATTTGCTCGGGATTGCCGAGAAGCTGCCGAAGTCGCCGGTCAAACTGGCCAAGGTCCCACCGGCCCGGTTGTCGCGGCGGCCAATTGTCGCGCTCGAGAGCCGCAGCCTGCGCAAACGCCACTAGGCCTGGCCATATTTCCGGCATGGACAAATCCGTCCCGGGATGCTTGATCGCGGCATGCTCAGACGGATTTACGATTGGTGTATCGAGGCAGCCCACAAGCCTTACGCCATGTGGATCATGGCGGCGGTGGCATTCGCGGAGAGTTCATTCTTCCCGGTTCCGCCGGATGTGATGCTGATTCCGATGTCGCTGGCGCGTCCCTCTCGCGCCTGGCTCTACGCCACGGTCTGTACGGCGGCCTCCGTGCTCGGAGGTATCCTCGGCTATGCCATCGGCGCGCTGCTCTACGATTCGCTAGGACACTGGCTGATCAATCTCTATGGCCTCGGCGACAAGGTCGAGGCGTTTCGGGCGGGCTATGCCGAATACGGCGCCTGGATCATTCTGCTGAAGGGGTTGACGCCGATTCCCTACAAGCTCGTGACCATCACCTCCGGCTTTGCCAACTTCAACATCTGGCTGTTTGTCGTTCTCTCGGTGGTCGCGCGCGGCGGACGCTTTTTTTTCGTCGCCGTCCTGCTCAACCGTTATGGCGAATGGATCCGTGTCAGGATCGAAAAGCATCTCGGGCTGTGGGTGTCGCTGGGGGCAGGCGTGCTGGTCGCCGGCTTTATTGTCGCCTTCAGGATGATCTGAAGGTTGCACGATTGCGTTTTTGGTATGATGTCTGGCATCCTTTGCGCGATGCAGGGATGCCCCGTTTCATGACTTGAAGGATTTTGACTGATGTCCATGCCTGCCTTGTTCAAGGGTCGCCTGTCGATTCCGGTAATCGGCGCGCCGTTGTTCATCATTTCGGTCCCGGATCTCGTGATCGGGCAGTGCAAGGCCGGAATTGTCGGATCGTTTCCCGCCTTGAATGCGCGTCCGCCTGAACTGCTCGATGACTGGCTGGCGCGGATTACCTCCGAACTTGCAGCGCATGATGCGGCCCATCCCGATTCCCCGTCGGCCCCGTTCGCCGTCAACCAGATCGTGCATCGTTCCAACAACCGGCTCGACCATGATCTGGCGCTCTGCGAAAAGCACAAGGTGCCGATCATCATCACCTCGCTCGGCGCGCGCGAGGAACTCAACCAGGCAACCCACCGCTGGGGCGGCATGGTTTTTCACGACGTGATCAACCAGAAATTCGCCCACAAGGCGATCGAGAAAGGCGCCGATGGCCTGATTCTTGTCTCCGCCGGAGCCGGCGGCCATGCGGGAGTGATATCGCCGTTCGCCTTCGTGGCCGAGACACGGCATTGGTTCGACGGACCGATTGCACTCTCCGGCGCCATCGGCAACGGGCGCGCCATACGCGCAGCGCGTCTGTTGGGCGCCGACTTCGCCTATATCGGCTCCGCCTTCATCGCGACCATCGAGGCAAATGCGGTCGATGGCTACAAGCGGATGATTACGACTTCAAGCGCGGAGGATATCGTCTATTCAAATCTCTTTACCGGTGTCCACGGCAATTATCTGAAGCCTTCGATCGTCGCCGCCGGCATGGACCCCGACAATCTTCCGCAATCCGATGCTTCGAAAATGAGCTTTGGGACCGACGCATCGGGCGAGCGAACCAGGCCGAAGGCCTGGAAGGAGATCTGGGGCAGCGGCCAGGGTGTCGGCAGCGTCGGCGATATCGTGCCCGCGGCCGAACTGATTGCTCGCTTCAAAGCAGAATACGACGCCGCCGTCGATCCGCCGCTGTGAAGGCATCGGACGGGCCTCATCCTGATCGCTCCGGGTAAACGAGAGATCCATGATTGCAATCATCCTGGTTGCTTAACGCGCCGTTAACCAAGCCGCCCCAAGAGTGCGCCGACAAAAGTGCCGCCGATGCCGCTCGTTGCAGCTTCGGCGGGCAGCGGCCAAAGACGACGGTTGGGGGCTTCGAAATGGATTCCGAGATGCTTCTTGCGAAAACTCCGGCGACGCTTGACGAGATCAAGCACCGCGTCGCCAACGCGCTTGAACGCCATCCGCTCTGCCGCGACGTGCAATTCGATATTGTCGGTATGCCCCGTTCCAACAGGGGCGGCAAAAATTGGACGATCAGTCTGCGCACCGTCGCTCCCGATGCGCTGTGGGAGGCGTCCGATATCGTCGCGGATATCCAGGATGCGTACGAACTGACCGGCATGGCTTGACCCGGCAGGACCCGGCGGGCCATCCCCCGATCGTCACGGCGCTGGCACGGATAAGCCTTAATTATTGCCAGTTTTCCGGAGAAAGACGGTGGCTGAGCCCATAAAGCGGAGAGTTGCTTGACCAAAGCAGTGGCCATGATCGCCCTGGCGTGTTGCCTGATCGGCGGGGCGGCCGCGGTCAGCATCCTGGGCCGCGACAGCGTTCCCGAGGTTGCGGGCGCGATGGTAACCGCTTCCGCTGCGGTCGAAGACCAGATTTCCGTCAGGGAGAGCAAGGCCGACAAACTGACCGTCCTTGCGGTCGTGCCCTCCGCGGTGGAACCGTCCAGAACTGGCGCGATCCCCAGCGAACCGGTGCGGCAGGCCTTTGCTGCCACCGCTCTTGCCGGGATCGAAGGGCTGAAGCTGGCCGAGCCCGCGGAACCTCCGCCGCCGGCGACGCCGCCAAAATCGAAAGTCGTCAGCAAACCGCCGCCGCAAAAGCCATATGCGCTGCTGAGCGACGCGCAGATCGCCAGCATCAAGGAACGGCTGAAGCTTTCCTCTTCCCAGGAATCATACTGGCCGGCCGTCGAAAATTCGTTGCGCGCCCTCGCCCGCAAGATCCGCGCTACGCGGCAGGCCGACCCCAACGCCGTCGCCATGATCGATCCGGATGCCGAAGAAGTACAGCAGCTCAAAACCGCCGCGATGCCGCTGCTGGTTCAATTGCGCGAGGACCAGAAGCGCGAAGTTCGCTCGCTGGCTCGCCTGATCGGTCTGGAGAAGGTCGCCGCGGCGATCTGAAGCCGCCCGGTCCCGATCGACCGCACGACATCATCGGTCTTGAAAGCCATCAACAGTCTTGAAGCCTGCGCGCCAGCTGCGCTTTAATCCGCCGGGCGCCCGGCGGGCGAAGCAAACGCCAGTGCGCCGGAAAGAGAGGAGCGCCATGGACCCCGTGCGGATCGCGGCATCGGCTGCCGTCGTCATCCTGCTATCGGCGGTTTGCGCCGTGGCCAAACCGATCGCCACGATCGGCGAGACCAACTTGAGAAAATCCCCCGGTACCGACAGCCCCGTCCTCACCATCATTCCAAAGGGAGCGACGGTCGAAATCGGCAAGTGCAGCAAGGGTTGGTGCGAGGCTTCTTTCGAGAGCCGGGATGGCTTCGTCATCGCCCGCAACGTCGGTCTTGCGCCGCGCAGGGCGGGGCACGCGCAGGTTTATGATGAGGAAGTGGTCGATGCGGTCGGGGCGCCGGTCTACGCGCCGCCGATCTATTACGGCTTCCACGGGCCGTATTACGGCTATGGTCCTTACTACGGTTATTACGGTGGATGGGGATACAGGGGCTGGCGCTGGTAGCGTGGACACGAACCTGTGACCGAGACGTCTACGCAGCGATTCCATCGTCGACGACGGTTTCCTTGACCGTTCGATTGCGGCCAGCCCGTTTCGCCTCGTAGAGTGCGCGGTCGCACCGTTCGATCAACGCGTCTGCCGACTCGGCGCCGCGGAATTGCGCGACGCCGATCGAGACGGTGATGCTCGAAATCGCTTCGCCGGTGGCGCGGCGGGTCAGGCGCGCGTCCGAAATGCGGCGGCGGACACGTTCGGCGACATCGACACAATTATCGAGAGTTACGTCGGGAAGCACTGCCATCAACTCTTCGCCGCCATAGCGTGCCGCCAGATCGCATTCGCGAACGCTCTCCTGCAGGACCCTGGCTACCAGCCGCAGCACCTGATCGCCGACCTGGTGGCCGAAACTGTCGTTGAAGTTCTTGAAATGGTCGATATCGATCATCACGATGCTGAGCGGATTTCCGGCTTCCATCGCGGCGATCTGCGCGGAACGAAGAAATGCCTCGAGCGAGCGGCGGTTGGCGAGCCCGGTGAGGGCATCGGTGTTGGAGTGCTGCTCGGCGAGCTTCAGCGAGTTGCGAATCTGATCCAGCTCTTCCGAAGCCCTCACCAGGTTCGCCTCCAGCGCCGAAGACCGCACCGTCGCATTCGACAACTCGCCGATCAGCTTCTCGATGATCTGTCTCGGATCCGAGGTAACCTGAACCTGCGAGGAGACCTCGCCAAGCGTCTCGATCTGGCTACGATTATCGGAAATGGCGGTTGCAAGGAACGCCTGGGCGCTGGCAAGCACGCTTCGGAGCTGGTCGGGGAAATCCCCGGTCAAGCTTCCCTGCGGCTGCGGGTTGAAGTAGGTTACGTAGAGATCGTGATTGATCGCGGAATCGAAGCTCCGGCTATTGGCAAGAAGGATGTCGATCGTCCTTTTCAGGGCCGGCGGTCCGCCCATCGCGTAGCTGAACCAGACGGAGAAATTTTCCGGCGTGGGCGGCACGGCGTGACGCGACATAAGTCCGTTGGCCCGATCCGCGACGGTTCTCGCGTATTCGAAATCAATCTCGTCCAATTCGTCGTTCATTGCTCTTCCACCGCTTATCCGAGGTATTCTCGATACCTGAAAGATGATTTAAGTAATTCCGCGCTTCCCTGCGCTGCGACGCGTGTAAAAACCGGCCGAAGGCCGCCATCGCCGTACCGACTCTTTTGACCGCGCGCCAGACGCGCGACAGCCCAGAACAATGCTTGGAAAATTCGCTGCGTCCTGATCTTATCGGTGGCTCCTGTGCAACCAGACGGGAGGCCACGATGAGTACGCGACGCGAACATGATCTGTTGGGCGAACGGGATGTTCCTGCGGATGCCTATTATGGCGTCCATACCCTGCGTGCGGTGGAGAATTTTCCGATCACGGGCACCCCGATCTCGATCTATCCAGATCTCGTCTGGGCGCTGGCGTCGATCAAACTGGCGGCGGCCAGAAGCAATCGCGAGCTCGGCCTGCTCGATGCGACGCGTGCCGACGCCATCGTTGCCGCCGCCGAGGAGATCAGGGCCGGCCGTCTGCACGAGCAGTTCGTGGTCGATGTGATCCAGGGCGGGGCGGGCACCTCGACCAATATGAATGCCAACGAGGTGATCGCAAATCGCGCGCTGGAACTGCTCGGGCGGCAGAAGGGCGACTACAAATTTCTGCATCCGAACGAGCACGTCAACATGAGCCAGAGCACCAACAACGTCTATCCGACGGCGCTCAAGCTCGCCGCCTATTCGGGCATCGTGCGGCTGGTCGACGCCATGGCGGTATTGCGAGGCGCCTTCGAGGCGAAGTCGGAGGAGTTCAAGGACATCATCAAGATGGGCCGGACCCAGTTGCAGGACGCCGTTCCGATGACGCTCGGGCAGGAGTTCTCGACCTATGCCGTGATGCTTGGAGAAGATGAGCAGCGGCTGAGGGAGGCCGTGCTTCTGATCTGCGAGATCAACATGGGCGCAACCGCCATCGGCACCGGCATCAACGCGCATCCCGACTATGCGCGGCTGGTCTGTCAGCACTTGCGGGGCGTTACGGCCATTCCGGTCGTCACGGCCTCGAACCTGATCGAGGCGACCCAGGACTGTGGAAGCTTCGTCCAGCTTTCCGGCGTCCTGAAGCGCGTGGCGGTCAAGCTGTCGAAGACCTGCAACGATCTGCGACTGTTGTCGTCGGGTCCCCGCGTCGGGCTCGGCGAAATCAACCTTCCGCCGATGCAGGCGGGCTCCAGCATCATGCCAGGCAAGGTCAACCCGGTCATTCCCGAAGTCGTCAACCAGATCGCTTTCGAAGTGATCGGCAACGACGTCACGGTCAGCTTCGCGGCCGAGGCCGGTCAACTGCAGCTCAACGCGTTCGAGCCGATCATCGCGCACAGCCTGTTCAAGAGCGTCAACCATCTGCGCGCCGGTTGCCTGACGCTGGCCTCGAAGTGCGTGAGCGGCATCACGGCCAACCGTGAGCATCTGCGCCGAGGCGTCGAGCGGTCGATCGGGATCGTGACCGCGCTCAATCCTTACATCGGCTACGCCAACGCGACCGAGGTCGCGCAGCAGGCGCTCCTCACCGGCCAAAGCGTTTACGATCTGGTGCTTGCGAAGAAGCTGCTCACCAGGGAACGGCTCGATGAAATCCTGCAGCCTGAGGTGCTGACCCAGCCACATCTGTTTGCAGCGCCTCCGGCGGCTCCGGCTCCCGCCATTGCGGCAAAACAAGCCCTCAGCGTGCGCCGGGACCAGACGGATTAAGGGTCTGTTTCACGATCTGAAAATTGAATCGGAGGTCTGAGACCTTCGCATACGGTCACCTGCCGCAAAACGCGCCACCTCGGCCCAGAGGTCAGCAACCGGGTCGCCAATACGATTTGGCTAGGCTTATTCGTCTGGCGATTGCGCGCGCAGCGCGCTAGGTTAGCAGAAAAGGCCGTGCGAGCGGCCGGATCAAGAGGGAGAGACGAATGCAGGAGCTTACGCCGGAGACAATTACAGGCGCGGTACTGGACCAGATGGCGACGACAACGGACCCGCGGCTGAAGCAAATCATGGCGTCCGCCGTAAAGCACTTGCATGCCTTCGCCAGGGACATAAACCTGACACCGGCAGAATGGATCAAGGGCATCGCCTTCATGACCGAGGTCGGCAAGATTTGCACGCCGGCGCGGCAGGAATTCATTCTGCTCTCGGACACGCTTGGCCTGTCGGCCCTGGTCAACGGCCTTCACGACACTACGGCCATGGAGGAAGGCACCCATACCAGCCTGCTCGGGCCGTTCTACCGGGAGGCCTCGCCGACGCTTGCCGCCGGCAGCCAGATCGCAAGGACCGTGAAAGCGGGCAGCGAAATCGCGCTCTACGGCCATGTGAGCGATGTCAACGGCAGGCCGATCGCCAACGCAACGGTTTCGATCTGGCAGACCGGCGCCAGCGGCCTCTACGACATCCAGGAGAACGCAGCCGCGATCGACTACCGCGGCGTATTCTCAACGGACGCCAATGGCCTCTATTTGCTGCGTACGGTACGGCCGATCGGATACTCGATCCCGATGGATGGCCCGGTCGGCGAAATGGTCCGGGCGCAGAAGCGCCACGGCATGAGGCCGGCTCATATCCACTTCCTGGTCGGAGCGCCGGGTTATCGCGAACTGGTGACGGCCCTCTACCTGCGCGACGATCCTCACCTTGAGGACGACGTCGTGTTCGGCTCCTCGGGCGACCTTGCGGTGGACATCGCCCCCAAGGATGCCGACTGCCCGATCAAGGGGGTTCCAAGCATCCGCTTCGACATGCGGCTTTCGCGCGAGACGGCGGCCGACAAGGCCGGCGGACGCGTCGGCGCCGACCCGTCCGCGATCCTGAAACAACCGGCATGAATCGGCAGCCCGCCGCGTCGGCGTGAATCGGGGAACGTCAAATCCACGCTTTTCGGAGCGGCGGATTTGACGTTGGCGCCTGCGGCACGGCAAAACTGTCCGACACCGGACGATCCGCTGAATGGCACGATGAAGCCGAAGACAGCGGGCAAGCAACCGAAAGCGTAAATCGACCTGAAGCGTGACGAAAGCCAAGGGGCGATACAAGGCGCGGTACAGGGCGCAATACAGGGGAGGATCAATGAAACGCAGAACGCTTCTTGCTGCAGCAATCGCGGTAGCCGGGTTCAGCCTGGCCTCGAACGCCGGGGCTGAGCAGCCGCCGATCAAGATCGGCATGTCGATGGCGATGACCGGCGGTCTCGCGGGCGGTGGCAAGGCCTCGCTGCTTGGCATCGAGATCTGGCGCGACGATGTCAACGCCAAGGGCGGCCTGCTCGGCCGCAAGGTCGAGCTTGTCGTTTATGACGACAAATCGAGCGCGTCGGAGACGCCCGCGATCTATTCAAAGCTGCTGGACGTCGACAAGGTCGATCTTCTGTTTGCACCCTACGCGACCGTGCCCACGGCGCCGATCATGCCGCTCGTCAAGCAGCGCGGCATGTTGCTGATCGGGAACTTCTCGTTCCAGGTCAACAGCAAGGTCGGCCACGACATGTATTTCAACAACGCGCCGTGGGGGCCGGCCGACGCCTGGGCATCGGCGTTCCTCGATCTCGGCCAAAAAGCCGGCGGCAAGACGGTTGCGCTGCTCACCGCCGACCAGGAATTCGCGCAGAATCTGGCGAAGACCGCGCGCGAGGTCGCAACCAGACGGAATATGCCGATCGTGTTCGATCAGGCCTATCCGCCCAACACGGTGGAATTTTCCAGCATCATCCGAGCGCTCAAGGCAACCAGGCCCGACATCGTCTACGTCGCGTCCTATCCGCCGGATTCGGCCGGCATCCTGCGCGCGGTCAACGAGATCGGAATCGGCGACAATGTGAAGCTTTTCGGCGGCGGCATGGTCGGCCTGCAATTCGGGCCGGTGATGGAAAATCTCGGCTCGCTGCTCAATGGGGTCGTCAACTTCAATACGTGGCTGCCGGAACCGGCGATGTATTTCGACGGAACCAAGGCGTTCTTCGACACCTACGCGAAGCGGGCGGTGGAAGCCAAGGTCGATCCGCTCGGCTACTATCTTGCGCCGTTCGGCTATGCCAGCGGTCAGCTCGTCGAAGAGGCCATCAAGGCGACCGGCTCGCTCGATCAGAAGACGCTGGCAAAATATCTGCGCGAGCACGAGATCAACACCATCGTCGGTCCGATCGCGTTTTCGCCCGATGGCGAACGCAAGGAAACGGCGACCCTGCAGGCCCAGTTCCGGGGCATCGTCGACAAGAACATGGATCAGTTCCGCAAGGCCGGAAAGCAGGTGATCCTGTTCCCGGAGAAATTGAAATCCGGTGATCTCGTCGGTCCCTTTGAGGCCGCGCGGAAGTAAGCCTTTGCGCTACCGGAAGCGGCGGTTCAACAACGCCTCAAGGGGGACCTCACTTGTTTTCACTGGACCTGCTGCTCGATGCGGTGGTGATCGGTGTGCTGCTCGGCTGCTTCTATGCAGCCGTCAGCATCGGCCTTTCGGTCTCGTTCGGGCTGCTCGACGTTCCCCATGTCGCTCACCCGGCGTTTTTGGTGATGGCGTCCTATGCGGTGTTCTTCCTCAACGATCGCTATGACATCGATCCGCTTCTGGCGGGGCTGTTGATCACGCCGCTCCTGTTCGTTTTCGGTCTTGTCGCCTATCGCCTGTACTACGAGACCTTCGAGCGGCGCGGCAGCGATGCCGCCGTGCGCGGCATCGCGTTCTTTTTCGGCGTCGCCTTCATCATCGAAGTGCTGATCATCCTGCAATTCGGCGTGGACCAGCGCTCCGTCACGGCCTCCTATATCGGCCAATCCTTCCGGATCGGCGACATGCGGATTCCGTTCCGTCTGCTTGTCGCGTTCGCGGTTGCCACCGCATTGACGATCCTGCTGGCGCTTTATCTGTCGCGAACCTTCATGGGACGAGCGATCCGAGCCGTTGCCCAGGATGAGGAGGCGGTGCGGCTGATGGGCGCCAACCCGGTCCGCATCAAGCAATGGGCCTTCGGTATTGCGACCGCCGTGCTGGGGATCGCGGGGGCCTTGCTGATCATCGTCGCGCCCGTCGATCCGACGCTTGATCGCGCCTATATCGGGCGAACCTTCTGCGTCGTGGTCATGGCGGGCCTCGGCAGCATGGCCGGTACGCTGCTTGCAGCCATCATCCTCGGTGTCGCGGAGACCATCGTGTTGACGATGTTCGGCGCCTCCTGGGCGCCCGCCATTTCGTTCGCGATGCTGCTCGGCGTTCTTGCCGTGCGTCCACAGGGCTTGTTCGGCAGATGACGAAGCAGCGCGGCAGCACGGCTTTCTGGATCGGGGCGGTCGCCTTTCTCCTTGCCGTCCTGCTGACGACGCAGCTCATCGGCAACGAATATCCGTTCTTTGCCGGCTACGTGATCCTGCAGTTCATCGTGCTGTCGGTGGCATGGAGCATCCTTGGCGGCTATGCCGGCTACGTGAATTTCGGCACCAGCGCGTTCTTCGGCGTCGGCGTCTATACGGCTGTGTTTCTGGTCAAGGCGGCCGGCGCGCCGCTGGCGGTGCAGATCGGCGTGGCCGCCATCGTCGGCGCGTTGCTCGGATTCGCCGTCGGCCTGTTGACCCTGCGGATGCAGGGCATCTTCTTCTCGATCGCGACAATCGCATTGACGATCGTGATCGAGACATCGGTGACGAACTGGCGTTATCTTGGCGGTGCGGCCGGCATTCAGTTGCAGCGGCCGCAGGTCTTGCCGCCGTTTCACAGCTACGTGCAGATGCTGTTCTTCGTCCAGGCGCTTCTGGTGGTCGTTGCGGTGGTGATTGCACGATACATTCAGGGTTCGTGGATAGGCCGTGGTCTGCAGGCGCTGAAGGACGACGAACTCGCCGCCGAGTGCACGGGCGTGCCGACGCTGCGGCTCAAATTGCTGGCCTGCGTGATCTCCGGCGCGCTGATGTGCGCTGCCGGCGCGCCGGCTGCGATGTATCTGCAATACGCCGACCCGGGATCGGCCTTCAATCTCAATTACTCCGTCTCGGTGCTCGCCATGGCGCTGATCGGCGGCACCGCCCATTGGGCGGGCCCGGTCATTGGCGCGATCCTGCTGGGGGTGACGCAGCAACTTCTGGCGGTGACGATATCGTCCGAAGTGAATGTACTGGTTCTCGGAATCATGCTGGTGCTGTTCGTGGTGGGAGCGCCGGAAGGACTGATCGGACTGATCGCCAGGCTTCGATCGAAACGCGCGGAGAGCGGAGCATGATTTCGGCTCCCGACCTGCCGCTGCTGCGGATCGGCGCGCTCACCAAGCGCTTCGGGGGCTTCACGGCGCTGGACAATGTCAGCGTCGATATTCGCCCCGGCGAGCGCTTTGGCTTGATCGGTCCGAACGGTTCGGGAAAGACGACGCTCATCAACTGCATTTCCGGCGCATTCCGCACCGAGGCCGGCACCGTGATATTCCAGGGCGAGGACATCACCCCACTGCCGCCTTACATGCGCACGCGCCGCGGCATTGCGCGCAGCTTCCAGATTCCGCGCCCCTTCAAAAGCATGACGGTCGCCGAAAACCTCATGGTAGCCCTCGACTTCGCAGCTTCGGCGGACGACCGCATGCCCGCCGCGCAACGGCGCGATTCCGCCATGTCGATCCTGGCGCAAACCGGTCTGGCCTCCAAGGCCGGTGCGCGGGCGACCAGCCTGAGCCAGGTGGAGTTGCGCAAAATGGAGCTCGCGCGCGCGCTGGCGACCCACCCGAAGCTCCTGATCTCCGACGAGGCCATGGCCGGTCTTTCGAGTTCCGAGGTCGATGAGGTGCTTGACCTGCTGATGGGTCTTGCAAGTCGGGACATCACCATCATCATGATCGAGCATATCATGCAGGCGGTGATGCGTTTTTCGGATCGCATCATGTGTCTGGATGCAGGGCGGATCATCGCGATCGGCGCGCCTTCCGAGGTCATGGGCGACAAGCGGGTGCAGGAGGCTTATCTTGGCACCTGAAACCTCGACACACGGCTTGACCATTTCCGGCCTTGACGCGGGCTATGGCGCGGTGAAGGCGCTGCGCGGCGTATCCCTCAATGTCGAAGCCGGCGAGACCGTCGCCTTGCTCGGCACCAACGGCAACGGCAAGAGCACGCTGATGAAGTGCATCGCTGGCCTGGTGCGGCCGTGGCGCGGCAGCATGCGGCTGACGATCCAGGGCACCCCGCACGACCTGACCCGGTTATCGCCGGAGGCCATTGTCGATCTCGGAGTAGCAATGGTGCCGGAAGGCCGCCGCCTGTTTCCCAGGCTGACGGTTGCGGAAAACCTGATGTTGGGGGCGTTCCGTAAATCCGCGCGGCGTGACATCGATCGCAACCTTGCGCTTGCCTTCGAGACATTTCCGGCATTGAAAGAACGCTCCAACCAGCTTGCCGGCACCATGTCGGGCGGGCAGCAGCAGATGCTGGCGATCGCGCGCGCGCTGATGTCCTCGCCTCGCCTTCTACTGGTCGATGAACCCTCGGTCGGCTTGTCGCCCCTGTTGGTGTCGCAGATGATTGCCAAGATCGGCGAACTCTCCAGGACGTTCGGCTTGACGGTTCTGATGGCGGAGCAAAACTTCAACCAGGCGGTCCGCATCGCCGATCGCGGCTATATCATCGTGCATGGCGAGATCGTGGCTTCGGCCAATGTCGACGAATTGCGAGGCAACGACATCGTCAAGCGCCTCTATCTCGGCGGGGCCGCGTAGAAATGGAGGAAGGTATGGCGCCAAGGCTCCTGCCCACCACCGTCGTCGGCAGTTACCCGCAGCCGGACTGGCTGGTCGATCGTACTGTGCTTTCGAAGGGCGTGGCTCGGGTGCGCATCGATCTCTGGCGCGTGGCCGAGCCGTGGCTGGAGCAGGCGCAGGACGATGCGACGCTGCTTGCGATCCGCGACATGGAGCGTGCCGGCATCGACATCATCACCGATGGCGAGATGCGGCGAGAGAGTTATTCCAATCGTTTCGCGACCTCGCTCGAAGGCATCGATTGCAGGAAGCCGGGCGAGGTCGTCTCAAAGGCCGGGCGTGCCACCGCCGTGCCACGCGTGGTCGGACCGATCCGGCGCACCCACGCGGTCGAAGTGCGCGACATGGAATTCCTCCGCCGCAACACCGATCGCCTCGCGAAGATCACGCTGCCGGGGCCGTTCACGATGAGCCGGCAGGCCGTCAACGAGCATTATCGCGACGAAGACGAAATGATCATGGATTATGCGGCCGCCGTCAACGCGGAGGCCCGCGAGCTCGAACGGGCCGGCGCCGACGTCATCCAGCTCGATGAGCCGTGGCTGCGACAGGACCCCGCAGCAGCAAAGCGTATCGCGGTCAAGGCGATAGACCGCGCGCTCGACGGTCTCGAGGTTACGACGGTGGTGCACCTTTGCTTCGGTTACGCTGCCGTCGTCAAAGGAGAGAAGCCGATCGGTTATTCGTTCCTGGGCGAACTTTCGGCCTGCAGTGCGAAACAGATTTCGATCGAAGCCGCGCAGCCGAAGCTCGATCTCGGCGTGCTCGAGGACCTTTCGCCGAAAAAGATCATGCTCGGCGTGATCGACCTCGCCGATCCGGCTGCCGAGACGCCTGCGATCGTGGCAAACCGCATTCGCGCCGCCTTGAAGCATGTCGAGCCTGAAAGACTGGTGCCGGCGCCCGATTGCGGCATGAAATATCTGCCCCGCGACGTTGCGTTTGCAAAACTGAAGGCGCTGGCGGAAGGGGCTGCGATGGTGCGCAAGGAGTTGGGGTGAAGCTCCCTCTCCCCGCTTGCGGGGAGAGGGCTGGGGTGAGGGGGATTCTCGAGGAGGCGGTTTGTGAAGAATCGCCCTCACCCGATGCACTCTGTGCATCGACCTCTCCCCGCGAGCGGGGAGAGGTGGACCAAATCTCCCCTGGTATCGATAAAGCCGTCTCGCTTTTGAACTCAGGCCCCTTCGAACTTGAACGACACGTTGAGCTTGGCCCGATAGGTCTCCACTTTTCCCTTTTCGTCCAGCTGCATATCGAGCTTGACGACCTCCGCAACGCGCAGATCGCGCAAGGTTTTCGCGGCACGCTGCACTGCGTTGGTGGCGGCATCTTCCCAGGATTTGTTGCTGGTCCCGACCAGTTCTATAACCTTGTAGACGCTATCAGGCATGTCGTCCTCCCGTTCCGTTATGAAGCAGGGACGCAGGAGTTCCCTGCTGGCATGAAGCCTAGCATCACGGCATCGGGGCTGGAAGCGTCGCCCGGACGACTAAATCGCGGCTTTGCCCCCGCCATAGTTTTTTGCTTGCCCGCTCGGCAGCAAGGCGCGGTCCGATGCCGTCATCGCAAGCCAACCCGTCGCGCCAATGCGCGCCCGGCGACAGGCCCTGCGAAGCGATCCAGCGCTGGATAAGGACTGGATTGCTTCGTCGCGTTGCTCCTCCCACAATTGTGAGGGACGGCAAGATCTACAAGAACACCGCGACGAAATGATCAAAGCGCTTCGCGACCTACGGCCTGTTCACCGGCGTCAAGAGCAACTCGCAACAGCCCTTACTTGATCGCATCGAACACATCCAATTTCGCCAAGCTTTCGACGATATGATCGATGAAGGAACGAACGCGTTCCGGCACCCTTCCGCCGCCGAGATAGACCATACCCCCGGGGTTACTCGCGAATTGCGGTTGCGGATGGGGCTGGCCGAGCCGGGATATGGCATTGATTGTATCAGCCTGCCCGTCAAACACCGTTGCTCCGACGCCAGACGATCAGCGTCAATTTAGAGATTCCAAACTCGATTGAGAAAAAAACAAATTTGGCAAAGCGATGAACTCGCGGCATCCTGATCCGATGTTGAGAAAGCAGGCTTGCTCAATTCTTGAGCATGTTCGGACAGGGATGGAGATCCAATTCCATGGCGACGCAAAAGCAATTTCTTACCTCGGCGTTCGGCGGTTATTACAATGCGCCATTGCCTGCGGAAAACGTCGAGCTCACCCATGTCGAGAAGGGTTCGCCGGCAGGTGAACTGCTGCGCCGTGTGTGGCAGCCTGTCGCACTGACCTGCGAACTCAAAGAAGTCCCTCTCGGTATCAGGATGTTCGGCGAAGATCTGGTCGTGTTTCGCACGACAAGCGGCGAATACGGCATCCTGGACCGACATTGCAGTCACCGTGGTACGTCACTGGAATTTGGATTGCCTACCGAATGCGGGCTGCGGTGCTGCTATCATGGATGGCTGTTCGGCGTAGACGGTCGCATTATCGAGACCCCTGGGGATCCTCCGGGAAGCACCCTTAAAGACCGCCTCTTCCATGGGGCCTATCCGGCCCATGAATATAAAGGGCTGATATTCGGATACTTTGGCCCACCCGATAGCGTGCCGGAATTTCCGATCTACGACAGCTACGAATATCCGGGCGATAAGCTCGTTCCGTATAGCATCACCTATCCATGCAACTGGTTGCAGGTCCATGAGAATGTGATGGATCCGGCGCACGCCGTGTTTCTTCACACGCGCGTCACGTTTTCTCATTTCTCCGACACGTGGGGTCAGCTTCCGGTCATGGACTTCGTCGAGACGCCGACCGGCATGATCTATGTCACCACGCGGCGCTGGGGCGACAACGTCTGGGTTCGTTCAAACGACATCATCCTGCCCAACATCGCTCAGGTCGGCCACGTCTGGGAGGACGGCAC
Source organism: uncultured Alphaproteobacteria bacterium (assembly GCA_963721935.1). Taxonomy (GTDB): domain Bacteria; phylum Pseudomonadota; class Alphaproteobacteria; order Rhizobiales; family Xanthobacteraceae; genus Bradyrhizobium. The sequence goes on from CAVRMY010000035.1 coordinate 90,375, forward strand.
TAAGACCAAGCCATTTGGTCCCTTTGCGTTGACCAGATGGACGACCCCGATCGACAACAAGACGTGCAAGGTCATCGGTTGGCGCCATTTCAACAGAGAGGCCGATCCGGGCGCGCGGGGCAAAGAGGAAGAGTGCGGAGTCGAAAAACTCGACTTCTACGGTCAGGGACGCGGTCAGTCGTTCGAGGAGCGCCAACGGTTGCCCGGCGACTACGACGCCATGGCCACTCAACGACCGATTGCCCTGCATGAAATGGAGCATCTGACCTACTGCGACAAGGGAGTCGTGATGCTCCGTCGTCTCTTGCGGCGCGACGTTCGCAAGCTCGCTGCCGGTGAGAGCGTGACGGGCTCACCGTTGCGCGCCGGAGGAGTGATCCCGACATACTGCCACGACACGGTTCTGCGCATTCCGGAGATCGCGGGCATCGACGACCTCGAACTTCAGGCGGAGGTGGGTCGAAAGGTAACGGATGTCGTGGTCTTGGGCGAGCATCATACGGTGGATGACCGCAGGGAGCGGATACGCAACCTGTTACGAGAATATGAGAGCACAGCTTTCGCTGAAGCTGCCGAATAATTCTGCAACTCGCAGGAAGACCTTCGTTCATGAGCAACAAGTCCGCTACTGCCAGGCGCGGTGGACTCCTGTCCACCATGGAGCGACCAATGAGATTAAATCCCTTGCTTGCGCTGCTATTCCTGGCAATTGCGTCATGTAATGCCAGGGCCGAAGATACGATCAAGATCGGAGGCCTGCTGGAAACGTCGGGAGCGCTGGCTTCCCTCGGGCAGCCGGCTCTTGAAGGAGCCCTCCTGGCCGTCGATCAACTGAACGCAAAAGGCGGAATCCGGGGACGAAAAGTTGAGTTCGTCAACGTCAATACGGAAAGCGACAACACACGCGCCGTAACGGCTGCCAAGCGTCTCATTCAGCAAAACGACATTACGGCGATTGTCGGCCCAACGAACAGCGGCTCGGCTTTTGCGGTCATAGACACGGTTCAGCACGCCCCGATTGTCATGATCGCCAACGGAGCCTCGAGAGGCATCGTACTTCCTTCGGAAGAAAAGAAGTGGCTGTTCCTCGCCCCGCTCACGGACGTCCTCGTCCAGAGCGTGATGATGGCCGATATGAAGAGAAGGGGCATCACGCGGATAGCGCTCTTGCATGCAAACTCGGCGTTTGGGACGAGCGGTCGCGATCAACTCGAACGATATGCTTCGAAATTCGGTCTTCAGGTGGTTATGCAGCAAGCCTATGGCAACGACGACAAGGACATGACGCCTCAATTGACGAAAATTCGAGGCACCGATGCTGAAGCTGTCGTTATTTGGGCCACTGGTCCGGGGCAGGCGATTGCCACCCGAAACTACAAACAACTGGGATTGAAGTTGTCTCTCTATCTTTCTCACGCGGCGAACGACTTCAATTTTCTCCGCCTGACAGCTGGATCAGCGGAAGGTGTACTTATTCCGTCGTCAAAGATGTATGTTGCCGACGCTTTGCCGCAGACGGATCCGCAACGAGAGGTTCTTAAATCCTTCACGCGTGACTATCAAGCCAAGTACGGGCGACAACCGGCTACGTTCGCGGGCAACGGCTATGACGCCACGATGCTGCTCGCAGCGGCTATTGAGAAGGTCGGCCCCGATCGCGAAAAGGTCCGTGAAGCGGTTGAGGCTACCAAGGATTATCGCGGGGTGACCGCGGTCTATTCGTATGCCCCGGACGATCATTTTGGCGCCAGTCCCGACAGCGTCGTGCTGCTTACCGTTAAGGACGGCAAATTCGTGTTGGCCCCCAACTAGGAGGTTGCCAAAGCGCGTTGGGAGGAGCCCAAAATGACATTTGGTGAAAGCTTGAGTGGGCGTATCGCTCTGGTGACGGGCGGAAGTAATGGCATTGGGGCCTCAACCGTTCGACGCCTGGCCTCGGAAGGAGCGACGCTTGTCGTTGGCTACAACCAGGGGGCCGAGCGTGCGCGGCAATTGATTGCGGATTTGCCAGGCTCGGCGCATCGCGCCGTCCGGATCGTCCTGGAAGAGTCCTCATCGATCAGGCAAGCGGCAGCCGACATCGAAGCAAAATTCGGCAGGCTGGACATTCTGGTAAACTCGGCCGGATACACCCAGCCCGTCGCGCATTCGGATCTAGAGGGCCTCAGCGACGAGCTTTTCGACAGCGTGCTTGTGTCAAATGTGAGGGGCGTTTTTTCGACAATCCGATCGATGGTGCCGCTTCTGCGGAAAAGCCAAAATGGCGTGATTGTCAATGTCTCTTCGATTTCGGCATTCGTTGGTTTGGGAAGCAGTATCGCTTATTCCGCTTCGAAGGCCGGGCTTGATACGATGACGATTTCCCTGGCAAGGGTTCTCGGACCATCGATCCGGATCATGTCCGTTTCCCCGGGACCGGTCGCTACCGATTTCGTTGCCGGTCGGGGCCGCGCGGCTCTTGAAAAGATCGCTAACGATACGCCGCTTCGTCGTGTGGTCGAACCGGAGGACGTCGCCGAAGCGATATTTGCCTGCGTATCGCATCTGCGCGTTTCCACCGGCGTGAAAATCGTCGTGGATGGGGGCAGTCACCTCAGGTAGTGCGCTTGTCGTAGCGGCGAAACCGTTCGCGGTTTTTAGTCTAACGTGCCGATATGGTTAGTTCGACAGCGAGTGTGGTGATGTAGGCGATGAGATCCTCGATCAATCGGGGAGATCGAAAACGGTACAGACGCGCGAGTACCAGTTGGTGAGGTTTGACGGGATCGACAAGCGGTCGCGAGACGATTCGTTTTTGACCTGCGATGGCGAACGGTGGGCAGAAGTTAAGTAACGAATAGCCGAAGCCATTCGCAACGAAGCTTCGAAGCATTTCGAAGGAATCGGTCCGATGCGCGATCACCGGCTCGATATCGTTTTGGGCGAATATCGACAGGAAATAATCGCGGGTGCTCGGCAAATCGAGCAGCACAAAAGGCTCGCGTGCGACTTCCCGCAGGGAAATGGTGTTCTTCTCGGCGAGGGCATGCTCGGCGGGCAGCACGATCTGTGCGGGCATCTCGCGAATGGAGTCGTAGTGAATGCTGGATGGCACATCGATGTCGTAGGCCAGTACGAGATCGATAGACCCTTTCTCCAGATTTTCGAAGAGCTCTTTCTGGTTGTCTGCGCGCCAGCGAATTTGAACTCGGGGGCGGAACCGCCTGACTGCCGCGAGAATCTGCGGGAGGAGATAGGGCGCCACCGTTGCGATGCAGCCGATCGTCAGCGGACCCTCTGCGCCCACCATTCGGGCCGGGCCTATCGTCTCCAACTCGCGACACAGAAGGAGGATATTGCGGGTGCACGCCGCCGCCTCTCGCCCGGCATCGGTCAGGACCAGTCCGCGCGAGTGTCGCCTGACGAACAGTTGGATCTGCAGAAGCGCTTCAAGCTGGGAGATGGCTGTCGAGATCGACGGTGCTGAAACATTCAACGCCTTGGCGGCACCCTGTACGCTTCCAAACTGGCTGGCGGCCAAGAAATAACCAAGCTTACGCAGGCTCAATTTCGAGAGGGCATCCGCGAATACTGGGGTCACAGGATCGGAAGCTTCGCGGTTACCAAATATCCTTTGGCTGGCGGTATTCAAATCCTGTGAATTAGCCATTCACATCTCCCAGAGGTCCCCAAAACGGTGGAATAACACCTACCGGATTATGCATTTTCGGGACCCAAAGCGAAAGCTTCTTCGCGCAGCTTCGGAAAAATTGAACTCGAATGCCCGCAAATCGTATTTGGCGGTACGATAATGGGTGGGCATGATCATATCTGTGGCCTTCGCCCTTGGGGAAGCCGTCAGGACAGAAAATGGTCGAGCAACTCGTTAGCGACATCGGCGGTCTTCCAGCCGGCGAGATACCGCTGGAAGAAAGACGTCAACTATTTTGGGAAAAGCAGCTGATAGCAACGGTCAACCTGCTGACCAAGCGACTTGATATCTCGCTTGACGAATATCGGCGCTCCACGGAGGAGATGAGCCCGGACCATTACATGTCGTCCGGTCTCTATGACCGGCGTCTCGATGGCTGGCTCAGTCTGCTTTTCGAGCGAGGAATTATTGATCCCGACGAGCACCGGGACCGGACGCGGAACATTTTGCGGGATGGGACGCGAGATGTCTTCCCCTGATCCGCTCTTTCGCGTTGGGCAGGCCGTTCGAATACTTGATCTCGGCAAACCGGGCCACGTCAGAACCCCAACCTATGTCCGAAACAAGATTGGCCTCGTGGAGAGGTGTTGCGGGAAGTTCGATAATCCCGAGGAGCGGGCGTATCGAAGGCGAGGCAATTTGGTCTATCTGTACCGCGTCCGGCTAAGACAGCCGGACCTTTGGCCTGGATATGATCAGCACACTACAGATACGCTCGACGTCGAAATTTACGAACATTGGCTGGCCGCCGAACCGCGGGATAGTTGATATGAACGATCACGAACATGATCACCACCATGGAGCGCATGAACCCCACACGCCGAACGAGGATGACGACGTTCAACTGACGGAGCATGAGGCGAAATTTCTCGCTTTGAAGTCCATGCTGATCGAAAAAGGGATCATCACGGCGGCGGAGATTAACGCGCAGTTGCAGCTCAACGAGAAGAAAACCCCGCATCAGGCGGCAAAAATGATTGCGCGGGCGTGGCGGAATGCGGAGTTTCACGCGCGAATGCTGGCCGATCCCAAAGCAGCGGCTCGGGAGCTGGGTATCGAGGTGACGGAAGCGAAGCTGGTTGCCCTGGAAAACACCGAACAGCTTCATAACATGGTGGTCTGCACGCTTTGTTCCTGTTACCCGCGCTCGTTGCTGGGCGAGCCGCCGGCATTCTACGTCAGCAAGGCTTATCGATCACGTGCGGTTCGAGAGCCGCGCAAGGTGCTTGGCGAGTTCGGTGTCCAATTGCCCGATGATGTCGAGGTTCGTGTTCACGACAGTAACGCCGATCTGCGCTATTTCGTTGTGCCTGTCCGGCCAGTCCGGGCCGAAGTGCTCAGCGAAGATGAACTTGCGGCTCTTATATCTCGGGACGCTCTCGTCGGGTGTGGCGTGGTTGAAGCCGCGATCGGGCGTAAGCTTCCGGCGCTGTAAATTCGAGGTTCGCAACCGTAACCGCCAAATCGGCATCCAGCACGTGTCACGTCCTGGAAAAGTCTCCGGACCGAAGATCCGCGCGTTTAATTCCGAGGCAACCGAATATCCATGACCGAAAAAAAATCGCTCGACGCCTACATCTCGGCTGCCGCGACAACTCTGAGGCTGCCTCTCGAGGAAGGTTGGCTGCCGACGGTGCGTTTCAATCTCGAGGTGACGCTTAAGCACGCTGACAACGTGGCAGGCTTTGCTCTGCCAGACGACGCGCAAGTCGCGCCGGTGTTCAAGGCATGACGCGCATGACTCTGGATTTCGCCTGGTCCACCGCCTCCGATGTTGCCGCGGCGGTAAATACCGGGGCGGCGAGTGCGTACGACGTCACTGAGGCCGCTCTTGCCCGTCTCGCGGAACGCAATCCCGCGCTCAACGCCTTCACGGACGTCACAGCCGATCGCGCGCGAGCCCGTGCTGCCGCCATCGATGAGGCGATCGCCGCAGGCAAGGCGGTCGGCCCGCTTGCCGGCGTACCATTCGCGGTCAAAAACCTGTTCGACATAGCCGGCCTGTCGACACGCGCAGGCTCCAAGATCAATCGCGACCGCGCGCCCGCGACGCAGGATGCGCCGCTCGTTGCGCGCTTGGAGGCGGCGGGCGCAGTGCTCTTCGGCGGGCTCAATATGGGCGAATACGCCTATGACTTCACTGGCGAGAACGTGCATGACGGGCCCTCGCGCAATCCGCACGATCTGTCGCGCATGACGGGCGGTTCGTCGGGCGGCTCCGGTGGCGCGGTGGCCGGCGGCCTCGTTCCGCTCGCGCTTGGCTCCGACACCAACGGCTCGATCCGCGTGCCGTCGTCGCTCTGCGGGCTGTTCGGATTGAAGCCGACTTATGGACGCCTGTCGCGCGCCCGCAGCTTCCCTTTCGTCTCAAGCCTCGATCATCTCGGCCCCATCGCGCGCACGACACGCGATCTTGCGCTCGCGTATGACGCGATGCAGGGCGGCGATGCCGGAGACCCGATGACGGCTGATCGCCCGGTGGAGCCGACGATGAACGAGCTTGATCGCGGGACCGACGGCCTTCGCATCGCGGTTGCCGGCGGCCATTTCAGGAAAGGTGCCTTTCCGGAGGCGCTTGCCGCGCTCGAACAGGTCGTCAGGGCGCTGGGTATCTCCCGGGAGATCGAGATTCCGGAGGCTTCGCGCGCCCTCTCGGCAGCTTACGTGATTACCGCGAGCGAAGGTGCGTCGCTTCACCTTCAGCGTCTGCGCGAACGATCAGCCGACTTCGATCCGGCGGTGCGCGATCGTCTCATTGCCGGAGCGATGATACCCTTCACCTATGTTGACCGGGCGCAAAAGTTCCGCCGATGGTACCGCGAGCGGATACTTGAGCTGTTCGATGAGCTCGACGCGATCGTGGCGCCGGCCACGCCCTTCACCGCACCGCTGATCGGCCAGCAGACTTTCGTACTCGATGGGGTGGAGATGCCCGTGCGCTCCAATCTCGGCATTTACACCTATCCGATTTCATTCATCGGCCTGCCGGCGGTTGCCGTCCCGATTCCCTTGGCGCCTCTTCCGATCGCGGTGCAGATCATCGTGGCGCCATGGCGTGAGGACCTCGCGCTGCGGATAGCCCAGACCCTGGAAACGACACGAACGGCTTTTGCGCCGCGCCCGTCCGAGAAAGACTGACGCATGGAAATCGATCTGCCCGATGTGGTCGCCGAGGTGACGGCCGAGTTCGAACGCTATGAGAAGGCAGTAGTGGACAATGACGTCGCGACGCTGGACGCCATGTTTCATGATGATCCACGTACCGTCCGCTATGGTGTCAGCGAGAATCTCTACGGCTTCAAGAGCATCGCCGCCTTTCCGTCAGGCGCGCGCTCCGGTCGGGCTCGAGCGCACGCTTTCGCGTACGGTGATCACCACCTATGGCCGGGACTTTGCGGTCGCGTCCACGATGTATCGCCGGCCGTCATCGGGCGGCAAGATCGGTCGTCAGCAGCAGACCTGGGTGCGCTTTTCTTTTGGCTGGCGCGTGGTTGCCGCTCACGTCAGTCTGATCGATCCGCCGTCGCAGTCGACGCCGTCACAGACGGGCTTTGACCCGAGATAGGGAGGCAACGACATGTCGAGCAAAAGCCCGATCCATCCCGGCCCGGTCGATTGGACCGGTGAAAATCCAGGTATCTATCTCAAAGACGAGCAGGATGGCCCCTGGACCGGACTGATGTGCTTCTTTCGCATCTTCTATTCCGCCTATGGAATAGGCACCGGGATCGTCGTTCTGGACGAACCAGGCATCGAGAAGGGCTATCCTGACGTAGGAAATTTCTGCATCAGCGACAACGAGCCACTGGCGCGCTATTTAATCGTCGACTTCTTTTCGAAATTCGCTTCCTTTCGCGCATCGCCGGGAATTCGTGCCGTCACCCATCGGCGGATGACGGAAGCCCGACGTGAGGGTAGTACGCTGTCGAACTATTCCGAGATCGTTCGCTGCGCCGACATGGAAGTCGTCGCCACCTGGAAGGATCTCAGCGCGCCCTATGCGGTCGACATGCCGGCCGAGACCGGCCCAACCAAGCTGCACCAGATGTACAGCCTTTTCCTCGACGCGAAAGACGCGTCCGTGACCGTCAACGGCCGGCCGCTGGCGGGCAAGGTCTTGCAGCGGGATTTCGCCGGTACCCGCAAGAGCACCGCATTCCTGGCGTTCTCCGAGTCCTGGATAAGGGTCTGAGCATGTCCGACGCCCTGCAATTTCTCATCAGCGGACTAGTCGTCGGTAGTATCTACGGCCTGATCGGCGTCGGCTTTACCTGCATATACAACGTGACCGGCATCATCAACTTCGCCCAGGGCGATTTCGCGATGGTCGGCGCAATGAGCGCGATCACCTTCCAGACTGCGGGCATGCCGATGTGGCTTGCGATCATCCTCGCGATCATCGTCACCTGCCTGGTGGCCGCGGTGATCGAACGGAGTGCCATTCGGCCCGTCCGTGGCGATGTGATGCGTGGGATCATTGTAACGATCGGCGTCGGCGTCGTTCTGCAGGGCGTCGCGGCTATCGTCTGGGGCACGGATGCGCAGCCGATGCCCGTCTTCTCCGACGAGCAGCTCATCCATTTTTTCGGCGCGACGCTGATGCCTCAATCGCTCTGGGTGCTCGGCACGGCAACGATGGCGATGGTGGCGCTCGATCTCTTGTTCCGTCGAACCTATCTCGGGCAGATGTTCCGCGCCTGCGCGATAAATCCGTTCGCTGCGCGCCTTGTCGGCATGAAGGTCGAAACCATGAGCCTTGTGGGCTTCCTTATGTCGGGCGCGCTCGGCGCGCTCGCAGGCATCGTGGTCGCGCCGATCGCGCTGACACAATATGACTCGGGGCTGCAACTCGGCATAAAGGGCTTTGTCGCCTGCATCGTCGGCGGATTTGGCGGCCCGGTCGCGGCTGCGATCGGCGGCATTGTTCTCGGCATCCTCGAGGCGTTTGCCACTGGCTATATCAGCTCCGGCTACAAGAACGCGATTGCGTTCGCGCTACTGCTTGGTTTCCTGGTGTTTCGGCCGGGGGGGCTGCTCGGCGAATTCGAGCGGGTGCGCGGATGAAAAAGCTGCGCCTGTTTGCCCTCGTGGCGGTGCTGTTGGCCTGCGTGCTGACGAGAAGCAGCTATCTCGAGAGCCTTCTGAATGTGATCGCGCTGCAGGCGATGCCCGCGATCGGGCTTGCGCTCATCGCGGGCTATACCGGCCAGATTTCCTTGGGCCACGCTGCCTTTTACGGATTGGGCGCCTATGGGGCGGTGCTGATCGGCCGGGCGCTCGGCGTTCCCGCCTGGCTGGACGTGCTGCTCGCGTCCGCCATCGTCGCCACGCTCGCCTGGGCGATCGGCTGGCTCGTGTTCCGATTGAAGGGCCATTACCTGGCGATGGCGACCCTGGCGTTCGGGATCATCGTTCAGGTCGGCTTTGTGGAATTGCACGGCGTGACAGGCGGGCCGAATGGGCTCTCCGACATTTCGCCGCTCTCGCTCTTCGGCCATGCACTGGATGACGATTTCTCGATCCTGCCGGTGGTCTGGATCGTTACGCTTGCGATCGTCATCTGTTCGGAAAACCTGATTGCTTCGCCGACAGGCCTTGCTATGCGGGCGATTGCAGAAAGCGAGACCGTGGCGCGCTCGGTCGGCAACGACGTTCGATCCGTCAAGCGCCTGGTAATGCTCGTAAGCGGGCTTTGCTGCGCGCTTGGCGGAGGGCTCTATGCCCACTACATCCGTTATCTCAGCCCTGGCCCGTTCAACGTCGGCTTCTCGATCAAGCTGCTTCTGATGGTTGCGATCGGAGGATTCACCGATGTCTGGGGCGTGCTGTTCGGCGTCGCCTTCATCACGCTGCTTGGTGAGGTGTTAAAGCCCCTTGGTGCCTATGATGTGGTCGCCTACGGCGTCCTGCTGGTGGTTTGCGTGATCTACTTCCCCCGCGGGCTGCTGGGTGGAGTGGCGGCGTTGGCGGGGCGCGGCCTGCGGATCATCGGCCAGGGACGTGCAGGATGACCGAACCCCTGCTTGCGATCGACGGTGTTTCGGTCTCCTTCGGCGCGTTCAAAGCGCTGTCGGATGTCGGGTTTCGCGTCGAGGCGAATGAACTCGTCGCGCTGATCGGTCCAAACGGCGCAGGCAAGACGACGCTTCTAAACGTTCTGGCGGGAGACATCCGGCCGCGGAGCGGCACGGTGCGTCTGGCCGGCAAGGACATCACTGGCGAAAGTCCGCATCGGATCGCCGAGCGCGGGCTGGCGCGGACCTTTCAGGCGGCGGAGCCGTTTCAGCGCCTGACCGTGCGCGAGAATGTCATGGTGGGCGGCGTGGCCCGCCATACGGTCCGCCTTCTGCCCTCGCTGCTGGGGCGCGGGCGCGCGCTGCTCGATGAGGGCACGCTGAGGCACGAGGCCGATGCACATCTGACGACCGTCGGCCTTCTGGATCTCGCGAACCAGTCAGCCTCGGTGCTGACGGCCGGCCAGCGCAGGTTGCTCAGCATCGCACGGCTTCTTGCCTCAGGCGCACAGATGCTCGTGTTGGACGAGCCCGGCGCGGGCCTGAACGACAGCGAAAAGCGCGCGCTTGGCGATATCATCCTCTCCCTGTCCGAGGCGGGCAAGACGATCCTTTTTATCGACCACGACATGCCGCTGGTGAGCCGTATCGCGCGCAGGATCATGGTTCTGGACCAGGGCCGCATCATCGCCAATGGCGAGCCGGCGGCCGTCAGGAGCGATCCGCGCGTCCTCGAGGCATATCTGGGCCAGCGCAGCGTAACGCCGACGCATGTCGCGACACGCCTCCCGCACGTCAGCAAGCCGCTGCTGGCGGTTTCAGACCTCAGCGTCAGCTATGGCGGGCTCGTGGCGCTGGATCGCGTTTCGCTTGACGTCGGCGAGGGCGAGATCGTGGCGCTGGTCGGCGCCAATGGCGCCGGCAAAAGCAGCCTCTTGCGTGCCATCGCCGGGATCGAACTCGCCAAGACCGAACGCTTGACCTTCGACGGCGCCGATATCCGCGGCGCATCGGCGGATCGCGCGGTGTCGAGCGGGATCAGCCTGGTGCCCGAAGGGCGCGCGCTGTTCTCCTCCCTCACAGTGTTGCAGAACCTCGCCTCCGGACGTTACGCACGGCGGCGCGCCGAGGGCTTCGGCCGGGTGATATGGCAAAGCCGATCGGAACGGCGGTTGTTCGAGGAAAGGCTCGAGGCCGTCTACCAACTTTTCCCGGTCCTCAAGGAGAGGGCGCATCAATTGGCCGGCACGCTGAGCGGTGGGCAGGGACAGATGCTCGCGATCGGCCGCGCTCTGATGGGGGATCCGCGGCTTCTGATGCTGGACGAACCTTCCCTCGGTCTTGCGCCGCAGGTGACCGCCGAGATCCTGCGTTGCGTCGAACGGTTGCGCGACGAAGGTTTGACGATCCTCCTGGTCGAGCAAAATGTCGCTGCTGCACTGTCGGTGGCGGATCGCGGCTATGTCCTCGCCAACGGTCGCGTGGTGGCGAAAGGCTCCGGCGCCGCGCTGCTCGACGATCGGCGGATCACGGACGCCTATCTGGGTTCCGACGAACCGGTTCCAGCCTGGTCCGGGCAAAATCCGCGCGTTCTGACGATGTGAGGGGAATGCTGTGACACTCGTATCCACGCGTAGCGAAGACCCGGCAAAGGTCGATCTGCATTCCGCCGACCGCAAAGCCCTGGAGCGCATGCATGCCGTCTGCCCGGTCTGGCGCGGCGTCACGCTTGCGCGCGACGTGATCGCCTTTCCCGGTCGTTGCATTCTTCACGCCGGCCCGCCGGCGATCCTCGGCCAGATCGCGCAGCCTTTGGCGAACAGCGCCATCATGGCCATTCTCTACGAGGGTTGGGCGGACGATACGAGTTCGGCCGCCGCCATGCTTGATCGGGGCGAGGTGCAACTGCTGCCCGCGCAGGACCACCGCGCGATGGTTCCCCTTGCGGCCGTGCTGTCGCCAAACATGGCCGTCCAGGTCGTCGCCAACTCTCGAAATCCGGACAACGCCGTGTTCAGCCCGCTGAACGGCGGCATGATCTCGGCGCAGCACCTCGGCCTTTGCGGCCGGCATGTCCTCGCGCACCTGCGCTGGATCAACGGCAACCTTGCTGCGACGCTGGAAATCATCGCGGATCGGGACATTCCGCTGATCGAAATCGCCGATGTCGTGCTCGAAAGCGGAGATGATTGCCACAGCTGCACCGCGGACGCTACCGACCGGCTGATACGGGCGATCGCGCCGCGCCTCGGAGGCGACACGCCCGAGAGACGCTTCCTGGACAAGGCGCCCGGCTTCTTTCTCAATCTGTGGATGGCGGCGGTGAAATGCATTGCGACCGCGGCGGAGGGTGAGGCGAGCAGCATTGTCACGGCGCTCGGCGGCAATGGCGTGGAAGTTGGCCTGAAGCTCGGCGGTCTCCCCGATCGCTGGTTTGTCGCCGCGGCGGCGCCGCCGGCCGGCGCAGTGCTGCCGGGATACCAGGAAGACGATCGGCTGGGTGCGATCGGCGACGGCGCGTTGGTCGACGCCCTGGGGTTCGGCGCCATGATTTCGGTATCTGTCCGCGGGAACTTCGCCACGGCCGGCCTTCCGGCCGGCCTGTTGCCTTTGCAGCACCCGGCGTTCTCCCGGACAAAAATCCACGTTGGGATGCCCGCGCGCAAAATCATCGAGCACGGCGCCGCACCCGGGATTGTCCTCGACATTCTGGATCGCGGCGGCAAGGGCGGACGCATCGGCGACGGCATCTATGTTCCGGCGCTCGGCTTGTTTGGCGCAGCAATGGCAGCACTGGATTGAACGCCCTCAACAGAAAGCTCGCGCTGGCGCATTGATCGAACCGGCGTACGGTGGAGTACAGCCACATGCCCATGGTCACGCTAAAATTCGCGGACGGCGATTGCGTCCGCATCGAGAGCAAGGATGGAGAGACGATATTGCGGGCCGCCCGCCGTGCGGGCTTGCAGCTCAGCTCGGACTGCGAAGTGGGCGATTGCCAGACCTGTCGGGCCACCTGCCTTTCGGGACAACTGGAATACGACGAGTTCGCGTCCATCTCGCTCACGCCGGATGAAACCGGAAGCGGCGAGACCCTGCCTTGCGTGGCCATGGCCGTAACCGATGTCGAGCTTCGGCTGCCTTACGAGCGGGCGCATCTGATCCCGGCGAAGCCGTTCTCGATCAAGATCGAGCAAGCGAGGCGCGTGAGCGCATCAGTGATCGCGGTCACGGCGCGCGTGCAGGGTCTCAGGGGGTTGCGGTTCCTTCCGGGCCAGTACGTCAATTTGAATATCCCGGGCACCACGGAATGGCGTTCCTACTCCATGGCGAACGCGTCGGCGGAACCTCGGAACCTCGAGTTCTTTGTCCGTTTGCTCGAAGGCGGGGTGATGTCACGATACCTGATCGAGCGGGCATCGCCCGGTGATGTCGTCCAATGCAGCGGTCCGCAGGGAACGTTCTATCTGCGCGGCTCCGCACGTCCGATTCTGATGGTCGCGGGCGGCACCGGCGTCGCGCCGATGGTTTCGATGCTGCGCCAGATGATCGCATCGCAAGAACTGCGGCATGTCACGCTGTGCTTCGGCGTGACCGCGGCAAGCGATCTGTTTCTCGTCGACGAACTCACCACCATAGCACGTCTATTCCCGGCTTTCGAAGCTCGGATCGCCATCGCACAGGGATCGTCGACGCCCGGAATCCATGCAGGGTTCGTCACAGACCTGATCGGGACCGATAGCCTTGCCGATACCAACGTCTACCTTTGCGGGCCACCAGCCATGACGGATCGCGCCCGCGAGATCGTCGCCGGTCGCGGCGCTTTGACCGCGTCGATCTTCTCGGAGCGATTTCTGCCGAGTTCGCGCAGTAGCGCCCAGACGCAGGCGGACGAACTCATCTGATCAGTCAACAATGACTGGCCCAACCGCACAGGGAACGGACGCAAGTCGTCGCGGCTTGGTCAAAGCTGTTCGCGAATATCTTTCCTAACCCAACTCTCGAAACGCCATCTATTCGCCCCCAAGGTCTGGCGCCTCGCATCCTGCGAATGCCAGCAAGCGAATCCCATTATTTTACTGGCGTTTACTTCGATGAAATAAACTTGGGGAAGTGGAGCTTTTGTGCTACGTTCACTATTTGTTCCTTTAGGATGCTTTAATGGCAGATGCGACGGCGATTGAGTGGACAGACGCGACATGGAATCCGGTGACCGGCTGCACGAAAATTAGTGCGGGCTGCGACAACTGCTACGCTGAGAGGTTTTCCGAACGATTTCGCGGGACGCCGGGGCATCCGTTCGAAAATGGGTTTGATCTTACACTGCGACCAGCGCGGTTAGACCAGCCATTGCGGTGGCGCAACCCACGGATGATTTTTGTAAATTCAATGAGCGACCTGTTTCATAAGGAAGTGCCAACCGAATTTATTGCGCGCGTGTTGGATACCATGGAGCAGGCACACTGGCACACGTTTCAAGTGCTTACGAAGCGATCTTCGATCATGCGATCTTTTTTGCGGGAACGGTATGCTTCGGGTAAAGGACCCAAACATATGTGGTTCGGGGTTTCTGTCGAAGACGGGTCGAAAAAGTCGCGTATTCGGCATCTCCAAGAAGCGCCGGCAGGCGTCCGCTTTCTTTCGTTAGAACCGTTGATTGCCCCTATTGGACAGCTTGATCTAACTGGCATCGATTGGGTTATCGCAGGCGGAGAAAGCGGTCCCCGCGCGCGGCCGATGGATCCAGCTTGGGTTCGAGACATCCGCGATCAATGCGTTGCATCGAAAGTGGCATTCTTCTTCAAGCAATGGGGCGGCTTTAGACCCAAATCAGGTGGTCGGCACCTCGATGGCAAGAAGTGGAGCCAATTTCCTAAGATCGATCGGACCTACGCCGACGCAGCCGAATAAGATGATTTCCGTAGACGACTATAAGGGCCGAGAACAATCATACGTGAAGCATGTGCTTCTCGAAGGATATCTCGAAGCGCTGATTCATAAAACGGCGAGCAGTTACTCTCATATCGTCTACGTCGATGGCTTTGCTGGGCCTTGGCAAAGTGCAAGTGAAGAATTCAAGGATACGTCCTTCGGAATCGGCCTCGATGCGTTGCGGCGTGCCAAAGCGTCGTGGAAAAAGATTGGGCGGGATGTACGCATGTCCGCGTTTCTCGTAGAGCGCAATCCGATGGCGTTCAGTCAACTTGCCACTCTTCCGCCGAAATACCCAGATGTGACAATTAAGCCCTACAAGGGAGACTTCATCGAAACTATCCCAAAAATTCTAGCGGATATTCCGGCAGATGCATTTGCCTTCTTCTTGATCGACCCTAAGGGATGGCGGATTCCCCTTAGCAAGCTGCAATCGTTACTCGCGCGCGAAAAATCCGAAGTTATCTTTAACTTCATGTTCGAGTTCATCAATCGCGCCGCAAGCATGAAAGATGAAAAGCTCGTTGCAGGATTGAACGAGCTTATGCCATTTGGCGATTGGCGCGAGAAATTGGAGAGCGCAACAACATCGGAAGAACGAAAAGCGATTTTGACTGATGCATTCTCGACATGTCTGCTTCAATTAGGCCAATACAAATACGTTTGCGAAACACCAATTTTGCGACCGTCAAGAGATCGCCCGCTCTACTCTTTATTCTATGCTACGAGGCACGATATGGGGATAGAAGTCTTCCGAGATTGCCAAGTAAGAGCGCTTGAAGAGCAATCGAAGACCCGGGCCGTAACGAAGGTAGGCAGTGCGGAGAAGAAGACCGGCCAAGCCGAATTTTTTCATTCTCTGCATGATATGGCGCCAGAAGATGATATCTCGCCACTTCTCGAAGCTGAACGAAAGGCGGCAAGCGGCACGCTTTTGGCGCTCACGCCAACCCAACCATCGTCAATCTTATACAAGGATTTGTGGCCGCAAGTTCTCGCGCGACACATCATAAGGCGGCCCGATGTAAATAAGATCGCTGCGGCTCTAAGGGCTGATGGCCAGTTGGTTTTTCCAGATTGGGAAAAGCAAAAGCGGGTACCACAGCCCGATTACCGTGTTCAACGAGCACTCAAAGCCGAGTAGTCGCCTATTCTTTATTTACGGTGCACATAGCCCGCTGCCGGAAATCCTGGTGCCCCTGGCCGGAATCGAACCAGCACTCCTTGCGGAACTCGATTTTGAGTCGAGCGCGTCTACCAGTTCCGCCACAGGGGCCTTTGGGAGGCTGCCATCAGGCGAACCATCGCAAAGTTGTCGGAATATAGCGGGCGGCGGTCACCGGTCAACCCGTGCCGCAAGCGGCGGATCAAAGTTGCCCCGTATCGGCCGGGACTTGCGAAAACACCCCGCTGTGAACGACAATGCCTCGACAGCGTCACCGTGGCGGGATAGGAGCCATTGTCCGCAGGAGACGATCGTGACGGCTGATGCCACGGTACATCAGGCCAGCCCGCGCGGCGCCAGCCCGGCGCTGATTGCAGCGCTGCTCATTGCCATTGTTGCCGCGGCGACGCTGGCGGGAGCCTGGTTCTTCCAGCTTGTGCTCGATATTCGCCCTTGTCCGCTCTGCCTGGAGCAGCGCTACGCTTATTATCTCGCGATTCCGCTCGCCGCCCTGACCGCGCTGGCCGCTGGCCGCAATGCCCCACGCGCGCTGGTGCTTCTGGGATTGCTGCTCCTCGCGCTCGCCGCGCTCGGCAATGCCGTGCTCGGCACCTATCACGCGGGTGTCGAGTGGGGCTTTTGGCAGGGGCCGACCGATTGCACCGGCCCGGTCGGCAATCTCGGCAGCGCCGGAACGCTGCTCGAGCGTCTGGACACCGCCAAGGTGATCCGCTGCGACGAAGTGCAGTGGCGCTTTCTTGGGCTCTCGCTCGCCGGTTACAACGTGCTGATCTCGCTTCTGATGGCTGCCATCGCGGCGTGGGGCATCGCAGCGTCGGTCAGGCGAAGTTAATCATCGACATCTTCCTGCGGGCGGCCGAACAGATGGACAATTCCGGGCGTTGCGATGGTGACGAATACAAAGCGGGACAAATGATGGGCGCCGACGAAGATCGGGTCGATGTGCAACGTCAGCGCCAACGCCAGCATCGCATCCATCGCACCCGGCGCGTAAGCGACGAGGATGTCTGCGAGCCGTACATTGGTGGTAAGCGCGATCACCGCGACGAAAATTGCCGATATGACGATGGCGATGGCGAAAGCTCCGACTGCCGCATTGATGTGGCCGAGCAGGGTGCTCGTCTTCATGCGCCCAAAGCGTGAGCCGATCAGGGTCCCTATGCCGATCAGCGCGATGCTGCGTACGAGCGGCGGCAGGCCGCCCTCGATCAGTCCGGTGCCGTGCAGCACGCTCGACCCGATCATGGCGCCAAACATCCAGCTCGCCGGGAATTTCGCCATCCGGAGCAACAACGCGGTCGACACCGAAGCCCCGATCAGGCCGATAAGTCCGAGCGGAGAGGCCACGCTCATGGTCAGGGTCGGCGCGGAAGAGGAGGTCATTCCGGTCAGCGTCAGCAACAAGGGGAGGGCGGCGGTGAGGACGATGACGCGCATGGTCTGCACCACCGCGATTGCCGATACGTCAGCGCCTTTCTCGATGGCGAGGATCGTGATTTGTGACAGCGCGCCCGGACTTGCCGCCAGAAACGCCGAAGTCCGGTCCCAGCCGTGCATGCGCTGGAGATAGTAGCTGCTGCCGAGGGTGGTGCAGAAAGTGGCGGCTGCCAACAGGCCGATGGTGAGGGGATAGGCGCTCACATGTTGCAAGAGCTGTCGCGACATCAGCGAGCCCAGCGAGATCCCGAGCAGCACCAGCACCGCCTGCGTGAGGATCGGCGGCATGACGAGCTTGCGTCCCATCATCGTGGCGATACCCACCGCCATCATGGCGCCCGAGATCAACCCGCCCGGCAACCCTGCCAGAAGGAACAAAGCCCCGCCTATTCCGCCGGTCGCAAGCGTTTCGAGGACTTGAAGGGTCTTGGCACGGCTGGGGATGGCATCGGCCAAGGAGTTTCGTATCTGGGATGCAAGGGGCTGGCTCACGCCCGCCTTATGACAAAATCGCACGCGTGGCACAAATGCGCGGACGCGATGCAGCAATGCGGGCTTACTGATTTGGCGTGAGACTCGCCCCTCGGGCGCCACACCATCGAATCACGCTACAACGAGGTCCCATCCTCCTGGTTGAAATCGGACCGATGGCCGAAAGGAGGATGGGACGGATACGATCGGACCGCTTACTTCTTCTCTTCCGCCGTCTTCTTGCATTCGGAACGGAATTTCTTGCGCTCTTTGCCGTGCAACCCCTTGGCGTCCGCTTCCTTGGAGCATTCGAGCGAGGCGGCGCTGCGTGGCTTGGCCATCTTTTTGTCGGTCGCGGCTGGCGCCATCGAGTCGCTCTTGGCAGCCGGAGCCGGGTTGGTCTGCGCAAGAACGGGGCTTGCGAACAGCAATAGGGACGCAAGGGCGGTCGCGGCCGCGCGGGAAGACATTGTCATCATGGGAGCACCTCGGGTTGGAAGGAGGGCACCCTCGCGCCGCGATGCTGAACCGCCGATGAATGACGACCGGGCGGTGGTGTTGGGCGTCGCGATATTTTTGTGCAGCATCCGATGGCCGTTGTCACATGTGTTGGCTACGTTAGGATGGGATGATCCAAGAACCAGCTACCCCAGGGAGATCGAGATGACTTCTAAAGCGAAATTGTTGTGTGCGGCAGCCGTGTCCGGCTTTGCTGCATTTGCTGCGATGGCGCCCGCGCAGGCTCTGACCACGCAGGAATGCAGCGCCAAATATCAGGCTGCCAAAACCGCAGGCACGCTCAACGGCCAGAAATGGAATGACTTCCGCAAAGCTCAATGCGGTGCCGATGCCACGCCGGTTGCTGCGCCCGCGCCCGCACCCGTTCCTGCCGCGCCCAAGGAGGCGAAAAAGGAGGCAGCGCCTGCGGTCGCGCCCGCCGGGCCCACCGGGCCTGCGATTTTCCCGATCGCGGTCGATCCGAAATATTCCAAGGAATCCGCCGGCAAGGCGCGGATGCACACCTGCGTCGACCAATACAATGCCAACAAGGCGACCAATGCCAATGGCGGCTTGAAGTGGATCGAGAGGGGCGGCGGCTATTACAGCCAGTGCAACAAGCGGCTGAAGGGCGCGGCCTGACCTTGGCATCGCAGGCGGCCGACCCCGTCGTCGGCCGCAATTTCAGGTTGGATTTTTGCGTTTTGTGCCCGGCGAGGCCAGCAAACGAAGGTCAATGGCAGGCGCACGTCGGGTATCATTTGACGCGGCGGAATCTTGAGGCGACCGTTCATTGCCCCGTGAATTATCATGATAGCCAGCCTCAGCCTGATCTTGCTGTGTCAACTTGCCGGCGAGGTCTTTGTGCGCGGCCTTCGCCTTCCGATGCCGGGCCCGGTCATCGGCCTGATGCTTCTCCTGGGCTTGCTTCTGGCGCGCGATCATTTCCCTGTACTTGCGCGCGGGCCGCTGCAAGGCGATGGCGTCGAGAGCGTCAGCCGCGTCATGCTGGCCAATCTTTCGCTGCTCTTTGTCCCGGCCGGGGTCGGTGTGGTGCAGAAGCTCGATCTGGTCGCCGAACACGGCATCGCCTTTCTGGTCGTGCTTGCCGTCTCGGTGATGCTGACCCTGGTGGTGACGGTGGCGACCTTTCTTCTGGTCAGCCGCCTGATGGCGCACGGGCGGGCCGCATGAATGAAAATCCGTTCTCGCTGTGGGTGTATCTGTCGCGGTCGCCGCTGCTGTGGCTGTCGGTGACCCTGCTGGTCTATGCGATTGCGGATGCGGTATCGCTTCGGACGCACCGGCACCCGCTGGCCAACCCCGTGCTTCACTCGATGTGGATCATCGGGGCGTTCCTGTTGTTCACCGGCACATCCTACACCAGCTATTTCGCGGGCGCCCAGTTCGTGCATTTCCTGCTGGGGCCTGCAACCGTGGCGCTCGCGGTGCCGCTCTATGAGAATCGAAAGGTGGTCGCTACCGCGATCCTGCCGATGCTGGTGGCGCTTGCCGCGGGCTCCATCACTGCGGTTGCCTCGGTGGTGCTGCTGGCGGAAGCCGCCGGCCTGCCGCGCGCGGTGATCTTGTCGATGGCGCCGAAATCGGTCACCGCGGGCGTGGCCATGGGCATCAGCGAATCCCTGCATGCCGATCCGTCGCTGACGGCGGTTGCGGTGATACTCACCGGCATCATGGGCGCGATCGCGGTGACGCCGCTGATGAACCGGATGAGGATCACCGATTTCCGCGCCCGCGGCTTTGCGGTCGGCATTGCCGCGCACGGCATCGGCACGGCGCGGGCGTTCCAGGTCGACGAGGTCGCAGGCGTGTTCGCCGGCATAGCCATGAGCCTCAACGCGCTCGTGACGTCGCTCTTGGTGCCGATCGCCGTGACGCTGCTGGTGCACTGACGAGAGCAAGGTGGCTCCCTTGATGATGTCCACGATTCAGGGCGTGCTCGGATTGGCATCGGGAGCGCTGGTCGGATTTTCCCTGGGCCTGATCGGGGGCGGCGGCTCGATCCTGGCTGTGCCGCTGATGGTCTATGTGGTCGGTGTTTCCGACCCCCACATCGCAATCGGCACCAGCGCCATCGCGGTTGCCGTCAACGCCGCAATCAACCTTTCCAACCATGCGCGCGGCGGCACCGTTATGTGGGGTTGTGCGCTGACTTTCGCTGCGGCGGGAATTGTCGGCGCTTACATCGGCTCGATCTTCGGCAAGATGCTCGATGGACAGAGACTGCTTGCGCTGTTTGCGCTGTTGATGCTGGTGATCGCGGTTCTGATGCTCAAGACACGATCGCGCGTCGCCTTGCCCGAAGCGCGGATGAGTTGGGATAATCTGCCGGCGATCGTCGGGCTTGGCCTGGCAACGGGCACGCTGTCAGGCTTCTTCGGTATCGGCGGCGGATTTTTGATCGTGCCGGCCCTGATGCTGGCAACGCACATGCCGATCATCAATGCCGTGAGCTCGTCGCTCGTCGCGGTGACGGCATTTGGTTTCACCACCGCGGCCAGCTACGCCTGGTCGGGGTTCGTCTCGTGGCAGCTAGCCGGAGTCTTCATTGCCGGCGGGCTTGTGGGCGGATTGATCGGCACCCGCCTGGCACGGTTGTTGTCGACGCGGCGCGGTGCCCTCAACATCGTGTTCGCAGTTCTGATCATTCTCGTGGCCATTTATATGCTGTCGCGGAATTTATTCCCGGTCGGATCGTAAGTAGTGTAAAGCCTGGGCAGGACGCCGGAGAGACTGGACATGACCAAATCGATCAATTCGGCCGCGCGGCAACTGCGCCGTTCCCGGCGGGAAATTTTGCACGTCGCCGGGATCGGCGCGCTCATGCTTGGTGCGGAGATCGCCGCCGGGCACGCGGTTGCGCAGCGCGATGACGTACTGACGGAAGCGCTGGTACTGCGCGATCCGGAAATCCCGGTGACTGGAAATGCCGGCGGCGACATCGCGATCGTCGAATATTTCGACTATCAATGCCCTTATTGCCGCAAGATCGAACCGGAATTGCGGCAGGTGGTTCAGGATGACGGCAAAATCAGGCTGATCTTCAAGGACTGGCCGATCCTGGGGCCGATATCGGTGACCGCGGCGCGGATGGCGCTGGCAAGCAAATATCAGAACAAGTTCATAGAGGCCCACGATGCGCTGATCGCGGTCAATTCGAAACTGACGGAGGCGCGGATTCGCGAGGTGCTTGCCGGGGCCGGCATCGATGTCGATCGCCTGGACCGCGATCTTGCAAGCAATGCCGCGACGATCGATGCCGTCCTGGCGCGCAACAGCGATCAGGCAACGGCGTTCGATTTCAGGGGTACGCCCTCATTCATTGTCGGCAAATTCCGTGTGCCGGGGGTGCTGACGATGGCCCAGTTCGGTCAGGCGATCGCCGACGCGCGCAAGGCTGCGGCCGCAAGGAAGTGAAACAGGGTCGGCCGGCCCGGCGCGCGACTGCGGTGCGATTATCTGGAGGAGAGCCTGATCCAGTCTTCATGGGCACGTGCTTTCAGGGCGTGCCAGTCGGCTGCCGCAACATCCCAGTTGACGATGGTCCGGCTGGCGGGCGCGTTTTGGCCGCTGGCGACTGTCGATGTCGTCTGCGAGTCATAGATATATACAAATGCGACCAGAAGCAGCGCACCCAAAATCATTCCCAGGAAAACGCGCATCGCATACCCTCCAACCTGATCGCCGACAACGTCGTCCGACCCAAATTGTTCCGTGTGTTCGCGCTTGATCGGATTTGAGGAGACGAGATGATGGATATTGACGGCAAGGTCGCGATTGTTACGGGAGCTTCGCGCGGCATCGGCGCCGCGGTGGCGGAGCGGTTGGCCGGCGATGGTTTTGCCGTTGTGGTCAACTACGTCGGTCCCGATGGCGGATGGGTCAACGGCCAGGTGCTGCGCGCCAATGGCGGACTGGTTTGAACGCTACCCTCGTTCGGCCAACCAGTTCAGGATCGGTCCGTTCATTTCGCGCGGATAGCAATGGCTGAGGTCGTCAAGCTCCCGGTAGGTTACGTCCGCGCCGGCCGCGGTCAACGCGTCCCGCGTTTGCCGCGCCACCTGCACTGGAAACATCCAGTCCAGCCGGCCGTGCACGATGAAAACCGGCAGGCCTCGCATTCTCCCGGCATCGGCCATTTCAGCCATCAATGGATGGAAAGTCGCAGCAACAGGCGCAAGGTGAGTGAAAGGGGAAGTACCTTCGAGCCCGGCGACATAGCAGAAGGTGCCGCCGTCGCTCATTCCGCTCAGCAGCAATCGTGTGGGGTCGATGTTCCAGCGGCTTCGTACCTGATCGAGAATGCGCTCGAGGTTTGGCGTGTCGGTGTCTTCTCCCATCAGCGCCCAGGTGTGGCCTGTGGCGGTAGGGGCGACCAGAATGGCGCCGAGGCTCCGCGCGTCGCGAAGCCAGCTCCATAGAAAGCCTCGGCCATTGCCGCTGCCGCCATGCAGCGCCATCACCAGAGGCCAGGTTCGATCGGGGGAGTAGTATTCCGGCACGTAAAGCGAAAAGCCGCCGCGGTCGCCGGGCTCGTTGTGGTCATGGATGATCCCACGGGGGTCGCTCGGTTGTGTCGCAAGGCGGGCCAGCAAATCGGCGTCGTCGCGAACATCTTCGTTGACGAAGAAGCTGTTGACCGGTGGCAGTTTTGCCGCGAGCGGATAAAGAGCCTCCTGCGCGCGGGGAAAATAACGCAGCGCGCGAAACACCGCGACCAGGTCGCCATTGCCAAGTTGCACGGCGCGCAGACCGTCGAACGCCGCAAGCGCAGCATCGCATGCGCTCAGCAGCCTTCCCTCGATTTCTGCGAATTGATCAGGCCAGCCGGCCAGCCGGGAACGCGCGATTTTCAGGGCTTGATCGGGCTGACCCGCGGCGTCCATGACTTGATCGAAATAGGGCGGATTCAGATGTCGCGCGATGAAGCCGAGCGATTCAAGCGATTGCAGCAGCGGCGGCAACACGGCCACGATATCATCCAGAACGGCCTCGCTCATGTCGATGGTTGTTCCTCTGTCGCCTGATGCAAGCGAGAGCGAAACATTTCGCAATGGTCCGCAAACATAGCACCCCGGATGGGATGCCAATCGCATCATGATCTCTAGTGCAGCCGCGGCGCCTTGAGCAGACGCGTCCGGTCGGTCGAGGTCAGCACTACCTCGAACGTGACGCCTTCACGATAAACGGTTAGCGGTACGTCTACCCCGGCCTGCCCAAGTCCCCATAGCTTGCGGTAGAAACCGGCCTGGCTTGCGATCTTTTCGCCTTTCACGGCAAGGATGACATCGCCTGCCTTGAGTTCGGCCTGCGCCGCCGGGCCCTTCGCGGAGACACCGACGACGACGACCCTGCTGTCGATTTCGGTCGAATACATTCCGAGCCAAGGTCGCGCCGGCTTGTTGACGCGGCCAAATTTGCGCAAGTCGTCGAGCACCGGCTTGAGCAGATCGATCGGCACCACCATGTTGACATGCTCGGCCTTGCCCTCCCGCTCCCGTTCGAGTTGGAGCGAACCGATACCGATCAGCTCCCCCCGGTTCGAAATAAGTCCGGTGCCGCCCCAATTCGGATGGGCAGGGTGCGTGAAGATGGCTTCGTCCAGCATGTATTCCCAATAGCCTGCGAATTCCTGCCTGGCGACGATGAGGCTCGCAACCGACCGCGTGCGCCCGCCGGCGCCGCCCATTACCACGCGATCGCCGATTTCGGACGCGGCTGAAGAACCGAGAGGCAGGGGATCGAGATCCAAGCGGCCCAAGGCCTGCACCAGGCCGAAGCCGGTCACCGAATCGAAGCCGAGCGCGTGTCCTTCCAGAACGCGGCCGTCACCGAGATGCAGCCAGACGGCTTCGGCCTCGGTGATCAGATAGCCAATCGTCAATACCAGGCCGTCATCGATCACGACGCCATTGCCGGCGCGCTCCGTTCCCAGCGTATCGGCGCTGAACGCGTCGGCGGGAATGATCGAGTGGAGACCCACCACCGACGAAAGCACGCGGTCGAGATCGAAGCTGTAGTCGCCCGCGCGGGGTTGGTACGCCGACGGTACCTTCCATTCAGTCAAAGAGGGCATGAGAATCTCCTGGCCAAGCGGTGCAGGCGTTTCGCGGACGAGGCGATCGGTGACGATCTTATGTCGCAAACGCGGTCGAGGAAAGCATTCGTTGCGACCCGATTTGCGCATCGCTCGCGAGCATTACGGCGGGCATCGCCGGGCCTTCCTTGGCTCGAATGCCGTTTTCGGGTTCGGCGTTGCCGAATATTTTGCCGGCCGCCAGCATTTTCGCGAGTGCACCTCCATTTTCGCGATTGAAGAAAGTCGAGATCGTTACATTCGCGCGGGCACTTGCAAAGCGAAGGCTGCTGGCCAGGTGCATCATTTGAGCGTGAAGACCACCGACAGGGCCTGCGAATTTCGAAAGCCGAGCTATCCTTAAATTAACGATGTGTCGCAAGCTTGCATAAACAATTCGGAGTTAGCTTGCTCGGCGAATTTTTTTTATTTCGAGGGCGAAATGCATACTTCACCGGACGCTCCCGCGCCTGCCGTTGCCCAACCTGATGCCAATAATTTCATCGTCAATCTCGTCGCCATCCTCTGTGGACTTGGCCTGGTTGCGTTCATCTGCTTGGCGACCTCCGGCCTCGACTTGAGTCCCGGCTTCTTCTGACCGGGTCCCGCCTGAGTGGGGCGTGCCGCCCAACGGATTTGCCGAGCCTGCAAGCCACGACAAGAAGTCGGGGCGAAAAGATTTACGGATCGAGTTCGGTGTCCCAGTACAAATAATCGAGCCAGCTATCGTGCAGATAGTTCGGCGGGAACAGCCGGCCATTGCGATGGAGCTGGTGCACGGTTGGGGCAAACGGGGCTTGCCTGGGAAACATGCGTGCCTGCTGCGGCGTCAGGTTTCCCTTTCGCAGGTTGCACGGGGAACATGCGGCTACGACGTTTTCCCATGTAGTCTGGCCGCCCCTGCTGCGCGGGATGATGTGATCGAAGGTGAGATCGTCGTTGGCCGAGCAATACTGGCAGACGAACCGGTCGCGCAAGAACACGTTGAACCGCGTGAAAGCGGGATGCGTAGTCGGCTTGACGAAGGATTTCAGCGAAACCACGCTCGGCAACTGGATTTCGAATGAGGGGCTGCGTACGGCGCGGTCGTAGTGTTCGACGATGTTGACGCGGTCGAGAAACACCGCCTTGATCGCGTCCTGCCACGACCAGAGGGACAGCGGATAATAACTCAGCGGCCGGAAGTCCGCATTCAATACCAGCACCGGCCAACCGCCTTGCGAGACATGTGCGTTCAAGTAACGCTCCTGGCCTCCATATAAGCTGCGAAGCAGCATCCGTTGACATACTACATGCAGCGTGACGGGATTGTGAAGAGCGTAACGGGCCTTATCCGCCTCTCCTGCGTCGCGCGGGCTGGATTGCAGGGACGGTATCCGGGCAGCTAAAGGAGGTGGAACGGCTCCGTTTGGCCGCATCTCGGCAAGGCAGAAAGATGACCAAGTCCCTTTACCTCGAGGCGCCACGCAGGTTGAGGGCGTTCGTTCGTGCCCACGAAACGAGCCTCGTCATTCTTGCGGCACTTGTCGGCGTCATCGGTGGTCTTGTGGTGGCAGCCATGAGCGCCGCCGTCGAACTGCTCCATGTGGTGCTGTTCGACCTCGACAGTGGCGACAGGCTGTCAAGCCAGCTCAGGATAGAGCCGCTGCGCGCCCTGCTGGTTCCCACTTTAGGCGGATTTCTGCTGGGGCTGGCGTTCCTGATAATCGCGCGCTGGCGGCCTGCGCGAGAGGTCGACCCGATCGAGGCCAATGCGTTGCACGGCGGACGGATGTCGTTTCGAGGCAGCACGATCGTCGCATTGCAGACGATCTGGTCGAGCGGCGTTGGAGCGTCGGTTGGTCTCGAGGCCGGGTACACGCAACTTTCCAGCGGGCTTGCCGCCTCGCTTGGCCGCGGATTTCATCTGCGTCGCGCTGACCAGCGGTTGATGGTCGGTTGCGGAGCGGCGGCGGCGATCGCAGGTGCGTTCGGGGCGCCATTGGCCGGCGCGTTCTATGCCTTCGAGCTCGTGCTCGGAGGTTATACGCCCGCCAGCCTGACGGCGGTCGGCGTCGCCTCGGTCATCGGTTATCTGGTCGCCCGGAGTTTTGCCCCGCTATCGCTTTCGCTCGGCGTCGGAGCGGTCGGCGACGTGGTTGCGCGCGACCTTGCGATCGCGGCGTTGCTCGGCGTTTTTGCCGCGCTGTTCGGCATCGGCATCATGCGCGGCGTCGCATTCTGCGAAATGCTGCTGTCGAAGATCAGACTTTGGTCGCCGTTGCGCCCGGCGCTCGGCGGTCTTGTAGTCGGCATTCTCGCATTGCAGACGCCGCAAGTGCTGTCGTCGGGGCACGGTGCGCTGCACTTTGCCGGGATCGTTTCGATGCCGCTGGCGTTCATTGCAACGGTTTTCGTACTGAAGACGGTTGCCTCGGTGGTGTCGTTGGGCAGCGGCTTTCGCGGCGGATTGTTTTTCGCCACGCTTTTCCTGGGTGCGATTGGGGGGCGTCTGTTCGCGTCCGGTTTTGACGCGCTGTTGCCGGGTTTCAAACTCGATCCCAATGTCTATGCGATTATCGGCATGAGCGCGCTGTCGGCGTCCGTCATCGGCGGACCGCTGACCATGTCGTTCATCGCGCTGGAATCGACCGGCGATCTCTGGCTGACGACGGTCGTGCTGGCTGCCGTGATCATCTCGACCCAGATCACTCGTGAATTGTTCGGCTACTCGTTCGCGACCTGGCGATTGCACCTGCGCGGCGAGACGATCCGCAGCGCTGCCGATGTAGGTTGGCTCCGCGATCTCACGGTTCGGCGCCTGATGCGCCCCGACGTGGTGACGGTGAACGCCGATATGGCAATCGCGGAATTCCGCGCCAAGTTTCCGCCGGGATCGAAGACCCAGGTGGTTGCCGAGGATGAGGCGGGTCGCTATGCGGGGCTGGTGATGGTGGCCGAGGCCCATGCTCCGGATATCGATACCAAAAAAACCGTGCGCAGCATCCTGCATCACCAATTGGTGGTGCTGCATCCCGGCATGAACATTCGCGAGGCCATCTCGGCTTTCGACGTTGCGGAGGCCGAGTCGCTTGCGGTAGTCGAAGCCGGCGACAACCGGCCGATCGGCATTCTGACGGAGGCTCACGCGATGCGGCGTTACGCCGAAGAATCAGAACGGCGGCGGCGCGAGATGGTGGGCGATGGCTGATCAGAGAATCGTTTCGGCTCCCGGCAAGCCGGTGCGCGGGTGGCTGGTTGCGACGGCCGCCGTCGCGTTGGCGCTGCTATGGTCCGGCCTCGCTGCGGCGCAGATTTATCCGTCCCACCCGATAACCATGATCGTGCCGTTTCCCGCCGGCGGCGCCACCGACACCGTTGCGCGTTTTTTGGCCGAGCAGATGCGCCCAATTCTCGGACAAGCCATCATCATCGAAAATGTCGGCGGCGCCGCCGGCAGTATTGGCGTCGGCCGCGCGGTCCGCTCGCCCGCCGACGGATATACGCTGAGCATCGGCACCTCGACCACGCACATGCTAACCGGCGGGCTCTACGCCCTTCCATTCGATCTGTTGAAGGACCTCGAGCCTGTCATCTATATCGGCAGCGAACCGCTTCTGATCGCCGGACGAAAGAGCCTGCCGGCCGACGATCTGAAGGGTTTGATTGCTTTTCTCCAAGCCAACCCCGACAAGGCCTCGGAAGGGATTGCCGGTGTCGGTGCCGCCGGCCATCTCGCCGGAATCTCGTTTCAGAAGGAGACGGCAACCAGGTTCCAGTTCGTGCCTTATCGCGGCAATGCGCCGGCGATGCAGGATCTTTTGGCCGGGCAGATCGACTTCATGATCGAGCCGTCGTCCAATTTCAGGGCGTTGATCGCGAGCGCCAGCATCAAGTCTTTTGCCGTCACCGGCAAGACGCGACTATCCTCCTCGCCCGATATTCCGACTGCGGACGAAGCCGGCCTGCCGGGCTTCGTCGCCTCGCTCTGGTATGGACTCTGGGTGCCCAAGAACACGCCGAAGGACATTGTCGAAAAGCTGAATGCCACCATGAGACAGGTGCTCGCCGATCCCTCGACCAGGAAGCGGTTCGAGGACCTGGGCATTGAAATATCGCCGCGCGAACAGCAAACAGCGGAAGCGTTGCGGGCGTTTCAGAAGGCCGAGATGGAGCGGTGGTGGCCGATCATCAAGGCATCCAAGCTGAAGACCGAATGAGCTCCACATGATGAGGAGGCGCAAAGCCACGCCGCACCCTTCGAGGCGCGCGCCTGCTAAGCTGCAGGGGCCAGGCGCTTCGCCGGCAACAGGCCTTCCTCGCAAGCCTTGATCTGCAGTGCCAGATATTTCGAGTTGATGCGGCATTGTGCCAGGCTGCCGGCGATGAACCAGAGGCCGGGTTGCCCGGTGCGGGTATACATATTGCGCAGTTCCTGCCCATCGCCGAATCCCCAGATCGGGCCGACGCGCGCGGCGATCTCACTGCCGAACAGTTGGCGCACCAGATATTCCTGGGGTTTGTAACCGGTGGCCAGCACGATCAGGTCGGCGCCGAGCGTCTCGCCGTTCTTCGTCCGCACGCCTTCAGGGACGAATGACGCGAAATCGGAAAACTGACGGAGCCCGATCTCGCCGCGCACGACGAGGTCGGAGCAGCCGACGTTGAAATAATAGCCGCCGCCGCGGGTGAGATATTTGAACTGCCAGCCGGTGCCGCCATCGCCGAAATCCAGCTTGAAGCCGATGCGCGCAAGGCCGTCCAGCAGGTCAGCGTCGAACTTCCTGGATTGTTCGGTCATCAAAAAATGGCTTCTTTTCGCCAGCGTCAGCGGCATGGAGGTCGCGATCAGGTCGTTGTCTTCAAGCGTTCCCTCATTATACGCCGCATACGCCAATTGCGCCGATGGCTCGATATTGGTGATCAGGGTCGAGCTGCGCTGGACCAGCGTCACTTCCGCGCCGCTTGAATAAAGGTCCTGCGCGATGTCGTGGCCGCTGTTTCCACTCCCAATCACGATCGCCTTCTTGCCTTTCCAATCCTCGCCGTCGGTATATTGGCTGGAATGAAGCAAGGTCCCGGCGAAATTTTTCAGGGTGGGAATATCCGGCAGATTCGGAATGCCGCTGACGCCCGTCGCCATCACGACGTGACGCGGATGCAGCCTGCGCTCGCCTCCGTCGGCGTGCCGCAGCACCACCGACCAGCGATCGGCGGCCTCATCGTAGACGCCGCTCACCAAGGCTGTGGCGGTCCAGAAGTTGAGCTCCATGGCATCGACATAGGCCTCGAACCAGTTGGCGAGCTTGTCCTTGGGGATATAGACCGGCCAGTTCTGCGGGAACGGCATATAGGGCATGTGATTGACCTGCACCTGGTTATGCAGGGTCAGCGCGTGGTATCGCTTGCGCCAGTTGTCGCCGACACGTCCCTCGCGGTCGACGATCAGCGTGTCGAGCTGCAACTGCCTGCATCGCGCCGCGATCGATAGTCCCGCCTGTCCGCCGCCCACCACCAGGACGACCGGGTCACGGTCGTGGTAGGCGGTCGCGGCTTTGCGCTGGTCGAGCCAGTTCGGTCCACGAAAGTCGCGAGAATAGGATTGTCCTCTCGGCCGCCTCGATCCGAGTTGTTCCTCGAAGCCTTTCAGCTCTTCCAGCGCGGTCAGCAGCGTCCACGCCTTGAGTTTATTGGCATCGCCGGCATCGGGAATGAGCCGCAGGATTCCGCTGCCTCGCCCGAGCGTGGTTTCGAACCTGAAAATTGCCTCGATGGTGTCGGTGCCGGCACGGGTCACGTGGCGCGGCGCCGCCCTGTTCGGATCGATCTCGAAATTACGCGGCGCGGTGCGACCGGCAAGGACGGGAAGCTCGTCGAGGATGGCAGCCGCACCGTTGATGGTCTGCAGGTTCCAGCTTAGCGCCAGCACGTCACGCCAATAGCTGTCGGGATGAAACAGCGCCTTCAGCGCGCCGTCGCCGCGGCTTGCGATCGCGCTTTCGAATTGCGCCAACCAGTTTTCGGCCACGACCGAAACGTCGTCTGTCCTGTCCAGCATTTGCGGCGTTCCCTCTGCGCTGGAAGGCTATACCCTTTGGGATCGCGCAGAAAGCTCCTCAGTCCATTAGCGAGAGCATGTGGCCCT
Organism: uncultured Alphaproteobacteria bacterium; assembly: GCA_963721935.1. Lineage (GTDB taxonomy): Bacteria > Pseudomonadota > Alphaproteobacteria > Rhizobiales > Xanthobacteraceae > Bradyrhizobium. The sequence continues at coordinate 120,825 of CAVRMY010000035.1, forward strand.
GCTGTGGTGGAATATGCCCGTTGAGCGTGTCGAGGTAGACCTGCTTCACCGCTGCGGGGCCCCGGCTCTCGACCACGGTGAGCCGTCCCTCCAGGGTCGGGGCGAAGGCCGACCATGCCGCGCCGAATCTTTGTTCGACGCCGCGGGGTCCCCATTCTCTCGCGCGCTTGCGAATCTGGTCGGGCGCGAAGAACCAGACCGGGGCTGCGCCCGGCAGTTCCGCTTCATCCGGCGATGCGCTGCGATGCGTCAGCCCGATCCGAGCCGAATACATCATCCGATCGCCGAAATGCCGGTGCAGCCGGGCGCGCAATTCGCCGTTTCCGGCCATGTCGACAAAAGCGACGGGTGTGTTCGATGGCAGCGATGTCGCGCGTTCATAGGTTACGATCTCATCGTAGCAGCCGAGCGATCGGACAAAGTCCGCATTCGCCGCCGAGGTGAGACCGATCGCTCTTATATCCTTGCGCGTGGTATGCAACAGGTGCGCAAGGCCGAATGCGGCCTTGCTCGATGCGCTGGAGATCACGACCTCGCGCGCGCCGAAGAAATCATTCTGGCCAAGGAAATCGTCGACGAGGAACGACAGCATGAACAGCGGGCGCAGCAGCGCCTGATAATCGCCCGGCCGCCCCGCGTATGCCGGATCGTTGCCGACCCGCGCGTAAGCGTTATAGACCGCTGCCACGTCCTGACGATGCGCGGCCGCGTCGCGCAAGCCGCGCTTGCTCACGGCGGATGCTTCGATCACCAGATGGGTAGCCATCGGAAAATAGCCGAACAGCCGCTCCCCGACCTCGACCGCCGGATGGCGCGAGGCGATCGCTTCGCCAAACCCCCACACCGGGATGTTGCCGAAATCATCCGGAGCCGGAAACAGCTGCCAGTATTTCAACAGATCGCCGAGCTGGGCGTAAGTGATGTTATTGGCTGTGAAGGCGAAGCGATCAATTTTTACCAGCAGCGCATCGTCAGGAAGTGCGTTGGCATCAGGCAATCGCGTCTCGAAGAATTTGCATTGCTGCAGATCGCGGCGGGCAACGATGAAGTCGGTGGATTTCATTTTTTCGATTCCGGCAGTGGTGCTGCCGCGATCTTTGCTTGCTCCGATGACCGTTTTGCAACAAGGACTTTGTTTGAAACAGCGTTCGCATCCCGCGCCTGGGCGATCACACCTTCGCGCTTCTTGATCGCGCGGTAATAGGCCCACCACAGATGCGCCGCCGCGCCACGCATCGGCCGCCACGGTTCCGCGATCGGCGCCATTTCCTTCGCGGTCGGGCGCGCCTTCAGCCCAAGGCCGATTTTCACCGCTTCCTGCACGGCAAGGTCGCCGCCCGGCCAGGCGTCGCCATGGCCGAGGCAAAACAGCAGATAGACGTCGGCGGTCCACGGCCCGATTCCGTGCAGTGAGGTCAGGGTATGATGCGCAGCGTCGGCATCCTCATTCGCCAGCACGTCGAGATTGAGCCGCTCCGAGGCGATTTCGCGTGCCAGGCTCTTCAAGGTTCTGATCTTCGCTGCCGAAAGGCCGAGCCGGCCGAGACGATCGGCGCGGGCCCGGCGCACCGCGTCGTGGTGAAACGGATCGAACGCCGCGGTGAGGCGAGCCCATATCGCCGCGGCGCTTGCGGTGGACAGTTGCTGGCCGCAGACGATCGCCGCAAGACCGGCGTAGCCGGGCTCACGCCGCCGCAACGCGGGCATGCCGGCGAGCTGGAACACGGGCTTCAGCCGCGGGTCCTGTCTGACGAGCGTGTGGATGGCCTCTTCAAGGTCGGCCTGGCTGTTGAGGTGGATGATCATTGCGGCCTAAAACCAACACGTCCCGTGAAAGAGATCAATGCCGCAGCCCGTTTTCCGTTTTGCGCCAAGTCCGAACGGCTATCTGCATCTCGGCCATGCCTTTTCGGCGCTTTTGAATTTCGATATGGCGGGCCGTACCGGCGGCCGCTTCCTGCTGCGTGTGGAGGATATCGACGCAACCCGGTGCAGGAGCGAATTCGAGGATGCGATTTATCAGGATCTGGCCTGGCTCGGCATTGCCTGGGAAACTCCCGTGCGCCGGCAATCCGAGCATCTCGCCGACCATCGTGCCGCGCTCGAAAAGCTCGTAACGGAGGGACTGGTCTATCCGAGTTTCGAGAGCCGTGCCGAGATTGCCCGGCTTGTTGCGCAGAGGGAGGGACATTGGCCTTGCGACCCCGACGGCGCGCCGCACTATCCGGGAACCGCGAAATCATTGTCGCCGGAAAAACGCGCCCAATTGCTCCGGTCGGGCAAGCCTTACGCGCTGCGGCTCGATACGGCAGCCGCGCGTGCGCGAATTGGCGAACTGTCCTGGATTGAGCGCTGTGAAGGCCCGGAAGGCGAGACGGGAGTAGTTGCTGCCCGGCCGCAAGACTGGGGAGATGTCATCCTGGCCCGCAAGGAGACGCCCACCAGCTACCACCTGGCCGTCGTCATTGACGACGCGCTGCAAGGCGTAAGCGAGGTAGTGCGGGGTCGCGACCTCTTCTGGTCGACGAGTATACATCGGCTGTTGCAGGAGCTGTTGGGGCTGCCCCAGCCGGTTTACCGGCATCATCGCCTGATCCTCGATGGCGGCGGGCAAAAATTGTCGAAGTCGACCAAGGCAACCGGCTTGCGCGAGCTCCGCGCCCAGGGCATGACGCCGGCGGAAATTCGCCACCTTGTGGATTTGCCTTGAGTTAAATGTTTGCCGGACCAGGCCCTGTGAAATCGAGCTTCAGCGTGACTCCGCAAGCCCGACCATGGCAAGGTGGAAGGGGCCAGTACGGCCGATCTGAAGTCGCTGCACCACAAACGGCGAGTTCTTTCAGGGACTTTGGATCGATACGCGGTACTGGAATCATCGACTTGCTGGTTCCAGGCTTTCCGAACTTCGCAAAAAAGGCGTTGCCGAGATGGATGGCGAACTTCGGAAAGCGGGTACTAGGTCGGGGGAATCATGGCGTCAAAACCGCGCCGACGGCGAACTATGCGGCGGCCAAAAAAGAAGGCGCCGTCAGGGAGAAGAGCTGCCGGCACTCCCGCCAGCAAGACGCGTAGCGGCGCCGCCAAATCGGCCGCTCCCGGCATCGTCGAGACGGCACTTGCCACATTCGCCCACGAAGTCCGCACTCCCCTGACCGGGATTCTTGCCATCAGCGATCTGCTGGCAACTTCTGATCTCGACGCGCGCGAGCGGCGCTGGGTCGACACCATCAAGGCAGGCGCCGAACACCTGGCAAGCCTTGCGACCCTGTTTGTCGATGCCGCCAGGAGCGGCCGCTCGGGGGTCGGCATTCGGCAGGATTTTTTTGACCTGCGCGCATTCGCCCGAAGCGTAGGGGATTCGCTGGCTGGTCGGGCGACCGCCAAGGGGTTGCAATCGCGTGTCGAGATTTCGGCAAGACTTCCGGCATTCGTGATCGGCGACCCGGTCCGCCTCCGGGCGGCACTGGAAAACCTGATCGACAATGCAACCAAATTCACCGAACAGGGCGGCGTGGTGTTGACGGTCAAGCCGACCCGCAGCACGAAGCACAGGGCGGATGTAGCCTTCGCCGTTTCCGACAGCGGCATCGGCCTCACGCTTGCGGAGATCAAGCGCCTGTTCCGCCCGTTCTCGCAGGCCAATGTCGGTATCGCCGCCCGCTTCGGCGGCGCGGGCCTCGGATTGTCGTCGGTCAAGCAGCTGGCGCGGGCAATGGGGGGCGACATCGTCGTTGCGCCGCGTCGCGGCGGCGGCACCACGTTTACGCTGACGGTGTCGCTGACCTCTGCCGATGCGTCGAAGACTGAACCGTCGCCCGTCAATGCTGCTGGCGCGTCCGATCATGCCCAGGGACTGCGCGTTCTCGGCGTCGAGGACAATCCGTTCGGCCGCGTCGTGCTCAATGCGGTGCTAACCGAACTTGGTCACCAGGCGGAATTCATCGGCAGGGGCGAGGATGCGCCGGAACGAGTGGTGCATGGCAGCTTCGCCGCTGTGCTGATGGACATGGTGCTCCCGGGCATAAATGGCATCGAGGCCATCAGGCGGCTTCGTGCGCTGGCCTCTCCGCATGGCCGTATCCCGATCATCGTGGTTTCGGGCCGCGAAGGCGACGAAGCGGCGTCGCTGGCTGCGGGCGCCGACGCCTTTCTGGTCAAGCCCGTGTCTCCGCGGGCCTTAGCGACTGCGCTGCTTGAAGTGACACGCCGCTCGGCAGCCGCGACTTGATGATCGCGGCGTTGAGTTCGCCGCCATAGACGAAAATTGCCGCGATGAAATACAGGAACACCAGCGCGATGATGACCGATGCAAGCCCCGCATACATCGTCACGTAGTTGTTGGCGAAGCGAGCCAGGTATTGGCCGAAGACGATACCCGACACCAGCGAGGCCGCCATCGTGAACACGATCCCTGGCAGGATCTGCAGAAAGCTGCGGCGGCCCGCCGGTACCCAGGCATGAAGGATGAACAGCGCAACAATGAGCGCGGTAATGGTTACACCATAGCGCAAAAAATTGAGAAGCTGTTCGTTGCTCTCGACGATCAGCGGGATGTGGCGGCGGGCTTGCTGCAATATCAGCGGCCCCAGCACGATCAGGAACGCCATGGCCAGTGCGGTGACGGCGGCAACCAGCGTGTAGGCGATGGACTCCAGCCGCAACCAGTACCAGCGCCGCGTTTCGACCACCGAATAGGCGCGGTTGAGCGCGATGCGCAATGCCTCGACGCCGTTCGAGGCGAAATATACTGCGAGCACGGCGCCGATTGTCAGTATGTCGCCGCGGGTCGTCGTCAATACGTCATGGATTTCCCCGGAAAGCGCATCGGCGACCTGTTTCGGCCAGACCTGCAGCATGAGGCCCGCCGCCTGATCGGCCAGTTCCTTCGATCCGAAGAAGCCGGCCAGCGAGGTCAACACGATCAGAAACGGAAACAGCGCCATCAGCGTCGAGAGCGCGATGTGGCTGGCGATGGCCCAGCCGTCATCGGCCAGAAACGTATAGAAGGCGTCCAGGCCGATGTGGAAGATGTAGCGAATTTGTCGCACAATTGACCTTGGCCGGAAAAAATACAGACCAACGCACCTTCTGATATTATTGAGCTAAAAGCCAGATCGTCGCACCAAGTTTAGCCCCGTAGTGGCAATGGCGCATCGCACGAGGCGGTGTTATGTACGGCAAATGGCTTCGTTTCTCAGTCACTTCATTCTCCCGCTTGCGGTGGCTGCCGTAGCCTTCGTGCTGCTGCTCGGACTCATCAACATGATGCGGGGCGGATCGCCGAACCGGTCCCAGAAGCTGATGCGGTTGCGAGTGTTGCTGCAATTCGTTGCGATCATCATCATCATGCTCACAGTTTGGGCCATGGGCCGCTAGTGGAGTGGATTTGACATTCGAAGGAGACAGGCATGGTCGTCCTCAATCGTATCTACACGCGAACCGGCGACGACGGCACCACGGCTCTGGGCAGCGGCGAACGCCGCCCGAAATACGATCTGCGCATTGCCGCTTACGGGACCGTCGATGAGACGAATGCGGCCATCGGTATCGTAAGGCTGCATTTGGCGGGCGCGCCCGGGCTCGATGAAATGCTGGGCCTCATTCAGAACGACCTGTTCGATCTCGGTGCCGACCTTGCGGTGCCTCAGCGCGACGGCAAGGCGGAGCGGCTGCGGATGCTGTCGAGCCAGGTCGAGCGCCTCGAGCGCGATATCGATCGCCTCAACGCCGGACTTGAACCCCTTACCTCCTTTGTGCTGCCGGGCGGCACGCCGGCCGCGGCCCATCTGCATCTGGCGCGCACGATATGCCGCAGGGCGGAACGAATGATCGTGGAACTCGCGGCCAAGCCCGACGAGCCCGTCAGCGACGCCGCGATCCAGTATATGAACCGCCTGTCGGACTTCCTGTTCGTTGCCGGACGCGCCACCAACAACAATGGCGCAGGCGACGTGCTCTGGGTGCCTGGCCGGAATCGCTAGCGTTCCGGTTCCGACATTCGTATCGTGTCGCAAATCCGCCGCAACCGGGATTGGCTTGCAAAGCCGATTTTTGGCTCCCGCTCGTTGACCGGGGTTGGCGGGGGCTTTAGGTTCCGCGCCAAGCTGACTAACCTTGAGATTTAAGCGGAAAGAGCGCTCCGATGAAGGTCCTGGTACCAGTAAAACGGGTGGTCGATTACAACGTCAAGGTCCGCGTGAAGAGCGACGGAACCGGCGTCGAGTTGTCGAACGTCAAGATGTCGATGAATCCGTTTGACGAAATCGCCGTCGAGGAGGCCTTGCGGCTGAAGGAGGGCGGCAAGGCGAGCGAGGTCGTGGTGGTTTCCATCGGCCCGGCGCAGGCGGCCGAGACCATCCGAACCGGTCTTGCCATGGGCGCCGATCGCGGCATCCTGGTCAAGGCCGAAGGCAACGTCGAGCCTTTGGCGGTGGCAAAAATCCTCAAAGCCGTGACCGATGAGGAAAAGCCCGGCCTTGTCATTCTCGGCAAGCAGGCGATCGACGATGACAGCAACCAGACCGGCCAGATGCTGGCCGCGTTGCTTGGCTGGCCGCAGGCCACCTTTGCCTCAAAGCTCGAGGTCGATGGCTCCGACTTCAAGGTCACTCGCGAAGTCGACGGCGGATTGCAGACCGTGAAACTCAAGGGTCCGGCCATCGTGACCACGGACTTGCGGCTGAACGAGCCGCGTTATGCCAGCCTGCCCAACATCATGAAGGCAAAGAAGAAGCCGATCGCGGACAAGAGCGCGTCCGATTACGGCGTCGATCTTGTGGCCCGTCTGGAGATACTGAAAACGGCCGAGCCGCCGGGCCGCAAGGGCGGCGCCAAGGTCAAGGACGTCGCCGAACTGGTATCGAAACTCAAGAATGAAGCGGGGGTTCTCTAAATGACCACGCTGTTGATCGCCGAACACGATAACGCAACGATCAAGGATGCCACCAACAAGGCGCTGACGGCGGCAACCGCGCTTGGCGGCGAAGTTCACGTGCTCGTCGCCGGCGAAAATGCCAAGGCGGCCGCGGACGCTGCCGCCCGGCTTGCCGGCGTCAAGAAGGTTTTGCTCGCGGACAACGCCGCATATGCCCATGACCTCGCCGAGCCGCTCGCGGCGCTGATCGTGGCGTTGGCACCCTCCTACGATGCGTTCGTGGCGCCGGCTACCTCGCGCTTCAAGAATGTGATGCCGCGCGTCGCAGCCCTGCTCGACGTGATGCAGGTGTCGGAAATCATCAAGGTCGTTTCACCCGATACTTTCGAGCGGCCGATCTACGCCGGCAACGCGATCCAGACCGTGCGCGCGAAGGACGCCAAGAAAGTCATTACCGTCCGCACCTCCACCTTCGCCGCCAGCGGGGAGGGCGGCAGTGCGCCGGTGGAAAGTGCGACTGCTGCCGCCGATCCGGGTCTTTCCAGCTTCGTCGGCGAGGAAGTCGCCAAGAGCGATCGTCCCGAACTGACTTCGGCCAGGATCGTCGTCTCCGGCGGGCGCGCCATGCAGAGCCGCGAGAATTTCGCCAAATATATCGAACCGCTGGCCGACAAGCTCGGCGCCGCGGTCGGCGCGTCGCGTGCGGCGGTCGATGCCGGATATGCGCCGAATGATTGGCAGGTCGGCCAGACCGGCAAGGTGGTGGCGCCGGAGCTTTATGTCGCAATCGGTATTTCCGGCGCGATCCAGCATCTTGCCGGCATGAAGGATTCCAAGGTCATCGTCGCGATCAACAAGGATGAAGATGCGCCTATCTTCCAGGTTGCCGATTATGGGCTGGTCGCCGATCTGTATCAGGTGGTGCCGGAACTGACCGAGGCAATCGGCAAGCCGGGAAAGTGACGAGCAGCGAAACGGCGCGCATTTACGCGAGCGCGCAAGCCCGTTTTACGATAACAATACAGGTACTTGCCGGCTGATGCGTAGCAGCCGGCGCTGAGGCGGAGGGACGGGCGGCGCCGCGAGCGCCGTTCCGGTGAGATGGCAAAATGGCGGTTATGATCAAGAAGGTTGGCGTGATCGGCTCGGGCCAGATGGGCAACGGTATCGCACATGTGGCGGCGCTGGCCGGCTTCGACGTGGTTCTCAATGATATTTCCGCCGAGCGTCTGAAGTCGGGGATGGCGACCATCAACGGCAATCTGTCGCGCCAGGTGGCCAAAAAGCTCATAACCGAGGATGCCCGCAAGCAGGCGCTGGAGCGGATCGCGCTCTCCGAAGCCATCGACGGGCTGTCCGACAGCGATCTGGTGATCGAGAGCGCGGTCGAAAAGGAAGAGGTCAAGCGCAGGATATTTCACGAGGTGTGCGCCGTCCTGAAACCGGGCGCTATCGTTGCTTCCAATACCTCCTCGATCTCGATCACGCGGCTTGCCGCCTCCACCGACCGGCCGGAGCGCTTCATCGGAATTCACTTCATGAATCCGGTGCCGGTGATGGAACTGGTTGAACTGATCCGCGGCATTGCCACCGATGACGGCACCTTCGAGGCAGCCAAGGACTTTGTGACCCGGCTCGGCAAACAAGTGGCCGTGTCGGAGGATTTCCCGGCCTTCATCGTCAATCGCATTCTCCTGCCGATGATCAACGAGGCGATCTACACGTTGTACGAAGGGGTCGGTAACGTCGAGGCCATCGATGCGGCGATGAAGCTCGGCGCGCACCATCCGATGGGGCCGCTCGAACTTGCCGATTTCATCGGTCTCGATACCTGTCTTTCGATCATGCAGGTCCTGCATGAGGGATTGGCCGACTCCAAATATCGGCCATGTCCGCTGCTGGTCAAGTATGTCGAGGCCGGCTGGCTCGGTCGAAAGACCCAGCGTGGCTTCTATGACTATCGTGGCGACAGACCAATTCCGACGCGGTAGTCTTACTGCGTCATAACCGACTTATCCCCTCATCCAGAGGAGCTTGCGCGAGCAAGCGTCTCGAAGGGCGAAGCCCGGAAATAGGCAAACTGGCCTTCATGGTTCGAGACGGCGCAAGAGCGCCTCCTCACCATGAGGGTCTTATGACGCAGTAAGAGCAGAGCATGATCCGGAAAAGTGTACAGCGGTTCAACTAAATCTCATCGCGCATTAGCCGGTGCGGCCTGGCTCGGAAGCGCCCGCATGTTGTTCGATTTATGATTGTGTTTGTGTCTGCCGCACTCTCCAGAGTTTATTAACCGCTACCGGCTACGGTGTTTCCGCAAACGGAGCATTGGCGCATGTCGATAACGAGCCTGGCGAGCAGCATTCTCACCGCGCAAGCGGGAAATGCCCAATCGCAGATCGCAACGACGCTGCTGAAGTCCGAGCTTGACGCGGAGAAAAACTCGGTAGAGACGATTTTGGGTGTTGGCCAGCCCTCGCTCGCCAATGTCGGTCCGGGTGTCGGGACCAACGTCAACGAAACCGCCTGAAGGCTGAATGTTCCGCGCGCTCGATTTGAGATAGCGGCTGCTCATGGCGAGGGCGCCCGATCGGGGGCGAACTTCACGCCTTGCCGGGATTGCTCCTCGTCGCGCCATGCGATAGCGAGGAGATCATCTCAAGAGCCAGGGACCTCAAATGAAGTTCGCTAGTTTTTCGATCAACGGCGCCCCGACCTGGGGTCTTATCGATGGCACCGAGGCGCTCGACCTCGGCGTGGTCTGGCGCGACCGGTTTCCCGATCTGAAATCGGCCATCGCCGCCGATGCGCTGGCCGAACTTGCCGCCGCAGGCAAAACCGCGCGTCACCCTGTGACAAAAATCACCTGGCTGCCGGTCATCCCCAACCCCGACAAGATCCTTTGCATCGGTCTCAATTACGAGACGCACCGCAAGGAAACCGGCCGCTCGGAGGTCGAAAATCCGACCGTTTTCGGACGCTTCGCCAACAGCCAGACCGCGCACCTTGCCAATATCATCCGTCCGCGCGTGTCGCGGGATCTCGATTTCGAGGGCGAGCTCGCTGTCATCATCGGCAGGCCCGGCCGCTACATCTCACGCAAGGATGCGTGGGGCCACATCGCCGGATATGCCTGCTACAATGAGGGCAGCGTTCGAGACTACCAGCGCCATACCCATCAATTCACGCCGGGAAAGAATTTTCCGCAGACCGGCGCTTTCGGCCCCTGGATGGTGACGCCGGATGAGGCAGGCGATCTTGGTCCATTGCGGCTGCAGACCCGTCTCAATGGAGAGGTGGTCCAGGACGCGACCATCAGCCAGATGATCTTCGATATCCCGCGTCAAATCGAATACTGCTCCTCGTTTACACGGCTCGAGCCTGGGGACGTGATCGTGACCGGCACCCCCGGCGGGGTGGGTTCACGGCGAACGCCGCCGCTCTGGATGAAACCGGGCGATATCGTCGAGGTCGAAATCGACCGCATCGGCCTCTTGCGCAACGGTATCGCGGACGAAGCTTAGGGCGTCCCGCAAGTTGCAGTCGGCTACGAAAACCTCCCTATGATCGCGGTGTCTCCGTCGCCGCGGCAATCAGCTTGAGCGCGTCGTCGCTGTCCCATTCGGCAGGACCGGCGATGGTGGCGATTTCACAGCCCTGCGCGTCAATTAGCACCGAGGTCGGCATCCCCAACGCCCGTCCTATGGCCTTAAGATCCTGAAAAACTTTGGCTTTTTGGTCGCTATAGTAGCTGAGCCGGGTCAGATTGGTCTCTTTCAGGAAATTCCTGGGCTTCCCGGGGTCACGGGTATCGATATTGATCGCAACCACGTCGAAATTCTTGCCCCCGAGCCTTGCTTGCAAACGGTCCAGCGCGGGCATTTCCTTCCGACAGGGCACACACCAGGTCGCCCACAGGTTCACGAGCACCGTGCGTCCGCGCCAGTCCGAGAGCTTCCTCGGCTTGCCGTCTGCGTCTTCGAATGCCAGGTCCGGCAGCCGCAGGGGGGCGCTTGCCATGGTCAGGGCGGCCACCTCGCCATGCGCCAGCGGCGCGAGCTTGCGCGACAGGTCCACGGCTGCTCCGCAGGCGGAATCGGCCACCGCGTTGCGCCTGAACCCGCCAATCCCGTATACCCCCGCATATCCGATCGCCGTCCCGACCAGGACCGCGGCGATGGCATAGGGAATCCGGCGCACAGGCGTCGCGGCGGGCGTGGATCGTTCAGGCATATCGTTTGTCATCCTGTATCGGATACGGCTATTCAGGGCTTTGGCTGCGCCGTTAGCCGGTGGCCGACGTGTCCAGGGCCGCAACTAACAGGGCAACGCAACGAACAGCGGCAGACAACAGCGGCAGACAGAACAGCGGCAGACATGAGCAACAGGTCATGAGCAACAAGATGTGGGGCGGCCGGTTCACGGAGCGTCCAGACGCGATCATGGAGGAAATCAACGTCTCCATCGACGTGGATCGTCACCTTTACGCCCAGGACATTGCCGCATCCAAGGCCCACGCCGCGATGCTCGCCGCGCAAGGCATTATTACGGCAAACGATGCGAAAAATATCGTCAGGGGTCTAGACACGATTTTGTCAGAGATCGGCAACGGATCGTTCGATTTCAAGCGCGCGCTCGAGGACATTCACATGAATGTCGAGAGCAGGCTTGGCGAATTGATCGGGCCTGCCGCGGGGCGGCTGCACACCGCACGTTCGCGCAACGATCAGGTGGCGACCGATTTCCGGCTGTATGTCCGCGATATCATCGACGAAACCGACACGGCCCTTGCTTCCTTCCAGCATGCGCTCGCGCAGCGCGCGCTGGAACATGCCGCAACCGTCATGCCGGGCTTTACGCATCTGCAGACCGCGCAGCCTGTCACATTCGGCCATCATTTGCTTGCCTATGTCGAGATGGCGGCGCGCGATCGCGGCCGCTTTGCCGATGCACGCAAGCGTCTGAACGAATCGCCGCTCGGCGCCGCGGCGCTGGCCGGCACGTCGTTTCCGATCGATCGCGCGGCAACCGCGCGCGCGCTTGGCTTCGACCGGCCGATGACCAATTCGCTCGATGCGGTTTCCGATCGCGATTTCGTGCTCGAAACGCTTTCGGCGGCTGCGATCGCATCGATGCATCTGTCGCGGTTTGCCGAGGAACTCGTGATCTGGACATCGCCGCTGGTTGGACTGGTGCGGCTTTCCGACAAGTTCACCACCGGCTCCTCGATCATGCCGCAGAAGCGCAATCCGGATGCGGCCGAACTGGTGCGCGCCAAGACCGGGAAAGTCATCGGCGCGCTGAGCGCCTTGTTGATCGTCATGAAGGGCCTGCCGCTCGCCTATCAAAAGGACATGCAGGAGGACAAGCAAGGCGCAATGGAGGCTTTCGCTGCACTCTCGCTGGCGATCCGGGCGATGACCGGAATGGTCGTCGATCTCGTGCCGGACGAAGCAAGGATGAAACATGCAGCCGGCGACGGCTACGCCACCGCCACCGATCTTGCGGATTGGCTGGTGCGAACGCTGAAAATGCCGTTCCGCGATGCCCACCACGTCACCGGGCGAATCGTTGCAAAGGCGGCGCAGGATGGCGTCGCCCTGCACGACCTGCCGCTTGGCACGATGCAGGCGATCGAACCAAAAATCACCTCGGAGGCGCTGAAGGTGCTTTCGGTAGAGGCTTCCGTGAAGAGCCGTACGAGCTTTGGCGGTACCGCGCCAAAGAACGTGACCGCGCAGGCCAAGGCCTGGCTCAAGCGGCTGGAAAAAGAGCGAAATTTGGGCTGAGCGGCGGTTCTGGCGGGAATTTCCGCCCACCGCGGGCCTCGCCAGAAGTGAGCATTCTTTGTATGCTGCGCTCCACACTCGGGGATTTGACGTGAATCGCAACCACCGCCGAAACTGTCAGGGATGGGCCCTCATTGTGCTGGGCACGGCCGCGCTTGCGCTTGTCGGCTGCGGCCGCAAGGGGCCGCTCGATTCGCCGACCGCGTCGTCGCAGCCGGGTGCCGCCGTCCAGAGCGATCCCTCGGCGGTCGAGCAGGCGAGCAAGCCAAGCCTGTTCAATTCAAGCTACGGCGCCGACGCCCCGCCCACAGCAGGCAAGGGTCCCAAACGGCCATTCGTTCTCGACCCGCTCCTGAACAGCAACTGAGCCTCGTGCCATGAACCACTTCGACTATCGCAACGGCGTGCTTCACGCCGAGGCGGTGAACCTGATCGAGTTGGCGGACGCGGTCGGAACGCCGTTTTATTGCTATTCGACCGCTACGCTCGAACGCCATTACCGGGTGTTCAGCGAAGCCTTTGCCGGCGAGGAGGCGTTGATCTGTTACGCCATGAAGGCCAACTCCAACCAGTCGGTTCTGCGCACGCTGGCAAAGCTCGGTGCCGGCGCGGACGTGGTTTCGGGCGGCGAGTTGAAGCGCGCGCTGGCTGCCGGCATTCCGCCGGGGCGGATCGTATTTTCAGGCATCGGCAAGACAGAGGCGGAGCTGCGTGCCGCGCTTGCCGCGGATATCCTCTGCATCAACGTCGAATCCGAAGGCGAACTGGAATTGCTGTCGCGCCTGGCGAGCGAGCAAGGGAGAACCGCGCCGATCTCAGTTCGGGTCAACCCGGACGTTGACTCCGGCTCTCACGCAAAGATCTCGACCGGAAAGTCGGAGAACAAGTTCGGCATCCCGCTTGAACGCGCGCGTGCGGTCTACCAGCGCGCGGCAAAGCTGAGGGGCATTCGCGTCACAGGCGTCGACATGCATATCGGCAGCCAGATCGCCGATCTCGAACCGCTGCAGGCAGCCTTCGCCCTGCTCACGGAGTTCGTGAAGGTGTTGCGTGCCGACGGCCACACCATTTCGCATGTCGATTTCGGCGGCGGCCTCGGCATCCCCTACCATGCCGATCGCGAAGCCCCGCCCTTGCCGTCCGCCTATGCCGAAATGGTGAGGCGGGTGACACGCGATCTCGGCTGCACGCTCGTGTTCGAGCCCGGCCGATTGATTGTCGGCAATGCCGGGATTCTGGTGACGCGCGTCATCTATGTGAAGCATGGCGACGCCAGGAACTTTGTCATCATCGATGCAGCGATGAACGACCTGATCCGTCCGACGCTGTATGAAGCGCATCACGACATCCTGCCGGTCCGTGAAGCGGCGCAAGGTGCCCCGACGATCACGGCCGATGTGGTCGGGCCGGTCTGCGAAAGCGGCGACTATCTCGCGCTCGGGCGAACCATGCCGGCGCCAAAGGCCGGTGACCTCTTGGCGATCATGACCGCCGGCGCCTATGGCGCCGTGCAGTCCGGCACCTACAACACGCGCGCGCTGGTGCCGGAAGTTCTGGTCAAGGCCGACCGGTTCGCGGTGGTGCGGCCGCGCGTCGAGGTCGATGCGCTGATCGCAATGGACACGCCCGCGCCCTGGCTGTGAGCCACCGAAGGTTGCCAGACGGGCAGTTCGCAAATTTTCGTGTTCCAGTCCCTTCTCGCAAAATTTTTCGCTTTACCGTCCGGTAGAAACAGCATTAGAGCGAATCATCCCGCCCAACAAAGGGGCGTTTCGCGATCGTCACGGACGTGAGGTGGGATGCGGTGGACGCGGATGGCGCCTTTGACGAATGGCGCTGACGCGGACGGCGAAGTCGTGTGGTCCTGACGCCCCGACGCTGGCGTCAAGTCGGCGGAGGAAACTCCGCGGGCGACGGTGGCAAGAAAGCCCGGTCACCGGGGAGAGTACGAAGGAAACCGTTAAAACCATTGCGCGGGGAATGCCGGGTGGTTCCGGTGTGACCGTGGTGACTATGCTTGTGTGCTCTTTTCATCTCGCACACAAGGCTGCGGGCGCAACGGGCGCCCGGCATTCCCTGCGCCCTTTGATCTGAGAGGGCGGGACGATCAGGGTAAAACTCGCGCGCATGCGCGGCGAGATCGCGGAGTCATGCGTTCGAAGTCATGTGTTCGAAGTCATGTGTTCGAAGTCATGTGTTCGAAGTCATGTGTTCGAAGTCATGCGTTCAGAGTCATGCGTTCGATGCTGCTGTTTGAAATTCGTATCTGCGAACGCACGACGTACCGGCGTCGTCCCTGCGGAAAGCAGGGACCCATAATCACAAACGTCGATTATTTTCGCGAGCCGCTGGTTATTCTTCCTCGTCCAACAATATTGACCGCGGAATATGGGTCCCGGCTCAGGGCCGGGACGACAGTTTGCTTTGCGGCGCGTGATTACGTCGCGGCGCGAGCGCCTTTGCCGCCAACCACCACGCCGGCGGCCTCTTCGATCGGCTTGATTGCGGATGTGAAGTCCGACTCCGCACCCATTTCGCGGATGACCACCTCCCACAGCCGTCCGACCGCTTCGGCAACCTCCATCGATAGTCCGAGCGATTTCGCCTCTTCCAGGCAAAGCCGCACATCCTTGACCATCAAACCGGTAGCAAAGCCGAAATCGAAGGTGCGCGGCAGGATCGAACGGGGAAACTTGTCGCGGCTCGCGGTGTTCATGCCGGACCCCGCATTGATCACGTCGATCATCACGGCGGCATCGAGACCCGCCTTGACGCCCATGACGACGGCTTCCGAAGTGGCGACCACGGCGGTTGCCGACAACAGGTTGTTGGCAAGCTTCATGGTCTGTGCGGAACCGGGTTTTTCGCCGATGAAGAACACCTTGCCGATCGCGTCGAGTGCGCCCTTCACCGCCTCGAAATCAGCCCGGGGCCCTGACACCATCACCGCGAGCGTGCCTTTTTCGGCCCCGCCTACGCCACCGCTGACCGGACTGTCGAGCTGGACGATGTTGCGCTTTGCCAACAGATCGTGAATTCGCACCGCCATGTGCGATCCGACGGTGGATAAATCGACAAAGCGCCTGACACGCTTGCCTTCGATGACGCCGTCCTTGCCGGTCGCGACATCAAGGGAAGCCTGCAGCGAGGGAAGGCTTGCCATCACGGTCTCGGCGCGGTCGGCAACGTCTTTCGGCGAGGAAGCCGCCTGCGCACCCAGCGCAACCAGTTTGTCCATGGTTTGCGTGCGCTGGTCGAAGACCACGAGGTGGTGCCTGGCCTCGATCAGGCGGCGGGCCATGGGAAAGCCCATGTTGCCCAGGCCGATGAATCCGATTTGCATGGTGTAGTCCTGGAGTTTCTGGCGGATGGATTGTGTTTCAAATCTTTCAGGGCCTCATGGTTCGAGACGGCGCAAGCGCGCCTCCCCACCATGAGGATCGGGCCTCACGCCTTGTCGAGTTCGGCGAACACTTCGCGCGCGATGCGGAAGCTGTCGACGCCGGCCGGAATGCCGGCATAAATCGCGACCTGCATGAACACCTCACGGATCTCGTCGCGGCTCACCCCGTTGGTCAGCGCGCCCCTGATGTGTGCCCGCAATTCATGTGGCCGGTTCAGTATGGAAATCATTGCGAGATTGAGCATGCTGCGGGTCTTGCGCGGCAGTTCCTCGCGGCCCCAGATCGCGCCCCAGCAGTATTCGGTAACCAGTTCCTGAAACGGCTTGTTGAAGTCGTCGGAATTTTTCAGCGCATTGGCGACATATGCCTCGCCGAGCACCGCTTTCCTGATCTCCAGTCCCCTGTCGTGCGTTTTCTTGTCCATGGCATTTCCCTTGCATTGTCCGCTGGTGGTCCCGCTGCCTAAATTACGTGGTCATGAAGAGGCAGTCACGCCTCTGTGTTATGCGTATTGGGTGTGGGTTGGCCTCCTTGAACGGGTGCCTCACTGCCGCCGTTGTGCTAGGGTTTAACTGCAAGCCAACCTGGAGAGATTTTTGAGCGGCGCCACACCCGACCCCCTGGAGCCAGCACGCAGCTCGGATGCCGTTTCGCGGCTGCAGTTGACGCAGGCCCTGCGGCGGGCCGAGTTTGCGATCGCGTGGGAGCGCGGCTGGCCGCATCTTGCCCGGCTTATGACCGTGGCCGGCCTGTTTCTGGCGGCGTCCTGGGCCGGATTGTGGTTGGCGTTGCCCTTCCTGGCCCGTGCTGTCGGGCTCGGATTGTTCGTGGCCCTGGCGCTCGCCGCATTGTTCGGGCTGGTCCGGTTTCGCTGGCCAACGCGGCAGGACGCCCTTGGCAGGCTCGATCGCGGCACCGGCGTGCGCCACCGTCCGGCCACAGCGCTTACTGATTCGCTCACCTCGCAGGACCCGGTTGCCCTGGCGCTCTGGCAGGCGCAGCGCGAGCGCACGCTGGCGTCGATCAAGCGGATCCGTGCCGGCCTGCCCTCGCCAAGGCTTGCAATTCACGATCCCTGGGCGCTGCGGGCCCTGATCGTGGTGATGATGGTCGCCACCTACATTGCCGCGGGCGACGAACGTGTCATGCGGGTCGCGGCAGCCTTCGACTGGAACGGCGTCCTGTCACCTGCCGATGTCAGGGTGGATGCGTGGGTGACGCCACCGCTCTACACCGGCAAGCCGCCAATCATTCTGTCCGCAGCGAACAAGGAATCCGCGCTTCCGGCTGCCGGGCCGTTGGCCGTTCCGACCGGCAGCAAGCTGATCGTGCGCTCGAGCGGCGGCGCTCTCGATGTCGTGGCCAGCGGCGGGGTGACCGAAGCGGTGCCCGCGGAACAGGCGCCCAGAGGCACAAGCGAAAAGCATTTTGCCATCGCGGGCGACGGCACGGTTCATGTCCGCGCTCCTGCAAGTCAGCCGCAATGGAGGTTTGCCGCCACGCCCGACCGGCCGCCCAGCATTGCGCTGGCAAAGGATCCGGAGCGGCAGGCGCGCGGCTCGCTGCAGCTTTCCTACAGGATCGAGGATGACTACGGCGTCACCGAAGCGCGCGCGCTGTTTGCCGCCCGCACTGCTGGCGAGGCCAAGGGAGCAGGCGTGGGAACAGGCACGCGGCCGCTGTTTGACCCGCCGCAATTTCCTCTGGTGCTGCCCAATGCCCGGACCCGCAACGGAGTCGGCCAGACCGTCAAGGATCTCAGCGAGGATCCCTATGCCGGCGCCGAGGTCACGATGACCCTGACCGCCCGGGACGAAGCGGGCAACGAGGGGCGCAGCGAGCCCTTCAACATGCGCCTTCCGGAACGGCTGTTCACCAAGCCGCTCGCGCGTGCGCTGATCGAGCAGCGCCGCGCCCTGGCGCTGGATGCCAATCGGAACTCGCAGGTCTCCGAAGCTCTCGAAGCGCTGATGATTGCGCCGGAATTGTTCATGCCCGAGATGGGGCAGTATCTCGGGCTGCGCAGCGTCGCGCGCGAACTCGAAACGGCGCGGACGGATGATGCCCTCAGAGAGGTCGTTGCAAGCCTCTGGGCGCTCGCCGTCACCATCGAGGATGGCAATATCAGCGACGTGGACAAGGCGCTCCGCGCAGCACAGGAGGCGCTCAAGCAGGCGCTGGAACGAGGCGCCAGCGACGAGGAGATCAAGAAACTCACGCAGGATTTGCGCGCCGCGCTCGATAATTTCATGCGCCAGCTTGCCGAACAGCTGCGCAACAATCCGCAAGCTCTGGCGCGGCCGCTCGATCCCAATACCAGGGTGCTGCGCCAGCAGGACCTCAACAACATGATCGATCGGCTGGAGCGCCTGTCGCGCTCCGGCGACAAGGATGCCGCCAGGCAATTGCTGGAACAGCTGCAGCAAATGCTCGAGAACCTGCAAATGGCGCAGCCGGGCCAGGGCGACGGCGACATGGAGCAGGCGCTCAACGAACTCGGCGACATGATCCGCAAGCAGCAGCAGTTGCGCGACAAGACCTTCAAACAGGGGCAGGATTCACGTCGCGACCGCCAGCGCGGCAAGCAGGGCGATCAGAGCATGGGCGACCTGCAGCAGGACCAGCAGGGCCTGCGCGACCGCTTGAGGAAATTGCAGGACGAGTTGGCCAAACGCGGCATGGGCCAGGGTCAGCCCGGTCAGAAAGGCCAGAAAGGCCAACAGGGTCAGCAGGGACAGGATGGCGATGCGCAGCAGGGCGACGACGGCGACGAGGGTCTCGGCGAAGCCGACAGCGCGATGGGCGACGCCGGCAGCAAGCTGGGCGAGGGCAACGCCGAAGGCGCGGTCGATGCGCAGGGCAAGGCGCTCGATGCGCTGCGCAAGGGCGCCCAAAGCCTCGCTGAGGCGATGCAGCAGGGCGAGGGCGACGGTCAGAGCGACGGCCCCGGCAACCGCGCAGGCCGCCAGCAGAGCGGCGGCAATCAAAGCGATCCGCTGGGACGCCCATTGCACGGGCGTGAATTCGGCGACGATCTGACGGTCAAGATTCCCGGCGAGATCGACGTGCAGCGGGTGCGGCGGATCCTCGAGGAGCTTCGCCGCCGCCTTGCCGATCCCCAGCGGCCGCAGCTCGAGCTCGACTACATCGAGCGGCTGCTCAAGGACTATTAGGGTTGTCCAGTCCCGGCCTTGCGTGCCGCCAAGGCGTCAGCAACCGCGCTACGAATATCGGCCACCGAGAACGGCTTGGTGATGATGTCATGGGCGATGGCGTTGAGACCCGATGCGCGCTCGCGCTGATCGGCAAAACCGGTCATCAGCAGGATTGTCAGATCCGGTAAATCGCGGGCCACCGTCAAAGCCAGCGCAATTCCGTCCATCACCGGCATCTGAATGTCGGTCAAGAGAAGGTCGAAGGCGTTTTGCCCGTTGCTGAGGATTTCAAGCGCCTCTGCGCCATCCGCGGCGGTGACGATTTCGTGGCCGTCCATGGCAATGGCGCGCGCCACCAGCGTGCGCATGGCATCCTCATCATCGACGATCAACAAGCGCGGCATTGAACAACCTGTTTTGCGGCCGGGATCAGTCGCTGCCGTTCATATGTGTCCGCCGTTCAGATCCCGCTTGTTGAAGAAGCGTACGTCGATATTGCGGCCTTCGGGCGGCGGCGAGGCCAGCCGGGACTTGAACGAGGCCTTTTCGCCGGGTTTGAGCACCGCCTGTTCCAGAACGGCATTCCAGGCATAGATTTCGCCGCCCTGCGCGTCGCGTACGCTGAAACGCAACCGCGGCAGTTCCACCGGCTTGCTGGACTCGCCGGTGATGACGCCCTCGATCACTAGCACCGGCTTACCTTGCACCATTTCGGAAGTGACCCTGACGTCCTGGAAGCGCAGGCCGCGCAGGTTGACGTCGAGACCGACCAACTTGTAGAAAGCCGCCGTTTGCGGCAGCAGGCGTACCACATCGACACGCCAGACCAGGAGCGCCACCACCAGCGCGCCCATCGCGGCGCAGGTGGCGGGCAGGCTGGTGGATGATTTTCGCCGCGTGTCCGGGTGTTCCCAGGACCGTGCCGCGGGTTGTGTCTTTGATCCCAGAACCCTACGTAGCCATGATGGCCGTTGCTGGCGGGTGGCCGGCGTGTCATGCAGATCGTTGTGAGCGAACGAGGACCAGTTGGCACTGGAGGCCGCTGCCGAACCTCCAGCCGAGCTCGGCCAGTCGCCAGCAATCGAGGGGCTGTCCACGCGCGGAGCTTCATCTCCCGCGCCGTGCTCGTCGCGCGCAAGCGCGTCCCAGTCGGCAGCGGCATCCGGCTCGTCGGGCCCTCGGCTGGCCTCGGTCATTGCCGGCGCCCGCACGTCGATCGCATCTTCCGGCCGCGCCAGCCAGACCTCCTTGCAGCGCGAACAGCGCACGGTGCGGCCAGCCTCGCCCAGTGTGGCGAGATTGATGGCATAAGACGTAGAACAATGGGGGCAAACGATGTGCATGGGAGTAAATCTCCGCAATGACGCTGCTTAAGGCCGACGGCTTCGAAAACGGGGCGTTAGGATGCTACAAGCCGACCGTTAACGAATCGGAAACCATAAACGAAGCAAAACCGCTTTGTTTGGTCCGTGACCGCAGTGAGGCAGGTGGGCCTGGATCGGCTGGTTCCGCGCCTCCGGCCGGGCCCCCTGTCGAACGGAGCTGAGCTTGGTTCGGTTCGAAAATGTCGGATTGCGCTACGGGCTTGGCCCGGAGATTCTGCGCGACCTCAGTTTCCTGATCCCCGCCCATTCCTTTCAGTTCCTCACTGGCCCCTCCGGTGCCGGCAAGACTTCACTGCTGAAGCTGTTGTTCCTGTCCCTGCGGCCGACTCGCGGCCTGGTCAATCTGTTCGGCCATGACGTTTCCCTGCTCGGCAAGGATCAGATCGCCGACCTGCGCAAGCGGATAGGGATCGTGCTGCAGGACTTCCGGCTGCTCGACCATATGACCACCTACGAAAACGTCGCTTTGCCGTTTCGGGTGATTGGCCGGGACGAATCGAGTTATCGCAAGGAGGTCATCGACCTCCTGAAATGGGTGGGACTCGGCGAACGAATGGACGCCCTGCCGCCGATCCTGTCTGGCGGCGAAAAGCAGCGGGCCGCGATCGCTCGCGCCGTCATCTCGCGGCCGCATTTGTTGTTGGCGGACGAGCCCACGGGCAATGTCGATCCGACGCTCGGGCGTCGACTGCTGCGGCTGTTCATCGAGCTGAACCGGTCCGGCACCGCGGTCGTCATCGCAACCCATGACATGGCCCTGATGGACCAGTACGATGCAAGGCGGCTCGTGCTGCACCAGGGACGGCTGCACATCTATGAGTAGGCCGAATCACCAGCTTGGCCCGTTGCTGGACCTCGCACGCGACCGGCCGCAGTTGCCGGCGCAGGCGCGCAACATGTCGCCGATCGTTCCGCGCGGCTCGATCGCCGGCACGGCGCTCGTTGCCGTTGTCGCCATCATGACGTTCCTCGCCTCCATTA
Source organism: uncultured Alphaproteobacteria bacterium (assembly GCA_963721935.1). Taxonomy (GTDB): domain Bacteria; phylum Pseudomonadota; class Alphaproteobacteria; order Rhizobiales; family Xanthobacteraceae; genus Bradyrhizobium. The sequence goes on from CAVRMY010000035.1 coordinate 142,410, forward strand.
CCACCGGCACCGTGCTGCTCGTCGGTGCGTCGGCGGCGGAGTGGCAGTCCGAAGTCGCCAGCGAGATCACCATTCAGGTGCGCCCCCTCGCCGGGCGGGACATCGACAAGGACGCCTCCGCAGTGGCTGAAGCGGTCCGCGCGCAATCCGGCATCGTCGATACCCGGGTGTTCAGCAGGGAGGAGTCGGCCAGGCTGCTCGAACCGTGGCTCGGCAGCGGACTTTCGCTCGACGAACTGCCGGTACCACGTGTGATCGTCGCGCGGGTGCAGCCAGGCACAGCCATCGATCTGGAGGCGCTGCACCGCCGGGTGATGCAGACGGCGCCGTCCGCAAGCGTCGACGATCATCGCGCCTGGATCGAGCGCATGCGCTCGATGACGGGCGCTACGGTGATAGCCGGCATCGGGATTCTCGCACTGGTGATCATTGCGACCATCATCTCCGTGTCGTTCGCCACCCGCGGCGCGATGGCCGCGAACCGCCCGATCGTCGAAGTCCTGCACTTTGTCGGCGCAGGCGACCGCTACATTGCCAACCGCTTCCTGCGGCATTTTCTTCGGCTCGGCCTCGAGGGAGGGTTGATCGGGGGTGGGCTGGCGATGCTTGTCTTCGGCTTCTCCGAGTCGATTGCCGGCTGGTTTTCGGGTACCCCGGTCGGGGACCAGTTTGCCGCATTATTGGGGACTTTTTCGCTGCGACCCTCCGGCTATCTCGCGCTGGCGGTGCAAGCTGTGCTGATCGCCGGGATCACGGCCTGGGCATCGCGCCGCACGCTCTTGACCACCCTCAACGAGATCGACTGAAAACGCCGTGCCGGAGCGTTCGCGGACTCCACTTCGCCCAAAAAAATTCTAGACTTGAGCCATGGAAACGCTGCCCGCCGACCATTCGAACTCCGTGCCCGCTATCGGGCGACGCGGGCGGCTGTGCGCAACCGTCGTAGCAGTGCTGGCAATCGTGTTTGTGGCTGCCGCGGCTGGCTTTGTCGGCTTCATCTCGCAGTTGCACGGGGCCGAAACCAGACCCTCGCGCACCGCTGACGGCATCGTCGTGCTCACCGGCGGTTCCTCACGGGTGTCTGACGCGATGGAATTGCTTGCCGACGGTTACGGCAAGCGCCTGTTGATCTCCGGGGTGCATCCGACCAGTCCGGCGAGCGACATTTCGCGTTCGGTGACCGACAATCAGTTGCTCATGAGCTGCTGCGTCGACCTCGATCGATCCGCGGTCAACACCCGCAGCAACGCGGCGGAGACGCGGCGCTGGGCTCGCGAGCGCGGTTTCAAGTCGCTGATCGTGGTGACCTCGAACTATCATATGCCGCGGGCGATCGTCGAGCTGACGCATGCGATGCCCGACGTTACGCTCATTCCGTTCGCCGTGGTCGGCGACAAGTGGCGAGACGAGCCGTGGTGGACCAGCGGCGCGACAATGCGCCTCTTGCTGTCGGAATATGTCAAATATGTTGCCGCCGAGGTGCGGGTGCGTCTTGCCGATGCCGGACTTGAAATGACGCGCGAGGCTGCGGTACTGCCGCCCATTTCCGCGCCACGCAGCGCGGCGACGGCGCTGGTGGTCCGGTTCATCGCGCCTTAGCCAACTGACCAACTGAATCGGGTTGTTGATGGTCTCGATTTTCCTGCGTTCGCTGATCTACAACGTGCTGTTCTATTTGAACCTGGCGCTCTGGATCATTGTCGCATTGCCGACGTTCCTGATGCCCCGCTCGGCGATCTTGACGTTCGCGCGGTATTGGGCGCGCAGCAGTATCTGGCTGTTGCGCGGCATCTGCAACATCAAGGTTGAATATCGCGGCGTCGAGAAAATTCCACAAGGGCCGTTGATCGTCGCCTCAAAACATCAGTCGATGTGGGAAACCTTCGCATTGCTGCAATTCTTCGATCAGCCGCTTTTCATCCTCAAACGCGAGCTGACCTGGATTCCGCTGTTCGGCTGGTATTTGATCAAGGCGAACATGATCGGGATCAACCGGAGCGCCGGCGGCCGCTCGCTGCTGCAGATGGCGCGACGTGCAGGCGAACAGGTCAGGCGGGGACGCCAGTTGATCATTTTCCCGGAAGGAACCCGAAGGCCGGTCGATGCTCCCCCTCGCTACAAACCAGGCGTCGCTCAAATCTATGTCGGTTGTGGTGTGGCCTGCCTGCCGGTTGCGCTGAATTCGGGATTGTTCTGGCCTCGTCGGACTTTCATGCGCTATCCGGGAACGATGGTGGTCGAATTTCTCGATTTGCTGCCGCCGGGTCTGTCACGTGCCGAATTCCTCACGCGCGTTTCTGATGTCATCGAGGAGGCCACCGGCCGGCTGGTCGAGACGGCGCGACGGGAGCAGGCGCAATTGTTTGGCCGCGTGCCGGATTCGGCTTCGGTCGAAACGGGTTCCGGAAAAACCTTATCCTGAGGGAGCGCGCACCTGGTGCGCGCGTCGAAGGTTGGTCTCCTGGTTCGAGACGATGCTTCGCATCTCCCACCATGAGAGTTCTGGTCTGCCCCTGGCCGCGCAAACTTGTACCTCAGCGGTGCAGGCTCGTGTCGTCGTGCAGCATGAGCGCGAGGTGGTGCAGTTGGGGGTCGCGGAAACCCTGCGCTTCGATCGATTTCACGGTCGACAGAACATAGTCGCGATTGTTTCCCGAACGGCCGTGACCCTGCCGGACGTAACGAAGCTGGTCGGCGAGCGACAGCCGCCCGGCATATTGGATGTGCCCGCGATCGACCACATAGGCGAGTGCGCTGACGCGTTGCCGCGCTTCGTTCTCGAGCCAGACCGAGCGCGTGACTTCACGATAGACGTTGGTGGTTTGCTCGCGGCTGCGTAGATAGTCGACGGTGTTCCTGCGTCGTTTCGCCTCCACCCTGAATGCGATGCCGCGGCAGGCGCCGCCACGGTCAAGGCCCAGAACGAGGCCGGGCTTTTCCGGCGTGCCACGGTGGTCAAACGAGTAGACGCAGAGTGCGCGATGTTCGCCGATGAGCCTCGCGGGAAATTGATCGATGAATTCGAAGCCGGGTCGCCACATCAGCGACCCATAGCCGAACACCCACAGGTCTTCCGCCGAGGGCTCCGGTTGCGAAGGGCTTTTGGCTGACATCTGGTGCACGAGCTATCAGAATATGGATACAAAACGAAACAAGAAATTTCGTGCGTTTTACCGTCCGCTTCGCCGCTTAGATTTGACAAAATCCTCCCCCAATGGTCGCACTATGCCCGATATGACCGTCGCAACGTACCGCCGTCCTCGTTGGCAGCTCTTTCTGATGCCTGCCTTGCTCGTCCTCGCCGCCGCGGCATGGAGCGTATTCTGGTTCTTTGCAGCCTCGCAGGCAGAGGTCAAGGCCGATGCCTGGCGCGCACAGGAAGCGAAATCGGGGCGAATATATGATTGCGCCAAACGCTCGATGGCCGGCTTCCCGTTCCGTCTCGAGGTGCGGTGCGAGGCCGCGAGCGTGTCGCTGATATCGCAGACTGCGGGTGAGGGCGCGGCGCAATCGCCGGTCACCGCCAGGCTCGGCGAGATTCTGGTGGTCGCCCAGGTCTATGATCCGAAATTGCTGATCGCGGAATTTACCGCACCGGCGACGATCGTCGATTCACACGGGTCGTCTTCGATGGTGGTGAACTGGACCAGGGCCCGCTCCAGCGTGGTTGGATTGCCTGCCATTCCACAGCGGGCTTCCGTCGTTTTCGATGACGCATCGATCGATCGCGTGAACAGTTCGGTGCAGGTGCCGCTGGCGCGCGCCAGGCACGTCGAATTGCACGGCCGCCTTGCGGAGGGTTCAACTTCCGACGATCCCCTGATCGAAACCGTCTTGAGGATAGGGGCGGGCAGCATTCAGGAGTTGCATCCGCTGCTTGCCAGGCCGTTCGACGCGGAGATACGCGCTACGCTGAGCGGGTTGAAGGATGTTTCGCCAAAACCATGGCCCGAACGGTTGCGCGAACTGCAGGCGGCCGGAGGTCATGTCGAGATTGTGCAATCCCGCATCCAGCAGGGCGACCTCACCGCGGTTGCTGCGGGCACGCTGAGTCTCGACGCGCAAGGGCATCTCGATGGCGAGTTGCAGATGACGGTTGCAGGCATCGAGCAGGCGATCCCGGCGCTCGGCCTGGAGAAAATGCTCGATGACGGCGTGCCGCAGGCAACCCTCGATCGCGTCGTGCCCGGCGTCAAGACACAGGACATCGGCAATGTGCTGGGCGCACTGGACCGGGCGATTCCCGGCCTCGGCAAGGTCGTAAGGCAAAACGCCAGTGTCGGGGTCGCGGCCGGCATCAAAGCTCTCGGCAAGGAGGCGGTGCTGGAAGGCAAGAAGGCGCGCACCTTCCCGCTGCGCTTTGCCGATGGGGCCGTATATCTCGGCCCGCTCAAGGTCGGGCAAATTCCGCCGCTGTTTTGAGGCATCGTCGTACGGGGCAAAGTCGTACGGGGCAAAATCGTCACTCCGCCTTCTTGCGAAGCTGCGCGTGCGGGCGGCCGAAATCGGGCGCTGCCGAATCCTGACCGGTCTCGACGATGCCGCGGCGAATGGCGCGGGTGCGCGTGAAATGTTCGAACAATGCCTCGCCGTCGCCGCGCCGGATCGCACGCGTAAGCCTGGAAAGGTCCTCGTTGAAGGTGCCGAGCATTTCCAGGACGGCATCCTTGTTGGCCAGAAACACGTCGCGCCACATGACGGGATCGGAAGCTGCAATGCGAGTGAAATCGCGAAAACCGCCGGCCGAGAATTTTATCACTTCCGACGACGTTACCTGGGCAAGCTCGTCAGCCGTGCCGACGATGGTGTAGGCGATCAGGTGCGGCAGGTGACTGGTAATCGCAAGCACGAGGTCATGGTGGTCGGGGGTCATGATCTCGACCCTGGCCCCCAGCGCCGCCCAGAACGCGCGCAATTTCTCCACCGCGCTCGCCTCGGTGCCTTCGGGCGGGGTCAGGATGCACCAGCGGTCGATGAAGAGCTCGGCGAAGCCGGAATCCGGTCCGGAATGTTCGGTGCCGGCAACCGGATGCGCCGGCACGAAATGCACGGTCGCAGGCAAATGCGGCGCCATGTCCCTTACCACCGCGCCCTTGACCGAGCCGACATCGGAAACGATCGCGCCGGGCTCGAGATGGCCCGCGATTTGCTGCGCGACAGCGCCGCACGCGCCAACGGGAATGCAGAGGATGACGAGATCGGCATCCTTGACGGCCTCCGCGTTGGTCTCCACCACGCGGTCGACAATGCCGAGCTCCAGCACGCGGGCGCGCGTCCCGGCCGAGCGTGCAGTGGTGACGATTTCGCCGGCCAAACCCTGTTCCCGCGCCGCACGTGCGATCGAGCCGCCGATCAGGCCGAAGCCGATCAGGGCCATTCTCTTGAAGGACGGCGCAGCGCTCATTTCGAATCCATAAAGTCGCGCAAGCCATCCACAACCAGCCGATTGGCTTCCTCGGTGCCGATCGTCAGGCGGAGCGCATGGGGCAGGCGATAATTGTTCAGCGCGCGCAGCACGAGTCCGCGTTCGGTGAGGAATGCATCGGCCGCGGCCGCGGTCTTGCCCTTGTCCAGCGGAAAATGGATCAGCACAAAATTGGCCACGCTCGGCGTCACCTTGAGGCCAAGCTTCGTCAGTTCTTCCGTCAGCCAGTTGCGCCATTTTTCGGTGTGGGCCTTCGACATCTGCTGGTGGGCGGTGTCCTCGAGTGCGGCCACCGCCGCCAGCATCGCCGGCGTCGAGACGTTGAACGGCCCACGGATGCGGTTGACCGCATCGACGATGTGGGAGGGTCCGAACATCCAGCCGACACGCAGCGCGGCAAGGCCGTGGATCTTGGAGAAGGTGTGGGTCATCACGGTGTTCTCGGTGGTCGCTACCAGCTCGATACCCATCTCGTAGTCGTTGCGCGACACGTAGTCCGCGTAGGCGGCGTCGAGCACCAGCAACGCATGCGGCGGCAGTCCGGCACGCAGCCGCTTCACCTCGTCGAACGGCACGTAGGTTCCGGTCGGGTTGTTGGGGTTGGCGAGCCATACGAGCCTGGTGCGTGGCGTGACGAGCTTGAGGATCGCATCGACATCCGCCGTGAAGTTGGTTTCCGCCGCAACCACGCTGACGGCGCCATTGGCCATCGTCGCGATCGGGTAAACCAGAAAGCCGTGGGCGGTGGAGATCGCCTCATCGCCGCGGCCGAGATAGGCATGCGCCAGCAGATTGAGGACTTCATCCGAGCCGGCGCCGCAGATGATGCGCTCGGGATCGAGTCCAAAGGCGCGCCCGATCGCCTCGCGCAGGACCCGCGAGGTGCCTTCCGGATAATCGTGAAGATGCGCCGCCGCCTTCGTGTAGGCATCGATTGCCTTCGGCGAAGGACCGAACGGCGTCTCGTTGGCCGACAGCTTGAACACCTTGCGGCCCGCTTCCGCTTTCGGGCTCTTGCCCGGGGTATAGGGCGCAATGTCGAGAATGCCGGGGTTCGGCATGGGTCGGGACATCTTCAACTCCGGATAGACGGGCGGCTATTTTGCCGGACCGTTGGCCACCGTATAGCGCGTTGCGTGGCTGCCGACGAGGGCCGACGAGCGCACCGATGCACCCGCCTCGATCAGGGCCGCCTTGATCTGTTCGAGGCTGTTGGCTGCCGAAACCGAGATCAGCAGGGCGGCGCCGTCGAAGGCAGTATCGGGCACGGCGACGATTTCGGCCAGAGGAGACAGTGCGCGGGCAATTTCGGCATTCCAGCCCGATACGCGCACGCTCCACATTTCGACCTCGGTCACCATGGCACTATCGGCAACGCGCGAAACCACGAATACCGGCAGGGCAGCGGGATGATCGGCACGCTCGACGAAGGGCAGCCGCGCGATGATTTTCGGCGCACCCTTGGCTTCGAGCGCAATCCACCACGGGGCGCGGCTGGAGGTCGCCGAAACCAGCGCCAGGTCGCCCTTGGATCTGGCCACGGCTTCGACGGCGGCCGAGGCGCTGAAATGCGAAACATAGGGCACGGTAAATCCAAAATGAAATCGTGCCGAATCACGCATCGCGGACTCGCCGGGCGAAATATCGGCATGAACCGAAAATGGCGCCTGCACGTAGGTGAAGGTCGAGATGATGACACGCCAGATGCTCTCGACGGTATCAAGCGGCAGGATGCCGCGGTGACGTTGCACCAGGCGGCGCATCATGTCGGCTTCGCGCGCCGGGCGGAAAGCCGAGCCGACCTCCTGCGTCTTCTTCACCTGGATCAGGCGATCGATGATATCGCCGCGCTGCATCAACAGGCTGTGCATCTGCGCGTCGATGGTATCGATCTCTTTGCGCAGCACCTCGAGGGAGGGTGGAGCGGGGGGCTGTTGGGACATACGAGAAACCGATGAAAGACGGGAATTGGGGTTCACACTCGATGCGAACGGGATGCCTCAGCCTTTGGGAGCGGCGTCTTCGCCGCGTCTCGAAGGATGGACCCTGTTCTCCCTCATGGTTCGAGACGGCGCAAGAGCGCCTCCTCACCGTGAGGGCACGTAGCCTCCGTTAACCCCAGGCTTGCCTTGACGACTGGGCCGCTTGGGACTAGCATTTTACCCGTTCCGTGGTCATTTGAGCCGGCCGGCTTGCAGCCACGCTAAACAACTCGCTAAACAGGCCGGGGACAAAAGTGATCCCGGCCGAACCATTGTTCAGGCCGGATTTTTTTTGGCCTGCTGTCGGTGGTGGTCTATCAGCGCCACCCGAGGAGGTAGGTCACAAGATGGTAAAAGTGCAGTCAGTACCAAGTCCAGCGATTCATGCCGATGAACGGTCCCACGAGGCCGACCATCCGAGTTCGAAAGTTGCATTGTTCGGTACCGATCAGCCGTTGCCGCTCGATTGCGGCATCGATCTTGCGCCATTTCAGATCGCCTACCAGACTTATGGTGAGCTCAACGCCGAGCGCACCAACGCCATTCTGGTTTGTCATGCACTAACACTCGACCAGCACGTCGCCAACGTCCACCCGCTGACCGGCAAGCCGGGCTGGTGGGAAGTCATGGTCGGTCCCGGCCGCCCGCTCGATACCGAAACCTATTTCATCATTTGTCCAAACGTGATCGGCGGCTGCATGGGCTCGACCGGGCCGGCGTCGACCAATCCCGCTACCGGCAAGCTCTGGGGGCTGGATTTTCCGATCATCACAATACCGGACATGGTGCGCGCGCAGGCGATGCTGCTCGACCGGCTTGGCATTGAAACGCTGCTCTGTGTCGCGGGCGGCTCGATGGGCGGCATGCAGGCGCTGCAGTGGACCGCGGCGTTTCCGAAACGGGTGTTCTCGGCGCTGCCGGTCGCCTGCAGCACGCGGCATTCGGCGCAGAACATCGCATTCCACGAACTTGGCCGTCAGGCCGTCATGGCCGATCCGGACTGGCGCAATGGGCGTTACTTCGAGCAGGGCACCCAGCCGCATCGCGGCCTCGGGGTGGCACGGATGGCGGGGCACATTACCTATCTCTCGGACGCCGCCTTGCACCGCAAGTTTGGCCGGCGGATGCAGGATCGCGATCTGCCGACCTTTTCGTTTGAGGCGGACTTTCAGGTGGAAAGCTATCTGCGTTATCAGGGATCGTCCTTTGTCGAGCGGTTCGACGCCAACAGCTATCTCTACCTGACGCGGGCGATGGATTATTTCGATATCGCCGCCGATCACCACGGCGTGCTGGCGGAGGCCTTCCGCGGCATCCAGACCCGCTTCTGCGTGGTGTCTTTCACCAGCGACTGGCTGTTTCCGACCTCGGAGTCGCGTGCGCTGGTGCATGCGCTCAACGCGTCCAGCGCGCGGGTGTCGTTTGCGGAAATCGAGACCGACCGCGGCCATGACGCGTTCCTGCTGGACGTGCCGGAATTCTTCGATATCTCCCGTGCCTTCCTGCAATCGGCCGCCAAGGCGCGTGGACTGACCGGGAAAGGCAGCGCATGACCATGCAGCAACAGGTGCTGCCGCTGGGTCCCACGGTCCAACCCGACAACGGGTACTACCGCGGCGATCATCTGCTGGTGGCGGAAATGGTCGAGCACGGCTCGAAGGTTCTCGAACGTCGGCTGCGGCGACGGCGACCTGCTGCAGCTGCTCGAAAGCAGGGGGATCGATGGCCGCGGCATCGAACTGTCGCGCGAAGGCGTCAACCGCTGCGTCGCCAAGGGTCTCGCGGTGGTGCAGGGCGATGCCGACACCGACCTCGTCAACTACCCGGACGACGCGTTCGATTACGTGATCCTGTCGCAGACCCTGCAGGCGACGCGACGGCCGAAGGCGGTGCTGGAAAACCTGTTGCGGATCGGACGGCGCGCGATCGTGTCGTTTCCGAATTTCGGCTTCTGGAAGATGCGGCTGCAGCTATTGGTCGGCGGTCATATGCCGCGCACGGAAAATCTCCCCGCGACCTGGTACGACACGCCGAACATCCATTTCTGCACCATCAAGGATTTCGTGCAGCTCTGCGGCGAGATCAACGTCAAGATGGAGCGCGCCCAAGCGCTCGACCTTTATGGACGGCCGCTGCGACTGAGCGCGCCCTGGTGGTTCTGGAACATGTTCGGCGAGCAGGGCGTGTTTCTCTTGAGCCGGGCGGAGAAGGGACGGTAGGCTCTGGCCGTCATTGCGAGGAGCGGAGCGACGAAGCAATCCAGCTTTTTCCCATGTCGATACATTCCGGATTGCTTCGCTTTTGCTCGCAATGACGCTCAACTTCGCCGCTCGCGCGACCGCAAGCGGCTTCAGATGCAACTACCGATTCAATTGTCAAACAGCCGCGACGTTATGATCGTTACACCGTCTTTGCGAGCGCCAGCGAAACAATCCATGTCGCCACAAAGAAGGAAGCATGGATTGCTTCGTCGCTCCGCGCCTCGCAATGACGTGGAGGCACACATCAGCGCATTCCGCGGCGCGGATCGCGCCCGGGCTATGCTTCAAAACATCCGCCCCGAAAAATAGAGGGCGTGGGGAATGCCGGGTGCCGATCGCACCCGCAGCCTCGCGTGGGAAAAGTAAAACCACACGAGTAAGTACACCACGGTCGCGCCGGAATCACCCGGCATTCCCGCACGCGAATGGTTTTAACGGTTTCCTTCGTGCTCTCCCTGGTGACCGGGCTCTTTTGCCACCATCGCCTGCGCACTACGCCACCGCCAGCGACCTCGGATCGCGCACGCCCCAGCGGCCGGCTTCAACCAGCGCAATGAAGCGTTCGACCGTTTCGTTGAACAGTGCCGGCTCTTCCAGATTGAGCACGTGGCCCGACTTCGGAAACATCGCAAGCCCCGACGCCGGGAGGTGTTTCTTCAAAAACAGGCTCGGCTCGATGCACGGATCGTCCTCGTCGCCGCAGATGATCAGTGCCGGTGTCGGCACTTTCCCGATCGCGTCGGCCATGGTGTAGATCGAGGGTCTGCCGCCCTGGAAACCGCGCATGGTGTTGGCGGAGCCTTTGGCATCGTGGCGCCCCAGTGCTGCGTAGAAGTCGGCATGGCCGCGCGGGTCTTTCACCAGGAACGGAATCCGGCTCGGCGCCTCACGCGTCGCCTTGGCGACTTCGATGGAGCCGATTGCGTCGTATTGATCTGCCGTCGCCTGGCACTGCTTGCGGAAGGCGTCGAGGTTCTCGAGGCTCGATCCGGAACCGACGCCGGCAAGCGTCATCGACAAGGCTCGCTCCGGCGCGTTGAGCGCGATCTGCAGCGATGAATAAGCGCCCATCGACAATCCGACGAAATGCGCCTTTGCGATGTTGAGATGATCGAGCACGGCGAGCGCGTCGGAATAGAAATGCCTGAAAGTGTAGGCTTCTGGCGATGCCGGCACGTCGGAGGGAGTGTAGCCTCGCGCGGAGTACGCGATGCAGCGATGCCCGCGCGAGAAATAGCGCATCTGTGGTTCCCAATTGGTGTGGTCGGCCGCATATTCGTGGAGAAAGATCATCGGCGTTCCACTGCCCGCTTGTTCGAAGTAGAGGCGAACTCCGTCCCTGGCGATTGCGTGAGGCATTCGAATTTCCTTCCATTATTTTGTTGTGGCGTTTCCTCGCGCCAGGCGTCGCCTGAAAATCGCAATTAATCCCCGCGGCCGCAATCGCGAAAATTACATGCGCGGGAGGGGTTCGCTTATGGGAACGCGGCGATGGCTAAGGCAGTAGCGGTTCTTCCGCGGCAATCGCATCGCCGACGCCGATGGTGCCTCCGGCAATGACCTCGGCATAGATGCCGCAATCGGCATGGCCGAACTGCCGCATCATGGTGTGCGGGATGTCGAGATCGCGCAGCGCGGTCTCGGGGTCGACGTTGATCGCGGCGCAGCGCACGATCGACTTTACGACCTTGAGCCGGACCTCGCCGATGGCCAGCGTGCGCTCGAGCAATTCGGTTTCGCTCCAGGCCGGCCAGCCGGAGACGTACATGTTGGCGCGGAATCGCAGCCGGTGCACCGGCTGGCCGACGACACGTTCGATCGCGGCGACGCTGGCGAGATTGATGATCGACACTACCTTCCGGGCGACATCCGAAAAGCTGTGATTGTCGCCCGAAAGCAGCTTCGGCGATCCCTTGAGGTCGCTTTCAAAATTTGTCGCGAAGAACTGCTCGATCGCGGCGCGGCCTTCTGCCGTCTCCAGGTCGCCCCTTGCGGCCACCTCGCCGTCCTTGCGAATGGTCAGAAGATTGGTGCGATCCTCGAATTGGGTCTGCAATCCTGCCAGGCGCTCGTTGCGCATCAGCATCAGGAAATGGGATTTTGGCAGCCATCCCGGCGCCCTGGGATCGAAGCCGCTTGGGCCATTTTCGACGGCGTAGCGCCGGTCGGCCGGAAGGGTCTTGCCGACAGAAAGGGCCACCCGCGGCATCGGTTCCGGCGAAAGCCCTTTGACCGGATAACGGTAAAGGCCTTCAATTCGCGCTGAGCTTGAGGACATCCGGCCTTATTAAGGGATTCCCTGGAGGGGAAGTCATCGAACACGAATTTGTGAAATCGCCTCTTCCGTTTCTGAACGCCACTTCCCACATTTGCTGCAAGCCGGCGCGAGCGTCGGTGACGGCTGCGAATATCAACGCAAGTTCGCGGTAACCCAGTGAAGATGCCGATCGTCCATGCCTTGGTGTTGAGGGTGGAAACCGGCAGGCTGAGGGCGTTTACATGAATATTGAAAAATATACCGAGCGTTCGCGCGGTTTCGTCCAGTCGGCCCAATCACTCGCAATGCGCGAGGGCCACCAGCAATTCTCGTCCTTGCACCTGTTGAAGGTGCTGCTCGACGACAATGAGGGCCTGGCCGCCGGCCTGATCGACCGCGCGGGGGGTAACTCGCGGGCGATCCTCAAAGCCACCGAGGACGCGCTCAACAAACTACCCAAGGTTTCCGGCTCTGGCGCCGGACAGGTCTACCTCGCTCCGGATCTCGCGCGGGCGTTTGATGCGGCTGAAAAGGCCGGCGAGAAGGCAGGCGACAGCTTCGTCACCGTGGAGCGGCTTCTGCTTGGCCTGGCGCTCGAGCGGAGCAGCGAGGCCGGCAAGATCCTCAAGGACGGCGGCGTCACGCCGCAGAATCTCAACGCGGCGATCGAGAGCTTGCGCAAGGGCCGCACGGCCGACAGCGCGACGGCCGAAAACGCCTATGACGCGCTGAAGAAATATGCACGCGACCTGACGCAGGCTGCGCGCGAGGGCAAGCTCGATCCGGTGATCGGGCGCGACGAGGAAATTCGCCGCACCATCCAGGTTCTTTCCCGCCGCACCAAGAACAACCCGGTGCTGATCGGCGAGCCCGGCGTCGGCAAGACCGCGATTGTCGAGGGTTTGGCGCTCAGAATAGTCAATGGCGACGTTCCCGAGAGCCTGAAGGACAAGAAGCTGTTGTCGCTCGATATGGGCGCGCTGATCGCAGGCGCGAAGTACCGCGGCGAGTTCGAGGAACGGCTGAAAGCCGTGCTGCAGGAAGTCACCGCGGCCGAAGGCGCCATCATTCTCTTCATCGACGAGATGCACACCCTGATCGGCGCAGGCAAGGCCGACGGTGCGATGGATGCATCCAACCTGCTCAAGCCCGCCCTTGCGCGCGGTGAGTTGCACTGTATCGGCGCGACCACGCTAGATGAGTATCGCAAGCACGTCGAAAAGGACGCGGCGCTGGCGCGGCGCTTCCAGCCGATCTTCGTCTCGGAGCCTACGGTTGAGGATACGATCTCGATCCTGCGCGGGCTGAAGGACAAATACGAACAGCACCACGGCGTGCGCATCACCAATTCGGCGCTGGTCGCCGCGGCAATGCTGTCGAACCGCTACATCACCGATCGCTTTCTCCCCGACAAGGCGATTGACCTGATGGATGAGGCGGCAGCGCGGCTGAAGATGCAGGTCGATTCCAAGCCGGAGGAGCTGGATTCGCTGGATCGGGAGATCATCCGTCTCAAGATCGAGCAGGAAGCCTTGAAGAAGGAGAGCGATCCGGGCTCCAAGAGCCGGCTCAATATCCTGGAAAAGGAACTCGCCTCGCTCGAGGAGAGGGCGGCTGCGCTGACGGCGCGCTGGAGCGCCGAGAAGAATAAACTGTCGGATGCGCAGAAGCTGAAGAGCGAGCTCGACGCGCTCCGGATCGAACTCGCCAACGCGCAGCGGCGGGGCGAATTCCAGCGAGCCGGCGAACTTGCGTACGGCCGGATTCCGGAGCTGGAGAAAAAGCTCGCCGCGATCGAGGCCAAGGAGAGTTCCACCGAGATGATGGAGGAGGCCGTCACCGCCAACCACATCGCGCAGGTCGTCTCGCGCTGGACCGGTGTGCCTGTCGACAAGATGCTGGAAGGCGAAAAGGACAAGCTCCTGAAAATGGAGGATGCGCTGAGCAAGCGCGTGGTCGGCCAGGCCGAAGCCGTGCGCGCGGTGGCGACCGCCGTGCGACGCTCGCGGGCCGGCCTGCAGGACCCGAACCGGCCGATGGGCTCGTTCATGTTCCTGGGCCCCACCGGCGTCGGCAAGACCGAACTTACCAAGGCGCTGGCCGAATTTCTCTTCAATGACGAGACGGCGATGGTCCGCCTCGACATGTCCGAATTCATGGAGAAGCATTCGGTATCGCGTCTGATCGGCGCCCCGCCAGGCTATGTCGGCTATGACGAGGGTGGTGTGCTCACCGAAGCGGTCCGGCGCCGGCCCTATCAGGTCGTGCTGTTTGACGAAATCGAGAAGGCCCATCCCGATGTCTTCAACGTGCTGCTGCAGGTGCTCGATGACGGCCGGCTGACCGACGGTCAGGGCCGCACGGTCGATTTCCGCAACACGCTGATCATCATGACCTCGAATCTCGGTTCGGAATACCTGGTCAACCAGCCGGAAGGCGAGGACACCTCGGCGGTCCGCGAGCAGGTGATGGCGATGGTGCGGGCGCACTTCCGGCCTGAATTCCTCAACCGCATCGACGAGATCATTTTGTTCCATCGCCTGCAGAAGAGCGAGATGGGCTGGATCGTGGAAATTCAGTTCGGCCGATTACAAAAGCTTCTGGAGGATCGCAAGATCGCGCTCACGCTCGATGCGGCAGCGCGCGACTGGCTTGCCGCCAAGGGTTGGGATCCCGCCTACGGCGCGCGGCCCCTGAAACGGGTGATCCAGCGCAGCCTGCAGGACCCGCTTGCCGAGATGCTTCTCGCCGGCGAGATTCGGGACGGCGATAAGGTCGCCATTTCGGCGAAAGGCAACGTGCTGACGTTCAACGGCAAGGCGCCGCAAACGGCGGAGATTGCGCAGTTTGAAACGCCCGTGCCGAAGCGGAAGCTGAACTGAGCAGTCCGGAAATTGCAGGGAGCAGACCGAAAACGCAGGAACGATCCGAGCTTCAGCGGCTCGTGCTCTGGCGCGTGCCGCCGGTATTGCCGGCATCGGAAATTCGCGCAGCGCCGCCGCGATTGGTCATCATGGCGTCGAGCCGATCGCGCTCCTTCTCAAAGCCTGCGAGGATCGGGCCCTCGAGCGAGCGGCCGCGCGGCAGCCTGACACGCATGGGGTCGACGAAGCGGCCATTGACCAGGATTTCATAATGGACGTGGGCTCCGGTCGATTGTCCGGTTGAACCGACAAAACCGATGACCTGGCCCTGGCGGACCCGCTTGCCGACTTCCAGTCCCTTGGCATAGGCGGACATGTGTCCGTAGGCGGTCTCGTAACCGTTATTGTGCTTCAGCTTGACATATTTGCCGTAGCCGCCTTCCCAGCCGACGCTTTCGACGACGCCATTGCCCGAAGCGAAAATCGGCGTGCCGTACGGGGTCGCCCAATCGACGCCGGTGTGCATCTTGACATAACCGAGGATCGGATGGCGGCGGCTGCCGAAGCCGGACCGCATGATGGCGTTGTTGACGGGCTTGCGGACCAGGAACTTCTTGGCGCTCTTGCCGGTCTCGTCATAAAAATCGACAACGGAATCGTCCGGCGTCTGGAAACGATAGTATTTCTTGGTTTCTCCGCCGACCGTCAGCGAGGCGAACAGAACTTCCGGCTTTTCGCTGCTTGTGGTGCTTTCATCCTCGCCGGCGAAGAACACGTCGAAGGAATCGCCGGGCGCTACCTTGCGCTGGAAGTCGACGTCGTAGGAATAGATGCGAACCATGTCTTCGATCACGGCCGCAGGAACCTTGTTGCGCAAAGCGGTCTCGTAGATGCTCTGGTAGAGCCGCACGCCGCTCCCGTCGTCATCGTCATCGTCGCCGTTGTCTGCAGTTTCAGTGACGGTGTTCAAACTCTGCACGTCGACGGCTACATATTTGCCGAGATCGGATAGCGCTGCGACCGCCTCGATGCCGGAATCGTTGGCGACGATGACGCGGTAGGGCTGGAGCCGTTGGCCGGGGCCTGCGGGCGCCATCAGGATGCGAAGTTTCTGACCCTCTTTCAGGCCGCCGTCGCGGCCGCGCGCGCCGAGCGTTGTTGCGATGGACTTGGCTTCTTCCGGTGTGGCTCCCTGTTCGCGCAGGATGGAAACCACGCTATCGCCCTTCCTGACGATGTGAAGGCGTTCACCGTTCGGATTGCCTCCGGTGATTTGGTCCTTGGTCTTGGGCAGCAGGGTTACGTTTTCAGGGACCACCCGGGTTTCAAAGCCGGCATAGGGGTCGGAGGCGGTGCCCTCGGTGGCGTAGGCCAGTTTCAGCCCTGTCTGGGCGCCGCTGGCGTCGGCCGCGGCATTGGCGAGGGAGGCGTAGCGGACTGAACCGTTGCCGCGCCAGTTGGATGCGTCGCGAACCCGCAGCACCACCTCGTCGAGTGCGATCACTGCGGCGAGCTTGGCCTTGGGCAGGATCGGCCCGAGGTCCTTTGTGACGAAGGAAACCTCCGCATCCGGTTCGGCCGCTTCGGTGTTGATCACCTCGTCCGGGGCCGCGGGCGCGGGGCTGCCCACATCGCTCAGCATCCGCTGGGCGTTGAAGGGCGGGATTTTGGCGCTGAGGTCGCTCGTCGTCATCGACAGATTGCCGGAGATACGCACGAACGGCCGCACCCGCATCACGTCGCGGTTGCCGACGCGGGTGACCGTGGATACCCGCACCACATTGCGCGCCGCAGTCGCCTCGCCGGGTGGAGGCAAGCGGTCGCTCTTCTTCAGGGAATGATCATTGGCCCCAAAGGCGCCGCGGAGCGCGCCCTCGACCCGTTCGGGAACCTTGGCAAAGGTCATTTCGCCGTCCAGAGACGCGAAAACGGCGCCGCCGATCAGGGCTGCGCCGCACAAGCCGGTCAGGATGGTGCCGCTAAACCACTGTACGGAGACGCGGCGACGGTCGATGACGGCAGCTTCGGAGCCATCTACCGATAGCGGCGGCTCATGACCAAGATCGATCATCCCGGTCTCGCGCCCGTAACCGCCCCCGCGTGACGTCCTGTGGCTCAAACCACGATCCCCCCGAATTCCCTCGCCTTTCGAGGAGACCCGCGTCCATCCTTCGCCCATCCCTGGCCCGTATTCATCCCCTTCCTCAGGGAGTTCCGGGAGCGCGGCGTAGCGCCTGGATGTTCGTGAGCAAGGGGCCCGAAGTGCCCGAAATCACGAACTCGATGGTGTGCAGATCTCTTCGATATTAGCCGTTCGCAAGGAGGAGGCGATGGGCTCGCCCTCGTCGCCAACCCCGGATACGCCCTCGTCGCCAGCCCCCACTTGCAAATCGACAATTCAATACCCAGCTAACCAGAACGTCGCAGGATTGTGGCTCAAGTACGGCGCGAAGTCCTTAAAAATCAAGACTTCTTGGTTGTGCGGGATTCTAGAGCGCGATGCGACGAATTGTTGACATCAACCGTTGACAACGTCGATTGGGCGGGCTTATAAACCGCCCCACTGAGCGCGGCGCTGCCTTGGCCCTCGGCCAAGGCATGTTTTCGTGCCCGTGAAGCTCCTCACTAAGATGAGTGAACCAACAGCCGATACCAATCGGTTGTCATTTGTCGTCGAGTGAGGTGTCGTCGAGTGAGGTGTCGTCGAGTGAGGTGTCGTCGAGTGAGGTCTTCGTAAAGCTTCGCTCGAAATGCTCCCGATGGGAGAGGGGTTTTCGGACCCCGGGCTGTTTGACAAGTGAAGATGAAGAAAGAGAAACGTGGACGGCGGAGTCCTTGCGGATCTCGAAATACTTGAAGGCCTCGGCTTTCAACTTTCGGGATCGGACGAAAGACTTCGGCGGTACACGTTTTGAAAAAGGTTACACCATGATCTCTTCATTGAGGTCAGGTCGCCAGCGATGTGAATCGCCGGCGATTTAATGGTGGGACCTCGTCAAAATTTGTGATCAGCCGGTTCAAAGTTTCAAGTCCAACTTGAGAGTTTGATCCTGGCTCAGAGCGAACGCTGGCGGCAGGCTTAACACATGCAAGTCGAGCGGGCGTAGCAATACGTCAGCGGCAGACGGGTGAGTAACGCGTGGGAACGTACCTTTTGGTTCGGAACAACACAGGGAAACTTGTGCTAATACCGGATAAGCCCTTACGGGGAAAGATTTATCGCCGAAAGATCGGCCCGCGTCTGATTAGCTAGTTGGTGAGGTAATGGCTCACCAAGGCGACGATCAGTAGCTGGTCTGAGAGGATGATCAGCCACATTGGGACTGAGACACGGCCCAAACTCCTACGGGAGGCAGCAGTGGGGAATATTGGACAATGGGCGCAAGCCTGATCCAGCCATGCCGCGTGAGTGATGAAGGCCCTAGGGTTGTAAAGCTCTTTTGTGCGGGAAGATAATGACGGTACCGCAAGAATAAGCCCCGGCTAACTTCGTGCCAGCAGCCGCGGTAATACGAAGGGGGCTAGCGTTGCTCGGAATCACTGGGCGTAAAGGGTGCGTAGGCGGGTCTTTAAGTCAGGGGTGAAATCCTGGAGCTCAACTCCAGAACTGCCTTTGATACTGAGGATCTTGAGTTCGGGAGAGGTGAGTGGAACTGCGAGTGTAGAGGTGAAATTCGTAGATATTCGCAAGAACACCAGTGGCGAAGGCGGCTCACTGGCCCGATACTGACGCTGAGGCACGAAAGCGTGGGGAGCAAACAGGATTAGATACCCTGGTAGTCCACGCCGTAAACGATGAATGCCAGCCGTTAGTGGGTTTACTCACTAGTGGCGCAGCTAACGCTTTAAGCATTCCGCCTGGGGAGTACGGTCGCAAGATTAAAACTCAAAGGAATTGACGGGGGCCCGCACAAGCGGTGGAGCATGTGGTTTAATTCGACGCAACGCGCAGAACCTTACCAGCCCTTGACATCCCGGTCGCGGACTCCAGAGACGGAGTTCTTCAGTTCGGCTGGACCGGAGACAGGTGCTGCATGGCTGTCGTCAGCTCGTGTCGTGAGATGTTGGGTTAAGTCCCGCAACGAGCGCAACCCCCGTCCTTAGTTGCTACCATTTAGTTGAGCACTCTAAGGAGACTGCCGGTGATAAGCCGCGAGGAAGGTGGGGATGACGTCAAGTCCTCATGGCCCTTACGGGCTGGGCTACACACGTGCTACAATGGCGGTGACAATGGGACGCTAAGGGGCAACCCTTCGCAAATCTCAAAAAGCCGTCTCAGTTCGGATTGGGCTCTGCAACTCGAGCCCATGAAGTTGGAATCGCTAGTAATCGTGGATCAGCACGCCACGGTGAATACGTTCCCGGGCCTTGTACACACCGCCCGTCACACCATGGGAGTTGGTTTTACCTGAAGACGGTGCGCTAACCGCAAGGAGGCAGCCGGCCACGGTAGGGTCAGCGACTGGGGTGAAGTCGTAACAAGGTAGCCGTAGGGGAACCTGCGGCTGGATCACCTCCTTTCTAAGGATGATCCTTCAGATCAGCATTACGCTCGATCTATCGGATCGTTTTAGAAACATCAGGGGCCAACAGTCCTGGGATTGTTGAGCTCCATTGGCGGGATTTCGCCGTCTTCGTTTCTCTTTCTTCGCGGACGAACACGCGCCAGGGGCTTGCGCCGTGCGATGCATCCGGCGCTCTACTCGGCGCCTGGCCGATGCGCGGGCACGACCCCGATCCTCAAGCCCTGAAATAAACGCGGGGAAGGATGAGCGTTTGGGGCTTGTAGCTCAGTTGGTTAGAGCGCGCGCTTGATAAGCGTGAGGTCGGAAGTTCAAGTCTTCCCAGGCCCACCATTTGATCGAGTGCGTTTCTCTCGTAAAGCCGGTCTTGCCAAGCGACGTGAAGCACTTCGTCTTCTGGTACGGGGCCATAGCTCAGCTGGGAGAGCGCGTGCTTTGCAAGCATGAGGTCGTCGGTTCGATCCCGTCTGGCTCCACCAGATGGAATCGAAGATCGAGAAGTTGCTCTCAAGTGGCTTGGATCTCTGGTCGTTTGAATTTTTCGTCCGCGAGAACATCACTTCGCATGCTTCGTCCTTTGGGACGTGCGTGCGGGATTTATGACATCGTAAAGAGGAGATCGATCCGGGTTTGGGATCCTGCGAAGCAATTCGCCTGGATTCCAATCACTATCTCCAGATCATTTCGGCGCTCGCCCATCGACAGATGAGCGGGTTGTAAATGATCCTGTTAGCGAAGCTTGACCGCCTCGCTATCGGTTCGATCTTACGAAGCAAGCT
>CAVRMY010000035.1:167500-241449 GCA_963721935.1 uncultured Alphaproteobacteria bacterium
CGAGCAGAGGCCCCGCCAGCACATCGGCCTCGACATTCACCATCACGATGTGCTTGCCCGCCGCAATCGCCGCGCGGGCATGTTTGATGCCGACGCCGGGATTGCCGGTTGCTTCCACGATCACGTCGGCATTGCCGGAGGTTGCCTTCGTGCCGTCGGCGGTGAATGTCGTTGCCGCGATCCGCTCCGCATCCCAACCTACCGTCCGGCAGGCCTCGCGTGCGCGTTCCGGATCGAGGTCGACGATGACGGGGACTTCGAGTCCGCGCGTGTGCGGCACCTGCGACAGGAACATCGAGCCGAACTTGCCGGCGCCGATCAGCGCCACGCGCACCGGCTTTCCGGCTGCGCTTCGTTCACCGAGGAGGCGATAGAGATTCATGGGAAGTGGTCCAGACTATCGTGTCCCGGACGCGGTGCAGCGCGCAGTGCTGCTCCGCAGAGCCGGAACCTGAGGAACAGAATCGATGCGGCGTGGGCCCCGGCTCGGCAACGCACCGCTTCGCGTTGCGCTGCGTCCGGGGCACGAGCGTGCACTTACTCCGCCGCCTGACGCTGCGCGCGGGCGAGCCGAAGCAGCGCGTCGTCCTCCACGGTCTGGATCGGAGCAAAGTCGCGATGGGCGATGTATTCGGGCCGCGTGGGCGTGCGAATGTAGTTCGAGACGGCGTTAAGCGTCAGGTAAACGATCTTGCGCGGGTAGGGGGTGATGTTGCCGGCCGAGCCGTGCACCAGATTGCCGTGGAACATCAACAGACCGCCGGGCTTCCCGGTCGGTGCGACGATGCCGCCTTCC
Source organism: uncultured Alphaproteobacteria bacterium (assembly GCA_963721935.1). Taxonomy (GTDB): domain Bacteria; phylum Pseudomonadota; class Alphaproteobacteria; order Rhizobiales; family Xanthobacteraceae; genus Bradyrhizobium. The sequence continues at coordinate 168,297 of CAVRMY010000035.1, forward strand.
TGCACCAGCCGCGTCACGGTTTCTTCATCGAGCGTCCACAGCGGGTAGGAGGTGGTCGCAACGTCGTGCGAGGCCTTGAGATCGCCGGCATGCTGGCTCTTCGGCACCAGCATCAGCGGCCCGTTGATCGGCATCACCTCGTCGAGAAAAATCGCGATGTTCATCGCTCGCGGCTGCGGCATGCCGTCGTCGCGTTTCCAGGTGCCGTAGTCCTGATGCCATTGCCAGACGTCGCCGGTGAAGGCCGATTTTGCGTTGATCTTGAACTGGTGCATGTAGACCTTCTCGCCGAAGATCTGCTCGACCGGGTCGATCATGCGCGGATGGGCGCCGAGGATACCGAACGCCTCGTTGTAGAGATGGGCGGCAAAGGCCGTGCGCGGCGCTCCGCTTTTCTCGCGCCAAACCTCCGGCCGCTGGGTGTCGTAGATGTTGACCGCCTCGCGCGCGAGCAGGGCCACTTCTTCGGGAGTGAACAGTTCCGGCAGAAACAGCCAGCCTTCCCGGTGGAAATACTCGACCTGCTGCGGGGTCAGTTTCATGGCCTTCCTCCTTGCGTTTTTGGGCGCAGAGCCCACTTCGCTCTTTGCCGGCGAGGATAACACCGGGCGAGGAGTTTACCAACCTGTGGGAACAGCGAGGCGCCAGGCGAGTGCGGCCCGATACCGCAGGCCCATGGCCATCGGAATCCGGGTGGATCGCAACAATTTCCAAGCCTAGATTCCGTCACCGGAGCATACATGGGGCGAGCAAATGGAGCTGGCCATGACAGACCAACAATTTACCCTGTTCGACACCCCGATCGGTATCTGCGGAATCGAATGGGGTCCTCGCGGCATCAACGGCGTGCAACTGCCGATGGGGAACGAGGAAAAGACCCGCGCCCGCATTCGGCAACGTCACGGCGATATCGCGGAAGCGCAGCCGCCGGCCGAGGTACGACACGCGGTCGAGGGGATCATTGAATTGCTCTCGGGCAAGCCGAATGACCTCAGCGACGTCGTTCTCGATCTCGACGGCGTTCCAGAGTTCAACCGCGGCGTTTACGAGATCGCGCGCAGCATTCCGCCGGGCAAAACCATGACCTATGGCGATATCGCCAAGCAACTGGGCGGTGTCGAACTGTCACGCGATGTCGGCCAGGCGCTTGGGCGCAATCCCTGTCCGATCGTGGTGCCGTGTCACCGCGTACTTGCCGCAGGCGGCAAGCCGGGCGGTTTTTCCGCCAATGGCGGCGTTGTCACCAAGCTGAAAATGCTCGCCATCGAAGGCGCGGCCGTCAACCACACGCCGAACCTGTTCGATTGAGCCTCGCCTGCGAGGCCGTGAGCTCCCCTCCCTCCACGCGCATCGCGCGTGGCGGGGAGGGGTTGGGGGTGGGGGGTCTCTCGGCAGGAACTGCTGCTGCGGTGAACGCGGCGCTATCCCCCACCCCCGACCCCTCCCCGCCGCTTCGCGGGAGGAGGGGAGAAGATGAACCTCATGACAAAGAGCGCGGCAACGCCATGCGTCTCGAACCATGTGGCCAACGTCTCACCTCGCCACCGCTTCGCACGAGAATCCGTCGGCGCGACGCCGGATTTTCCCGGTCGAAGGCGAGGGGAAATGCGCGCTGCAGCACAGCGTGTCGGTGTCGCAATAGCGCTCCAGGAAATTGCGCCGGGTGAGCGCGGCTTGCGCCTGGTCGACATCGAATTTCACTGACAGTTCGGGATAGCGCGTTTGCAGCGGCGAATGCATCAGATCGCCGCTGAAAACCGCGTCATCCTTGCCACGGCCCAGGGTGAATGCGACGTGTCCGGGCGTGTGACCCGGCGTCGGCAGGATGCGAACGTGATCGCCGATCTCATAGTCGTTGCGCACGATATCGGCGCGTCTGGCCTCGACCACCGGCAATACGCTGTCGATAAAAGCCGGCACCTCGGCCTTGGCGCTCTGCTCCGTCCAGTAGTCGAATTCGGCCTTGCCGAAGATATAGCGCGCGTTCGGAAAAGTCGGCACCCAGCGGCCGCCTTCCAGCCGCGTATTCCAGCCGACGTGGTCGACGTGCAAATGCGTGCACATCACGAAGTCGATTTCATCGACCGAAATCCCCGCGCTCGCCAGTGCGCGCATATAGGTATCGTCGGTCTTCATGTTCCACTTCGGACGCGTGGGCCGCGGCTTGTCGTTGCCGATGCAACTGTCGATCAGGATGGTGTGATGTGGCGTCTTCACGATATAGGACTGAAAGCACAGGATCAGAACATCTTGCGCATCGAGCGCGCCTGCCTGTCGCATCCATTGCCTGTTCTCCGCGAGGACGTCCGGCGTCAATCCGGGTAGCAGCTCCGTTGCGGGCAGGAACGTGGTTTCCTGCTCGATGATGCGATGGATGGCGAGATCGCCGACGGCGAGCTTGAGGCCCATGGTTCACTCCCTTGGAATTCCAAACCTCAGGCTGGCGGCGGTACGGAAATCTTGACCGAAGGTCGGCTCAGCATCCTCTCGTGGAACGCATCGAGATTGGGATAGGCTTTGCGCCAGCCGCAATCGGCGAAGCGGAAATCGGCATAGCCGAGCACGCAAGCGAGCGCGATCTGCACGATGTCGAGGGGACGCGACAACACGTCCGCCTGCCTGTCGAAGCGCGCCATGCCGCTCCAGGCGCGGTTCCAGTGATCGTCGGACCATGCCTGCCACTGCAGCCCCTGCGGCCGCACCATTTTCTCGTAGCGGCAGAGCAGCATGGAATCGAGCATGCCTTGCAGCATCGAATGATCGCTCTTGACCTTCCAGCGGTCGGGTCCGGATGCCGGGATCAATTTCCCGCCGCCGGCAAGCTCGTCGAGATATTCGACGATGACATAGGAATCGACGATGACGTCGCCATTATCGAGGATCAATGCCGGCAGCTTCTTCAGCGGATTGATGCGCGCATATTCGGCGTTGGCCTGGCCGGGCACCACTGTTGCCGGCGTGAATTCGATTCTGTCGATGAGGCCGAGTTCGATCGCCGCAATGCGAACCTTGCGCGCGAATGGCGAGGCCGGGGAGAATGTGAGTTTCATGCGTGTTTCCCGAATATCGAATGGATTTTCCCGTCATTGCGAGGAGCGATAGCTCCGAAGCAATCCAGTCTTCTGTCTTGCTTGGGCTCTGGATTGCTTCGCTTGCGCTCGCAATGACGGACAGTGAGGATGCACAGCCCTCACGCCGCGATGATCTCCTGCCGCTGTTGGCCCAGCCCCTCGATGCCTAGCGTGACAACGTCACCGACGTTGAGGAATTTCGGCGGCTTCATTCCCATGCCGACCCCGGGCGGCGTGCCCGTCGCGATGACGTCGCCCGGCATCAGCGTCAGGATTTCCGAGAGGTAGGAAACGATCTTCTTCACACCGAAAATCATGGTCGCGGTCGAGCCGGTCTGGCAGCGCTTGCCGTTGACGTCGGCCCACATCGGCAGCTTCTGCACGTCCGCGATCTCGTCCCTGGTCACAAGCCATGGACCGAGCGGACCAAACGTGTCGTGCGATTTGCCCTTGGTCCATTGCCCCAGCCGTTCAATCTGGAAGTAACGTTCGGACACGTCGTTGCAGACGCTGTAGCCGGCCACGTAATTGAGAGCGTCGGCCTCGGCGACGTATTTGGCGCGGGTGCCGATAATGATCGCCAGTTCGACTTCCCAATCGAGCTTGGTCGATCCGCGCGGCTTTTCCACGGGGTCGTTGGGCCCGCACAGGCTGTTGTTGGCCTTCATGAAGACGATGGGTTCGCTCGGAAGGGCCATCCCGACCTCGGCGGCGTGGTCGGAATAGTTGAGGCCGATGGCGATGAATTTGGGCAGGCCGCCAACCGGTGAACCGATCCGTGGGCCGCCCGAGACGGCAGGAAGCCTGGCCGGGTCGAGGGCGGCGAGTTTGGCAAGCGACGCCGGCGAAAAGGCGTCTCCGACGAAGTCCTGGATATGCCCCGACAGGTCGCGCAATTGGCCGGATTTGTCGATCAGGCCGGGCTTTTCCTTGCCGATTTCCCCGTAACGAACAAGCTTCATCTGCTGTCACTCCCTGGGTTCTTCAGTTGGTTGGATGCTTCATGGAACAGCGCGCCGCCAAATTCAACTGCTGACTGGCCGTCGGCGAGGAATCCGCCCTTTCAAACCTCAGCGCTGGACGACGAATTTGAAGGCGTCGCCCTCGCGCCTGATATGGCCGGCCCTGAAATGGCCGCCGATGACCAGCACGGGACGGTCGGCAAAGCGAGAGAAAAAATCTCGCCGCGTCGCGGTCGATTGCGCCGGGTCGGAATCGGCTGTCGAGCACCAATCGAGGTGCGCCATCTGGCAGGGGTGGTGGGCGACATCGCCGGTGAGCAGGCCTTCCTCGCCGGCAGAACGAATGTGGACGCTCATGTGTCCGGGACTGTGGCCGGGTGTCGGAATCAGTGCGATTTCATCGCAAACCGCAGCGTCGCTCGCGACCAGCTCGGCTCTGCCGGCATCCATGATTGGCTTCACGGAGTCGTGAAAGACGGCCGCCTTTTCGGGCTCCACGCCATGATCGCGCCAGTACTCGAACTCGGTCTTGCCGAACAGATAGCGCGCCTTCTCAAAAGTCGGCACCCATCGGCCACCGTCAAGCCGCGTGTTCCAGCCGACATGGTCGACGTGCAGGTGGGTGCAGAGCACGGTATCGATGCTGTCGGGTGGAAAACCGGCCGCGGTCATGTCCTCAAGAAATGGCGTTTTGCGGTTGTTCCAGGTCGGCACGGTGCGACCTTCCTTGTCGTTGCCAAGTCCGGTGTCGACGACGATCCGGCGCGTGGGCGTCTCGACCACGAGCGCGTGGATCGACATTTTCAGCCGGCCTTCCTCGGTCGCGAAGTGAGGAACGAGCCAGGGCAACGCCCGGATTTCTTCCTTCGTGGCCTGAGGAAGAATGAATCGCGTGTGGCCTGTCGTCTCAAGTTCGACGATTTTGGTGATTTTGACCTTGCCCACGTTCCAATGCATGCGAGCTCCCTCGGCGCTGGTCCGTCAGGCGTCGATCTAAAGCGTGCCGGGAAATGCGCCGCCGTCGAGCAGGATGTTCTGACCCGTGATGAAGCCGGCCTTGGCGCCGCATAGAAATGCGCAGGCATAGCCGAATTCGTCCGGTTCGCCGAAGCGGCCGGCCGGATTGAGCTTGGCCCGTTCGGCCAGCATCGCATCTATGGTTACGCCGCGCTTTTCGGCCTCCGCTTTTGCGACAGCGCCGCGCAAGCGGTCGGTATTGAAGGGCCCGGGCAGCAGCGCATTGATGGTGACGTTGTTGATGACGGTCTTGCGCGAAATGCCCGCGACAAAGCCGGTGAGGCCGGCGCGCGCGCCGTTGGACAATCCCAGTACCTCGATCGGCGCCTTCACCGCGGCGGAGGTGATGTTGACGATGCGGCCGAATTTGCGTGCCATCATGCCGTCGACTGTCGCCTTGATCAGTTCAATGGGGGTGAGCATGTTGGCATCGATCGCCTTGATCCAGTCGTCCCGCGTCCAGTTGCGGAAATCGCCGGGCGGCGGGCCGCCGGCGTTGTTGATCAGGATGTCCGGGTCGGGACAGGCTTTCAGCACGGCCTCGCGCCCCGCAGGCGTGGCGATATCGCCGGGCACTTCGGTCACGCTCACGCCGGGATTTGACTTGCGTATTTCGGCGGCGGTCTTTGCCAGCGCTTCCGCGCCGCGCGCGGTCACCGTGACATGCACGCCCTCGGCGGCCAACGCCATGGCGCAGGCGCGTCCCAGGCCCTTGCTGGATGCGCACACGATGGCGCGGCGGCCTTTGATCCCAAGATCCACTGTCTCACTCCCTCAAGCTTCGGATGGCTTTTGTAAACCCGTCCGGTCACATTAGCCAACCAGAGCGATCCTGATAAGAGACCGGCTACGGCCCAAATGCATATCAGAAGGGTGCCCGGGCTCAGATCCGCCGGTTCTGTTTGAGGCGATCGATGAAGGCCACAACGTCGCTCGGCAGGGAATTGAAACTCTTCTGCCCGGCTGCCGAGAGCAGCGGCCGCAGCTGCGAGGCTGTGAGGTATGCGGGCTGCCGGCCGGATGGCACGAGCTGATCGAAACTCACAACAAACGTGATTGCGACCAGGCCGGCGCGCACCACGCCCAGTGACGCGCCGGCGAGACGGTCGGCAATGCCGGCTTCAGCGCCAATGGCGTCATCGACGGCCATCCGCATGAATTTCGAGAGCATGATGCCGGTGATCAGGAAAGTTCCGAACAGCAGCGGCGAACTCTGCCCGGCCAGTGACTCGCGTCCGTTTGTCGAAGCCAGCGACATCAGGAAGACCGCCGTCGGCATGGCGATCAGATAGGCGAGGATCGTCACCGCGCTGCGAAGCAATCCGGCCTTGAAGCCGGCGGCGGCGGCGGCAACCACCGCGAGACAAACGACGATATCGAAGGAGTTCATGGCTGACAATTCTCTCTGCCCGTCTATTGCGGTATGGTCAACAAAACGGATTTGCGATCGCTAAAATCGCCGGTATCGATCCTCAGTATCAGTTCGATGGCCGCGTACTCGCTGGAGTTGTGTCATGAACGGTCTATTTGACGTCAGTAAAGAAATCATTTTGATCGCCGGCGCCTCGCAGGGCTGGGCCGCCAGTTCGCGCGCGTTTTGACCGCATGGTGCTGCGGTTGTGCTTGCAGCACGCCAGACCGCGAAACTGAAAAACCCTCGCGATGACGGCGACAGGCCGATCAACTCGCCCGCAGCTCGGCCTTGATCATGTCGGCTGCCTTCTCGCCGATCATGATGGTCGGCGCGTTGGTGTTGCCGCCGATCAAGGTCGGCATGATCGACGCATCGACCACCCGCAGGCCTTGCAGGCCACAAACCCTGAGCTTGGGATCGACCACCGCAAGCGGATCGTTGACGCCCATCTTGCAGGTGCCGACGGGGTGATAGACGGTGTCGGCGTTGTCGCTCAGAACCTTTCTGATCTGATCGTCGGTCTCGACGCCTTCGGTGACGGCGTCGGCTTTTTGGAGGGCTTTCAGCGCAGGCGCCTCGAGCAGCCGCCTGGTCGTTTTGAAGCCCGCGACCATGGTGTCGAGGTCGGATTCCTCGCCGAAAAAATTCGGATCGATCGCAGGAGCGGCAAACGGATCGGCGCTTTGCAGCCAGACGCTGCCCCGGCTCTTCGGGCGCAGCAGGCAGACATGGCAGGAGAAGCCGGCGCCCCAGCGTAGCTTGCGGCCGTGATCGGCCACCATCGCCGTGCAGAAATGCAGCTGGATGTCGGGCAGGTCGAGGTCGGGCCGGGTTTTGAGGAATCCGCCGCATTCAGCGACGTTGGATGTCATCGGCCCGCGCCGCTCACGCCGGTATTGTGCGATCCCCTTGAAGATTCGCCCGATGCCACCGAGCGACAGGCCGGTGAAGTAAGGGGCATCCGAAGTAAAGCCGAAGACGAAATCCGGATGATCCTGCAGGTTTTGTCCGACGCCGGGCAAATGGTGCGTTGTTGCGATCCCGTGCCTGGAAAGTTTGGCGCTGTCGCCAACGCCGGAGAGCATCAGCAGTTGCGGGCTCTGGAAGGCGCCGGAGGAAAGGATTACTTCGCGGCGGGCGCCAATTTGCCTGGTCTCGTTGCCCTGACGGTATTCGACCCCGACCGCGCGCTTGCCCTCGAACATGATGCGCGTGGCGTGCACGTTGGTCTCGACGCGCAAATTGGGGCGCGTGTTCATGAAGGGATGAATGTAGCCGCGCGCCGCGCTCCAGCGCTCGCCGTTCATCTGCGTCACCTGGTAGGAACCGAGACCTTCCTGCTCCTCGGCGTTGAAATCCTCGCGGATACGGAATTGCGCCTCGCGCGCCGCTTGCAGATAGATGTCGCGGACCGGATTGTCGGTCCTAAGTCCGGTGACGTGAAGCGGACCGCCCTTGCCGTGATACGCGCCATCGAGTTCGGAATTATCTTCCGAGCGTTTGAAATAGGGCAGCACGTCGGAATAGGACCAACCGCTGTTGCCGAGCGAAGCCCACTGATCGTAGTCGGCCTTGTTGCCTCGGATATAGACCATCGCGTTGATCGCGGACGAGCCGCCGAGACCCTTGCCGCGCGGCTGATAGCCGATGCGGCCGTTGAGGCCCTTCTGCGGTACCGTGTCGAACGCCCAGTTGTTGACTTTGCCGGCGATCATCAAGATCAGCGCGCCTGGCGTCGTCACCACCCAATTGTCGTCCTTGCCGCCGGCTTCCAGCAGCGCCACCGACGTGGAGGGATCTTCGGACAATCGGCTGGCGACCGCGCAGCCCCCGGAGCCGCCTCCCACCACGACGAAATCGAAGCTCTCCATGTCATTCCCCCTCTTTGTTCGGCTTTTGGCCTCAAGGCTGGGCCTTTATGGAACCGCTGGCAAGAGCACCGGGGCGGCTGCGTCTGCCCTTGAAAGGCGCGATCCGGTCAATTTTTGCTGTCATAAAAAACGCAAAAGTCGCTGCGCGGCCCTTTCCAAAGCAGGCGCACGTTGGTACATAACCGCCGACCCCAGCGGCCCTGTGCCAGGGGGTTGCCTTCTCAGGAAGCCTCGGTTTGGAAACGGCGCCCTCGGGCGTTGAGCCAAGCCGTTTCGGCAATCGATTTTTGACAAGGCACGCAAAGGTTTATCGCGGGGTGGAGCAGCCCGGTAGCTCGTCAGGCTCATAACCTGAAGGTCATAGGTTCAAATCCTATCCCCGCAACCAAATTAAAGCCCGCCAACTCAAAGGGTTGGCGGGCTTTTTCGTGAGCAAATTTGGCCGTGTCGGCTCTAAATGGGCCAATTCAGAAAATGCCAGTAAATACTGGGCTTTCCAACCAAGTATCATCCTGTGTCGGCTATTCCATGTCACATGGTTGGCACATGGAATGCGACGCTCTGTTCGCCAAGCGTTCGTGCGTCACCGAGGGTTGATGGCATCGAGCTTATCGCGTGTCGATACGCTGAGTAGCTGGTAGCGAACGGTCCAGTAGGCGAGCCATCCGGCGAACAGCCGCGTCGGCGCGACCACCAAAACCAACCAGCACCGCCCCTGCCGAATGTTTCCAGCGTGCGGTCGGCGTAGAACACTTCGATGTTGATGCGGTCAGGGTGGACGTCGTGGATTGGCTCTCGGCGTGACAACAGGGGGTGCGGCTGTGCCATCACGCTGCCCTTTCCGCCGGTTCAACTAAGGCTAGGCCCCGCAGGTGATCCGCAGCCTTCGAGGCATGGCTGCACGCTGTAAAGAATGCCCGTTTGTCGGCCTTTAGAAGCTCAATCCATGAGGCGATATAGCCCGCGCTCCGAACGTCCCCGTCAAAGCCAAATTCTGCACACAGGAACGCCGCACCCAACTCCGCAATTAATTCCTCGGCTGCGTAGTCGCGTGAGCCGAACCGGTTCTTCAAATCCCGATCAAGGCGCGACTTATGGCCCGACCAATGCGTCAATTCGTGGAACGCCACGTTGTAGAAGTGATCCGCGCCCTTGAACCCGTCGAATGCAGGCATCGAGATAAAATCCCGGCTAGGCACATAATAGGCTTCACCGTAGCCCTCGCGGATGTCCGCGCCGGTTGAGTGCAGGAATTCGTCGGCAAGCTCGTCGCGCGTGTCGGGATTGCGAACACGCATCGGCCTGCCGGTATTGATGCTATCGGGCAGGTTCTCGCACTGGTCGACGTTGAAAACCGTGTACTCGCGCATCATCGGGATCTGGCGCGTTGACGAGCTATCGTCCGCGCCTTGGTCGCGGACCTGCAGTTGCTTCACGAAATAGACCTTGGTGCCGTGCTCGCCCTTGCGGACGTTGCCGCCCAATTCCAACGCCTGCTTGAAGGTTAAAAAGCGCGGCGTGCGATAACCGGCCGCTTGCGCCATCCACAACAGGACGACGTTGCAGCCAGAGTAGGGCCGGTTGCTGAGAGCATTACGTGGCGTATTCGCGCCGGGGGATGCCGACCATGGCTTAACCCAAGGGGCGGCACCGGCTTCGAGCTCTGCAACAATGCGCGCCGATACTTCTGCGTAGAGATCACGTTTCATCCTCGCCCTCGCTGTTATGGCTGACGCGACCACGATTGGCCGCATGCCATAGCCGTTTGGTCCGGCGCTGGCATGATCAGGCCATCTCTGCGGAGAATTTCCCAAGCTTCGCCCAGCAGCGATGTAACTCGAGGCTTCTTGTGAAACGGGTAGGCGAACTCAGTCGTCGTCGCTATTCCGGTGCCCCGCTTGATCTCTGTGACAGCGTCTGGCCAAAACATCGGCCCGGCCTGCGCAGCCAGCTTCAACAAGATTGGTGCCAGATCGTCGGGTGACATGCCGAGGAGATCGTCAGCGGTTGGGAAGACGGATAACAACGTTTCCATTACTTTTATTCCCCGCTAGGGCTGCTCGTTAGTCTGGGACGCTCGGGCCAAGGACGGCCGCTGTGTTTTCCGACCGACGAGGGCACGCGCATCGACGCCTTGACGTAGAAGTAGACGGCGATCAGCAGGGTCGAGATAGTGAAGGAGAATACCGAGATGATGAGCGCTTGACCAAATCTCAGCGAACGCGCGAAGAATTTGATACCAGCCGTAGCAAGAAGCGACATCAATGCGATGAACGTCGCCAAACTGATGATAAGCCGGACCGCCGCTTCGGTCATGACTCGCTCCCCCGCGACAATCCTATAAGTGGAAAAGGAAGGGGGGAATAGGCTGCACGACTACTCCCGATGTACCCGGGCTAGCGTCGGCGAGCCCAAGGACCGCGATGGCGATGGACTCGGCGGCCCGTTCGCCCAGCGGTCAACCTAGCAACGGATTCGCTCGCGGCTACTTCGTATCAAATATCCTGTTGAAGGGACCTTTTAGCTTCGCCTCGTGCGCGCGGCCGCTACACGTTCTGCCAAATGCATTCGCATCACCCGGATGAAATCGGGTGAAGGACGGTCGGCGCGACGCAGCATGCCGACAATGTTCCGAATTAGCTGGTAAGGCGTTATGATTAGGCCGAAGGGCACACCCCACCAGCCGAGCAAGCGCGAGAAGGCTATCGCTTTCATCTGGTGTCTGCGCCCGCACGATTGGCAGCAGACATGTGACAGCGTCTTCCAAGACGTCCACACGAGCGCGGAGTAGACTTTGTGTGACTTGTGTATGTCGATGTTGGCGCGGGCACCGCATTCGGCGCAAGGGCCGACCCGTTCACTTTCGATCTGCTCATCGATGGCGGCCGGCGGAAAGGAGTCAAGAAGCTCGAGGATTCGACCCCGGTCCCGGCACTGGTGGGTACAGAATCGCAGTTTGCCATGGACTGCGGCACCGCCCCGGTATGTCGTCCCGCAATAATCGCAGACCGCCATTCTTTTCCCGGCCCCTAGAACACCAACATACAAGCATTGTGCGAGCGCGCGATTGGAGATTTTCGAGACAGTAAGAGCAATCAATCGTCCGCGCAATCCTCTGGCCGTTCACCTGCTCACCTGCAATCTCGATAATTCCACGGATCGATCTTTAAAGCTATCGGTCAACGTGCCCGGTGCTACGTTTCGCCTCCGCCTGCCACCTTCTCTCAAAAGGGGACTTGGAGCGCCGCGTGCGAAGGAATTTCTATAGAGTTACGCACCCACGAGAAACTGACCGGCAAGGTTGGTGATTTATTCGCCGCGTAAAGCTCGGAGCCGATGGACATGCCGAAGCCTGATGCGGTAGCCTCCTTAGATTGTCAATCTCGGTCGCGCATGGTTTTGATTGATTGGGCTGGGGACTCCAATGACAAGTGTAAGCTATGGCCTTGCTCTGCCACTGAGCATGCTGATCAGTTCAGCTGCTTCGGCTGCTACTGTCACAACTCTTCCGTCAAAAAATGGGAAGGTTACAGTCTCACTTAGCGGCGAAATTGCGCAAGGCGACTTTGACGCTCTTAAAGAGAACATCCGCAAGGCCAATAACGGAAATCTGATTGTTTCCCTGATCCGTCTTGATTCTCCCGGGGGAAATGTTCTGGAAGGTGTAAAACTCGCCGACATAATCCGCTTTGGAAAGATTGCTACTTCCGTTGTCGGGACGTCGAAGTGCGCTTCAGCGTGCTTCATCGTGTTTGCAGCAGGTTCTGAAAAGTTTGCGAACTATACGGCTTCCATCGGGGTGCACGGGGCATCGGATGAAAACGGGCAAGAAACAGACGGCTCAAGTGCCGTAACTGTTTCGATGGCTCGGGTTTTGAAAGAACTCGGTGTGCCTGCTGGCATATTGGGAAAAATGGTGGTTACTCCACCTGAGCAAATGGTTTGGCTTACGCCGGACGAATTGCGTTCAATGGGTGTAACGATGACTGGAAAGCCATCCCAGTTACCCCCCACTCCCCCAGTTACTTCGCAATTGCCGTCAGAACTCAAACCCGACAGCCGATCAAGCGCGTCGGAAAGCAAGCCTCTTCCCACTTGGGCTAAACTGCTGGATAGCGCTTTGGATCTCTCCAAGCAGCAACATGATGGGACGCCTGATTTCGCAAGGGTCTGCCAGCCTGAGCTTGCCGTGTGCATTAATGCTTTGTCGTTCGCAACGAAGGATGGCACCAAAATGATTTTGAAAGTTACCGAGGATATGAACGGCAAAACGCTGCGCCGGGAAATCTGTAGCTTCAACGATTATGGCGACGTCCGTAACTGCACTGATTGGGAAACCGGCGCTACTCATAGAGATATGAAAAACAAACGTGGCGATTGGCAAACAGTTGGCGACAATTGACTTTTGCGTAGGTGATCGTTCGATGGTTGATGGACAGTCAACTATGAATGCGGACAATCGGTAATGAGCAATCTTTGGTACTGCGAGGATAACGAAGAATCAGTCGGGCCACTGACGCTTATTGAATTGAAGGCATTTCTATCTCGAGCGCCCGATTCAAATAACGTTCTCGTGTGGCGGGAAGGTATGGCAAATTGGCAAAGGGCATCCGGAGTACCGGAGCTTGCTTTCATAGCCGCCCTGCCGCAACCATCTAAACTAGGGCCATCCGCGCAACGGATCGTCACAGTTAGGCCCGACACCCCAAAGACAAAATCAAATATCGCGAGTTTCATTTATTCGCTCGTAATCATAGCATTGTTTGCAGGCGGTTCGAGATTCTTAAGCGGGCTAAATCGGACCGTTCCCCCAGTAGACCTCGCAAAGCAAATATCAGGAAGCGCGCGCGACGCCTTTGTGAAGGAGGGAGTAGCTACCTGCTTAACGAAACAGACTAGCGCCGAAGTCAACAAATCTCTCTCACTCTCAAGAGAAAGGCTCGCCAGCTATTGTTCGTGTTATATGAATTCACTTGCTGATCTGATGACTTTCGGCGACCTCAAAGCAGCCGCCGACAAAGAGGGTGCAGTCCCTGCTTGGCTACAGAGTAAGATTGATTCCGCTGATAAACTCTGCGAAGAGCAACTTCGCAAGGGCCTCCTAGGCGGCTAAAGGCCGCTCGCGAGAACAAGACAATGAATGATGTCTGGTACTATGCAGCGGGAGATCAACCCCTAGGGCCGATCTCTTCGACAAAGCTGATACAAGTCTTGTCTCGCACTACCAACGCAAGAAATGTTCTGGTTTGGCGGGACGGTTTCGCAAATTGGGAAAAGGCCTCCAGCGTGCCCGAACTTGCTGTTCACGTCATAAAGCCTCCACCGCTGCCAGCGCCACCACCCCCGTTACCCAGAGGGATGGACTCGGACATCACTCCGATTATTACAATTGAGGAACGTCAACTTAACGACCAAACTCAAAAGGAAGGCGAGCTGGTTGGCATCGGCGGTTGGCTCGTGCTCATCGCGCTAGGTCGAATATTTGGTCCGTTGGCACTTTTGGTTTCGATGGCCAAATATTATTCGTCCTTGGAGAGCAGTTATTGGACGATATTTCCTTTTGTTTTCTATTCTGAGGCCGCGTTAAATGGAGGCGCTCTGACATTGTCGCTATGGACGACAGTACTATTTTTCAAGCAGTCGAAATCGTTTCCCTTGTTTTTCATTTATAATTCGATCGCGTTAGTACTACTTCTGCCTATCGATCTATTGATCGCCACCGGCACCGGGCAATCGATACAAAAACTGATTTCGTTGGTTGAGCCGAAAGAAGCCGCTCAATGGCTTCAGTCTGTAGTCGGAGCATTGATTTGGATTCCTTATATCAAGCTGTCGAAGCGGGTCGCTAATACTTTCATCCGTTAAATATGTCCCGTGTAACGGCGCTTCGCCGCTACCGGCTGCGGCTGGAGCGCGACGGCGAATGTGTGCGCCTGATCACCAAAGGCGGCTACAACTGGACCAGCCGCTATCCGTGGATCGTCGAGGCGGCCTTGAAGAACCGGGTCAAGCGGTTCGTGATCGATGGCGAGGCCGTGGTGCTCGACGTAGATGGCGTTGCCGACTTCAACGCGCTGCACTCGCGCAGGCATGACAACGAAGTGCAACTCTACGCCTTCGACATCTTGGCATTCGACGGCGATGACTTGCGTGGCCTGCCGTTGTCGATGCGCAACACCAATCTCGCCCGCCTGCGCAGGCCGGACGGCATCTTGTCGCGCCCTTCGAACGGGGCGGGATCGGCCCCGACCTGTTTCGCGCGGCCTGCCGCTTGGGCCTTGAGGAGTTGGTGTCGGAACGACGCGACCGTCCCTATCAGGCAGGGCGGTCGAAGCACTAGGGTCAAGGTGAAGAACCGCAAGCATCCGGCGATGAGCCGGGTGATGGAGTCTTTTGCGTGACGACCGTGGCTCTGATCAGCGTTGGCGGGGGCTATTCGGGCCGGTCTGACACTTGGACATAGTGCGGCGGGGTATTTGCGCGGTCATTATCCCAGTCACGACCTACTGCCCCCTTGAGAGAGGTCATATTGCGCATGCGTGCCGCACCTGCGTCGGCGCACGCCGCCGAGTCGAAGTTGCCTTGGCTGGAAGGTGTTTCGCTGAGAACGAAAGTATCTTTCCGCCTGATCAAAATGCGTGACATCAACGCGGCCTCCAGCCCTCAAACAGTCTCTGATCATTTATCGCATCTTTCGGGATTTGGGTACCCGGAATAACGATTTGAACCTTCGTTAGTTCGCCTTGGCTTACGAACACGTGGCCCGGATAGGCTGTGCTTTCAAGCAAACATCTTGTGCACGAATATTTTGCTGTTTAGTTACCAGCCAAAATACCATTTGGGTCAAATGGAACAGCGATTTCCAACTCGGACCGCATCTCGCGCGACCAGTCCTTGAGTAGGGCATATAACTTCTCAGAGGGTATTTCGACATTCAAGCCCAGTTGCTTGGCCTCCCGACGATTGATCGTGTAGTCGTGACTGCCGCTTTCGCTACAAAGAAAATCAATGATTTTCTTTGTCTTGGCCGCGTCCTTCACCTGTCCCTTGAGGAGTTCTCGCGCTAACGTTTGAATCTGGCTTCGGCTTCGAAAGATCGAACCGAGCACCAACGGGTGAACCTTTTCGGAAAGGTTCATCAAAACCTGCGCCATGTCGACACCGGCTTTCACCCCAAAATCCTGCTTAGCCATTTCGATATAGCCGCGCACGGCTTCGACGCTAACGGGTGCCCGAGCGTCGGGTGCGGCACCGGGAATCGCAGGGTTCAACGGACCCGTCAGCGAGGGATCAATCGGCCCCAGCGTCGCCTGCTTTGTCATCAAAACAGTATCGGCACCAAGGCACATCAACGTGCCAGCACTTCGAGCACGCGACGGAACGATGATTTCGAGTTCATCGCAAAACATTTTGAGCATGTTCACCATGTTCCACGCTGCCATGGTGTTTCCGCCCATCGTATACAGAATCAACGAAATCTTCTTAGCGGGGAAAATCGCGTCCAAATGCTCTGACAAAAGATCGACGAGATCGTTGCCAATCTGCGCCTGCATGTTGGGCCGGTCGCCCGTCACAAGGGCGACAACGCGAGATTTTCGCTCTTTCTCGATGGTTTTGTAGATCGCATCCCTTTTGCTGTAAGTATCTGGCAACTCGCAATCCCCCTGCCTATACTCGTGCAAGTAGCATGGGCACACCGCGAGTGCAAATAGCGGGTTCGCGTCGCGGGGGCCGCAAGGTCTACCGGCTTGTGAACCGAACCGGCGCTGGCGCATTCTTACCCGCATGGGCACCAAATCACGCGAATCGATCTACGGGAGTTCGATCCGGGCGTCGGCTGAGTGGGCCAGAGAGGCACGCAATGAAGCCGACCGGGCAAGACGTAGAGCCTCGACGAATAGCGGCATCGCCAAGAGTGCGCCAGCCCGCCTGTGCGCTGGCGTGAACGCCGTCCGGCTGATCGGGGGCTCCCGTGCCACTTTCGGCGATCCAGTGGCGGAATTTGCTGCAAGGCGGCCGCCCTCAAGCAGCACGTTTGGCGTTCGAGCGACAGTCATCTTGAAAAGGTACCGGGCTTCGTCGAGTTTCGCCTTCTCAAAGGCCCCGAGGCTGAAGATCATACGCTCTATGCGTCACACACGGTATGGAAGAGCCGTGCTGTGTTTGAAGCGTGGACCAAATCAGATGCGTTTCGTGCAGCCCACGCGAGCGCTGGCGGTAACAAGCCGCTCTATCTTGGGCACCCACAGTTTGAGGGTTTCGAGACTATTCAGACAGTGAGAGGCGGTAAGACCACAGTCGCTATATAGTTGCAGGACAACACGTGACGGATCGCATTGGGCCTATTCCGGAAGCAGGGTCGGCATCCAACCAACCGCCCTTCAAAATTGCGCAGCCTCATCCGATCACCTCGCCGGCGCGGTCGAGCGCGGGCTCATTCGGGCAATCCCGCTTTCCGGAGCCCCTCTGTCAACAGCAGCGGCATCAAGGAGTATGCCTCAAACGTGTCCAACCGCTACCATCCGGGATAACTAGACCTCCGCTGGTGCTCTTAAGCCTCAAGCCGATTATTTTTGGTACTCAGGAGCAACTTCATGCATTGCCGCGCCGCTATCTCGGCCTTTATTCGGGCAGTCCGGCCTCAATGCACGCCTCCCGAAATTTCGCCCTAAGCTCGGGCGACCGTACCCAGCCCGGAGCAACCTGGGTGGAGCGACGCCAGTCAGGGCGCCGCCGGAGGCATTCCCCCATCATTTTTTTTGCGTCCTCCAGCCTTCCTGCGCCCACGTAGCACACGATAGCTACAGGCAGACCTACGAAAAAAGCTGGAGGAAACGCTCGAACAGCTTTGTCGGTCCACATGGCCGCTTCCGCATGTCTTCCGGCATTATGATGGGCAAGACCGATGCCGCTCATCGCGTTGAAGTTGTACGGATCGCGAGGACTAAGCCGCATCGCGCGCTCGAAGTCAGCGATGGCCGCATCAGACCCGCCATCCCAAACTCGAAAAAGTCCCCTAACATTGTATGCGGGAGCGAAGTTTGGGTTCGATTGGATTGCGTGCTCCACCAACTCAATCCCAGCATCGAAATCCAGTTCGAACCAGAAAAGATTGAAACCTACAGCACATAAAGTGAAGGCGTCGTCTGTGCCGAGTTCTTTTATGCGGTTGGCCAGGTGCCATTGCTCGGCATTATCTTTAGCGTTGTCGCCGGGCCATTTGTTCGCCCGTCGCCAACTAAGACAACTCGCAACTCCGCCATAGGCGGCGGCAAAATTCGGATCAAGCGCGATCGCGATCTTGAAATTCTCTAGGGCCGCGTCGTTGTTTGCCGAAGTGGTTGGGTAATAGATATGCGGCAGGCCGCGATAAAATGCGGTCACTGCATTGATATTTCCCGTGAGCCTCCGACTGGCTCGCTCCATCTCAGCACGGTCAAGTTCCGGAATGATGGCGCCGACTACCTGTTGGGTAAGTTTGTCCTGCAAATCGAAAATATCTTCCAGCGCGCCATCAAACCGATCTGCCCAGAGGTGCGCGCCGGTCGCAACATCAATGAGCTGTCCGGTAATCCTTAAGCGAGCCCCCGCTTTGCGCACACTGCCTTCGAGCACGTAGCGCACTCCCAGCTCGCGGCCCACCTGTTTTATGTCGACGGCTCTGCCCTTGAAGGTGAAGCTCGAATTGCGAGCGATCACGAACAACCATTTGAACCGCGAGAGCGCGCTGGTAATTTCTTCAACCATCCCATCCGCAAAGTACTCCTGCTCGGGGTCGCCGGACATGTTTTGGAACGGAAGCACCGCAATGGAAGGCTTGTCGGGCAGAGGAGGCGGGCCTTCATCAGCAACACGCGCAGGAACCGCTTCTCGCGCTTCATTCGGCGAACCCACCTGATAAGCCCTGATCGGCTCTTGAATGTTCTTCACCTGCTGAACACCAAGGTCTACGAAAGTCATCGGCAAGACCTTGCGTACCTGATCGTAGGTTGCCCCAGAGATGCACACGGTCCCCGGCTTCGCCAATGTTTGAAGCCGCGCTGCGATGTTCACGCCGTCGCCGAAGAGGTCCCCGGCACGAACCATTACGTCGCCGATGTGGATGCCCATGCGAAAGCTAATGCGGCGATCAGGTGCGAGACTTGAGTTCGCCTCGGCCAACGCAGTTTGCGCCTCCACCGCGCACTGCATGGCGTCCACCGCACTTCCGAACTCCGCAAGAACACTGTCGCCCGCCGTGTTCGCTATACGGCCCCTGTGTTCGCCAATGATCCTGTCGAGGATCGCGCGTCGTTCGGTCAGGCCCTTGAACGTGCCGACCTCATCAGCGCCCATCATGCGGCTGTAGCCTTCGACATCCGCTGCGAAGACTGCGACGAGGCGTCGGCTGACTGCCATAGGGTCTGACATGTGTGCCTAATCCTTAAGCCCTCACCCTTCCGGCACCCCGGCCAACCGCATGCCCTCATAGACGCGTTCGCGTCCCGCGAGATACACGGGATTGTTGCTCGGAGTGTTAGTGCGAAAGCGGCGGATACTGAAACTCGGATAGAGCGCAAGGCCCGCCTGCGCTGTAGCCCGCGCCTCATCCAGCTCACCGACGAGCGCCAAGGCGGCCGCGAGATTGAAATGCGTAATGTGATTTCGGTTGGCTTCCAGGCTCCGGCGCAGCCAAACAATCGCGTCGGCGTCGGCGCCCTGCCAAAATTTGGCGAGACCGACAAACAAAGCCCAGATAAAGACGAGTGTATCGCGAGGAGAGAGGCGGAGCGCCTGCTCTATATGGGCTTCGGTTTCCCCGCCCCGACCAAGATAGAACTTCGCAGTCCCGATCATCGCGTGCGCTCGGGCCAAATTCCGATCCAGCGCCAACGCCCGCTCGCATTGGGCGATGCCTTGAGCCGCGCGGTTCGTAAAAATTTGCACGAGGCCCAGGGCGAAATGAGCTACGGCATGGTTCGGTGCCAAAGATAGCGCCTTTGTGACGGCCGCCTCGGCTGCGGTGAGTTGTACCATCCGATCGTCGGTCAAAAAGTTGGTGCCAATCCCAAAGTTAACCAGCGCTGTGCCCACCAAAGCCTCAACATTTCCCGGTTCGAGCGCCAAGGCCCGTTCATAGAAGCTGCGCGCTTGTTCTATGTGTTCGGGGGTTCGGCCCCCGTTGAACCAAGCGGCGCCTTGGAAACACAAGTCAGTCGCGTCGGGGTGGGGTGAGCGCTCCGCTCGTCGCGCTTCGACCGCAATCAATTGCGAATTCAGCGTATTGGCGAGCCTTGATACGATTTCGTCCTGCATTTCAAAGAGGTCGGCAACGGGCTTATCAAAGCGCTCGGCCCACAGGTGATTTCCAGTCTCGGCATCAATCAACTGCACGTTTACGCGTAGCTGGGTGCCACCACGCTGCACCGAGCCTTCGAGCACATAGCGAACGTTCAGCTCAGTTCCCAGCTTCTTCACATCCACGGCTTTACCCTTGAAGGTGAACGCGGTGTTGCGCGCAATCACGAACGCGCCACTGATGCGCGATAAGTCCGTGGTCAGGCTCTCGGTCACGCCATCGACGAAGTAATCCTGCTCGGGGTCGCCACCGATGTTCACAAAGGGTAACACGACGACAGACAGACGCGGAGCTGAAGATGGCAGCGGGGCGATTTGGTGAGCATTCGCGCTATGGACGACCGCATAGGCGCGGATCGGTCGGGCTATGTTCTTGAGGGTCTGCTCGCCAAGGTCCGCGAACTCGACCATGACCTTGCCACGAACCTGATCGTACGCGGAAGCTGAGATGCAAATGCCACCGGGTTCAGCTATCCCCTCAAGACGTGCCGCGACGTTGACACCATCGCCGAGAATGTCATCGCCCTCAATCAGGATGTCACCGAGATTGATCCCGATCCGAAACTGCATACGCTGGTCCCGCGGGGTGCCTTCGTTCCTCCGGGCCATCACCTCTTGCACAGCTACCGCGTATTCGACCGTATCGACCACCGAGGGAAACTCAAGCAGGACGCCGTCCCCCGTGGTCTTCACGAGCCGACCGCCGTGTTTTGCCACAAGGGCGTCGGTAACCTTGCGGTGTTCGCGGAGCGTCCGGGCGGTGCCGACCTCATCAGCACCCATCAGCCGGGAGTAACCAGCCACGTCGGCTGCCAAGATTGCCGCTAACCGTCTATGGACACGCTCCTCTGGCACGGTGTCCCACTCCGATCCTGAGGGGATAAAAGCACAGTGGCATTCCAACGGCTACATGAATGCAGCCGCGTGCGATCTGTCCCAGATTGATGTCTGTTATGGGGGTGAACCCGGACGTGACGCGAACATGCCAATTTGTCTCAGTTTGACCCAAACCGGTCATTTCCCTAGACAGGCTGTCTCTGCCGGAGGATCATGTAGCGCTGTGCGAACCGGGGCGCCGTCATGGACGTCGGAGGTTGGCTGCGGAGGCTGGGCCTCGAACAGTATGAGGCCACATTCCGCGAGAATAGAATCGACGACACGGTCCTGCCGAGTTTGACGGCGGAGGACTTGAAGGACCTCGGTGTCGGATTTGTCGGGGATCGGCGTAAGCTGCTCAACGCCGTCGCAGCGTTGCGCGCTGAAGCAAGCGCAGCAATGCCTTCGCCATCCGACGCTCCTCCAGCAATCGATAGGGACGCGGCGGAGCGCCGACAGGTCACGGTGATGTTCGCGGACCTGGTCGGTTCAACGGCGCTCGCCACAAGCATGGACCAGGAAGACCTACGCGAGATCATATCGGCCTATCAGAACTGCGTCGCCGAAACCGTGCGCCGCTTCGGCGGCTTCGTCGCGAAATATCTCGGCGACGAAGTCCTAGTCTATTTCGGCTACCCGCAAGCTCATGAAGATGACGCTGAGCGCGGAGTGCGGGCTGGACTTGAGACGATCGCCGCGGTGGCTGCGCTCAACACGAGCATTCCGCTGCAGACAAGGATCGGTATCGCGACCGGTGTCGTCGTTGTCGGCGACTTGATCGGCTCGGGGTCGGCTCTGGAGCAGGCGATTGTCGGGGAGACGCCCAATCTCGCCGCACGGTTGCAAAGCATCGCTAAACCAAACACGGTGGTCATTGCTGAGAGCACCCGGAGGCTGCTCGGTAACCTGTTCGACCTGGAGGACCTCGGACCGCAAGATCTCAAAGGCATCAACGTGCGATCGCGGGTTTGGGCGACACTGCAAGTGAGTTCGATGGAAAGCCGTTTCGAGGCGTTTCACGGAAGCGGGCTGACTGAGTTGGTCGGACGGCAAGAAGAACTCGAACTGCTCCTGCGCCGCTGGGAGCAGGCGCAAGGCGGCGACGGCTGCGTCGTACTGGTATCGGGCGAGCCGGGCATCGGCAAGTCGCGTATCGCGGAGACTATTCTCGAGCGGCTGAGCGGCGAGCCGCACATCCGCTTGCGGCTATTCTGCTCGCCCCACCACCAGGACAGCGCGCTTTACCCGAGCATCACGCAACTAGAACGAGCGGCGGGATTCCGGCGCGATGACACGGACGAGCGGCGGCTGGCCAAGCTCGAGACGTTGCTGGCGCTGGCGACCAATGATCTCGGCGAGGCCGTGCCGCTGCTCGCCGACTTGCTGTCGGTTCCGACCGCTGGCCGCTATCCCGCGCTCGACCTCACGCCGCAGAAGCGCAAGGAGAAGACGCTGCGAGCGCTGGTGGGACAAGTCGAAGGACTGGCAGTGGGTCAACCGACCCTGCTGGTGGTCGAGGACGCGCATTGGGCCGATCCAACCTCGCGCGAGCTTTTCGATCTGATCGTCGAGCGGGTGCCGAGCCTGCCGCTTCTTTTGATCGTCACCTTCCGGCCGGAGTTCGCGCCACCTTGGGTCGGTCGTCCCCAGGTGACGCTGATCAGTCTCAGTCGCCTGCCGCGCAGGCTCCGCGCCGAGATGATCATGCATGTCACGGGCGGCAAGGCCTTGCCCAAGGAGATCGCCGATCAGATCACCGATCGGACCGATGGCGTGCCGCTGTTCATCGAGGAGCTAACCAAAAGCGTAATCGAGAGCGGCCTGGTCGCGGCCTCCGGAGATCATTACTTGGCGTCGGGTCCGGTCGCGCCGCTGGCGATCCCGACATCGCTCCAAGCATCACTCCTGGCGCGGCTCGATCGCCTGGCGCCGACCCGCGACGTGGCGCAGATCGGCGCGGCTCTCGGACGACAATTCTCGCACGAGCTGATCAGCGCCGTGGCGGAAATGCCGCCGGTGCAACTGGACGACGCCCTGGCGCAACTCGTGCACGCCGAATTGATCTTTCGCCGCGGGACGCCTCCCGATGCAGAGTACACCTTCAAGCACGCGCTGGTGCAGGATGCCGCCTACAGCACCTTGCTCCGCGGCCGGCGTCAGCAGCTCCATGGTCGTATCGCGGCGATCCTGGAATCGCGATTTCCGGAGGCCGTGCAAACGCAGCCCGACGTCTTGGCGCAGCATTACGCCGAAGCAGGCTTGATCGACAAGGCGGTCGGGTACTGGCTCGTGGCCGCTCGACAGTCGGTCGCACGGTGGGCGTTGGCCGAGGCGGTGACGCAGCTTCGGAAGGGCCTGGCCCTGCTTGCCGGCATGCCCGACAGCACGGCACGCCAGGAGCAGGAGCTCGATCTGCAGCTCACGCTCGGACAGGTGCTGATTGCATCGAAAGGGTATACCGCGCCTGAACCGGCCGAGGCGTATGCGCGCGCCCGCGCGCTGTGCGATCAGGTAGATCGGCCCCGGCAACTCATCTCCGTGTTGGACGGTCAAATGAGCCTTGCGGCGTTTCGAGGCGAACTGACATCCGCACTGCGAATCGGCAAGGAACAGATGCGGCTGGGCGAAACCCGCAACGATACGATCTGGATTGCGATGGGTTGCATCGACTGCGGAGCGCCTTCCCTGTGGCTCGGGGACTTCATTGCGGCCCGCCGCCACTTCGAGCGGGGTCTCGAACTTTATGATCCCGCGCAGCAGTCTCTCTACGCCGCGCTCGCGCCCGAAGATCCGCAAGTCATAATGCTGTTGTGCTTGGCCGGGGCACTTCTTTCTCTTGGCCACGTCAACCAGGCGCGTCTGCGGTACGAGGCGGCGCTGGCCGAGGCCCAGCGGCTAGCGCACCCGTTCACTCTCGATTGGGCATACCTTGGAATGATCGGGTACCAAATCGCTGTCGGCACGTTCGAAGCGGCGCTCAAGAGCTCGGAGGACCTGCTGGCGCTTCTCGAGAAGCACGCTATTTGGCATTTCTGGCCTAACGCGATCATGCTTCGCGGAAGGTGTCTCGCGGCGCTTGGACAGCATCAAGCTGGCATGGAACTGCTCGAGTCGGGGCTGACCGCCTACCGGGCGTCTGGCGCTACAATCTTCTTGCCATTCTACCTCGCCCTCGCGGCCAAATCATGCCTGGAGGCGCGACATCCCGAACACGGGCTCAAGCTGATCGCCGAAGCTGCGGAACGAATCGAAGCGACGGGAGAGCGACTCCACGAGGCGTGGATGCTGTGCATTCGCGGGGAGCTGCTGGTCGCCATCGACGACGCGGCCGCCGCCGAGGAGAGCTTCCGCAAGGCGCTCGCGGTGGCACGACGGCAGAGCGCCCGGCTCCCGGAACTCGGGGCGGCACTCGACCTTGCCCGTCTCTGGCGCGATCAGGGGAAGCGGGATGAGGCCAGAGAACTTCTCGCTTCGGTCTACAACTGGTTCACCGAAGGCCTCGACACGCCAGTCCTGATGCAGGCCAAGGCGTTGCTTGACGAGCTGCACGACTGACAACGAATTTTGATGTCCCAAATTTGTTGCAGTGCATGAGTCCGTTCCTGGCACCTTTGAGACATCCTCACAGCCGCTAGGCATGTCCGCTTATCGGGGAAGACCAGAAGTCATCAGCCGGCGGTCAAAGTGGCGCTAATGACCCGGAACCGACATCAGGTCTGCGGGTGTCGCTGCGATCGAAGACGTGCGAGGCTTTATAAGCTGCAACCCTACGTCACTTGGCGTCCGATGACCTCCGACGGATAGAATAAAAGAAGGCGACGCACAGATGCCAGAAGCCTTCAGTCCGGCGTTCGCTCCGACGCAGTGCTTTCGCGCGCTCGGACCTTCACCCCCAAGAGCGCCTCGAACGGCAGGATCATCGCGCCCTTGTCGCGGTCACCGTGACCCTGCCGGAGTGCCGTCTGATAGGTCGCGGTGGCAGCGGCGGTGACGGGCATCGGAAAGGTTTGCTCGGTACAGATTGCGGCGCAGCTGACGAGGTCCTTGTAGGCCTTGCCGAGCGGATAGCCTTCGTCGAACAATCCCTTCAATATCCGTGGCACGAAATATTCCGAGGCAAAGCTGCGGCTCGTGCCCGTGGTCACGACTGTTGCGAGTTTTTCGGGATCGAGCCCCATCGCAACCGCCATCGGCAGCACCTCAGCGAGCGCGGCGATGTTGATGTCGTAGATCACGTTGTTGACTGTCTTGGTCAGTTGCCCGCTGCCGAGCGGCCCCATGTGGAGCACATTGGTGCTGAAGCGTGCGAGCAGCGGCTTGGCCGCTGCGAATGTCTCAGCATCGCCGCCGCAAATCACGGTCAGCGTGCCAGCCTCCGCGCCGGCCGGTGCTCCGGAGACCGGGCAATCGAGGAATCTCATTCCTTTCGCTTTGAGCGCCTGTCCGATCTCAAGCGTCTTGGCGTGTTGGATCGTGGAGAGATCGACTACGATGGCTCCTGGCGCGAGTCGCGCCGCCAGGCCGCCATCGCCGAACAGTGCACGCTCGACCACCTCGCCATCCGGGAGACAGACGAACAGCATCTCAGCACCATTGAGCGCGTCACGGTTGTTTGTGACCGCAAGTCCCGGCGTTGCGGGCCCGGTGGATCGCGACACATCCAGGTCGAAGGCGGTGATCCGCTGTTGTTTGGGATCGCCCTTTTGCGCCAGATGCCGCGCAATCGGACGCCCCATCTTGCCGAGACCGGCGAAAGCGATGTGCAACATGATGGCGTCTCCTGGCGTGTTCGGGCAGGGCAGCGGCTGCGCGATCTTGGTGGCCGCGGTCCATCTCATACGCCCTCCAGAGCTTGCGGGATAGCACCGAAAGATTGGCGCGCGCCATGCGCTCATAATAGAAGAAAGCACTATCAGGCTGGAGGACCGTCAAGATGGCTTATCGTGTCAAGATCGATCCGCGCCGGCTGCTTTGTCTCTTGAGCGTCGCAAAGCACGGCTCGTTCAGCGCGGCAGCGGCGGCGATGAACATGTCCCAGCCAGCACTATCGCGCAGCATTGCGCTATTGGAGCACGAAGTCGGCGTCGCCGTGCTCGAACGCGGACGTCACGGCGCCAAACTCAATGCCATGGGACGGGTCCTGGTCTTCCATGCCGAGGCTCTCGATGCGCTGCTCGAACGGACGCGGGAGGATGTGCGGCTGCGTTCGCTTGGGCTCGAAGGCTCGGTGCGGATCGGGGTAACGCCGATTACCGCGGCGGGCATCGTGCCAAAGGCGATGGAGGTCCTCTTGCAGATGGCACCGAAGATCCATGTATCGATAACGGAAGGACTCGACAGCGAGATTGCCGATCTCTTACGCCGCGGTCAGCTCGATCTCGTCGTGAGCCGGATGGGCCCCGAGGATCCCGATCTCAACCAGGAACCGCTCTTCATGGCCGATTGGGCGCTGATCACCCGGATCGGACATCCGGTGAGCCGGCAGACTTCGGTAAAACTCTCCGACCTGAAGGACGTGAGCTGGGTGCTTCCGGCCGGCGGCAGCGCCTTTCGCCAGCAGATGGAGCAGCTGTTCGCCGCATTCGATCTCGGCTGGCCGACCCAGAGCATCAACACCAACTCGATCCTGTCGATCAAGGCCATCGTCATGAACACTGACTACGTCTCGCTGATGGCGCGCGGGCTGGTGGAGGTCGAGATCGAAGCGGGCCGCCTTCAGGCGACCACACTCGATGGCGTCGGCAGTCAGCGCCCGGTCGGGCTGATGTGGCGGCGCAATGAAACGCCGGCGCCGACGGCGGCACGGCTCGCAGAGATCCTGCGCAGCGTCGCAAAGCAGGAGGCACCGCCGCGGACGGCGGCGGTGAAGCGCAAGCGGGCGAAACCGGCCCGGCGGGGGCGATCCAATCGATAACAATTATGCATGGATCGGCAAATTCATCGTATTGGACGCATGGATTGCTACGGGCTTAGGGTTCCGGACGGGTCGCCACAGATCCACCACGACGCAATCCGCTCGTCCTGGCAATAGGGCGCAGGTCTCAGACGGCGGCAGGCTCATTCTCCGAACGATTTGAAGCGGAGATGATCCTCATGAAGCTAGTGACGTTCAAGGCAGGGCAGGAACAGCTGGTCGGTGCGCTGGAAGGAGAGGACATTGTCGTCCTCGACGTTTCGAACATGCGCTCGCTGTTCGAAAAAGGTTCTCCGGTGCGGGAAGTCGCCCAAAAGCTCAAAACCAACCGGCGGTTTCGGCTGAAGGACGTGGCGCTGCAGGCGCCGATTATTCCGAAGAAGTTCTATCACACCGCCGGCAATTATGCCGAACACGCCCAGGAGGGGGACCGGTCCAACTGGGTTGCGGCGATCAAGCCTTGGATCGTGTTCTTCCAGAACGTGGACGCGATTATCGGGCCCGATGCGCCGATCGTCTATCCCGAGCACCTGACGAAAGAACTCGACTACGAGATCGAGCTGTCGATCGTGATCGGCAAGGCCGGTAAGCACATCAGCGAAGCCGATGCCAAGGACTACATCGGCGGCTATGTGATCTTTAACGACGTCACTGCGCGCGACATCCAGCGGCGGGAGATGGAATCAGCGAATTTCAGCTTCTCCAAGTCAATCGACACGTTCTGTCCCCTCGGTCCATGGATCGTCACGCCGGACGAAATCCCCGATCCCTACAATTTGAAAATTGAACTGCGGGTTAACGGCGAAAAGCGCCAGATTTCCAATACTAGCCACATGTCAGTGACCTTGCCCCAGCTGATCTCGAAATTCTCACCGACCGGCTTTTCGGCCGGCGACATCCTCACCACCGGGACCGTGTCCGGAGTCGCGGCCTTCAGCGCCAATCCACAAGCCTGGTACCTAAAGCCCGGTGACGTGATCGAGGCCGAAATCGAGAAGATC
Source organism: uncultured Alphaproteobacteria bacterium (assembly GCA_963721935.1). GTDB lineage: Bacteria > Pseudomonadota > Alphaproteobacteria > Rhizobiales > Xanthobacteraceae > Bradyrhizobium. Next base: position 195,760 of record CAVRMY010000035.1, read on the forward strand.
GGCGTGCTGCGCAACAATGTCATTTCATGGAGGGAAGCGTACGGCGTCCCGGCGCCGGCTTTCCAGAAATTCTGAAACAGGCGGACGAATGAAATGGGCCGATTTGCCGGAAAGAGAGTCCTCGTCACCGGAGCCGGCCGCGGCTTCGGACGCACCCTTGCGCTCGCCTTCGCGCATGAGGGGGCGGACGTGGTCGTGCATTACAACAGCTCGGCTTCCGGCGCGGAGGAGGTTGCGCGCGAGGTTCGCGCGCTGGGCGGCAAGTCGGCAATGGTTAAGGGCGACATTTCGAGCCACGCCAACGTCCTGAACATCACGAAGACGTCTTTCGATGCGCTCGGCTACATCGACATTCTTGTCAACAATGTCGGAGATATGGCGCTCGAACAGATCTCCTGGCGCGAGTTCGACGAAAGGGTGATCGACCATACGCTGGCAGTCGACATCAAGGGTACGATGTTCATGATCCACGAGGTTGGCTCGCGCATGCTTGACGATGGCCGGGGCGGCGTAATCGTGAACATCGGCTCACAGGTGGTGATCGCCGGTAGCCCGCGGGCGCCGCAATATGCCGCCGCGAAATACGCCGTCATCGGACTGACGAAGTCTTACGCTCGGGCGCTGGCCCCCAAGGTGCGCGTCAACACGCTCGGCGCCGCCTTCATGGAAACGGAGGCACTGAAGAACCGCCACGACTGGAAGACCGGCCGGCGCGAGGAGGTCCTCAAGCAAACTCCGCTCGGTCGCATCGCAACGCCTGAAGACATGGTCGGACCGACGCTGTTTCTGGCGGGCGACAACTCCCGTCACATGACGGGCCAATTCCTGCTCTGCAACGGAGGACTTGCCATGGTCGGCGCCTGATAGCGGCAACCAACTTATGACAGCCATCGAAAACAACAAACGGCCGCACAGCAGAGGGAGCAATCGAGGAACATGACAGCGGTCGAACAGGTCCCCGCGCTGAAAAGATCCGAAACCGGCGAGGCGTCGCCGGCATTTCGGCGGCTGGCGATTGCCTCATCACTGGGTTCGGCGATCGAGCACTATGACTTTTTCGTCTACGCCTTCACGGCGCCGATCGTGTTCGACCAGTTCTTTTTCCCGAAGATGGATTCGGTTGCGAGCACGATGGCAGTCTACGCGACCTTTGCCGTCGGCTTCGTCGCCCGTCCGCTCGGCGGCATGGTGTTCGGCCACTTCGGCGATCGCATCGGACGCAAGACGACGCTGATGATGACCTTCCTCCTGATGGGAATTGCCAGTTTCTTCATCGGCTGCGTACCCTCCTATGCCGCTATCGGCCTCCTGGCGCCGCTTGCGCTGGTGGTGCTGCGTTTCATCCAGGGCTTTGCCTTCGGCGGCGAATATATGAACGCGGTGTCGCTGACGCTGGAAAATGCGCCAGCTCGGCGGCGCGGCTTTTTCGCCTCCTGGATCAATGCGTCGGGTCCCGTCGGCATAGTCTGCGCGTCGGGCCTGATCGCCTTGCTCGGCTTCTTCTATTCGCGCGAACAGTTCGCGAACTGGGCTTGGCGCATTCCGTTCTTGTTGAGCCTCTTGCTCGTATTGATTGGCACCTATGTGCGCGCCCATGTCGACGAATCGACGCTATTTCTGGCGGTGCGAGCCAGGGACGAGGACGAACGGACGCCATTGCTGACAATCCTGCGCCACTGGAAGAAGCCGGTGCTTCAGGCCTGCCTCGTCAACATGGCGCATAGTTCATTCGTGTACATGACCATGGTGTTCGCGCTCGGCTATGCGGTGAAGACGCTGGCGATGCCGCCATCGTCGATCACCTCCGGCGTGACGGTCGCCAATATCGTGGAGATGTGTCTTGTGCCGCTGATCGCCGCCTTCAGCGACAGGCTCGGACGGCGTCCCTTCATCATGGTTGGCATCGTGCTCGCAGCCCTCTGGTATCCCGTCTTCTTCCAGATCCTGCTGACGAAGAATGCGCTGGCGATCATGGCAGGATTCGTGGTGTCGGTCGGTTTGCTTCATGCGCTGATGTTTGCGCCCGAGGCGGCGTTCACAGCTGAATTGTTTCCGACACCCGTGCGCGTCAGCGGCAGCTCGCTTGGCAAACAGCTCGGGATCGTGCTGGGCGGCGGCCTCGCGCCGCTGATCGGCACTGCGCTGATGGGCTCGAGCACGAGTTTCACACCGGTCATTCTCTATTTCGAGGCGATTGCCGTGCTGGCACTGATCGCGGTGTTCTTCGCTCCAGAGAATGCACGCCAGACACTGATCTGACGATGGCATTACCCAATTTTAAGACCGAGATTACGAGGCCCTCGCGTCCGGCTAAGGCGCGGCCATTGGCTGCAATGTCCGTTGTTCGCCGATACTGTTGCAAAAGTCTTTCGGGGGTGACGAACGAAATTTTCTAGGCCCGCTGATGCGTTTCGCGCGCAGAGACGTGAGGGACCACAACATCGCTTACCAGAAAAACGACCATCGAGCTTCGTATCGGCCCCGCGGGGCTTTGCAGCGGTAGAGAGGTCGAGAAATCATCTTTCGCGAGATTTTCGAGGCCGTTCGATTTTCGAGTTTTGCAACACTATCGGCACGAAACGGACTCGGCGCGATGTCCGACTTGGGTCCGCTTTCGAGGGAGTAGCGGAAGTCGTATTTCGGGTCTGTCAGGTCGCTTTTTGACCCTGAGCCGACATTGGTAGCCTGACCCCGATTTCGGCGATGCAGGACAATGCATTGGTTCAGCGATGTGCTAGGCTATGGACGGTCGGCCGTAGGGGGAAGCAAATGAGGCGGCGGGAATTCGTCAAGCTTCTCGGCGGTGTTGCTGCAGCGATGCCGTTTGCTGCGGCGCGCGCACAAAACACCACGCGAATGCGCAAGGTCGGTGTTCTGACGAGCCTTCTGCCGGACGACCTGGAAGGTCAATCGCGAATAAGAGCATTTGTGCAAGCGCTGCAAAGGCACGGATGGGTCGAAGGACAAAATTTGCGTGCGGAAACTCGCTGGATAGGAGACAGCGCGGAGCGCGCTCAACAATATGCAAAGGAACTGATAGGGCTTACGCCGGAAGTGATGCTCGCGTCCACCAGTCCGTGCGTGGTCGCGCTGCAACGGGTCACTCGCGATTTGCCGATCATCTTTGCGAATGTGATCGATCCGGTGGGAGCCGGATTTGTGGCCAGTCTGGCGCGGCCCGGCGGCAACACTACGGGATTTATCGCGTTCGAATACAGCATGTGTGCCAAATGGCTCGAATTGCTCAGAGAGCTTTCGCCCGGCGTGAAGCGAGTGGCCGTGGTCAGGGATCCTGTTCCGGCTTCAGGCATCGGTCAGTTCGCTGCCATCCAGACGGTGGCATCATCGTCCTCGGGGCTGGAACTGACGGCAATCGATCCACGCGACCCAGCCGAGCTGAAGAGAGCTTTGGCGGCGTTCGCAAGTGAACGCGGCAATAGCGGGATGATCGTGACGGCGAGTCAGCCGGCGGCTACCCACCGCGATTTGATTGCGTCTTTGGCGCTGCAATACCGATTGCCGGCCGTATTCGCCTTCAGATATTACCTCGCGAATGGAGGTCTGGCGTCTTACGGACCAAAAAATATCGACATCTATGTGGGTGCCGCTGACTACGTCGATCGTGTGCTGAAAGGCGAAAAGCCTGCAGACCTGCCGGTGCAGGCCCCTTCCAGATACGAGCTGGTAATCAACCTGCGGTCGGCCAAGGCGATGAGCCTTGAATTGCCCTCAACGCTACTCACTCGCGCCGACGAGGTGATCGAATGAACGGGGCTCGTCGTTGATCCCAGCATGTCGCCTCTTGGCAGATTCTGTTCTCTAATTCCGGGTCTGGGTGTCAAGCTCTCCGACGATCATCCTTTGCCGGGCCCACTGTTCTCTCCGCGGTAGGGGTAATCCCTCCGCATGATGGCGTAAGGTGACGCTGGCGGTTCAATGTTGCAACCGCGGTCGTCCTCCCGGACGCGCGCAAAAAATCTGTCGAACTCGCCATCGCCATCGTCCCGGCTGGGACGTCTTTTCCCGCCGTTTGGCAGGGACTCGGTAACGCCCGCTAGGCAGCAATCTCCATTTTCGACCAATTGAACTCGGTTCCCTCGATCCACATGCGATGCAGAATGACCGCGAGCTTACGAGCGACCGCAACCTTGGCCTTGCGAAGCCCGTTGCGCTTGGCGAGCCTTACCCCCCAAGCCTTCACGGCGGACCATTTCGGGACGCGCGTCAGCAGAACCCCGGCTGCTTCAAACAGATAACTTCGTAGCATCGCGTCGCCGCACTTCGAGATGCGACCGGTCCAATCGACCTCTCCGGACGCATGGCGTCTACTGGTTAGCCCGACGTAAGCACCTACGCTTCTCGACCGCGTAAACCGCGCCGGATCGTCAATCGTTGCCTTGAAGGCAAGCGCGGTGATCGGACCGACCCCGGGCGCGGTCATAAACCGGCGAACCTGCGCATCGTGGCGAGCCAGTTTCATAACCTTGCGGTCGAGTTCACTGACCTGCTGCTCGACGGCATTGCGCGCTTCGAGCAGCGGTCTGATCGCAGCTATCAGCTCAGGGCGGCCCTCGATCAACTCCTCGGCTCGCACGGCGAAGACATTGAACTTGGCACGGCCGATAACGAGACCGAGGTTCTTCAGAAGGCCACGAACATGGTTCTCGAGATCGCGCTTGATCTTGACCAGCAGCGCCCGGCTGGCCAGTAGCGCCCTGACCGAGTGGCTGTCGATATCCTTGACGTGCACCTCCTTGAACCAACCCGTCTGCATGATACGAGCGATCCCGATCGCATCGTTGCGGTCGCTCTTGTTGATTTGCATCTTGAGCACTGCCTTGGCATGGCGCGCGTCAATACAGATCACCGGCAGGCCAAGTCGCTTGAGCTCGGTCCACAGCCACGTAGACGTCGGCCCCGTCTCGAGGCCAATGCGTACTGCATTCGGTGCCTTCGACGTCACGTAAATCGATATCGTCTCAGGGTCGGAATCGACCACGCCCTCGCGCACGACCAACCCCGCCTGGTCCACCACGCAGATTGATGTCTGCTTCAATGATACGTCCAGTCCGACATAGTATTCCATTATCGCTCTCCATCGTTGCAAGGCCACATGAGGCTGGCCTCATACTTTCCTGGAGAGCTGATTCCCTCGCCTTTGTCTGGCTCGATCCCGGAATTACCCCATGTTGCAAAAGTCGTTTTGCCCTAAGTGTCATAAATTCTGAGGGCCGCAGGCGCGGTTTTCGTGTAAATATCTGAGGACCTCATCGCCTCGGGCTAAACCCATAGGCGACTTCGGCAACGCGACTGAGGCTATCCGAATCGTCGATCGCTTCGCGTTTTAAGGCTTCACCAAAAATTCGGACTGATGCAACTTTCGACTTTTGCAACAGAATCGGCACCAACCGGACCAACTGTACCGGTCTGGCAATGTCCGTTGATCGGGGTAAAGCAGAAGTGGCGCTTCGGGGCCGTCAGGACCGTTTTTGACCCCAAACCGACATTGAGCCAGTCTGGGACGCTAGGCGAGGCGTGCCGCGCGGGACCCAGTAGTTCCTTGGAGTTGTTGGACGGAAGTTCCCGAGCGAGTTTTGAGGCCTGGTATGCTATCGAGCAGTATGAGCCCGACACCCGACACAGATGAACCCGTAGTTGAGGGGAAACCAGGCAACGAACCCGAGGATTTGACCGGACGCGCACTCCGACTACGTATTCGGCAGCAGGAGTTGCTCGCCGAACTCGGGGTCCTGGCCCTGCAGCGCACGAGCTTCACCGATCTGCTCAACCACGCCGCGCGGATGACGGCCGAAGGCCTGGACGCCGAGTATTGCAAAATCATGGAGTACATTCCGGCAGACAAGCGGTTGCTTGTTCGCGCGGGCGTCGGCTGGGGCGAAGGTGTGGTTGGCAACGCGACCGTCGGAGCCGATTTGGATTCGCCGGCCGGCTACGCGCTCCAGACCGGTAAGCCCGTGATTTCCAATCATCTCGAAAATGAAGAACGATTTCGAACTCCGGAATTGCTCGTTGAACATGGAATTCGCCGTGCCATGAATGTCATTTTGCAAGGCGATGGCTTGCCATTTGGAGTGCTCGAAGTCGACAGCCGATCGGAAGGTGAGTTCAGCGAGCATGACATCGCCTTCCTGCAAGGTGCTGCGAATATCCTCGGTATGGCGATTGAGCAGCAGCAGTACCAGCGCAAACTGCAAGCTGCACTGGACCGCCATCAAATCTTGCTCAAGGAGGTCAACCACCGTGTCAAGAACAGCCTTCAAGTGGTATCGAGCATGCTTCACCTCCAGGCGAATACCGTTGGTGATCCCGCGTTGAGCGAACGGCTCATGGAAGCATCCACCCAAATCTTGGCAGTCAGCCGCGCTTACAATCGCCTCGCGTACAATGCCGACTATGAGAACATAGATTTGGTCGGCTATCTGCGGGAAGTCGTCGAAGATTTGGAAGGCGCGGTTGCGCCCTGCAAGATCCAACTTGATACACCCAAAGAAATCCAGTTCGCCGCAGACCGCGCCATTCTTGTCGCATTGATTGTCAACGAGCTGATCTTGAACGCTGGTAGACATGCCTATCCCGATTCCCCGGATGGGGTGATCCGCCTGCAACTTGTTCTAAGCGACGACAAAGCGGTCTCGATCTCGGTTAGCGATGACGGAGTTGGACTGCCCGCCGACTTTAACCCAGCTCTCACCAAACGCTTGGGGACTCGCATTGTTCAAGCGTTGGCAGGTCAGCTGGGGGCCGAATTGACGAGGCAAGAGTCGACTGGAGGCACCCATCTAACGCTCATCGTGCCGTTACACACCGCGGCCAATTGAACGTCGCTATTTTCGCGCGAGCCCATGGACGACATAAGTCGGCCCCGCATTCCTTTGTCGGCTATTGGCCACCTTAGAGACATGCCGCGCGGCGCTGAGATGTCCGGAGTTCGGGGTAGACCGGAAGTGATCGGCTGACGTTCAAAACGGCGCTCTTGACCCGCAACAGACATCAGGCATGCCCAAAAGGGCAATATCTCGGCAGTCGAACCCTGATAACGTGAAACTCTGAGGAGCCGAAGCCATTCGAAACCCAGCCATCGAACTGGAGAATTCTCATGAGTATCACTCGCCGCGCCGCAACTCTTGGCGGTCTTAGCCTACTAGCCGGAACATCCGTAAGCACCGTCAGCCGAGCCGAACTCGGTTCTTTTCTCGGGATCGGGGAAGGACTTGAGGATTTCATACTGGCCACCGACGCCTACGTCTACGGCTATCCGCTCGTAACGATGGAGATGACGCGCAGGGTCATCACCAACGTCGCAGAGCCGGTCGGAACGCGCGGGCCGATGGGCCAAATCATCAAGCTACGCCAGTACCCAGATGCTTCGTTCCGCGACATAACCGCGCCGAATGCCGACACGCTCTACGCGACCGCGTTCTTCAACGTCGGCAAGGAGCCTTGGGTACTCAGCATTCCGGATATGAACGACCGGTACTACCTGATGCCGCTGTTGGACGGTTGGACGACGGTCTTTCAGGTGCCTGGCAAACGCACCACGGGCACCAGTGCGCAGACCTATGCAATCACCGGGCCCGGATGGAAGGGCACGCTGCCCACCGGAGTGAAGGAGTATAAATCTCCAACCAACATTGTCTGGTTGCTTGGCCGTATCTACTGCACCGGTACGCCTGAGGATTATGCTGCGGTTCACAAGTTGCAGGACGAGCTCAAGTTGGTGCCGCTCAGTTCGTACGGCAAACCCTACACGCCGCCCGCAGGTACGGTCGATCCGTCGATCGACATGAAGACGGCCGTGCGTGAGCAGGTCAACCGCATGGACGCGGTGGCTTATTTCACTCTGCTCTGCAACCTCATGAAAAATAACCCCCCTGCGGCAGCGGATGCGCCTCAACTCACCAAGTTTGCAAGCATTGGCATTGTTCCCGGTCAGGACTTCGATGCGGGTAAGCTCAAGGCGGATTTCGTCAAGCGTATACCTGAGGTCGGCTTCGACCGGATCATGCTCCAGTTCAAGATCAACAAGGATGTCAAGGACGAGAACGGCTGGGGCTATACGACCAAGACTGGCATCTACGGCACCGACTATCTGATGCGGGCGCTCATCACCGCTATCGGCCTCGGCGCCAACCGGCCGCAGGATGCGGTCTATCCGACTTCACTGAAGGATGCAGAAGGCCGGAAATACAATGGCGAGAACAAATACGTGATGCACTTCCGGGAGGGTCAACTGCCACCCGCGCAGGGCTTCTGGTCACTGACGATGTACGATGCCAAGTTCTTCTTCGTGAACAACCCACTCAACCGCTACTCGATCAGCGCGCGGCAGAACTTGAAATCGAACCCGGACGGCTCGACCGATCTCTATATCCAGAAGGATAGCCCCGGTGCCGACAAGGAGTCGAACTGGCTACCAGCACCTCCAGGCGATTTTGTCCTAATGTTGCGGCTGTACTGGCCTGACGAAAGCGATCCCTCGATTATCGACGGGTCGTGGAAAATACCGCCAGTGAAGAAGGTATGATGTGGAGAGTAGGCGGGGCCTGCTGCGACCCCGCAGCTCTTTCGTTAGTTGCCGCTTCTGTGCGTGCTGCTGTTCTGCTCATGGCACTTTTCCGACGTGGCCGACCCAACCAACGATGTCGGTTCTTGGGGGTAAAGCGGACTCACAGCGACGCGATTGACCCAATCCGGAAGTCGGCCCTGTCCGCCTCTCTTCCCGGTGGGGGGCAGAACCGGCTACAATGCACCCTGGAGTCGGCGCTTTTGCGCTTGCGCCGGTCAATCGGACGCCAAGGCATGATGAGTTGGAGAATTTATTTTGACGTCGGATGACGCCACCAAAGCCGAATCCCGGCGGATCATTGAAGACCTCGAGCACAAGCTCGCCGAGTCGGTCACGCAGCAGGCGGCGACCTCTGATATCCTGCGTGTCATCAGCCAGTCGCCGACGGACGTAAGGCCCGTATTCGACGCTATCGTTCTAAATGCTGTGCGGTTGTTTCGTTGCGACCTGGCGTTTTTCCTGCGTCGCCACGGCAATACCTTCTCGCAGGCGGCCCTGGTGGGATCGGATGGATCACACATCCCGCTCGATCCTGCGGCTTTGCCGATCGACCCCGAAATCAACTTCCCGTCACGCACCATCGTCAGCAGAAAAAACCTGCATTTGCCGGACTGGTCGGCCATCGATCTGCCTGAACACGAGCGCCGCATCCACGAGACATACGGCATCAATTCGTCGCTGTTCTTGCCTCTGCTGCTGCGTGGGGGCGAATGTTTCGGCCTACTTGCACTCGCCAGCAAACGACCCCGCATATTTGGCAAGGGCGAGATTTCACTTGCCGAATCCTTCCGCGACCAGGCGGTGATCGCCATCGAGAACACCCGCCTGTTCAGCGAGGTCCAGGCGAAGACGCGCGACCTCAGCGAGGCCCTGCAGCAGCAGACCGCGACCGCCGACGTGCTCAAGATTATCAGCCGCTCGGCGTTCGACCTCGATACCGTACTTGAAACATTGATCTCGACCGCCACTCGCCTCTGTAACTGTGGGCCTAAAGGCGGCCAGATATTCCGACGCGAGGACGATGTTTATCGCTACGCAGCCAGCCAGATGAACGTTGATCCGGACTATCTTCGGCACGAACAAACGGCGGAGATCAAGCCGGGTCGGGGAACTTTGATCGGGCGCGTGGCCCTTTCGAAGCGCACCGTCATGATTGCAGATGCTTGGAGCGATCCTGAATATGAGGAGAAGGACGCCGCGCAGACCGGCAACGTTCGGGCGATGCTGGGCGTGCCGCTGTTGCGCGATGGAGAACCGATCGGTGCTTTCGCGCTGGCGCGCAGCGAGCCAATCGCCTTCACGGAACGCGAGGTCGAACTTGTCACTAGCTTTGCCGACCAGGCCGTGATCGCCATCGAGAACGCGCGGCTATTCAACGAGGTTCAGGCGCGCACCCGGGAGTTGTCGAAGTCTTTGGATGAATTGCGTGCCGCACAGGATCGCCTGATCCAGACCGAGAAGCTCGCTTCGCTTGGCCAACTCACGGCCGGCATTGCTCATGAGATCAAGAACCCGCTCAATTTCGTGAATAATTTCTCGGCACTGTCGGCCGAGCTGGTCGCGGAGATGAGCGATGCGCTGGCGAAGACGTCGCTCGACGTGGCGAGGCGAGCGGAACTCGACGAACTGGCGCAGATGTTAAAGTCCAACCTCGAAAAAGTGGTCCAGCATGGCAAGCGCGCCGACTCCATCGTTAAGAACATGCTTCAACACTCCCGTGAAGGTTCCAGCGAGCACCGCCCCGTAGACATCAACACGATCGTCGATGAGAGCCTGAACCTGGCTTATCACGGTGCCCGGGCTGAAAAGGCAGGCTTCAGTATCGCTTTTCAACGCGATCTCGACCCGTCTGTCGGAATGGCTGACGTCTACCCGCAGGAAATCACGCGCGTCCTGCTCAATGTCATATCGAACGGGTTCTACGCCGCGACGAAACGAAAGGCAGAAGCTGGGGAAGGCTTCAAGCCGACGCTTGCCGCCGCGACAAAAAACCTCGGAGAAAAGGTCGAAATCCGCATTCGCGACAACGGCACCGGCATCTCGGATGAGGTCATGGACAAAATATTCAACCCGTTCTTCACGACCAAGCCGGCGGGCGAAGGGACGGGGCTTGGCCTGTCCATGACACACGATATCATCGTCAAGCAGCATGGCGGCCGAATCGACGTCGCGACGAAGCCCGGCGAATTTACCGAATTCATCATCACGCTGCCGCGCGGAAGCGCGGTGATCTCGAATACTGAATGACCGCTTATGGCACCAAACGGACCAACCGGGCCGGTCTGATGATGTCCGTTGTTCGGGGTAGATCGGAAGTGGCGTTTCGGGGCCGCGAGGACCGGTTTTGACCCATTTCAGACATCAGTAGTTAGCGACGTGGATTTCGACCATCGTCAAGGCTAGAAATTCTTCATGCGTATTTTGCTCTCTGAAGGATCCGGGCTCACGTCCCGTCAGGTCGCAGGACAACTCGGTTCGCTAGGGCACGCGGTCGAGATACTCTCGTCGTCGAAAATCTGCCTGACGCGGTTCACGCGGCATGTAAGGGCGGTGCACGACGTCCCGCGCTTCGGACTCGATCCCTTCGGCTGGCTCGCGGCCGCCGAGCGCATCGCAGCCGAACGCAAGATCGACTTGCTATCTCCAACGCAAGAGCAGGTAACCGTGTTGTCGGCGCGCCGGAAATACCTGCGCGTCGCGACGATCGTGCCGCCTTTCGCAAGCCTCGCGCGGGTGCAAGACAAGATTTCCGCGTTTCGCACGCCGAAAGCTATCGGCGCGCCGCAGCCGCAGACTTTCGTGATTTCGAGCGCGGACGATCTAAAACAAGTTACGACCTATCCGGTCTTCGTCAAACGACCCGTGAGCACGGCGAGTTCGGGCGTCCGGCGCGCGACGAATGCGCAGGAGCTTGGTGCCGCGGCGCGCGAGTTCGGTCTCGGTCAATCCGAATTGATCGCGCAGAGCCAAGCGTCCGGGCGTCTCGCTATGGTGCAAGCGGTCTCTGACAGGGGCCGCCTTGTCGCGCATCATGCCTGCCTGGGCCTGCTCGAGGGCGTCGGCGGTGGCGCGTCGCTGAAGGAGAGCGTTACCCTGCCGGCCCTCGTCGAAATGCTTGCGCGGTTAGTTGCGGCACTTGAGTGGCATGGAGCATTATCGATGGACATGATCGTCGTTGACAGCGGACCTGTCATCATCGACGTCAATCCGCGACTCGTCGAACCCGCGAATGCCCTTGCAGCAGGCGTCGATCTTGTCGCGGCCATGCTTGACGTCGTGCACGACGCGCCGTCTCGGCGGCGGCCTAGGGAGGCTGGTTTTGAAGTATAGCCTTTTGAAGTTCATATCCGACGAGACCGGCGCTACCGCTATTGAATACGGTCTGATCGCAGCGGGCATTTCGATTGCGATCCTTGCTGCGGTCAACGGCCTTGGTAGCAACCTGAACACCATGTTCAACTCGATCAACACTTCGCTGAAATAGGTCGAGCTTGATCACCGTTTGAACAGGCCGCCTTCGGGGCGGCCCTTTCTTTTTGGGCGACGTGTGCGCATTCGGTGTCGCATGTTGGCACGTTTCGGACATGCCGACCGATCCTGAGAATGTGCTATTCGGGGTAGACCGGACGTGAGCGACGCAGGGTCAAAGTGCTGCGATTGACCGAAGCCGAAGTAGAGGATTTATCGATCGATTCCCGCCGTTGTCAGTTAGAAAGGGACGACTGCTCTCGTATCGTCGTCCCGCTCTAGTGTGGTGGTTCAGAAATTCCCTTCATTAGTCGCTGCGAGTTCTTCAAGAGAATTTCTGAACCAAACCACACTAGAATCTAAGATTTCCAGCGTTCCCTTCGAATCCGAAATTCGCTCCGGAAGGCGCCGCAAAATGAAGCGAACTTCGGATTCGGGACACTAGCTTTAACAGAGGTCTCCTCGGCAAAACGGTGCGATTGCCCGGATCACGGTCTAGGCGGCGCGAACGTACCCGTAGCGCAGGTTCGAGGGTTCCTTGGCCGCCAGTGTGTACTCACTTTTAAGGGCCGCGAGGCGGTCCTCGGAAAAGGCTGGCAACTTGCTGTTGTCAGCCGCCTTCAGCTTGATCTTGTAGAACCTGGTCGCGTTGCCGGCGAAGATTTGCTGCTTGACGGCGCTGTTGGCGTCGCCGAGCGGCGCAAACCCGTACTTCTTTTGCATGTCCTCCGGGATTTCGAGCCGGCGCAGCGCCTCGATCTGCCACTGCGGCGAGCCATACCAGACCGAGTCGGTACCCCACATGACATGATCGACCCCCATGCCCTTGATCAGCGTGCCGACCAGCGCGGCGCAGAACTTCGGATGCGCGACCGCCGAGTTGGCAAAGGACGTGCCGAGCTCGGCGTAGACATTGGTGACGCCGAATTTCTGCGGGATTTCCGCAAGATCAGAGGCCCACTGGATGCGGCCCGTTTGTTCGAACTCCGCCCACGCCTTGTCCGGCAACTCGAGGAACGCCCGCAGCGCAGAATGATAGATCACGAAATTCATTTGCGGCCAATCCTCGGCTGCCTTTCCGATGTCCCAAGTAGTTGCGTATTCCCAGACGCCGGCGAACGATTTCTCGTAGTCGGGCGGCAGCAGTCCCTTGTGGATGCACAGCGTGTTGACGCCAGCCTTCACCGCTTTGTCGTAGAACGGATACATCACCTGCTCGTCGTCGAGCCGCCACGGGAACTTGGAGGGCGCCAGTGGATCGCCGATCGTATAGGACTTCCAGGAATCCGGCTTATAGACCTCGATCGCCTTGTCAACCTCCTCCATCCAGCCGGGTTGTTTGGGCGTGATGACGCTGTGCGCCAGCAGGCGCCGGGAGCCAGCGAAATCGTTGATGAGCTGGCGCGCCTTGACGATCTGTTCGTTGGATAGCAGCCACCAGTTCGGATCGTCGAACGGTGCGCCACTCAAGAGCGCCATGTTGGTGTCGCTGTCGTAGTAGATTTCTTTGACGTAGTTCTGGAACTTGTAGCGGGCGAGTGAGGAGACGCCTTCCTCCTTCATCTTCGGATTCCAGTGGTCGCTTGCAAACTGCGCCAGTCCCAAGAGCTCCTTGTGGTCGAAGTCATCGCGGACGAAGTGGGTCTGAACGTCAAAGATGAACTGGTCGGAGAGGTTTTGCGCTCGGGCAAGCAGCAACTCGGGTTCCCGGGCCTCGGCGGGCGCGACTTGAAAGACGTTACCATAGATATCGTTCATTGCGAGAAAGGCCGCGGCCATGCCGCAGCTCGTGTGCAAGAACTGCCGGCGGCTGAGGCCCAGCCGTTTGCCGTTAGCATCAGCGAGCTCGTTAATTCGAGTTTCAACTTTCTTCTGAATGGCACTCTGTGGGGGCGGGAGATATTCGCCGTTTGACACGATCTGGGTCGGAATTGGCGTTGCGGCCGATGCTGCTTCGGCGCCGGCAACGAGGCGCTGTTCTCGTTCACTAAGCCAACTGCCCATCGTTCTCCTCCCTTTAGTTTTGCTGGTACGAACTAGTGCTAGTTGCTGTGCGCGTTAGGCCGCGCGCTTGGCCACTTCCGATCCGCTAGGTGGATCCGCTCGGCGTACGGCGTTCTGTCCCTATGCGCGATAAGAACAGAAAGGCTCTCTTAGAATTTTGATAGGACTAGCTGCACTCGCTTATGGTCAAGGACTCAACGCCCAAACTCTTGCCCGCGCAAGCGAAGTAATTCGGCAGCCTCGCTGTCCCAACGTTGTTGGCACCAAGCGGCGGTTGAGGGATGTCTGCTATTCCGCCGCTGTCAGGGGATAAGCAGACATCCGTCGAACGGACCAGAACTGCCGCGAGTGCCCCAGAGCTGGCGCGGCTTCGAGTTCCGCGGTGCCGAAGATGGTGTATCATCGGCTCCTGATCCTATAAGCCGGAGAGCGACGGTTATAATGTCCGAATTGGAAAAGCGGTCAACCGAGACGACAGCCTCTACGCCCCTCAAATTCTCGGTATTGCGACTTGCAATCGCCTTCGTCATCGCTGGTGTATCCGATTCCATTGGTGCTTTCGCGAGCTTGGCGCCGCCGATCGGATGGGCGGTCGATGTCGTGACTGCCGCGCTGTTGTTCGTCGTGCTGGGCTGGCAATGGCTGCTTTTGCCGGGGCTCGTCCTAGAGGCGATGCCGGGCGTTGGGGTACTTCCATTTTGGCTGCTGGTGGTTGGAGCAATTGCTGTCTTAGGCACGCCTCGGCCGAAGATTGGACAGAACTGAGGCGTCGCAGCCGTGGGCAGTGGTTTTGGCGCGCTCTATAGGAATTTGGCCCTCAGGTGAGGCTCACGCTTGCTGGACTAGGACGCTCTCACCTTGCAAAATGATGGACCGTCGCGGCAAGCCGCGCTTGGCTTTAGCCGAGAAACGTGAGTTTGCTTGTGGCCGCCCTTCGCGTCCACCTACTGAGAAATGAGAGATAGGGTTGGAGTGGTCGATTGGCGCGACACCCGACTCGGCCCTGGGCGCGCCGCGGTCGATGCTCACGAAACGCCAACAAGGCGAATCAGAATAAAACTGATTAGGCCTAGCACGATCAGAGAAGCCGTTACCGCCGTTGTCAATCGTACTCCTGCCTCTGCGACGGCCCTCACATCAACTCCTAGCCCAAGCGCTGCCATCGATATCGTCGTCAAAATGGCGGCCGTTGAAGCGAGTGGAGCGAGCAGTGATTGGGGGATTAGCTCAAGAGAACGCGCGGCTGCAACGAGGAGAAAGCCAATAATAAACCACGGTACCAATTCCTGAAACCTTGGCCTTGGTGCTTTCGGGCGATCAACCGCTGCACGTCTTGCTGACGTTGCTTCCACCGGCTCTTCCGCCAGCCTTCTGGAGATAAATGATAGGCCAAGCACGACCGGTCCCAACATCAGTACCCGCACGAGTTTGACGACGGTGCCAACCTGGTTACTCAATGCGCCGATGGGAAGCGTCGCCGCCAGCACTTGCGGTACCGCATAAACCGTCAGTCCCGCGAGTACGCCATATTGTTTCAATGACAAATTAAGAACCGGAACAAGGAACGGCAATCCAAGAACCACTGCTACACCAAGCACAGCCGTGAATGCGATCGAAGACGCAACGTCATCGCTGTTTGCTCCGATTACTGGAGCCACGGCGGCGATCGCGGAATTGCCGCAGATGGAATTTCCGCAAGCTATCAGAATAGCCATTCGGAGTGGAAGGCCCAGACCTCTACAAATGGAGTAGCTACTCGCAATAGCGAGTGAAACCACGCAGGCAATGCCGACTAACATCACTGGCCCGAGGGCTAACACCGTCGCAGTACTAATTGACGCCCCCAGTAAAACCACCGCAACTTCGAGCAACAATTTTGAGCTGAAACTAATTCCGGCAATCCACTTCCGCGAGGGTGTCCAAAGAGCCCGGACAATAACGCCCAGCAAAATCGCCAGTACCAATGCCTCTAAATAAGCTTCTCCGATCAATCGTTTTTCGATGTTTTGCAGCACGAAGGCTAGGATGGTGAGAGAGAGGCAAAAGACGACTCCCGGCGTTAGTTCCAAAAGTTTCTGCTGAAACCGATTTGCCATGAATCGATTGTACAAGGTTTTCCCTTCAAGTACCTCGGAGCCGTAACATCTAATTCGGAGCGATTGAGGGCCAATCACCGCTAGGGGCACCTCGCGGACATAGCCAGCCGGGCTGACGACGTCAGCTCGTGGGGGTAAAGCAGACTTTGCGGTTAGCGGTGCCGACTTCCGAAATTGACCCGGAACGGACCTTTCAGCCAATTCGGTCCGATCGCCGAGAACTGTGACTGTGGTCAGACTAACGAACTAGATAGGATCCATTCCCTTGGACTTGAGCACGGCGGCGCCGGTCGGGCTGGTCAGGAGCTCGATCAGCGCTTTAGCCGCTGCGAGATCCTTGCTCGTGGAGCTGATGCCGACAGAAAAGATCATCTCACTGTGCAAATCACCGGGCAGAGGCCCGATTAGCTTAGTCCCCGGAACCGCGGCAATTTCCGAGGCCTGTGCTACGCCCATTTCGACTTCGCCCTTAGCGACAAGCTCGCCCGCTTGGGCATTTGGGACTAGGAAGGTTTTGGATTTCATTTGATCAGCGATGCCGAGACGATCGATGACCCTGGCGAAATGAACGCCGCTGGCGCCGCCTTTCGTTGGATCAGCATAGGAGATTGACTTGGCCGCGAGGAGTGCCGCCTTCAGCTTTTCCACCGTGCTGATGTCGGGCTGGGGCGCACCGGAACGCACCCCGATGGCGACATAGGATCTCCCGACATTGGCGATGCTGCCTTGGGCAATCTTGCCTTGGGTTTGCAGATCATCCAGTGCCGGACGCGACAGGATCATCACATCAGCGGTTTCGCCCGCATCGATCCGTTTCTTCAACTCCGCGATGGTGCTGTAGACGATTACGAGCTTGTTGCCGCTGCTGCTTTCATACTTCGGCGTAAGCTCTTCGAGTGTAGGGGTGAGCGCAACCGTGCTCATGACCTTGATTTCGGTGGCACGCGCGGCGTGTCCTGCGGCTCCCAGCGCTATCAGGAACGAATATTCGACGGCGACCGCAATGGCGGCCCGTCGCGAGAAGAACTTTCCCATCATGCTTCCTTGCCCTCGGTTGGCGCTGTGCACTTGGAAAACCGTTGATTGCGAGCGGCGGTATTTGGCCCGCTGGCCGCTAAGCTTCGACGGCCGCCCTCGCCATCTCAAAGCCGTGCCTGCGCCCCTCTGCAATGCCCTCAGCGATTGCTCTCGCGACAACCTCCGCGTCAGCGGGAGAGAGCTGGTCGAGGGGCTTCCATGAGCGCGCGATTTGGCGAGCGCGCTCCAAGTCCCCGTACATAGGAGGAGGCGGTCTGATTGGCATTTTCGCAACTCCGCAACCGCAGTGGGCATAACCTACATTATTTTCGATAGGTACTGGTATGCGTTTGATCGCCGAATTCCGCGTTTTGCTTTTCGCAAATGCATGCTGACCGGCTTTTCTATTCCCGCCAAGACCACCGGTTTTGGCACGAAAACGGACCAGCCGGATCGGTCTGACGATGTCTGTTGATCCAGGTAGACCGGAAGTGAGCGGCTCGCCGTCAAAGCGACGCGATTGACCCCAAGCGGACTCTAAGCGTTGCAGCAACTATTTTACGCGTTCTGGCCGAAAATGACCGAACATTGACCTTTGGGACACCGGTCGGTGGGGTTAGTCTGTGACATGTCCAAGCCCCAGCGCATCCTGATGCTGGCATTCCCAGACTGCCAATTGTTGGACGTCACTGGGCCCTTGCAGATGTTTGCCGGCGTCAATGACGAACTAGGCCGGCAGGCCTACGAACTGGTGATCGCGGCTCCGAAGCGCGGTCCCTTCAAGACATCGTCCGGCGTTAGCCTTGTGGCGAATTTGGCGATTGATGATCTTGGCGCAGCGAAGTGCCGGAACTCAGACACATTGATCGCCATTGGCGGCGACCCGGGTCTTGGCCGGGCGCTTGAAAGCGACGAGATTGCTACTCTAATCAAGGCGGCGAGCCGGCGCGGGTGCCGTATCGTGTCCGTTTGTACTGGCGCATTCTTTCTCGCAGCAGCGGGCTTGCTTGATGGGCGCCGAGCAGCAACCCATTGGCGCTATGTCGAGAGTCTTCGTCGATTTCGACCGCAGGTCGATGTTGATCCTGAGGCGATCTACCTTCGTGACGGCAATGTCTGGACATCGGCAGGCGTCACGGCCGGTATCGATCTGGCGCTTGCGCTGATCGAGGCAGACTTTGTCGTTCGATCGCTTTAGCCGTTGCACGTCGCCACGTTGTTTTCCGTATTCGACCGGGCGGGCAAGGACAATTTTCACCTGAGCTGGCTGCGCAGGGTATTCGTGACCAGCGCCTTTCCAAATTGGCCGAAAAGATCGCCGAAGAACCCCGGGAGGACTGGCGCACGGACACGCTGGCGGCTGAAGCCGGCGTGTCGCTGCGCTCTCTCAGCCGCCTGTTTCGCAGGGAGCTTAATGCCAGCCCATCCGAGTTCGTGGAACGCGTCCGCATCGATCAGGCCAGACGCGCCCTGCTTGAGACAGACGCACAGATCGAAAGTGTCGCGATCCGGTGCGGATTTGGATCTCTTCGCCGCATGGATCGCGCATTCTCAAGAGCGATTTCCGCAACACCGACGGAGTTTCGGGCCCGTTTCAAGCCATCGAGAGTGACCGCATGACCACGTTCAACATTGGCTTCGTGATCTTCCCCAATCTCACGCAGCTCGACTTCACCGGTCCCTTGGAAGTGCTCCATCGGCTGCCCGAAACGAAAATCCACATCGTCGCAAAATCGCTTGATCCGGTTCCAAGCGACTGCGGCCTGAGCTTATTGCCAACCACGACATTCAAGGACTGTTGTCAGTTGGATCTTATCTGCGTTCCAGGCGGTGCTGGTGTCGTCGGCATCATGACCGATCGCGAGACAGTTGATTTCGTATGCAAGCAGGCCGCCGGCGCTCGATACATCACCTCGGTCTGCACGGGCGCATTTGTGCTCGGGGTAGCCGGACTACTCAAAGGGCGTCGAGCGACGACCCACTGGGCCTACACTTGCCTGTTGGCGGTGGTCGGTGCCACTTTTGAGAAAGCCCGCATCGTGAAAGATGGGAACGTGGTCACTGCTGGTGGCGTAGCGTCAGGCATTGACTTCGCACTCCGCATCGCCGCCGAGATCGTTGGCGAAGAAACAGCTCAAGCGATCCAGCTCAGTATTGAATACGATCCAGCACCTCTGTTCACGTCTGGGCATCCAGATCGGGCTCCCGCATCGGTCACCGCGCTCGTTGCCCCGCTCTACGCAAGAAGGCGCGAGGCCTATCGTGCGGTTCTGCAGCCATGAGGCATGAATATCGCGAAATCTTGGGGGCACGGCAGTGGCTTGGGCGCTTGTCACGCGCAGCAGCCGGCAATTGCCGGTGATCGGGGGTTTCTCAAGGCGCGTCTGCCGATCAGCTGGCGCACCTCACGCTTGCGTTCGGCTAGGCTCTGAATGAAAGCCAGCTTTGTCGCGGTTCAAAGCGCGATGATCAAATACCGCTGCTCGGCAAAAGATTGTCCGCGAGAAATTGAGTTGGATAGTCCTGCAGTATTTCAAAAAAGGAGCAAGGAACCATGGAAATGATCGATCGCCGGACCGTATTCGCCGCTGGCCTCGCAGCGGCGTCGCTTATGTCGAACACCAGTGCTTCCGCGCAGCAGGCTGCCGGGGGCTCTGCAGAAGCGAGGCTGCGTGAATTGGGGATCGAGCTACCGAAGGTCCCAGCACCCGTCGCAAACTATGTGCCAGCGGCGCGGTTGGGGAATGTGATCTTCCTGGCAGGAACAGGGCCGATCAAGCCGGATGGTAAGTTGGCAACCGGGAAGGTCGGAATTGACGTCACCCTTGACGAGGCCAACCAGCACGCACGGCTCGTCGGTTTGGTGCTCCTCGCGGTGATGCGGCAAGAACTAGGGAGCCTCGACAAGGTCGTTCGTGTCGGGCGCGTGTTCGGGATGGTGAATGCCGCGCCGAACTTTACCGATCACCCGAAGGTCATCAACGGCTGCTCGGACCTTTTTGTCCAAGTATTCGGCGACCGTGGGCGGCACGCACGCTGTGCCGTCGGAATGGCTTCGTTGCCTTTCAATATCAGCGTCGAAATTGAAGCGGTTATCGAAGTGGCGTGAATGAGTATGACACTGTTTTTGCCCCGAATGTCTGGTTCGGATCAATAGACCAAGTCAGTGGCACCGAATTCGACGGTCGCTGTTGGTCCGTTCCTGGCACAAACGGACCTCCCGCGATGTCCGCAGTTTGGTCGCTATCGGGAGGAAAGCGGACATTGCGGTTGCGAGCGCCGACTTCCGAGTTTGACCCGAACCGGACATCATGTCGCAAGCCCCCGGTTTCCGGTGTGCTATTTTAGCGGTGCTATGCACTGGGGCCGCGCATGAGGCGACGCGATTTCATTGCAATCGTCAGCGGCGCGGCGGCGTGGCCCCTGATGGCACGAGCCCAACAGAGCGGCCGGATGCTGCGGGTCGGGGTCCTGATGCCATATGCTGAGAGCGATCCTTTAGCTCAGATTTGGTTCAAGGCGTTTTTGCAGGAAATGCAAGCGGTCGGTTGGATCGATGGCCGGAACGTTCGGTTCGATGTTCGTTGGGCCGGCGGCGTCGCGGCCGACCGACTGCACGGGCTTGCGAAAGAACTGGTCGACCTGCAGCCCGATGTCGTCTTTGCCATGACCACTCCCTCGGTCAAAGCGGTCCTGGGCGCGAGCCGCACCGTACCGATCGTATTCACGCAGGTCACTGATCCCGTCGCGCAAGGCTTGATCGAGAGCTTAAATCAACCGGGACGTAGCCTTACTGGCATCACGCTTTTCGAGCGCGAAATTGGCAGCAAATTGATGCAGGTGCTCAAGGAGATTGCGCCCCGAACGACACGCGTCGCAGTCATCTTCAACCCGGACACGGCACCCTATTACAATTTATACATGAGCGCGATCGAGGTTGCTGCTGCCTCCTTCGCAATGAAGGCATTTGAAGCCCCCGTACACAACGGCGCTGAGATTGAAACTGTCCTCTCGGCGCTGGTAGGCGAACCAACTGTCGGTTTGATCCCGATTCCGGATATCTTTACCGTGGCTAGTCGTGACCTGATCATTGCGCTGTCCGCCCGATACCGCTTGCCCGCGATGTATCCGTTTCACTTCTTCGTTGCTGACGGCGGCTTAATTTCGTACGGCGTAGATTTGAGTGACATGCAACGGCGCGCGGCCGGCTACGTTGATCGCATTCTCAAAGGTGCCAAGCCCACCGACTTACCGGTCCAGTTACCGACCAAGTATTTGCTGACGATTAACCTCAAGACCGCCAAGGCGCTCGGCCTTGACGTGCCTTTGCAGCTTCAGCAGCGCGCCGACGAGGTTATCGAATAGGGTTTTCGAATGGGTGGCGCCACATCCGCTAATGGCATGGTGCGATGTCCGCTCTGAGTTCCGCTTTCAGGGGGTGAAGCGGAGTGCGCCGGGAGACCGGCAAGGAGTAGATGGTGCAAGTCCATCACGATGAAGGAGTAGCGAACCGCATCGACCCCGAGTTCATGCGCAGGTACCCGTGAGGGTATTGGCGAAGCGTTGACAGGGGAGCGCATAGGCCAGCCATTGAGCCGCGAAAGTACCCTCATCCTGGGTGCCGACGTCG
Source organism: uncultured Alphaproteobacteria bacterium (assembly GCA_963721935.1). GTDB lineage: Bacteria > Pseudomonadota > Alphaproteobacteria > Rhizobiales > Xanthobacteraceae > Bradyrhizobium. The sequence continues at coordinate 217,562 of CAVRMY010000035.1, forward strand.
TTCCGTTGACGGAAGGCAACACGGATGGGCGCGATAACGCGAGCGCCCAGACGGCCCGGCGTGGTCTTAGACACTGGCATGTGCGCACGCTCTTTGCTCGGGAACCGGGAGATCTCATGGTTGGTCAGCGTCAGCATGCCTGCTGCACTGGTCCGCGTCGGGAAGGCGAGGAGCCGTAGCCGACGATGTACGATCATGAGAAGTCTGATCCCGCCATAGTAGCTGTGAAGCCGACGAACAAAGCCGGGCAACCGGCCGCGGAGTTGGTGGAGCCAAGGGCGGGAGCCGAGGGGAATGTGAATCAGCAAAGCACGGGCCGGGCACAGTACCGGGAAACCGTGTCACAGGCGCTGAAGCGCATACGGCAAGTTCGCCGTTAGACACCCAAGGTGGGAGCCGTATGCCCGAATTGGGCACGTACGGATCTGTGCGGGGGGCGCGAGGTAACTCGCGTCCCTACCGCGAAAGTCCGACTCACGCGCCGTCAGGTCAGCTTTGGACCCATAGCGTACATTTGGCTCATTCGAGCACATCGTCAGCACGAGGGGGCACCAGTATGCGTTTGTGCAAAGTAAAAGTGCCGAACTCGTCGATCAAACGCATACCTTGGACCCATCCGAGTGATGTAAGCTATCCACACTGCGGTCGCGGAGTTACGAAAGTGCCAATCAGACCGCCTCCTCCTATAGCTTTATACGGCGACCTAGAGCGCGCTCGCCAAATCGCGCGCTCATGGAAGCCCCTCGAGCAGCTCTCCCCCGCCGTCGCTGAGATTGTTGCGAAAGCAATCGCCGAGGGCATTGCAGAGGGGCGCAGGCATGGATTGGGGATGGCAAGCCCGGCTGAAGATGTCCGTTCGCGAGCCTAAAGCCGACGTCGGACATTCGCTGCTTAAGCTCTGCCTTTGACCCAAAGCGGTCATTCGACGGCAGATAGGTTTGCTCGAAAGCGGACATCATATGGCAGGGCCGCTGGAGGGCTTGATGCTCTTCGTTGAAGCGCCCTAGCGTGCGGCATAACCGTAGCACTAGCTTGCTCCGCGGCGCGCGCTTTGGTACACCATCATGAGTTTACTCGTCTGTAAGGTGCTGCGTTTTGGGAGGTGCCGCCATGAAGGCGATCGCCAGCCGACTGACCAGCGCAATTCTCGGATGCGTTTTTTGCGCGGCGTTCTCAAACGGGACCGCCGCTGAGGAAGTCGGTACCGCTCCCCCAAGTCCTGGTGCCTGTCCAGCCGCCGCCGCTGCCGCCTTTCCCGACCCGATGAGTGTACCTCATTGGAACGGGTGGGGTGTTGATAGCTCGCAGCGGCGCTTCCAGCCTGCGGAAATGGCGCAACTCGCGGCGGAGGACGTGCCCCGCCTCAAGTTGAAATGGGCCTTCGGATTTCCGGCCGCAAGCTTTGCGTTCGCACAACCGACCGTGATGGGCGGCCGGGTATTCGTCGGCAGCGCAGGCCGGAAAGTTTATTCGCTCGACGCAAACACCGGCTGTACCTACTGGGAATTCGATGCAGGAGCGCCGGTGCGTTCGGCGATCACCATTGGACCTGATAAAGTCGGCTGGCTGGCCTATTTCAGCGACCGAGACGGCAACGTTCACGCCGTGGACGTCGTAAGGGGTGAGGCTTTGTGGACGACCCATGTCGCGGATCATCTGGCCGCGATGTTGACTGGCTCGCCAATGCTGGCCGGGACAACACTGTTCGTTCCGATTGCATCGCGCGAGGAAGTCACGGCCACCAACCCGAACTATCCTTGCTGCGACTTCCGCGGCAGCGTCGTCGCGTTGCAAGCATCAACGGGAAAAATGCTGTGGAAGAGCTACACGATCGCCGAGGAGCCCCAGGCGCGCACGATGAGCAGGGCTGGCGTGCAGTTGAGGGGGCCCTCGGGCGCCGGGGTGTGGTCCTCCCCAACCTTCGACCCCGTGAAGGACATGATCTATGTGACTACGGGCGACAATTACTCGGACCCACCGACAGACACCTCAGATGCCATTCTGGCGTTCGACGCCGTTTCCGGGAAAATGGTATGGTCGCGTCAGGTAACATCGGGCGACGCGTATAACGTGGCGTGCAGCCTGATAGAGCCGGGATCGAATTGCCCCACCGCCAAGGGGCCGGACCTGGATTTCGGGTCGTCCGCGATCCTCGTCAGTCTTGCGAACGGAAAGCGTGCGCTGATTGCGGGGCAGAAATCGGGCGTGGTGACGGCCGTCGATCCCGATCGCGGCGGAGCAATCCTCTGGCAAACGCGGGTTGGTCGCGGTTCATCCCTCGGTGGTGTCCAGTGGGGACCGGCTACCGACGACAGTAAGATTTACGTCGCGGTGTCGGACACCAAAATTAACCCGGTCGCGCCAGGCACACTCGGCGCGCAGACGTCACTGTTCAATCCGAATGTGGCATGGTTGTTGGATAGCAAGACTGGCGGTGGGTTGCACGCGCTCAACCTTGAGAGTGGCGAAGAAGTCTGGCAGACACCGCACCCAGGCTGCAACGATGTTCCGGGATGCGGCCCCGCTCAGTCGGCTGCCGTCACGGCGATCCCTGGGATCGTGTTCTCTGGCGGTATTGATGGTCATCTACGTGCCTATTCTGCCAACGATGGCCGCATCGTGTGGGATGTGGACACGAAACGCGAGTACCGCACTGTCAATGGTGTCGCGGCCCGTGGCGGCTCCATGGACGGGCCAGGTGCAGTTGTCGTCGGCGGCATGCTCTATGTTGGTTCGGGATACGGACTCTGGGGCGGTACCCCCGGAAATGTGCTGCTAGCCTACTCGTTGGATGGCCGTTAAATCCACATTTTCGCATCCGTGAGTTTGGCGACATGGACAGATGCCGAGCACAATGCGACGCTTGCTAACTTTTATTCGATCTTCGGCGACGTGCAGACCTGCGACCAAGTGCTGGCTTCGCTGTCCCGCGGTCAAGAAGCCACGGCGGCGTGAAACCAGAGGATGAGACCGGTCCCATGACCGCTATTGGCACATTTGAGACATCCCACGATGTCCGCTCGGTGGTCGCTATTGGAGGGAAAGCGGACAACTGCAAGCGCCCTCGTACTTTGACCATCCCCGAGTAGGAACGCGGGCGGCCAGCGAAAAGGTGACGCCCTGTCACCGTCACGATCATCGCGCCCGGTCGGCTGGGTTCGGTTGAGATGTCATGCTAGAACCAATTCGGCAGGGCCCGTTGGCAACGAAAAACGCGTTAAGTCGGGGGGTCAAGCGGGACGGAAATGACAGATGTCAAATTCGTCTTCGGCAGGCGAATGCAAAACTCGAAAATATCTCCTGACCGCCTTGTTTAATGTTCGTGTAGGAGCATCGGTCACTCCGCAGCACATATGAAGATGCGACTGCGGAGATGACTTTTTGCAAGCGGCGACTCGACGCTTGCGTTGCTCCTTCGATGCTGAATGATTTCGGATCATCCGTGCCGCGCCGAACACTTCCAGCTCAGCTCAGTACAGGTCAGGTCAGGTCATCACGTTCGTAGGTCGCGATTGGCGCCACCTTTCCGCCGGTCACCATTCTCCACATTCGCCAGTGGGCATCTTCATAGCCGTACAAAGATGGACGGTCGGACGGGTCTTTCATGATGCCCACGAAGAACCATTCAAGGTAATCGCGGACGGCTTCGACGCTTTGAAGCTTCGCTTTGGAGTTCACTGCTGGTGCTCTTTGCAAAGCGGCGATTAGGTCGGTCATCGGCCGGGCGCAATCGTAACCTCCCGGATCCAGCACTCGGCCAAACTCCTCCAAAGCCGCCTGAAAACCCGCATTGTAGAGATTGCAGTCCTTCAGAAGGTCGGCAGCACAGGCGCGAATTGCTTCGATGGTTCGAAGGTCCTCCCTGGATGCCGAAACCTTCTTGGGTGCTGCAGCCTTAGCCATCGGCGAAGTGCTCCTCTTTGCATTTTGCCGCTGCAATTTGAGCGCCCTGTCGCGCTTGCCATAGAAGTCGCGCTGCTGGTGCGTTTTCTTCGTATTCGACTTTCTCATTACTCGTACTCCGAGCCGCGTGCTGAGAGGCAGCAAGCGGCGGCTCGACGCTTGACTGCACGCAGCACATCGGATCGGGCTGTCAATTTTGCCAGCTCTGCAACTGCAAAAAATTCTAAACAGAGTTAAAGAGCAGCTTGAGCTTTCAGATCAACGTGCACCTTCATGGATCACCACACGACAGACCTGTGAAAGGTGACACCTCTTACCGCCACGGTAAGTCTGCCGTTGACGAGGCGCGCGGTCTCAATGTGGCGAGGTTAAACCACGCCCACCGCGGACATAGCCGCGCACTTGTTTTTTGTAGCCGCCGCGCGTGAGATCGCGCACGCGTAGAGCCGTCCAGCCGAGTTCCGCCATCAATATCGCCCAGCGCCGATAGGTGCCGCCGTGCGGCTACGCTGGGGCACCAAGAGCAGGTCCAACAGAGACTGGCTGCTGACGCGCTCCAAGCCATCGGGCTCGCCACGGACACGGTGCAAAGGTGCCGGCCATGGATCGGCGGGCGCTTCGAAATCGGCCCTAACTTCCCTTAGCTTTCAAGCAAGCCACGGCGATCGGGGTGGCCAGCGCATTATTCGCTTATCCCACGCGGGCGACGGGTCTGGTCAGCTGAATAGGCGTAACCTTCTTACCGTCACGGTAAGTACAGAGCCCGGTGGTTCGACCATGCTGCCTTGGCAACTTGCAAGAACCATGGCCATTGGGTTCGAGGTGCCTGTTCGGCTCGCGCATTTACCCTTCAAGCCCGACCCATCTTGTCTTCAAGGGTACTTAACATCGCAGCGACGCGAGCATCGAGTTCATCGTCGATCTCGTCGGGGGCTCCAGTATTCCTCTCTGGCTCCTTACACATCTGATCCATTGCGGCTTGCAACTCTTCTTCGGAATCACAACCATAAAATTGTGGTTCATGCTCTGAGAAGATTTCGGTATCGAAGACTGTTGAGATGGCTCTAAGAATCTTGGACGGCGAGCTCGCCACATACGCCGACAGGGAACAAACGAACCCGCCGTCATTGATATAAAGCCAAATACAGTTTCTCCCGTCGGTGAGACACTTCGATTCTTCTGTAGCGTACTCGCTGAGTTGCTCCCAGACACCGAAGGCCGTCAGCCGACCATCCAGGACATCTGCGGCACGAACACATTTTTCTAAACGATAGTCAGTCGACATGATTTTCACTCCATTACCTTACCTGCGTTCGAACTTGCTTCTCGTAGCTGGACGCGTCAGATCGCGCACATACGCGGCCATCCAGCTCATCTCCGCCATCAGCTTTCGCCAGACGCGGATGCCTGAGGCGCCCTCAAGCATGTGTCATTCCATCTCGTACATGTCACCTTTTCACCTTGCTGCATGCCTTGGTTGACCGCGCTACTACGATTTTCGGCAACATCCGCGTACATTTTCAACGTAACCACCGCGCGTCAGGTCTCGAACTCGCACCGCAGTCCAGCCCAAATCTCTCATGACTTGCGCCAGGCGACGGCAAGCTCCCGCTCGTCGATTGCGCTGACGGACCTCGAGATAATCGAACAGCGTCTGCGTGGTGATTCTCTCGACGCCATCATCGCCGACTTTGCCACGCAGGCGCTCAAGCCGAACAACCCAAGGATCCGAATCTCTGGCCGTGGCTTCGGCCTCTGCTGCTCTCAGCCTACCTATCAACGACATTGCTATCCCCTCTTGTCTTAGTTTGCACCGCTATTCAGCTCGACTATCTGTCCCGCAAGGTTTTTTCCATCCTCTTAATAAGTCCCAAATAGAAGCGGGCGGTCTGCACCGTGTGAGAGCAGCCGGTGGCGCGAGTGGCGGGTCACTGCCGATTTTTAGAAACTTCCCTATATGAGAATTATCTGGACAAGTTCTGCAAAAAGACTCACGGACTGCCACTCCCGCCACTGTCGTCACTGGAGAAGGGGTCCCCGGATTGGCCACCTCCTGACGAGTTCGTCGGGAAGCTCTCGTCGTCATTGCCGGGTGGAGGGCGTATGCCGTCGTCGTATATTTCTCTTCCATCCTCAGTAGTCCCAATAGGGCCAGGCTCGCCAATCGGTTTCAAACGCAGGCCGGCAATCAGGCGCACCCCCCGACTGCCCTTTGTCGGTGTGAAGCCCCGATCACCAAGGTGCCGGCGGAACTTGAGTTTGCTCAGTGCCCAGCCGAGCTCTTCATTAGCCCAGCAGCTATAATCAACGTAGGCAGAGCCGGTCGTAATGGTCGCGTGGGGGTCTAGTTCGCAACGTTCCTGCAGCCATTGGCCAATAACATCCATATCCGAACGATATTCCTGTGTGGACGCGAGTACTGAATTGGGTGGATTGAGGCCCTCCTTTAGGTAGGCCGCCAGCCCTGCCATCGCATTTGATGCCGAACCATTCCAAAGAATCCCGTCGGTGCCATCGCGGTCTCGACTACATAGCGCGACAGCCTGACCTCGTAGCGGCAGTGCGAGATCAGCTTGCCAAGCATGAAATCATCCGCAAGATAATCGGCAAGGACGGGAAACCCGCCGATCTCGTCGAGTCTCGCGCGCGTTGTCGCCATCGTCGCGCCCAACGCGAATTTGATGCCGCCTTCGAACATGCGAGCCATCAACACGCCCGCGGCGACCTCGCCTGTGATTGCGATGGCTTCAAGCCTCGCGCCGAAGTCTGGTGTCTCAGCGGCTCGATACAGGCAAGTCACAAGTCCGACCTTTGGATCCGCTAGCGGTGGAATCACATTCTTCAAATATTCTCGCCCGACCCTTATGTCGCTGTCGACGATCACGATGTATTCATGCTTTACGCGAGAAAGCATGTTTTGCAGATTGCTGACCTTTGCATTCTGACCGTGAGTGCCGGCACTGACCACCACCTCGATGTCGCATTGCGGAAAATCCGCCGCCAAACGTTTGACTAGCGGAACGGCTGGATCGGCGGCGTCTTGCACGCCAAAGACTATCTGAAACTCTGGATAGGCCTGTTTGCAAAAACTGGCATAGTTGCGATAGGCTCCAAAGTCGACCCCTCGCAACGGAATCATGATCGTCACCGGGGGTAAAGCCTCACTCGCTCGATTCTCCTCTCCGTTTTCGCGGCTTGAGAAAAAACGGTATCCCGCCAGCATCGACAGCAAATAGAACACGTTTGCCACGATGCTTAAAAGAAACAGGATGGTCTTGATGACTATCAGAGCCGTGGGCACAGCCTTCACGCCTCGCGTAGGCAGGACTTCACCCGCAGCCTGAGCAAAATCATCGTCTGCAAAACGACTGCGGTTTTCATCGTGCGGGGTCCAGGTCCAGATCGCGATAGCTCGCCAGTCTCAGGCGCGTTGCCTTGATCTTTTGAGCCACGCTTGCGCTGATCAAGGCTTCGAACTCTACCTGACATTGTTCCTGATCTCTGCTCAGCCTTCTCGATCGTTCATAAACCGCTGGATGACAGTAGATTTCATTGCACTCGGCCTCGAGATTATCGAGCGCGTACAAAAAATATCGTTCAGTGATTCGGCCGCTTTGCAGATTTCCGTACACCCGTTCCGGGAAAACAAACCCTCTCGAACGCAGTTTAGGTTTCATGTACCGGGCCAGGGCGCCAAACAGTAGCGACATGATCGTCTTCGATGCGCGGTTTCTCGAGTCAAATTTCAACGCGAGAGCTCGTTCTTCGACCGGAACGCGCATATGACGCGCGCCGTACTTTGCGGCCAGCTCCAGCACATCGCGAAAGATCACCGGGTGAATGTGCATATGAAGATGGCCGTCTACGTGCGAGAGCGGCAGTCCGTCGATTTGAATCTCTCGAATTGAGCGGCCAGCTCCAATCCGAGCTCGCGGCGCGCTCGCTTGGAGAAAAAATACTTCAAACCGGCTTTCATGGGACTGTCAGAAAAGTTTCCTTGCAGATCCACAAGCGAAGGAATTTCGGAGGGCGGCAGGACGCACCGGCCCATCACCGTCACGAGGTGGATTCCGACACCGAGTCCGGGATTTTCGCTGGCGAGTCTCACGGCGTGATCGAAGGCCGAACCGGTAACCATCAAACTCGTGCTGGTAAGAACCCCCTCATTGTACGCGCGAATGATCGCCTCGTTGACTTCTTCAGAGCAGCCGAAGTCATCCGCGTTGACGATCAATCGTCGAAGTTTCAGTGCGTTTTCCACCGGCTCCATTCGCTTGGTACGACGCAACGTCATTCGCAGGATCCCGACTGATTCGAACCGCCTATGCGTCTCTAAGTGTGCGACGAACTTCTTCTGTTCGGTTCGTCGGTTCAGCTGGATCAATTCCTCGACGCGCGATCATCGATTTTGCCTCCTGCTACAAATCGTTTCCGCATTCTTCGCGTATGCAGAAACTCGCGAGCCTCTTTGTACAGCCGTCTTCGCTCACGGCTGTCGAACAGCGCGCCTCGTACGATGCGAAAAACAATTCGGGGCCGGAAATAGTAGCGGTCGTAGAAGTGCTCGACGGCTTGCACGATCTCCTCGCGTGAAAGACCCGGATAATTGATAGCCGGTAATTGATGTCCCATGTCGTCGGTCATCTCCGCGTCGTTTACATGGTAGTCATTCGACAAGAAATAATCGTGCAGCTCGGTGCCTGGATATGAGTGCGCAATCGAAACCTGAATCGTCTCGCAGTCCAGCTCTTCGGCGTACTTCACGGTTCGCTCGATCAATTCGGGCGTCTCGCCCGGCAAACCTATGATGAAGTCGCCGTGAACGGCGATGCCGAGCTTTTTGCAGTTCTTCATGAACTCGCGGCCCTGCTCAACGGTTGTACCCTTCTTGATGTTCTTGAGGATCTGCGGATCTCCAAACTCGAAGCCGACTATCAACAACCGGCATCCGGCCTCTCGCATGGCCTTGAGCGTCTCGTAATCCGTGTGAGCTCGCGACGTGCAAGACCAGGTCTTCTTGATCGGCTTTAGCTGCTCGCAGACTTCGAGGGTGCGTTTCTTTGCCCAGGCAAATGTATCGTCGTCAAAGAACACCTCTTCGAGATTTGGAAACAGGTTCCACGCGTGCTTGAACTCCGCTGCAACGTCCGAAGCGCTGCGCGTGCGCCACGCGTGACCACTTACGGTCTGCGGCCATAAGCAAAAAGTGCAGCGCGCCGGGCATCCTCGCGATGTGTAGAAAGACAAATAAGGATTGAGCAGGAACGGAACGTTGTACTTCGTGATGTCGAGGTCGCGTTTGTAGATGTCCGTAGCCCACGGTAGAGAGTCCAGGTCGTCGAGCTGCGGGCGCTCCGCGTTATGAACTATGCGACCCTGCTTGCGAAAGCTCACGTTCTTGATTTGATCGAGCGGCTTGCCGTCGGCGAACTCGGCCAGCGGGTAGTCGATTTCTCTGCGAATAACGAAGTCGATCGACTCGCTTGCCTTCAACGCGGCGTCGGGCTGCGAGGTAACGGGTGGACCGACAAACGCAATTTTCAGGTCGGGCTTCGCCGCTTTCATCATCTCCGCAAGGCGCACGTCATTTCGCCAACCGGGCGTGCTGGTGTAAATCGCAACGAAGTCGTAGGTTTTTGCGATGCCGATTGTCTCCTCGGAAGTAATCTTGTGGGGCGATGCGTCGAGAAGCCGGCAGTCCTTGATCAAACCGGCCGGATAGGAGAGCCACACGGGGTACCAATGCGAAGCGATCTCGCGCGTCGCGGGCCAGCGTGAGCCGGCGCCTCCGTCAAAGTTGGGAAACGAAGGCGGATTCAGGAGCAGGGTCTTCATCCGGGGTTCATTCAGCAATGTTGGCCAGCGGCCGAGATTGGGCTGTGGCGTCTTGCCCTCGCAGGTGTTTTCCTTGCGCGCGCGAGCGGTTTTGGTAAGTCTCGATTCCCAGGAGCGGACGCAGTTGGTCCTTCAACGGACTGAGAAACCGCTCACGGCGTCGGATGCCAATGCTGCTGACCCAATCATGCGAAAATTCATACGCGACTGACATGCCCCTTTACCCCCACATCCCTAGATTGCGCCGGTTTATAGCCCGGAACCAAGGGCGGTGTAAACGATGGTCGGGCGCGGATCCGGATCGACCGGCGGCTTCTTGCCCTCGATCGCAACGGGATCAATTTCGTCGAACGATGGCCAATATGTTTATCGTCATGAAGGGGTAAAACGAAAATGATCGCCGCGGCAAACGCTGCCGGCCTTTCCGAGGTGCCACAGCCGCAGCGCAAGAAAAGCAACATCCCGGATGTCGCGTCGGCAGCAAGGTCAATATCGCGGCAGCCGGCGAATTCTCAAGCTCGCCAAGAACTCGACGACGAGGTCGGCCTCGGGAGGGACAAGAGCGCCGCCGCGGCAAACCTACAGTCTGTCGGAAGCCTCGGCCTTGATCCGCGCAATGACGCCGGCGGCGATTTGCATTGTGGTGCCGATCGCCCAACTCACCGAAATCAGAAGGGCCGTGCCGGCATGCGCGGTCTCGTCCAGCACGATGCTCGAGACGGACACGAAAGCGGCGACGGAGGCCAGGAACGTACCGGCGGCGCTGAGCAGCACCACCGCGTCGGCCCGGGTGCCAAGCCCATGCCGCAGCGGCAGGTGCATACGGTGATCGGCAGGGACCTGAGGCAGGTCGATGCCGAGATAAAATCCGGCAGCCCCGTAGAGCATCATGGCGAGAACCATGGCTCCCGACCCGATCAGGTCGATGTCGGCGCGCCCGACATGGGCGGCAACGAACAGCCCGCACGATGCCCCGGTGAACGCCAGTCCCGTACGCTCAAGAATGTGCGCCGGCCTGCTCAGCGCGGATGGGGCGTTCCAGGGATCTCTGCGCCTGATCATTTGATCTCGATATCAAGTCAAACCGGCGGATCGTTGACGAGGATCAAGCAGGATAGCGCCGCCCGCCCCTGCAGGCCATCCCAGCCTCGTTTTTCTTTTTGACCCAGCGTTTGGGAACCGGGGTGCCACGGTCGGAGGGGGCGGCACGGCCCCGTTTGCTTAAGATGCGTTAACCAATTTGGGCGGATAATGGCGCCACTCGATTCCGAAAGGGGCTCGCGATGGCCAAATTTGCGATAGGCGAGAGAGTAGAGAAGGCGGCCGACGATCACCAAGAGGGGGTCGTCATAGCCATTTTTCCGACCGCTGAGGGTAATTTCCGGTATGCGGTCGATATGGAGGGTTATGGCGCGCTCCAGTTCTTCGCGGAAGAAAAACTGGTCGTCCACGCCAATTAGCGTCCTGATTGCGAAGTTCGCATCGTTGTGCAGCACCCCCGTCTGCGAACTTCGCAAATCGAAAGTGCGCGGCTAAGCGATGTTTTGCCCTGAAGCGAATGGACGCTTGTTCGGGGGCAAGCAAGGCGCGTTTAATTAATCATTCATTACGCCAATTCGCTCGATTTTAATCAGTTAACCTCACAGTTGCCGCATGGAGCCCAATGGATCGGGCTGCTTTTTTATCAGGAGGTACTGTGAAGAATATTCTTTCAAAATTCTGGGCCGATGAATCCGGCGCCACCGCGATCGAATATGGCCTGATTGCCGCCGGCATCAGCCTCGCCATCATCGCTGTGGTCAACGGTATTGGGTCCAATCTCAACACGAAGTTCAATTCCATCAATACGTCGCTGAAATAGTTCGGCGGCTTCTGGAAATTACTTCAAGACGCTTGGCTCAAGACACCTGGCTCAAGACACTTGGCGGTCGTTGTTCTCCGTTCTCAGCGGAAATATCGAATGAACCCGTCCGCAAACCCTGCGGACGGGTCTCATTCGGCTGTGAACCCCTGCAGCCAAGCGCCCTTCCTCACATGCCGTAGATGGCAAGTTCAGTGTCGGTGAGGTCGCCAAGCCGCGGCCGATGGGGCCCTTTGAAGTATTTGCGACCCCGCGCCTCCGTATAAAATCCGGCGAGCCCCTTCAGCGCAGCGTTGGCGTCGAGAATCACCAACGGCTTGCCCCTCAACAGCAGATATCGCCCGATCGCGCCCGCGCATCTGATGAAGTCGCCGATGCAACGGCAATAGCCGAGATGCAAGAGCGGCATCGGAATGAATCCGCCGCGTTTGCGCATCGGGAAAAAGATGAAGGGATAGGTGCCTTCGGCCGTGCTGCAAACCAGGCTGATGCAGCCATATCCGGCGTGGCGCCTGAGCAGGACCAATTCCTCTTCCGGCAAGCCGTCGACGGAAATCGTGTCCTGCCTGACCGCGTCGACGGTCACATCCCGTTGGCCGCGAGAAAGAGCGGGAAGCGAGAAATAGAGCCCGTGGCAGTAGGCAACGAAGCCCTGCGCGTCGAGAATGGGCCATGTCGGACCTGCCGGCGTGACGTTGAAATACGTAACGTCCTTGCGCCTTTGCGTCATCGACGCAAACAGGGCTGCGTAGTTGCGGAAGGGGGGATCGACATACCAGCTCGCGACATTGCAGCAGATGATGCTTTCGCCATCGCTGGTCCTCGTCGAATGGATCAGGAGCAGGCAACCGACTGGCACACCCTCCTGCTCCAGGAGATAGCCGTAGCGCGGAACGTTCGGCGGCAGCGATCGGGTGCGTTGATGGTGAAGACCGCGCATCCAGTATCGTCGGCTGCGACGGGCGAAGCCTCGCGTCAGCAGGTCGCCGACAGCTTCGAGATCGCCTTCCTCGATCTCGCGAAAACGCGGCTTGACGGCGAGCATGGTGTTTACCAACGGGCGTGAAAGACGGAGCGGCAAGGTGTTATTTTACATTTGCGCTCTAACATGGACTCTCAAAATTTTATGAGAAGGCGGGGCGATCCATGTCGGTAAGGTTAAAAATCGTCGCCGCGATCCAGCGGGTCGCCGCCCGGCGGAAAGTCACGCCGCCGCCGCTCGACCTGACTGCAGCCGGAAAGCTGGCGCGGACCGATGCATAATGTTCTGGTAACCGGAGGCAGCCGGGGCATCGGGCTTTCGATTGCGCGAAGACTGGCGGTCGCCGGCTACAACGTCGTCGCGGTAGCGCGGCGCGAGAGCGAGGAGCTGCGTGAAGCGACACGCGCCATCGTGCAGCAAGACAAGGGCGGTCTTCGCTTCAGAGGTTTCGATCTCAGCGAGATCGACGGCATCCCGGCCTTCGTCAAGCGCCTGCGCGAGGAGTTCGGTGCGATCTACGGCCTCGTCAACAATGCCGGCATCGGCACCGAGGGGCTGCTCGCGACGATGCACAACAGCGAAATCGAGGCGCTGGTGCGCCTCAACGTGCTGTCGCCGGTGATACTCACCAAATATGTGGTGCGGCACATGATGGCCGACGGGGCCGGGCGCATTGTCAACATTTCTTCGATCATCGCATCGACCGGATATAACGGCCTGTCGGTCTATGGCGCGACCAAGGCGGCAGCCACGGGATTCACGCGATCGCTGGCGCGCGAGGTCGGAAAACTCGGCATCACGGTCAACGCGATTTCACCCGGCTTTGTCGATACGGAATTGACGCGAGGCCTGTCGGACGATCAGCGCCGGCGCATTGCGGGGCGCAGCGCCCTGCGCCGCCTGCCGGAGAGCGAAGACGTTGCGCGGATGGTCGAATATCTGTTGGGAGACGGGGGCCGCAACGTCACCGGTACCGTGTTGACCATCGACGCGGGCAACACGGCGTAGGCCACCAAATACCTGATTTCCCTCAAGCGCTTGCGGCTGCGCCATTGAAACCTCCATTGGGGGAGCCGGGGGAGCCTCGAACATCTTCAAATCCGCGAAATGACGGGATAGCCTATCGCACTTTCTTGATATCGATTTCAACTCGATCCCGATCAGGCGGCCAGCACTTTTTCACGCTGGCGCGTGAACCCCTGCTTCAGGCTTTCCCGTATCTTCTGGCGATGCCATTATCCCGGCGGTTTTCGAAACACCGATGACGACGCTCAACGGCAGCGAGAAGTTCTACGGCACCATTCCCGTGTTTCGCGCCTTTGCGAGCCTGATGGACCCGGCACTCTACGCGCCGCTGCCGGACGACTGGAGCATTGGCGTAGCCGATATCGTCGAATCGACCAAGGCGATCGCGCAGGCCCGTTACAAGGCCGTCAATATGGCGGGCGCCTCCGTCATCGCGGCCGTCACCAATGCGCTCGAGGGGCGTGAATTTCCATTCGTGTTCGGCGGAGATGGTGCAAGTTTCGCGGTGGCGCCGGATGACGCCGAACTCGCCCGCGAGGCGCTGGCGGCAACCGCTGCATGGGTCAAGGAAGACCTCGACCTCCTGATGCGGGTCGCGCTCGTTCCCCTCGCAGCTATACGGGCGCAGGGGCTCGACGTTCGGGTCGCGCGTTTCGGCCCCTCGTCCAATCTTTCCTATGCGATGTTCGCCGGCGGCGGTCTTGCCTGGGCCGAGGCCGCGATGAAGCGCGGCGAGTTCGCGGTGAGCGCGGCGCCGCCCGGCACACAGCCGGACCTTTCCGGGCTATCGTGCCGGTTCGAGGAAATTCCTGCGACGCGCGGCGTCATCCTTTCCGTACTCGTGCTTCCAGTGCTTGGCGGTGATCCTGCCGCCTTTCGCCGACTGATCGAGGATATCGTAGCCCTGGTCGAACGCAGCCCGGATTCGGGACGACCGGTGCCAGCGGGGGGTCCGCCGCTGCGCTGGCCGCCGGCCGGGGTCGAGTTCGAGGCTCGCGCGCAGCGTGGTGGATCGCTCTTCAGGCGACGCGCCGGCGTGCTCGCGCACACGCTGTTTGCCTATTTGATCATGCGGTCTGGCATCAAGGTCGGCGGCTTCGAGCCGAAAGCCTATACGCAGCAGGTCGTCGAGAATTCCGACTTCCGCAAATTTGACGACGGATTGCGGATGGTCCTGGATTGCACTCCTGAACTCGAGCGCCGACTTGCCGAGCGGCTTGCGAGGGCCGCCTCGAGCAGCGTCGCAAGGTATGGGATGCACCGGCAGGACGCCGCGATGATGACCTGCTTCACGCCATCGGTGCTTCGCAGCGACCATGTCCATTTCGTCGACGGCGCGCGCGGCGGCTATGCCTCCGCGGCGACGGCATTGAAAGCGGCATTCGCCTGATGGCGGTTAGCGTGAGCTTCGAGTCCAGTCTTCGCCGCCGCAGAATGCGCCAACACAGCCTTCGACCCTCAGGGTGAGGGGGCCGGTAACCGAGATCGAGCTCGCATAGGTTTTGCCGTCGTCGGCGTTATAGATCTTGCCGGACCATTTGTTGGGGCCTGCGGGGCGCATGCCGGAGAAAAGCCTGAGTCCGATGATGGGCCGTTTTGCCAGGGCAGGGTCGGGGTTCTTGTCGTCGATCTCAGGCTTTCCTGTCGCGGGATCGATCGGCTCCCTGAGCCAGACCACGGCGCCACAAATCCCTCCACCGCATCTTGAGATGCGAATTTTTGCATCGCCGGCCTGTGTGAGCCAGACGCCATCCGCGCCGCCGGCGGCTTGGGCTCTTGCTGGAGTAACCCCATGGAGCGCAGCCAAAATCGCAAAAACCACGCCGAACCTGCCAGCCATCGAATTCTCCCCAAATGCCGCGCTTTCAATAGTAACTAATCGTATACGTGCAACGGCTGTATCCGCAGTTCGCCGGGCCCTCTTGTGCCTCCCTCAAACGTAAGGTGAATCGGAATAGTCGCCCCAAAGGATGAGGCAATAGCGTCGGAAGCGGCGGGCTATTGAATTATAAGTGACGTATGATTTGTCCGTTTGATCCGAAATCCCGCCAACCGGCGCAGGGGTCACCAGGGCAATCCGCATAGGTCCAGAGTACCATTTAGCGGCGCGCGCCGCTTGAGATCCAGGACAAAGGGCGCCATCACCTCGAAGCGGATTCTTCCACCCGGCTGCTCGGCATGGATTTCGCCGGTGAAGCGCTGCCAGCCGCGCGATTGATAGAAATCATAATTATAAGGCTCGCAGAACAGAAGCGCAAACTGCGCGGCGTCGTGGTCGCGCATGGTCTGCACTGCCGCGTTAAGCGCGACACTGGCATATCCCTGACGGCGGCAATCCGGTCGTGTCGCAACTCCGCCGATGCCGCCGATGTGAATTTTCCGGCCGTTCCACGTCGCCGTCCTGAAGTAAATGCCGACATGGCATGCGAGCCCGCCGTCGGGCGCTTCGATCAGCGCGCGCAGGTCCGCATCCGCCCACTGGACATGGCCCCAGGATAGTTTTTCGAGTACTTCGGGGGGCCAGACGATCTGGAATATTGATTCGGCCAGCGACCAGGATTCGTCGCCGTTTCGAACCTCGATTTCGATACTCATTACACCCACCTCGCATCGCCCGCGTTCTTCATACGTCCGGCACGCGCGGTAGTTACCGGGTAGCGAAGGAATCATCCTCCGGGAAGGCGGACTCGGTGCACTGGCCGGCGGACCGAGTTGATCAGGCCAGATTGCAGTGTTTAACCGGGATGGAACCTTCTATAAGGGTTGCCGTTAAGTATCGTCTCCCACCATTTTCGGACATCACCCCATGACCTTCACCCTTCCCAACCTTCCTTATGCTTATGACGCGCTTGCGCCCCATATGTCGAAGGAAACGCTGGAATATCATCACGACAAGCATCACCAGGCCTATGTGACCAACGGTAACAATCTGCTGAAGGGGACCGAATTCGAGGGCAAGTCCCTGGAGGAGATCGTCAAGGGCTCGTTCGGCAAGAACGCGCCTCTCTTCAACAATGCGGGCCAGCACTATAACCACATCCATTTCTGGAAATGGATGAAGCCCAATGGCGGCGGCAATAAACTACCGGGCCGTCTCGAGAAGAAGATCAACGAGGACCTCGGCGGGCTCGAGAAATTCAAGACCGATTTCGCCGCCGCTGGCGTCGGCCAGTTCGGTTCGGGTTGGGCCTGGCTTTCCGTAAAGAACGGCAAGCTGGAGATTTCCAAGACGCCAAACGGCGAAAACCCGCTGGTGCATGGCGCAACCCCCATTCTCGGCGTCAACGTCTGGGAACACTCCTATTACATCGATTATCGCAATCGCCGTCCGGACTACTTGAAGGCGTTTGTCGATCATCTGGTGAACTGGGACTATGTCGACGAGCTGTTTTCCAAGGCTTGATTCGGAAAACCCGATCCGAAAAAAGGCGTGGTCTGCCGGGCTTGATCTGACGATGTTAGGTCGCGAAGAGGCGGCAGCGTGTGGCTGCGGCCTTTTCATTTGGCTCGGGCATTGTGAGTTGGGCATAGTTGGACTTCGGTAATGTTATAATGTAACATCACCGCATGGCGCTTGCTTCAAAACCCGACCTTCAGGGCCACGACCACGGACGCGCCCACGATCACGTGCACGCTCACGGTCCTGGACACGCCCACGATCATGCACATGCCCACGGGCCCGCATCGCCGCACCCTGCGCAGCCGATACCGTGGTCGATCCTGCGCATGACGGTGATGTCCCGCCTCGCGGCCGCAATTGCGGTCGGCGCCACGCTGTGGGTCATCGTTTGGCTCGCGATGAGGTGAGCATGGCCGCCCAATTGCAATTCCGCAACGTCACGCTTGGCTACGACCGCCACCCGGCGGTGCATCATCTCAGCGGCGAGGTCATTGCCGGAGCCCTGCTCGCAATCGTGGGTCCCAATGGTGCGGGCAAGTCGACGCTGTTTCGCGGCATCGTGGGAATCCTCAAACCGTTGGCCGGTACGATCCTGACCGGCGATCTCGATGTCAGGGATATCGCCTATCTGCCGCAGACGGTGGATATCGATCGCAGTTTCCCGATCTCGGTATTTGACTTTGTCGGCACAGGCCTGTGGCGCAAAGTCGGCGTCTTGGGCGGCATCGGCAGGGAGGCGCGGCAGAAGATCGAGCGGGCGCTGATGGCTGTCGGCCTCTCCGGTTTCGAGAATCGCGCCATCGGAACGCTGTCCGGTGGACAGATGCAGCGCATGCTGTTTGCGCGGGTACTGTTGCAGGATGCGCGCCTGATCGTGCTGGACGAGCCCTTCAACGCTGTCGATGCCAAGACCTCCGCCGATCTGCTTGCGCTGGTCAAACGCTGGCATGCGGAACGGCGCACCGTGCTGGCAGCCCTGCACGACATGGACCTCGTTCGCGCCAATTTCCCTGAAACGCTGCTGCTGGCGCGGGGCAAGGTGGCCTGGGGCGCCACCGCCGAGGTGCTGACCGCCGACAATCTGCTGGAGGCGCGCCGGATGTGTGAAGCCTTCGATGACAGCGCGGCCGCCTGCGCTGTCGATGATGTGCCTTCGCAAGCGGCCTGACGATCGCCATGAGTTGAACGCGCCATGATCTACGACGCGCTGATCGCGCCATTCACCGAATTCGAATTCATGCGCCGGGCGCTCGCGGCCGTGATCGCGCTTTCGCTCGGCGGCGCGCCGATCGGCGTTTTCCTGATGTTGCGGCGGATGAGCCTTGTCGGCGACGCCATGGCGCATGCCATCCTTCCGGGCGCTGCGGTCGGCTTCCTGCTCTCAGGGCTCAATCTCTTCGCCATGACCGCGGGTGGGCTGATCGCCGGATTTGCGGTGGCGATTTTGGCGGGTGTCGTCTCGCGTACCACCGATCTGAAGGAGGATGCCTCGCTGGCCACGTTCTATCTGGCCTCGCTTGCGCTTGGCGTGACCATCGTCTCGCTCAAGGGAACCAATGTCGATCTGTTGCACGTGCTGTTCGGCAATATCCTGGCAATGGATGACCCGACCCTTCTGGTCGTCGCACTGAACGCCACCATCACTGTGCTCGTGCTGGCGGTGATCTTCCGTCCCCTGGTGATCGAGAGTGTCGACCCGCTTTTCCTGCGCACCGTGAGCCGCGCCGGTGCGCCGGCGCATCTCGCCTTCCTCGCCCTCGTGGTTGTCAACCTGGTCAATGGCTTCCAGGCGCTCGGGACCCTGCTGGCGGTGGGCTTGATGATTTTGCCCGCGGGCATCGCCCGGTTCTGGTCGCGCGATATCACCGGCATGATCTGCATCGCGGTGGCAAGCGCGATCGCTGCCGGTTACCTCGGATTGGCGTTGTCGTTCCAGACGAGGGTGCCGTCGGGACCCGCGATCATCCTGGTGGCAAGCGTGCTCTATGCAGGCTCGGTTCTGTTCGGCAATGTCCGCGGCGTGATCCGCCAGATGTTTCCCGGCCGACATCTCGAGGCGTAGCAATGCGAAGTCGCATTCTGTCGCCGCTGATTTATTTCGCGCTTGCCCTCTCGGTTACTCCGGTTTGCGCGCAGGAATCCCTCAAGGTTGTCGCAAGCTTCTCGATTCTCGGCGATTTCGTGAAAAATGTCGGCGGCGAACGCGTCGATGTGACGACGCTTGTTGGTCCGGACAGCGACGTGCATGTCTACGCACCGGCACCCGACGACGCCCGTAAAATCGCCAATGCAAGGCTCCTCATCATCAACGGGCTGGGGCTGGAGGGCTGGTTGCCACGACTGCTGCAGGCAGCTGGCGGCAAAGCGCTCATGATCACGGCGACCAGGGGCATCGCGCCGCTCAGGCTTGGCTCCGATGCCGATCCCCATGCCTGGCAATCGGTCGCCAACGCCAGGATCTATGTCGCCAATATTCGCGATGCGCTCGCCGCCACCGACCCCGCGGATGCCGACTATTTTCGCAGACACGCGCAGGAGTATCTCGCAAAACTCGACGTGCTGGATGCCGAGGTGCGCCAGGCGATCATGCGAATTCCCGAAAACCGCCGCAAGGTGATTTCGACCCATGATGCATTCGGCTATTTTGCGGCGGCCTACGGCATCAAGTTCATTGCGCCGCTTGGCGTTTCCACCGAATCGGAAGCCAGCGCCCGCGACATCGCAGGGATTATCGAGCAGATCAGGGCCGAAAAAATCCCGGCCGTATTCTTTGAGAAAATCAGCGATCCCCGCCTGATGCGCCGCCTGTCGGCTGAAACCGGCGCCAAGGTCGGTGGAACGCTCTATTCCGACAGTCTGACGGACGAAAAGGGCGACGCCCCCACTTACATTGACATGGTAAGGCACAATATAAAGGCGCTGACGAGCGCGCTGGCAAGCTAGATCCTGAATACGCCCGGCGCCGGCGCCCCAACTACCGTTTCCGGAGTAAACATGTCCGAACTGACGTCTCAGAAGATTCCCGTGACCGTCCTGACAGGCTATCTCGGCGCCGGCAAGACCACGCTTCTCAACCGTATCCTTTCCGAGAACCACGGCAAGAAATACGCCGTCATCGTCAACGAATTCGGCGAAATCGGCATCGACAATGACCTGATCATCGGTGCGGACGAAGAAGTCTTCGAGATGAACAACGGCTGCGTCTGCTGCACCGTCCGCGGCGATCTGGTGCGCATCCTCGACGGCCTCATGAAGCGCAAGGGCAAGTTCGACGCCATCATTGTCGAGACCACGGGGCTTGCCGATCCGGCGCCGGTGGCGCAGACATTTTTTGTCGACGAGGATGTGCAGAAGAACGCCCGGCTCGATGCCGTGGTGACGGTCGCCGATGCAAAATGGCTGAGCGATCGCCTGAAGGATGCGCCGGAGGCCAAGAATCAGATCGCCTTTGCCAACGTCATCGTGCTCAACAAGACCGATCTGGTCTCAAGGGGCGAACTTGCCGAGGTAGAGGCGCGGATCAGGGCAATCAACCCTTACGCCAAATTACACCGCACCGAGCGCTGCAAGCTGGCGCTGTCTGATGTGCTGGAACGGGGCGCGTTCGATCTCGATCGTATTCTGGAGATCGAGCCTGAATTCCTCGAAGCCGACGACGGCCATGACCATCACGACCACCACCATCACGGTCACGATCATCATCGCGATCATGACCACAGCCACGGCGGGTTGAAACACTATCATGACGAGGAAATGCAATCGCTGTCGCTGCAATCGGACAGGCCGCTTGATCCCAGCAAATTCATGCCCTGGCTGCAAAACCTGGTTGCCAGCGAAGGCCAGAAGATTCTGCGCTCGAAAGGAATTCTTGCTTTCAGCGACGACGACGACCGTTACGTGTTCCAGGGTGTACACATGATGCTGGAAGGCGACCACCAGCGGCCGTGGAAGGAAGGCGAGCCGCGTCAGAGCCGCCTTGTCTTCATCGGCCGCGAATTGCCCGAGCAGACCATCCGCGAGGGTTTTGAGAGCTGTATCACCACCTGATGACAGAATTCGGCACAGGCGAAGCCGCCTCCATTGTTTCCGTAACCGATCAGGTGCGGGCGCTCGCAATTCCCGCGCCTGTCGCGTCCCTGCATTTTCTCGGCGACAAGGCTGTCTTCGTCGGCGATGAGGAAAATGTTTTCGTCGCAAGCGCAGAGGCGGAAATTTCGGCGCTCCCGCTTCACGCTGGTGGCATCCTTTGCGCCGCATCCGACGGGGCGCGCATCGTCACCGGCGGCGATGACGGCAAGGTCGTTGCGCTCGACGACATGGGGGCGACCGCGGTGCTTGCGAGCGATCCGAAGCGGCGCTGGATCGATAACGTCGCGCTGCATGCTGACGGCGCAATTGCGTGGTCGGCCGGCAAGACGGCTTTTCTCCGCGCCGGCAAAAACCCACAGAAGTCGCTCGACGTGCCTTCGACCGTCGGCGGCCTCGCGTTCGCCCCGAAGGGGTTGCGCCTGGCGATTGCGCATTATAACGGCGTGACGATGTGGTTTCCCAACATGGCGGCTGAGCCGGAATTTTTGGGATGGGCGGGCTCGCACCTCTCGGTCACCTTCAGTCCGGACAACAAGTTTCTGGTGACGGCGATGCATGAGCCGGCGCTGCATGGCTGGCGGCTCGCAGACAGCCGGCACATGCGCATGACCGGCTATCCTTCCCGGGTGCGGTCGATGTCCTGGAGCGTCGGCGGCAAGGCGCTGGCGACCTCTGGCGCGGACGCGGTCATCGTGTGGCCGTTCGCCGGCAAGGACGGCCCGATGGGCAAGCAGCCTGCGATGCTGGCGCCGCTGAAAGCGCGCGTCAGCGCGGTCGCCTGCCATCCGAGGCAAGACATCCTTGCGGCTGGCTATGACGATGGCACGATTTTGATGGTGCGGATGACGGATGGCGCGGAGATCCTGGTCCGCCGCAACGGCGGCGCGCCGGTCAAGGCGCTGGGCTGGAATGGCGCGGGCTCGTGGCTTGCATTCGCGGCAGAGGATGGCGAGGCAGGCCTGCTTGCGCTGTAACGGGTTTAATCTCCCGCCTTGGGGAACAATCGCCAGCCGGCAACCGTTTATCCGGGTATTCGCAGGTAGAGCAAGATGCCTCCAGGTCACGGGAAACGCGCAAAAGGCTGGGATCTTTTCCTGGCGTCCCTGCTGGTGACGACGGGCCTTGTCATCTGCGGCGTCTCATTGATCGAGATTTCAAGGGCGAGCGTCCACCTCGCACAGGCCACGCAGCCCGTGCGGCCTTCGACCCCGGATGCGTCAGAGGCGAACAAGCCTGCCGAGTCGAAGCCAGGCGGTGCTCGTCCGACCACACCTGCGCCCGAGCCGGCCCGTCCCGCCGAACAGGCGCAAAAGGAGGGCGCGAAACCCGCTCTTCCTCCCGCCCCCGCCGAGAAAATCGCGCCGCCAATTCAGCAGAAATAGGCTGACGCACGCGGGCGATGGCAGCGGAATGCCGGGCACCAGCGTCCTTGCCCTACCGCACCAGCACGTTTCTGAACTGCCAGGGATCGGCGGTGTCGATATCCTCGGGAAACAGTCCGGGCCGATCCGTGAGCGGCGTCCAGTCCGTGTAAAAACCCTTCACCGGGCCGAGATAGGGAAGCTGGATTTCGAGGCAACGGCGAAAATCCATTTCATCGGCCTCGACGATACCGGCCATCGGGCTTTCCAGCGCCCAGACCATGCCGGCCAGCACGGCCGATGACACCTGCAAGCCGGTGGCGTTCTGGTATGGCGCAATCTGGCGGGTTTCCTCGATCGACAATTGCGATCCGTACCAATAGGCGTTCCTGGCGTGGCCATAGAGCAGCACGCCGAGTTCGTCGATCCCGTCCTCGATTTCGTTCTCGTCAAGGATATGCCATTTCGGCTGCATCTTGCCGGTGGCACCGAACATCTCGTGCAGCGACAGCACGGCGTCGTTGGCGGGGTGGTAGGCATAGTGGCAGGTCGGTCGATAGATCACCGTGCCGCCGTCGCGAACGGTGAAGTAATCGGCGATCGAGATCAACTCGTTGTGGGTGACGAGAAAGCCGTATTGCGCGCCGGGCGTCGGGCACCATGAGCGCACGCGGGTATTGGCGCCCGCCTGCTCGAGATAGATCGCGGCGCCGCAGCCGTAATTATGGGTGCGGCCATTGTGCGGCATCCATGATTCATGCGTGCCCCAGCCGAGTTCGGCCGGCTGCATGCCTTCCGAAACAAATCCCTCGACCGACCAGGTGTTGACGAACACGTTCATCGGCTTTGGCCGCTTTGAGCGCTGCGTGTCGCGCTCGGCGATATGAATGCCCTTGACGCCGAGCTTTTTCGCAAGCCGGCCCCAGCCCTCCCGGCTTTTCGGCTCGTTGAAGGGCGTGCTGGTGTCACGCGCGATGTCGATCAACGCCTGCTTGACGAACCACGACACCATGCCGGGATTGGCGCCACAGGTCGAAACGGCGGTCGGGCCGCCGGGGCTCTTGTGCTTGGCCGCCAGCAGGGTCTCGCGCAATGCGTAATTGGAGCGCTTCTCGGAGCCGATATTCTTGTCGAAATAGAAGCCGAGCCACGGTTCCACGACGGTGTCGATATAAAGCGCGCCGATCTCGCGACACATGGTCATGATGTCGACCGAGGACGTGTCGACGGAAAGGTTGACGCAAAAACCCTGGCCGCCGCCGGCGGTCAGGAGCGGCACCAGCAGGTCGCGATAATTGTCGCGCCTGACGGCTTGTTTGATGAAGCGCACGCCGTGGCTTGTGGCCAGTTCGCCTTCCTCGTGCGGATCGATGATGACAAAGCGCGATCTGTCGTATTCGAAATGCCGTTCGATCAAAGGCAGCGTGCCTT
>CAVRMY010000036.1:0-167063 GCA_963721935.1 uncultured Alphaproteobacteria bacterium
GTCCCGATAACTGTCCCGGCGCAGGGAAAAAGGGCCTAGAATATGGTCGGAGTGGCAGGATTTGAACCTGCGACCCCTGCGTCCCGAACGCAGTGCTCTACCGGACTGAGCCACACTCCGACAAGAAGGCGGCTTATAGCCTTGGCTTTCTCACACCGCAAGAAGCCGAATTTGAGGACCTAATCCCCGTGAAACTTGGTCTGAAAACGCAGATTCTGCCGGCCAGCGAGGCCGCCGTGGCGCGGGCCGCGGACTGCCTCAAGCAAGGCGGCCTGGTCGCGTTTCCGACCGAGACCGTCTATGGGCTGGGCGCGGACGCCACCAACGCGGCCGCCGTCGCGCGCCTCTATGAGGCCAAGGGCCGGCCATCGTTCAACCCCCTGATCGCCCATGTCGGCGACATCGCCGGCGGGATGAAGATCGCCCATTTCGATCCGACCGCGCGCAGGCTTGCGGGCACCTTCTGGCCCGGGCCGCTGACGCTGGTGCTGCCCAGGACCCTCGATTGCCCGGTCGCGGAACTTGCGACCGCCGGCCTCGATACAATCGCGGTTCGCCTTCCCGCGCACCCGCTCGCCCAGGCGATCCTGCGCGCCTTTGGCGGTCCGGTGGTGGCACCTTCCGCCAATCTTTCGGGCCATGTCTCGCCGACCCTGGCTTGCCATGCGCAGAGCGACCTCGACGGACGGGTTGATCTGATCGTCGATGGCGGTCCAGTGAACGTCGGGGTCGAATCCACCATTGTCGGATGTTTCGATACCCCCATGCTGCTGCGCCCCGGCGGACTGCCGCGCGAGGAGATCGAGCGCGTATTGGGCCGGGCGCTGGCGCGGCCACCGGAAGACGCGGCTCACGAAACCGGCCAGCCGCTGGCGCCGGGCATGCTGGCATCGCACTACGCGCCGCGCACGCCGGTGCGGCTAAACGCTGCAGGCGTAGAGGCCGGCGAAGCGCTGCTGGCGTTCGGTCCGGCCCCTCTGCCGGGCATCGAACAGGCAAGCGCGGTGATGAATCTCTCCGTCCGCGGCGATCTCGCGGAAGCCGCCGCCAATCTTTTCGGCTATCTTCGATCCCTCGATCGCAAAGGCGCCCGCGCGATCGCCGTGATGGCGGTGCCGTATCAAGGACTGGGCGAGGCGATCAATGACCGCCTGCGACGCGCCGCGATCGGACGCCAATAATCGCAAGAGACCAGGATGAATGTCGCGCCCGCTCCCCTTCCCCCGCTTTCGCCGGAACTGATTGCGCGGTTTCGCGCCATTGTCGGCGCCAAATATGCGGTGACCGAGGCCGCCGACATCGCACCTTTTGTCAGCGAAGAGCGCGGCCTGTTTCACGGTCGGTCTCCATTGGTGTTGCGGCCGGGCTCGACGGCGGAAGTCTCCGCCATCTGCTACCTGGCCAGCGCACACAAAATCGCGCTGGTGCCGCAGGGCGGCAATACCGGCCTGGTCGGCGGGCAGACGCCGCACAATGGCGAGGTGGTGGTGTCGACGCGCCGGCTCGACAAAATTCGCGAGCTCGACACCGCCTCGAACACGATGACCTGCGAGGCCGGCGTGGTGCTGCAGGTCGCCCAGCAGAAGGCCGCCGAGGTTGACCGGCTGTTTCCGCTGTCGCTGGGTGCGGAAGGAAGCTGCACCATCGGCGGCAACCTCTCCACCAATGCCGGCGGCACCGCGGCGCTCGCCTTCGGCGTGGCGCGCGAGATGGCGCTTGGGCTGGAAGTGGTGCTGGCGGATGGCCGCATTCTCAACGGCCTTTCGAAGCTGAAAAAGGACAATACGGGCTACGACCTGCGCAACCTTTTCATCGGCGCGGAAGGCACGCTCGGCATCATCACCGCGGCAACACTGAAACTGTTTCCGAAGCCGCGGGCGGTGGAAACCGCCTTCGTTGGCCTGAAATCACCCGCCGACGCGCTGAAACTGCTGTCGATCTCGCAAAACGAGGCCGCAGGCACCCTCACCAGTTTCGAGCTTCTTTCCGATATTGCGGTGGATTTCAGCGTGCGCCACGGCATCGACATCCGCAATCCCCTTGGCAGCAAGCACGCATGGTATGTGCTGATGGAACTGTCGTCCCCGCGCGAGGACGCCCGCGCCGCGCTGGAATCGATCCTGGCGCAGGGGATGGAACAGGGCATCGTCGACGACGCCGCGATTGCCGCCAACCTTTCCCAGCGCAGCGCGTTCTGGAAATTGCGCGATGAAATGTCGGCAGCGCAAAAGCCCGAAGGCGGTTCGATCAAACACGATATTTCGGTACCCGTTGCCGCCGTGCCCGCTTTCATCGGCGAAGCCAATGCGGCTGTCGTCAAACTCATTCCCGGCGCACGGGTGGTACCGTTTGGCCATCTCGGCGACGGCAACATTCACTACAATGTCAGCCAGCCGATCGGCGCCGACACCACGGACTTCATGAATCGCTGGCATGAGGTCAACGCGGTCGTATTCGAGATCGTGTTGCGGATGGGCGGTTCGATTTCCGCCGAGCACGGCATCGGCGTGCTCAAGCGCGACGAATTGCCCGAGGTCAAGGACAAGGTCGCGATCGAAATGATGCGCGCGATCAAGTCGGTGTTCGATCCCCTCGGCATCATGAACCCGGGCAAGGTCTTGCAGGAATTTCACATCAGGGATGAGGCGGCGCCTTTGCGCCGCTGAAGCAAGCACCCTCTAGCGAGTCTTGAGCAAAAAAATGCGCATCGCCCTCATTCACGCCCTCAAACACTCGATTGTGCCGATCGAGGCCTCGTTCGCCCGGCTGTGGCCGGAGGCGACCATCATGAACCTGCTCGATGACAGTCTTTCTTCCGACGTGGCACGCGATGGCCACCTCACCTCGGCGATGACCGATCGCTTCATCGCGCTCGGGGGTTATGTGGCCTCCACTCACGCTGATGCGATCCTGTTCACCTGCTCAGCTTTCGGTCCCTGCATCGAGGCGGTGGCACGCGCGCATGCACCGATGCCCGTGCTCAAGCCAAATGAGGCCATGATCGAGCAGGCGGTCGCGCGTGGCCATCGGATCGGGCTGCTGTCGACCTTTGCACCGACGTTGCAATCGATGCCGGTGGAATTCCCAGGCTCGGTCCAGGTCGTCCCGAAACTGGCGGAGGGGGCGCTCGCGGCGCTCGATCGTGGCGACCGAGCCGAACATGATCGCCTGGTTGCGAAGGCCTCGCGCGATCTGCGCGACTGCGACCTGATTGCGCTTGCGCAATATTCCATGGCGCCGGCGGCGGAGCTCGTCGCCGACGCCTCGAACCTGCCGGTTCTCACCACGCCGGACAGCGCGGTCAAGAAGCTGAAGCAATTGCTGGCGGCTGCCGTATAGCCCGCCACGCCTTCTCGATTGGGGATTTCAAAACAGGCTTCCCTGCCCGCCATCGCGGGACGCGGCCGCGGGCACCTTGTTCGATGATGACCACGGGTATCGGTTGTGTTGGTAATATGTTAAACCTATGAGGGAAATTTGGCTGCTCCATGAAGCCAAAAATTTGCCTCAGGGCGTCCGGCGGCGAGGTAATGACAAAGCGTCCACACATTCTGCGATCCAGATAGGTATACGTTCAAGACCTTTTAACCCCGACCCCCCAACACTGCAGCCAATGACATCCACCGCTGCCAATCCGGCGCGATCCAGATCCGCGCCGCGCCCCGACGAGCAGGCCGGTTTCGCCGAGCTGCGCGCGGCCAATATCAATCCACGCACCGGGCTTGCCACCGATTATCTGAACCACTTCAACGAAGCCATCATGCTTCTGGAGATGATTCCCGATATGCCGGAATGTGCCGAGGATTTTCTTGCCTGGCGGCCGCTGTCCTATGCTGAACATTTCGCAGCCTCCAGCTTCAAGGCACGCGATCTTGCGATCGCAACCTATCAATCGGCCGACGTTCGCATTCGCGCCGAGTTCGACAGCACCACCGATGCCATGACCGCCATCCTCACTGCGGTGGGAGCGGCGATGCGTGAGGCGCGGCAGGAGCGGACTCGCGCAAGGCTCGCCGAGCAGGCAACAACCTGGGTGAAGCCGCTGGTGATGCAGGCGGGTGGCATCATCAACGGCGGCGCTGAAGCCGATATCGAATACATTATGACCCACTAGCTTTGGCTGGGTGTCCACTTTTCGGGATCATGCTTTTTCGGGCATGATCCCCGCGCAAACGCCGCTCGCATTCGTCGCGACAGAAACCGTTTCACACTTTTCGGGATCATGCCGTGCCACCTCTCCTTCAACCATCCCATCCCCAGCTAGCGGTGAGTGCCGCTATTTTCCGTGACGACAGGATTCTTCTGGTACGCCGAGCTCGCTCGCCGGCCAAGGGTTTCTATTCGCTGCCCGGCGGTCGCGTCGAATTCGGCGAAACCCTTCACGCCGCGCTGCTTCGCGAAGTCGGTGAGGAGACCGGCCTGACGATCGAAATCGTCGGCCTCGCCGGCTGGCGCGAGGTGATGCCGACCAGCGCAAGTGGCGGCCACTACTTCATTATGTCATTCGCCGCGCGATGGAGTTCCGGCGAAGTGATATTGAACGAGGAGCTTGACGAATTCAGATGGCTTGCGCCCGACGCGCTTGGCGAACTCAGGATCACCGGCGGCCTGCAGGAGGTCATCCAGTCGGCCCATCGCCTGCTTGGCACCTGAAGAACCCCTCCGCCTCGAGACCCCCTCGATGCCTTGCTTCCATCGCATTGAAAAGGCATATGGGGACTTTCCCCGGATCATTCATGTCAAAGCAATTCCTGGCGGTTCTCCTCGTCCTCTCATCGGTTTCCGGCCCCGCGCGAGCCGAGGATGCTGCCGCGCCGTTCGATGCCGACCTGCAGCGGCTGGCCGAGATCCTCGGCACCCTGCACTATCTCCGGGGCATTTGCGGCAGCAACGAAGGCGGCAAATGGCGCAATGAAATGCAGGCCCTGATCGACGCCGAAACCCCTACCGGCGACAGACGGGCGCGCATGATCGCGGGCTTCAATCGCGGCTACAACGGCTTCCAGCAGACCTACCGCATCTGCACGCCGGCTGCTTCCGTCGCGATCCGCCGATATATCGAGGAAGGTTCGAAGATTTCGCGGGATCTCACCGCCCGCTACGCGAACTAGACACGGCGCATTTCGCCGGTCCGGTTTTTCTTGCCTACCCGTTAACCTTTCCTAAAGAAGTGGTCTAGGCGGCTCCGCCCGGCATGCTAAAGGTTTGGGCATCCGATGCGCCCGCCCGGCCCGCGCAGAAAGCCTGTTGAGTTCATGAACCACCCTGTCCCCTTCACCATCGCCCGCAATCTGCTGCCCGATCACGAACAGAAGCAGGCTGCACTCGGCTACCTCAGCGAGGCCTGGGCGGAGGCTCGGCACGATGGCGTCGACGGAGATTGCCTGGCGCTGGCGAGCCTGTTTGCCGCGTTCGCTGAACTGGTAAGGACCTACGGAGAAGACGCCGTGGCCAAGTTCGTCGAGGGACTTCCGGTCAGGGTTCGCAACGGGGAATTTTCCACGTCGCTGCCAAAGCAGTAAAACTTCTACGCCTTCAGCGTCTCCAGAAACCGCACCGGTTCGCCGGTCGCCGGTGCCGTGATTTGGCCTTGCCACATCACCCTCTTGCCCCGGACAAAAGTACCGACCGGCCAGCCGGTCACACGCATGCCATCATAAGGTGTCCAGCCAGCGCGCGAGGCCACCCAATTGTTGGTGATAGTCTCGCTTCGCTTCAGATCGGCGATGGTGAAATCCGCGTCGTATCCCGCCGCGATCCGGCCCTTGCACGCAATGTCATAGATCCGAGCCGGCCCCGCGCTCGTGAGGTCGACAAAGCGCGCCAGTGACAGGCGCCCTGCGTTGACGTGGTCGAGCATCAGCGGCACCAGCGTCTGCACGCCGGTCATCCCCGAGGGCGAGGCCGGATATATCTTTTTCTTCTCCTCGAGCGTATGCGGGGCATGGTCGGAACCGAGCACATCGATAATGCCCTGCTCGATGCCGCGCCAGATGCCGTCGCGATGATCTGCCGAGCGCACCGGCGGGTTCATCTGCGCAAGGGCGCCGAGTCGCTCGTAACATTCCGGCGCCGCCAGCGTGAGATGATGGGGCGTCGCCTCG
The DNA here is from genome assembly GCA_963721935.1 of uncultured Alphaproteobacteria bacterium. Lineage (GTDB taxonomy): Bacteria > Pseudomonadota > Alphaproteobacteria > Rhizobiales > Xanthobacteraceae > Bradyrhizobium. Next base: position 6,105 of record CAVRMY010000036.1, read on the forward strand.
CAGGTGGCGACATCCTTGTGTTGCCTCAGATACTCGATCTCCTGCTTGGTCGAAATGTGCAGCACATGAATGCGTTTTCCCGTCTCGTGTGCGAGGCCGACGAGACGTTGTGTCGCCATCAGCGCCGCGGTTTCGTCGCGCCAGAGCGGGTGCGAGCGCGGATCGTTTTCCACGCGCAGCGGCTTGCGCTCGTTGAGGCGATACTCGTCCTCGGCATGAAAGGCCGCGCGACGGCGGATCACCTTGAATATCCGCCGCAGGCTCTCGTCATCCTCGACCAGAAGCGCGCCGGTCGACGAACCGATGAAGACCTTGACGCCGGCGCAGCCCTCTGCGCGCTCCAGTTCCGGCAAATCCGGGACATTGTCGCGGGTGCCGCCGACGAAGAAAGCAAAATCGCAATGCATGCGATGGCGAGCGAGCTTCACTTTCGCAGTGAAAGCCTGCTCGGTGACGGTCAGGGGATCGGTATTCGGCATTTCGAACACCGCCGTCACGCCGCCCATCGCGGCGCTGCGCGAGCCGGTCTCCAGGTCCTCCTTGTGGGTGAGGCCCGGCTCGCGAAAATGCACCTGCGTGTCGATGACGCCCGGCAGGATGTGCAGGCCCTTGCAGTCGATCGCCTCGGCGGCGGAAGCCTGTCCAAGCCCGCCGATCTCGGCGATGCGGCCATTGCTGATGCCGATATCGCACACGCCCTCGCCGTCCTGATTGACGACGGTGCCGGATTTGAGAATGGTATCAAATCGCTGATTCATGACGTTGATTCTTGAGTTATTGGCGCCGGCTTGACGAAATCTTGCGAGCGGCGGGCCTTGTTCCCAATAGCTTAGCGTCTTACCTTCAAGTCCGATATGCGGTAGCGGCGTTTCCCCAGAAAACTGACTTGGGGACGCGCTGGTTGCTGACGAGAGAACTTGGGAAGAAACTTGGGAAGAGAAGGCGGCATGAAAGCAGCGTTTCTACCCGACCGCGGCGTGGTCAAGGTCAGCGGCAGCGACGCCCGCAACTTCCTCAACGGTCTCCTTACCACCAACGTCACCCTGCTGCGGCCGGGAGTTGGCCGCTTCGGAGCATTGCTCACTCCGCAGGGCAAGATAATCGCCGATTTTTTGATCACCGAAGCACCTTCCGGCCACGGCGGCGGCTTCCTGATCGATTGTCCACGGGCGCTGGCGCAGGCGTTTGCCGACAAGCTCGGTTTTTACAGGCTGCGAGCCAAGGTCCAGATCGAGAATCTGTCGGACACTCTCGGCGTGCTCGCGGCATGGGCTGGCGAGCCTGCGGTCAAGCCGGATCTGGCATTCGCCGATCCCCGCAGCCAGGCGCTTGGTTTTCGCATTCCGGTAGCCGCAGAGCTCGCGCAAAAGGCCGCCGACCTGATCGGCGCCGACATGGTCGACAGCCCGGCCTATGAGGCCCACCGTATCGCATGCGGCGTTCCGCGCGGGGGATTGGACTTCATCTACGGCGATGCGTTCCCACACGAAACCAATATGGATCGGCTGCACGGTATCGATTTCGACAAGGGTTGCTACATCGGCCAGGAGGTGGTGTCGCGGATGGAGCATCGCGGAACCGCGCGCACGCGCACCGTTCGCGTCGCCCTCGACGGCGGCGCGCCCGAAACTGGAGCTGCGGTGCTTGCCGGCGACAAGCCGGTTGGCACCATGGGCTCGACGGCAGGTAACCGCGGTCTTGCGCTGATCAGAATCGATCGCGCCGCCGACGCGCTTGCGGCCGGCACGGAGCTTACTTCGGGCGGCCTTGCCATCCGCATTGCCGAACCGGAGGAGTTGCAATCCACGCCAGGGCAGACCGTGGCATGACGAGGACAGCGCGCCTGCATGCCGATGGCCTGACGCGTTGTCCCTGGCCGGGCGAAGATCCGCTTTACGTCGCCTATCACGACAATGAATGGGGCGTGCCGGAATTCGACGATCGCGCGCTCTACGAAAAACTTGTCCTCGACGGATTTCAGGCGGGCCTGTCGTGGATCACGATACTGCGCAAGCGCGACAATTTTCGCATGGCGTTCGACGATTTTCAGCCCGAGAAGATTGCGCGCTACAACGCAAAGAAAATCCATGCGCTGATGAACGACACCGGCATCGTCCGCAACCGGGCCAAGATCGAGGGCGCGATCAATAGCGCGAAGTCCTACCTGGAAATAATGGAAGACGGCCCCGGATTTTCGAAACTCCTGTGGGATTTCGTCGACGGCAGGCCCAAGGTCAATCATTTCAGGACCACGGCCGGCGTGCCAGCGGCAACACCGCTTTCGATCAAAATCTCGAAAGAACTCTCCTCGCGCGGATTCAAGTTCGTCGGCCCGACCATCGTGTACGCTTTCATGCAGGCCACCGGAATCGTCAATGACCATCTGGTCTCCTGCTTCTGCCACGAAAGCTGCGCCGGCAAGCGCCGCCGCCCGCGTCCAAAAGCCAAATGACCGCAAAAAAATTGCCCGCGGGCACCAGGGTCTGGCAGCGGATGCTGTCCGGACGCCGGCTCGATCTGTTGGACCCTTCGCCGCTCGATATCGAAATCGCCGATATTGCCCATGGGCTGGCGCGGGTGGCGCGCTGGAACGGACAGACCAGCGGCGCGCATATTTTTTCGGTGGCCCAGCACACGCTGCTGGTTGAAGCCGTGATGCGCGAGCAGATGCCGCGGATCGATGTCAGCTACCGGCTTGCCGCACTTCTGCATGACGCCCCTGAATACGTCATTGGCGACATGATCTCGCCTTTCAAGGCGGTGCTCGGCGGCGACTACAAGGGGGTCGAAAAGCGGCTGCTTTCGGCAATACATGTACGCTTTGGTTTGCCGCCCGAGCTTGCGCCGGAGATCGCGCGCAAGATCAAGGCGGCCGACAAGGGTGCTGCGTATCTCGAGGCAACGAAACTTGCGGGCTTTGCCCGAATCGAGGCTCTGCGCCTGTTCGGCCGCGACCCCGGTTTATCGCCCGCGATGCAGCGCGACTATTTGACGCCCTGGAGCGCGGCCAAGGCCGAGAAGCGGTTCCTTGCCCGGTTCAAGGCGCTTGCCGGCTAAAGCGTGATGAAGTTTATGTTGGTCCGAACCCGCAAAGAAGATGTGCTCCCTCTCCCACGCAACCGGGGTCTACCCCGGTTGCGCATTTTTAGTCTGCGCAAGTCGGGCAGGCCCGACTTGCGGTGGGAGAGGTGAACCGAACCGGCCGACGAATCAACTCAACCAAACTTCATCCGCCTTGGTGCCCAGTTTCGCGATTGACGATTAATCGTGATAGGCAAGCTTCGCTTTGCCCGCACGGGACAGTATAATTGGCGCTTCAAAGGAGAGCCGATGATTCACGTTTGCTCGCTCGCTGCGCTGCCTGCGACCGTCAGGCGCGTCGGCGCCAGCCATATCCTGACCGTGATGGCCAATGTCGACCAGGTACAGCGGCCCGCATCCGTGCTGCCGGCCAATCATCTGAAAATTCAGATGGACGACATTGTCGAGAGGGTAGACGGCTTTGTCACGCCCTCCCAAACCCACATCGAGCAGGTGCTCAGTTTCGTACGCCGCTGGGATCGGAGCGCGCCCCTGGTCATCCATTGCTATGCCGGCATCAGCCGCTCGACCGCGAGCGCATTTGCGGCCGTTTGCGCTCTCAATCCGCAACGCGATGAATTCGTGATCGCAAGGAAAATCCGCGAGGCCTCGCCAATCGCATCGCCAAACCGGCTCATTGTCAGCCTGGCCGACGGATTGCTTGGTCGCGGCGGGCGGATGCTGCGCGCGCTCGACGAGATGGGGCCGGGCAGCATGAACATCGAGGGTCGGCCGTTCCAGATCGACCTCGAATAGCGGCGGAGCGCCGCCGTCCGGCGTCGATGGTTTGCGGATGCCTGGGTTCGACTTCAGGCTGCCCTGACCGAGTTGAGGAACTTGCCGACCTCGAGCTTGAGGCGGTTGGAATCGCCGGACAACGACTTTGCGGCTGCGAGCAGTTGTGACGAGGCAGAACCGGTTTCAGTGGCGCCGCGTTGCACGTCGCTGATGTTGGTGGAGACCTGCTGGGTGCCGCGCGCCGCCTGCTGCACGTTGCGGGAAATCTCCTGGGTGGCTGCGCCCTGCTCCTCCACGGCAGCCGCGATGGTCGATGAAATCTCGGACAGTTTCTCGATGGTGCCGCTGATCTGCGCGATCGCCGCCACCAATTCCTGTGTCGCAGTCTGGATACTGCTGATCTGGTGTCCGATTTCTCCCGTCGCCTTGGCAGTCTGCTCGGCCAGGGCTTTCACTTCGGAAGCCACCACTGCAAAGCCGCGACCGGCTTCACCGGCGCGCGCCGCTTCGATGGTGGCGTTGAGAGCGAGCAGATTGGTCTGTCCGGCGATGGTGCTGATCAGTTCGACAACGTCGCCGATGCGGCTGGCCGCTTTCGACAATTCGCCGACGCGCTCGTTGGTCTGGCGCGCCTGACCGACGGCTTCGCCGGCCATGCGTGCCGATTCATGGACCTGACGGCCAATCTCATTGACGGACGAGGATAGTTCTTCGGTAGCCGCGGCCACCGACTGAACATTGCTGGAGGCATCCTCCGAAGTTTCTGAAAGGCTGATGGTGAGCCCCTGCGTGCGCTCCGCTGTCGAGGTGAGCGTGCAGGCGGAAGCCTCAAGTTCGGTGGAAGCCGACGATACGGTTTCGATAATCTCACCCACCGCGGCTTCGAAATCGTTGGCGAGCCTGATGATCTCCGACTTCCGCTGCCGTCCGGCTTCCTGGTCCCGCCTGATCTTGACCTCGGCTTCCTCGCGCACCTTCCGCTCGGCGTGGACCTTGAAGGTCTCGACGCCCTGCGCAATCTCGCCAATTTCATCGGTACGGCCAAGTCCAGGCAGCACGACCGCGAAATTGCCACTGGCAAGCTCCATCATGGCAGCCCGCAACGCCGACAGCGGTCCGGAAACGGACCTTCCGATGAAGATGCCAATTCCGAGAACCGCTACAGCGATGAGGCCGATGGCAATCTTCATTTGCCGGTCGATACTATCGCGGCTCCTCATGTTCGCCTGATCCGCTTCGGCCCTCATTTCGTTGACCGCCTTCGACACTGCCTCGATTACCGGTTCGACCTCCGAGAAGGCGTCTGACATCGCCTTCAGGTTGACGGCAATCTTGAGGGCGGTGTCAAACCAGGCGGAGAAATCTCGCTGGTAATCGGCAAGCTTCTGCTTCAGTTCCGCCTTGGCGGCTTCCGGAATTTCGGCCTTGTCCACCTCGGCGCTAAATTCCGACGCTCGCTTTTTCATTTCATTGCCGTACTTGGCGTCGCGTCGCAACATGAAGTCTTTCTCATGACGACGCATCATCAGCATTGTAACCAGCAGGTCCGGCCGATGCAGTTGATCCACGCGCGCCTCGATGTCATGCACCGAACCGCGCAGGCGACCCTCGAGGCCGGATTTTTCATCCAGGCCCAGGCGAGTCTTCTCGTCAACGACGGAGGCGAAGTGCGCCCGATATTGCTTCAGCGAGTTGTCCATGGATACGATCTTGCGAGCCAAGTCGACCTGGCCGATCGTCTGCAACTTGGAATGCAGCGCGTTTATCTCCGCCGCGACGACCCCGGCGATCTCGCCCTGGAGGTCAGCCTTCTTCTGGTCGTTGCGAAGCAGGAAATCCTTTTCGGCGCGCCGGCTCTCCAGCAATCCAATCCCGATTTTGCTGTTGAGCTCGAAGATGGCGCGCGCATTTTCGGCCTCCCCTTGGTATCGGGCGATTTCGGATTCGGCGTACGTGTGCATGCCCCCAACGAGCATGACGCCGGCGACGCCGACGACTCCTATCGTTGTAATCTTGTGGGTCAGTCGAAGAGAAAGGCTGCTGAGAAACCCCATCTAAAACAAGTCCTGGTCGGAACGGCGCGCCGACCGGATCGTCAAGGCGATCTGGTCCGCGCGCTCATGGGTTGTATTTGCATTTTATTCACCCTAAACAAGAAACAGTAAAGGCTGGCTTAACAACGCAAGCGAGGCCTCAGATTGGCTTTGCGACCAAGGACTTTGCCGGATGAGGCCGATCAGGCTGCCCTGACCGAGTTGAGGAACTTGCCGACCTCGAGCTTGAGGCGGTTGGAATCGCCGGACAACGACTTTGCGGCTGCGAGCAGTTGTGACGAGGCAGAACCGGTTTCAGTGGCGCCGCGTTGCACGTCGCTGATGTTGGTGGAGACCTGCTGGGTGCCGCGCGCCGCCTGCTGCACGTTGCGGGAAATCTCCTGGGTGGCTGCGCCCTGCTCCTCCACGGCGGCCGCGATGGTCGATGAAATCTCGGACAGTTTCTCGATGGTGCCGCTGATCTGCGCGATCGCCGCCACCAATTCCTGTGTCGCAGTCTGGATACTGCTGATCTGGTGTCCGATTTCTCCCGTCGCCTTGGCAGTCTGCTCGGCCAGGGCTTTCACTTCGGAAGCCACCACTGCAAAGCCGCGACCGGCTTCACCGGCGCGCGCCGCTTCGATGGTGGCGTTGAGAGCGAGCAGATTGGTCTGTCCGGCGATGGTGCTGATCAGTTCGACAACGTCGCCGATGCGGCTGGCCGCTTTCGACAATTCGCCGACGCGCTCGTTGGTCTGGCGCGCCTGACCGACGGCTTCGCCCGCCATGCGTGCCAATTCATGGACCTGACGGCTGATCTCGCCGACCGAAGAGGAAAGCTCCTCGGCAGCGGAAGCCACCGATCTCACATTGCCGGACGCATCCTCGGAGGCCTGCGCGACACCCATGGTCAGGCCTTGCGTGCGCTCTGCCGTGGAAGTGAGGGTGCCGGCGGATGCCTCCAGTTCGGTGGAAGCCGACGACACGGTCTCGATGATTTCACCGACTGCGGATTCAAAATCATCCGCCATCCTGACCATGTCTGCCCTGCGTTGCCGTGCCGCCATTTGATCCTGCGTGGCCTTTGCTTCCGCCTCAGTGCGCGCCTTCTCCTCGGCCGTCGCCTTGAAGGTCTCGACCGCCTGCGCCATGTCGCCGACTTCATCCTTGCGGCCGAGGCCGGGAAGCACCACGGCGAAATTGCCGCCGGCCAGTTCCTTCATTCCGGAAGTCAGGCCGGACAGCGGAGCGATGATGCTGCGTGCAATCACGAAGGCGATCGTCAGGCCAAGCAACGCCGCGACTGCGGCCACGATTTCCTGGACGGTGACGATGCTGGTGATGCGATCCTCGGTATCGGCCGTGGTCTTCTTGAAGACCTGCCCGATCGCTTCCTTCACGCCATCAAGCCGCTCGATCGCGCTGATGGTTAAAGGGATAGTTTCCTTTTTATAAAGTTCGTCTCCTAGCAGAAGATTGGTGGATGCCTTCTCGAACGCGTCGGAATATTTGGCCACGCCCGCCTTGACCGGCGCCAGTAACGCCGCAAGATCTTGCGGCAGATTGGCCTTTTCAAGTTCCGCGATCTGCTGCTGAGCCTTGCCGACGCCGGCTTTGAAAATTGGCAGACCCTTCTGGTCCCTCGTGGCCAGGAATCGCCAGTTCGCAACCCTGACCAGAAGAACCTTGCTTTCGAGCGCGCCTGCTTCTTGCGAGAATGTCGTCTTTTCCGCAGCGTCGACGAATTTCTGGACGTCGGCCGCCATCTTGTCGCCGTCGGTGAACAGCAGGTCGCGGCCGGCAGTCATCTGCTTGACGGCTTCGCCAAGCGCGATGCGCTTGGTCTTCAGACCTTCCACATCCCTGGCCACCTCCTTGAAGGCGGCACGCCATTCTTCGGACGTTGCAGTCTTGCCGGCAGCTTCAAGAAGCCCGCCGGCTTTCACCAACCGCGATTCGGCTTCTGCGAAGGTCTTCTCGTCGTGATCGAACGCGTAGCGCAGCAATGCTCGGCGGATGGCCTCAAGCTCGGCAGCGATTTCCTCGACCCGGATGGCGTTGGTAGACTGCAGGGTCAGTGCCGTGACTTGCGTGCGAATAGCGCCCGACTGCCACACTGCGAAAGCGGCCGAAACGATTCCGAATAAGACGAGAGCGCCGAAGCCGCCATAAAGCCGGCCACGAATCCTGAGGTTGAGAAGCGACATCGCGTGTGTCCCTGTCCAGATGCGGCCGAAGCCAATTCCTTGTTGCGACCGCCAAGGTTCCAACGAGTACATCCGCGCCGTCTGGCTTCGGGAATGTTGCTCTCGAATCGAACGATCAGCTCGCCGTTGTAGCGGTACTTCCGCACCTTCAAAATTTGGTTAATTTTTGAATCCGCAGGTATCACAGAGCCGTCAACACAACTTTATGTTGCAGTTATAAATTGCAGCGCTGCGGCAGCATCATTTGCCCCGGCAGATGTTTTGAACGCCGTGCGATCGGCCGGTGAAATGCCAACGCACAAGCGCCAGGCAAACGCGTTCCTCGTTTGCGGCCGGCGACATGGCGGCGACAATTGCAGCTTTTATGGAATTCGCAGTCGGGCGAGGCCGATCAATCGGTCGAGCGGCGCAGCTCGATCGGCCCCTCCGGCCGCCTCGTCTCTGATCTGACCGGTTCGATCTTGGCGCTTTCCACTGGCGGGGTCTCTACCCGCGCCGTCACTTCCACCGAACCCGTTTGCGCAGGCGCGCGTAGCGAACGCGGATGAGCCACCGCACGCGCCATCAACATCTGCGCTGCGCCCTGATGATGGAAGTCGCAATAGGCAAAGCTCATGCCCGAGACCGAACCGCGGAAGCTGCGTTCGTCGTGCTTGTCGAGATTGAAGCACGGCTCGAACGGGATGCCCCGCAGCGACGCGCAGACGCTCTGGCCGCGGATTTGAAGCGTGTTGCCGGGCAGGCGCACATGACGGACAGGACCGGAGCCACTGAACTGCACCGAGCCTGCCGCGCCCATGTCATCCAGAATTCGCCCGGCGCCGCGCGTTCCGTCGAAACAGGTAAATGAGAATACCTTGCCGGATACGAACCTGCGGGCTTCCTCGGCATTCATTTGTCCCGCCATGGCGGGCGCTATCGCCGCCCCCGCCACGACCGCCCCCAATACGAAACGCGCAAGCATGCTGCAACTCCAACTTTACCCCAGAGCGGGCAACGACGCCTCTTCACCCGCTGCTTACCATACTAACCGTGGCAACATTGGAGCAGCTTGGTTGGTAAAGTCTGAATGACTCAGACAATTTTTACCACAATTCTACCCCGAACCTGCCCGGCAAGGATTTTAGCAGCTGTATCGATGACTTGGTCGAGACCAATTTCATGAGTAATTTCAGCTAGTTTTCCAGGATCCATATCACTGACCAGCCGGTTCCACGCGGTCTTTCTCAGCTCGATTGGGCACATCACGGATTCGATACCGAGCAGACACACCCCACGCAAAATGAAGGGGGCCACCGAAGTCGGCAGGTCCATGCCACCAGCGAGCCCGCAGGCAGCAATGGCGCCCCCATACGTGGTCATCGAAAGGAGGTTGGCCAGCGTGGTCGTGCCGACGCTGTCGACCCCGCCCGCCCAGCGCTCCCTGGCGAGCGGCTTGGCCGGCGCGGTTAACTCATTGCGATCGATCACCTCGGTCGCACCGAGATTTTTGAGGTATTCCGTCTCTGACATCCGGCCGGTCGATGCAATCACGTGGTAGCCAAGTTTCGACAACACCGCGATTGCCACCGAGCCGACGCCACCGGCGGCGCCCGTCACCACGACGGGACCGCTCGCGGGAGCAAGACCATGCCGTTCCAGCGCAAGCACGGCCAGCATCGCCGTGTAGCCGGCGGTTCCGATCGCCATCGCATCGCGCGCGGACATTCCCGCTGGCAGACGCACCAGCCAATCGCCCTTGACGCGGGCTTTCTCGGCATAGGCTCCCAAATGGGTCTCGCCCTGCCCCCAGCCGTTACAGATCACCTTGTCGCCGGCCTTCCATTGCGGATGGGTCGACTGCTCGACCGTGCCCGCAAAATCGATCCCCCCAATCATGGGGAAGCGCCGCACCACCGGCGCCCTGCCGGTTACGGCGAGCCCGTCCTTGTAGTTCACCGTCGACCATTCGACCCGTACGGTGACGTCGCCCTCCATGAGGTCGGCTTCATCGAATTGGGTGAGCGCGGCGGTAGTTCCTTTGTCCGCCTTGTCGATCCTGATCGCCTTGAACGTTGCCAACGCCTGGGCCTCCCTGGTTTTGGGTGCGCTCAGATTGACCGGTCTAGGCCGGTTGCGCAACCGGACGCGGTACAGGTGCCTCGACGATCGGCAGGTTGATCAGCGCCGACAACACTCCCAACAGAACCGAAAGCCACCAGATCGGCCCATAGGAAGCGAATTTTTCGAACACGACCCCGCCAAGCCATACGCCGAGGAACCCGCCGACCTGATGGCTGAAAAACGCAAATCCGTAGAGTGTTGCCAACCAACGGGTGCCAAACATCAGCGCAACCAGACTTGAGGTCGGCGGAACCGTCGACAGCCAGGTCAATCCGGTGATGATCCCGAACGCGATCGCGGAGAAAGTCGTGATCGGGAGCGAGATGAAAGCGACGATCGATGCCGCACGGATCAAATAGATAATTGACAGGATATAGCGCTTCGGAAGCCTGCTCTGGAGCCAGCCGACGCCCAGCGAGCCGATGATATTGAACAGGCCGATGGTGGCGACCACCCAGCCACCGACCTGAACCGGCACGCCACTGTCGACGAGATAAGCCGGAAGATGCACGCTGATGAAGGCGAGCTGAAATCCGCAAGTGAAGAAGCCGAGCACCAGCAAGACGTAGGAACGATGGCCGAACGCCTCGGCGAGCGCATGTTTGAATGTCTGCTGCTCCGCTACGGTGACGGTATCGGTCGCCGTTGGAGGCGTCGCAAGCGCCAGCGAAAGCGGTACGACCAGCAGCATCAGCAAGGCAAATACGGTCAAAGCCGCCTGCCAGCCGAAATTGTCGATCATGGCGACGCCAAACGGGGCGAATACGAATTGTCCGAGCGATCCTGCCGCGGTGCCGGCGCCGAGCGCCAGACCGCGCCACTGCAGCGGCAATAACTTGCCGAATGCAGACAGCACCAGGTTGAATGAGCAACCGGCCAGGCCGAAGCCGATCATCACGCCTGCGCCGATATTCAGCGACAGCGGCGTTGCGGAGTAGCGCATGATGACCAGCCCGGCCGCGTACAGCAACGCGCCGGCGCAGATCACCCGCAAAGTGCCAAACCGGTCCGCGATCGCACCGGCGACCGGCTGACCGATTCCCCACAACAGATTCTGAATCGCCAGCGCAAGAGCGAACACGTCCCTGCCCCAGGAAAAATCCCGGCTCATCGGCTGCATGAAAAAGCCAAGCGTCGCCCGCGGGCCGAACGTCAGCATGCCGATAAGGCAGCCGCAGACCACGATCACCAGCGGCGTTCGCCAGTTCGCGGTGGCAGCAAACTGACGCCGATCGCTTCCGGTCACAGTCATGCAGATCTCCAAGGCCCTGCTGCAGGCGAAGCGCGAACATCCGACGAGGACATGACGAACAAGGCGCGCGCCGCGGGGAAGTTAATGCATCCGCATGGAAATCCCAAGCAAGGTAAAGCAAAATGACAGCGCCGGATTACCAGCGCAGGGCTGCCCTGCAAAATCCGGGCGTGGCGGCCTTGCCTATCGCCTCGCGCTGGCCTGCTCGGCCGAACTTTGCGCGGCCTCTGCAAGTTTTGCCGAAATTTCCGCCGTCTGGGCAGGCGTTCCCCAGCTCGGCGCATCGCTGCCGTCGCCCCATGCGCGCGGCCGATAGAAGGTATGCACACCGAACTTGTACATCTTCTTCATTTCGCTCACCCACGACGGGCGCACCCAATAGGCGTGATAGTGAGTCGACTTGCCAACTTCCGGCAGCCAAAGCTGGCCGTCGAGCATGGCCTTGGCGATCTTCTTCGCGCGATCCCACATGTCCGGCTCACGCACGACGTCGGCCACGTTGTCGCAGGCAAAGGTGAACTGACACGCCAGATGCCGGTGCTTGTTCTGGTATACGACGCCGCACACCGTCGTCGGATAGAAGCCGGAGAAGGCGCGGTTCAGCACGACCTGCGCCACCGCGATCTGGCCACGCACGGCCTCGCCGCGCGATTCGAAATAAACCGCCTCCGCAAGACATCTTTCCGATTTGGCGCGCGCCTTTTCGTCAAACAGGCCGAGCCGCTCCGCCGGCGTCTTGACGCGCTGATTGTCGGTGTTGACTTCGCCCTTGGCCGCGATGCTCTCACCGCTCTCGGTTGCCTTGACAATTTCGTCCGCGGTCGCAGGCAACGATGCCGTCGCCTTCATGTCGGGATCAATCGTCTCCGGCATCACGATGATCGGCTCCTCGCCGGGCTGCCAGCGCTCGATGCTTTCCAGCGGCGCGCCAAGCGAACTGCTTCCGAAAAAAAGGCTCGCGGTCTTCACCGAAAACCCGTCATGCGAACGAGGGGGCTCGAGCGGCGCCGGTACGGCACCTGCCCGCTGGGCTTCGACCGAGGCCGAGACGTTATATTGGGGAAGCGGCGGCGCCTTCAGGGCCTCCGCGAGTTCGGGATCGAGCGGAACGGGAACAGAGGACGAGCCCGCGTCGGCGGACTTGGCGCCCATGACCGAGGGAGCGGTTTTCGAGGGATCCTCGTTTGCGGGCGGCGCATCGGCGCTCGGTTCGGGCGGGGCGAGGCGCAGGCGGTCGCCCTTGAGCGTGCGGTCGACCTTTGGAAAATCGGATGCCTGATAACGCGGCGGCGTCTGCGCGATTGGATTGCGTCTCACTGCGCCTGTGACGTCGATACCCCTGACGTCGAGACTGGCCAAGCGATAGGTCGCGGTTTGCGGAGCGGCGGTTCCGATCGGACGGCCGAAGCTGTATGTGGCGAGCTGAATGCTGCTGCCGGCGGAGAACACACTTCGGTGCCAGCGTTCGGCGACGCCGGGCTGCCGCGCCAGCAGCGATGCGATGTCCTGATATCCGATCTCTGTCGGGGTCAATGCGAAACTGCAAAGACCGAGGCCGAAGAACGCCAAACGCGCGCTCCTCGGCCGGGTACGCAACTGTGACATGCTTACGCTCACGAGAACGCAACGCTACGCTGACGCAACCGAACGCAGTACATCCGTGCAATTCGATCTTTTTCGTTGGTAACGAATTTAGGTTGCGAGGGAGTTAATCGGCGTGGCGCGCGCGCCACACGCAACATTTTGCGCAATGCGCGCCGATCACATCGCCCGCTCTGGTAAACAGGCGGCCCAGCAAAGTGGTAAATGTTGCGTCAACGAAGATGATGAAGAGAATCTTGCAAGCGGCCCGACTCCTGTCCCGCAATGAAAGGCACCCATCTTTGCGAGCCAACGGGTCCGCGCAAAAGCGCGGCCCGATGACAGGCTCCGCGAAGCGATCCAGAGCCACGCGGAAAGACTGGATTGCTTCGTCGCTGACGCTCCTCGCAATGACGGCTTCGGCCGTACAATTCCAGAGAGCCGAGGCCTGGAATCTACGCCTGGCTTTCGGTCGTCTTGCCGAGCGCCGCCTGCGCGGCGGCAAGCCGCGCAATCGGCACGCGGTAGGGCGAGCAGGACACGTAATCCAGACCGACCTGATGACAGAACGCGACCGAAGCGGGATCGCCGCCATGTTCGCCGCAAATGCCGACCTTCAGGTTCGGACGGGTCTTGCGTCCACGTGCCACGCCGATCTTCACGAGTTCGCCGACGCCATCGCGATCGACCGAGATGAACGGATCGATCTCGAGAATCCCCTTGGCAACGTAGGTTCCGAGGAAGCTGCCCGCGTCATCGCGGCTGATGCCGTAGGTCGTCTGCGTCAGGTCGTTGGTGCCGAACGAGAAGAATTCCGCCGTCGTGGCGATGTCGCCGGCCAACAGGCAGGCGCGCGGCAGTTCGATCATGGTGCCCACCTGATAGTTCAGTTTGGCTCCGGTCTCTTTCATCACCGACTGGGCGGTCGCGTCGATCCTCGCCTTGACCAGGTCGAACTCCGCCTTCGTTGCGATCAACGGCACCATCACTTCCAGGCCAACGGCCTTGCCGGTACGCTTTCCGGCCTCGACGGCGGCTTCGAAAATGGCGCGCGCCTGCATCTCGGCGATCTCCGGATAGGCAATCGCAAGCCGGCAGCCGCGGAAGCCGAGCATCGGATTGAACTCGGAAAGTTCGCGCGCACGATCGGCCAGCCGCCGCGGATCGGTGTTCATCGCGCGCGCGACCTCCTCGATCTCGGCCTGGGTGTGCGGCAGGAACTCGTGCAGCGGTGGGTCGAGCAGCCGAATGGTCACCGGCAGGCCCTTCATGATCTCGAACAGTTCGACGAAATCCGCCCGCTGCATCGGCAGCAGTTTTGAAAGCGCGGCACGTCGGGTCTGCTCGTCCTCAGCGAGGATCATCTCCCGCACGGTGCGGATTCGCGTTTCCTCGAAGAACATGTGCTCGGTGCGGCACAGGCCAATGCCCTCGGCGCCGAATTTGATCGCGGTGCGCGCATCATCCGGCGTGTCGCCGTTGACGCGAACGCCAAGCTTGCGAACCGAATCGGCCCAGCCCATCAGCGTGCCGAATTCGCCGGACAATTGCGGCTCGATCATCGGCATCCGCCCGGCCAGGACCTGGCCGAGCGATCCGTCAATGGTGATGACATCGCCGGTCTTGAAGGTGCGCGAACCGATGCTCATGGTGCCGCGACCGTAATCGACGCGAATGGTGCCGCAGCCGGAGACGCAGGGCTTGCCCATGCCGCGCGCGACCACGGCGGCGTGCGAGGTCATGCCGCCACGGGTGGTGAGGATGCCTTCAGCGGCATGCATGCCGTGAATGTCTTCAGGGCTGGTCTCGATGCGCACCAGGATGACCTTGCGGCCGTCGGCCTGGAGCTTGGCGGCCTCGTCCGAAGAAAACACGATTTCGCCGGACGCGGCACCCGGCGAGGCGGGCAGGCCCATGGCGATGACGTCGCGCTTGGCGGAAGGGTCGATGGTCGGGTGCAGCAACTGATCGAGCGAGGCGGGCTCGACCCGCATCACGGCATCCTTCTTCGAGATCAGCCCTTCATTGGCGAGCTCGACCGCGATCCGAAGTGCGGCCTTGGCGGTGCGCTTGCCGCTGCGGGTCTGCAGCATCCAGAGCTTGCCCTGCTCGACCGTGAACTCCATGTCCTGCATGTCGCGGTAATGCTTCTCGAGCAGCGTGTAGATGCGCGTCAGCTCGTTGAACGCCTCCGGCATCGCGATTTCCATCGAGGGCTTGTCGGAGCCGGAATCCTTGCGCGCGTTTTCGGTGATGTCCTGCGGAGTGCGAATCCCCGCCACCACGTCCTCGCCCTGTGCGTTGATCAGAAATTCGCCGTACAGCCGGCTCTCGCCGGTAGAGGGATTGCGCGTGAATGCGACACCGGTGGCCGAGGTCTCACCCATATTGCCGAACACCATCGCCTGTACGTTGACCGCAGTGCCCCACGATTCCGGGATGTCGTGCAGCTTGCGATAGGTCACCGCGCGCGCATTCATCCAGGATGAAAACACCGCACCGATCGCGCCCCAGAGCTGGTCGTGCGGATCCTGCGGGAATTCGGAACCGGTTTCGCGCGCCACGGCCTCCTTGTAGCGGTTGACCACCTCGACCCAATCCTCGCCGGTCAGGTCGGTGTCGAGCGAGTAGCCCTGGCTGTCCTTGAAGGTGTCGAGGATTTCCTCGAAGTGGGAATGCTCGAAACCGAGCACGACATCCGAATACATCGTGATGAAACGGCGGTAGCTGTCATAGGCAAAGCGACGGTCGCCGGACAAGGCGGCCAGCGCCTCAACGGTCGAGTCGTTGAGGCCGAGATTGAGCACGGTGTCCATCATTCCCGGCATCGAGGCGCGCGCGCCCGAACGCACCGAAACCAGCAGCGGATTTTTGGAGTCGCCGAACGATTTGCCGGTCAACTTGCCGACATGCTCCAGCGCCCTCTCGACCTGTGACTTCAATTCTTTCGGATAAGTCTTGTCGTGGGCGTAAAAATAAGTGCAGACCGACGTCGGAATCGTGAACCCGGGGGGCACCGGCAATCCGAGGTTGGCCATCTCGGCGAGGTTGGCACCCTTGCCGCCGAGCAGGTCGCGAAGGCCCGCCTTGCCTTCCGCTTTGCCATCACCGAATGTGAACACCCATTTACCGGATTTCGTCGCCTCAGATGCCGCTTTGCCTTCAACCCTGGTCAAATGTTTTGACGCGGGCTTGGGCGAACTCTCTTTGAGCGCCTTGCGGGCACCAACTGAAGCAGCGGGCTTGGCCCGAACCGCGGCCGATGACTTTGATTTTGCAGCAATTTTCTTCGGTTTAGCGACAGCTTTGGCCATGACAGAAAATAATCCGCAAGGAGATGAAGTGATCAAGAGATGGGCGCCTTACACCACTTTGAGCGGCCGGGCGCAAGCCGCGAAACCCCGTCAAAGTGTTACAGATGAAGCCACCTTAGTAGCCCCAGGCCGATCAGGCCATTGAGGATGAGAAAGATTGCGACAATGAAATTGAGCAGCCGGGGCATGATCAGGATCAAGAGGCCCGCGATCACGGACATGATCGGCGAGATGTGAGCGACGGTGATTGTCATTTAGAACGTCTCCGTGAGAAGCGACCTGGGAAAGCCTCGAATCGAAGGAGGCCACCTTATATCCCCCATCGCGGTTCCACGACAGGAGACGCTTTTCGCATCGCTGAGTTCCTCTGCGCCTGAAATTATCGCCCGGAAATGGAACGCTGTTCCCGGCTATTTTTTCGGAACGATGCCGCGTGCGGTGAATTGGATCGGTTTGCGCGCCATGCCTGACGCCGGCGCGCTTTCATCGCGAAGGAGCAGACCATGCGGAATCACATTCTGGCCATCTCAGCAATCATGCCAGTTGTCTTGGCCGCCACGAGCGCACCGATCGCGGCGCAAGCCCAAAGTGACACCGTCGGCATCG
Organism: uncultured Alphaproteobacteria bacterium; assembly: GCA_963721935.1. Classification (GTDB taxonomy): domain Bacteria; phylum Pseudomonadota; class Alphaproteobacteria; order Rhizobiales; family Xanthobacteraceae; genus Bradyrhizobium. The sequence goes on from CAVRMY010000036.1 coordinate 23,020, forward strand.
TCCGGGGCGGCAGCGTTGTGGTCGACGATGATTTCGGCATTGCCGTCGATCGGCGCCCGGCGTTTCGCGAATACATCGTTCGGGAACGCGTGCCCAGCTACACCATTCCGGAGCGGGTGATTATCGGCGGTGTGCTGCCGGAAACCGGCGTCACCTATTATGACGTGCCGCAATCGTTCGGCGTGACGCCCTATCGCTACACCGTCGTGAACGGCCAGACCGTGCTGGTCGAACCACGCACACGCCGCATCGTTCAGGTGATCGACTAGAGCCATTCCGGTTTTGATTGAATCAAAACCGGGCTCTACTTTTTTGTTTTGACGCGTTTTCTTCACGCGAGCCCGTTTCCACTTCGCTCGAAAACGCTCTAACGAGCAACGCGCCTGAACGTATCGTCCGGCCAAAGTGGCTGCCGGACGCCAAGGCCCCGCCCGGTCTCCCCCCGCCCGGGTGGGGCTCTTGTTTTGCGCCACGACGCGGCGGCAGCTTTCCGAACGTCATTGCGAGCGCAGCGAAGCAATCCATCGTGCGGCAACGGCAGATGGATTGCTTCGTCGCTCTGCTCCTCGCAAAGACGCAGGCGATCCCAAGAAATCGCTAATCCTGTATCCTGGAAAAATCAGCGACCGCGCGCGTGGCGGCGCGGATTTCGTTCAGGAGTTTCAGGCGATTTTCGCGTACCTTCGGGTCGTCGTCGTTCACCTTGACCTTGTCGAAGAACGCATCGACGGCCGGACGCAGCTTTGCAATCGCGCCCATCGCCGTAGCGAAGTCTTCTTTCGCGACTGCTGAAGAGGCCTCCGCTTTTGCCAGGTCGATGGCATTGGCCAGCGTCTTTTCCTCGTTCATGCTGTAGAGCGCGGGAATAGGCGCGCCGTCGTACGTCTTGCCGTCCTTCTTCTCCTCGATGCGCAGGATATTAGCCGCGCGCTTAGTGCCCGCCAGCAGGTTCTTGCCGTCGTCGCTGTCGAGGAACTTGCCGAGCGCCTCCACGCGTCGCGCCACCATCAAGAGATCGTCCTGGCCGTCCAGCGCAAACACGGCATCAACGAGATCGTGCCGCGCGCCCTGCTCGCGAAGCTGGACTTTCAGGCGATCGGCGAAGAAGGAAAGGAGATCGATGCATCTCTGATCAACTTGCTTTCCGTTCCAATCTTTCGATCCCGACGCTTTAGCAAACTCGTGAATATGCTTGTCAGCAGCGGTTACGACGTCTATTCGAATGTTGTTTTCGACAATCAGCCTGATCACCCCCAGCGCCGCGCGCCGCAACGCATAGGGGTCCTTGCTGCCGGTCGGCTTCTCATCGATGGCCCAGAAACCGACCAGCGTGTCGATCTTGTCCGCAAGCGCGACCGCCACGAATCACCGGATCGCTCGGCACGCGATCGTTCGGGCCTTGCGGCTTGTAGTGCTCCTCGCAGGCCGCGGCGACGGAAGCATCCTCGCCCTGCGCTAGCGCGTAGTATTTGCCCATCAGGCCCTGAAGCTCGGGAAATTCGCCAACCACTTCGGTGAGCAAATCGGCCTTTGCCAGATGCGCGGCGCGTTTTGTTTTCTCGACATCGGCGCCGACCAAAGGTGCAATCTCGGCCGCGAGCCGCTCGATGCGCTTGATGCGCTCGCCTTGGGTGCCGAGCTTCTCGTGAAACACGATCTGGTCGAATTTCGGCAACCGATCCTCGAGTTTGGTCTTGAGATCGGTCTCGTAGAAAAACTTAGCGTCCGAAAGCCGCGCGCGGATCACGCGTTCGTTGCCGGCGACGATCGCCTTGCCACCGTCGGAAGCCTCGATATTGGCGGTGAGGATAAATTTGTCGGCAAGCGTGCCTCCCCTCCCCCCGCTTGCGGCGGGGAGGGGTCGGGGGTGGGGGGAGGGAAAAGAAGACCGTCTCACCACAAAGCACTTCTGGTTGTTGCGGATGGTGGCGCGGATCACCTCGCCTGGGATCGACAAAAACTCCTTGTCGAATGAGCCCATCAGCACGACCGGCCACTCGACGAGGCCTGCGACCTCGTCGAGCAATCCCTGGTCCTCGACGAGTTCAAAACCTTGCGCGAACGCCAGCTCCCTGGCGTCTTCGAGGATGCTGTCCTTGCGCCGCTCGGCATCGAGCACGACCTTCGCATCGAGCAGTTTTGCTTCATAATCCTCGAACCGGCGTACGGAAATCGCGGCCGGGGCCATGAAGCGGTGGCCGTACGTGGTCTGGCCGGCCTCGATACCGTCGACTGAAAATTTCACCACATCCGGCGTTTCGGTTTCCAGACCAAAGGTGGCGGTGATCGCGTGCAGCGGCCGCACCCAGGACAGCGCGCCCGATTTTGCCGAGCGTTCGCCCCATCGCATCGACTTCGGCCATGGAAAGGTACGGATGACGACGGGGAGAATCTCGGCGAGCACGTCGATGGTGGCGCGGCCGGGCTTTTCGATCAGCGCGACGTAGAAATCGCCTTTCTTCGAATCGCGCTGGATTTTCGCCTCATCGAGCGAGGCTAGTCCGGCTGCCCTGAGAAAGCCGGTTATCGCAGCCTGTGGTCCGCCGACGCGCGGTCCCTTGCGCTCTTCCTTCAGGTCGGCCTGCCGAGATGGAATACCGTGCACGATGAGCGCCAGCCGCCGCGGCGTCGCGAAGGCCTTCGCGCCGTCGTAGATAAGTCCTTCGGCGACCAGGCGGTCGGTGACCATGCGGCGCAGATCGTCGGCCGCCTTCGCCTGCATGCGCGCGGGGATTTCCTCTGAAAAAAGTTCGAAGAGAAGATCGGGCATGGTCTATTCCCCTCCCCCCGCCTGCGGCGGGGAGGGGTCGGGGGTGGGGGGTATCTCCGCGTTCACCGCTGCATCGATTGCCGAGAGAACGCCAGACATGTTCTCGAAGACGTTGTTATTCCAGAATCTCAACACGCGATAGCCGCTCATTTCGAGATACCGGACGCGCACTGCATCCACATTGAGGGAATGCTGGCCGCCATCGACTTCGACAATAATTCTCAGCTGATGGCTGGCGAAGTCAGCGAAGTACGGACCGATCGTTGCCTGACGCCGGAAGTGATATTGCTTAAAGGGTGGTTGTCGTAGATGCTGCCAGAGTTTTTTTTCCACTTCAGTCGCGTCACGACGAAGAGTGCGAGCGCGCGGCACGCGGCTGTCAACGGGTCGTTGCTTGCTATTTGGCATCCACCCCCCACCCCCCCGACCCCTCCCCGCCACGCGCTTCGCGCGCGGGAGGAGGGGCGCAAATAGGCGCCTGTCGAATTCCAATTCGAAATCGCCATCACCGCGGACCGTCCAAGAGAGCCCCGCCCGCTTCGGTGTGTACCCACGCGTCGCCGCACGCCTTGGCAAGTTCACGCACGCGCATGATGTAGCTCTGCCGCTCGGTCACCGAGATGACGCCGCGGGCATCGAGCAGGTTGAAGACGTGACTTGCCTTGATGCACTGGTCGTAGGCTGGCAGCGCCATCAGATGCACGGCGCGCTCGCCGTCCTTCCAGCCGGCATCGAGATATCGCTTGCAGGCTTCTTCGGCCATCCTGAACTGCTCGAACAGCATGGCGGTGTCGGCGAATTCGAAATTGTGCCGCGAATATTCCTGTTCTGCCTGCAGGAACACGTCGCCATAGGTGACCTTCCCGGCGCCCTCGCGGCCGTTGAAATTGAGATCATAGACACGGTCGACGCCCTGCACATACATCGCCAGGCGTTCAAGTCCGTAGGTGAGTTCACCGGAAACGGGCGCGCATTCCACGCCCGCGACCTGCTGGAAATAGGTGAATTGCGACACCTCCATGCCGTCGCACCAGCATTCCCACCCCAGGCCCCAGGCGCCAAGCGTCGGGCTCTCCCAGTCGTCTTCGACGAAACGAATGTCGTGCAGATGCGAATCGATGCCGATTGCCGCGAGCGATTTGAGATAGAGCTCCTGGATGTCCGGCGGCGACGGCTTCAGGATGACCTGAAACTGGTAGTAGTGTTGCAGCCGATTTGGATTTTCGCCGTAGCGTCCGTCCTTCGGCCGTCGCGACGGCTGCACATAGGCCGCGTTCCAGCGCTTCGGACCAAGCGCGCGCAGCGTAGTTGCGGGATGAAAAGTGCCCGCGCCCACCTCCATGTCATAGGGTTGCAGTATGATGCAGCCGTAATCCGCCCAATAACGCTGCAGCGTCAGGATCAATCCCTGGAACGAGCGTTCCGGGCGCATATGCGCGGGCAAGGCATCCATCGTCGGTCAGTCGCGTCGCAAAGAAATCGGCTCAAGGTGCGCGGGACCGTATCGGCGAGGGGCAAAGGAATCAAGGCGATGAAAAACAGCCGGGAGGAAAACAACCCCGAGAAAATCAGCCGGGGCGATAAGCGCCGGTGTTGGGGTCCCGCCTCAGCGTCGGAATTTCGTGCGATCTCGTGGCTTCAGCCACCCGCGCCAAACGGGCCTCCTCCAATTCGCGGTTGATGCGAACGGCGGTACGGTAGGCCCAGCGAACCACGGCGAGCCCTCCCAGGGCGCCCGCAAATGCGACTAGCGGCGGCATTGGTCGATCCTCGTTCATTCGTCAGCCCCGATTGCATTGTCGCCCAATCGGGCCCAGCCCGCAACGTGTTATCCCGGGAACCAGATTGCGCGGGAAATCCGCCCTCAAAAGCCGAATTTGGCCCAAATTGCCCGGCTCTCGAGCGCCGAAATCAGCTCTTCGGGCAGGCTCGAGGCACTTTCCAGCCCCGCCAATGTCCCCGCCGAACGACGGCCCAGAAGGCTCGACAGCATTCCGCTCGAAGGTGCGATGACCGGGGTCAATACCTTTTCGCCATAGCGGGCGCGCAGGGTCGAGCGCAGGTCGCCGATCGCGTCCGCAAGTCCCAGCGACACCGAGGTTTCGCCCGCCCAATATTCGCCGTTGAACAGTACGTCGTCGGAAGCCTTCAGCCGTGTGCCCCTGCTTTGCTTCACGAGCGCGATGAAGATCGCGTGGATCTCCTGCTGAAGAGCTTTCACGCGCGCAACGTCTTCCGGGTTTTCCGGCAAGAAGGGATCGAGCATCGCCTTGTGCGCGCCGGCGGTATAAAGCCTGCGCTCCACGCCGACCTTCTTGATCAACTCCTGGAAGCCGAAGGAGCCGCCGACAACACCGATCGAGCCCAGGATAGATGAGGGATCGCAGAAGATTTCATCGCCCGCGCAGGCGATCATGTAACCGCCGGACGCGGCGACATCTTCGACGAACACCAGCACGGGCAGCATCTTCTCCGCGGCGAGCTGACGAACACGCAAAAAAATCTGGCGCGACTGCACGGGCGAGCCGCCGGGCGAATTGATGACAAGCGCGACCGCCTTCGCGCCCTTGACCGAAAAGGCGCGCTCGAGCGTCCGCGCGACGGTCGCCAGCGACATTCCCGGACGTAACGGCGTCACCGCGCCTATCAGGCCGGAAAGGCGAACGACGGGGACGACAGCCCTGCCCCGCCGCAGACGCGCCGGAATCCACTCCATCACCCTTTCGACCGCGGCCGGCCATCTCCGGGAATCCACCGATTGTTCTGCCATGCCGTTACCTCAAATTAACCATTTTTTATCACCCGACTGTCATTGAACTGATCAGACGCATTGGTAGTTCGGCCGTAAGTAGTTCGTGACGATAGAGCGGGGCAAGACATGAAAATCTATCTGCTGATGACGCTTATCGGTACCCTTTTGATTGCGATTCACTTCACTTCGACGCCAAAACGGAGCTCGAAGACGCTTCAGCAGTAACCTCTCGGCGGTGTGGTTGGGCATCGTTCAGGGTATGGCCAGCGGCAATACCCCCTCGCCTTCCAGGATTTCCCGCACTGTCAGACCGGGCTGTGCCCGCATGTCACTGAGCACCAGCGCCGGCTCGAGGCGTGTCGGCGCCCTTCCACCTTTCACCGCGCGCACGAGTATGCGAATTGCCGGCGATGTCGCCTCGGCGTGAACCGGCAAGATCACCAGGCTGCCGAATCCGCGCTCGAGCGCCGCCAGCACTTCCGCGATGGCGTCCGCGCGCCAGATAAGTGTCAACACGCCGCCGGATTTCAGAATTCGCCGGGCCGCATGAACCCAGCTCTCCAGCGAGGCCGCGGCTGCGACATGGGCGATTTGGCGCGCCCTGTCCGGCGACGCGCGGTGCCGCGTGGAATCGTTGAACGGAGGGTTCATCAAAACCACATCGACGGTGTCGGGCAACAGGCCAGCCGCAGCGAAGGCGTCCGCGCCTGAGGTCACATCGAGCACGATTGTTTCGGCGGCGATCGAGTTGGACACGGCATTGTCGCGGGCGAGATCTGCGAGGCTTTGATCAATCTCGACCGATGCGAGCCTGATCCCGGCCACGCGTCTTGCGACGGCAAGTCCCGCGGCTCCGACGCCGGCACCCAGGTCCACCACGCGATCGCCTGGCCGGGCCGGGGTCGCCGCCGCCAGCAGCATGGCGTCGTGGCCGACACGATGGCCCGACTTCGGCTGGCGCAGGCACAGTTTCCCGCCAAGAAAGGCGTCCTCCGTCAATTCGTCGTTATCATTCATCGGGCCGCAGCTCGTGTGCCAGGCCGGCGTCGCGGAGAAGTTGTCGGGCCTCGCGATTATCGTCCTCATGGACCAGGATCCGGCGCGGCAGGACCCCGAGCGAACCCTCGATAATGCTCATATTCTGGTCCAGCACGAGATGGTGGATATTTGCGCCGTCAAGCAGCGCACCGATTGCCGAAACCAGTACGATATCGTTGGTCCTGACCAATTCCCGCACTTCCGCTCTCCTTGTCGTACGGCGCCCGCGGCCGAATTACATCCTTGCCGCTTCGTGCCCTCGCCGCGCTAGCCAGCTGCTCTTTCTATGGTTATATCCGACGTTAGAGCCAATTGGCCAAATGTGGAGACGGGCGTGGCGGTTATTGTACCTTTCGAAAGCCCCTCGGACGCTTCGATAGATCGGCTGGTCGGGCTCGTCGCCGCAGACATGGAGCGGGTGAATGCGACAATACTGTCGCGAACCGGTTCGGAAGTGACCATGATCCCGGAGGTCGCCAACCACCTGATTTCATCGGGCGGCAAGAGGCTGCGTCCGATGCTGACGCTGGCGATGGCCAACCTCACCGGTTATTCCGGCGACGGCCATATCAAACTCGCCGCTTCCGTCGAATTCATGCACACCGCCACCCTGCTGCATGATGATGTGGTCGATGAAAGCGAGATGCGACGGGGAAAGCTTTCGGCGCGCATGCTCTGGGGCAACGAGGCGAGCGTGCTGGTGGGTGATTTCCTGCTTGGCCAGGCCTTTCGCATGATGGTCGAGGTCGGTTCCCTTCGTGCCCTGGACATTCTCTCCCAGGCTGCCGCGACCATCGCCGAGGGCGAGGTCATGCAGCTCGCCGCTGCGAAAAACACCGCAACCACCGAGGACGAATATCTCGCCGTGATCCGCGGCAAGACCGCCGAGCTGTTCGCCGCCGCCTGCGAAGTCGGCCCCGTCATCGCCAATCGGCCGAAGGCCGAGCAGACCGCATGCCGTTCCGTAGGCATGAATCTCGGCATCGCGTTCCAGCTGGTGGACGACGTCCTGGACTATGGCGGCAAATCGGCCAAGCTCGGCAAGAACGTCGGCGACGATTTCCGCGAAGGCAAGATCACGCTTCCGGTGGTGCTGGCGTTCCGCCGCGGCAATGATGTCGAGCGCGAGTTCTGGATCAGGGCGCTGGAGCGCGGCGAGATCGGCGACGGCGACCTGGATCACGCCGTAGGCCTGATGACCAAGCATCGCGCACTTGAGGACACCATCAACCGCGCCCAGCATTATGGCGCGATGGCGGTCGACGCGCTCGCGCTGTTTCCGGCTTCACCAATGAAAACCGCGCTTGAACAGGTCGTGGCGTTCTGCCTGGCCCGAACGCATTGAAATCCTCAGCCTCAGGGTCCTGGATCAGCTCAGCACTCCCGCGTGTACCCACCATTGCGGGTGCGCGGACTGAATGACCTGCGAGGCGGCCTGGGCAGCGGCAGCGGAATCGAAAATCGCAAAGCAGGTCGCGCCCGATCCTGACATGCGCACCAGCCGCGCGCCATCGGCTGCGCGAAGCGCCGACAAGACCTCGCCGACGATGGGCTGAATGCCGATCGCCGGGTCTTCGAGGTCGTTGGTGCCGGCGGCGAGCGCTTCGATCCAGTCGGCGGTCGAAGCGCCATCTGCCGGCCAGGCGAATGCCTGGATCACGTCGGTGGCGCCCACCAGAAGTTCGCCGTTGCGCAGACCCAAGGCCTCGAAGACGTCCCTGGTAGCCACGGGAACGCGCGGATTGACCAGCACTCCCGGCAATTCCGGCAAGGCAAGCGGCAGCAGCGTTTCGCCAACCCCCGTCATGACGCAGGCGCGCGAGCCAACGCAGACCGGCACGTCCGCGCCGGTCAATCGCGCAACCTCGATCAGCCGCGCATCATCGAGGGAAAGACCGTTGGCCCTGGCGAGCAACCGCAGCGCGGCTGCGGCATCGGCCGAGCCGCCGCCCACGCCGGCGGCAACCGGCAACACCTTGTGAAGCGTGAAACTTCCAATCTTCAAATCGGCCACACGCTCGCGCAGGAGCTGCGCGGCCTTGAGCACGAGGTTGTCGGCAACCTCGCCGCAGTCCTGGGCAAGCGGACCGCTGATCTGAAGTCGGAGCTGTCCTGCGACGTCCAGGCTCAAGCGATCGGCGCAATCTGCGAAAGCGACCACACTTTCGAGTTCGTGGAAGCCATCGAGGCGCCGTCCAATCACCCGAAGGGTCAGGTTGACTTTGGCACGGCCGCCTTCAACCAGCTCAGGCGCACGGGATCCGCCAATCGCTTCAGTAGCTCCCCCGGACGTCATAGCGAATGCTAAATCCAAATGAACGGTGCTGGAACGGCTTTCTCAAATGCCGTTCTTATCTGTCTCTTGTATCGAATGAAGAGCCTGCCGCACAAATCGGTGCAGCAAACCCTGGCGGGGCGGGTTTAACTCAGCCGCCCTTGTCGTCGTCCTTTTTCTTTTCGGCGGTCGCGGCCGAAGAGGTATCGTCGGTCAACCCGTTTTCGATCTTGGCCTCGATCTTGGGCAGATCCTCGGGCTCAGGCTTCAGGTCGCGAGCATGCGCCCATTGGAACTTGGCCTCGAGCGTGCGGCCGACCCGCCAATAGGCATCGCCGAGGTGGTCGTTGATCGTCGGGTCCTCCGGCTTGAGATCGATGGCCCGTTCGAGATTTTTCACCGCATCCTCGTAATTGCCGATGCGATAATAGGCCCAGCCGAGCGAATCCACGATGTAACCGTCGTCCGGGCGCTGTTCGACGGCACGCTTGATCATCTTCATGCCTTCGTCGAGATTTACGCCCTGGTCGATCCACGAATAGCCCAGATAGTTGAGAACGTGAGGCTGCTCAGGCTGCAATTCGAGCGCCTTGCGCATATCCGCCTCGGCCTTGCTCCACTGCTTGGAACGCTCTTCGCAGATGCCCCGATAATAGTAATAGACCCAGGTGTTCTTGTCGGTCGCCGGAGGCAGGATATCGATGCCATGCGAGTAGGTCTGGGCGCAGTCGGCGAACTTCTTGCGGCCGCGCTCGATGTTGCCGAGCGCCATGACGGCCTCGATATCCTTTGGATCGTCGGCGGTGACGCCCTTGAGAATCTTGATCGCCTCCTCGGTGCGATCGGCGGCATCCAGGTCGATCGCGAGCTGAATCTGCGCGTTGCGCTTCAACGGCGAATTCGCCGGCATCCGCTCATAGACCTTGATCGCCATGGCCGGTTTCTTCACCGATTCATACAGATCGGCCAGTGACAGCAGGGCCAGCGGATGATTGGGCACGAGATAAAGCGCGAGCTGCAGATAGACCAGCGCAAGATCCTCGCCGCCGCGCCGCGTCAGCGTCGCGCCAATCCCGTAAAGCGCCTCGGCGGCGCCGGTTTGCGGCGAGTCCGCCAGGGGCGGCATCTTCTTGCCGGCCTTGGCTTCGCGCAATCCTTCCAGAACCAGCGGGTGCCGCGGCAGCTTCTTGTCAAAGGCGTCGTAAATCGCCGCAGCCGACGCCGCATCCTTGTTGCGCGACAGCCAGCGCGCGTAGTCGTCGGACACACGCAGCATCGAGTCCTCGAGCTTGTAGGCCCGCTCCAGCCGCACACCGGCCTCTTTCTCCTTGCCCGACAGCTCGAGGATCAACCCGGAATGCAGATCCTTGAAAATCGGATACCATTCAGGACCAGTCAGTTTGTCGATGTTGGCGACCGCGGTTTTGGTGTCGCCGGCGCCGTAGCTGGCCCAGGCCGACAGCAGCGTTGCGACGAGGTCCGTGATCGGCCCGCGCACCGACTGATTGATGTTGGTTTGCGCGGAAGCATACTTCCTCTGCTTCAGATCGCGGACGCCGATCACAAGCCGGGCCACCCGATTGGTCTTGTCCGCCGCCAGGATGCGGTCGGCGAGCTTGACCGCATCGTCGATATCGCCGTCCGCGAGAGAAGATATGAACGCCCGATCCAGCAATTCATTGTTCTTCGGGTCGGTGCGGAGCGCCGAACGGTAGAAGGTGGCAGCCGAACTGGCGTCGCGTTCGACGCTGGCGTGCCGGGCGGCCAGGTAACTGCCGGACGTCGTCAACGTCTTCAGATCATGACTGGTGGGGAATTGCACCGAGTTGTCGGAGGGATGATCCGGCGTCTGCGCCATGACGGAGCCGGGCAGCGCCAGCGCGGCAAGAGCAACAGCGGCAATCGTCAAGCGATTGAATCGAATGGAAAGCATCACGGTTCGCCTCGGCTCCAGGATTTACGGCAGGATCTTGTGATCAAACTCGAATGCAAACCCGGTAGGCGGCATCAAGCGCGGCGACAATGCCGCTTTTGGCGATCATCCGCAAGGATACGGGCGCAAATCGATTGGCCGGAACAGGCCCCCGCTAACCCCGCCAATCCCGTCTCAAAACGCTTCCAGTATGGCGGTATCGTGGCCGGTCGTCGCCGACGGTGCATAAGGTCGAAAGAGCCGTCCGCGCACTTGATCCCGAAGAATGCCGGTATTGCGAAAAGATCACGCATTAACAACAGCCTAAAGCGCCTTTCGACAATCGCGTATTGGTGAAGTGATCGCGAAAGTTCGCTCGCCGCTCTTCGCACAAAACGGCCAACGCAAAATCTACTCAACCGCAGCTATCCGGTCACGCAATCGTGGTCACATCGCCTCATAATTGGGCCCGCCGCCGCCTTCGGGCGCAACCCAGGTGATGTTGCCGTTCGGGTCCTTGATGTCGCAGGTTTTGCAGTGGACGCAGTTCTGGGCGTTGATGACAAATCGAGGGCCCGCCGCCTCCTCGACCCATTCGTAAACGCCGGCCGGGCAATAGCGGTTGGATGGCCCGGCATAGATGTCGTGTTCGGAAGTCTTCTGAAGGTTCATGTCGGCGACCTTCAGGTGAACCGGCTGATCTTCCTCGTGGTTGGTATTGGAAAGAAACACCGAGGACAGCCGATCGAAGGTCAGCTTTCCGTCCGGCTTGGGCGGAGCGATCGGCACGTGAGCCTGCGCGACGTCGAGCGTCTTGCGGTCCGGCTTGGCATGCGATTGGGTTCCAAGCAGCGAGAAGCCGAGCGTGTTGCACCACATGTCGAAACCGCCGAGCGCGACGCCGAGGATAGTGCCGAATTTGGACCACAACGGCTTGACGTTGCGGACCGGGTAAAGGTCCTTGCCTACCGCCGAACTGCGCCAGGCGTTTTCGTACTCGACAAGTTCATCGTTGGCGCGACCGGCACCAAGTGCGGCGGCGGCGTGTTCGGCAGCCAGCATGCCGCTGCCCATCGCGTTGTGAACGCCCTTGATGCGCGGAACATTGACAAAGCCGGCCGCGCACCCGATCAGCGCGCCGCCCGCAAAGCTCAGGCGCGGCACCGACTGATAGCCGCCTTCGGTGATGGCGCGGGCACCATAGGCGAGCCGCTTGCCGCCATCGAGCAGGGCGCTGACCGAGGGATGTGTCTTGAAGCGCTGGAATTCATCGAACGGCGAGAGATATGGATCGTCGTAATTCAAATGCACGACAAAGCCGATGGCGACCAGATTGTCATCGTAATGGTAGAGGAAGGAACCGCCGCCGGTCGAATTATTCAGCGGCCAGCCGAACGCATGCTGGATAAGGCCTTTCCTGTGCTTGGCAGGGTCGATCTGCCAGACCTCTTTCAAACCAATGCCGAATTTCGGCGGTTCGCAGTTGGCATCGAGCGAGTATTTCGCGATCAGCTGCTTGGTCAGGCTGCCGCGGGCGCCTTCGGCAAACAGCGTGTATTTTCCAACCAGTTCCATGCCGCGCGTGTAGGAGGATTTGTGCGAGCCGTCCTTGGCAATCCCCATATCGCCGGTCGCGATCCCGCGTACCGCGCCGTTGTCGTCGTAAAGCACTTCCGCTGCGGCAAAGCCTGGATAAATTTCGACGCCAAGGGCTTCGGCCTTGCCGGCGAGCCAGCGGCACACATTGCCCAGCGAGCCGACATAGCAATGATGGTTGTACATCAAGGGCGGCATCATGAAGTTCGGCAGCCGGACCGCGCCACCAGCAGTGTTCCAAAAGAACCGGTCCTCGCTGACCTTTGTTTTCAGCGGGCAGTCGGCATCCTGGCGCCAGTCCGCAATGAGCTTGTCGAGCCCGGCGGGATCGATCACCGCGCCGGACAGGATATGGGCGCCGACCTCGGAGCCCTTCTCGACGACCACCACCGAGAGTTCCGGATTGAGCTGCTTCAGCCGGATCGCAGCGGCAAGGCCCGATGGGCCCGCACCGACGATCACGACATCGAATTCCATGGATTCGCGCGGCGGCAATTCTTCTGTGCTCATGGTCGCCTCTCGGGTGCGCTAGAAGGTCGTCACGGGACTTTGTTTCCGATTTTTGCGCCAAGAACAACCGGGAACAACCATGGAATTCGTTAGTCCGGCCGTTTCGTTGCAGCGCGATCCGGCCTAGATTTACGGGAGCCCCGTGCAAAACTCCGGTATCGTTCCGTGACGCCCGACCCCGCACCCACCGTTGCGCAATTACTGGCCTTTTATCTGGAGGCCGGGGTCGATTGCGCGCTTGTCGAGGAAGCCGTCAATCGGCTGTCCGAGCCTGAACGGGCGACAAGCGCACATCCCGCGGGTCCGCAGGAGCGCCAACCCAGGCCGGCCCAACCGGCACCTGCGATTGCCGCGGTCGCGGACGCCGGACTGACACCGGAGGCGGCGATCGCTTCGGCGCGGGAGGCGGCGCGGACGGCGCCTTCGCTCGAGGTGCTGCGGAGCCTGCTTGAGAATTTCGACGGCTGTGCGCTCAAATCGACCGCCACCCGGCTGGTGTTCGCCGACGGCAATCCTGCCGCCCGCATCATGTTCGTCGGCGAGGCGCCAGGACGTGAGGAAGACATCGAGGGACTGCCGTTCGTCGGACGTTCGGGCAAGCTTCTCGACCGCATGATCGCCACCATCGGGCTTGATCGCAGCAAAGCCTACATCGCCAATGTGATCCCATGGCGGCCGCCGGGCAATCGCACGCCGACGCCGCAGGAAACGCAGATCTGCCTGCCTTTCATTCAGCGGCAGATCGAGCTGGTCGATCCCGATATTCTGGTGACGCTCGGCAATCCCTCAACGCAAACCCTGCTTTCGACACGCGAGGGCATCATGAAGACCCGCGGGCGCTGGTTCGACTACGACACCGGCAGCCGCGTGATCAGGGCGATGGCCACCTTCCATCCGGCCTATCTGTTGCGCTCGCCGTCCTACAAGCGCATGGCGTGGCATGATTTGCGTGCGATCGCCAAGGCGCTGGAGCAGGCGCCGTCATAGCAACAGGCTGTCACCTCATGGCGCCTTGGGCCGTATAATGGCCCAGCCGATCCGCAGCAACGGCTGCCGTCCATTCACCAGCCGATCGAACGCCCGGGGCACTTCGGGCACGATGCCGGGAAAACGAGCCGCAATATCCGCAGGCGGCGTGCCCGCAGTATCGGACGCGCGCCAGACCACTACGCCACCGGTTTCGTTAAATCTGGACGAATTGAGCCAGGGCGTTCGTTCCGGCGTCGCAGCGAGAAACAGATGGGGACGGTCCCGGCTTAACGTGATCAAGGTCGCAAGCTCCGCATCGCCGCTCACGGCGCGGAGCTTCTGGTTGGTTCTCCGCTCGAAGCTTTCGTCGAAAAAATGCGCGATCGACACTGCGGGCAGCGAGGTCAGAACCTCGCTGCTTCCTGCCCAGGGAACCAAAAGCGTCGTTGCGATCACCGCGAGTGCGGGTGCGACGATGACGGCCGCCCAGACCGAGCGCAGCAGACGCTGTCTGCGCAGGTGAACCAGATCGCCGGTCGCCACAACAATCGCAAGGCCCGTCATCATCAACGCGATGCCCGCGCCACCCACCACCCGGTCGAAACCGAACAAGCCGGAAATCAGGCTTCCCGCAACCGCCGGACCGATAGCGAAGAAATAGACGAAGTCGCGTGCAAGCGGCTCGACGGGGGGTCTAAAAATGGTCGGCGCATCTTCGTCGCTCCGCGCAAGAAAGCCGGAATTGAGCGTAGCCAGGATGATGATGCCCGATATCGCCAACAGCAGGCCGCCGAGCAGTTCGGCCCAATGCAGCACCCTTCCCCGCAAATCCCAGACCGCCGGCCAATGCGGCCAGGCAAGCGCGTCGGCACGAATCAGCCAGACAAGATAGGGTAGCGCGAGGACGACGACGACCAGCAACGCGAACAGCGGATCGAAAGACCTCATCACCATGCGTCGTCCGCGCGCCGTCGCGGCGATGAATCCGACGATCAACACCAGCAGGACGATCGCGGCGGAGGTGGTCAGCAACAAGAGGCCGGCCTCGATCGACCAGGTGAACCAAACATTGCGCCGGTTTTGTCCGATCAGTTGCCAGGAATGCAAAAGCAACAGCGCCCAAAGCGGGCGCGCCAGCACAAGCGGGCCGAACTCGAGCGCCGGCGCGCTGAACGCCAGGATGGTCATGCTCAAGAGGACAGCGAGTACCGCCTGCTGCCCGCCGACAATGGCGCGCGCCAAGAGGTACAAGGTCCAGAAAGTGGCGACCAAACAAAGCTGGGCCAGCAGATAGACCCCGAACATGTGATTGCCGGCGGCACGAAACGCAATATCGGCCAGCCACGGCGCCAACGGCGGCCCGAGATCGGTTCCCACCCGGTATTCCCGGCCAAATGCGACCACAGTCGCCAGGTCACCGGGCGGACTGCGGTAAAAAAGTATCGCCACCAGCAACCACAACGCAGCTTGCAGCAATACCACGAGCCAAACGACCAGGCGCGGCCGTGCGCGGATCAATTCGATAACGAGGGACGTAAAGCGCATGAGAGAATCTGGATCGATTTTGATGCGAGACGACCGGCAGCAGCGCACCCCCAAGCATAAAGACGCGCAACATGTGCGTCCTGCGATAAGGACCAACGCTTCGTCCGGGTCGGTACCACGGTCTTAAATCGCGAAAGGCGCCGAGGCAACTGTGTCAGACTGCGGTGGAAATTTCGGCCCCGGCCAAACCTTCCAGGCTAAACAAATCGGGCTCGCGTTTGACCGTCCATGGCTGGTGCTTTTCGCGCGCGGCGACGACCGGCGCAAAGAAACTGCGATGATGGGCCGAGGGGCCCAAACGGTCGAGCGCTTCGAGGTGTTCGGGCACGCTGTAACCCTTGTGCGATTCGAACCCGTAGCCGGGGCAATCCTGCGCCAGCGCGCTCATCAGGCGGTCGCGAGTGACCTTTGCAATAATCGATGCGGCGGCGATCGAGACAACCAGGCCGTCGCCGCCGATGACGGGCTGACAATCGCAAGCGGTGTCAAGCGGGTCGCGGCCGTCGACAAAGACATGCTTCGGCATTTCCGGCAGCGAGTGCACCGCGCGCTTTAGCGCCCACAACGAGGCGCGCAGGATGTTGTCGCGATCGATCCGCGCTCGCGATGCGAAAGCCACAGAAAACGACGCGGTCGCGCAGATTTCCTCGAACAGTTCCTCGCGGCGTTCCGCCGTCAGCCGCTTGGAATCGTCGATGCCTCTGGGAATTCGTTTCGGGTCCAGCACGACGGCCGCTGCCACCACCGGACCCGCCAGCGGGCCGCGCCCGGCCTCGTCGCAGCCAGCCACCGGCCAGATTCCGCGCTTGATCAGCGCGCGCTCGCGGCGAAAGCTCGGCAGCGCAATCTTGCCGGGCGCCTCACCCCTGGCCGCTCTGGCCTCGCCATTGCCCGATTTTTCCCAAATCATGGGAGGGATCGTGCGCAAGCCCGGCTGCCGGCGCAACAGGGAACCGCTGCCTAATTCCCGCTATTCAGACAGTGGGCTCGAGAATGCCAGCCGAAATGCGCTAGAAGAGGCTGAGCTGCTGGCCGCTTCGTTTCGGCCGGATGAAATGTTCGCTCGTCAATTTCGACCGCCGCTTGTTGAGACCAAGCTTTTCGCAAGCGATCTCGAATCGTCGCCCGATCATCCAGGCCATTGGTCCGGTGCCCTTCATCCGTGTGCCCCACTGCGAATCGTAATCGCGGCCGCCGCGCATGTCGCGTATCAGGGTAAAGACGTGGCGATAACGATCGGGGTAATTCGCCAGCAGCCACTCGCGGAAAAGATCACGGACCTCGAGCGGCAGCCGAAGAAGCACATAGCTTGCTTCCTTGACACCGGCGTGGGCCGCTGCGTCGAGAATGCGCTCGATTTCCATGTCGTTCAGCGCCGGGATCACCGGTGCGACCATTGCCGCGGTCGGGATTCCCGCGTCTGACAATTGCCGAAGCGCCTCGAGCCGCCGCGCGGGCGTCGAGGCGCGCGGCTCCATGCTGCGGGCAAGTCTTGCATCCATCGTCGTAAGGGAGATCGCCACCTTGGCGAGATTGCGTTTTGCCATCCGCGCGAGAATATCGATGTCGCGGGTCACCAGCGCCGACTTTGTCACAATCCCGACCGGATGACCGGCGCGATCCAGTACTTCGAGAATGCCGCGCATGATCTTGTGCTCGCGCTCGATCGGCTGGTACGGATCGGTGTTGGTACCGATGGCAATCATGCGCGGTTCGTAACCCTCCGCCGCCAGTTCCTTCTCAAGAAGCTGCGGCGCATCCGGCTTTGCCAGCAATTTCAATTCGAAGTCGAGCCCGGGCGAGAGGCCGAGATAGGCATGGGTCGGCCGCGCGAAGCAGTAGACGCAGCCGTGCTCGCACCCCCGATAGGGGTTGATCGAGCGGTCGAAGCCGATATCGGGAGAATCGTTGCGGGCGATGACCTTGCGCGAGGTATCGAGAGCTACGGTTGTCTTGAACGGCGGCAATTCTTCGAGGCTCCGCCAGCCGTCGTCGAATGCGACGCGCGCTTCGCTCTCGAACCGGCCGCTGGCGTTCGATTGCGCCCCCCTTCCGCGCCGGCGCTCGCGCTCGATGGCGACATCGAGTTCAGGAAAAGGGGAAGGCGCACCCGCCGGTTCGGAGGGCGCCGTGACCGGCGGGTGCTTGAGGGCATTTGAGGATGCTCGGCTCATGGTTTGAAGATAACATTCCTCTGAGAACAAATCAAGAACATGATTTGTCGATCCGCGAAAAAAAGCAATTTGAATTCCGATCGCCCGGAACAATCTGGCTGCAACGACCCGTTGCCAAAGGGCGGGCTGATTTGATTGTGACAAGGTGATAACAATTGCCGCGTTTGCGATCGTTCGAGGCTTGAAGCCGCATGCTCAGCGTCATTGTACCGACCGACGGCACCGAAGGACCGGCCGTGGCCACCCTCGCCGCGCTGGTACCGGGTGCTGCTGCCGGCATAGTGCGCGAGGTCCTGCTGATCGACCGTGGCGATACGGGCGTGATCGAACGGGTCGCCGATGTCGCGGGGTGCCGGTTTCTGGCGTTCGACGGTTCGCGCGCGGCGGCACTGGCGGCAGGTGCGCGGGAAGCCCGTTCGCCGTGGCTGATGTTCCTGCATGCAGGGGCTGTGCTGGATTCAAGCTGGATCGAAGAGACGACACGCTTCATCCAGCGGGTCTCCGAAAGCGGCCGCCCCCGCGCAGGCGTGTTCCGCTACGCCCGCTCGCCTTATTCCGAAAGAACTGCGCGTGACGCATTGAAATCGCTGGCCCGCATGATCGCAGGTCCCCGCGAAGACCAGGGCCTTGTGATTGCGCGGGATCATTACCAGCAAATCGGCGGCCACGCTCCCGATGCCGCCCGTTCCGAAGCAAGGCTGCTGCGCCAGTTGGGCCGTTCCTCGCTCACGATGTTGCGCAGCCGGATCGTCGTGGCTTGAACCAACTCAATATTTGACAAAGTCAAATAATTATTTGACGATAGCAAATATTGAGGTTAGCCATGTCCAAGCTCGAAGCCGACGGCCAGATCGCCGCGGTACGCGCCTTCAACCGCTTCTATACGAACAGGCTCGGTGTGCTTGATCAGCACCTGTTGAAAAGCCCGTTCTCGCTGAGCGAGGCGCGGGTGCTGTACGAGCTTGCGAACCGTGAAAGCCCTTCGGCGAAGGCAATCGGAAGCGAGCTCAATCTCGATCTCGGCTATCTCAGCCGCATCGTCCAGAAATTCGAAAAGGACGGGTTGATTTCCCGCAAGGCACTGCCCTCGGATCGGCGACAACATCAGTTGAGCCTTACCGCGAGGGGCCGTCAGAGCTATTCGAAGCTCGATCGCCGTTCGCACGAAGAGGTCGGCGTGATGCTGGCCAGATTGCCGGACAGCGACCGACAACGCCTGACCGGAGCGATGGCAACAATCGAACGGCTGCTGGGTGCAGCGGGCGCCGCGCCGGCGACGGCTCTCCTGCGCGACCCGCGCCCGGGCGATATGGGGTGGGTGGTGCAAAGCCACGGCGCGCTTTACGCCAGTGAATATGGCTTTGATACCACCTTCGAGGCTCTGGTCGCGGAGATCGTTGCCAAATTCGCAGGCTCGTTCGATCGGTTGCGGGAACGCTGCTGGATCGCCGAACTCGACGGCGCCCCGGTCGGCTCGGTCTTTCTCGTCAGGCACAGCGACAACGTCGCCAAACTGCGATTGCTGCTGGTCGATCCGGCCGGACGCGGCCAGGGATTGGGACGGCGCCTGGTCGGGGAATGCATCGCGTTTGCGCAGGCCTGCGGCTATCGCAAGATCACGCTCTGGACCCAAGGCATTCTGACGGCTGCGCGCAACATCTATCGGGATGCCGGATTTGTGTTGGTGAAAACCGAGCCGCACCGCAGCTTCGGGCAAAACCTCCAAGGCGAGACCTGGGAAATCAGGCTTTAGCTTGCGCTTTCGACCCGATACGATGGCGTTGGGTTCGCGCGGAGAAAATTCATGAGACCGGAGTGGCTGGTTCGATCGCTGTCGATGATTGCGATCGCGGCGCTGCTGCTGGCGAGACCGGCATGCGCGGCAGACATTCATGTCATGATCTCATCCGGCTTCCACGGCGCCTATTCCGAGCTTGGTCCGGTTTTCGAGCGTACGAGCGGTCACCACCTGGTCACAACACGCGGGCCCTCGATGGGCGATTCTCCGGAAGCCATACCGGCGCGTCTGGCGCGAGGCGAGGCCGCAGATGTCGTCATTCTGGATGGCGGTGCCGCCGACGAGCTTGGCAAACGAGGATTGGTGCGCGGTAGCAGCAAGGTCGAGCTTGCGCGCTCGCTGGTCGGCATGGTCGTACGCGAGGGCACTCCGAAGCCGGATATCGGCAGCGTCGAGGCGTTGCGGCGCACGCTGCTGGCGGCGAAATCGATCGCCTACTCCGACAGCGGAAGCGGCACTTATCTTTCGACCACGCTGTTCGGCAAGCTCGGCGTCGCAGACGAGATCGCGCCCAGGAGCCGGAAGGTGCGCGGACCGCCGTCGGGCGAGCCGGTCGCCGCCGTGGTCGCGCGGGGCGAAGCCGAGATCGGCTTCCAGCAGGTCAGCGAACTGATCCATGTGCCGGGCGTTACCTTCGTTGGCGCGCTTCCGGCCGAAGTCCAACCCATGTTTTCGTTCGCCGGCGCGCTGACCAACAGCGCCACCGAGCCCGAGGCGGCGGTTGCGCTGCTCCGTTTCCTGGCTTCGCCGGAGGCAGCCGCGGCGATCTCGAAGGCCGGGCTGCAGCCGCCCGCGAGCCGATAGCAGGCAAGATCGGTTGAAATGCGCGGCGTGAAGCCACGCCCGCGTCTGGCGTTTTCAGGACAGGAATTTTACGCCATAAGTCCTGGCGCGACGCCAGACGACTTCACACAATTCGCGCCTCGGATGATCCGGCACCAGCGCCAATTCGAACTTGTCGCCAACGTCCATCGCATCGTCCGTGGCGATCCTGGCGCCGCCCGGCGAAACGTCCAGCACAAAGCATTCACGCTTCGTTATCCCGTTGTCGACCGTCATCCAGGCCGGCTTCTTGTGCAGTTGCCGCCGCGGTTCGCGCCGTATCCATGTCCTCGGCTCAACAACAGTCATACGACCATCCGTCATCGGAACGGACGGCGATCGGCTAGGCGACCGCCAAAATCAGATCTGCAGATTGAATGCCAAGTCGTAAAGATCGCTTAGCGCATTAACTTGAAATTTAGCTAATTGCGCGCTTGGCTGCGGCAAACCAGAGGCGAAACCCCGATCGCGCGGTCAGACAGACGCTCCCTTCGCCTTCGCCCGGCGCAGATGCTCATCCAGCCGCGGCATGATCTCCACAAAGTTGCAGGGCCTCGTGCGATAATCGAGCTGGGTAGCGAGAATGCCGTCCCAGCCATCGCGGCACGCGCCTGGAGAACCCGGCAGGCAGAAGATGAAGGTGGCACCCGCCACGCCCGCCGTGGCGCGGCTCTGAATCGTCGAGGTGCCGATCTTGGCGTGACTCAACACGTGAAACGCGATCGAAAAGCCGTCCATCCGCTTTTCGAACAACGGCTCGATCGCCTCCGGCGTCACGTCGCGCCCCGTGAAGCCGGTGCCGCCCGTGGTGATGATGACGTCAACGAGCGGATCGGCGATCCATTGCTTGACGACGGCGCGGATCGCATCGACATCGTCGGCGACGATCTCCCTTGCCGCGAGCCTGTGGCCGGCGCCTGCGATCCGCTCGGACAGCGTAGTGCCGGATTTGTCATCCGCAAGCGAGCGGGTATCCGAGATCGTCAGCACCGCGATGTTGAGCGGCACGAACTGTCTGGATTCGTCGATCGAGGTCATAACGCTGCGTTCCTGGTGCTTCGCAGCGCCATCACAACGATGCCGCGCCGAACGTGTCGCATGCCTTCAGCGTCCCCTGCTGATAGCCGGTCATGAACCAGCGTTTGCGCTGTTCGGCCGAGCCGTGGGTAAACGAATCCGGCACCACCCGTCCGGTCGCCTGCCGCTGCAACGTGTCGTCGCCGATCGCGGACGCCGTGCGTAACGCACCATCGATATCGCCCGGCTCGATGAAGCCCGGACGCTTCTTCTCCTCGCGATTGACCCAGATGCCCGACAGGCAATCGGCCTGCAACTCCACCCTCACCTGCAGCGCGTTCGCTTCTGCCTTGCTGCCGGACGCCTGCTGTTGCTGCGTCACCTTCGGCAGAATGCCCAGCAAATTCTGGACGTGATGTCCTGCTTCATGGGCAATGATATAGGCCGCAGTGAACTTGCAGGCGCTGCCCTGGCAGCCGTGAAACCTGGTCTCGATCTCACGGAAAAATCCGGTGTCGAGAAATATCGTTTTGTCCGGCGGACAGTAGAAAGGTCCCATCGCCGATTGCGCCATACCGCAGCGGCCGCCGTTGGTGACGTTGCGAAACAGCACGATGCGGGGACCTTTGTAGGTTTGTCCCGCAGCCTGGAAAATCTCGCTCCAGCGGTCGTCGATCTCGCCGAGGATGCCTGCGATCATGCTACCCATCTCGTCGGTGGGCGCTCCCTGCTTGGCCGTGGAGGAGCGGCGATCGGTTTGATAGGTCGGCGACTGGCTGCCGCCGGTGAGAATCTCCGCACCGCCAATCAGAAGGCGCGGATCGATACCAAAAGCGTAGCCGATCAGGCCAAGCACGATGATGGTTCCGATGCCAAGTCCTCCGCCACCCATCGGAAGACCAAACCCACCACCGCCCATCCCGCCGCCGCCGTCATCGCGACGGTCCTCGATGTCATCGCTGCGTCGAAAGTCATCGTAACGCATGGCCGGTTTTCCTCATCACAGCTTGCAGACTGGAACTTCAAGCATCGCGCTGGCAGCGAGCAGGCAGAATTTTCTCAGCGTCGATTAATAACCCGCCCGGCAATAATTGCCTAGTGCAGCGGATTCGACATTCACGGACCCGCCGACCACCGCCTCGCATACCACTCGCAAATCCCGCGGTGTTGCCGGAGTACGAGCTTGAATCCTGCAGCCCACAAAGCTGCTGGCACGGCATGCGGCTTCTGAACCAAAGCGGTACGGGATCAATGAGTTGTTGACGCCGTCCGGTTCCGGCGCCCGCAAACGAAGATGCCGCGCGACAGTGCAAATTTCGCAATCCGCGTGGCTTGCGATCCCTCCTGCCTTTCGCGAAATCAATCCGCCGAACAGAGACGAAATAAGCGCCACCTCGGCGTGAAAGAATTACCCGGTTAAGCCGATTTTTACTTTGCCTCGTCAATGTATCGCCAGTCGGTTGTTTAGTCCCGCGTCGCCGACAGCGTCGCCTGAGTCAGAGTATTTGAGTCATGGTTGTGTCGCGTCGCGGGGCGTCTGCAAAGGCGCCCCGCACTAAATTCGAGTCCCAGCCAGGAAACCGCATCATCGTAGGCGATTGCGTCGCCGAGATGTCAAGACTGCCCGCAGGTTCCGTCGATCTGGTGTTTGCGGACCCGCCATACAATTTGCAGCTCAAGGGCGATCTCAAGCGGCCCGATAAATCCCATGTCGATGCCGTCAACAACGACTGGGACAAGTTTTCATCCTTTGCTGCCTACGATGACTTTACCCGCGCCTGGCTGCTTGCCTGTCGTCGCGTCATGAAACCGTCGGCAACGATCTGGGTGATCGGCTCCTATCACAATATTTTCCGTGTCGGCGCGATCATGCAGGACCTCGGCTTCTGGGTTCTCAACGACATCGTGTGGCGCAAGACCAACCCGATGCCGAATTTCCGCGGCCGCCGCTTCACCAACGCCCATGAGACCATGATCTGGGCGGCGCGCGACGAGAAGGCCAAGGGGTATACCTTCAACTACGAGGCCCTGAAGGCGGCCAACGAGGACATTCAGGCGCGTTCCGACTGGCTGATCCCGCTGTGCACCGGCGAGGAGCGGCTCAAGGACGACAGCGGCAAGAAAGTTCATCCGACCCAGAAACCCGAGGGCCTGCTGGCGCGCGTGTTGCTGTCGTCGTCCAAACCCGGCGATCTCGTGATCGATCCCTTCAACGGCACCGGCACCACGGGTGCGGTCGCAAAACGCCTGGGCCGGCGCTACATCGGATTCGAACGCGACCAGACGTATGCGCAGGCGGCAACAGCGCGCATCGCCGCGGTTGAGCCGTTGCCCGAACCGACGCTCAAGCCATTCATGACCGCGCGCGAGGCCCCTCGGGTTGCCTTCTCCGAGTTGATCGAACGGGGCATGATCTCTCCTGGTACCCGGCTGGTCGATGCCGGGAAGCGACACGGCGCGCTTGTCCGCGCCGACGGCGCCATCATGCTTGGCGACAAGGTCGGCTCGATCCACCGCATCGGCGCGGTGGCGCAAGGCGGCTCGGCCTGCAACGGCTGGACCTTCTGGCACATCGAGACCGGACAAGGCCTCAAGCTGATCGACGAACTGCGCGCCGAAATCCGCTCGGAGATGGCGGCGGGCTGATACCACCCTTTTTGCCGGTCGCTCTGTCGTCATTCCGCCCTACGCATCTTCAATTTTCAAATCGCCAAGAAGCGAGCGACGCTCTTACCCCGTCATTGCGAGCGCAAGCGAAGCAATCCATGCGGCCCGTGTAAAGAAAAGATGGATTGCTTCGTCGTTTCACTCCTCGCAATGACGGACCCTCCAGCCGCGCGCCCGCGTATCCTTGCGAGCGCAAGCGAAGAAGCGAGCGAGGCTCCTGCCCCGTCTTTGCGAGCGCAAGCGAAGCAATCCATGCGGCCCATGTAAAGAAAAGATGGATTGCTTCGTCGTTTCACTCCTCGCAATGACGGACCCTCCAGCCGCGCGCCCGCGTATCCTTGCGAGCGCAAGCGAAGAAGCGAGCGAGGCTCCTGCCCCGTCTTTGCGAGCGCAAGCGAAGCAATCCATGCGGCCCATGTAAAGAAAAGATGGATTGCTTCGTCGTTTCACTCCTCGCAATGACGGACCCTCCAGCCGCGCGCCCGCGTATCCTTGCGAGCGCAAGCGAAGAAGCGAGCGAGGCTCCTGCCCCGTCTTTGCGAGCGCAAGCGAAGCAATCCATGCGGCCCATGTAAAGAAAAGATGGATTGCTTCGTCGTTTCACTCCTCGCAATGACGGACCCTCCAGCCGCGCGCCCGCGTATCCTTGCGAGCGCAAGCGAAGAAGCGAGCGAGGCTCCTGCCCCGTCTTTGCGAGCGCAAGCGAAGCACTCCATGCGGCCCGTGTAAAGAAAAGATGGATTGCTTCGTCGTTTCACTGCTCGCAATGACGGACGCTCCAGCCGCACGCCCGCGCATTCCGCGGCGCAAATCGCGCCCGGCTTGTGCCGAAAACATCCGCCCCAAATCAGAGGGCGCGGGGAATGCCGGGCGCACGATGCACCCGCAGCCTCGCATGCAAAATAGAAAGAGCATACGAGTATAGTCACCACGGTCACACCGGTATCACCCGGCATTCCCCGCGCGATGGTTTTAACGGTTTCCTTCGTACTCTCCCCGGTGACCGGGCTTTCTTGCCACCGTCATCCGCGGAGTTTCCTCCGCCGACTTGACGCCAGCGTCGGGGCGTCAGGACC
Source organism: uncultured Alphaproteobacteria bacterium (assembly GCA_963721935.1). Classification (GTDB taxonomy): domain Bacteria; phylum Pseudomonadota; class Alphaproteobacteria; order Rhizobiales; family Xanthobacteraceae; genus Bradyrhizobium. Next base: position 47,941 of record CAVRMY010000036.1, read on the forward strand.
ACACGACTTCGCCGTCCGCAAGATAGCGCCCTCGTCAGAAGCGCCGCCTGCGTCCACCGCATCCCGCCCCACGTCCGTGACGATCGCGAAACGCCCCTCCAGAGAGACGGGATGGATTGGCTCTATTGCTGTTTCTACCGGTTCGAAAAGCGGAAAATTTTTCAAAAGAGGGCTGGACGCGACGGGCAAATCAGTGCCGTAGCGCCGTAGGGTGGGCAAAGCGATCGCGTCCGCGGCGGCTCAACGCGCGAAGGCGGAAAGCGTGCCCACCACAATCAGGCAGGGTGAATGTCGATGGTGGGCACGCTTCCGCTTTGCCCACCTTACATCTGGCTTTCTTTTGTTCTCCCTCCCCCCTTGCGGGGGAGGGTCGGGGTGGGGGGTAGCCCCAAGCGAGTCTGCCCGTGTGGACCCCCACCCCCGACCCCTCCCCGCAAGGGGGAGGGGAGCAGAGCCGCAGGGTGGGCATGTGGGCAACGCGCGCCAGGGTTGTCCCGCCATTCAATTACCCGTAGCATGTGGTGATATGTCATCCCGTCGAGGAGAAATTTCCATGTCTTCTTCCACATCTGCAACGTCGAACGATACGTGCGAGATCTACGCATCGCTCGAGCGCCTCGTCAACGCGGTCAACACCAATGATTTGGACGGCATCATGAAGTACTATGTGCCCGACAATGTCCCCGGCGAAACGCTGGTCGTCTTCGACGGCATTCCCCCGCGCCAATACGTCGGCGCAGCAGCCTTTCGCCAGGACTGGGCGACCTTTTTGGCCAGTTGCCCAGGCGGCGTTCGTGCCGCGGTCAGCGGTTGGAAAAGCGAGTCCGAGGGCAACCTGGCGTATGGACGCTTCTTCTTCAGCGTCACCGGTACCGCCAAGGATGGCAACCCCCTGAATTTTACCCTTCGCATTACCAACGTCTACAAGAAGATCAACGGGAATTGGCTCGCCATCCACGAGCACGCTTCTTGGCCCGTGAACCTCGCGACCCGCGTGGCGGACCTGAGCTCAGCGCCCTGACACAAACAAGCCTGCAACTCTGGCCCGCAGTCCGTAGTCCGTAGTAGTCCGTAGGGCGGAATAGCGTCTTCGCGTAATCCGCCATTACGTCGTCGAGAAGACGGATTACGCCTTGCGGCTAATCCGCCCTGTGCTGGCTGAAGCTGGTTGTCAGGGGCGGTGCCTGAACTTTCCCCGGAGGCCATTTCACGAACTCGTCGGTTGCGCATTTTGCAAAAATTTGCGCATGGACTACCGTTCGCGGCCATGTCGCGCCTCGTTTTTCCCAGCCAGCAACGGTGTCAACAGCAGAAAAGGGAGATTTGAATGCTCAAATTCTATTTCAACGGTGCGCCCAACCCGAACAAGGTCGCGTTGTTTCTCGAAGAGTCCGGCCTTGCTTTCGAACTGGTGCCGGTCGACACCCGCAAGGGAGACCAGTTCAAGCCAGAATTCCTGAAGGTTAATCCGAACAGCAAGGTGCCGGCGATCGACGATGATGGCGTGTTCGTGTTCGACTCCAACGCCATCCTGATGTATCTCGCCGAGAAAACCGGAAAATTCCTGCCCGCCAATACCCCCAACAATCGCGCGCAACTGTTGTCCTGGATGATGTTCATCGCCACCGGGCTCGGGCCCTATTCCGGTCAGGCAGTGCATTTCAAGCACTTCGCGCCGAAGGATCTGGAATACGCCCACAACCGCTACCAGTTCGAGGCACATCGCCATTACGGCGTTCTCAACGACCATCTCGCCAACAGCCGCTACATGGTGGACGACACCTACACCATCGTGGACATGGCGTTCTGGGGCTGGGTGCGGATGGCGCCTTATATATTGGGCGACGACGTATTCACGAAATATCCGAACGTGAAGCGCCTGCTCGATGAAGTAACGGCAAGGCCTGCCGCGCAGCGCGCCATCGCGCTGAAGGACAAGTTCACCTTCAAGACCGAGACGGACGAGGAAGCGCGCAACTTCCTGTTCCGTCACCTCAAGACCAGGGCGGCCTGATCGCTCCGCAGCACGGGCGCCGGCGGCGACGCCCGGCGCCGGCTTCGATAGTGTCAGCCCCCGATCGCGGCTACCGCCTCGATCTCGATTGCGCGGCAACGTTCCGTTCTGACGCCGAAGCTTTCATAACGAACGCGCGGGCGATGCAGCGGGCGTCATTGAGCCGGCCATCTTTCGCAGTTGCCCACTGGCGCTGCCCATGTCATTGAGCTCCTGTCAGAGGGCATCATGACCGTTCTCATTGCAGGCGGCGGAATAGGCGGACTGACGCTGGCGCTCAGCCTGCACCAGATCGGCGTTCCCGCCAGAATCTTCGAAAGCGTGGCCGAGCTGAAGCCGCTCGGCGTCGGTATCAACGTCCTGCCCCACGCAGTTCGCGAATTGATCGAATTGGGCTTGCTTGAAGAGCTCGACGCGGCCGGTGTCCGCACACGCGAACTGGCGTACTTCTCCAAGCGCGGCAAGCCGATCTGGAGCGAGCCGCGCGGCCTGGAGGCCGGTTACAAATGGCCGCAATTCTCGATTCATCGCGGGTTGTTGCAGCAGATACTGCTCGACGCCGCGATCAAGCGGCTGGGGCCGGAGAACGTTCTCACCAGCCATCATCTGCACGATTGGTCGCAAACGCCCGAAGGCGTTCGTGCCGATTTCATCGACAAGGCGAGCGGGCAATCGGCGGGCAGCCATGACGGCGCCCTCCTGATCGCGGCCGACGGCATTCACTCGGCCGTCCGCGAAAAACTCTATCCCGAGGAAGGTCCGCCGATCTGGAACGGGCGCATCCTCTGGCGCGGCATCACCGCAGGCGAAGCCTTCCTCACCGGCCGCACCATGATCATGGCGGGGCACGAAACGTTGAAATTCGTCTGCTATCCGATTTCAAAGAAGTCCGACGGCAACGGCAAACTGCAGATCAACTGGGTCGCCGAGCGGCACATGCCGCCAAGCTATCAATGGCGGCGCGAGGATTACAACCGGACTGCGAGGCTGGAAGAATTCCTGCCATGGTTTGAGGACTGGAAGTTCGACTGGCTTGATGTGCCCGGCCTGATCCGCAACTGCCCGCACGCCTACGAATATCCGCTGGTCGATCGCGATCCGATTCCGCAATGGACCTTCGGCCGCGTCACGCTGCTGGGCGACGCCGCACATCCGATGTATCCGATTGGCTCCAACGGCGCCTCGCAAGCGATCCTCGACGCCCGGGTTCTCACGGCCGAGATTCTGGCGCACGGTCCGACCAACGCCGCCCTGGTTGCCTATGAGGCGGAACGCCGTCCCGCCACGACCGAACTCGTCATGCTCAACCGCCGCAACGGGCCGGAACAGGTGATGCAGCTGGTCGAGGAGCGCGCGCCGGACGGTTTCGATGTCGTCACCGACGTGCTGTCTCGACAGGAGCTCGAGGACATCGCCGCAAATTACAAGCGGGTCGCCGGTTTCCAGGTCGAGGGCCTCAACGCCAAGCCAGCGATCGTGGTCCTGCCCGGGACGGCCAGCCTATCGATCCCGCGCTAGCGGTTCGTAGCGAATTTCAAATCCGCTTCACCAGCTATTGCCCGAGCCCAAGCGCGATCACCTTGCGCATCACATTGGGCAGGGCCTCGTCGTGAAGGGCTGCTATCTGCACCCAGCGCATGCCGTCCGGCGCGCGGGTGCGCGCAGGTACGCTCGCGGTATAGACGGCAAGCTGCAAGGGAAAATGCGTGAATACGTGACTGACTACGCCCGTCTTGCGATGCCAGCGGGTCATGCCCTTCAGCCGAGGCGCCTGCGTCCGCGCCGCTGCATCTTGCTGCGCGACGATCCAGTCTGAACCCGGCACTTCGGTCATGCCGCCGAGAAGGCCCTTTTCCGGACGCGCTACGGAGCAAGAAGTTCATCGCCGCGCCTGACGACGAAGGCCGCACCGCGCCGCAACTCGCCGGATTTCCTTGGCGCCTTGCGCGGAAATCTCTCCTGATCGCCGCGCAAGCGTGCCGCGCATCCTTCGTTGAGCGGACACAGGGCGCAGGCCGGTTTCTGCGGCGAGCAGATTGACGATCCCAGATCCATCAGCGCCTGCGCGCTGTCGCCGGCGCGGCACGCCCCTTCTGCGGCAACAACTGCGCCGAGCAAAGTCTTTGCAAGTTTTTGAATCAGGGGCTTTGCCTGCGGCAACGGCTCGTCAACCGCGAACAGGCGTGACACCACGCGCTCGATATTGCCGTCGACGGGCATGGTCGGGCGGTTGAACGCGATCGCCGCGATGGCGGCCGCCGTATAAGGCCCGATTCCCGGCAGCGCCCGCAGGCTCGCCTCGGTGTCCGGAAAAACGCCGCCATGATCGCGCACGAGGCAAACCGCGCAGGCATGCAGATTGCGCGCACGGGAATAGTAACCAAGTCCCGCCCACATCCTCAGGACGTCGTCGAGCGAAGAGGCGGCCAGTGCGGTGACATCGGGCCAGCGCGCCAGAAATTTCACAAAATAAGGCCCGACCGTCTTGACGCCTGTCTGTTGCAGCATGATCTCCGACAACCACACTGCGTAGGGATCGGCGGCAACGCCCTTCGGCGCGCGCCATGGCAATACCCGGCGATGCCGGTCGTACCAGGCAAGAAGCAGCGCAGGACGCGCGGCGCCCGATTCGGCCGCAACAGTCTGCTGCTTCTTCCGGATTGCTATCGAAGGGGGCACATCTCATTCTAGGATCGGATTCGGCCCATGGCCAGAGCTTGCAGGCTATAACGCGCTACGTTATACTCGACCATGATACAGAGTTTCGCTGATTCCGAGACTGAATTGATCTGGTCCGGCCGACGCAGCCGAAAATTGCCGGCGACCATTCAGGATGTGGCTCTGAGGAAGCTTCGCATTTTGAATCAGGCCCGCGTCATTGGCGATCTTCGGGTTCCACCCGGAAACCGTCTTGAGGCACTAAAGGCTGACCGGTTGGGACAGCATTCGATCCGGATCAATGACCAATGGCGGATATGTTTCGTTTGGGATCAGGGAGGACCGGCGCATGTCACAATCGTCGACTACCACAGCTAAGGGCGGGCCACTTCGAAATCCACATCCTGGCGAAATCCTGCTTGAAGAGTTCCTCAAGCCGATGGGCCTCAGCCAGAACGGACTGGCGCGTGCGGTTCACGTTGCACCTCGCCGCATCAACGAGATCGTGTTGGGCAAGCGAGATATTACTGCGGACACCGATCTGCGGCTCGCACGCTATTTCGGCCTGTCCGAGGGCTTCTTCCTGGGGCTACAGATGGATTACGACCTGATGCAGCGGCGCAGAGTAATCGACCGCGATCTGAAAACCATCCGTCCGCGCGCGGCCTAAGCGTATCTCCGCAGGACCGGCGGTGGTATGAGAGCCCATGCCCAAACCCGGTCCGATCTCGGCAAAGCCGCTTTCCGTCCTGCTCAGTGACGTATTTTCCGACGCCTATGCGCGGCAAGGATTTCGCCGCGCGCGAACTGGTGACGCGCTGGACTGAAATCGCCGGTTCCGAGATAGCGGCCCACTGCGAGCCGCTCAAAATGCAGTGGCCGCGGCCGGTGGAAGGACAACCACTGGAGCCCGCGACGCTGGTTCTGCGCGTCGAAGGCCCGATGGCGCTCGAAATCCAGCACAGCTCCGACGTTATCCTGGAGCGCGTCAATCGTTTCTTTGGCTGGAGCGCGGTGGGTCGACTGGCACTGCGGCAGGGACCGCTCTCGCGCCGCCAACGGGCCACGTCTGCGCACGGGCCGGACGCCAGAATGGTTGAGGAAGTCGAAAGGACCCTATCCTCGGTCGAGGACGATCAATTGCGGGCTGCGCTCGCGCGGCTGGGTGCCTCGATCAAGCGAAATTGAGCCTGCCGCCAAGTCCGGCAACGGCGACGCGCCATTGCCACCTGACCGGTTTCACGATAGCCAACGGCTTTCATCGCGCTTTTATTTCAGCGTGAAACGCTAATTCGGGAGCACACTTTGATCATCACGCGTCGTGCCTTCACCGCCTTCCTGTCGCTGGCCGGACTTGCTGCCCTGGCGGGGATTTCTCCCCTGCGCCTGATCGCGGGAGCCAAAGCCCAGGGCGCGGCCGATGTGGCCAAACCGATGTCGCTGCCCGATATGGCGCTCGGGCCGGCCAACGCACCGGTGACCATCACCGAATATGCCTCGATGACCTGCCCGCATTGCGCGGCGTTCAACGAAAACGTGTTTCCGAAGATCAAGGCGGCCTATATCGACACCGGCAAGATCCGTTACGTTTTCCGGGAATTCCCGCTCGACATCAAGGCCGCCGCCGGCTCGATGCTGTCGCGCTGCATCGCCAAGGACGATTCCGGAAAGTATTTTGCGGTCACCGACCTGCTGTTCAAGCAGCAAGGCGAATGGATCACGAAGAACACCACCGAAGCATTGACCCGGATCGGCAAGCAGGCAGGCCTTAGCCAGCAGCAGGTCGAGGCATGCCTGAAGGACCAGTCGCTGCTCGACAAGATTGTGGCCGATCAGAAATTCGCCTCAGAGGTGCTGAAGGTCAATTCGACGCCGACTTTCTTCCTCAATGGCGAGAAGATCAAAGGTGAGACCTCGTTTGAGGAATTCGACAAACGCATCAAGGCGCTGCTCAAGAGCTGATTCGTTCGAGGGTTCCAGGCCGGAACTGAAAACGCCGTCTAAGCCAAGCAAAATTCTCAGGAAATCCCTGATAAATCCCTTGGGAAAATTGGCCGGCGCCGGTTGCCCTTGAGCTCCGGCCTCGCCATTGTCGGCTCATCAAGCCGCCGGGAGCTATTCGCCCCCCACACCGAAATTGCCTTCTATGGTATTGTCCCGGCAGGGAGATTCGCGCCCTGCCAACAGAGAAACTGTGCCAATGAAACTGACCCGCCTGCGCCTCCACGGTTTCAAGTCCTTCGTTGAACCGACTGATTTCGTGATCGAACCCGGCCTCACCGGGGTGGTGGGCCCAAACGGTTGCGGCAAATCCAACCTCGTCGAGGCATTGCGCTGGGCGATGGGCGAGACGTCGCATAAATCATTGCGCGCCGCCGACATGGACGCCGTGATTTTTGCCGGTTCCGGCAGCCGCCCGTCGCGCAACCATGCCGAGGTGATGATGACGATCGATAATTCCGATCGCACCGCACCGGCTTCGATCAACGATCGGGAGATCCTCGAAATATCCCGCCGCATCGAACGCGAGGCAGGCTCGGTCTACCGCATCAACGGCCGCGATGTCCGCGCACGCGACGTCCAGCTTCTGTTTGCCGACGCCGCGACCGGCGCGCGCTCGCCGGCGCTGGTGCATCAGGGCAAGATCGGCGAGATCATTCAGGCCAAGCCCGAGCAGCGCCGACGCGTGCTCGAGGACGCCGCAGGCGTCGCGGGGCTTCATGCCCGCCGCCACGAGGCCGAGCTGCGCCTGAAGGCGGCCGAAACCAACCTCACCCGCGTCGAGGACGTCGTCGGCCAACTGGCCGGACAAATCGACGGCCTCAAGAAGCAGGCTCGGCAGGCGATCCGCTATCGCGAGGTTGCCGCCAAGGTCCGAAGAGCCGAGGCGCTGCTGTTCCACCTGCGCTGGATGGAAGCCCATGCCGGCGTTGCGGACACGACCGCAGCCCACGACCTGGCCGTGCGCGAGATGGCCGAACGTACCCGCGAGCAGGCCGAGGCAGCCCGCTTACAGGCCGTGCGCGCCGCCGAATTGCCGGCCCTGCGGGAAGCCGAGGTCCGCGCTGCGGCCGGGCTGCAACGTCTCACCAATGCGCGCGAAACCCTCGACCGCGAGGAAGAACGCGCCAGGGAGCGGGTCGCCGAACTCGACCGCCGGCTGACGCAATTTTCGGCCGACATTGCGCGCGAGCAGCAGCAGGCCGCGGACGCGGCGGTAGCGCTGCAGCGGCTCGACACCGAAGACGCCGAGTTGAGGGACGAGATCAGGTCGGGTGTCGAAAAACGCAGCGGCGTCGATGAACGCGTCTCCGAAGCCGAAGCCACGCTTTCGGCCGCCGAGCAATTGTTCGCCGAGCTGACCACCGCGCTTGCCGATCTTGCCGCCAGGCGCAACCAGCTCGAGGGCAGCGTACGCGGCCACCGCGACCGGCTCGCGCGGCTCGATCAGGACATCGCAAATGTCGAGCGCGACGAACAGAAGCTTTTGGAAGAGACAAGCGCGTTGGGCGACCTTGCGGCGCTGGCCGCGGGCATGGAAGCAGCCCAGCAAAGTCTCGCAAGCTGCGAAAGCGCAAGTCAGGCCAGCGAAGCCGACCATGCGGCTGCTCGAGCGCGGCTGGAGGCGGCCCGCGCGCCGCTGAATGAAGCCGACAAGCGTGTCCAACGGCTCGAGACCGAGGCGCGCACGATCTCGAAGCTCGTCAACGGCGAGACCAAGAATTTGTGGCCGCCGATCATCGACGGCATCACCGTCGCCAAGGGCTATGAAAAGGCGCTTGGTGCTGCGCTTGGCGACGATCTCGATGCCCCCGTCGATCCGTCGGCGCCGATGCGCTGGACCGATGCCGGGACGAGCGAAACCGATCCCGCCCTGCCGGAGGGCGTCGAACCGCTCGCCGCAAACGTGCAGGCACCGATCGAGCTGAAGCGGCGTCTGGCGCAGATCGGCATCGTCGCGCGCGATCGCGGCGCCGAGCTCGTGTCGCAGCTCAAGACCGGCCAGCGGCTGGTGTCGCGCGAAGGCGATGTCTGGCGCTGGGACGGCTTCGTCGCGGCCGCACATGCGCCGACCGGTGCCGCGCGGCGTCTTGCCGAGCGGGCGCGGCTCGTTGATATCGAGAACGAATTGGAGCAGGCGCGCACCGATGCGGCCGCGAGGCGCCACGCGCTCGAGACCGCCGAGGCCGACCTCAAGGCGGCCTCGGCCGCTGAGACTTCGGCGCGCGAAGCCTGGCGCGCGGCCCAGCGCGAGGCGGACGGTGCGCGCGAGCGTCATGCCGCAACCGAACGCGAAATCAATCGCCATGCCGCGCGCAAATCGGCGTTGACCGAAGCCCGCACCCGCCTCTCAGCCGACCGCAGCGAGGCCGAGAGCGCGCATGGGACCGCGAACGCCACACTGGCAGAAATGCCGCCAAGCCTTCCCATCGAGACCAGGCTTGCGGAGGTGCGGACCGCGATCGAAGGCAGCCGCCACGTCGCCGCGCAGGTGCGAGCCGAAGCACAGGCGCTGGCGCGGGAAGCCGAGCTTGCCGACCGTCGCCTGCAGGCGATCACGGCCGAACGCAACGAATGGCAAAACCGAAAGGCTGGCGCCGCCTCGCAAATCGACACCATCGAGGCCCGTGTTACCGAGGTCACGGCCGAACGCATGGAGCTTGAAAACGCGCCTGCAATATTTGCCGAAAAACGCCGCGCGCTGATCAACGAAATCGAGTCGGCTGAAAGCGCGCGCCGCGTCGCAGCCGATGCGCTGGCGGCGGCCGAAAACCTGATGGCGGAAACCGACCGCGCCGCCAAGCTCTCGCTCGAGGCACTCTCCAGCGCGCGCGAGGCTTGCGCTCGTGCCGAGGAACGCATGGATGGCGCCAGGCGCCGCCTGACAGATATCGAACGCGAAATCCACGACATGCTCGAAGTCGAGCCGCAGGCGGTAGCCGGCCTCGCCGAGATCGCGCCGGGTACGGAATTGCCGCCGCTGGCCGAGATCGAGGAAAATCTCGAAAAGCTTCGCCGCGACCGCGAGCGGCTCGGCGCGGTCAATTTGCGCGCCGAGGAAGAGCTGCGCGAGGTCGAAGCCCAACACACCACGCTGACCACGGAACGCGACGATCTGGTGGAGGCCATCAAGCGGTTGCGTCAGGGCATCCAGAGCCTCAACCGCGAGGCGCGGGAGCGGCTCTTGGCCTCGTTCGAAACCGTCAACGGTCACTTCAGGCGGCTGTTCACCGAGCTGTTCGGCGGCGGCGAAGCCGCGCTCCATCTGATCGAAAGCGACGATCCGCTGGAAGCGGGACTTGAGATCATCGCAAAGCCGCCCGGCAAGAAACCGCAGACGCTGTCGTTGTTGTCCGGCGGCGAACAGGCGCTGACGGCGCTTGCCTTGATCTTTGCCGTGTTCCTCACCAACCCTTCGCCGATCTGCGTCCTGGACGAGGTCGACGCGCCGCTCGACGATCACAACGTGGAGCGGTTCTGCAGCCTGCTGCACGAGATGACCGCGACCACCGAAACCCGCTTCATCATCATCACGCACAATCCGATCACGATGGCGCGCATGAATCGGCTGTTCGGCGTCACCATGGCCGAACGCGGCGTGTCGCAGCTCGTCTCGGTCGATCTCGAAGACGCCGTGAGAATTCTCGACCAGAACGTGGCGTGAAATCCGATATTTTCGGATCGTCATTGCGAGGAGCGACAGCGACGAAGCAATCCAAACCTCCGCGAGCGGCGATATGGATTGCTTCGCGGAGCCTGTCATCGGGCGCGCATTCGCGCGACCCGTTGGCTCGCAACGACAGGGTTTGGCATCGGGGCATGACAACGGACAGATGATCCCTCCCGCCCTCCCCGCCGAATTGAAAGCCGCGCTCGACGCCAGGCTTCAGGGTCTGTCGCGTCACGAGATCGCCGAGCGGGCCGCGCTGATCTCCAAAACATATCGCGACGGTGGCGCCTCCAGCGTGATTGCATCGGAGCAGGATGCGCTGGCCTACGCGCTGGCGCGGATGCCGGCGACCTATGCCGCGCTGACCGCATGCGTCAATGCGCTTTGCCAGGCGAGGCCCGATTTCGCGCCGACAAGGCTGCTCGATGTCGGCGCCGGACCGGGCACGGCGACATGGGCGGCGGCGGAGGCCTTCGCTTCCCTGCAAGATTTTACCTTGCTGGACAGCAATAGCGTCTTGCGCTCGCTGGCACTGGCTCTTTGCGGTGACAGCTTGCGGCTAAAGGCGATCGCCTACCCGCGCGGCCCAGCCGGCGCCGCGCTCGCCGCCGCCGAGCCCGCCGATCTTGTGGTGGCAAGCTACATGATCGGCGAATGCGACGCGCAACAGCAGGACGCGCTTGCCGAGCAACTGTGGCGAGCGACCCGGGACACGCTGCTTGTCGTCGAACCGGGCACGCCCGCCGGCTATCGGCGGATCATCGCCTTGCGACAGCGATTGATCGCTTCGGGGGCGAAGGTGGTCGTCCCCTGCCCGCACGATGACAAATGTCCCCTTCAGGCCCCGGACTGGTGCCACTTCACCCAGCGCCTGCCGCGACTGCGCGCTCATATGCAGCTCAAGGGAGCCGAGCTTCCTTTTGAGGATGAAAAGTTCAGCTATATCGTATTGACGCGCAAGCCGGTTGCGCTGCGCTTTACCCGCGTGCTGGCGCAGCCCGTCGTCACCAAGATCGAAGTGACGGCGAAACTCTGCAACCCCAATGGCTTGAGAACCGAGAAAGTGCCCCACCGCGACAAGGCGGCCTATGCGCGCGCCCGGCGATGGCGCTGGGGTGATGCCGTGATTGATTAAAGTCAATCCGATCAGCTTAAAATCGTTGAACTGCCGGAACCTTGCGGCCGACCAAACGGATACCCACGTCGTCATCGTTGCGGCGCGGCAACAATGATGCGGACTTTCTGAACCGCCACACTGGTTTCCTCGAGCTTGCTTCAACCGTTGTCCCACCAGGAGCTTTTTCCATGTCAACCGGCTGGATCGTTATCGGCGTCCTTGTCGTTGTCGTGATCTTCGCATTCGGCGCGTATAACCGGCTGGTGGCGCTCGGCCAGCGCGTCAATCAGGCGTTCGCCGACATCGACGTGCAGCTCAAGCAGCGCCACGACCTGATCCCGAACCTGGTCGAGACCGTGAAAGGCTACGCCGCCCATGAGCGCGGCACGCTCGACGACGTGATCAAGGCACGCAACTCGGCGATGTCGGCGCAGGGTCCCGCACAGGTGTCGGCCGCGGAAAACCAGTTGAGCGGTGCGCTCGGCCGGCTGATCGCGCTTTCGGAGGCCTATCCGGACCTCAAGGCCAACGCCAATTTCCAGCAATTGGCGAGCGAGTTGTCGGACCTCGAGAACAAGATCGCCGCCAGCCGGCGTTTCTTCAACAATGCGGTTTCGGAATACAACACCGGCATCCAGCAGATGCCTGCCGCCTTGTTTGCCGGCATGTTCGGCTTCACCCGCAAGGATTTCTTCGATCTCGGCACCAGCAGGACCGAGGTCGAGACCGCGCCGCAGGTCAAGTTCTGAGGTGAGATTTCCGGGATTTTCCCTTCGCGCCGCTGGCGCCCGCTCCGGAACGACGTGAGTAACGAAAGGCCGAGCCATGGCCGCATACGGTCTCTACACGCATATCGCATCGAACAAGTTTCGTTCGATGCTGCTGCTCGCAGGACTGTTCGCGCTGGTCTATGTAATGGTCTATGCAGGAGCGCTGATCGCGGAGGCGATGACCTATGGCGGGGCGCCGCTCGACTATTATCTGGCAGCAGCCGCGCGCGACCTGATCGAGGCTTTTCCCTACGCGACCGGGGGCACGGCGCTCTGGATCGTCATCGCCTATTTCTTCCACCAATCGATCGTCGACGCCGTCACCGGCGGAGAGGACGTGACGCGGCAGCAGCAGCCGAGGCTTTACAATCTCCTGGAGAACCTCTGCATCTCGCGCGGCATCGCGATGCCGAAACTGAAGATCATCGAGAGCGATGCGCTGAACGCCTACGCGACCGGACTCAACCGGCGGCAATATGCGGTCACCGTCACGACGGGCCTGTTGAACGCCCTCAACGATCGGGAGATCGAAGCGGTGCTCGGGCACGAACTCACCCACATCCGCAACGGCGACGTGCAGATGATGGTGATCGCGGTGATCATTGCCGGCGCGGTCGGTTTCTTCGCCGAGCTGTTTTTCCGGAGTTTCACCAATTTCGGCTATTACGGCGGATATGGCGGCTATCGCGGATCCTGGTCTTCCTCGTCCTCGTCGTCCTCCTCCGACAGCAACCGAAAGAGTTCCGGCGGCGCGGCAATTATCGCTGTCATAATCGGTGTCGCGCTGATCGGGCTGGCCTGGCTGCTGTCGCAACTGGTCCGCCTGGCGCTGTCGCGCTCGCGCGAATTCCTTGCCGATGCCGGTTCGGTCGAGCTGACCAAGAATCCGGACGCCATGATCTCGGCGTTGCGGAAGATCGAAAACCGGGGCGAGCTGCCCGGTGCGACTTCCGCGGTGATGGAATTGTGCCTCGACAATCCGCGCGAGGGTTTTGCCGACCTGTTTGCCACCCATCCTTCCGTTGAATCGCGCGTCGATGCGTTGGTCAGATACGCCGGAGGCCACGACCCCGGACCACTCGCGCTACCCTCGGACGCCGCGATCGAGCCGGAAAATCAGATACCTGCCGGCGAAATCCCGCCGCCATTGCCGAAAGGTCCCTGGAGCGATGCTGCCGACCCGGCAAACTCCTCGCCAGGCGCGCCGTCGGGCCCTTGGGGAAATCCGGCTGGTCCCTGGGGTCGCCACTGAGGTGACGGCACCGCCCGGCGCGCCTGACCCCAACCTAATTGCCTCTGCCTTCGGCCAAATCGACCCGAAAACGTCTCGATCCCGCCTTGCGCGTCATTCGATTCGAAAATCTTCAGCCAAGGCCGTGGTCTGTGATTTGAATTCTCCCTCGTTTCTGCCATCTTGGCAAAGCAGAAGATCGAGGACAAAGCGGCCTAGAGCGGGGCATCCGGCCGGTGGGGACTTGATCCGGGGCAATCCCGGTAATTCCAAAATCAGGCACGATGCTCCAGTCGACAATGGCGCATAAGGGAAGCTCATGGCGAAGCCGGTAGTGATAGTGGTGGGTGCTGACAAAGGCGGCGTCGGCAAGACGACGATTTCGCGGACGCTCTTGGACTATTTCAGCGCCAACAACGTGCCGACGCGCGCCTTCGATACCGAATCGCCGCGCGGCACGCTGAAACGGTTTCACCCCGATGTCACCGAGATCGTCGACATGACGGTGACATCGGACCAGATGAAGATCTTCGACACGCTGAACTCGGCCAGTCCCTCGGTCACCGTGATCAACGTCCGCGCCGGCTTGTTGTCTCCCTCGCTTGCTTCGCTGCGTGACATCGGATTTCTCGACGCCGCCAAGACGGGTCAAATCACATTTGCCGTGTTCCATATTCTGGGCCCCTCGATCGCCTCGCTCGACGAAATAGCGGAAACCGCGAGCTTCATGTCGGGCGCAAAATATTTCCTGGTGAAGAATTTCATCAACGATACCCAGTTCTTCCAGTGGGATCAGGCCACCTATAATTCCTATTTCCACCGCATCAAGGACGCGACCGAGCTCACCATCCCCAAGCTCAACGAAATGGCGTTTGAACAGGTCGAGGTTGCCTCCGTTCCGTTCCTCAAATTCGTGGCCAACAAGGGCTCGAGCGACGAGGCCGCCAACTATTCGTTCGTGCTGCGCGGTTATGTCCGCCACTGGCTCGCCAATGTCTGGAGTGAATTCGACCGCATCAAGCTGACCGATATGGTCGGCTCCGGCAAAGCCGTGACCCGCGGCGAAAAATAATCGCTGGCGCGATCGCGTTGGGCTGGAATGGGCGCCAAAATCGCACGATATAGCGCTTGATGCGCCAAACGCCCGTGACCCCGGTTTACATCGTCTGTTCGCCTCGCCCGCTGGTCGGCAAGACGCTGATCGCGCGGCTGTTGAGCGAGTTTCTGCTGTTGAAGAACGGCACGGTCATGGCGTTCAACGTCAATCTCAAGGAGCCGTCGCTGCTCGAATATCTGCCTGACATCACCGAAACCGCGGAAATCGACGACACTGTTGGCAAAATGGCGCTGATGGACCGGGTGATCATCTGCGACGGCATCGCCAAGGTGATCGACCTCGGCTTCCACGCATTCGACGCCTTCTTCAAGATGACCGGCGAAATCGGCTTCATGAAGGAGGCCGTCCGTCGCGGCGTGTCGCCGGTCGTCCTGTTCGTCGGCGATACCGATCGGGTATCTGCCCGCAGCTATTCGATGCTGCAACGCCAGGTTCCGCCGAATGCGCTGGTCACTGTCGAGAACGAATATGTCGTTCGCGGCGAACTTCCCGACGCCCTTGCGGGGCGGCGGGTCCTTCGAATTGCAGCACTGCCGACTTTTCTAAAAACCTATGTCGACCGTCTGCCGTTCTCGTTCACCGACTACCTTCGGAACGAAAGGGACACCTCGACCGAACTGCATCAGTGGATCCGTGGCAACTATCTGAAGTTCCGCGAGCTGGAACTCAGCCTGATGCTGCAGGGGTCGTGACGGCCTGGATTCGCGCCGTCCATTCCAACGCCTGCCTTTTCACCTGGAAAAGGCGCCGCAACTCATCGCCCGCACTCAATGCCCGTCGAACGTCATCAGCGTTCGCACCGGCACGTTCATCCCACGCAATTTCGCGGCGCCCCCGAGGTCCGGCAAATCGATGATGAAGCAGGCCGCAACCACATTGGCGCCGATCTGACGCATCAGCTTGACCGCGCCTTCCGCAGTGCCGCCGGTTGCGATCAGGTCGTCGACCAGGATGACGCGCTCGCCGGGATGGATGGCGTCGGCATGCATCTCCATTTCGTCGAGTCCGTATTCCAGGGAATAGGCGATGCGCACCGTGGTATGCGGCAGCTTGCCCCGCTTGCGGATCGGCACGAAACCCGCGGAGACCTGATGCGCCATCGCGCCGCCGAGAATGAAGCCGCGCGCCTCGATGCCGGCCACCTTGTCGATCTTCGATCCGGCCCAGGGCTGCACCAGCTCATCGACGGCGCGGCGGAAGGCGCGCGCATCACCCAATAGCGTGGTGATGTCGCGAAACATTATTCCCGGTTTTGGATAGTCCTTGATGGTGCGGACCGTGGCCTTCAAGTCGTATTCGGGCGTCATCGGTTGTCTCTCTCAAATCCTGTTCGTCAATCTTCAACTGACCGGCAGGCCAAGCCGGAATGCGTTCTCGACGATGCGCAGGCCCACTTCGCCGCCGAGCGACATCAGCAATTCCGGGTGAAACTGCACGCCGCCGACCGGCAAGGTTTTATGCTCGATGGCCATCGCAACGCCGTCCTCCGTGCTCGCAGTCACCTGCAGGAACGTCCGGCATGCCGTCGCGCTCCACGTAGAGCGAATGATAGCGTCCGATCACGATCTCATCGGGCAGATTCTGCATCAGCCGTCCGCCTCGCACGGAAACCCGCGATGGCCTGCCATGGGCAGGTTGCCGCAGCTGTCCGAGCTGGCCGCCAAAATATTCCCCGATCGCCTGCAAGCCGAGGCAGACGCCGAAGACAGGCAGCCTCTTCCCCAGGGCCTTCTCGATGGTCCCGGCGATTTCGAAATCTTCCGGCCTTCCTGGCCCCGGCGACAGCACGAGCAGGTCGTATCTGCCGCTGTCCAGCATCCGCTTGGCATGAACATATCTGACGACCGTCACGCTGGCTCCGACCTGGCGAAAATAATCCGCCAGCATGTGCACGAAGCTGTCGTCGTGATCGATCAGAAGCACCCTTTTGCCCGAACCGGTGGCATCCGGCGCGAACGCCGAGAGCGGTTTCGCCGGATCGCCGCGCAGGGCCTGAAACAGTGCGGCCGCCTTGACCTGGCACTCGCGGTCTTCGGCTGCGGGATCGGAATCAAAGAGGCAGGTTGCGCCGACGCGCACCTCCGCAAGCCCGTCCTTCATGCGAATGGTGCGAATGGTGAGACCCGTGTTGATGCCGCCGTCGAAATTCACCGCCCCAATGGCGCCGGCATACCAGCGGCGCGGCGAATGCTCGTGATCCTCGACGAATTGCATGGCCCATAATTTGGGCGCGCCGGTCACGGTCACCGCCCAGGCATGGGTAAGGAACGCATCGAGCGAATCAAAGCCCGGCCGCAACATGCCTTCGACATGATCGACGGTGTGGAACAGCTTCGAATAAGTCTCGATCTGACGCCGCGCCAGAACCTTGATCGTGCCGGGCACGCAGACCCTTGCCTTGTCGTTGCGATCAACGTCGGTGCACATGTTGAGCTCGAATTCGTCCTTCTGCGAATTCAGCAACTGCCTGATCTGCTCGGCATCGCCAATCGCGTCGGCGCCGCGCGCGATGGTGCCGGAGATCGGACAGGTCTCGACCCGCCGGCCGTCCGAGCGCACGAACATCTCCGGCGACGCCGACACCAAAAATTCGCCTTCGCCGAGATTCATCAGCGCGCCATAAGGCGACGGATTGATCCGGCACAGCCGCTGAAACACCTCGGCGGGCGATCGTTCGCAAGCCTCCGCAAAGAGTTGTCCCGGCACCACTTCGAAGAGATCGCCGCGGGCAAACGCGGCACGCGCGGTTTCGACGGTGGCCTGATATTCGCCGACGGCGTGATCGGCAAATCCCTGCCGCGGCATTCTCGCATAGACGCTGTCTGCGGTGTCGCGCGGCAGGCCTGTCGTCGATTCGCCGTTCCAGGCAAAATCATAGCTGACCGCCACGCCCCGTGCGGTGGCGCGATCATAGGCGAGCAGGCGATCGGGAACGTAAAGCACGATGTCGCGCTGGTCGCCCTCTCTCGCACGCTTCTGGACCAGGTCTTCGATCTGGAATACCAGGTCATAGGCGAACGCGCCGAACAGGCCAAGCAGCGGATCGTCACCGCAGCCGAATGCGGCGACGAGATCGCGCACCAGCGACATCATGCTGGCGCGACGCGTGCGCTGGTCTTCGTCAACCGGCGCAGGCCCCCGCAAGATGTGACCGGCCAGGCGGCCGGCGCTCATCTCGGTGATGACGACGCAGGGTTCGCGGAGAACCTCGCCGATGAACGCGACCAGAATTTCGCCGCGCGCATTCAGCGCTTCGAGCGCGAAATTCGATTCCCTCGTCTGCAGTTGCAGCGGTGGATCGCAAAAACCGAGGTCGAAACTGTCGTAGCGGCCGGGCACCGTCGTGCCGGAGGACAGCACCACGCCGCGGCGGCGGTCGAGCAGGTTGACCAGATCGTCAAGCCTGTTGGCGCCGCCCGAAAAATGCTCAACCGACCGGCAGATCGCGAGCCCGCCACGGGTGCGAAATTCGCTGCGCTCGGCCAGGGAAAAGACTGTCCTGTTCATGTGATCCTCTTACGAAACTTGCCGAGGGAACGCCACACAGGACAAACGAAAGGCCGCCGCTCTGCGATGACGGCCCCTGACGATCTTGGAGAATGAAATCGCATCGGCCACCCCTAACAGGTGGGCCACCAAAGACGGGTACGGTGGACAGCGATGCTCATGGACCACGTAAACACCATGGCAGGGCTGCCGCGTCAAGGGACGGCTTGCGTCCTGGCTGTCCGGCAAGCATCATTTGGGCACTAGCGGGAGGTTAACATGCCATTGCAGGCCTTGGGATATGTCGGGTTTGGCTCGGCCGCGCTGGAGGATTGGCGGCAATTCGGTACCCGGCTGGTTGGCCTTCAGGCGGTCGAATGCAGCCCCTCTTTGCTGGCGTTCCGCATGGACGATCGCAAGCAGCGCATTGTCGTCGATCGCTCGATGGCGGAGGGGAAGCGCTTCTTCGGCTGGGAAGTGCAGGATGCCGACGCGCTGGATTCGCTTGCGGGGCGGCTGGAACAGGCGCAAGTCGAGGTTTCGGCCGAGCCGCAGACGCTTGCCGACAAAAGGCGGGTTCGCAGCCTGATTTCGTTCAGCGATCCCGCAGGCAACCGGCTGGAAGCATTTCACGGCGCCGCGCTCGACGACACTCCGTTCAGCCCCGGCCGCTCGATCTCCGGTTTTCGCACCGGCCCCCTCGGCCTTGGACACGCCGTGCTGACGGTGGAAAATATCGAGGCGGTGATGCCGTTCTATGTCGAGGTGCTCGGCTTTCGCCTTTCCGATTACATGATGAAACCGTTTCGCGCCTACTTCTTTCACATCAACGCGCGGCACCACAGCCTCGCCTTGCTGGAAAGCGGGCGCAACGGCATGCATCATCTGATGGTCGAACTGTTTTCGCTCGACGACGTCGGGCAAGCTTACGATGTCGCGCTGAACGAAACCGACCGCGTCGGCGTCACGCTCGGCCGCCATACCAACGATTTCATGACCTCGTTTTACGCAAGATCGCCGTCCTCTTTCATGGTCGAGTGCGGCTGGGGCGGCCGTGAAATCAATCCGTCGACATGGCAACCGGTCGAACTGAACGACGGACCGAGCCTGTGGGGGCATGAGCGCAACTGGCTGCCGCCGGCGCAGCGGGAAGAGGCGCACGAAATGCGAATGCGCGCGGGCGCCGCCGGACTTCGGGCACCGGTGCAAGTCATCGACGGCAATTACAGGCTGATGGCGGGGACCTGTCCGTGGTGGGACGGGGTCAAGCGGTAGAGCATGATCCGGAAAAGTGGAAACCGGTTTTCCGAAAAGATCATGCTCAAACAAAGAGATGAGATCATGATGCGATTCCACTTAATCGCATCATGATCTGGACCGTGCCCCCTTCGCCTGGTCCCCTGCCGTCGAACTGAAAACTTCGCCCGATCCGTCAGGCCAGCGTATGCACGATCACGGGGCCAGCGACCGCCGTCGCCGACCCGACCAGGAGCGGCCCGAGATTCTCGTCGATCCAGGCGATGGCCCGCCGGTTCGCCTCCTCGGCGCTTGCAAAATTATTGAAGATGCTGATTGCGGTGACGGTATCGTCGCCGGCGTAGACGACATAATAGGCGATGAAGCCCTCGACATCGCTGATGATCGGGATGGCACCTTCCTTGATGCGGCGCGCCAGTTCTTCTGACTTGCCGGTCTTGGCCTTGGCCTGGCGGATGGCGGCGTACATGGTGGTCCTCCTTCCGGCTGCGTGTGACGGGCGAGGTTACTCACCCGAGATGTTTCGTGAAGAACTCCATGGCGCGGCCCCAGGCGAGTTCGGCCGACTTGCGGTCGTGCACGGACATGCGCTGTTCATTGACGAACGCATGCTCCGCATCGTAGCGGAACAGCTCGAGCGACTTGCCGGCTGCCTTCATGGCCTTCTCGAAGGCATCGACCACCTCCGGCGTGCACCAATCATCCTTGTTGGCGAAATGTGCCTGCAGCGGAATCTTGACATCCGCGGGTCTTGCCGCGGCCTCCGGCGGAATACCATAGAACACGACGCCCGCGGCCAGTTCCGGAATCCTGGTAGCGCCGATAATGGTAACGGCGCCGCCGAGACAGAAGCCGGTCAGCCCGACCTTGGCGCCGTTCCTGCTCAGATACTGCACGGCTCCACGAACCGTCTGCGTGGTGGCGTCCATGAAATCGAGCGAGTTCATCTCCTCTGCGGCGGCGTCGGTGTCGTGATACGGCACCACTTTGCCGTTGTAGAGGTCCGGTGCCAGCGCGTCGAACCCGGCGACGGCAAGGCGGTTACATATTCCCTTGATCTGTTCCTGGAGCCCCCACCATTCCTGGATCACAACGACACCGGGGGCGTCGCCGCGCGCGGCGTTTGCGAGATAGCCGCTGACCTCCCTGCCGTCGGGACGCTTGAACGAGACGTTCGTGCCCATGGTTTCCTCCGACCTTTTTCCTGGTGATTACCTCTATTTTGACCATTGTGAGCGCAGGAAGCAACCTGATGCGGTGTCGCAACGAGCGCAAACCAGCGTTGGCGTGACCTGTCGGCTGGACAACGTCCGTGACCACAACAAAAAAGCCCCCGCAGGGGCTTTTCGAAGTCGGGTGCAATCGGGTTCAGTGCGCGTCGGCCCAGACCTTCTTCTTGGTGAAATACATCAGCCCCGTGAAGATAATCAGGACTACGAAAACCTGCAGCCCCAACCGCTTGCGGGCCTCCATTTGCGGCTCAGCCGCCCACATCAGGAACGTGGCGATATCCTTGGCATATTGCTGCAGCGTCGCCGGCGATCCGTCATCAAACGTGACCTGACCATCGCTCAACGGCTGCGGCATCTTGATGGCGTGGCCGGGGAAATACTTGTTGTAGTAGGTGCCCTCGGGAATGGTCACGCCGGGGGGTGTCTTTTGATAGCCCTGCAGCACTGCTGCGATGTAGTTGGGGCCCTGTTCCTGGAACTGACTGAAGAAGTCGAAGATGAACCAGGGGAAACCGCGCTCGTAAGATCGCGCCTTCGCAATCAGGGAGAGGTCGGGAGGCAAACCGCCGCCGTTGGCGACACGCGCGGCCTGCTCGTTGGGGAATGGCGAGGGGAAGTAATCGGCAGGCCGGCCGGGCCGCTCGAACATTTCGCCCTGGTCGTTCGGACCATCCTTGATCTTGTATTCGGAAGCGAACGCCGCGGCCTGCGCGGCAGAATAGCCGGGACCGCCGGGATCAGCCAGATTGCGGAACGCGATGTAGGACAGCCCGTGGCAGTTGGAGCAAACCTCCTTGTAGATCTTCAGGCCGCGCTGCAAGGATCCGCGATCGTATTTGCCGAACGGACCGGCGAACGACCATCTCAGCGAAGGCGGCGTGTCCTGTTGCTCGGCTCGCGCGCTCTGCGTGCTGCCGGCGAACAGCGCGCCCACGACCGCAAGCATGATCGCGGCCGACACCATCGGCGCGGTTTTGCTTCCGTACTTCGCAATCACGTCGTCGGCGATCGAATTGGGAACCGGCCTCGGCTTCTCGATCCGGCTCAAGAGCGGCAGCAGGATCAGGAAATAGGAAAAATAGCAGACGGTCAGGATGCGCCCGGCGATGACATAGACGCCCTCGGGCGGCTGCGAGCCGAGATAGCCCAGCAGCACGCATACGACGACAAAGATCCAGAAGAACTGCTTTGCCAGCGGGCGGTATCTGGACGAGCGCGTCCTGGCGGTATCGAGCCAGGGCAGGAACGCCAGCACCAGGATCGCCGAAAACATCGCGATCACGCCGGCAAGCTTGTTCGGGATCGAGCGCAGGATCGCGTAGAACGGCAGATAATACCACTCGGGCACGATATGCGCCGGCGTTACGCCGGGATTGGCGGGAATGTAATTGTCGGCGTCGCCGAGATAGTTCGGCATGTAGAAAATGAACCAGGCGTAGAGCAGAAGAAAGCAGGAGACGCCGAACATATCCTTGATGGTCGCATAGGGCGTGAACGGCACGGTGTCCTTTTCCGTCCTTGGCTCGACGCCGGCCGGATTGTTCTGGCCCGCCACGTGCAGCGCCCAGACGTGCAGCACCACCACGCCGGCGATCACGAATGGCAGCAGGTAATGCAGCGAGAAGAAGCGATTCAGGGTCGGGTTGCCGACGGAATAGCCGCCCCACAGCCATGTCACGATCAGGTCTCCGACATAAGGAATGGCGGAGAACAGATTGGTGATGACGGTGGCACCCCAGAAGCTCATCTGACCCCATGGCAGCACATAGCCCATGAAGCCCGTCGCCATCATCAGAAGATAGATGATGACGCCGAGGATCCATAAGACCTCGCGTGGTTCCTTGTACGATCCGTAATAGAGGCCGCGGAACATGTGAACGTAGACTGCGAAGAAGAACATCGATGCGCCGGCGGCGTGCATGTTGCGCAGGAGCCAGCCGAAGTTCACGTCGCGCACGATGCGTTCGACCGAACCGAAAGCCAGATCGGCGTGCGGCGTGTAGTGCATCGCCAGCACCACGCCGGTAAGGATCTGCACTCCCAGCATCAAGGAGAGGATGGCTCCGAAGGTCCACCAGTAGTTGAGGTTGCGCGGCGTCGGATAGGCCACGAACGAGGAATGCATGAGACCGAAAATCGGCAGGCGCCGTTCGATCCACATCAGGGCGGGATTGGTTGGCTTGTAATCGGATGGTCCGCTCATGTTGCGATCCCTGGGGAAGTAAGACGACGCGACGGGCTCCAAGCTCTGGGCAGAAGACCCGCGCTCAGCCAATCTGGATTTTGCTGTCGGAAACGAATTGATAGGGCGGCACTGCGAGGTTGGCAGGCGCGGGCCCCTGGCGGATGCGACCGGAGGTGTCGTATTGCGAACCGTGGCAGGGACAGAAGAAGCCGTCATAATTGCCCTCATGGGCAATCGGGATGCAGCCCAGATGGGTGCAGATACCGATCACCACGAGCCATTGGTCGTGGCCCTCCTTCACCCGTGCTTCGTCGGACTGCGGGTCGGGAAGGCTCGAAACCTGAACGCTGCGGGCCTCCTCGATCTGCTTCTTGGTCCGGTGCATGATGTAGATCGGCTTGCCACGCCAGAACACCTTGATGTCCTGCCCATCGGCGATCGGCGTCAGATCGACTTCGATCGGCGCACCGGCCGCTATCGTCGAGGCGTCCGGATTCATTTGGGAAATGAACGGCCAGAGGGTAGCCAATCCGCCAACGGCGGCGGCCGCTCCGGTTGCAACAAAGAGGAAATCACGGCGTGTCGGATGCTCCGCCGAAGACGCTGTCGTCACGATTCCAAACCCTTTCTCATGCTGCAGCCGGTGGAACCGCCCCGGAGGACCCGCCCGGGAGGCTGCCGGCGCCCGCGACCCCCGCGGCGGCAGAAGACTGCCTTTCCCGGCTCCACCGGAGAAAAGAACAGTCCAGAATCGTTCTATTGGCACCCTTGCCGGACAAGCGCAAGCCCGCTATCGGCTGGCCAGCGTGCAATGCACGAATTCCGCAATGAGCGAGAATTTTTCCAGGCGTTTCGAATCGGACTACCACAATGCAAATCGCGCTTTTCCAGCCCGATATCCCCCAGAACACGGGGACGATTCTCAGGCTTTGCGCTTGCATGGACGTGGCCGCCCACATCATCGAACCAGCAGGGTTTGCGGTATCCGACCGCAATTTCCGCCGGTCCGGCATGGACTATCTCGATCAGGTCAACTGGACGCGCCACGATTCCTGGACCAAATTCGAACAATGGCGCAAGCAGGGCGGTTATCGGCTGCTCCTGTTCACCACCAAAGGCGCAACGCCATATCTTGATTTTCGCTATGCTGCCTCGGACATCCTGTTGTTCGGGCGCGAAACCGCAGGGGTAACGCAGGCCGTCGCGGACGCCGCCGACGCAAGGCTGGTTATCCCGATCAAGGCAGGATTGCGCTCGCTTAATGTCGCAATGGCAGCGGCGATGGCATTGGGTGAGGCGCTGCGGCAAATCGGAAGCAGGAGCGACCCGCAGGGTCGGGCATTGTAAATGGATATTGCCGCGATCGAGCAACACAAGGCACGCGCCAAGGCCTGGTTCGAGTGCTTGCGCGACGACATCTGCGCCGCATTTGAGACGCTGGAGGACGAGGCACCGGCCTCGCTCTATCAAGGCAATCCCGGCCAATTCGTCCGCACCCCCTGGGACCGCACCGACCACACCGGCCGGCCCGGCGGCGGCGGCGTGATGAGCATGATGCGCGGACGGCTGTTCGAAAAGGTCGGCGTGCATTGTTCGACGGTGCATGGCGAATTCGCTCCCGAATTCCGCGCCCAGATTCCGGGTGCGGCCGACGATCCCGCCTTCTGGGCTTCCGGCATTTCGCTGATCGCGCATATGCGCAATCCGAACGTCCCGGCGGTGCATATGAATACCCGCTTCGTGGTCACGACCAAGGCATGGTTCGGCGGCGGCGCCGATCTGACGCCACTACTCGAGCGGAGACGAACTCAGGATGATCCGGACACGATTGCCTTTCACACCGCCATGCAGGCGGCCTGCGATGCTCACGCCGGGGTCGCGAGCTACGCCAGGTACCGCAAATGGTGCGACGAATATTTCCATCTGCCACATCGGCAGGAAGCACGCGGCGTCGGCGGCATTTTTTACGACTGGCACGATTCAGGCGATTTCAATGCCGACCTCGCCTTCACCCAGGACGTCGGGCGCGCATTGCTGAAGGTCTACCCTGAACTGGTCAGGCGCAATCTGGCAAAGCCCTGGCGCGCGTCCGATCGCGAGGAGCAACTGATCCGCCGCGGCCGCTATGTCGAGTTCAACCTGCTCTATGACCGCGGCACGATCTTCGGCCTCAAAACCGGCGGCAACGTGGATTCCATCCTGTCCTCGATGCCGCCCGAGGTGAAATGGCCGTAAAGGCCGCCTCGAACAGATGCTCACAAAATTTGCCGTGCTGCCGCCGAGATCATGATCGCGCCTCCGGCAATCACGGCCGCGTCGAGAATGGCGGTGTGAATGTGCTGTGGCATTCGCTCGACGAAGCTTCTTGCGAGAAATGCACCCGGCAGCGCGATCGCGCCGATCAGAAACGCAAAGGCGAGCACTTGCGCGGTGAGGACGCCGGCGAGGCCGAACACCGAGATCTTGATGAGGCTGGTTGCGACCGAGATCGCCGCGTCGGTTGCGATCACGGCAGCGCCTTCGAGGCCCGCCGCCATCAGCAGCGACAGCAGGATGACGCCCGAACCCGACGTGCCGCCCACCACGATGCCATAACCCGCCGCGCCAAAGCCGAGGCCGGCGTCACCGATGCGGACCTCACGGCGGCTAAACAGACGACGCAGCGGCACGCTTGCGATCAGCATCGTGCCGATCGCGATCGCCGCGCCCGCGCTGGTCAGCCGGGTGTAGCCGTAGGCGCCCAGCGCCGTGGTCAGGGCAGACGCCAGGATTACGATCAAAGCTCGACGAGCGTCGGCGTAACGACGATAGGCCGTGGCGCGGCTGAGATTGGTGAATATTGCCGATATGGCGATGATCGGAACCACCGGCTCGGCGCCGATCAGGGGCACCAGGACGAGGGGCATCAACGCGCCCGTGCCGTAGCCTGCCAGCCCTCCAATCACCGAGGCGAATAACGCGACGCCAGCCACGAGCAAAAGCCGCGCGAGCGAAATGTCGGCAAAGCCGGAAACCAGGTTCACGGGCTTTCCTGGACCATGCTCTAACGGCCAAGGCGGGTTACGGTTTGGGCGGCGATGGCGGCCAGCGTCGGCTCATCGAGCGGAAAATCGGCTGCAAGCCACGCGTCCTCGGCCAGTCCAAGCGCTTGCCCGAGCCGAGCGCCCTGGGCAATTCCGCGAGCGATGAAATCAGCGGCCTTGAGTGGAAATTTCGGCGCCACCCAGCGCTCCGGCAAAGTGCCCAACTCGCGCCAGGATGAGGAATTGGCGTCGCTCCCCGATCGTGCCCAGGCCAATAGCAGCCTGTCGCGGTAGCGGTCTGCTCCCAGGCGATAGAGCCGGCGGCGGGCGGTTGCTTCATCCATGCCGGCAAGCCGCCACCAACGATGGCCCATCGAATCGAGCGCCCTGGTCTCGGCATTGGTCAGTCGCAACCGCGTCGCGACGCGTTTCGCATCCTCGGTGACGGCGACTGCGAGCGCACCGAGACGGCGAACCGGATCGGGCGCAAGCGAAAGCGCGCGCTCCGCCGAAATCATCGCGTTGAACGGACCAATATAGGAGACGCCGCCGAAAATCGGCAGCAGCAATCCGCCATCGACCATCGCTGTCACGGCAGGCGCAGCGCCGTCTGCGACCATCAGCTTGAGCATTTCCACGCGCACCCGCTCGGCCGAAAGGGTGGCAAGGCCCGCGCGGGCGTCGATGCAGGCAAGGTAACCGGCGCGATCGGGCTCGCCGGTGCCGTAGGCTGCATGAATGCGGAAAAATCTGAGTATTCGCAGGTAATCTTCCTCGATCCGCTGATGCGGATCGCCAATGAAACGCACACGCTTTGCCGCAATGTCGTCCAGCCCGCCGACGTAATCGTGCAACCGGCCACCGGCATCGACCGACAAACCGTTGATGGTGAAATCGCGCCGCTTTGCGTCGCCCACCCAGTCTCGACCGAATGCAACCTTCGCCCGCCGGCCGAACGTCTCGGTGTCCTCGCGCAAGGTCGTGACCTCGAACGGATGCCCGTCGATCACAAGCGTCACCGTGCCGTGCTCGACGCCTGTCGGCACGCTCTTGATGCCGGCCGCCCGGGCGCGGCGTATCACCTCTTCGGGCAGCGCAGTGGTCGCGATATCAACGTCGCCGATCGCGACGTCCAAGAGCGCGTTGCGCACGGCGCCACCGACGACGCGGGCTTCCTCGCCGTTGTTGTTCAGCAACTCGAGCACGCGGGCGGTCGGACCGGACTTGAGCCAGGGCGCTTCCAATGCTCCGGCAAGCATTCGCGAGCCGCTCATTTCTCTACTCCGGGAACCAGCCTGCCGTTTTCGAGATGGGCGGGAAAATAAGTCGAATTCGGCGGAGCTCCCGAGAACTGGGCAAGCAGCACCAGACTGAGCACGACCAGAAGCAGCGAGCCGAGCAACAACCTGCCGACGACGTTCACCGGCCAGGACGACGAAACCATCAGTCCGGAACGGGTTGCGACCAGAAACAGCCCATAGGCCGCAAAGGGAACCAGAAAAATTCCAATTTCGGTAAGGGCCGGACGGATCATGACAGGTAAATCCGCTCGTACAGCACGCGCAGGATTCCCGCCGTCGCGCCCCAGATGTAACGCTCCCCGTACGGCATGGCGTAATAGGTGCGCTCGACGCCGCGGAACTGCTTGCTGTGGAGCTCGTGGTGCGCCGGATTCATCAGGAATTCCAGCGGCACCTCGAAGACATCGTCGACCTCCGCACGATTGATGTGGAGCCTGAATCCGGGCTTGACCCGCGCAACGGTCGGCAGGATGCGGAATCCGAAGCTGGTTCCGTATAGATCGAGATAGCCGATGGGATCGACGAATTCGCGCCGCAGGTCGATCTCTTCCTCAGCCTCGCGCAACGCGGTTTCGAGCGGCGAAACATCGGTCGCGTCGATCTTGCCGCCTGGAAAGGAAATCTGGCCGGCGTGGTCGTTGAGATGCGCGGCGCGTTGCGTCAAAAGCACCGTCGGTTGCGGATGGTCAACCACCGGAACCATCACCGCAGCGGGTCGGATCGGCTGCTCTCGCGCGATGATCTCCAGCATCCGATCGGTGCCCTGGTCGCCGCTGACGGGAACAAGGCTCGAATTGGTCAGGCCTGCGGGCACGTCGAAGCGCAGCCGCGCGCGAGCCCGATCGAAAAACTCCGCCGTGCCAATCGCGGCAGGATCATTCCTCACCATCGCTCCGTTCAAAGCTAGCCCCTCACCTGCTCCGCATCCGCCATCGCGAAGAACTTCCCCGCGGATACCACCCCGAACATCCTCCGGCCATCGACCGTACGCTCTTCGCCCATGTCAACCAGATCATAATAAAGCGCGCGGGTAACCTTGGCCCACAGGTCGGCGCGAACATGAAGATAAGGCGTCAGGCCGCCATCTGCGGCGGCTTCAAACCGCAGACGGTGCGCTTCGTTGCAATCGACCCAGTCGTCGACATTGGTGCGAAAGCGCAGGCGCAGGCCACCTTCATCGTGCTCCTTCGACATTTCCACAGCCATAAACGGGGCATCGTCGACGCGAATGCCGACTTTCTCGACAGGCGTTACCAGGAAGTGCTTTCCATCCTCGCGCTTGAGGATCGTTGAAAACAGGCGGACCAGCGCTGGCCGTCCGATCGGCGTCCCCATATAATACCATGTACCGTCGCTGGCGATTCGCATGTCGAGATCGCCGCAGAACGGTGGATTCCACAAATGCACCGGTGGCAGACCTTTTCCCGGGGCATTTGCAGCACCCTTGGCCGCAGTTGTCAGGCCTTCGAGACTTCGATCCGGTTCCTGCCCTTGCTTCGCCATTGTTTGCCCTGACTCTGAGCGCCTCGGTTTGGCATGATTGGTGCAAGCCTCGCTCGGTGCGCCTTGGCCGAGTTCCGCGCAGCTTTTGCCGGATCAAGTCGCCACATCGTGATGCCGTTCATACCCCGAAATGCCGATAATGTGGGGATAGTTTAATTCAATGACACCATGACCTTCGCATGAGTTTAGCATGGGGTACATGGCATGACGACGCGATCGGCGGCGTTTCCAGCGGTCCGATTCCAACATTCGCATGCACGGGCAGAAGTTGAGGCAAAGGAGAACGAAATGGCTGGCGCCGAAAGTGTCGAAAAACTCGAGGACGTGATCGTCCGCTCTGCCGAACAAGTCGCCGGCCAGGTTCGAACGGCCAGGGAAGCGATCTCCACCGTCATTTTCGGCCAGGAGCGGGTGATCGAGAATACCCTGGTGACGATCCTCTCCGGCGGTCACGCGCTCCTGATCGGCGTTCCCGGTCTCGCCAAGACCAAGCTGGTAGAAACCCTGGGCATTACGCTCGGGCTCGACGCCAAGCGCATCCAGTTCACGCCAGATTTGATGCCGTCCGATATCCTGGGGGCCGAGGTCCTGGACGAGAGCAGTTCCGGCAAGCGGTCGTTCCGCTTCATCGCCGGACCCGTGTTCGCCCAGCTCTTGATGGCCGACGAGATCAACCGCGCGAGCCCACGCACCCAGTCGGCGTTGTTGCAGGCCATGCAGGAACAGCACATCACGGTTGCAGGTGCGCGACATGACTTGCCGAAACCGTTCCATGTGCTGGCGACGCAAAATCCACTGGAGCAGGAGGGTACCTATCCGCTGCCGGAGGCGCAGCTTGACCGATTTCTGATGGAAATCGACGTCGACTATCCGGATCGCGACGCCGAGCGGCGGATCCTGCACGAAACCACCGGGGCGGAGGAGACGCTGGCGAAAACTGCGATGAACGCCGAACTCCTGATCTCTGCGCAGCGGCTCGTGCGTCGTTTGCCGGTCGGCGATTCCGTCGTTGATGCCATCCTTTCGCTGGTCAGGTCCGCGCGCCCGGGGCCGGAGGGAGGCGAGGCCGGAAAACTGATAGCCTGGGGACCCGGTCCGCGCGCCAGCCAGTCGCTGATGCTTGCCGTTCGCGCGCGCGCCCTGCTCGACGGACGGCTTGCGCCATCGATCGACGACGTCCTCGATCTCGCCGAGCCGGTTCTCAAGCACCGCATGGCGTTGACTTTCTCCGCCCGTGCCGAGGGCCGCACCATTCCGGATGTAATAAGGCAATTGAAGGCGCAGATCGGTTGATGGCGGCAGGTACAGAGCACGCAGCCAAAGAGATTTTAGCAATCCGACGTGCCGACGGCGAAAGCCGAACGCTCGCCGCATCGCTGCCGCGTCTGGTGCTGGAAGCTCGCCGTATCGCGGCAAACGTGATTCACGGGCTCCATGGCCGACGCCGCGCCGGCGCCGGCGAAAGCTTCTGGCAGTATCGCCGCTTCGTTTCCGGCGAACCGTCGCAAAGCGTCGATTGGCGGCGGTCGGCCCGCGACGATCATCTGTATGTGCGCGAGCAGGAGTGGGAGGCTGCGCACACGGTGTGGCTGTGGCCGGATCGTTCGCCGTCGATGGCGTTTGCGTCCAGCAAGGTTCGCGACAGCAAGCTCGAACGTGCCCTGATCGTCACCTTTGCGCTGGCCGAGCTCTTGGTCGCGGGTGGCGAACGCGTCGGCATCCCCGGTCTGATCAATCCCAGCGCCAGCCGCAGCATCATCGACAAGATGGCGCAAGCGATGTTGCATGACGATGCGGCACGGCTGAGTTTGCCGCCGTCGTTCGTCCCCTCGGCGCTGTCCGAAATCGTCGTGTTGTCGGATCTCTGGTCGCCGATCGGAGAAATCCACAACATGCTTGCGGGATTGTCGGCGTCCGGCGCCCACGGCACGCTGATTCAGATCCTCGATCCGGCAGAGGAAACCTTCCCCTATTCCGGCCGAATAGAGTTTGTGGAGCCGGAAGGCGGCGACCTCATCATTGCCGGGCGCGCGGAAAAATGGGCCGATGATTACGTGGCTCGCGTGGCCGCACATCGCGAGCAGATTCGCCGCGAAACGGACAAGCTCGACTGGCTGTTCTCGACCCACACCACCAGCCGCTCGGCAGCCGAACTGCTTCTGTTCCTGCATTCCGGCATGATGGTAGGCAAGGGAAGCATGCGCTTGGCAAACGTGAAAGCGGGGCGTAGCGCATGATTGCAGGCCTTCCCCTCTCGTTCGCCGAACCCCTCCTGCTGCTGGGCCTGTTGAGCCTGCCGCTGCTCTGGTGGCTGTTGCGCGTGATGCCGCCGCGGCCGCGGCGCATCGAGTTTCCGCCGACGCGGCTCCTGTTCGATATTGCGCCCAAGGAAGAAACGCCGTCGCGAACGCCGTGGTGGCTGACCGCGCTGCGCCTGACAGCCGCCGCGCTCATCATTCTCGCGGCCGCCGGACCGATCTGGAATCCGCTCACGGGTGCGGCCGGATCGAGCGGACCGCTCGCAATTCTGCTCGACGATGGCTGGAGCGCGGCGAGCAATTGGGATGCAAGGATAAGGGCCGCGGACGAATTGATCGCCAATGCCGACAACAACCGTCGCGGGATCGCGCTCATTCCGCTGTCCGAGCCCACGCGAGACATCACTATCATGCCTGCAGGCACCGCGCGCGTGGCGTTGCGCCAGCTTGCGCCAAAGCCCTATTCGATCGAGCGGGCCGAAACACTTCCCGCAATCGAGCGTTTTCTCAAGGCGACCGGAGACTGCGAGATCGCCTGGCTGTCGGACGGGGTCGATCCGGGTCGCGGCGCTGAATTTCTCAAAGGCCTGGGCAAGGCGGCAGCCGATCGCACGTTGACGGTTTTCGAAGGCGGCGCTCCGCCCGCGCTGGCATTGGCGGGTGCCGAAAACGCCGCAGCAAAGATGACGGTGAAGGTGCTGCGTGCCGACGGAGACGCCGCAGCCGGCGTCTTGCGCGCGCTCGACCAGAAGGGATCGCCGATCGGCGAGACGCACTTTGCCTTTGCGTCGGGGGAGCGGGAGAGCGAAGCGGCCTTCGACCTGCCGGTTGAACTGCGCAACGACATTGCGCGGCTTGAAATATCCGGCGAGCGCTCGGCGGGCGCGGTGCAGTTGCTCGACAAGCGATGGCGGCGCCGCGCGATCGGCGTTGTCAGCGGTTCGAGCAGTGACACCGCCCAGCCGCTGCTGGCGTCGACATTTTACCTTTCCCGCGCGCTGGCCCCGTTCGCCGACGTGCGGCTGGCGGATCGCGGCGCACCGCAGCAGGCCATCACGCAATTCCTCGACCAGAAGCTGCCAATGATCGCGCTCGCCGACGTCGGAACGCTGTCACCGGAGATTCGCGAGCGCATCAACGCGTGGATCGAGCAGGGCGGCGTGCTGGTGCGCTTTGCCGGACCTCGCCTGGCGCAGGCCGACGACGACCTCGTGCCGGTGAAGCTGCGCCGCGGCGGACGCAGCCTCGGCGGCAGCCTCACCTGGGAGAAACCGCAGCACCTCGCCTCCTTCGCCGCCGACGGACCATTCGCCGGCCTCGCCGTGCCCAAGGACATTACCGTCAACCGGCAAGTTCTGGCCGAGCCTGATGCAGTGCTTGCTACGAAAAGCTGGGCGTCACTCGAGGACGGCACGCCCCTGGTCACCGGCGAACGCCGCGGCAAGGGCCTGGTAGCCCTGTTCCATGTCAGCGCCGATATGCGCTGGTCCGATCTGCCCATGTCGGGAAGCTTTGTCGAGATGCTGCGCCGTATCGTGGATATTTCCGGATATACCTCCACTCCGGGGGCGGGCGCTGCAGGCGCGACCAATACTGAGACGGTGGCGCCGCTGCGCACGCTCGATGGGTTTGGCGCGTTTGGGCCGCCGCCTTCGACCGCAAAACCACTCGCCGCCGATTTCCGCGACCGCGCCTCGCTCGATCACCCGCCCGGATTTTACGGCCCGGCCGACGGTCCCCTCGCCGTCAATACGCTGGCCGCGGCCGACCGGGTGCTGCCGCTCGATACGTCCAGCCTCCGCGCGCGGCGAGCAAGCTATACCAATTCCGAACCGCGCGACCTGCGTGGAATTCTGCTGTCTTCGGCAATGGCGCTGTTCTTGATCGACGCGGTGATCGTTGCGCTGCTCGGCGGCGGAATTGCCGCACTGGTGCGGCGGCGCGCGGCAGCTGCCGTACTGGCAGTCGCACTCGCGCTGCCTGCCGTGACGGCGCCGTCACCCACGCGTGCCGACAGCAACGACGATTTCGCCGTCAAGGCAACCACGCAAACCCGCCTGGCCTATGTGCTGACCGGCAACGCCAACGTCGATTCCATCGTCAGGTCGGGGATGTCCGGGCTGACCTTGTTTCTCGCCCAACGCACGGCGCTGGAGGCCGGCGATCCCGTCGGCGTCGATCCCGCGCGCGACGAGCTTGCGTTCTTTCCGCTGATCTATTGGCCGGTCGTTCCGGGTGCGGCGAAGCCACCGCAGGAAGCCATCGACCGCATCGACGCCTACATGAAGCAGGGCGGCACCGTGTTGTTCGATACGCGCGATGCGATTGAAGCGCCGCCCGGCGAGAACGGAGCGTCGCAGACGCCGGGCATGCAGGCGTTGCGCAACATCCTTTCATCACTTGACATTCCCGAACTGGAACCGGTGCCGCGCGAACACGTCCTGACCAAGACATTCTATCTGTTGCGCGACTTTCCCGGCCGATACGATACCGGGCAAACCTGGGTCGAAACCTTGCCGCGCGAGGATGACGAGGACGCAGCCTCACATCCCGCCCGCGGCGGCGACGGAGTTTCACCGATTATCATCACGTCCAACGATCTCGCGGGGGCCTGGGCGATCCGCCCCGACGGCCAGCCGATGTTGCCGCTGTCGCCGGGCGAGCCGCGGCAGCGGGAATTCGCCTTCCGCGCCGGCGTCAACATCGTGATGTATACACTCACCGGCAACTACAAGGCCGACCAGGTGCATGCGCCGGCACTAATCGAACGGCTCGGACAATGATGAACGTTGTGATCACCGGCACGTTCGACACCAACGCCGTCATGGCTCACGCCGACAGGTACGCGCCATGAACTACGGCATCGCCTTCGCACCGCTTGTTCCCTCGCTTCTGCTGTGGATTGCTCTTTCCGCCGCAATCCCGATCGCTCTGTTGCTGCTGATCTCCCGCGCGCGCGGTACCGGATTGCGCATATTGGCGATAGCGCTGATCCTGTTGGCGCTGGCGAATCCGTCTTTCACCCGCGAGGAGCGCGAGCCCTTGTCGTCGGTGGCCGCGGTCGTGATCGACAAGAGCCCCAGCCAGAATTTCGGCGACCGCGCCAGCGAAACCGCCAAGGCCCAGGAGGCGCTGGTCGATAGTCTCAAGAAGATAGCGGGGCTCGAAGTGCGGGTCGTCGAGGCCGGCCAGGCCGACGGGGAAACCGATGGCACCAAATTGTTCGGCGCGCTGTCATCGGCGCTTTCCGATGTTCCGACCGATCGCGTCGCCGGCGCCTTCCTCATCACGGATGGACGCGTGCACGACATTCCCGCCAATTCGTCAGCCCTCGGATTTCAGGCGCCGGTGCATGCGCTGATAACCGGCCGCAAGGACGAGCGCGACCGCCGCATCGCGATTTCCGCGGCCCCGCGTTTCGGCATCGTCGGGCAGACCCAGACCATAACCTACCGGCTCGACGACCAGGGCGTCAGCGGCCAGCGCGCAAGGGTCGTAGTGCGCTACGACGGCGAGGCGATCGGCGAACGCACAGTGCTCAGCGGTCAGACCGTCAACGTCGATGTCGAGATAAAGCACGCCGGTTCCAACATCGTCGAGATCGAGGCATCTCCGCTCGACAAGGAGTTGACGCTGGTCAACAATCGCGCGGTCATCGCAATCGACGGGGTGCGCGACAAATTGCGCGTGCTTCTGGTGTCGGGCGAGCCGCATTCCGGAGAACGCACCTGGCGCAACCTCCTGAAATCCGACGCCAGCGTCGATCTCGTGCATTTTACGATTTTGCGCCCGCCGGAGAAACAGGATGGGACGCCGATCAACGAATTGTCGCTGATCGCGTTTCCGACCCGTGAACTGTTCCAGCAAAAGATAAACGAATTCCAGCTGATCATCTTCGATCGCTACGCCCGCCAGGGCGTGCTGCCGATCGCCTATTTCGACAACATTGCGCGCTACGTGCGCGGCGGCGGCGCGGTACTGGTCTCTGCCGGGCCGGATTATGCGTCGTCGACGAGTATCTGGCGCACGCCGCTGGATTCGGTTCTGCCGGCGGAGCCGGTCGGCGTCACCGAAAAGCCGTACTATGCCGAACTGACGGATATCGGCAAGCGCCATCCGGTTACGCGCGGTCTTGAAGGATCGGGGACGGCGCCGCCGCACTGGAGCCGGTTCTTCCGAACGGTGGACACGCGCAACGCGACGAACCCGCCGGTAATGACGGGCGCCGAGGGCAAGCCCCTGCTGCTGCTGTCGAGATTTGGCGAAGGGCGCGTCGCTCTGCTGCTGTCCGACCACATCTGGTTGTGGGCCCGCGGCTATGAGGGCGGCGGACCGCATCTCGATCTGTTGCGGCGGATGTCGCATTGGCTGATGAAACAACCCGATCTGGACGAGGAGGCTTTGCATCTGCAGGTGCGCGGCCACGACCTCGTTGTACAGCGCCAGACCATGGGCGACAGCGTTGCGCCGGTAACGGTGACGTCGCCAACCGGAGCAACGCGCCAGCTCGAACTGGGTGCCGGCGAACCGGGTACGTGGACCGCGACGCTGCCCGCCAATGAACTCGGGCTGTGGCAGGCTACCGACGGTACGTTGAAAGCGCTCATCAATGTCGGTCCGACCAACCCGAAGGAGTTTTCGGAAGTCACCTCGACCACCGAAACCCTGATGCCGCTGACCCGTGCCACCGGCGGCGACGCGCGCCGCGTCGTGGATGGCTCGAGCATCGACCTGCCGCGCGTCGTCGCCGTGCGGGCGTCCAGCATGTTCCATGGCGACGGCTGGATGGGGGTCAGGATGCGCGACGCGAGCGTGGTTCGGGGCGTCGGCGTATTGCCGATATTCGCCGGGTTGATCGGCTTGTTGCTGCTGCTCGGCGCTTTCGCCGTCACCTGGCTGCGCGAAGGCCGTTGAGTCCTCGAGGCCTTGCGAAAGAAGTTGGCCTGCCGTTGCAGGAATCACACAGGTCTCGCTAATTCGTCCCCGGAGCGGGCGCGCCGGTGTTGACACAACCGGACCGGCGCGTTTGTCATAATGTAACGTCGGACGATCCTGGGATGTCCTGCTTCCGGCGTGAGGCGTTTGTCGGCATGACGTGGTTCCGATCGAACATAAGACAGGGCGCATACCTGGCGCTGCTGGCGCTTGTGGTTCAATTTGCGCTTTCGTTCGGCCATTTCCACGGAGGTGCAGCACAAGCTGCACCCGCGCTTCAATCCGCCTTCCAGCAGCTGCCGGCTTCCGGTCACGATTCAGACCAGCATCAGAGCGACGCCTGCGCGATATGCGCGGTCCTCGCGTTGGCGAACACGGCATTTCTCGCCACGCCACCGGCGCTGCCGTTGCCACAGGTCGTGAAGACGCAGTGGCTGGCCACCAATATTGCCTTCATCAGTCTGACCTCCGCACGCGGCGCCTTTCAGCCGCGTGCACCCCCGCTCTCCTGACATCGATCGAGTGATCCTGCGCGGATCGGCCACAGCGTTTGTGGGCGATCCCGCCGGAGCACGTTGAAGTCGGTCCGTCGCATCGACGGCAGGGCGCCGGCTCGGAATTTCCAGCGTAATCAGGCAATTCCGCGGCGCCTCTCAGGAACGGGATCATGACGTTTTCTGCGAAAGGCAATCTTCTTCTCTTGGCGCCGGTTTGCTTGCTGCCCGGTCTGGGCGGTATCGCGCTCGCGCAGACGGCAGCGCCGGGAAACGGCACCACCGCGCTGCCCAACATCGTGGTCGAGGCGCCACGGCAAACGGCCGGCACACCGAAGCAGAAACCGAAGCCGCGGACGGCTGCCCGGCCGGCGGTGTCTCCTTCGACAGCCGCGCCCACACCGGAGTCGCCCGGCGCGCAACTCGCCGCAAAAGGCAATGTCTTTGATCAGGCGCGCAGCAATATCTACACGACCATCGGCACGACCTCCGACACGATCAGCCACGACACCATCCAGGATCTGCCGCTAGGCACCAACCAGTCGGTGGAGCAAGTGCTGCTGCAGGCTCCCGGGGTCTCGCAGGATTCCGCGGCCAGCGGTTCGCTGCATGTCCGCAACGATCACGCCAACGTCCAATTCCGGATCAACGGAGTGCTATTGCCTGATGGCGTTACCGGCTTCGGCAGCATCTTCGACACCAGCTTTATCGGCAGCATTTCGCTGGTCACCGGCGCCCTGCCGGCCGAATATGGACTGCGCACTGTCGGTCTGGTCGACATCAAGACCCGCACCGACCTTTTCAACAACAGCGGCAGCGTCAGCCTGTACGGTGGCAGTCATGGAACCATCACTCCCAGCATCGAGTATGGCGGCACGTTCGGCGGCAATTGCCCCACGAGCACGACGACCACGCCCGGTTATGTAAAGGCAGCGCCGGCCTCCACGGATTGCTTTGCCGGCGTTCAGTATTACTTCACAGGCCGGTATCTGCAGACCACATGGGGACTTGAACCTCCGACGCCCGCGTACAATCCCATTCATGATTTCTCACAGCAGGAAAGAGGCTTCGCCTATCTGTCAGCCTTCGTCGACCCGACCATGAGGGTCAGCCTGATCACAGGAACTGCGATCAACAACTTTCAGATTCCCAATAATCCCGGTCAACCGGTCGGACTGATGGGAAATCCACCGGTCACCAACGTTTTTGGCATCACCAGTTTCAATTCCGCACTGCTCAATGAAAACCAGGTTGAGACCACTCACTACGGCGTGCTGTCGCTGCAGAAGTCGGTTGACGGCTTCGACGGGCAATTGTCCTATTTCGCCCGCTACAACAATCTGCGTTACACGCCAGACCCACTCGGCGACCTCCTGATCAACGGCATCGCCTCCAATATCGCCCGCGTCTCCTACACCAACGGCATTCAGGGCGACGGCGCCTATCAGGTCAATTCCTCACATACGGTCCGCGCCGGCTTCACCGTCAGCGGCGAGCAGGCGTTCGTCGGCAATACGTCGCTGGTCGAGCCCTGCGTGATATGCGACGGCTCCGACAACGGAAACCCTATCAGCATCACCGACAACGTCTCCAAGCTCGGGTGGCTGGCGGGGGTCTATGTTCAGGACGAGTGGAAGGTTACCGACCAGTTTACCATCAACGCCGGCTTGCGCTTCGATCAGATGGATCAATTCGTCAGCGCCAACCAGCTCAGCCCTCGGTTGAGCTTTACCTACAGACCCTTCGAGAACACTACGTTCCATGCTGGATATGCGCGCTACTTTACGCCGCCGGTTTTGGTGGAAGCCGCCCCGGCCAACATCAGCCTTTTCAACAACACGACGGGTGCGCCGCCAGCCGGCCAACCAAACGATCCGGTGTTGCCCGAGCGCTCGCATTATTTCGATGCCGGCGTCGATCAAAAGATCAAATTCGGATGTGCCTCGGGAGGGAAGGATTGCTCAGTCCTCGATCTTGGCGTCGATGCCTATTACAAGATAGCGCAAGACCTCATCGACAATGGGATTTTCGGCCAGGCCCTGGTGCTCAGCGCCTTCAACTACGCGCGTGGATACAACGAGGGCATCGAATTCCACGCGAAGTTCAACAGCGGCAACCTTCAGGCCTATGCCAACCTCGCCGTGGCCCAACAGAGAGCGAACGATCCGGTGTCGAACCAGTTTCTGTTCGACAACACCACGCCGCTTGCGGACCTCGGCGGTTTGACCCTGTTTCAGTACCTTCAGACGCACTTTATCTACACCGATCACAATCAGTTCGTCACCGCCTCGGCGGGCGCCATCTATCAGTTCTGCGGCCGGCCTGCCACCGCAGCGGAAGCGTTTGGCGATAACGGGCTGTCTTGGTGCGGAATCAAACTGAGCACCGACATGATCTACGGCAGCGGGTTGCGCATGGGGGACGGCAATATCAGCACTGTGCCCGCGTACACGCAGGTCAATGTCGGCATCAAGCGCGAATTCCTTCTGCCGAACGACCCCAAGCCGATGACAATACGTTTCGACGTCGTCAACCTGTTCGACAATATCTATGAGATCAGGAGCGGAAGCGGCATCGGCGTATTCGCACCGCAATTCGGACCACGCCGCGGCTTCTTCCTGGGTATCTCGAAGAAGATTTGAGGTGCAGGGGGTCCGGACGGGAAGCTGGCAGAACTTCGATGGATCAATGATCTTGCCGGAAAGCGCATCGTGCTCTATCGCGTGTGGCTCCAGTCCGGCCGGATCGGGCCGGAGACGTTGTCGAACGCGCCGTCGGCGAGTTCGGCCACCAGCAAGCGGCTGTAGTCGACCGGCCCAGGCATGGTTACCCTGCCCTTCGGCACAGCCTTGAAGCCGACGCGGCTGTAATAGACTTCGTCGCCAACCAGCAGCACCAGGCGGTGTCCCCTCGCTTTCGCCTCGCCGAGCGCGCGCTCCAGAAGCGCACGACCGATGCCCCGTCCTCGGAACGGCGGCTCGACCGTCAGCGGCCCCAGCAACAGTGCCCTGGTCTGCCCGATCACAACCGGTAACAGGCGTACGGAACCTACCAGCAACGTTCCGATCCGGGCGGTGAACGAAAGGTCTTGCAGGTGATCGACGTGCTCACGCAGGCGATAAGCGCTCAACACGAAACGGCCAGGGCCGAACGTGCGATCGTGCAGACGCTCGATCGCCTGGGCGTCGTTGGAGGTTTCGGCCAATATCGTCAGAGAGAGGTCGCTCATTGATTTCTTTCGGCGGGCGACTGGGCCAGATACGCCAATAGCTTCATCTCGCGGCGGCCGCGTGTCACCGTATCCAGAACCAGTCCCGACGACACCGAGAGCATCGCGAGAATCATCAACCCCATCGACAGAACCGCCGTCGGCAGGCGGGGAACGACACCCTCCTCGAGGTAGGTAACGAGAATGGGGATCGCCAGCCCGATCGAAACCAGGATCAGGAAGACCCCGATTGCCGTGAAAAAGCGCAGCGGCTTCTCCGAGCGGTAGAGTCTGAGGATGGTGCCGAGAATCCGGAAACCGTCGCGGTAGGTGTTGAGCTTGCTGACCGATCCCTCGGGACGGGCGTAATAGGGTGTATCGATCTCGGCAACCGGAAGCGCCAATTCCAGCGCGTGCACCGTCAGTTCGGTTTCAATCTCGAATCCATCCGAGAGTACCGGAAAGGATTTGACAAACCGTCGGGAGAATATCCGATATCCTGAAAGGATATCCCTGAACGCCTGGCCAAAAACCGATGAAATGAAGCCGGTCAGAATCCGATTTCCGGTGCGGTGTCCTGGCCGCCAGGCAGCCACGGCCTGATCGACACGCAAGCCGACGACCATGTCCAGGCGTTCGGACAACAGCGCTTCGATCATGCGTGGGGCGCTTGCGGCATCATAGGTCGCATCGCCATCGACGAGCACATAGATATCCGCGTCCACGTCGGCGAACATGCGGCGAACCACATGGCCTTTGCCCTGACGCCGCTCGCCACGCACGATCGCGCCGGCTTCGCGCGCCACGGTGACGGTGCGATCCGACGAGTTATTGTCATAAACAAAGATGTCGGCCGAGGGCAGCGCCTTGCGGAAGTCGGCAATGACGGTCGCAACGGCAGCTTGCTCGTTGAAGCACGGCACCAGCACGGCAATCCGTATCGATGGTGGTATCATTGCTGAACCGCCCGCCCCTTTAACACGTCAACTCAAGCGTTCTTAACATGATCGCGCGCCTACTGCCCGCCCGACAAGTCCGCCGTCCACCGCTTCCGGCGGTTCGATCACGGACGCAAACAGCAAGCTCCACAGCGACAGCATGGCAACCGGTATCGTGTAATAGGGCGTGAAGATGGGGTGACTGAGGAAGAAAGCCAGGTTCACGACAAGGTTTCCAGCCGTGATCGCTGCGACCTGCTTGCCGCCCGCACGATTGGAGCGCCACAACACTCCGCACGACGCGCCGGCGAGAAGGATCAGTACGAACTGCATGTCCACGACGTACTGCCAGACGATGTGGAAGCTGAGAGCCGGAGGTACCACGTCAACCCCTCCATAGGTGGTCGTGAAAGGGCTGCCGGCGTTGATCGCATTGGCAAGCAATGTCGGCGTCATCCCCAAGAGAAGCATCGAGGCGAACAAGGCGCCCTGCGCGGCAAGCGAAGCTTTCCTGAAAATCAGTGGCGCTGCGCCGAAGAACAGCAAATATCCGGACGCGAGAAACAGGTTCGGCAATCTGAAATTTACACACAGGCCGATGATGAAACCGGTCAGCCCCGCCAAAAGCAGGCGGCGCCCCGGTTGCTCGGCCGCCGAGAAGCTTGCAGTGAGAAACCCGGCGAGCGCGCAGGCTGCCATTGTGGGCGCCATCGAATAGCTCGCCTTTGTCGGGTTGACCATCAGATAAACCGCAAGACACCCGAATGCCGTCGCGACCGCGACGAAGGACGGGCCGCGTGCAAGAAAAACGGCCAGCAACGCCAATGCAAAAACGATCAGCGTCGCCGAAACATATAGCGGGATTACCTGAAAGCCTTCCGGAAAGAGCGCCAGCAGGAAACCGGTCCCCGGCGGATATTGCATCACCCGCTTTTCCGATTGCGGCATGAGGATGTGGCAGGGAGCTGCCGCCGGATCCGCCCAGCGATCGTAACCGATCGCTTTCAGCTTTGAGGCCAGATAGCCATCGTCATCCCGGGCAATGTCGGTATCCAGAGCGCGGAGCCCAAATCTCTGGAACAGATGGGCCTGCCGCAGATAGCAGATGTCATCATAGACACCGCGACTCTCGCTCCAGTGCGACATCGACCAGACATTGCTGGCAAACACCAGAAGGCAGACGAAGCCGCAGGCGATCTTCAAATAATGCATCGTTTGATCCCGGCGCGGCATGTACATGCGTTTGTCGGCAAATTCAACGAAGCCCGCAAAGCCTACCGCCAGGTTGCAATCGGCGCGCGGGCCTCGATCACTTCCGATATCCGCAGGCGGGTACCGCTTGTCGTCTCGGCGGGCAGCGCCCCTGTCTCGAAAAACCCGCAGGCAATGATCTCCCGGTTCGGCTCGGGCAAGCGGTCCTGCCTGAAATGCCGGACCAGATAGACGGCGACATGATCTCGCCTGGAAACGTGGCTGTTGAGGAACAGACCGTGCAGCGTCGGCTCGCCCACAAGCTCAATTCGGCCCTCCTCCGCCAGTTCGCGAGCCAAGGCTTGGCGAAAGGTTTCGCCGGCTTCGACGCCTCCGCCGGGCAGGTGCCAACCGCTGATGTAGCTGTGTTTGACCAGGAACACTCGGTTTTCACGATCCAGCACGACGGCGCGAACCCCGAGGGTCATGCCGCGGACCAGCCACCAATAGATATGGAAGAGGCGGCGCAGCGCCGGCTCGAAGCTGTCTCGCAGGTTCTGCGCAGCAATCTTCACGGAAACCTCGGGACATCTCTTTTGTGGCCGTTGATCCTTGCATCGAGGCCGACGGCTTGCCAATACATTCCGGGAATTTGCGGGATGATGGTAAGGACGATCATGCGGCAACTCTTGGCGCGGGCAATAGTCACGGGCGGCAATTGATGGCCGCCTTCACTCTCGCCCATCTTTCCGATCCCCATCTTCCGCCGCTGCCGGCCCCGCGGTTTTCCGAACTCGCCGGCAAGCGCGTGCTCGGCTATCTCAACTGGAGACGCAACCGCCACAGGTTTCACCGGCGTGACGTGCTGGATGTGCTGGTATCGGACATGCTGGCGCAATCGCCGCATCACATCGCGGTAACCGGGGATCTCGTCAATCTCTCGCTCGAAGCCGAGTT
This sequence comes from uncultured Alphaproteobacteria bacterium, assembly GCA_963721935.1. GTDB lineage: Bacteria > Pseudomonadota > Alphaproteobacteria > Rhizobiales > Xanthobacteraceae > Bradyrhizobium. Next base: position 90,487 of record CAVRMY010000036.1, read on the forward strand.
TGCTGCATCCTGCGCCTGGCTGCGGAGCGTTGGCCCGTCCGATCTCGTCACGGTCATTCCCGGCAATCACGACGCCTATGTCCGCACGGCCAAACACTGTTTTGTCGATGCCTGGAGCGACTATATGGCCGGCGACGACATGGCTGGTCAGGCCGCGACGTTTCCGGCGGTACGCCGCCGCGGTCCACTCGCGTTGATCGGCGTATCCTCGGCGGTCCCGACCCCACCCTTGATGGCGACGGGGTGGCTTGGACGCAGCCAGCTGGACGCGCTTGCCCAAATCCTTTCGAAACTTTCTCTCGAGCAGGTGTTCCGGGTCCTCTTGATCCATCATCCCCTGCGCTCGGATGCGCATGCCAAGCGGCTTACCAATTCCGCGGAGCTTTTGACGGTGCTGCGACAACATGGTGTCGAGCTGGTGCTGCACGGGCACGATCACGTTCATTCCACGATCTTCATCGACGGGCCGCAGGGGTCCATTCCGGCGATCGGCGTACCGTCGGCGTCCTCGCTCGCGCATGGTCGCTATCCCGCCGCGGCCTATAACCTGTTTTCGATCGAACGCCACGGCGATGCATGGCGCTGCATTCTGACAGTTCGCGGCATCAACGATGCGTTTCGGGTCCGTGAAATCAGGCAGATACGGCTGATATAACGCCGGTGCGCGCGACAATGATCCCTACCGACTGCCCAGGCTTGCAAACAGCGCCAGCGCGAACAGCGCGGCCGCGCCGAGGACGAGGCCGAGCGCGAACGGCCAGAAACGGCTGCGGCGCGGTCTCTCGGTGACGGCGGGTGCCGAAGGCGGAGTTGCCACCATCGCACGCTCGCGCTCGACCATGCGGCGGGCGACGTAGTCGGTTACGGCGCTGACGATGACGGGGACGTCGTGAGATTCCGCCAGGACGATCCGGCCAAAACGCGTGTCCTGCACGAAGCGATAGATCCGCTTGTCGCGCCCCATCACGACATGGGCCACCACGTCGATCCACAGCCGTGGCGTCTCACCCTGGCTGATGCCGCGATCGAACAGGTCGATGGTATCGGGGATCTGCGCGAACAACGGGTCGAGGGCATCGTTGAGAATTTCAAGCCGCGCAACCTCGGCATCGCGCAAGTCGACGACGACGCCGGTGCGATCGGCGGCCTCGATCCGTGCGCGCCGCAGCGCGTCCCGCAGCCGCATCGGACGCGCATCGCTGACCGCCTCGCTACCGGAATTTTGTGCGTCTGACATACGCCTGGTCGCCCTTGCCCTGGTGGATCGGAACACCGTTAACCTATCAGTAACCAGGCCGTCCGCAAAGGGCGTTTGTTCCCAAAGACTTACACCAAGCGCCGATGCGCAGGAAAAGCGGCCCCCTCGCCGACTGACGATGGGAGCCGCTGTTGTCCCGCAGGTTCCTTCAGCGATCAGGCCGTCACGCGCGAGGGCTCTTCCACGATGGAGAAGCGCACGCCCGCCTTGTGGCGATTCTCTTCCGAGACCTCGCGCCAGCAATCTTCGGCCTCCTTGCGAGTCTTGAACGGACCTTTGACCTGGGCGGAGCCTTCCACGAGCTTGTGGAAGTTCATCGAACCGAACTCACCGCCGATGACCCAGAAATTACTGCCATTCGTCATGATAGCCTCCGTCTATTCAGCTGCCTGAACGTGGATGTCGGCACCGGGTGCCTTGAACTGCGCGGCCTCGGTCGAGTCGTGAAGCGCGGTGGTCGATGAGGTGCCTCCGGTGATGGTGGTGGACACCAGATCGAAATAGCCGGTGCCGACTTCGCGCTGATGGCGCGTCGCCGAATAGCCGAACTTCTCCGAGGCGAACTCGGCCTGCTGCAGGCGGGAATAGGCTGCCATGCCTTCGGCCTTGTAGCCGCGCGCCAGTTCGAACATGCCGTGATTGAGCGAGTGGAAACCCGCCAGGGTCACAAACTGGAACTTGTAGCCCATCGCGCCGATCTCGCGCTGGAATTTCGCGATCGTCGCCTTGTCGATATTGGCTTCCCAGTTGAACGACGGCGAACAATTGTAAGCCAGCATCTTCCCGGGATAGACCTTGTGGACGGCTTCCGCGAACTGCCTTGCCTCTTCGAGGTTGGGCGTCGAGGTTTCCCACCACAGAAGATCGGCATATCTGGCAAAGGCGATGCCGCGCTTGATGCAGTGAGCAAGACCGGTTCCGGGCTTGAGGCGGAAGAAACCTTCCGGAGTACGTTCGCCGGTGATGAACTCGCGGTCGCGCTCGTCGACATCCGCAGTGATCAGCTTGGCGCTCTCCGCGTCCGTGCGCGCCAGCACGAAGGTCGGGGTGCCGCAAACGTCGGCAGCGAGCCTTGCCGCGATCAGGTTACGCTCGTGGGCTGCAGTCGGGATCAGCACCTTGCCGCCCATGTGGCCGCACTTCTTTTCGGAAGCGAGCTGGTCTTCGAAGTGAACGCCGGCCGCGCCCGCCTCGATATAGGCTTTCATGATCTCGAACGAGTTCAGCGGACCGCCGAAACCCGCTTCCGCGTCGGCGACGATCGGGACGAACCAGTCGATCTTGGCGCCGCCTTCGGAGTGTTCGATCTGGTCGGCACGTTGGAAAGTGCGGTTGATGCGCCGGCACAGTTCGGGTCCGGCGTTCGCCGGATAGAGGCTCTGGTCCGGATACATGGCGCCCGCGGTGTTGGCGTCGGCCGCAACCTGCCAGCCGGAAAGATAGATCGCGGGCAGACCGGCGCGCGCCTGCTGCATCGCCTGGTTACCGGTCACCGCGCCCAGCGAATTGACATAAGGCTCGCTCTTAAGCGATTCCCAAAGCCGATTGGCGCCCCTGGCGGCGAGCGTGTAGGCGATCGGCACAGAACCGCGCAGCCGCTCGAACGTCGGCCGCGGTGTAGGGACGGCTAATGCCGTCGAAACGCCCTGCGGGCGCGGGAACCAGCTGTTCAAAGCTCTTGGTCATCTCAATCTCCAATCGACATTCGTGACAGTGCATTGCGAAATGCGTTTCGAGAGGTAAACGCGAATCTCCTTTGTTCGTACAGACATATTGATTTCTATTGGTGATATCATGTAACATATACACTGGTGTTGAATGTTATTTTGTTAATTTTGTCACAAAAGGCACTTATCCGGACCTCAACCGGCGAAGCCGGACCAGACGAAACAACGAGGAGACAACCCGTGCCCGCCGATACCGGAAAAAAACTGTTCGTCGGGCCCCGCTTCCGGCGCATCCGCCAGCAATTGGGATTGTCGCAGACCCAGATCGCCCAGGGGCTTGGCATATCCCCGAGCTATATCAACCTCATTGAGCGCAACCAGCGCCCGGTGACGGCGCAGATCCTGCTTCGGCTGGCGGAGGCCTACGACCTCGACCTCCGTGACCTCGCTACCGCCGACGAGGATCGATTTTTCGCCGAGCTGAACGAGATCTTTTCCGATCCGCTGTTCCGCCAGATCGACTTGCCCAAGCAGGAATTGCGCGATCTTGCGGAACTCTGCCCGGGCGTCACGCATTCGCTGCAACGGCTCTACGCGGCCTATACCGAAGCCCGCCGCGGCGAGACGATGGTTGCAGCCCAGATGGCCGACCGCGACGAGGGCGCGCGGTTTGAGGCAAACCCGATCGAGCGGGTCCGGGACCTGATCGAAGCCAATCGAAATTATTTTCCCGAGCTTGAAACGGCGGCGGAAGGCCTGCGCGACGAACTGAACGTTGCCGCGGAGGCGCTGTTTACGGCTCTCGCATCGCGCCTTCGCGAAAGGCATTCGATCATTACGAGAATCATGCCCGTCGATGTCATGCGCGAGACCTTGCGGCGGTTCGACCGTCACCGCCGGCAACTTCTGATCTCGGAGCTGGTGGACGGTTCCGGCCGCGCCTTCCAGCTCGCGTTTCAGGTCGGACTGACTGAATATTCTTCGGCCATCGAGACCATCGTGGGCCGCGCCGGCCCGCTCGACGACACCACGCGCCGTCTCTACCGGATCACGCTTGCCAATTATTTTGCCGCGGCCGCGATGATGCCGTATCAGCCGTTTCATGCGGCGGCCGAATCGCTCGGCTACGATGTCAATGTGCTGGCACAGCAATTCAACGCCGGTTTCGAACAAGTCTGTCACCGCCTGACGACGCTGCAGCGGCCCAATGCGCGCGGCGTTCCGTTCTTCATGCTGCGCGTCGACAACGCCGGCAACGTATCGAAACGATTTTCCTCCGGCACCTTCCCGTTCTCCAAATTCGGCGGCACCTGTCCGCTGTGGAACGTGCATTCCACCTTCGACACGCCGGACCGGCTGCTCAGCCAGGTCATCGAGTTGCCTGACGGCACCCGCTACTTCTCGATCGCGCAAGTCGTGCGCCGTCCGGTGGCGCCGCACCCGCACCCGCAACCGCGCTTTGCGATCGGACTCGGCTGCGAAATCCGGCATGCGGCCAAGCTCGTCTATGCCGGCGGCATCGACCTGGAAAAATCGGAGGGAACGCCGATCGGCGTCAACTGCCGGCTGTGCGAGCGCGAAAATTGCAGCCAGCGCGCCGAGCCGCCGATCACCCGCACCTTGATCCTCGACGAGAACACAAGGCGGGTGTCGTCGTTCGTGTTTTCCAATGCGCGGGAGCTGTGAGAGAGGTCCTACATCGTCATTGCGAGCGTCAGCGAAGCAATCGAGCGTCACGAGAAAACTGGATTGCTTCGGTCGCTTCGCTCCTCGCAATGACGGCACCCCTCGTATGACGGCACCGACGGCGTCACACGCTCGCGTTGCTCGCAGATGACATGCCTCCGCATTCCCGCGACAGGATCTGCCCGAGTTTTGCCAAACCTCACCCCCCGACAACGGAGGGCGCAGGGAAAGCCGGATGCGTAGTGCGCACCCGCAGCCTCGTGCGCGAAAAATGCAAGCACACGAGTAAGTCCACTACAGGTTCGCCGTTCACTCCGGCTCTCCCTGCGCAGTGGTTTTAACGGTTTCCTTCGTACTCTCCCCGGAGATCGGGCTTTCTTGCCTCCGTCGTCAGCGGATCATCCGCCGACTTGATGCCAGCGTCGAGGCATCAGGACCACACGACTTTGCCGTCCGCCAGCCGCGCGCTCGTCTTGCGCGCTGCTGGCGTCCACCGCACCCGTACCAACGTTCGTGACGATCGCGAAACGCCCCTCGCTTCGGAACGGGATGATCTCGCTCTATTGCTGTTTCTACCGCTTCGAAAAGCGGAAAATTTTTCGAAAGAGGGCTGGACGCGACGGGCAAATCAGTGCCGCGGAGCCGTAGGGTGGACAAAGCGATCGCGTCCGCGGCAGCTCAATGCGCGAAGGCGGAAAGCGTGCCCACCTTACGAACTACTCCCTCCCCCCTTGCGGGGGAGGGTCGGGGTGGGGGGTAGCCCCAAGCGAGTCTGCCCGTGTGGCCCCCCACCCCCGACCCCTCCCCGCAAGGGGGAGGGGAGCAGAGCCGCAGGGTGGGCAAAGCGATCGCGTCCGCGGCGGCTCAACGCGCGAAGGCGGAAAGCGTGCCCACCACAATCAGGCAGGGTGAATGTCGATGGTGGGCACGCTTCCGCTTTGCCCACCTTACATCTGGCTTTCTTTTGTTCTCCCTCCCCCCTTGCGGGGGAGGGTCGGGGTGGGGGGTAGCCCCAAGCGAGTCTGCCCGTGTGGACCCCCACCCCCGACCCCTCCCCGCAAGGGGGAGGGGAGCAGAGCCGCAGGGTGGGCAAAGCGATCGCGTCCGCGGCAGCTCAACGCGCGAAGGCGGAAAGCGTGCCCACCACAATCAGTAATGCATGGAGATTACGCTAATTTCATTCTCGAACCGAGCATTCCGCGTTGGCTAATCCTGCCCACCAGCTATGTTGCAAAAGATTTCATCCGCATCTGACCTCTCAGATTGGAAACTTGAAATGTTCGTTTCGTTCTTCCCGCAGCCCAGGCTGTTCTTTCCCTCAGCCATCCTCTGGACGGCACTGGCGATGTTGTTCTGGTACGGTTACGCGAGCGACCTTGTCGGATCGTCCGAACCGGGTGTCGTCGGTGTGGCGCTGTTCTGGTCGGCGCGGTCGTTGTGGTTTGATCTCTATTTCGCGCTGAGCGTGGCGATCTTCGGTGGCTTCTGGATGTGGTTCTCGCCGCATCCCTGGGCCGCATGGTCGATCCTTGGTTCCGCGCTGATCCTCTTCACCTCCTACTTCCAGGTTCAGGTCAGTGTCGCCATCAACAGCTGGTACGGACCGTTCTACGATCTCATCCAGGCCGCCCTGTCGAAATCGAGGGCGGTCACGCTCGAGGAGTTTTATGGCGAATTGTCCACCTTCGCCGCCATCGCGCTGGTAGCGGTCGTGGTCGGCGTGATGACGCGGTTCTTCGTCAGCCACTACATCTTTCGCTGGCGCACGGCGATGAACGATTTCTATATCGTCCACTGGGCGCGACTGCGCGTGATCGAGGGCGCCTCGCAGCGGGTGCAGGAAGACACCATGCGATTTGCCAGCATCACCGAGGGCCTCGGCGTCAACCTGATCAGCTCGATCCTGACGCTACTCGCCTTCCTGCCGGTTCTCTTGCGGCTCTCCAGCAGCATTACCGAACTCCCGCTGATCGGATCAATTCCCTACCCGCTGGTCGTCGCTGCGATCCTCTGGGCGGTGTTCGGCACCGGCGCGCTCGCCTTGATCGGCATCCGCCTGCCCGCGATCGAGTTCTTCAACCAGCGGGTCGAGGCGGCCTACCGCAAGGAGCTGGTGCTCGGCGAAGACGATCCGAATCGGGCCGACCCGCCGACGCTGGCCGCGCTCTTCGCCAATATCCGCCACAATTATTTCCGGCTCTATCTGAATTTCATGTACTTCAATGTCGGCCGCATCGTTTATCTGCAAACCGACACGATCTTTCCCTACATCCTGCTCGCGCCCACGATCGTTGCCGGCAAGATCACGCTTGGTACGATGAACCAGATCCTGAACGCGTTCACGCAAGTGCGGACATCGTTTCAATACCTCGTCAATTCGTGGAGCACGATCGTCGAACTGATTTCGATCTATGTGCGACTGCGCGGCTTCGAGGCCAAGATCGGCGGCGGGCCGCTGCCTGCGATCGAAGCGCTGACCGAGCCGGCCTCGTTGTGATGGATCAGGACGAGGGGGTTTTGCAACCTTCGAGCTTGATTCGAATACCGGTGCGACCGTCAGTCGAAACCATGCAGCCGTGGTGTGAGGAGGCCGTTCGCAGCAGCTAGTCCTAGTGGCGTTGCGTTAAGGCGAACACACCGCTGTAATGCCGCGCCATGAGCACCAGGTCTCGCCAGTCGATCTATGGCGGCCCCATCCGGGGTGCCAATATCCGCGCCAGGAACGCGCGCGACGCGGCCGTCCAGGCGCTGCGCGAGGCCGATCGCGCCGAAGCAGAAGCCTGGTCGATCCAGATGGAAGGCAATGGCGGACCGGCACAGCCGTCGCCGACGATCGGGCAATGCCTCAATGGCGGCCTCGGCTGGCTCGAGGTGGAATGCAATCGCTGCAAGACGCGGGCGAGCCTGCCGCTCGACGCCATCCGCCGGCCGCGCGACACCCCGCTCTGGAGGCTGGAGCCGTCGCTGAAATGCCGATCATGCCGCAAGGGTCGCTACGCGCCGCCGGTGCACATGATCAAGCTGACCGAGAAGCGGGAAATCACGCCATACGTTTGGGTTCATCCCGACGAGGAGCGGTAGGCAACATCGCGAGGCCTAAGTCCTTGGCGCTCCCGCGATGCGCTTGAGTTGCTCGGGAAAGGGCGCTTGCGCCATCCCACCCATTCATAAGAAATATTTTAGCCGAGCGGCTGTGTCTTCGAGGCAACCACCTCCCCTTCGTTGTCGTTGACCAGCGGTAAAACGCGGAGGTTATCATGAGGAAGCAGCTCCTTGCCGGTGCGATGGCGATCATGCTTGCAACAGCGATGACAACAACCGGCGCCATGGCGTTCGGCCACGGTGGCGGTGGCGGCTTTCACGGCGGTGGCGGCTTTGGTGGCTTCCATGGCGGCGGCATGGGCGGCTTTCATGCTGGTGGCCTTGGTGGGTTTCACGGCCGAGCTTCTAACGGCGGTCTTGGCGGCTTCCGCGGCAGCTACGCCGCGATGCATGGCAACAATTTTGCTGGCGTCCGTGGATTCAGCAGCTGGCGTCACGGTGGTTGGGGCGGCCGGCGCGTCATCGGCAACTATGGCGGCTGGGGATATGGCGACCCCTACTATTATGACGATGGCTTCGACGTCGGCCTCGGCCTGGTAGGACTGGGCCTTGGGCTCGCCACCGGTTACGCCCATTGTTCGCCCTACGCTTACGGTTACTACGGCTATTGCGGCCCGAGTTATGTCGTGGGCTGGTAGACGGCCCAGGAATCGACGTCTATTTCATGTTCGCGCCTGTCGTCACGACACCCCTCGATTGGACATCATCGTCCGACGACCGGCTGCTTCGCGTGATGCCGGCGCCTTCGAATTCGCTGGGGTGGGAAGTGGCAGCCAAACCTGGTTCGCCGCAATTCAGCTTCGAATAGAGTGCCCGATCTTTCGCCGCCATCTCAAAATGCTGCCGCTGCTCGGCCGTAGGCTCGATATGCCGCTCTTTGGCCAACTGCTCCTGCTGCGGCGTCGGCCGTGCCGTTGTTCCCCTGCGTCCGCCGTTGAAGCTGATTCGCATCGAGTTGTCGTCGGCCGGGATCGCCCGATCGTAAACATGCGAAGCACTCGAGGATCCAAGGTTATTCGTAGCTCGATTGTAATAGAGAGTGCCATTCTCCCAGCGGCCTCCCAGATATCCGTCGCCCCCATAACCGTAGCCATAATCGATGCCTCCGTAGAAGCCGACCTGCTCGGCCCAATAGCCAGGGTGGAAGAAGTAGCCGCCATCGCCGCGGCTCCAATAGGCGGGCGTCCACAACAGTCCACGATGAGGCGGCCGTACCCACGTTCCGGGTACCCAAAAATAATCGGGCACCGCTTCACGCCAGGCCCAGAACCCCGGGATCCACAGATAACCCTCCTCCGGGATGGCGGGCTGCGCATATGAGGGAAGTGGCGGCGGCGCGACGTTTACGTTGTCCGCAGCGTTGGCCCGGCGCGGCTGGAAATGCGGCGGCAACGGCAAATATCCGTTTGTGGGAAAATCCGATGTGGCCGCGATGCCTCTGTCCTGTGCAAACGCGCAAGGTCCGCACGTCAATGAGAAAAGAACCAGACCGGCGAGCAACCTTTGCATGCCTTATCCGATCGGTATTCGCGGCACCGCCGGACGGTCGAGATCGCATCGTGCGATCAATAAGGGTTCGGTCGAATCGAACTCCAAAACGCATGTTCATGCGATTTCAACAAACGGCGTCTTTGCACAATAAAACAATATCCACCCAAAATATTCTAAATTAATCATTAGACTAACACGGCTGTCGTGGAAGCCGCGCCCGACTAAACATTTCTTTAGTTCGGTTCGCGACCGGCCTGGGATCAATATCGATGCCGCTGGCCCCCCAGCCGGCAAACCAACTGCGGCGAGGCCGTTTGCTGCCAAGAGCACGGAACCTCGCCGTATTGATTCTCGTCGTCACGATGGGTCCGATTTCACGCGCTCACGTGCGATCAGGAGTTGCGCCGCCGCTCCCGCCGCGATGATGCTGGGCTCCTTGTCCTTGATGTCAGGCAGTCCGATTGGACAGACCAGTCGAGCAATCTGATCCTCGGAGAGGCCGAGTTGCCTCGCCTGACCTGCGAAACGCGCGCGCTTGGTTGCCGATCCGATCAAGCCGACAAAGCCGAAATCAGGGCGTCGCAGCGCTGCAGCCGCGATCGAATAATCCAGTGGATGCGAATGGGTCATGATCAGGACGAAGGCGCCCGGAGGCGCGGTATCGATCTCTCGCTCGGGCTCGTCGGTTCTGACCGTGACCACATTGGCCGGCACGTAGTCGGGAAACTGATCGGCACGGGAATCGATCCAGCGCACTGAAAACGGAAGCTGCGACAGCGCAAGAACGACCGCGCGGCCGACATGGCCGGCCCCAAACAGCAGCACCGTCCTGCGGATTTCACCGAACCGTTCGACAAACCGCTGCCCGGATGAACCTTCCCCAAGGCCCGCGCCTTCAGCGTCGTCCTCGCTGAGAATTTCCCGGGTGATACGTCCTTGCTCCGTCATGCGGCTGACGACCGTAAAGGGACCGGCCTCTTCGGTAGCCGCGAGCTCGCCGACATGAGCGAGGTCGCCGATATCGAAAGTCTCAGTAAGAATAGTTACGGACCCGCCGCAGCACTGGCCGAGATTCGGACCGAGAGGCCAGACCCGCAGCGATGCCGAAGGCTTTTCCGCCGAGAGCGCAGCTTCCGCCATCGCCAGCGTTTCATACTCCAGCCGGCCACCACCGATGGTCCCGAAAAATCCGGCATTCTGGCAAACCACGATCCGTGCGCCGGCCTCCCGGGGCGCCGATCCCTCTACCTTGATGACGCTGATCAAGGCAGCGCGACGTTCTTTCACAAGCAATTCCCGAATTCGTCGCCATACAAGTTGCATTCAAACCGGCCTGCTGTCAGACCGACCGAGGCCTTTCGCCAGTGCCGCGGCCGCATCGAAGGTTCCAACTGCCTTGAGGATCGATTCCGGTGTCGCGGGTGCATCCAGCATCACGGGCTTTCCGGGGTGAACAGAATGCACCGCATCCGCGATCGCGGCAAACACCGAGGTCGCCAGCATCAATGGCGGCTCGCCGACGGCCTTGGAACGATAGATCGTCGCCTCGTGGTTTTCGTTCCTGAAAAGCGCCACGCGGAAGTCATCGGGTACATCGGAAGCCACGGGAATCTTGTAGGTCGAAGGCGCATGCGTGGTCAGCCGTCCTTCCGCGTCATAGACCAGCTCCTCGGTGGTCAGCCAGCCCATGCCCTGCACGAACCCGCCCTCGATCTGGCCGATGTCGATCGCTGGATTAAGCGAACGGCCGACATCGTGCAGAATGTCGACACGTTCGATCCTCATCTCGCCGGTCGTCATGTCGATGATAACCTCGCTGCAGGCCGCGCCGTGGGCAAAGTAGAGGAACGGTCTGCCCTTGCCGTTGGCGCGGTCCCAATGCAGTTTCGGCGTCTTGTAGAAACCGGCGGCGGACAGATGCACGCGCGCACCATAGGCGCGCTTGGCAAGCTCGCCGAACGACAGGCTTTCGTTGCCGATGATCACCTGGTCGTCGCGGAATTCGACCAATTCCTCGGGGACGTTCCATGTGGCTGCCGCGAACTGCACAAGCCGGGCCTTGATCTCGCGACAGGCGATTTGCACGGCCATGCCATTGAGGTCGGTTCCGGCAGAGGCCGCCGTGGGCGAAGTGTTCGGCACCTTGTCGGTGGATGTGGCGGTGATGCGCACGCGCTCCAGCCCAATCCCGAACTCCTCGGCGGCGACTTGCGCGACCTTCTGAAACAGGCCTTGACCCATTTCGGTGCCACCGTGATTGAGATGGACGGAGCCATCCTGGTAGACATGAACCAGCGCACCGGCCTGGTTCATGTGCGTGAGCGTGAACGAGATGCCGAACTTCACCGGCGTCAGCGCAATTCCCCGCTTGAGCACAGGTGAGCTCGCGTTGAACCTCTCGATATTCTTGCGGCGATGCCGGTAACCCGAGGTTCGTTCCAGTTCGTCGATCAGCCGATGGATCACCTCGTGATCTTCCACGGTCTGGCCGTAGGGCGTGACATCGCCGCCGGCGCGATAGAGGTTGGCCTTGCGCACGTCGAGCGGATCAAGGCCGAGATTCCAGGCGATGGCATCGATGACGCGCTCGATGGCCATGACGCCCTGCGGACCGCCGAAGCCGCGGAACGCGGTGTTGGAGACGGTATTGGTCTTGACGCGCCTGGACAGAATCCGGAACGAGGGAAGAAAATACGCATTGTCGGCATGAAACATCGCACGGTCCACGACGCCGGTGCTCAAGTCCGCCGAGCAGCCGCAACGTGCGGCAAGCATGAAATTGACGCCATCCATGCGGCCCCTCGCGTCGAAGCCGACCGACCAGTCGACCCGGAAATCATGCCGCTTGCCGGTCATCGCCATGTCGTCGTCGCGATCCAGCCGAAGCTTGCATGGATGGCCGGTGACGCGGGCGGCCAGTGCGGCGATCACCGCCCATTGCGTCGCCTGCGTTTCCTTGCCGCCAAAGCCGCCGCCCATGCGACGTACCTGGCAGGTGACGAAAGAGTCGGCTATGCCGAGCACGCGAGCCACGATGTGCTGGACTTCCGAAGGATGCTGGGTCGACGAATAGACCAGCATGTCATGGTCTTCGCCGGGCACGGCAAGGGCGATCTGCCCTTCGAGATAGAAGTGCTCCTGGCCGCCGACCCGCAGAACGCCATCCAGCCGATGCTGCGCCCGTGCGATCGTCGCGTCGGCGTCACCGCCGACGAACGCGTAGTCGGGCAGCACGGTCTCCCCCGAGAGAAGCCCCTGATCGACCGTGACATTGGGCTGCTCGCGATCGATTTCGATGACACCCAGTACCGCCGCACGCCGCGCGATGTCGCGGGTGGTCGCAATGACGGCAAAGATCGGCTGGCCGTGAAACATCACGTGCTCGGCGGCAAACACCGGCTCGTCGGCATGGGAAGGTGAAATATCGTTCTTGCCTGGAATATCCCCTGCCGCGATGACGGCGCGGACCCCAGGATAAGCACGCACCTTTGCAAGATCGAGCCCCACGAGGCGGCCACGCGCGCACGGAGAGCCGCCGATTGCCAGGTGCAGCGTTCCGTCCGGCTCGAGGATATCGTCGATATAATCGGCCGCGCCCTGCACGTGCTTGAACGCGCTGTCGTGCGGCATCGCCTGATGCACGTGACGCAAGGCCCGACCGACTTGCTCAAGGCGCGACATGGAGTGCCTCCTGCCGCCCGAGGATGCGCGTGACCCTACTTGCCGCGCCGGAAATCTCGGCGAGCGCCTTGATGACAAGGTTGCCCGCCACGTCGAGACGATATCCGGCGCTCGCCCGCATGTCCGTCAACGGCGTGAAATCATTGCTCACCTGTTCGGCCGCGCTGCGCCATGCGGCAGAATCGTTCACATCTGCGCCGACGAGCTGACGCTCGACCGCCAAAGCTCGCTTCGGCGTCGCCGCCATGCCTCCGAAGGCAATGCATGCCGAGGCGATGCGGCCCCCCTCAACCGCGATCCGGAACGCGCCGAGCACGGCGGTGATATCCTCGTCGAAGCGTTTGCTGATCTTGTAGGCCTTGAAAAATACTGCGGCAGGCAATTTCGGCACGATCAGGCGGCGCACGAATTCGCCGGGTTCGCGATCCTGTTTGCCGTAAGCGATGAAGAATTTTTCCAGCGGCAACGCACGCACACGCTCGCCCTTGCGCAGTTCGACACTGCCGCCAAGGGCAATGAAAAGCGGAGCCAGATCGCCTATCGGCGAAGCGTTGGCGATGCTTCCGCCGACGGTGCCGGCCGCGCGCACCTGCGCGGAGCCGAACCGCCGGACGATCTCCGCGATGTCCGGGCTGATCGATGCAAGCGACGATGATGCGTTGGCCAGCGTGACGGCGGCGCCGATATTCAGCGAATCGGCCGCCGGCTCGATGGTGTCGAGGCCGGCCCGGCCCACGTGAATGATCTTGTCCAGCGTCATGAGCTTCTTGGTGATCCACAACCCCACATCGGTCGCCCCGGCGATGATGCTGGCATCGGGATGGCGCAGATAAAGCGCGGCGAGCGAGGCCTCGCTTGCGGGGGAAGCAAAAAAACGCGTCTCGTCGCCGACAAGGATATCGGATCCGTCGTTCAAGCGCTGCAACGCGGCGCGTGTCTGGCCCTCTGTGGCACTGAATTGATCGGCCGCCGGGCCGGTGCAAGCCGTTCGCGCGGCGTCGACGATGGACCGGTAGCCTGTGCAGCGGCAGAGATTGCCCGCCAGCACGTCGTTGATCGCAGCCCGATCGGTCCTGTCGCCTTCGCTGTGAAAATGCGCGAACAGGCTCATGACAATGCCGGGCGTGCAAAAGCCGCATTGCGACCCATGCCCCGCGGCCATCGCGCTCTGTACGGGATGCAGCTTGCCCTGCTGCGCAAGGTCCTCCACCGTGATCAGCTCACAACCGTCCAGTTGGCCAAGCGTAGCGATACAGGCGTTGACCGGTTCATAGATCAGGCGGCCATTGCGTTCCCTTGCAATGACGACGGTGCACGCGCCGCAATCGCCCTCGCCGCAACCCTCCTTGGTTCCCGTGGAGCGCTCCTCGAGCCGCAGCCAATCCAGTATCGTCGATTGCGGCAAGAACCGATCAAGCCGGATGATCTGGTCTTGCCTGCGAAACTGGATGCAGTCTCTCGTCATTTGGCCTCCGAACTCGAGCACAACGGAAATATCGGCATGCGGTCCTTGCAAATCATTCAAGGCTTTGTGAACCGCGACACCTCGCGACCGCCAATCCAGACCCTCGCGATATTCGACTTCGACGCAGTATAAATGATTTTCTGCAATATGTTCTCACCCTCATCGAGGTCGTTCCAGAGACGGATCGTACCGCGCGGCGCGGCCGTATCGATCGCAAGCGCGTCGAATTGGTAGCCCGGTGAGAATTGTCCGACCGGCAGATCGAGCGCAACTCCGCCGCCGGTGGTTGCCAGATAGAAGGCATCGCGAAAGTCGATCCAAACGCCTCTTTGGCGGCTGCGCTCGGCAGGCCCGAGCTGTGGATCGACGCCGCTTTCGAGCAGGCGCGCCACAAAGAGTGCACTGCGCATGTTGTCGAACAGCGATGCGCTCGGACCACCCGAGATATCGGTTCCGAGCCCGACATGCAGTCCTTTCTCGAGCGCGGCTTTCAACGGAAACACTGCGCTGGAAAAATAGGCGTTGGAAAGCGGGCAATGCGCGATACCCGAACGCCGCTCGCGGATGGTGTCCATGTTGGCGGACGTGATCAGGTTGGAATGCGCCAGAATGGTGTGGCGGCCAAGCAGTCCGAAGCGATCCAGGCTCTCGGTGTCGGTGATGCCGTGACGGTCGCGCACGTAACCATGTTCCCAATCGCTTTCGGAGCAGTGGGTCTGGATATGGCAGTTGCATTGCCTGGCCAGCGCGCCGAGCGCTGCAAGCGTTGCATCGGTGCAGGATGGAATGAACCGCGGCGTCACGACGGGCTTCACCAGCCCGGCGGCGTTTTCCGGATGGTTTCTGATGTAGCCGATCAGATCCTCCGTGCCGCGAAGGGCCTCATCGGGCGAGGCGTCGCGGTAATTGTCGGGGCACTGCTCGGCATTGTCCATCACCACCTTGCCGATCAGGGCACGCTGGCCGGCCTCGAGGCAGATATCGGCGAGAATGCGCGTCGCTTCCTGGTGAACGGTTGCAAAATAGAGTGCGGTGGTGGTGCCATTCGCGATCAGGTCGTCGACCAGCTGGCGATAGCTTTTCCTTGCAAAGACCGTATCGACGTAGCGGGCTTCGAGCGGAAACGTGTACTTCTGCAGCCAGACTTCGAGCGGAACATCGAGCGCGCTGCCGAGCTGGGGGTATTGCGGCGCGTGAATATGCAGATCGACAAAACCGGGCAGCAGGTAACAGCCTTCCGGCAGGGTCACCAGGGTGCCAGCCGCCGCCTGCCTGTCCTTCTGTTCTGTGTAATCCTCATCGTGCGGTCGAAGGATGGACAGGATTGCGCCGTCGCTATCCATCGAGATCAGGGCATTCTGAAAGAAATCGATCTCCCCGCGCCGCTTGCTGTGAAAGCCCGATGCAATGATGGCCTTGCCACGCAAATGATCCATAAAAGTCCAAGCCCTTAGAAGTCCAAGCCCTTAGAAGTCCAAGCCCTTAGTCTTGCTGCGTCACAAGACCCTCATGGTGAGAAGGCGCCCTTGCGCCGTCTCGAACCATGAAGGCCACGTTGCCTGTTTCCGGGCCTCGTCCTTCGAGACGCTTGCTCGCGCAAGCTCCTCACAGGATGAGGGGATAAGTCGGTTATGACGCAGTAAGATTAGAAGAAGTCCAAGCCGCGCCTCAACGTCCCGAACAACTTCATCAGCCAACTATATTGAGTTTGCGGGTGCGAGTCGTGGGCGAATCGAGGGCGTTTGGCATGCCGTCGTGCCGAGTCCTTGGGCAAAACTCGCCGACGGGCGGGCTATTTCGGCTGGCCGCACATGACGAGGGGAGGCGATTGGTGCTACCAGACGATCCCATCGGATCAATCCATGCCAAGCGGTCAAATGCATGCGGACGTCAACACGATTTTTGCTTCCCGCCATCTGGACGGCGATGCTCGGCCTGACCGGGCCGGCGCCGGCTCAATTGCTGCCGCCTATCGGGGAGCCGACGGCGGCTCCCGCCAGGCCGGCCTCACCCTCCCCGCGCGCCGCCGCCTGCCACAATGGCGCAAGCTTCGAGCGTTTCCTCGCCGATTTGAAGCAACAGGCCACCGCGGCCGGGGTATCGTCACGCGCCATCGCCGAGGCCGCGCCTTATCTCGTCTACGACCAGGGCATCGTCAATCGTGACCGCGGCCAGCGCGTATTCGGACAGGCGTTCACGCAATTCGCCGGCCGCATGGCCGCGACCTACCGGATGCAGCAGGGCCAGGCGCGTATCAGGACCTATGCGGCGGCGTTCGCGCGCGCCGAGAAGGAATACGGCGTGCCGCCGGCGGTGATTGCGGCTTTCTGGGGACTTGAAAGCGATTTCGGCGCCAACATGGGTCAACTGCCGACGCTGCGCTCGCTGGTCTCGTTGGCCTATGACTGCCGTCGCTCCGAGCGTTTCGTCGGCGAAACAATTGCTGCGCTGAAGATCATCGACCGCGGCGATCTTTCGCCGGACGAAATGATCGGCTCGTGGGCCGGTGAACTCGGCCAGACACAATTCCTGCCCACGCACTATTTCACCTATGCAGTGGATTATGGCGGCCACCGCAACCTTCTGCGCAGCGCCGAAGACGTGATCGGCTCGACCGCAAACTACATCGCCAACGGCTTGAAATGGCGGCGCGGCGAACCGTGGCTGCAGGAAGTGCGGGTGGCAACAGCGTCGAATTTTCCGTGGGACCAGGCCGACCTCACGATCCAGTTGCCGCGCTCGAAGTGGTCGCAGCTCGGCGTGACCTACCCGGACGGCAGACCACTGCCGAACGACGATATGCCGGCATCGCTGCTGCTGCCGATGGGCCGCACGGGGCCGGCATTTCTCGCCTACGCCAATTTCGCCGCCTACACCGAGTGGAACAACTCGCTGATCTATTCCACGACGGCCGGCTATCTCGCCACGCGCATCGCGGGCGCGCCACCGATGCAGCGCCCGTCGGGGCCGGTCGCGCAACTGCCCTTCAGCGAACTGCGCGAATTGCAGCAACTGCTGATGCGCACGGGATACAATGTCGGGAAAGTGGACGGCGTGATGGGTCAGCAGAGCCGCAGCGCGGTAAAGGCGATGCAGATCAAATTCGGTTTGCCGGCGGATTCATGGCCTACCGCCGAATTGTTGGCGCGGATGCGAGGCCCGCGCGCGGCACCGCCAGCGCCGGGAGCTTCGACCGCACGCCAGTCCACCGGCGCGCAGTGACGACACCAGACAGATCGCATCTTCATTTCCGGATTCACCGTAGCAACCGAAAGAGCATTCAATGTCCTTCCATGACGCTTCCGTTCCCGCGTTCCTCCAGATCCTCGGCAGTCTGTCGGGCCTTCTCTCCAAGGCAGAGGCGCATTGCGCAGCCAAGAACATCCAGCCCGACGTGCTTCTCGGCGCGCGGCTTTACCCGGACATGCTGCCGTTGTCGCGCCAGATTCAACTTGCCTGCGATTTTGCCGCCAAAGGCTGTGCGCGGCTCGCGCATGTCGATGTGCCCTCGACAGCGGACACCGAAAAGACATTTGCAGAACTACGGCAGCGCCTGGCAAAGACGAGTGACTACCTGAAGACGTTCACGCCCGCTCAATTCGAGGGCGCAGACCGCCGCGACGTTACGTTTCCCGCCGGCCCCGATCGAACCATCACGCTCAAGGGCCAGGAATTCCTCAACCGGTTTGCATTTCCGAATTTCTATTTTCACGCCGCGATCGCCCACGGCCTGCTCAGGCATAATGGCGTCGAAATCGGCAAGCGCGATTTTCTCGGCGTGAATTAGTCTTGCTGCGTCACAAGACCCTCATGGTGAGGAGGCGCCCTCGCGCCGTCTCTAACCATGAAGGCCGCGTTGCCCATTTTCGGGCCTCGTCCTTCGAGACGCTTGCTCGCGCAAGCTCCTCGGGACGAGGGGGATAAGTCGGTTATGACGCAGCAAGATTAGTCAGGGACGATCAGGTGGCCGGCTGCGCCACCGCCTTGACGATTTCGAGATCGGGCGTCAGCGTCTTGCCCCTGGTTTCCGGCCCGAGCAGCACGGAGACCACGACCAGGACCAGGAAGAGTATCGTGCTGATCATCATCGGCACGGCGAAGCCGAAGTTCATCTGCACGGCCAGATAGGTCAGTACCGGCGCTACCAGGCCGCCCCAAATCGCTCCCTGATGATAGATGAATCCGGACGCCGTCGCCCGAACCTCGGTCGGGAATCGCTCGGACAGGTAACTCGGCATTTGACCGTAGATCGAACCGCCGAAGATGCCCTGTGCGATGAACGCGCTGACGATATAGATCGGATCGGTGGTCCATAGATAGAATGGCGTCAAGAAGATCGCGATCGTCGCCGGAATGATCATGCCCGGCCTGCGTCCCCATATGTCCGAAACGACGCCCCACAGGCCATTGCCGGCAAAACCGACGATGTTGGCCCAGAATAGCGGCATTGCAACCATCAGTGGCGTCCAATTAAGTTCCTTCTGCAGATATGCCGAGAACAAGGCCATGATCGAATAGTAGACGCAGAACGTGCTGGCGATCCAGAAGCACGCGGTCAGCGTATTGAACAATAAGCCGCGCCTGAAAATGGAGAGCAAAGGCGCCTTCACTTCGGCCTTGATTTCCCGTTGTCGGCGCCTGTTCTCGACCCAAACCTCCGGCTCGTTCACGTAGAAGCGGATCCAGACCACGACGAGCGCCGGCAATATCCCGATCCACAGCAGGCCTCGCCATCCGATCAGGTCGAACAGGAAGCCGTAAGCGAGCGCCGATAAAGCGAACCCAAGCCCCCACGAGCCCTGCAGCACGCCGCTCATGAAGCCGCGAGAGCGCGCCGGCCAGGATTCCATGGCAAGTGCCGCACCCGCCGGCCATTCAGCGCCCATCCCAATGCCAAGCAGCGCACGGAAAAAGAACAAAAACGCAAAGCTTGGAGAAAAGCCGGCGATGAAGTTGCAGAGCGAGTACCAAAGAATGGAAATCATCAGCGGGGTCTTTCGACCGATCCTGTCGGCCATCCAACCGGCGGCCGTCGCGCCCACCAGGCGCAGCCACAACGTGATGGTGAACACGACAGTTACCGCGGTCAAGGGAACGTCGAATTCCTTGGCGATCGGCACCATGATCAGCAGAAAGATCGTGAAATCGAACGCGTCGAGCGTCCAGCCCAGCCAAGCCGCGATCCACGCCTTCCATTGCTCCTTGCTAGGCTCCTTCCACCAGGGGATTTCCGAAGAGGAATTAAGCGCGATTGACATGGCATGCTCCGTTTGTTGGCTTCCCGGTTGCTCAAAAGAGATTGCATGCCGCCTGGAGAGCGGCCCGCAAAGGTAGG
This sequence comes from uncultured Alphaproteobacteria bacterium, assembly GCA_963721935.1. Classification (GTDB taxonomy): domain Bacteria; phylum Pseudomonadota; class Alphaproteobacteria; order Rhizobiales; family Xanthobacteraceae; genus Bradyrhizobium. The sequence goes on from CAVRMY010000036.1 coordinate 110,172, forward strand.
AAGATGAGCTTGAGTGGAGAGCCAAAAGAGACGGCAATCTCCCGACAGATGAAGCCTGCCGACGGCAGCAATCCCGCCTGGCGCAACAAATCAACGGGGATTTCGGCACGTCCCCGCCTGACGGAGGGCGACCCTCAGAAAGCCGGCAGCTTATCTCTCACCAATGGGCGCGGCAAATAGTAAGGATTGCTGTCGTCTTTCCAACGCCGCAGCTCCATTGCCTCGTTGCGCGGTTTTCGGCAGGTCCCCTCAACTTCCAACGGCAAGGCTGCGGGCCAGAAGGCAACATGCGTCTCGGTTCGATTTTCAGCGCGACGCCGCCCAGAGATATGCGACAGTTGCAGCAAGGCCAAGCAACGTCCGGGCCGCGTGCAGCCGTCCCCACGACACGAGCAAGGCACGTGATGTTGGCCCCGCCTCGGTCGCAGGGATGGCTTTCAATCTGTTGTTCGTCGGCATCATGACGATCAGAGTGTAGGGCCAGTTCGCAAAGATGAGCACCGCGCCCACGATCCAGCGCCAGTCTGCGCTGCTCCATGCTGCAAGTAGCCCGAGCACCGCCGATACGGCAGCCAGGCTTGCCTGCATCGTGTAACCGGCATCGTAACTGGGCTTCCATTGTTTGAGCAGATTGCCGTCGTCGAGCGTCAGGCGTGCCGGGTGCTCGACGAAATTGACATAGAAGGCAGCCCCGGCAAAAGCCGCGGCAAGAGCAAGTGCCAGTTGACCAAAAAGCATCGGGGCAACTTCCCTTGATTGCTGCACGGATCTGATAATTGGCGCCTCGTCAGGCAAACTGGCGAGGCGATCGAGCGAGGTCGGGGACGACCGCTTCGGCTATGGGGCCGGCCGATTGCATCGCTCAATCATCTCATCGGCGCGACCACGACCGCCTCGGGTGATCGTGCGGAGCTTCGCGTCAATGCGTCCACGCCTCGAATACCAGCGCAGCAAGAAGGAGAAGAAACGCGGCGGTTATGACCAGAGGCCGTTTGCCTGGTTTGATGTAGCCGCGCGGCGCTAAAACACTTCCCGCTTCAAAATTTTCCCTGCTCAGTGCGGTGGGTTCATGATTATCGTTGGCCGGAACAAGCTTTTCGTTCAGCGACGCATCGGGTATTTCTATGATCTGACTAAACGGCTTGGAAATCACGGAACTCACCGTACTGGCATCGATCGACCTGAGTGGCATGACCCCGTTTTCTGCGACTGTTAGGCTTTCTGCGACTGTTCGGCCCGTTTACAAGGTCCAACAACGCCGATTACGCGAAAGGCCGCTCGTTCTCCGGCGCGATGCAGGATCGCGACCAAATATGACAGCAAGAAGTCGATCCTGACTTTATTGCTGGAATGTGTGGCACCAAGTTCTCGCGCCTGAGATGCGCCGCATGGTTCCACCCCTGCTCGATAGAAGCGCAGCCCAAGTGAAGGGACTGGCAAATGGACCGGAAGGCGCGGATGTCCGGGCGCTTGTCTGGGTCGGGTCGTTTTCAACTGAGCCGACAGTGGGGACGATGACATCGCGCTTCAATATCCATAACCTCACCTCAAGAGCTGCCGACGGGATGAGCCTTGCGATCCGTGAAACGCTCATCGCCCGAACGGTAACACAAATGAACCCAAATCCTGAGGTTGGCTGGTCGCTCGAGCGCGCCGCGACACAGAGGCTTCAATGTCAGACTTGCAAAAGCTCCTGCAAAAGATCCGCGCAGACGCCGCGGAGTGTCATTTATTGAGCAATCTTGCCACAGATGGAAAACAGGAGGTGTTTATACGGGTAGCCGGGCATTTGAATGCCCTTGCCCTGGAAGTCGAGAAGACGATCGCCACAAACGGCGCGGAAGGACCAAACGGCGCAACAACCACCGCCCATATCGAGCCCGGCCACCACGACCGGGTGCACCATGTAGCCCTTGCCGCAGATCGCGATCAGCCAGCTACGACGGATAGCGAACAGGCAGGTGCAGCAAATCACGCACAGACGACGAGATCGCGCCGGTTGCTTCCATGGCTGCTGCTCATCGCCTTGGCCGCTATTGCCGCGACACTGATATGGGTGGGGCATCGTGAGGATGCGTCTGTTGTAGCTGCCGTGCCGTCAAAGCCCGCGTCGGCGCCAGCGTCACAGGATGATGCAATACAGGCGATGGCGGCCGCACTATCCGAGCAGCAAAGGGAGCGAAAGCTGCTGGCGGAACAAGTCGGCGCGCTTGCCGCGCGCGTGGATGATCTCGAGAAGGCGCGGGCTGAAGCTGCAGTGCCCCCGACCAAACAATCCCCCGGCGAAGACAGGCCCGCTGCTATCGATGCCCAACCTTCGACCCCGGAAGAGAAGCCTGCTCGCACAGAGGAGAAAAGCAATTCCTCCGCCGAGAAGCCGGCAGCAGAAAATACCGATTCCAGTGCAAGCCAATCGAACGGGGTGCTGCCGGGAACAGGCAACCCGGTGATTGAACCGGTAGATCGGGTTGGGACCGTTCCAGTTCCAACACGAGCTGAACTCGAGCCGCGAAAATCCGCAAGCGGCCCTCCGGGCTGCACGCACTTCCGCTCCTTCGACCCTGTATCGGGGACCTACATGACCTTCAGCGGACGCAGGCGCCAATGCCAATAGCGCCAAACGCACTCGGCATTCCCCGAGGAGCCGACAAGGCGATAACCACGGTTACGGCGTAGTTCGACGAACGCGTGCCGCTTCACGCGCTTCTCCGCTTCACGAGACAGGCGCCGCCGGCTTGGCGGATACGTCCGCAAAGATTGTTGGCCGCGCGATGAGTATTGGTACCGATCCGGACGTGGTAGAACGTGCTGGTTCCTCGGGCGCGAAACAGCAGCGGGACGAGATCTGGATCATCCTGAAGGCCGATTGCGGCGATCCAGCTCTTCATTGCGCGCGAATACATCTCGAGCGCTTGATCTCGATTAAAGCCGGCAGCAACCTGAACGCCCCAAGGCTTGGCGATCGCGTGCCTCACGCGCTGTTCGAGTTGACTGAAAAAGCGACTGGGTTCGCGTTCGAGCAATGCAATCAACTCGTGGCAACTGGAATTTGGTCCGCCGTTGGAAATCCTGCCATTCTTGTCGGCGCTGGCCCAGTCCTCGACACTGGTTCCGGTAATCGAAAGGACGTAATTGCGTGTCTGCGTCGGCATCCCGCCCGATCCGGCGAGCCAATCCTGCACGCGCCGCGGACCGGCATTGTAGGCGGCCGCGGCCAGGCCCAGATTGCCGAACTGGTCGCGCAACTCGCTCAGAAACTCCGCTGCCTTCGGCAAAGCCTGCACAGGATCGAACGGATCGAGCAGGCCGCGCTCGCTCGCCGTTCCCGGCATGAATTGTGCAATTCCTTGTGCCCGCCTGCCGCTGCGTGTTACCGGCCCGACCGCCTGCGGCTGGAAACGGCTCTCCTGCCAGATCACGCGCGCGAAAAACTCCAGCGGCAGGTCGTTCGCCCTGGCCGCCGCTTCGACCAACAGGCACAGCGCCTCGTGGGCACCGTTATCCCGGACCGTCTCGTGGGATGATCGCACGTTGGCGCTGTCATCAGACAGTGGATCGGCGGGCGTGGCGGCGCCCGGTGCGGGATCGGTCTGAGCGGGCGCTGCCTCCTGCGCGAATGCCACCATTCCCACCGGCGGGAGCATCACGGACAAGACACACGCTACCCGCAAAGTGAGGACGGCTGGCACCGACATGTCTCCTCAGCAATTCATCGCAAAGCGGCAAGTAACAATATAGTCGCGTATGTCGCGCGCTTGCCGGCGTTCGCAGCCCGCACCGAGATGTTCCAATTAGGAACAGGTGAGATCGAAGAATGATCCAGGCCGCTGGAATTTGCACGGCGGTAGTGTCAAACTGGATTTTCAACTGGTTGGACGAGGGGGCGATGCGTCTCGACGCGCGAACGCTGCGCCCGGCAACTGCCCCAAAATCTGAATTCAACCACGAGGGCCGAAGAAAAGAGATTGTCTTGCTCCATTTGACCCGGTTTGGCGAATACAAGATACCGCGCAGAACTTCTTGTCATTTACCAACGGCTTCGGAGCAAATGATAAAGTGCGGAGCAAGCTTGCAATATCATGATAGCTCGCAGCCATTGCCGCAGGCGCCCTCGATACACACCTCACCGCTGTCTGGTAATTCCGCCTGCGCGTTCCCTCGCAATTCCATTCAGCAAGAGCATCCAAAATGAGCACGCCGTCCAAACTCTTCGAGCCACTGAAACTCGGCCCGATCACGCTTCCCAATCGTTTTGTCATGGCGCCGCTGACCCGTAACCGCGCGGTCGAGGGTCTTGTCCCCAGTCCGCTTGCGGTGGAATATTACGGGCAACGCGCCTCGGCCGGCCTCTTGATCACCGAAGCGAGCCAGGTTTCGCAGCAGGGCCAGGGATATCAGGACACGCCCGGCATCTACTCGAGCGAGCAGGTCGCCGGGTGGCGCAAAGTTACCGACCGTGTTCACGCGCGCGGCGGCCGCATCTTCCTCCAGCTTTGGCATGTCGGCCGTATTTCCCACACCTTGCTGCAGCCAAACGGTGCCGCACCGGTCGCGCCTTCAGCGATCCGTGCCAGGGGCAAGACATTCGTCGGCGGCACCTTCACGGAAATATCGCAACCGCGCGCGCTCGAACTTTCGGAAATCCCTGGCATCGTCGAAAGTTTCAGGCGCGGCGCCGCGAACGCAATGGCCGCAGGCTTCGACGGCGTCGAACTGCATGGCGCCAACGGTTATCTGCTCGATCAATTTGCCAAAGACGGCACCAACAAGCGCACCGACGCCTATGGCGGATCGATCGAAAATCGCGCCAGGTTGATGCTGGAAGTTGCCAAGGCCGTAACTGCCGAAGCGGGCGCGGAACGCACCGGAATCCGGATTTCGCCGGTGACGCCCGCAAACGACATTTCCGACTCCAGTCCGCAACCATTGTTCGACTACATCGTGGATCGCCTCAACGCCTTGAGACTTGTCTATATCCACGTCATTGAAGGTGCGACCGGTGGGCCGCGCGATATCGCGCCGTTCGACTATGCCTCCCTGCGCAGACGCTTCAACGGCGCCTACATCGCCAACAACGGCTATGACCTCGAGCTTGCCAACAAGGTATTGGTGGCGAACCAGGCCGACCTGATCGCGTTCGGCAAATTGTTCATCGCCAACCCCGATCTGGTCGAACGATTCAAGCGCGGCGCGCCGCTCAATGCACCGGACAAGGCCACCTTCTATGGCGGCGGCGCCAAGGGCTATACGGATTACCCGACGCTGGAAGCGGCCGACGCGGCGGAGTGATGTGCCGATATCCAGTCATCGATGGCGGCGATCTCGGCCTGCGACAAGCGCAGCCCCAGTTTGGATCGCCGCCACACGATATCCTCGGCGGTGCAGGCCCATTCCTCCGATATCATGTACCTCACTTCGGCCTCCGTCAGCCCGGCACCGAACGGCTGACCGAGATCTCCGATCGCCCTGGCTTCGCCGAGAATTTTGCGGGCGCAGGTGCCGTAGGCATGCGCGAGCCGATTGGCCTGCTCAGGCGTCACAAAAGGATAATTGCGGGCGAGTTCCGACGATAGCGCGGTGACTGCCGAGACCTCCATGTCGCCGCCGGGCAGCGGCGCGTTGCCGGTCCATCCCTCGCGCGCCTCTGTGCCTTGCAGATAGGGCGCGAGCTTTTCCAGTGCCTCTTCGGCGAGGCGACGATGGGTGGTGATCTTGCCCCCATAAATCGACAGCAGCGGCGCGCCGCCAGGCGTGTCCAGTTCGAACACATACTCGCGGGTCGCAGCCCTGGCTTCGCTTGCACCATCATCGTAGAGCGGGCGGACCCCGGCATAGCTCCACACCACATCCTGGGGCCTGACCGGATTTGCAAAATATTCGCTGACCGAGTTGCAAAGGTATTCGATCTCCTCGGTCGTCGCCTTAACCCTGGAGGGATCGCCGTGATAGTCGCGATCGGTGGTGCCGATCAGCGTGAAGTCGTCCTGGTAGGGGATGACAAAGACGATCCGGCCGTCACTGTTCTGGAACATGTAGGCACGATCGTGCTGGTACAATTTGCGCACCACGATGTGCGAGCCCTGCACCAGCCGCACCTTGGCGCGGGCATTGACGGTCGAGCCCAATGCCAGCACCTGTTCGACCCACGGCCCGCCGGCATTGATCAGCACGCGGGCACGGACCGTGGAATGCGCACCGCTCGAGGCGTGCTCGAGCGTGACTTCCCAGATTCCGTCCAGCGGGCGGATTTGAACCGCGCGGGTTCGCGTGTGAATTTCCGCCCCGCGGTTGGCGGCGTCGCGCGCGGTGAGCACAACGAGACGCGCATCATCGACGAAGCAATCTGAATATTCAAAGCCCTTCCTGTAACGGTTCGGAACGAGCGGCCGTCCGACTTCGTCGCGGCGAAGATCGACCGAGCGTGTCGGTGGCAACAGGTGCCGGCCGCCGATATGGTCGTAAAGGAAAAGACCGAGCCGCAACAACCAGGCCGGCCGAAGTCCGTCATGATGCGGCAGGACGAAGCGGAGCGGACGGATGATGTGCGGCGCGATTCTCCAGAGGATCTCGCGTTCGATCAGCGCCTCGCGTACCAGGCGGAACTCATAATATTCGAGATAGCGCAAGCCGCCGTGCACAAGCTTCGTCGACAAGGACGATGTACCGCTACCCAAATCATTCATTTCGCAAAGGAAAACTGAAATTCCCCGCCCCGCCGCATCGCGCGCGATGCCGCAGCCATTGACGCCGCCGCCAATGATCAAGAGGTCGAAGATCCGATCCAAAGATGCTCCCCACCGTTCGCCGGTTTCGTATACCGCGATCTTAGTTTCGTTTTGGTAATGGGAAAGCGAAGCTGTGGAAACCGTTTTCCCGCGGTGGAAGTGGCGGGATCAACGGCAAGCGCCGTTCTGACACGTTGCGCGATCGGCGCGGGTCGCGAGTCCGGATAACGGTTACGTTTCCGGCAAATAAATCGCAATAAATGCGATTGTTCCGGGAATGTTTGGCCAGGCGTGGTGTGATTTAAACCAGGTTGCACCATTGGATTGCACAGCACATCCTGATTGTCACTGGACTTGATTGTCACTGGACTTGATTGTCACTGGACTTGGGAGAAGCGAATGAGAAAATTTGCGATCCGGCTTTTGACGCTCGCCGTTTACGCCACCGCTGCCGTCGCGGTTCCCCTGGTCGCACCCGCGAGGGCCGCGACGGAGGGCACGCACGCCAAGAAGAAGCACCAGAAAATAAGGCCTGCGAGTTCCAGCGCGGCGCCAAGAATCTCCAATGAGGCACCGCGCAACTATTCCGACGATCCCGACCGAAGAGCGGCGGGCGGGGGATATTAGGACGCGCTGATCAGAACGTGCTGGATCAAGACGTGCTGGATCAGGACGTGCTCAGTTGCCATCGGCATCGCGCCACAGCCAGACCATGAGCGTGCCCGAACGGCCGCGGATCTGGGTCTCATCTGGTCCGGTCAGAACGCCCGATTTGAGAAGAACACAATCCGGCCCGGCTGCGCGCAGCAATTCGTCGCTCAGCGCAAGTTCCGCGCCGTGGCTTGCCGCCACTTCCATCAGGCGGCTGGCTACGTTGACGGTATCGCCAGTCGCCGTGATGTGCTGATAGCTTCCGCCGCCGAGCCGGGAGGCGACGATAATCCCGAAATGGACACCGACCTTGAATCCGAGTCCCGAATCCGCTGACGGCGCCAGCGAAGTCAGCCATCGCCGTGCGCTCCTGCAAAGACGGAGCGCGCAATCTGCCGCTCTCGATGCGTCCTGTGGCGATGCGCTCGGCAGGCCAAACAAAATCATGGCCCCATCGCCCAAAAAACTCGTTATCATTCCGCCGCAGGTGACAGCTTCCCGGTCGACCAGGGCGTGAAAGTCCTTCAATACTTCCCTGATCCGGTCGGGCCCGAGCTGCTCGCTCAGGGACGTGAATCCGGAGAGATCGATGAAGACGATCGCTGCGTTCTGGCGAACCGGTTTGGCGAGAAAGTTTGGATCTCTCGTCAACCACCGCTGTATCGCCGGCGCCTGAAACTGTTCGAGCAATTCGCTTCGCGTAGCGAAATATTGTGCCTGTCTCCGGCCCGACCATAGTTGTAATGATCCGAACAGCACGACAGGCACCGCGGCGGCTGCGGCCGGCACGGCTACACTCATCAATATGCCCGACGAGAACGCCAGGAAGATCGCCGCCACCCAGATCAGGATTGCGGCGGTCGCCGCAATGATACCCGCAGCACTTCGACGCCACGCCAGAAAGCTCAAGAGAACGGCGGGCAACAGCACCGCAACCACGCCATCTGCCGTGCGTACGGACTGATCGCGCAGCGGGCCGTCTCCAGCCATCAGGTGGGTAATGGCGGTCGAAATGACTTCCACCCCCGGCAGCAGCGGCTCGAAGGGGGTGGAGAAAAAATCCGCGCCGCCGGCAACCGTCGATCCGATGACAACGATGCGATTTCGGATGACATCTGGCGCGACGTCGCCGGCAAGCACCGAAGCCGCGCCGATCGTCCTGATCGTCCGACGTGGGCCGTAGAAGGTGATCGGCAGGGCATGATCGAGATCGGTGGGAATCGATCGCCGATCAAGCAGCAGGCGATTTGGCTCGATCGTGGGCTCCGTTCCGACGGCCTGAGAGGCGACGCGAAGAGCAAACGACAACTCGATCATATCCGCGCTGCGAAACAGCATCGGGATCGATCGAGGCGTACCGGTCCGATCGGTCGCTACATTGACAATGCCAATTTGCGCATGGTCGGCGAATTTCCTGATCGGCAGCAGGAATGCCTCGGCCAGGGGAAGCCTGGCGAGCGGACCTTCTTCATTCTCAGCCGGAACAGACTGGCTGGAATCGGGGAAAATCGCCGCGGCAGCAATGACGCAGGGGTGGGCAGCGAGCGAACTCGCCAGCAATTCGTCTGCATCCTGGGTACTGTTGTCGACAAGCAGGAGGTCGATGGCGATGACTTTCGGCTGCAGTCGCGCGATCGTCTCCACCATCCTGGCAAGGTCGGTGCGGGCCAGCGGATAGACGCCCCTTTGCTTCACGATGGCGTCGTCGATTTCGACGATCGTGACGAGGTCCGGGGGCACCCGGACGCCGCGGACCAGCGTTCGAATATCGATGGTGATGGATTCGAGGCGATCGAGAAATCCCAGGCGCCCGCGACCATGTTCGAAATAGATTGCGAACCCCCAGATCGCTGCCAAAGCGACGGCGACCACGGTGTTCAGATGGCGGCCCATCCTTGAGGCTACTGCCCCAGGCGTGCCATCAACGCCGACACACGGGCTTCCGACCAACGCTTCACGATCAGGGGAGCGCCCTCTTCAACGTCGACCCCTTCGCCGGCCCCCAATGTCACACTGTGACCGCCCGTTCGTCGCCCTACAGCAACCCGCCCGGCAGCGACGAAGACGGAGGTCTTGCTCTCGGCGGCGTCGACTGCCCACCTCGTGCCGCGCACCGCGGCGATTGCCTGTGGCGTAATGACCTGAAATCTGATTCCGCCCGATCGCGCGGGCACGTCGATCAAAACCGCCTTGCTGTTCAGCTCGACCCCATCCACGCGGCCCCTGCGGGCGCGACCCAGCAGCGAGTATCGCGCGCCATTTTCGACAACGATCGTCACCCCTCCTTCGCAACGCAGCGTTTGCGCAGCGAAGGTCGAGCTTTCGATGGAGCACGGGTTAGGAGCTTGCGCGGCGGCCATTCCGATCGAGGCTATCGCGTATGCGATCAGAATCAATCCCGCCTTCAATAGCGTTCTCATGACAATGCCTCCCGGTCTTGAAGTGACTTCACAGGGCACCGCGCGGCCCATTGTGCCACGTTGCCATGCCAAGAGATACGGAAAGCGATACGGAAGGGGATACGGAACGCGATACCGACAGGTTATGCCGAAAGCGTCACGCGCGACGCGTCACGCCGATACCGACGCGGAAGGGGTGATCACGCCGAGACCGGCGGCTGATCGTGCTGGATGGCTTGCGGACGACCCTGATCGTCGATCGCGACATAGGTGAAATTGCCATCGGTCACCAGGATCGCCTGCACCTCCTTGCGGCGCAGAACCCAGGCTTCGAGATGGACCGTGACCGAGGTCTTGCCCACCTTCACCAGATTGGCATGCACGGAAACCAGATCGCCGACGTAAACCGGTTTGCGGAAATTCATTGCCTCGATTGCAACCGTAACGGTTCGGGACTTTGCGATCTTGGAGGCGAAGACACCGCCACCGATGTCCATCTGGCTGAGCAGCCAGCCGCCGAAGATGTCGCCGTTCTGGTTGGTGTCGGCCGGCATCGCCAGCGTACGGGTGCAGAGATCGCCGCACGGCGAGGTTTCCGCGACAGGCGGTGCGTGAATGGCTTGTGGGTCGGTCATGGCTGCGCCAAATCGGGTTCCAATTTACTTGAAGCTGTCCCAGCCCGTGTCCGGCGCGAACCTGCCGCCGAATTTTGCAGCCAGTGCCCGCAGCGTGGAGACGACATTGTCGACGCCACGGTCTCGCGCATAGTTCAACGGACCGCCACGGAAGGGCGCGTAACCAGTGCCGAAAATCATCGCGCCGTCGACCGCATCGGGGTTGTCTACGATGCCTTCGTGCAGGCAGGCAACGCAGACATTCGACATCGGCAGGACAAGGCGGTCGATCATTTCATCGGTCGGCTGAGAGGCGGTTGCGGAAGCCGGCGTTTTTTCCGCCTTGCCATCCTTCCAGACATAGAATCCCCTGCCCGTCTTGCGCCCAAGTTCGCCCTTGGCGACTTTTTCGCGCAGCCAGGCCGGCGTCGGCGGCAGCAGTTCGCCGAATTTCGAGCGCAACATGTCGCCGACGGCGAGGCAGATATCGAGACCCACCTGATCGGCAAGCTCGATCGGCCCCATCGGCATGCCGAATTTCTTCGCGGCAGCGTCGATGGTGAGCTTGTCGACCTTTTCGTCCAGCATCACCATCGCCTCGAGCATGTAGGGCGTCAGCGCCCGATTGACGACGAAGCCAGGCGAACTTTTCACGGCAAGCGGCAGGCGATCGATGGCGCCGACAAAGGCAAGTGCCTCCTTCAACAGTTGCGGATCGCTGCCGTCATGGCTGACAACCTCGACAAGCTGCAGACGCGATACCGGATTGAAGAAGTGCAGGCCGACAAGCCGTTCCGGGGATTTCAGGGTCGCGCGCAAATCCTGCAACGGAATGCTCGACGTGTTGGTGGCAAGGATTGCCCCCGGTTTCATCCGCGGTTCGAGCCCGGCATAGACTTTCTGCTTCAATTCCAGGTTTTCCGGCACCGCCTCGATGATGAGGTCGGCCGTCGGCACGCCCTCGCCGCCGAGATCGGGCATCAACCTGTCCAGGGCGTCGCGAACATCGGTGCGATCGCGCATGATCTTTCCGAACAGATCGGCCGCGCGCTTGATCGCTCCGCCAATCGGCTCCGCCTTCATGTCGGCAAGCGTCACCCGCATTCCCTGATTGGCGCACCAGGCGGCGATGTCCCCGCCCATCGCACCGGCGCCGATGACATGCACATGGTGGACCTTGTTGCCTGAACCTGCGAGCTTCTTCATCTGGTCGCGCAGGAAGAACACCCGGATCAGGTTTTGCGCAGTCGGCGTCACCATCAGATTGGCGAACGAGATTTTTTCGGCCGCAAGCATTGCCGCCCTGTCGCCGCCATGCCTTTCCCAGAGATCGATCAGGGCTGAAGGCGCCGGATAATGCTCGTGAGGTGCTGCCTTCTCGGCCTCGTTGCGCATCCGCGAGCCGAGAAAGCGTCTCGCCGGACCTGAATTCAAAATCGCGTTCAGGGCGCCGGGACGGGCGCGCTTCAGGCGGCCGAATACTGCATCCTTCACCGCATTGCGGACATGCCGCTCCTGCGTCACCGCATCGACCAGGGCGAGCGACTTCGCCTTCCGCGCATCGATGGTCCTGCCCGTCAGCATCAGCGTCATCGCCTGCATCGGATTGATCAGGCGCGTGAAACGCACGGTACCGCCAAGACCCGGATGCAGGCCGAGCATCACTTCCGGAAAGCCAAAGCGTGCGCCGTCGATCGCAATGCGCGACTGGCAGGCAAGCGCGACTTCCAGGCCGCCGCCGAGGCAGAAGCCGTGAATCACGGCAACGCTCGGAACCCTCAGCGCCTCGAGGCGATCGATCACCGCATGTGCCCGGCCGATGGCCGCTTCGACGGGGGCGGGATCGGCCGCACCACGGAATTCGTTCACGTCGGCGCCAACGATGAAGCCGGAAGTCCTTGGCCGAGCGAACGACAAGCCCCGCCGGCCGCTCGCTTTCCAGCGCCGAGAGGACCGTATCAAGCTCGGTGAGAACTTCGGCCGACAGCGTGTTGGCGCTGCTATCGGCGCGATCAAACAGCAGCCAGGCGATGCCGTCGGCATCCCGCGTCAGCTTGAAATTGCGATAGGGACCATTGGCCTCGGCTTTTGGGCCAAGTTCGAGCACGCGGTCGGCGAGCACGTCCATGATTTTGCTGTCCATGGCGTACCCTATGCCGTTTCGATCAACATGGCACCGCCCTGGCCGCCACCGATGCACTCGGTGGCGATACCGCGTTTGGTACCAAGCCGTTTCATCGCGTTGACGAGATGCAGGACGATGCGATTGCCGCTGGTGCCGACGGGATGGCCGAGGCTGATCGCGCCGCCGTCGACGTTCAGCCGGCCGCGGTCGATCTCGCCAGCCGCGCCGTCGAGGCCCAGAATCTCGGTGCAGAATTTCTCGTCGTTCCAGGCCGCAAGGCAAGCCAGTACCTGGGTGGCGAATGCTTCGTTCAGCTCCCAGGTCTCGATATCCGCGAGCGACAATTTGTTGCGTTTCAAAAGCGCGGTCGCCGAGAGCACCGGCCCCAGCCCCATGATTGACGGGTCCAGCGCCGACCACTGGCTGTCGACGATCGCAGCCTTCGGCGTCAGCCCATGCTTCTTGACCGCATCTTCCGAAGCAAGGATCACCCAGGAGGCGCCGTCCGTGATCTGGGAAGAATTGCCGGCAGTGACCTGGCCCCACGGCCGTTCGAATACCGGTTTGAGGGTGGCCAGCTTCTCCGGCGTGGAATCCGGCCTGACGCCGTCGTCGTGATCGTAGAATTCGCCGTCGCGCCCAAAGGCGGTCTCGACCTCGCCCTTGAGAAAACCTTGCGCCTGCGCGTTGGCAAGCCGGTGGTGGCTCTCAACGGCATAGTCATCGGACTGTTCACGGGTGATACCGAAGAGGTGGCCGACCACTTCGGCGGTCTGGCCCATGTTCAATTCGGTGATCGGATCGGTCAGGCCGCGCTCGAGTCCGATAATCGGCTTGAAATAGGCCGGCCGCGCCCTGGCGATCGCCGCGAGCTTTGCGAGAATTCCCTTCGCGCCCGCAAGGCCCGCGAACCAGCGCACGCCCTGCTGCGGCCACACCAGCGGCGCGTAGCTGAGCGCTTCCGTGCCGCCGGCCAAGATCAGGTCCGAGATGCCTTGCTGGATGTAACGATAGGCCGTGTCGATCGACTGCATGCCGGAGCCGCAATTGATCTGAACGGTAAAGGCGACCATCGATTCGCCCATGCCGAGCCGCAACGCGGCGACGCGCGCCGGGTTCATCTCGTCGGCAATGACGTTGACGCAACCCAGAATGACCTGATCGAAGGCCGAGCGCGCGAACGGCTGCCGCGCCAATAGCGGGCGGCCGCACTGAACCGCGAGATCGACCGGCGTGAACGGGCCGGGCCCGCTGCGCGCTTTCAGGAACGGCGTCCGGCTGCCGTCGACAATAAAGACCGGTCGAGCCATCAGCTTGCCGCCCTCTGCTCACCCAGTTCCTGAAAGAACTGGTGCACGTCCGCCGCCTTCCGGTAGATCGGCGACAGCGCCTCGGGCGGGAAATCGTCGACTTCGATCACCTTGGCGACTGCTTCTTGCGCGGTCGCGATCTGCTCGCCCTCCGCCTGCGTGATGACACCTCGCTTCACGGCTTCCTGCCAGTCATGAATGCGGGCGGCGTGCATCCGCCTGGCGATCTCCTCGGCAGCGGTGACGAGAAGGAATGCCTTCTCCAGCCTGGCCACGCCGCGGTCGTCGTCGACATGCGACAGATCCGGCGTCAGCCGGTCGCGCGCTGCCGACGGCTCCAGCACAAGCTGCGCGCATTCATGCACCGTGCGATCGGACGGGCCGAGAACGCGCGCGCCGAACGGCTGGACGACGAATTTCAGGATGCCGGCAATGAAGCGGTTCGGCAGATTGCCGAGGATTTCGGCGAAGCGATTTTCGATGGTGCGGAAGCCGCTCGCCATGCACCATTCCAGCGCGGCAAAATCGGCCGCCTGGCATCCTTCGTCCTGCCAGCGCTTGAGCGCTGCCGAGAGCAGATACAATTCGGAGAGAATGTCGCCGAACCGCGCCGAAAGCATCTCCTTGCGCTTGAGCGCGCCGCCAAGCGTCAACAACGCCATGTCGGCGCAAAGCGCAAAGGCCGCGGAATAGCGCGAGAGCTGACGATAAAACCCGGTCGCCGCGCCGGCATCGGGTGCCGGTGCAAACATCCCGCCGCTCCAGCTTCGTCCCCAGGCACGAAACAGCGTGGTTATGCTGTGGCTGACATGCTTCCAGAACACGGCGTCGAAATCGGTGAGCCCTTTGGCACGGTCCTGGTCGCCGAGGGCGTTCATTTCCTGCAGCAGGTAGGGGTGCGCGCGGATCGCGCCCTGCCCGAACACGATCAGGTTACGGGTCAGGATGTTTGCGCCCTCCACCGTAATGCCGACCGGAACCGAGCGATAAAGACTGCCCATGTAGTTCTGCGGGCCGTCGATCACCGCCTTGCCGCCATGAATATCCATCGCGTCGTCGATTGCGATCCGCATCCGCTCGGTCGCCTGCAACTTCATGATGCCCGAGATCACCGCGGGATGATGTCCCTGGTTCAGCGCCGCGCAGGTCAACCGCCGCGCCGCATCGAGCAGATAGGCGGTAGCCGTGATGCGGGCGAGCGGCTCCTCGATGCCTTCGAACTTGCCGATTGCGATGCCGAACTGCTCGCGAATCCGCGCATAGGCGCCGGTGGTTCGCGCCGCGAAGGCTGCGCCTGCCGCCGACAGCGACGGCAACGAGATGCCGCGACCGGCGGCGAGTGCCGTCATCAGCATTTTCCAGCCCTGGCCGAGGCGCTCTTGTCCGCCAATGATGTAGTCCATCGGGATAAAGACATCCTTGCCCCAGTTCGGGCCGTTCTGGAACACCTGCATCGCCGGCAGGTGACGATGCCCGATCTCGACACCGGGAAGATGGGTCGGGATCAGCGCAACGGTGATACCGAGTTCTTCCTGCGATCCAACCAGATGATCCGGATCGTAGGCCTTGAAGGCGAGTCCCAGCAGCGTTGCGACCGGACCAAGCGTGATGTAGCGCTTGTGCCAGTTGAGGCGAAGCCCGAGCACTTCGCGCCCCTCGAAGTCACCCCGGCAGATTATGCCGGAATCCACCATCGAGGCGGCATCCGAGCCGGCCTCAGGGCTGGTCAGTCCGAAGCAGGGAATGTCGCGGCCATCGGCCAGGCGCGGCAGCCAGCGCTGTTGCTGTTCCTTCGTGCCAAAGCGCATCAAAAGCTCGCCCGGCCCCAGCGAATTCGGCACCATCACCGTGACGGCAGCGGCCAGCGAACGCGACGACAGTTTGCGAACGACTTCCGAATGCGCATAGGGCGAAAAGCCAAGCCCGCCGAATTCCTTTGGAATGATCATGCCGAAGAATTTGTTGCGCTTGATGAAGTCCCAGGCCTCGGGCGGCAGGTCGCGCCACTCCCAATTGATTTTCCAGTCGTCGAGCATGGCGCAGAGCTCGTCAACCGGACCGCCGAGGAAACTGCTCTCCTCCGCTGTCAGTGCCGCCGGCTTCTGGCCGAGCAGCTTCGACCAGTCGGGATTGCCGGTGAAGAGGTCGGCATCCCACCAGACGTCGCCGGCCTCCAGCGCTTCGCGCTCGGTATCCGACATCGACGGCAATACGCCGTGCGCCCAGGAGAAGATCGGCTTGGTGATGTAATCACGGCGGAAAGAACTCATGGCGATGTCCTCATGGTCGGCGTTAGCGGCGCGATGGGGCGAGATACACTTATGCCAATAAACGACTTACCTTAGCGGAATGCGCCGGAACTTGGTTGATACTTCGCATTCAAAATAAGATGAAATTGACGCGGAACGCGCCGCGCCGACAACGGCCGGCGCGCCCGACAGTTCCGAGAACACGAATAGTGACTTAGTCCGGACGCTGCATCTCGAACATGGCGTCCGGCCGGATCTCGAAATAGTCGCCTTTGCGGCCCGCGCGCACGATGGGGCGCGCCAGAGCGGTCTGATAGATACCGTCCCTGATCATGGCCTTGTCGATATGGACGGCGACGACTTCACCGAGGGTTAGCCAGGCGTTCGCCTTCCTGCCGTCGGCGCCCTGCAGTTGAATGATCTGCGCCAGCTTGCACTCGAACGAGACAGGACTCTCCGCGACCCGAGGCGCCTTGACGAGCCTGCAGGGCGCAGGCGTCAGCCCGGCGATGGTGAATTCGCTGACCTCGTGGGGAACATGCGCAGCCGTTGCGTTCATCTTCCTGGCGAGATCCATGGTGGCAAGATTCCAGACGAACTCGCCGGTCTCCTGGATATTGGCGACGCTGTCTTTCCACGAGGTCGAGGAAAACCCGATGATCGGCGGGGTGTAACAGAAGCCGTTGAAGAAGCTGTAGGGTGCGAGATTGACATTGCCCCTGCCGTCGCGGGACGAGATCCAGCCAATGGGGCGCGGGGCGACGATGGCGTTGAACGGATCATGCTTCAGTCCATGACCGTTGCGCGGCTCGTAGTAATGCAGGTCTTTTGGGCTGGATGCGTCCACGATCTTTCCCGCTGCTGCCGTTAGCGATTATTTCCCGCCGCCGCGGGGCTCAAGGCTGGCCAGCACGAAGTCGATCATCTGGTCGATCGACGGCCCCGGCTTGTTGGCGGATTGCGCGATCATCTGCGGGTGAAAGAACCTGACCATCGCAGTGCAGGTGCATAGCGCGGCAAGCGGTACATCCGCTTTCTCGAATTCTCCCGACGCCATCCCTTGCGCGATCACGGCTCCAATGCTCTCGGTGACCCGATGGATGTGAGCCACGCAAACCTCCCAGCTTTCCTCCATCGCGATTTCGACCATCTCGTGCAGCTTGGAATCGCCGACATAGCGCTCCGAGTTCATGCGGTGGACGGTCGTCAGCAGCTCGCGCAGCCGCGGCGCAGCGGCACCCTGGGCTGCCGCGATCCGCTGCGCCTCGACCTCGACCTCGCTCATCAGGCTGCGCGCGACGCCTTCGTGGATCGCCTTCTTCGAATCGAAGAAGCGGTACACGTTGGCCGGACTCATGCGCAGCGCCTTGGCGATATCGGCAACGGTGGTCTTCTGGTAGCCGATTTCGCGAAACAACCGCTCCGCGACCACGAGGATGCGTTCCCTTGTGTCTGGCTCGATATGTTCGGAAATCAGGGTCATGCCTGTGCTCAAACCGGTGCTCTCAATGTTAAATCATTCCGCCGCCGCAGCAAGCGGAAAAGCGCCTTGGGCGATATCCTCTGGGGCGACGCCCCGATGTTGCGGCGCAAGATCAAGATGCTCGCTTCCACCGCTCTCTTCAAGGCTGTTGCGGAACCAAAGCGCATAGAGGCCCGGCAGATACAGCAGGGTGAGGAAGGTTGCAACAAACAGGCCGCCCATGATGGTGATCGCCATCGGCCCCCAGAACGCGGAACGCGACAGCGGGATCATGGCCAGGATGGCGGCAAGCGCTGTGAGCACCACCGGACGGGCGCGCCGCACCGTGGCCTCGACGATGGCCTCCCTTCGGGTCAAACCATGAGCGACATCGGTCTCGATCTGGTCGACCAGGATCACCGCGTTGCGCATGATCATGCCGGCAAGCGCGATCAGGCCGAGCAGCGCCACGAAGCCGAACGGCTGGTTGGCGACGTTGAGCCCAAGCGAAGCGCCGACAATGCCGAGCGGCGCGGTGAGAAACACCAGCGCAAGGCGAGAGAAGCTCTGGAGCTGGATCATCAAAAGCGTCAGCATCACGATGACCATCACCGGAAACAGCACGAAGATCGAGGCGTTGCCCTTGGCGGACTCCTCGAAAGCGCCGCCCGGCTCGATCCGGTAGGCCGGTTCGAGATGATCGCGGATGTCCTTCAGCCTGGGCCAGATCTGGTTGGTCACATCAGGGGCCTGCACGCCGTCGACGACATCGCCGCGCACGGTGATGGCCATGTCGCGGTTGCGCCGCCACAGGATCGGCTCCTCGTGCGCATACTCGATCCTGGCGATCTGCTGCAGCGGCACCGCCACCCCGTTGCGCGAGGTCACGGTGAGATCGCCGACATGCGCGAGGTCGAGCCGCTCGGACGGCACCGCGCGTGCCACCACTTCCACTTTCTCGATACCGTCACGAACCGTCGTGACCGGCGCGCCGGAGATCAGCATGCTGAGCGCCTGCGACACGTCCTGCGGCGTGAGACCGAGCGCGCGGGCGCGATCCTGATCGACGACGAGCTTCAGATAAGGCGACTGTTCGTTCCAGTCGAGTTGCGGGTCCTTGATGTTCTTGTTCTCCTTGACCACGTCGCGAACCTTGTAGGCGATCTCGCGAACCATCTGGGGATCGGGGCCGATCACGCGGAACTGGACCGGGAAGCCGACCGGCGGACCGAAATTGAATCGATCCACCCGCACCCGCGCTTCGCTCATGACGCCGTCGTCGACCGCCTTCTCGATGCGCGCCTTGATGCGCTCACGGGCTTCCACGTTTTTGGCGACGATGACGATTTCGGCGAAAGCCTCGTTCGGCAATTGCGGGTTGAGGCCGAGCCAGAAGCGCGGCGAGCCCTGGCCGACATAGGATGTGTAGGTTGCGATGTCCTGATCGCCCTTGAGCAGCGATTCCGCCTTCTTCACCGATTTTTCGGTGACGTTGAAGGCCGTGCCTTCGGGCAGCCGCAACTGCAGGAACAGCTCGGGCCGCTCCGAAAGCGGGAAGAACTGCTGCTGGACGTGGCCGAACGCCAGTATGGAGGCCACGAAGACGCCCGCGGTCGAAAGCACCACGGTGAGGCGGTGGCTGACGCACCACTGGATCATGCTGCGCAGCAGGCGGTAGAAGCGGGTCTCATAAATCGCATGCGGATCGTGGCCGTGGCTGACACTGATATTCGGCAACAGCTTGACGCCGATATAGGGCGTGAAGATCACGGCCACGAACCAGGAGGCGACGAGCGCAATCGCCACGATCCAGAAAATGCCGCCGGCATATTCGCCGACCGCGGAATTGGCAAAGCCGATCGGGAGGAATCCGGCCGCCGTCACCAGCGTTCCCGTCAGCATCGGGAAAGCCGTCGAATTCCCAGGCAAAGGATGCCGCGCGGAGACGATCCCAGCCCTGCTCCATCTTCACCACCATCATTTCGACCGCGATGATGGCGTCGTCGACAAGTAGCCCCAGCGCGATGATCAGGGCGCCGAGCGTGATACGATGCAGATCGAGCGACATCGCATTCATCACCATGAAGACGATCGCGAGCACCAGCGGCACCGACATCGCCACCACGATTCCGGTGCGCCAGCCGAGCGCCACGAAGCTGACGAAGAGCACGATCGCGAGCGCCTCGATGAAGGAATGCACGAACTCGCTGACCGCATGTTCGACCACCTCCGGCTGGTCGGCGATGCGGTCGACATTGATGCCCTGCGGCACCGCCTTCATGAAGTCCGCGGTCGCAGTGCCGACATCCTGGCCGAGCTTGAGGATATTGGCGCCCTTTTCCGTGACCACGCCGATGCCGATGGCGGGCTTGCCTTCCTGGCGCACCACGAAGCTCGGCGGATCGGCGAAGCCATGCGTGACGGTTGCGATATCTCCCAGACGAAACACGCGGCCGTTGCTTTCAACCGGCGTCTCCGCCACGGCCTTGACGCCGTCGAGCGCCCCGGTGACGCGCAGCGGCACGCGCTGCGAGGAGGTTTCGACCGTGCCCGCCGGCACGACGTTGTTCTGCTTGGCAAGCGAATCGAACAGCGCCTGCGGCGCGATGCCGAGCGTGGCGAGCTTGGCATGCGAGAACTCGACATAGATCTTCTCGTCCTGGGTGCCGTATAGATCGACTTTGGTAACCCCCGGCACCTTCAAGAGCCGCTGGCGCATGCCTTCAGCGGCCTTCTTCAGCTGCGCATAGTCGGCGCCGTCGCTGGTCATCATGTAGAGAATCGAATCAACGTCTGAAAATTCGTCGTTGACGACCGGGCCAAGCAGACCGGAAGGCAGCTGGCCCTGCACGTCGACCAGCTTCTTGCGCAAGAGATAAAACAGGTACGGCACGTCCCTCGGCGGGGTCGAGTCGCGGAAGGTGACCTGCATCGCCGTGAACGACGGCTTCGAATAGGTCTGCACCTTCTCGAAATAGGGCAACTCCTGCAGCTTCTTCTCGATGGGGTCGGCGACCTGCGTCTGCATTTCGGCAGCGGTGGCCCCCGGCCATATCGCCGACACGTTCACCACCTTGACGGTGAAGAACGGGTCCTCGGCGCGGCCCAGCCGCTGGTAGGAGAAGAATCCTGCAGCGCCCAGCGCGATAATCAAGAACAGCACAAGCGAGGGATGGCTGACCGCCCAGGCCGAAAGATTGAAGCGCTTCATCTTACCTCTCCAGCTTCATTTCACATTCCCAAATTCCAGAATCGTCATTGCGAGGAGCGTGAGCGACGAAGCAATCCAGGTTGTCTCAGCGATGGACTTTCTGGATTGCTTCGCTGCGCTCGCAATGACGGGAAGCAACAACGTGAGCTCACTCCGCTAGAACGACAATGACGACACCACCCGGACCTTCTGGCTCGGATCGAGCTTCTGCACGCCAAGCACGACGATGCTGGCGCCCTCATCGACGCCGCCTGAAATGACGACGTTGTTGCTCTCGTAGGATTTCACGGTGACCGGCTTCAGCGTCACATCCCCCTTGTGATCGACGACGTACAGCGAGGGATCGCCGCCCTGGCTGTACAGCGAAGACAACGGCAGCCTTGCCACGCGCTCGCTTTGCGGATCGGCAAGCGTCAGCGTCGCGGTCATGCCGAGCGAGACCTCCTCGCCGGCGTCCGGTAGCGAAAATTTGGCAAGATAGGTGCGCGTCGCAGGATCCGCCGACGGCGCGATCTCGCGCAGCTTCGCGGCGTATTTCCTGTCGGGTTCGGACCAGAGGGTGACGGTTGCCGTGCCGTCCTTGGCGCGGCCGACCAGCGTCTCTGGGATTGCGACGACCGCTTCCTTCTCCGCAAAGCGGGCAACGCGAATGGCGGTCTGGCCGGAGGCGACCACCTGCCCGGGGTCGACCAGGGTCGCGGTGACCACGCCGCGGCTGTCGGCCATGAGCGTCGCATAGGACAGCGAGTTCCTGGTGAGCTCAACCGAGCGCTCGGCGCGATTGAGCCGCGCGCGGGCCTCGTCCGCAGCGGCCTTGGCTGAATCGAGCTGGGCGTCGGTGGCCCAGCCCTTGGCGCGAAGGTCCTTGGCGCGCTGCTCGGCCGCCCCTGCCTGCGCCAGCACGCCCGTCGCTGCGCGGAACTCGGCTTCCGCCTGCTCGGCCTGAAGCTTCAGATCGACCTCGTCGAGCGTCGCGAGCGGCTGGCCAACGTCGACGGTCTGGCCGACCTCGACCAGGCGCCGGGCGACTTTCCCCGGCACGCGGAAACCCATGTCGGTCTCGATCCGGGGCTTGACGGTGCCGACGAAACTGCGCTCCGGGGATTCCTGCTCATAATGCACACTGGCGACCAGAACCGGCCGGGACGGAGCCGCTCTTTCGGCGACCGAGTCATCACAGCCGGCCAGAGCGATTGCGATCAGCGCCAGCGAAACCCCCGCCAAAAGCCTGGAATAGCTCGTAAAAATCGAACGGACGAACATTGGGACACTCCTTCGGCCGAAATCTCTTGGGAGTGTTGATTATGAACTGATAAAAGTCAATATTTATCAGTAATCAGGAATCAGTGATCGACGACTGCCTTTTTACCTTTGGCAATGACCTGGCTGGTCCACCTCGCTCTTTCGCGCTGGCATTCGCCAGGCAACTAACCTCTTCTCGCGCCGGCGATGGTTTCGGCCATTTCGGCGGCAAAAAGCGAGAGCATGAGGCCCACCATGGGCACGGAGGGAATCAGATATCGCCAGACGTTGAGGGTGTGGACTCCGGCGGCGGTCGCAATCGATGCCGCCCATATCGCGATCACGATGCCCGCGCGCGTCACGAAGCCGTGCCGCCGGCGCCGCACAGCGGCTACCGTCCAAAATATCAGGGAGACAACGAAGGCGATGCTCAGTGCCCTGAACAGATAGGCGGAAAAGGCTGGGAAATCGGACAACAGGCCGATCCGAACCGGTCCACCTTTCAGATCGATGGACTTGGCCACGCGGCCGTGGCGCGTCATGATCTCGTCGACGTGCGGCACGTCGTCGCTCGACACCGGTATGGTCGGGTTCAGCCCGTAAGGCGGCCAGGCGATCAAGGCGCCATAGGCCATCTGACGAACGAACTTCGTTGCGTAGGAAAGCGGCCGGTCGCGTATGGCGGCAAGGAAAATGCGCCGATAGGCCGCGGCCGCGCCGGCAGCAATCGCGGTATCGCCGGCAACGTCATGATCAAGGGCGGTGTCGAACAGACAGGCGTCACCGAAGAACCCGAGCACGGGCCAGCGATCCGGCTCCGCGGCGAAATCGGCCGCAAGCCGCGTCATCGCGGCATCGGCGCGGTCGCCGGCCGCTGAGGCTATCTCGCGTCGCGCCGCATCGCTTGCGAGCACGATGTTCAGGTGATTGCAAAACAGCGTCTTGGGGACAAACACCACGGACGCTTGGTCCGAGTTGGAAGCACCGAACCGGGAACCGGCGGCAATTAGCGCCAGTGCCGCCGCGACCGACACTGCGATCACGGCGCGGCGGGCGGCCGTGTCTGGCCGGGCGACGCCGAGGCCTGTCAGAACGACTGCGATCGGGACCAGCAACGCTTGCGATCTGAAGCAGGCAGCGAGCGCCGCGCACAGCACGGAGACTGCCACTGCCCAGCACCGCGCCGTCTTGCCGACGCAGGTGGCGGCGAGCAATCCAGCCACAGCGAGGTTGAGGAAGACCGCAAAAAGGAGCTCCGCGGTCAGCACGTTCCGAAACAGCAGCAGGCCCGGATACATGGCAACGAGGATGATCGGCACGAGCGCAACGGCGCTTCGCGTCACCGCTTGGGCGGTTGCCGCGAGCGCCAGCATCAGCAAGACCCACGCCACCTGCTGCACGCGTACCACCGCTGCAAGGTCGCCTCCGAACGCGAACGCTGCCGCAAGGAACGCCGGGTAGCCCGGGTCGCGCCCACCCGCTACCGTCGGCTTTCCCGCCTCAAGCGTAAGAAGTGCAAATTCCACGAAGGGTGGCGTGTCGCCCCACACGACCGGAACCGCCGGCCTGAAGGACACGGCGATCGCCGCCAGCAGCGCGGCCCATGCCAGCACGGTCCAAATCAGTGCTGCCCGCGCCGGCGCAGCGCACGGTGAAGACTCGCCGCTCAGCAAGGCAGCTCCGCCTGCTATGTGCGCCGGAGTTTTGCGGTCGGACACACAACATCCATGGAGTTCGAAAGCCGCCCAACCTGAAGATAGGTTAAAATGTTTGATGAGACCATTGGCCCCTCTCCCCGGCGAGATGAAAACGCAGGCCTCGAATGGCGGCCTGCGCAAAATCTGCATAAAAATCAGCAAATGCTGAACATCCTCGACAAACGGCCTGCCAAACGGCCAGGCATCGTCGGGGCATGGCAAGGATAATCGTCGTCCAATTTCAGCGATCGCGACTGCCCCGGCGGCTGCTCCGGGATGGCTGGTGGCTGGAAAAGCAGTGCGCCCGACAAACCGTCATCGCCATCCCCAAAAGACAACCGCCGAAGCCAAAGCCCAAGGTCAGGCACCTCACCCTCGCACGTCCCGGGAAATGAAATCATGTCAATTGCGACCACGTCCGATTTTGAAATTGCACGCGCGCGCCCGCTTGTCACACCGCTTGTCGTCGCTGCTGGCTGTGTCGCGTTGGCGGACTGGTTGTTCTATGGTTGGGAAGTCGGCATCTCGCTCGCGCTGTTTTTGGGCGTACTTGGCGTCGTCGCCGTCGTCGGCAATCGCGTGTGCCCGGCGCGCAAGACTCAGATCATCATGACTGCCGTGTTCCTGGCTGGTCCTTTGCCCCTGGTCGAGGAGGTCAATTTTCTATCGTTCTGCGTTGGCACGCTGGCAACGGCAATGTTCATAATTGTCATGACGACGCCCGGAGCAACGTCGTGGCAAAGGGCATTGTCCGAAGCTATTACCGTCCCCTTTCGCGGCCCATTTCAACTGGCGGGCGATACGATCCGCGCGCTTCGGCGTATGGCAGTCTGGATACCGGGATGGCTGGGCTGGTTTATGGCTTGGATCGTCCCGTTAAGCGTCTTTGCGATCTTTCTGGCGCTGTTCACCTCCGCCAATCCGTTGATCGAATATCGCTTGATGCAGATCGATCCTCGCAAGCTTTTTGCGCTTCTCAATTCCTGGCGGCTGGCATTTTGGATTTTCATCGCCTGCTTGATTTGGCCCCTGATCCTTCGCCGCATCAAATCGAGGGCGGTTTTGGCGGGCGAACCTCATCGGGCCGTCGCCGCCGAGGCTCCCGAATTCGATTATCTTCTCGGCACGCAGGCGATGACGCGTTCGCTAATTCTTTTCAACGCGCTGTTCGCGCTTCAGACCGGGCTCGATCTGACCTATCTCTGGGGCGGCGCGAGTCTGCCCGACGGAATGAGCCACGCCGAATATGCCCATCGCGGCGCCTATCCACTGGTGGCGACGGCACTGCTCGCCGCTGGCTTTGTCCTGATCGCGATGCGTCCGGGTGGACCGGCGGAACATTCGCGGCTGATCCGCCCGCTGGTGCTGCTCTGGATCGGACAGAACATCCTTCTCGTCATCTCGTCGATCTTCCGGCTCGATCTCTACATCGCCGCCTACTCGCTCACCTACTTGAGGCTCGCCGCCTTCATCTGGACGGGGCTGGTGGCTGCGGGATTGCTGTTGATCCTCCTCCAGATTGTGCTGAAGAAGTCCAATTCCTGGCTGATCTCGGCAAACGCCGCGACGCTGGCGCTGGCCCTTTATGGATGCTGCTTCATCAATGCACCGAGCCTCATCGCTTCTTACAATGTGGAGCACTGCCGGGAAGTCGCCGGGACAGGGGCTAGCCTCGATGTGTATTATCTCTGGTCATTAGGTCCGCATACCCTGCCGGCTCTGGAACTACACAGGGAAAGGTTTCCAACGTATTGGGTTGGGATGAACAAGCGGCAAGCCGACGTGCGCGAGGCCTTCACCCATTCAAAAAACTGGCGGACCTGGAGTTTTCGGGCGTGGTGCTTGAAGAGATATTTCGCTAACAATCCGGCAACCGCGCCGCTTTCCTTGGACGGTGGCCAAGGCTGACGAACATGGCCCATTCCATTCTCATCGTTGATGACGACCCTCATATCCGTGACGTCGTGCGCTTCGCGTTCGAAAAAACCGGCATGAACATTTCGATCGCACAAGACGGCAAGGACGCACTGCGCCAATTCGACCGCAACGTCCACGATCTCGTCGTTCTCGACATCGGCATGCCGGAGATGGACGGACTGGAAGTCTGCCGGCAAATCCGGAAGACCGCGGAAACGCCGATCCTGTTCCTGTCGGCCCGCGACGAAGAGATCGATCGAATCCTGGGGCTGGAGATCGGCGGCGATGATTACGTGACAAAGCCCTTCAGCCCGCGCGAGCTTGTCGCCAGAGTGAACGCGATCCTCAGGCGCACCCGAAACACACCTGCCCCGCCAGAATCAAGAACGTTCGAACGCGGCGGACTCAAGATCGACCCGGATGCCCGCACGGCGAGCTTTGGTGACAAGCCGGTTTCGCTGACGGCACTTGAATTCTCGATCCTGCGCACACTTCTGGCGCGACCGGGCCTCGTGTTCACGCGCGAGCTGATCCTTAGTGCCGCCTATGCGGGAAATATTCACGTCGCGGACCGCACCATCGACAGTCACGTCAGGAACATCCGCGCGAAGATGGCCGCGGCCGGGTCCGATTCCGTCATCGAGACCGTCCACGGCGTCGGCTTCAAATTGGGACGTTGCGAGGCCTTGCGTTGACCGACGCCCCACGAACAGCGTCCGGTACACCCTCGAAATGGCGGCCGAGCCTCAGCCTTGTGGTGCTTCTGGTTCTGGTGAGCGTGCTCCTTCTACCGCTATTCAGCCTCTATTTTCTCAAGATCTACCAGAATCAGCTGATCCAACAGACGGAGTTTGAACTGATCGCGCAAAGTGCGGCGCTTGCCGCGGTGT
Organism: uncultured Alphaproteobacteria bacterium; assembly: GCA_963721935.1. GTDB lineage: Bacteria > Pseudomonadota > Alphaproteobacteria > Rhizobiales > Xanthobacteraceae > Bradyrhizobium. The sequence continues at coordinate 136,664 of CAVRMY010000036.1, forward strand.
TTCGCCGCGAAGTCGACAGCGGAGTTCCGCGCGATGTCGCGCTGGGCGCAAGGCTTGCGCGGGTCAATCCGAAACTGCCGGACGATCGATATCAACCGATCTGGCCGAAGCTCGAACTGGCCAACGAAAGCGTGCTGCCGCCGAGGGCGGAGGCGCGTACGCCCTCTGCGCCCGCTGATCCCGCCTTCATCGCCTTGGGCACGCGCATGAACCCCGATCTCGCAGCGACCCAGAACGTGACGCTTGCGGGCTTTCGGCTGCTCGACCCAAACGGCATCGTCATCGCCGGCCGTGAGGAAGTTGGAATGTCCCTGGCGCATCTGGAGGAAGTTACCGATGCGCTTAAGGGACGCTTCAGTGCGGTGTTGCGGGTGCGCATCTCCAGGCATGATCGACCCTCGCTGTCTTCAACGAGCCGGGGAACGGACATTCGCGTCTTTACGGCGATGCCCGTGATTGTCCGCGATCAGGTCGCGGGTGTGGTTTATGCCTCGCGAACGCCCAGTAAAGTATTCAAGTACCTCTACGAGCAACGGGGAACGGTCGTGCTTGCCATTCTCTTCACGATCATCCCGACGCTTCTGATCGGATTCCTGTTTCACCGGACGATTACCGAACCTGTGCGCGAATTGATCGAACGTACCAGCCGCATCGGCAGGGGGGACCGCACCGCGCTGCAACCGCTAAAGCGCCATGGCACGAGTGAGTTCGCGCGGCTCTCGCAAAGCTTTCTGGAAATGGCCGGGCGGCTGGATACGCGCTCAAATTTCATTTCGACCTTCGCCACGCATGTATCGCATGAATTGAAGTCGCCACTGACGTCGATACACGGAGCTGCGGAACTCTTGCGAGACGATGTCGACGCGCCTGCAATGGATGATGAGGATCGGCGAAAATTCCTCGACAACATTGTCGCCGATGCCAGCCGGCTGGCAAAGATTTCGGTCCGCTTGCGCGAATTGGCGCGGGCCGAAAATCCCGTAGTGCCGGACGCAGCCAACCTGACCGATACGGTTGCCGCATTGCGATCAAACTTCCCGTCGCTCGCTATAACCGCAAGCGGCGACTCCGACGCGCCGATGCGCATCTCGGAGGAAAACGCCATCATTGTCTTTTCCAATCTGGCTGACAATGCGACGCACCATGGCAGTACGACGCTTGATCTGTCCGTCATGCGGCAACAGGATCGGCTGGTGGTGGAAATCCGCGACAACGGCGAAGGCGTCTCCCCCAACAACAGGCCGCAGATATTCGACAGCTTCTTCACGACGCGCCGCGACAGCGGCGGCACGGGCATGGGCCTTGCCATTGTGCGCGCGATGCTGGACGCCCATGGCGGGACCATCCGTCTCATTGACTCGGAAGTGGGTACCGCCTTTGAGCTGACGATTCCCGTTGCCGGCACGAGTTAAAATAACCCGCTTGACCGAGCATATCCTGGTGAGGCTTCCGGTAGCCGTTCGTATTTGCCTGTGCGCGTCGATCATCGTTTGCGGCCTCGCGCTCCGCCGATACGGGTTCGAGCTTGGATTGCCGGCGATCGTCGTGAAGTATGGCGGCTCGATGCTTTGGGGAGCGATGGTGTTCTTCCTCGTCGCGATCGCCGCGCCCGGCTCTTCGCGGCCGAATATCGCCTTGATTTCGATCTTGGTTGCCGTCTGCGTCGAGCTGTTCCGGCTGGTTCACACACCCTGGCTGGACGAGTTCCGCTTGACGCTGGCTGGCACCTTGCTGCTTGGCCGTATCTTCTCGCCGTGGGATATCATGGCCTATGCTGCCGGAATCGGCCTCGCACTGGGGCTCGACCATTTCGCAAGGCGCGCTCGTTGATTGAAGCGGTTGGCGCCTCATTCGGCGAGCTGGAAACGCTCGAACCGGTGCAGCTCTTCCTCGATCCGGCGCTTGAGGTCCCCGCGCGCGCCTTTCGCCCCGCCGACCCAATTCCACTTTTGCAGCAGGAGTTTTCCCCTGTTGCGATCGGTCTTGAGATCGAGCGCAGCAACGATGTCGTCCCCTACCAGCACCGGCAGCGCAAAATAGCCGAAACGACGTTTCTCCTTCGGCACATAGGCCTCGAAGCGATGTTCGTAGTCGAAGAAGAGAAGCGTCCGCTTGCGCTGGATGATCAGGGGGTCGAAAGGCGACAGGATGTGCACCAGCGCTGGCGCCGGCTGCCCGACGCCGTCCAGGGTCTCCGGCAGCGTCCAGTGTTCCTCCTTTTCCGCGCCTTCGATCGCCACGGGCACCAGCTCGTTGCGGCGAACTCTAGCCGCGATCAACCGCCGGACGGCCGGCTTGCTCGGCGCGTCGAGATGGCAGATCGAATTGAGGCTGACCAGTCCCTGCGCGCGCAGGGCGCGGCCGAGCAGATAGCCGGCGATCTCGCTGGCGGCAGCGGGTTTGGGCGGCTTGCTCCAGCCGAAATGCCGCTCCATCAGCTCATAGGTCTTGAGCATGCCGTTACGCTCGGAGATGGTGAGCAGCCCACCGTAGAAGCCGAGTTGCAGCGCCCCTTTCGACGGCTTCCGGCTCGCCCATGGATGATGCTTGTCCACCAGCACGTCATCGTCGATGTCGCGGATGGACAGCGCGCCGTCGCGCCGGATCAGCCGCATGACCCTGCGCAGGTCCGCGGGCTTCACGGATGCGAGCCATTTATGGCCCTCGCGCCGGTGGCGCCTCATCGCCGGCATGAAGAAGCGCAGGTCGCCGGAGGGGACATAGGACAATGCGTGGGTCCAGTATTCGAACACGCTCTTGTCGACGCTCTGGGCCTGGCGAAGATCGGCGCGGGAATAGGCCGGAATGCGGTTCCAGAGGATGTGGTGATGACAGCGCTCGATCACATTGATGGTGTCGATCTGCACATAGCCGAGGTGCGCGACGGCGGCCGCGGTTGCCGTCGGCCCCTCGCCGAAAGGCGCCTCGCTGTCGAGCCGCTGCGCGCGCAGCCAGATATGCCTGGCTGCGGCCTTGGTGATGGAACACGGCTTATCGGTGCGCGACATCGCGCGATAATTTAGCCGGATTCGTGCATGTCGGTGGACATATCACCGGGAGGGGTCAGGCCGGAGACGGACCGAACAAGCCGCCTATGGCCTGACCCGATCGCCGAAGCTTCCCGTCGCGATCTCGCTCTCGCACGCCGCCTTGCCGCGTTCGGGCGCCTTGCAGCGGTAGACGTTGCCCGTGAGGCGGTCGATAAGCCACATATTGTCGTCAGCTGGGCTTTCCAGGCCCACGAACCGCGTCCCCACCGCCGTAATCAGCGTGGAAAGCAGGATTGCTCCGGCGATGATGGCCGAGCCGATCAGTACCGATACCGAGGACCCCATGTGCTCCGGTGCGGTCGGACGATGTCCCTGATAATCGTTATGTCTTCTCGGTGTCTGAAACAGGGCCAGGGTACTGCCTCTAAATTCAGTTTCCATGCAAGCCGACGTTTCTAGAAACGCATCTGGCCGAATTTTTGTCCGCACCCGCGTCGTGGCCTCAGCTTGAGGACCCCGACCGTGCCGCCGACAAAGCACGCCTTTGTCGGCCGCTTCGGTTAACAAGCGGTTTCCTTTCAACGCAGCCGAGCGGCGCCACGCGGCCACCTTATGCAGCCGATTTGCCCTCATAGGCTCGCTGCAGTTCGGCAATATCGAGCTTGCCCATCTGCAGCATCGCCTTCATGGCCCGTTCGGCACCGGCGCGATCGGAACCGCCCAGCAGTTTCGGCAACACAGATGGCACAATCTGCCAATACACGCCAAAACGATCCCTGAGCCATCCGCATCGCTCAACCGACCCGCCGTTGCAGGCCAGCGCGTCCCACAGACGATCGACCTCGGCCTGGTCGACACAATCGATCTTGAAGGAAACCGCGTGGGTATATTCAAACCGCCTACCGCCGTTCAACGCCATGTACTGCTGGCCGGCGAGCGTGAACTGGACCACCAGAACGGTGCCGGCCTTTCCGGCAGGCCCATCGACGAGATTCTTCTGGATGCGATCGATGCGCGAATCCGGCAACAGCGAGACGTAGAGTTTCGCGGCTTCCTCGGCTTCGCCGTCAAACCACAGGCAGGGTGAGATTTTGGACATGAGACAGGTTCTCCTTCGCAATCAGGTCGCCGCCCTGGATCATGATGCGTAAGTGGAATCGCATCATGATCTCATCCCTTTGTTTGAGCATGATCTTTTCGGAAAACCGGTTTCCACTTTTCCGGATCATGCTCTAAGGACGCGTCTGCCGATCAAAAACCGACATCGGGTTCTGAATTTTATTCAAATAGCTGGATATGCCGAGCGCCCGGCCGGGTGTTCCTCAACAATGGCTGCGAAAACGTGGATGGCCGGGAACAAGCCCGGCCATCATTGGCTGTTGGATCAGGGCCTCCCGCTTTTACGTTGCAATCGGCGTCGGCATGGTCAGGAACGATCTGGTCACATGCCAGAACAATTGCCTGTTGGTGGCCAGCGCGACCGAATGCGCGGTGCCCGGAAGGATGATGAACTGCCGGTCACCGTTCGGCAGCTGATTATAGAACTCCTCGAGATCGGCGACGGTTGCGATACCGTCATATTCGCCGCGCACCAGAAGCACGGGCGACAACACCTTCTTGGGGTCGACCACCGGCAGATTTGCGACCATATCGAGATAGGTGCCGGTCGGGATCTGGTCGCCGAACTGCATCTCCACGTCCGCCAGCACCTCGACAGCGGCCTGGTCGCTGGTACCCGGCTTGTCGCGGGTCGCGATCGAGCGAATCATATCGCGGTCACGCTTGCGCATGTTATGGGTGCGGTAGTAGTCAACCTGTTCGGCGCGCTTGGCCAAAGTCGGCGAGCCCTCGCCCTTGTAGGTGAACGCTGCCAGCACCAGGCGATCGGCGCGCTCGGGCGCTACCATCGCGTAGGCGCCCGCGCGCAACGCGCCGGAAGATTCGCCGAGGAAATGATATTTCTGCCGACCGGTTTCACGGGCGACGACTTCGGCTGCTGCTTTCAGATCCTCAACGCCGCTTTTGATGTCGGAATTGCCCGAGGTTCGGCCCGACTTGCCGTAGTTCTCGTGATCCATGGTCCAGCAATCGAACCCGTAGCGGGCGAACTCATTCATCACGGAATATTCGCCGTGGCCCGGCACGTTGAGATCGAATACCCGCGAGGTCACCGACGAGCCATGAACGAAGAACAGCACCGGTTTCGACGGTTCACCCGCTTTGGGTGCGCCGACGCGCTTTCGAAACATCCACAGGGGAACATCGCCCTTCTTCGCCCAATATTCACCGCTCCAGATCTCGCCGCCTTCCTGCGCAGCGCCGGCGTCGCGGGCGGGAAGCGCAGCCGAGATGCCTCCGGCGACGAGGCCCAGGCCTGCGCCCTTGATCAGCGTGCGGCGTCCAAGCGATTGATTGAATTGTGTCACGATTCCTCTCCGATCCTGATTTTCAGGGATTTTCTTGCGGCACTGCAGCGTATCGTCGCCTGGAATTCGGACGGCACCACGAGTCCAGCATGGGCTCAGCCTAGCAGACCGCGCATACAGCCGGAAGCCACCTCCCCGTGCAGGGCGGGACCGCAGGATCGCATGCGACAAGCGGTGGCGATCGAGTTACTTCTTCTCCGCCGGATCGCGGTGCACCGGATCGACCCACAGCACGGTCTGCGGCTTTTCGACCGGTTCGATGTCGAGATTGATCGCCACCGCTTCGCCGTCGCTGCGCACCAGCACGCATTCCAGAACCTCATCGACGCTGGCATTGATCTCCTGATGCGGCACATAGGGCGGCACGAAAATGAAATCGCCGGGATTGGCCTCGGCAGTGAACTGCAGACGTTCGCCCCAGCGCATCCGCGCTTTTCCCTTGACGACATAGATGATGCTTTCGAGGTGACCGTGGTGGTGCGCACCCGTCTTGGCGTTGGGCTTGATCGTCACCGTGCCCGCCCACAATTTCTGCGCGCCCGCGCGGGCGAAATTGATCGCCGCCTTGCGGTCCATGCCCGGGGTCGAGGGAACGTTGGGATCGAGCTGATTGCCCGGAATTACCCGCACCCCGTCATGCTTCCAGCGCTCTTCGCCATGATCGTGAGAGTGATCGGAATGGGTGTGATCATGTGAGTGGGTCATAGGCCGAAGTCCTGCAAGATGGCAGAGATGAACGCTGTTTGGATCAGCCCTTCACATCGAGCAATTCAACGTCGAATATCAGCGTCGCGTTCGGAGGAATGACGCCGCCGGCTCCGCGTGCGCCGTAACCCAGCGCCGGCGGAATGATCAGCGTGCGCTTGCCGCCGACCTTCATCGAGGCGACGCCCTCGTCCCAGCCGGCAATCACCTTGCGTTGCCCGATCGGGAATTCGAATGGCTCGTTGCGGTCAACGGAGCTATCGAACTTCTTGCCCTTCTTGCCGTCCTCGTAGAGCCAGCCCGTATAATGCATGACGCAGGTCTGGCCCGGTTTTGGCGTGGCACCCGTGCCGACCTTGCTGTCGATGATCTGCAGCCCTGATGGCGTGGTCATGGTTTTTCCCGCGGTCTGCGCCGATGCCGTGGTCGGCATATTTGCCAAAGTTGCGGCGAAGAAGCTCATCACAAGCGCCGTGAGCGCCGAAGTCGTTACATGCGGAAGACGTCGCATCCTCATTACCTTACTCTCTCGAATACCACGCGTGTCTAGCGCAAGGCGAGCGTCAATGAAAGTCCACTGCTGATGCGATGAGAGGTGAGATGGCCGGAATTCTATTCCTGCCCCGGTTCGGCACGGCGCGGGAAAGCGAACTAGGCCACCTCCGACACCCGCGCCGCTGCCGGCATGACTTCTTCGGTGATGACGGAAAATCCGGCGAGTTGTACCGCGCCGAAATTGGTCGAAATGGCGACATCGGCGGCATCGCGACCGCGCGCCATCACGATACGTCCGATGCGGGGATGGTTGTGCCGCGCGTCGAAGGTAAACCAGCGTCCGTCGAGATAGACCTCAAACCACGCGCTGAAATCCATCGGCGCCGGGTCGCGCGGAACGCCGATATCGCCGAGGTAACCCGTACAGTAGCGTGCGGGGATGTTGATGCACCGGCACAGCGTCACTGCCAGATGCGCGAAATCGCGACAAACACCGATGCGCTCCTGGTGCCCTTCAGAGGCGGTGCGGTCGCAGCGCGCGTGTTGATAACCAAAATTGATCCGATCATGGACGTAGTCACAGACTGCCTGCACGCGTTGCCAGCCTGGTTTCACCGTAGAGAACAGCGACCAGGCCAGATCGGAGAGCCTCTCGGTGTCGCAATAGCGGCTTCCCAGGAGATAGATCAATACTTCATCCGGCAACTCCGCGACTTCGCCCTGCCGCGCCTCGAGCGCCACCTCGTCGGGCAGCCCGCTGTCGGCGATCAGAAAGTCATTGCGGATTTCGATTCTGCCGGGAGGCGCGACGATTCGGGTGCAGGTATTACCGAACATGTCGGCATAATCATGCGAAGCCACGTTCGGCGAGAACCTTATCCTGTGTTCGCTCAACAGATCGCGTGAGCGCGCCGGCTCGATGCTGAGCATCAGGACCATTGGCGTTTCCTGGAAGCATTGGAAGGCGATGTCGTATCCGGCACGAATTTGCACGTGGTGTCTCTTCGTTAATGCGCGGCCCAGGGACCGATAAGGGTGGATTGAGCAGACAAGCCCGCAGCGCGGCAATCGTTCCTGCGATCGGCCGCAACGTCTGCAGAAATTTAAGGCAGGCAGTGGGACGAGCCGGGAACATCCAGCCCCCGCGATCTGCGGCAATGCCTCAATATCCGAGCACGCAACCGTCCTTGCGGGGATCGGAACCGCCGGTCAGCGTGCCCTTTTCCCAATCGATCCAGATCGCCTGACCGCCGCCCAGCGGGGCGACGAGGCTCGTGGTCTGGTGACCGAGCTTCCTCAACCCTTCGACGACCTGCGCGGGCACGCCGTCCTCGAGCTGATAGACATTCTCATAGTGCAGGCCGCGCGGCATATCGATCGCCTCCTGCACGTCGCAGCCATAATCGAGCATGTTGGTCAGGACATGCACCTGCCCCACCGGCTGGTATTGGCCGCCCATGACGCCATAGGGCATCACCGCGCGGCCACCCCTGGTCGCGAGCGCCGGAATGATGGTGTGCAGCGGCCGTTTTCCAGGCGCGATGCAGTTGGGATGTCCGGGCTGGATGCGGAAACCGGCGCCGCGGTTCTGGAACAGTACGCCGGTCTTGTTGGAGACGATCGCCGCACCGAACGAATGCGCAATCGAATTGATGAACGAGCAGATGTTGCGATCCTTGTCTACCACCGTGATGTAGACCGTGGATGGGTTCATCGGCGGCGAAACCTTCGGCAAATCGAGCACGCGGTCCATGCGGATCCTGCTCACATATTCGTCGGCGAACTCCTTGGCCAGTATCCCGGCCACGTCGACCTTGACATGGGCGGGATCGCCGATGTTCTGCTCGCGCATCATGTAGGCGACGCGCGCCGCTTCGGCCTCGAGATGAAACCGCTCGACGCTTAGGGATGCGAACTTCGTCAGATCGAAATGCGACAGGATATTGAGCATCACCAGCATGGTGATGCCGGGCCCGTTCGGCGGGCACTGCCAGACGTCAAGACCCTTGTACGTGGTGCCGATCGGCACAGTGGTTTCGGTCTTGTGCGCAGCGAAGTCGTCGAGCGTGTGCAGGCCGCCGATCTCTCGCAGGGTCCCGACCATGTCCTCGGCAATTGCACCCTTGTAGAACGCATCGGGGCCGCTCCTGGCTATCGCCCTCAGCGTCTGTCCAAGTTCACGTTGCGTAATGACGTCGCCCGCGAGCGCCGGCCTGCCGTGGGGCAAAAGATAGCGCTCGGCGTTGGTGCCTTTCTTCAGCTTCTCAAAGCCGTTCTTCCAGTCGAACGCGATACGGGGCGCGACCACATACCCCTCCTCCGCGGCCTTGATCGCGGGCTGCAGCAAGGTATCGAGCCCGAGCTTGCCGTGATCGTGCAGAATGGTCGCCCATGCATCGATGGCGCCGGGTATGGTGACGGCGTGCGCCGAGGTCAGCGGGATCGCGTGCATGTTGCGCTCGAGATACCATTCCACCTTCGCCGCCTCGGGCGCGCGGCCTGAGCCGTTATAGGCGACGATCCTGCCCTCGCCTTTCGGCTGGATCAGCGCGAAGCAGTCGCCGCCGATGCCGGTGGATTGCGGCTCGATCACCCCCAGCAGCGCGCAAGCCGCAACCGCTGCATCCGCCGCCGTTCCGCCCGATCGCAACACCTCGATCGCCGTCAGCGCCGCCAGCGGGTGCGAAGTCGCCACCATCGCGTTCCGGGAATGGACCGTCGAGCGGCCCGCGAGATGGAAATTCCTCATGCCAATGTGCTCACTTTGTCGCCTTTGAGTTGCGTCGCTTTTCGGGCGCGTTGCCGCGGCCTGCTGTGGGCTGCGGTTTGCCGGCGGTTACTTGGCATATTCACACCTCGCTCGGCAATGGCGCGAGGCGCATGGGTCGTTCGTGTTTCCGCCGGCGGCCGGCTTTCCCCTGCACGGTCCGCCTGATAAACCGCAAGCCATGCCCTGCAAGGTCGCAGCCTTCTACCAATTCGCACCCCTGCCGGATTTCCGCGAGCTGCGCGAGCCGCTTCGCGAGCTATGTGCGAGCCTGAGGCTGAAGGGCAGCGTATTGCTGGCTTGCGAAGGCATCAACGGCACGCTTGCAGGCAGCGGCGAGGCCATCGAAGAGCTTGTGGATGAAATGGGCCGAGGCGAACTGTTTGGCGGCCGGCTCGACAATCTCGAACTGAAATTTTCGGCCGCCTCGGCGATGCCGTTCCGGCGCCTGAAAATCCGGCTGAAGAAGGAGATTGTCACGCTCGGCAGTACGGAAACAGATCCGACAAGGCAGGTCGGCATCTATGTCGACCCCGCCGACTGGAATGAATTGATCGCAGCTCCCGATACGTTGCTGATCGACACCCGGAATGCCTTTGAGGTTGCGATGGGCACCTTCCAAGGCGCGGTCGATCCGGGCATCAGGAGTTTCGGGCAATTCAAGGATTTTACGGCCCGACATCTCGACCCGGCAAAACACCGCAAGATTGCCATGTTCTGCACCGGCGGCATCCGCTGCGAAAAGGCGTCCAGCTATTTGCTCTCGCTCGGCTTTGCCGAGGTCTATCATTTGAAGGGCGGCATACTGAAATATCTGGAAAGCATACCGGAAACGCAAAGCCGCTGGCGCGGCGAATGCTTTGTCTTTGACGAGCGCGTCGCGCTCGGCCACGGATTGCGGGAGCGCGAAACGGGACAGAATTCCGATGAGTGATATCAAGACGCTCAGCGATCTGCGGCGTCCTGCGAACGAACCGCCACCGCATCACCGAGGTCGCGACCTCGGCGGACCTCTGCAATTGCTCGCGCGGCATGCGCAGTGTATCAGGGGCATCACCCTTGCCTCTCGACTTGCCGTACCGGACGCCTGATTTGACCCAGATTCATTCCACCAAGCCATTCCTTGAAGTGCTTGCCGGCCGAAGACAGCCGACACCGCCGGTCTGGATGATGCGGCAGGCCGGCCGCTATTTGCCGGAATATCGGGAACTGCGAGCCAAGGCCGGCGGCTTTCTCGATCTCTGCTTCACGCCCGAATATGCGGCCGAAGTGACGCTGCAGCCGATAAGACGTTTCGACTTCGATGCCGCGATCATCTTCTCGGACATACTGGTTGTGCCCCATGCGCTTGGCCGCTCTGTCAGATTTGAAGCGGGCGAAGGACCCCGGCTCGATCCGCTGGACACGCCGGAGAAAGCCAAGACACTGGCGAGGCTTGCCGACTTCAAGAAGCTTGAACCGGTATACGAAGCGCTCCGGCGCGTCCGCGGCGAACTCGATCCGAAGACGGCGCTGATCGGTTTCTGCGGCGCGCCCTGGACGGTTGCAACCTACATGGTGGCCGGGCAAGGCACGCCGGACCAGTCGCCGGCACGGTTGATGGCTTATCGTCACGCCGATGCGTTCGCAGCAATCATCGATGTGCTGGTAGAGAACTCGATCCAGTATCTGCTCGGCCAGCTCAAGGCCGGAGCCGACGCGCTGCAGATTTTCGATACCTGGGCCGGCGTGCTGCCGCCGCGCGAATTCGCACGCTGGTCGATCGAGCCGACCCGCCGCATCGTCGAGGGCGTGCGCAAGGAAATGCCGGGCGCCAAGATCATCGGCTTTCCCAGAGGCGCCGGCGCGCAGTTGCCTGGATATGTGGAAGCAACCCGCGTCGATGCCGTCAGCATCGACTGGACGGCGGAGCCCTCGCTGGTCCGCGAGCGCGTGCAAAGCCGCGTTGCCGTACAGGGCAATCTCGACCCGCTGGTTTTGATTGCCGGTGGTGTTGCGCTCGACCGCGCGGTCGACGACGTGCTCTCGAACTATGCTGCGGGCCGGCTGATCTTCAATCTCGGCCACGGCATTTTGCCGGAGACGCCGATCGCGCATGTCGAGCAGATGCTCAAGCGCGTGCGGGCGTATAACGGCTAGAGCATGATGAGATTAGGTCGAACTGGAGCCACGGCGGAAGCGCGCTCCCTCTCCCTTGGGAGAGGGTTGGGGTGAGGGGGTACGGTCTCTCATTGGAGCTCTGGCCCCTCACCCGGATTGCTTCGCAATCCGACCTCTCCCCGCCGGGGAGAGGTGAACAGAGCCTGCCGACGAAACAATTCGACCAAAATTTCATCCCGCTCTAGGCCTGTTTCGGCCGGCTGCGTTCAATGATGTCGGCCGCGCCTTTCGCCAGCAGGTCGAGCCCGACCGCACGGCCGAGCTCGCGCGGGCGGTCGGCGGGCCCGGAGCGCGAAGCCTCGATGAACACATCGCCTCGTTCGTTGAGCACCGAAGCGGTCAGCGACATCCGCGTGCCGTCGATCGTGGCAAACCCCGCGATCGGCGAATTGCAGTGGCCATTGAGCACCCAGAGCACCTCGCGCTCGGCATCGGCGCATCGGCGTGACTTGAGGTCATCGATGGAAGAAAGGAGGCCTCGCGTCGGCCAATCGCCCGCCGCGCATTCCACCGCGACGATCCCCTGGCCAACCGCAGGCAACATCTCGGCGCTCGAAAATTCGTAAGCGATGCGGTCGGCCAGGCCCACGCGCTCGAGCCCCGAGCGTGCCATGATGAGCGCGTCGGCCGGACCGACCTCGCCGCCACCGGGAAGCCGCTGCTTTTCCAAACGGTCAAGCTTGCGCACGCGGGTGTCGGCGGCGCCGCGATAGTGAATGATTTCCACTTCCGGAAACAACCTGCGGGCATAGGCCGCGCGACGCACTGCATTGGTGCCGATCTTGTAGCCCCCACCGCGCGAACGCGTGAATTCATCAAGCAAGACTCCTGGCCGCAGCACCAGAACGTCGCCGGGCGAATCGCGCGAGAGCGTCGCGCCGATCACCAGTCCGGGCGTATCTTCATTGCCCGGCATGTCCTTCAGCGAATGCATCGCCGCCTGCAATTTTCCTTCGCGCACGGCATTGCGGATTTCAGCCACGAATGCGCCGCCCTTGCCGCCGTGTTTGTGAAGCTTGCCGATCTGGTCGGTATCGCCGGTGGTCTCGAACCTGACGATTTCGACCTCGATGTCCGGAACAGCCGCCCTCAGGCGGCGGGCAATTTCCTCGGTCTGGGCCAGCGCCATGGCGCTCTTGCGCGTGCCAATCCGCAGTCGCATTGCCACATCAAGCTCCAAATCGGCGTCCCGCAGCAATTTGCGGCGACCTTTCGGAAGATAGAACGCGCTGGTGCCGAATGCAAAAATGTGGGCCTGACTGTCCCCGGGGCGGGACCGTTACCGCGCATCCTGCAGGATCATGTCGGAGGCCTTCTCGGCGATCATGATGACGGCGGCATTGGTATTGCCGGATACCAGGTCGGGCATGACCGAGGCGTCGACCACGCGCAGGCCCTCGATGCCACGCAGCCGCAGCCGCTGGTCCACGACGGCAAGGGGATCATTTCCCATCCGACATGTCGATGTCGGATGATAGATGGTGCTGCCGCGGGCGCGGCAATAGTCCAGCAACGCCTCGTCGCTTATTACCTTGGCGCCGGGATCGACCTCTTCGACGACGTAGGGCTTGAGGGCCGGCGCCTGCAGGATCTTCCGCAAGACTTTGAGGCCTTCGACGTTGGCGGTGCGGTCGACCTCAGTCGAGAGATAGTTGATCCGAATTTCCGGCGGCTCCGCCGGATCGGCGCTTCGGATGCGGAGCGAGCCCCGGCTTTCGGGACGCAACTGGCAGACCGAACCGGAGAAACCGGAAAACGCGTGCAGCTTCTCTCCCATCTTGTCGGTCGAGAATGGCAGGAAGTGAATCTGGATATCGGGCGTCGATAACCGCGGATCGGTCCTGAAAAACGCCCCCGACGTGCCTGCGGCGATCGTCAGCGGGCCGCTGCGAAAGGCTGCATATCGCATGCCGGTCAGGATCTTGCGGACAGGGTTGTTGACGATGTCGTTGAGTGTGATGGGCTGGGAACAGCGCATGACCACCCGCACCTGCAAATGGTCTTGCAGATCGTGACCGACACCCGGAGCATCCAGCACCACATCGATGCCGTGTCGGCGCAACAGCTCCGCTGGACCGACGCCGGAAAGCTGCAGCAATTGCGGCGAGTTGAACGCACCTCCGGAAATCAGGATTTCCCGCCTGGCCCGTGCGGTCCTGAGGACACCTGCCTGGCGATAAACAACTGCGTCCGCCCGCCGACCCTTGAACAGGATGCGTTGGGCAAGCGCGGAAGTCTCGACACGAAGGTTGCCGCGACGCCTTGCCGGGCGAAGATAGGCGACCGCCGTACTGGCCCGTCTGCCATGTCGCGTCGTGGTCTGGAAGAAGCCCGCGCCTTCCTGCGAGGCGCCGTTGAAATCGCGGTTGATCGGCAGGCCGGTCTCGGCCGCCGCGGCGATGAAGGCCCCTGAGAGCGGATCCGGATGCCCCAGTTCGGAAACCGGCAGCGGGCCGCCTGCGCCATGAAAATCGTCCGCGCCTCGCTGCTGGTCTTCGGCCTTCTTGAAATAAGGCAGGACATCGTCAAAGCCCCAGCCCTCATTGCCGCGCTGACGCCAGCGATCGTAGTCCTGGTGCTGGCCGCGGACATAAAGCAGGCCGTTGATCGAACTCGATCCGCCGAGCACCTTGCCGCGCGGCTGGAATACGCTTCGTCCGTTCAGTTCCGGCTCAGGCTCGGTCTGGTACATCCAGTTGACGCTTTTCTCCTTGAACAGCCGGCCATAACCGAGCGGTATGTGAATCCACAGGTGTGTGTCCCGTGGACCGGCTTCGAGCAGCAGCACCGAATTTTTTCCGTCCGCGCTCAGGCGATTGGCCAGCACACAGCCGGCCGAGCCCGCGCCGACGATGACGTAGTCGAATTCCAGGGTCTGGAAGACCGATGAAGGCTTTGTATCCGAAGCTCGGGGGCCCATGTGGTTTTCCTCAGCCTGCCCGCGCTGCCGGACCTCGGGGGCGAATGGCAGCGCCTGGAGATGCATGAGAGCGCATCGGCACGCTTCCGGTCAATGCATGGGGGGCCGGGCAAATAAAACGGCCGCCTGATCGGTGTCGATGATCAGACGGCCGGAAGCCAAAAAAACCCGCGGCTGTTTGTTTGCACCTACTTGATGACGACCTCTCCAACCTGGTTCACCAGGCTGTTGGCGGTGACGGGATTGCCGTCGGGCAACACGCTCATGTTGCGCACGATGTCGCCGCCGCCGGGGATCGCCCAGCTCTGGAACTTTTCCGAAGCCGGGTCGAAGCGAACGATGGTGTTCGGCTTGGCGTTGGATTCGTTGTACCAGATCGCGCCTTTGGTGAAGACCATGCCGTAGGGTTCCGATTTCGGACCGCTTGGCGAGGCCCACTCCTTGACCGCGCCGGTGGCGAGATCAAGCCTGCCGATATATCCCCGCGCAAAGTCGGCATACCAGACCATGCCGTCGGGGCCGATCGCCAGGCGCCGCGGCCGCGCAGCGGCGTCCGGCAGCGGGTATTCCTTGATCGCCAGCGTATTCGGATCGATGGTGGCAATCTTGTTGCTGCCGAATTCGACGAACACCGGCACGCCCCGCGCGTTGATCTGAATGCCGTAGGGCCGCGCCTTCGGTGTCGGTGGGGTAACGAGCTTGATGGCACCGGTCGCCGGATCAAGCCGGCCGACAAAATTGCCCTGTTGAACCGTAAACCAGAGAATGCCGCTCTGATCGAAGGTGAGGCTGTGCGGATCTTTCGCGCTCGGGTCCGGCAGCGGGTATTCGGTCACGACGCCGGTGTTGGGATCGAGCTTGCCGATCAAACCGGCCAGGTTGCCGGTGAACCAGATATTCCCCGCCTTGTCGTCGACCAGCCCGTGCGGGCCCGTGAAGGCCGATTTGAGCGTATACTCCCTGATCGAACCGGTCTTCGGATCGACCCGCCCCAGCTTGTTGGCCAGTTGCGCCGCCCACCAGATCGAACCGTCCCGAGCCCCCAGCGGATCGTGCGGACGCGCGCCTTGCGTGGGCACGTCCCACATCTTGATGTCGACTTTTGCGGGACCATCGATGATGACTGCCGGCGGGCGCTGACGCTCGGGAAAGCTTTTGATGAGGTAGTCGGTCATCGCGCCCCACTCATCAGCGGGAACCGGCGCGTTCATGTTTTGCATCATACGCACGACCGTCAGCCAGCCCTCGGGCGTATAGCCGATGCGAACCCGATTGATGTCGTGGCAGCCGCCGCAGGTGTCGACAAATCTCTGCTTGCCGGGACCGTCGGGCCAGTCCTTTGCGGTGTATTGCGCATGCGCGGCCGAAGTGGCGAGCATAACGATGCCTAAAACACAAACGAGTGATTTGCCGCGCATCTGAATCTCCCATGAACCTGATCCGTGAATCAGGTTCGTCTTGATTTATTTGCGGCAGCTAAACCCTAGGCTTTGCTTCCGTCAAGCATTGCTCGTGCAACAAGGACATGCGACGAAAGTGAAAGGCACACGCGCCGGCCGAGCCGTTTCGACCATGTGAAAAAATGTGAATGACTTGAAAATGTGAACAACTCAAAGACGGGGACGACTTGGCGTCATCGAACAGCGCCTCGCGTACCTTCTGCCGGTTCGGCTGCCGCGTACCAATCCGCCAACTGGCTTCCGGTGAAGAAGCCGACGGCGGACGACGCCGAGAGAAGATCGAGCATGCGATCAAGCTCGTGAATGCGATGCGGTACCGATATCAGGTGCGGATGCAATCCGATCGAAAGAACGATCGCGCTCTCATGGCATTCCTGCTCGAACCGGCGAAGGGTGAATTCCAGCCGCCTTGCCATCTCGCCGGTCGCGTGCCGTTCGACGGCATAGATGATCGAATCATTGACCTCGAGATTGTAAGGCATCGCGATCATCGGCCCTGCGGCGGTCGTCATCCAAGAAGGCCGATCGTCGACGACCCAGTCGCAGACATAGTCGATGCCGTTACGCTTGAGGATATCGGGCGTGTCAACGGTCTCGCGAAGTCCCGGAGACAACCACCCGCGCGGCCGCCGGCCGGTAAAATTCGCAATCTTGTCGAGGCTCGCGCGGATCACCGATTCCTCGCCGCCTTCGACGTGATTGATCGCCTTCTGATGCATGCCGTGGCCGATGAATTCCCAACCGGCCTGGCGCATGGCGAGGGCGGCCTGCGGATAGGCGTCGATCACTCCGGCGTTGAAGCTCGTCGACGCCGGCAGGTTGCGCGACGAAAAGGCCTTCAGGATTCGCGGCAGCCCTGCGCGCATGCCGTAGTCGGCCCAGGAGAAATTCGGCACGTCCGGCACGGTCTCGCGCCCGTGCGGCGGGGTGATGATCGTGCGCGGCATCGGCTGGTCGAATTCCCAGTTCTCCACGTTGACGACCAGATGGACAAGAATGCGCTTTCCGTCCAGCGGCGGCAGCTTCGCACGGTCCGAGGAGAGTAGGTAGGGAATGCGTGGATTGGCCATTGTCTTTTCCCGCTCAGGCGATGGTTTCAACCTTCATATCGGCCATGATGGCCGCCTTGTAGGCCACGAATTCCGCGCTGGTGAGACTTGAGATCGAACGCGGCCGCGCCAGCGCGATCGGGATGGTCCGCATGATTCTGCCGGGACGCGCCGACATCACGCAGATTCGATCGGACAACAATATCGCCTCATCGATATCGTGAGTGACGAACAATACGGTCGTGCCGAGCGACTGCCACACGTCGAGCAGCAATTGCTGCATGGAAAGCCGCGTTTGCGCATCCAGCGCCCCGAATGGCTCGTCCATCAGCAGCGCACGGGGAGACATTGCAAGCACCCGTGCAATGCCGACGCGCTGGCGCATGCCTCCCGATAACTGCACAGGCAAGGCATCTGCAAAGGTTTCCAGCCCAACGAGCTTCAGCAGCTTGCGCGCCCTTGATTCGTATTCCGAGCGCGCGATGCCCTGGACCTGCGGGCCGAATATGACGTTTTGCCAGACGGTGAGCCAGGGGAAGAGAGCCGCCTCCTGAAATACGACGCCGCGGTCGGGACCCGGGCGCGTCACGGTCTTGCCGTCGAAAAGCAGCGTGCCTTCGCTCGTGCGCTCGAAACCGGCCAGCAGGTTCAACAGGGTCGATTTTCCGCAACCGGACGGGCCAAGCAATGCTACGAATTCGCCCTCGCCGATGGAAAGACTGATGCCCTCCAGCGCCCGGACCTCCGTCTTGCCCGAAAACGTCTTCGACACGTTCTCAAAGGTGATGGTGCCCATGGCTTACTTCATGTGCTTCACGACTGGAAGGATTGCAACCGGCGCCACTTGAGCACCCAGCCTTCGATAAGCAAAATGATGCGATCGCTGATGAGACCCAAAAGGCCGATGGTTGCCATGTCGGCAATGACGACATCCATCCGTCCGACGTAATAGGCGTCCCACAACACATAGCCGAGCCCGGATTTGACCGCGACCATTTCAGCGACAATCACCGCCGTCCAGGCGATGCCGAGCCCAATGCGCAGTCCGGTGAAGATCGAGGGCAGTGAGGCCGGCAGAACGACCCGCCGCAATATCGTCCAGCGTCCCGCTCCCATCATCATCGCGGCGCGAATGAGGTTACGCTCGACGTCGCGGGCGCCTTGGGCGGTGTTGACCACGATCGGATAGAACGCGCCAAGCGCGATCAGGAAAATCGCACCCATGTCGCGAATGCCGAACACCGCGATCGAAAACGGCAGCCATGCGGTGATCGGGATTGGCCGCAGCAGCTGAACGGTGGGATCGAGCGCGCCGGAGGCGATCCTGTTCCACCCAATTGCAAGGCCGACCGGCACGGCCACCAGGATCGCAGCAAGAAATCCCCTGGCCACCCGGTCGGCGGAAAAGACAAGATTGGCAAGCCATGTTCCACTGTAGGGGTTCAGGCTGAGGCCGGTCGCGCCGAAGGCCCAAACCTTCCAGGCCCGCCAAACCCGATCAGGCGTCGGCAGGACGCCGCCGAACAGCGAACCGTCGCGGCCCGCCAATTGCCAGACGACGATTACCAGCGCGGGCAAAACGACCGCGAGCAGGACTTGCCGCAAGGCCCTGCGGCCGGCCGGCGAAAGCATCGATGATGCCAGGCGCGGTGCAGGGGATGCGGCCGGCGTTGAACTGACGTGCCCGGTCGATGTCGACATCACCAAAAAGCCTTCGCGGCGGCTCGCCTTCAATCCTTACTTGCCCAGAGCCTTTTCCACGAGCGAACCATCCCAGTGGGCGTCGATCTGGCCGGAGACATCCTTCTGGATCACGCCAAGCTCGGCAAAGCCCTTGGCCTGGCGCTTGATCTGGTCGGGTGAAATCACCTCGCCAAGCTTGATGATCTGCGAGGCCTGCGCCGCAATGTCAGGCGCCATGCCCGATAGCTGCGCATAAGCGTCGGCGAATTTCTCCGGAGAACCTGCAAGTTCCTCCTGCTTTTTCAGATACGCCCAGACGAAGCGCTCGAGTGCGGCGTGTTTGGCATCGAGGGCCTGCCTTGACGCCATGAACATGCCGAGTTCGGCGCCGACGGCCTTCGAGGAGCCGTACTCGAGAGCCTTTGCGAAAAATCCGTAACCGTCCATGGCCGGAATAGACTCGAAGGGCTCCCATGTGACGAGGCCATCGACCTCACCCTTCTTCAAGGCCTGGTCGAAATTGGCACCTCCGCCCTGGATATTGACCGCTTCGAAGCTGTTATAGGGGATGCCCTTCTCGACCAGCGTTGCCGCGAACTGAAACCAGACAGCGGAGCCCGGCGCGATCGCAATCTTCTTGCCCTTCAGATCATCCCAGGAATCGAATTTCACGCCCTTTCGACCGATCACATATTTCGGCGACGAGCCGACGCCCATCAGCCCCACGACATTGGTCGAACCCTGCGCCAGCGAGATGGCGAGATCGGCGGGTCCGACCGAAGCGGCATCGAGGGAGCCGGCGAGCAGCGCCGTGCGAGCATCGGCGTAGCGGACAAATTCGACCAGCTTGAGATCGACGCCCAATCTCTTCAGATCGTCGGTGAGGAGAATGACGGGGGCCAGGTGACCAACCTTCTGATAGCCGACCGTCAATTGAACCGGCGGCGACAGTGGCGCGGGCTCAGGTCCGACGGCAAGCGCCGAAACTGGCATCAGTCCGCTCGCCGCCGCGACGACGAGAAGCTTCATGGCCTGTCTTGAAATCTGCCGCATACGCCCTCCGATTGGACCCCTGAGACGATCGTTGCCTTGTCGCCGGCGAGGACTGCACCACATCACGCCTTGCCGCGCAACTTCATCGGGTTGCCTCAGGCGTCAAACTGCGATTCCTGCCCGGCGGCGATTTCGGCTGTAATGGCGCTCGGCACGCGACCGTGCCAATCGGTCGTTGCCTGCAAGCGGACGCCGAGGTCGAGCAGTGCGGCCTCGCTGCCGGGCCGCCCCACGATCTGAACACCGACCGGCATTCCGCTGGTGTCGAATCCAGCCGGCACAGCGAGCGACGGCAAGCCCAGATAATTGGCGAAGCGGGTGAAGCGACTGAGCGCATACAGCATGCGCGGGCTGAAACGCGAAGAAGCAGGATCGACCTCGTCGACGGCAGGCGTCGCAATCGGCATCACAGGAAGCAAGGCGACCCCGGCCTCGCCAAGAAAATGAGATACGAACTGGCGCTGCAGCCCATCCCTTGCCGCGAGCGCTTTGCTGAGCTGCTCGTCCGAGATCGCAAGGCCCTTGCCGAGGCGCTTTCGCAAAGTCGGGTCGATGCGCGGATCATCCACGCGCTGGCGGTGCTCGCGGGCTGCCTCTGCCTGCAGGACAAGCAAGGCATATTGATCCGCCTGTTCCGGAAATCCGTGTCTTGCTTCGATCGTCAGGCCGCCTTCGGCGAGCACGGCGATGGCGTTTCGACAGATTTGGACGATCTGTGCATCGCTGGCGGCGAAAGCGTCTTCGAGTACGCAAGCCTTCGCGCATTTGGCGACCGCCTGTTTGTCGTTCCCGAAAATGGACCGCCATAGCAACGCAATATCGGCGGCGCTGCGGGCGAGGAAGCCGATTGTATCGAGGCTCGGCGCAAGCGACATCGCACCGTCGGGCGGCATGATGCCGTGGGTCGTTTTGAGGCCGGTGACTCCACAGCAATGCGCGGGAATGCGGACCGAGCCGCCGGTATCCGAGCCAAGCGCGGCAAAGCAACAGCCCGATGCGACAAGAATTGCCGATCCCGTCGACGATCCGCCCGCGATTGCCGCGGCCCGCCAGGGATTGAGCGCGCCGCGCCGGGTGATGCCGGATGGCTCGTAGGCCAGCTCCGTCATCGTCGCGGTGCCGATCAGGCAAGCTCCGGCACGGTCCAGTCGATCGATAATCCATGCCGGCGGCTGCGCCGCAGCCTGCGGCGCGGAACATCCCCATGACGGCCGGCTTCTGCCGGTCGCGAACATGTCCTTGGCGACATAGGGCATGCCAGCGAGCGGACCCCTCCTCCAACCATCATCCGCAAACTCATGCTCGACGGCATTGAGCCTGCGTCCGATGCTGCTTAATCGTTGTCGGCACTGCTTGAGTGCCACGAGACGATCATGGTCGGGAAGCGAGGACCAATCGGGAAAATGCGCGAGCGATGACATGGCCCTTGGCGGTGAACGACAAGAAATTGCCTGAGGCGCGATGATCTGGGTGCGGGCAGGCTTTTGTACCACGCTTTAGCGCACATCTGGCCAGATGGGAAATTCGCCGCGCCCTATTCGTCGGCCGGCGCCAGAAGTGCACAAATTCTCAGCTGCACGGGATCACGCTCACCCCTTGCCGCAGCCGCCCTGATGCGTGAGGCGAGCCTGTTCCTCATCGCGGGTGTACGATTGGAGACCGGCAGCATGGTTACAACCTCGTCGAGGGTCGTCTGCACCAGTTCGATCTCTGCAGGCACGAAGAGCGCGCCTTCCGCGATTCCCATGATCGCTCACTCCCGCGAACATCGCCGACAGGTCACGCCCGGAAAAATCACCCCGAGCCACTCCCGGCGAATGGCCTTTAGTCGCAAATTCGGATTGGAGAATCCTTGCCCCCGCTCGTGGTTTTTTCGAAAAATGAAAGGGTTTTTTTACGAACCGGGAATCGGAACTTCCCGGGTCGACCGCCGACCGCCCGCTGTTGCTGCCAAACAAGGTTAATTGCCATGGGATGCGGCCCGGCCGCCGATCACGACGGCCTGCACGGGATGAGCCTGACGCCGTCGCTGGAGGGCACTGCCGGGCACCCACCGGACCGAGTGTTCCGCCCAACCGGACATTGTGCGGCGATCAGTTGGCGCGCGCCGAGACTCTTCGTATTTTTCCCGCACAGCTTACGAGCACGACGTAATCGGGCGGACTGCTCGTCAGACCCCATATCTCCGTGATGATCTTGTCTTCTCCGACCACGCGCGGGCGCCAACACTCTCCGCTTACGAGACGAAGCGCCATGCGGTTGCGGTCCTCCCTGACGAGAGGGTTATATTTTATGTCGGGAATGTTTCTGACATGCACAACGAAATCATAGGGCTTTTCCGGCGAGGCGCGGTCGACGCGAACAGTGCCCCGCGTATCCGTCCAGCCTGCCAGCAACGCCACGACCAATATCGCCGCTATCGGTTTGAGCACGCCGCAACCCCCGCCTCTGACCGAAATATTGTGTTGGCCCGCCGCCAGGCAGCGCATCACCACTATTTCGGAGGCTGAAGCCCCGAACTATTGACCCACCTTTCCAGAGTTTCCAACGCGCGGTCTTTATCCGGTCCCGGGTCGGGTTTCCTGGGCTCTCCTGGATTTGAAGGAAGCTTGCTGTCCTTGCGCATGGAGCTCTCCTCAATTTCAAAAAATGAACATCTCGCGCGGATGGTACACGCACAAGATCAGGAATCAACACACAACTTATTGATTTTATTTCGATATTTTACTCATTTGACTTGATATTCGCCTTTTGTGGAACTTGCACGTGGCCCACCGAGTTAGTTGCTTACTCATTTATCTAACTTTGGGACGGCAGCGATGACCGATCTGCGCGGTGAGCGTTTGCAAATCATGCTTTCGCCAGAGGAACTGGCGCTCGTGGATGATTTTCGGTTCGAACACCGGATGCCGACGCGCGCTGCCGCGGTGCGCGAGCTTTTGCGGCTCGGCCTCACTGTGAAGACGGCCGCCGAAGGCAACGGTCAGAAATCGAGCAATTACGGCGTTTTCAGGCGGGGCTCGGACGGTCACCGGGAGAGCGAGGGTACGTAGGTCAGGCCGACGGAGTCAGGCGAGCGCGATCAGGCCAAGAACCCCTGGCTTTTGGGCATTTGTCCGGCGTGAAGCCTCGCTTCAGTCCTGACCGGAACTAATCCTCGGCTCCATATTGTTCGTTTATCGCGGCAAGCCATCCTCGCTTGTGAACTTCTTCCTGGTCCTGGGAGAGCCGTTCAAGTCGCTGAACGTGTCCACGCAGACGCAACAACTCCGCATAGCGACTGCGCAGCGTGGCCGCAAAGAAATCCTTCCTGACTGGTCCAATCGGTCTCACTCGTCGCTCCCGTCATAGCCAAATTGCATAACCGATTTAGCTACCGATTTTGCTGCGAACTATGAACCAGGTCACAAGTGAAATAAAAAAACCCGTTTTCAGGAAGATATAATCGCCGGGATACGACGCCCCGGGCTTCGCCGGCACGTCGTTCGCGCCGCGATTGCCTCAATCAGAAAACTTCAGGCGACGCGGAAATTTAATTCCCTCTCGACATCAGAGCGAAGGACGTGCATTTTTGTTTTCTGGACGATCGGGACGACCGGGATGCCGCTCACGCGGGGTGAGGTATTGCGCTTCGATGTCGACCGAACGGCCTTCGAATTTACGATGCTGGACGTCGAGGGCGGCAAGGTTCGGTGCCAGATAAGCGGAGCTGCAATGGACGAGTTGGCGGGCGCGCGCGGGACGCCTTCCTCCGAGCGCGAGGCTCAGTTCATGAGTCTGCGCGACGCGATCGAACGTGTTACATCTGAAAAATTCGATCGCGGCGGCATTTTCAAGGGCGCGGTCGTCCGCGTTTTCGTGAAGGATATTCCTGCCACGCCGCAACTATCGAATTCCACGAAGCAGGATCAGAACAGGCCTGCCCCGGGCGCGGCAGGTTCCGGTTCCTCAGGCTGACGTTCGCACTTGCCAGAACCTGAGCAGGCGTTGCGCATTTTCGGCGGACATGGCGACAAATTGCCGTTGCGCTCTCGCCAACTCGAGCGGGCTCATCGAGCCCGTGGCAAATCGGCTCTCGAGCACCGCGCAAACCGTCTCCCAGCTCAACTTCGCAGCCTTGCACGGGACAAGGACGCCGTCATGGCGAAGGCTCTGCATCAGGGGACGAATAACCTCGATGCTGGATTGCGACAATTCCGCAAGCGCAACCACGGTCTCTTCATATTTTCGCTGTTTGGCAAAACCAAGCAAGACCGATTCATCGAGTTCGCCCTTGGCGCTCAGCGACATTACGATGCGCCTGGCCGCAACGAAGTCGTGCGCCTTGCACATGTCCCGACTCACCCCTGCTGCGACCGCGGCAATCGCATTTCGTATCTCTTCGAACAGATAGGGCGGCGCCCGCGACAACAATCGCGACCTCACCGTCTCGGTCGCATTGCGCAACAACTGATCGCGCAGCGCGGACGGCAGGTCGACGCGAATCCCCGTCTCCACCGCAAGTTCAGGATCGGATTCAGCCTGCGCCACGACGATCGCAAAGCCATTGGCCGAAACCCTCGCACCCGGGTTGTTGACGATGCGGCGGCTGACGGACGGATACCGGCGAGCCAGCAGCGCGTCGGTGACAATTTCGGTCAGCCACCAGCGACCCGCGATCGCCAACAGGTGCTGCTCACTCTTGGTTTGCGCAAGCGCGACCAGATCTTCCGCACTCAAGCGCGCGGATTCCGTCAAGACTGGTTTGGCAATCGTGATCTCGTCGTTGCTGGCGAGAAGGCGGACGACGGACGGCGGTGCCTGGGAAACCGGCGCGAGTTGGGCGCTCAATTCGGCAAGCGCAATCCGTGCGCTGACATCGGCGATCGCCCGAATCTCGATTGTCTTGATGAGGCGTTCGAGCACGTTGTCGAACAGCTCGATCTGTTCGCTCTGGTAGCTGCCGGCCGACGATAAAAACAGATCGGCGACGCGCTTGACCGCTTCCAGCCGCCTTTCCGTCGAGCTGGCGCTCAACGCCGTTTCGACCTCGTCGACAATTGACAGATTTGCAAGCGACATCGCTCGTCCTGAGCGTATTCGACCGCCGTTCTAGGCAAAGGCGGATGGTACGGCGAATACCTGAACGATGAGTAAAGCAGCCGGTAGTGCCCGCCCGAGATGGTCGTCCCGGTGGCGGTTCCTCCCGCGTTTGGCCGGGCAGATCGGAGCCGGCATTTCGACCTGCGGCTATTGAACAAGTCGCAAAACAGCCCCATTTAACGCCTAGGCGCGATCTGAAGCTTTTGGAGCGTTCGGCTCCGCGCCTCCCCTATTCCCCCGTTGCGTTCGATCGTCTGCTCGGCGCGGCCAACCCAGCCTTTCGGAACAGGGCACGATCGTTTTGTACCTGAAAGTCCGGCGCCTGCATCTTGCGGCGGCTCGACCATCAACTGGACGATGAATATGAAGCTTCACGATCTTGAACTGATGTCAGTAGACGAACTTTGGTTACTGCACCTGGAAATCAGATCAGCTCTCGCAAGCCGCATTTCCGCTGATAAAAGGAAGCTCGAGCATCGACTGGAGCAATTGCGGTTGAGTGGCGCTTCCGAGGTCCCACGGCATGAGCGACGCCCCTATCCTCGCGTGTTTCCCAAATACCGCAATCCCGCCAAGCCCGAGGAGACGTGGGCTGGTCGCGGCAAGCAGCCACGATGGCTGACCGCGCTGCTTCGAGCCGGCAAACATCTCGACGATTTCAGGATTCAGCAATCATCCGATCGCAAGAGGCGCACTGCGAGGCGGTGACGCATCCAAAGGCCGCGACCGCGGCAGTGGTCCCCGCTTCGGACCGGGGACGGATCGCCGTCGGCTCCAGCGGGTTTTATTTTGATTTTTGACAGTTAATTTTCTGCAAAATATCAAATACCTGATGCGCCACGGCTTCGGGCCGAAGGCACCAATAACCGAAGCTGCAGCGGGTTGTGCTTTTGGTTCGCATTTTCCATGCAACCTTGGCGCGAGTTATTGTGTCGTTTAAGCAACGCTTTGCTGGTTTCGCCGGCGGGGCCAGTATTTTGACTCCACACCGGGCATTTATTCGGCGTAAATAACCGTGAGGCTGGGTAAATAGATCGGCGGGCGGGGGCGTTCGTCGTAGCCTGATTTGCAGCCTCAATCAGCGCTGCAGAAAGACCGCCTTTATGGCGGTCTTTTTGCGCGGGCGGTTGAACCAAATTATCGTTCGATTGCCCAATGGGAATGTCGGGCTGAACAGGGTAACGCCATGAGCAGCCGAGGCGAAGCGACCGTGTCAGGCGACGCCGAGACGTGGAAGCCAAAGCTCTTCAGAGCCGCATATCTTGCTGCCAGCATAGGCGTGACGATCGGTTGGCTGATCGCGCTGAGCTGGGCTGGCCTCTCGGTATTGAAGCTTATTGTTTAATCAGCCTAAAAATGATTAAAAAAATGAATAAATTGGGACGCCCTGATCGCAAGGCAGGCGATCATGACCCAGAGCGCGAAGTTGATTTCCAATGCGACCGCCACTGGCGCCTCTCGACTCGCCCGGAAGATCGTCGATTTCGAAAACAACAACCGGGCCCATGATCGAAAGTTCCCGCCAAACGCCGGGCATACGCGATTGTGCACCGCAGCACCGGCGCTGCCGCGGCCGAGCCGAGGCGACTTTATCGCGACGGATGCCAGCGATCCCGAAGCGTTTCCCAAGTGGTGAACACACGCGAGGAGATCGACTCCCAAGTCCGGCCAACTACGGACGAAAAGGAAACGCCATCGCGCCACATTTCCACGAGACTGCCCGCGTTCGGCGCGTATTTCTCCGGGTATTTCGTCCATGCAGGCATGTCATCGAAGTCGGGAAACGTCAAAAGCATATCCCGAAACAGCAGGGCGTTACGACCCAGCTCGTTATTTTCGAGCGCTGGATTGGTTTCGACCGAAATCGTCGGGATGTGCGAATATCCTGTCAGAATCAGGCCAAAAATGTCGGCTCGCGATTCCGCGACTATCGAGATCCTGGCCGGGTCGCCAAATGAGATCGAAAAAATCAGGTCGGGTTCGCCCCCGGCCCATTGGAATGAGGCCTCTTTCAGCTGCGGGTCCTTCGCCAAAAGGGTGAACCCGGCGCGCCTTGCGGATGGAATCAATTCGTCGAACGAGAACTGCTTTGCGGCCAGGCCGAAATATCTCATCTGCCTGGCAGCATTAGACGCACGTTCCATCAGGGCGGGCAGCGTTTCGATGGCTACGGGAGCCGAAGCGTCACCCTCGCCGGTGGCGGCAACGCTCCTGCGCTGAAGCCGCACGACATTGTTGTCGATATGATCGATTGCAACGACCGGCGGCGTTCGGCTGGTCCTTTGCATGACAAACTCCACACACGGGATCGAAGAATTCAGGTCAAGCCGTTCCAGAGCCGGTTTATTTCCAGGCGTACCCGATCGACGGGCTGGCGTGGCACGCCAATCAAACCAATTAATGCGGCCGTTCCGGCGATCGGCGATCGTGTGCTAGGAAAATACATCAAATTGCACCCGTTCGTCCAACACCGGGGCGGCCAATTCGACTTTTCAGGAAAAAATTATCCAGCCAGGCGGTCGATGTTTTTTGGGACTTTTTGATGACAGCGCTGGGTCTCTCGATGATCGTCGGCGGCATGGCGTTCCTGCTGAGCGGCCTGATCTTCCTGCTGCCGATCGGACGAAAGCAGTCGGCGCAAGACCGATCGTTCGAGGAGGCGCGGAACGAAATCGAATTCTACCTCGACCAGATGCGGAACAAGTCCGAGTGAGCCGACGCTTGCTCATCTCAAGGCGCCGCCCCGCGAGCGTCAGCAACGGCGCGAGCGCAACCTCTATCGATCAATAAATCGGACGTTTACGACTTCAGCGCGAGACGCTGCCGGTGCTGCCGCCATCGCCTTCAGAAGACTTAGCTGAACAGCCGTTGCAGATCATCATTTTCTTGGACAGTCTGGCCTCATCGGCCTTGTTGACCGCCTCCTGCTGTTCCCAATTGTCGCGGGTTTGCAGGCTGCTTTCGCCCTGCACGTCGCTGGTGGAGCGTGCAGATGCCGCTCTCGGGCGGGAGACCTTCGCTGGCCGAGCATCGTCGTTCGAAACCGGCCCCAGGCCGTCCCAGGCTGCATGTGGTCCAGCCGTTGGAACATCACAGGTCGTTCCGAACGCGCAGCATCCCGCAAGCGCCAGGGCTGCGACAACGAATGCAACACATTTCGAAATCATCACGGCTCCCACTTTATTTTACCACCGGGCCGCGCGGCTAAAGGTGATATCGCTGGCCCGAGCATAATCGGTTGCGTTATCGATTGCAAAGCGTGTATTCCCTGGTGGATTTTGCTTCAGCTTTTTCGTGATTGCGTCAGGAGATTTGAATTGACCGATTGTCAAACCGTTTCTGGGGAGACCTCCGCGCGAAATTTACTTAAACGTCATTTGATCGCAACAAGCGCTTGAGACATTGGTCGCTGCCAGAAAAGAACCGGGAGGAGGCGTGGAAATTTTTGCGCGGGAGTTTTCCATGAACAATGATGTCGATTTTCAGATTGTCTGCGTCGATTGCGGCTGCCTCGCCATAAGAATCGAAGACCCGTTGAAGGCCTCGAGGGAAGCCATCGTCTATTGCGGCGATTGCGGTGTTTCACGCGGGACCGTGGGCGCCCTGCGAGACCTCGCCGTCCAGCCGAACCCGGCTGTCGAATTTTCGGCGAGACCGGTGGCGTCTTGCAAAGGCGGACGCACAGTGGACGAGTCGCAGTCCTGCAATGAAATTTCAAGGCGATATCACGAACTGCAACGTCTTCGCCGGCAGGTCGAAATTGCCGAATCGCTCGCATTAGGTTCCGACAGACGGCTGCCCGCTATCTGCCTCACTCCCGGGGAAAACGCGACGCCCTTTCCTCTGCGCTTCTCGCGTGATGAAAAAAGGGGCTAGACGCCACGGCTCATCTGGTCGCGGGTGGAGGCTCAATTCGAATATAAAGCCTGCTCAACGTGGAATAAATATTGCCCTCCAGATCCACCGTGACATTGACGGGTCTGCCATCTTTCATGGTGCCCTTGCCCCGCCAAATTCCGCGGCTGTCCTTTTCCAGTCCGGAGATCTCCAAATAACCCTTGGCCTCAATTCGCGACTTCGCCTCGCTCGCGTTGAGGCTTTCGGAACCGGGCACCTCGCTTTTCGGACTCGGCTTGGGAAATTCGAACGGCGTCACTGCGGAGTACGCCGGGTAGATCGTGCCGGAGTAACAGGAACTGTCTGGATCAAAATATCCGCGCCGCGCGGGGGCGACGTCAAAATGTCCAAAATATCTGCGCGACGGATAACAAGGACTCAAAGCGGCGGTCGCGAACGCAGAGGGCACAGTCGGAGTGGTCGCATAGGCAGACGGCCGCGTGGGCTGTGTCTGCGCGAATGCAGGCCTGGCGATCGACGCCGCTGCCACCACCATCGCCAACAGGACTCGTGCGGCCATCTTGTCAATGAGCCCCGCGTCTTGTGAGAAATACCCGGAAATCCGCAGGCTGGATGTAGTCATCTGCGGAGCTATTTCCAGACCCCTTGGACGCCCCAGGTGAGGCATCCGATCGCGGGTGTCAGCGATACCAATCTTCTCGGAAAACCAGATCGTTACGCGATCAATTCACTTCAAGACCACGGTCGTCGCGACGTATGCGCTCATGCTGATCAGGACAGGCAGAGCCAGCGCCACCGCGACACCGATTGCAAAGCGGAGATCGGCCCGTTTGACATGCTGTCTGTCCCCGCCTTCCGGCAACATATCGATATTGCCGAAATAGGCAGCTTGTGGCGGATCATCCAGTATCGAGAAAGCGGGCGCCGGGATGACGAGGTCAGCTTCGCCTGTTTGGCTCTCGCTGTCGTTTGGCAAGCCATGGTCCTCGAATGCGACGCCGAAGAAGTTGCCCTTGCGCCAGACAAGGCGGCACGTGCGCCTCAGATTGTCGAAGGACAATTCGAAGGTGACCGGCAAAACCGCCAGACCTTGCTTGTAAATCCCTGCCCCGCCGTCAGTGAGGTCGGTAAGGTTGACGTCACACGAGCGCTCACCGGTTTGGCCGCCAAAAAACAGCGCCGCCGCTTTGCTGATTCTCGTCCTGCCGTCGGATCTTCGATCATCCATATCTGGTATCGCTCGTCCTACAAAGCGTTGCCGACTGAACATCGGCATGCGCGTTACCCGTTCTCGTCCAAATTACCGGCGACTTGTGAGAACTTGGTAAAGCCGACCTTTGACAGTGAACGACGCTCGAAACCGTTCGGTAACCGTGGACACCGCGATCTCTCGCATCGATGGGAGTCTGGCCTCTCGGGCACGAGCAGGAACGCTACAGCCGCTCACGCGCGGGCCTGCCGCGTTGGCAAGGTTCTTGCGATCCGCCATACGTCAAGGAAGTCGGGACGGATTTGTGTCCAGAAACGGGACCACAGGAACAGGCAAATGAAACACCAGTATCATTTTGGAAGTCCCAACTACCCACTGCTCAAGGAGGTGGCACAGCTCAGCGCGCTGGTCAGCAACCTCGATCGTGTCGTGCGAGTCCTCGACAGCGATATTGCGGCCGAGGAGGAACGCTCAGGGGTGTCGGACCCCTACAACGCCAATTATCCAATCCTTGCCCGTATGATGACGGCACGCCGGAACAA
>CAVRMY010000037.1:0-110592 GCA_963721935.1 uncultured Alphaproteobacteria bacterium
GCTCGCCACAGCGCTCCTTGGGGTCGCGCTTCGCTCACCGCACTGCTCATGTTCGGGCTAAGCCCTATGGTATACTATATGTGTGCCCTAAATTGACACCGCGACCACCATCAAAACAGTCCTCACGGTATCAATCGAGGGCACCGCGAGGCTGTTTCTGGATGTTTTCATGCAGGAGGGTGGCTCTGATTTGATACCGCGACGGGATATTTTGATACCGCGTTCTGTTTTTCACGGCCCCAGCGCATGAAGGCTTTGCTTGGCAGTTCGCCGGTTATGTCGCAGGTATGGAACGTCAGCCGCCATTCGCTCGCGTGCGGTGTTTTTCGGCTGAACGCGCCTTTCGTCACAAGCTCAATAAAGCCGCGTTCCTGGAGTTCGACAAAGGCACGCAGGGCCGTTCCGCGCGCAATGTTGCACCGCTCGGAAGCCCGGCGAATAGACAAACCAATCTGTCCGTTGTTCCTGCCGTTGTAGAGTCGCGTGAGTTCGACGAGGAGTGCGCGCGCCGGACAGCTGAGGGAAAGATACGCGGGCGAGTTCAGGAGCCAGCCGTAGAGCCGTACATGCGGCGCATCGATCCGCTTGTTTCGATTAGGGCGCTTTGACATGAGCACCCTCCATACGGGCCAGAACCCCGTCCGTGATTGTTCGCGACATCGGACGGGGGTGGAGTGCGGGTAGGGCCGAAATCCCGCCAACGTCGGTTTGCGGGGCGGCAATCGCTATCGTAGGGCTACACGTCATCGGCTGCGCTCTCCGTCTGAGAAGCCAGCGTTTGCGACGATGGTCCCGGCCGTGGCGATGGAAACCCGGCATCTGCCAGACACCCATCGAACTCGATGGTCGATGATTCGGAGATCCTGTTCGGCGGCCCAATCGAACAGATCGGGAAGTTGGTAGTGCTTCGCTTTATGGTGTAGTTTCATAATGTTCAGATCCATGGGAATGGGGATGGACGAATGCCCCGGCGCGGTGTGATGACCGCGACCGGGGCGTCTTCATTTTGTTTGAGTCGTTTTCGGTGAGATGGCAGGTAAACGGCTCAGCCACTCGACCAGGTCGGCGTACAAAACCAAGGTCGATTTGCCGTTTTTTTTCGCGCGAAGTTCGCCGCGCTTTATAGCGTCATAGACGCTAGTTCTACCGATCCGCGAGGCTGAACAAACCTCGCTAATTTTAAGTGCAATTGGATTTGGCATGATCTTCTCGCCATTAGGTCCGGGAGGGTTCCGGCGACCGCACCTGCGTTCTGCAGGCTTACGTTGGCGAAATTAAACGGGGGCTTCGGCGAAAAAAGACCGCAATAAAATTACTTCGGCGAAAAATGCCTGCTATTTTTTATCCAGCGGCCGTGGGGCGCTCCAATGACCTCAAGGGCTTCATCGAGTACAAAATCTTTTATTCCGCGCTCGTCAGCGGCGGTTACTGTCCATCCTCTTTCCTGATAGCCGACACGAAGAACGTCAATATAGCCCGCTGCTACCAGATCTCGAGTCTTACGAAGAATGTCATTTCGATCCAGATTCAGAGCTAAGCTATGCCCGTGCTTTAGATAACTCTCGGTTTTCCCGGCGTACGCGGCCTTTGGTTTGATCAGAAATCGATAGATTTCGCTTGGCTTTGCATTTGGCCGCTTTTCCCGAGCCTTACTGATCTGACGCAGTAAGCTGCAGAGACTTTCACTGTTCCAACCAGCGGGCCGTCCTCGGCCGACATGTGCCGCGACATATAAGGTCAGTAAGAGCCGCCAATTATAGGGATTCCCGCTATCCAACTTGAAATCGTTGAACGCCTTTCGCAGGGGCCCATCCAATTTCTCATCGAAACAGGAATCAAGATCGAGCGCGTTGCGAGCTTCTCTGACCCAAACAGTTCCATCGCTCCAATCGATCGACGATCGAAATGGATTTCCTGCTTCTTTCCAACGAGCCAGGCGGGCGGATGGGGTTTTCGGCTTCTGAGGCATCGGCCCGCTCCTGAAGGCGGCGGTGAACAGTTGCGAACTTAGCCGAATAAGGGTGGAACGTCTGCCTCTAACGCTTTCGAATTTGGACAACGTTGGCAGTCATCTTTGGCCCGCAGTATGCCGCCCACGCATCCATCAACTTGCGGCGCTTTTCCAAAGCGTCGCCTCGTCGGTAGGCTTGCTCGGCCTTGTCGCCGATGACGTGGGCGAGGGCAGTTTCCACGACCTCCCGAGGAAAGCTGGATACGTTGCCTGCCCAATCACGGAAACTGGAGCGGAAACCGTGGACGGTGGCGTCCTCAATTTTCATTCGGCGCAGCACCATTTCCATCGCCATGTTCGAAAGCGGCTTGTTGCGAGCTTGACCGAGAAAGACGAACTCGGCTGTCTTCAGCTTTTCCAGTTTGCGAAGAATAGCGGCGGCGCGCGGCGACAGGGGTACGCGATGTTCGCGGCCTGCTTTCATACGATTGGCTGGCACCGCCCAAATCTTCTTGTCGAAGTCGATTTCGGACCAGCGCATTCCCAATATCTCTCCGGAGCGCGCCGCGGTGAGAATGCACAATTCCAGAGCCAGCGCCGAAACGGCTTCCCGCTCCCTAAGCCTTGCAATGAAGGCTGCGACATCCTCGTAGGGCATCGCGGCATGATGGCCTCGGGCTAGTTTTGACGGTCGCGGCAATAGGTGATCCAGATGGCCGCGCCAGCGAGCCGGATTCTCCCCATCACGGAGCCCTTTGGCCTTGGCAGCGTCCAGAACCTTTTCGATCCGACCGCGCACCCGTGAGGCGGTTTCGGCCTTCGTCGTCCAGATCGGCTTCAGAACGGCCAACACATCGTCCGTGGCGATGGTATCCACCGGCTTGGACCGCAAGGGGCCAGCATAGGTCTCCAGCGTCGATTTCCATTGAGCCTTGTGCTTCTCGTTCCGGAAGCCCGCCGAAAGGGCTTCACGCACGTCATCGGCCATCTCGCCGAACGTAGGAATACTGCCGTCGCGTTTGCGCTCGTCGATAGGGTTGAGGCCTTGGGCAATCTTCCGCCGGGCACTGGCGGCCTTCTCGCGGGCGTCGGCCAGGGGAACGCTGCCGGCGCTGCCAAGCCCCATTTCTTTCGCTCGACTGCGCCAGGTGAACCGCAGCACCCATTTGCGGGCACCGGTTTCCGAAACGATCAAGTAAAGGTTGCCGCCGTCGCTATATTTGCCTGGCCCGGCAGTTTCGACTTTGCGTGCGGTGAGCTTGCTGGCCATGCCCGTCCCCAATCCGGTCCCCAAGTCAGTCCCCAAAAATAGCACGGCTTGAGGCGAACAGATATATACGGTCATGAACGCAAGCGAAGAAAAATACCTTTATTTGTTAGAAATCTCAAATCAGTGGCGGGCGGTGGCGAACGTTGAGAACCAGTAGTTAGTCGGCGTGCCCGCAAGGGTACCGTGGGTTCGAATCCCACCCCTTCCGCCAGACAGTACTGGAATCATTGTACTTATTTCTCAGACTTCTATTCGCCTCGCACTCCCGGCTCCGTGCGATGGCAGAAATCATGATGTGAACGTTTTCTCGCATTGAGGGCACATCCGGGTCAGCGGGTTCTGCAACGGATTCGGCAAACCGTCTCGCCGTGACGAGCCGCCCAGTCGGATCGTGAATTTCCAAGTCTGAAGGCTTGGGCAGCCCGACGCACGAAGACTGCGGGCAACGCACGTCGGGCCTGACCATTTCTTCTGTCGAAATGGCTGTGTCGGCCCCTAGAAGCGATTCGCGGCAAATCCGAGTCCCGCGGCAATTTGCCGATTCCGATGTTGCCGCGCGCAAAGAAAATGCTTTTCAGGAAAGAGCGCGTTCGACCAGCCAAATCGCTGCCCACGCCAGTACGGCCAGCCAGGCTGCAGTCGCAACTGGGAGCGAGAGTAACCAAAGACCAATCATCCATCTATACCGAAGGGCTCGCCGGTTGGTCAGAGTGGCACCGCAAGAGCGCCATAACGATACGAGGTCCGCAGTCGCTGCGATTTTTGATATAGGTCCTCGCCACGCGCGAGTTTGTCCCAATCTTCGGCGAGCTTTAGCCACGCCCGCTTGCCCCAGCGCGCGACTTCCTCGGCTTTTTGGCCGCACTCCACAGCCTCTCGGCGGAACGTTTCTGCGTGAATTTCGTGCATGATACGATACTCAAACAAGAACCCAGATCGACTTGGAAACTGCGATCCAATGGTAGCTCACGTTGCCTCAGTTCGGCATTGCGCCAGGTGAGGCGACCTCCATCGTAAAACGGTTGCAAAACGCTAATGCTGGCGGGGCCGCCCACCGCGCTGAAATCGGAGCGGCCCCTGCCGACCGCTCAAATTGCGCTGCCCCTTATTGACAGCGGCTGCAGTCGACATTTTACAGTGTAACGGACTGGGGCAGGGGTTCCTGAACCAGGATCAAGCCCTGGCTCGCAAATGAGCGGCAAATCGACGCATGTTCGAATTTTGCGTTCCGACGAGATCGACCGGCGCCCCGACCGGCTCGGACTGGCTTCACGAGATCAAACAGGACGGCAGTCGGCTGCGGCTTGAACACGCCCGCGACCACTTGCGCCTGATCACGCGCGGCGGCTGAGCGGGCATTCCACGAGAAAAAGCGCGCCGACAAAGTCAGATATCCGAACTCTTGGCACGCGAAGCTATCTGACGAAGCTCAGATACGAGGCGAGCGCCTCGACTTCTTCCGGGCCGAGATGGGTCGCAACCATCGGCATCGGAGATCCCGGCGTCGAATGGTATCCCTGTTCCCACTGCTCAAGCCGGGCCTTGATATAAAAATGAGCCAAGCCGCCGAGACGAGGGATGTCTCTTATGCCCTCGGCATTCGGGCCGTGACAGGCATAAC
The DNA here is from genome assembly GCA_963721935.1 of uncultured Alphaproteobacteria bacterium. Lineage (GTDB taxonomy): Bacteria > Pseudomonadota > Alphaproteobacteria > Rhizobiales > Xanthobacteraceae > Bradyrhizobium. The sequence goes on from CAVRMY010000037.1 coordinate 4,843, forward strand.
AAGAGACGATGTTGGCCTCGGGAATTCCATCCATGTAGATCGTTCTTCCGCGCGAGGCGAGGCTGGCATCGCCATCATTGGCGGGCTTGGGTGGGATCGAGGCAAAATAGGCCGCCAGGTCGCGCGCAGTGTAAGGATTAAGGGCCGCGACCGCGCCCCACATATATTGCTTCGAAAACGGATTGTCGCGCGTGTGCTCGTGGAAACTCCGGATCTGGCTCATGATGTATTGCGGTCTCTGTCCGGCGAGCCGCGGCGCGACCGTATAGCCTTGTGCTCCCGTGCCGTGACACCAGGTGCAGTTGCGGACGGCCGCGCTCTCACCGGCCCAAACGGAAACGATGGAGACGGTGGAGGCGACCATCGCGAGGATCGCTATTTGTAATCCGATGCGCTTCATGACCCCATGCTTTCGCGCTTTACGCACGTAAACGAAATTTTTGGACGCCCGCTTTCAATGCAGATAACTCACATAGGCCGCAACCGCTTCAATCTGTGACCGCGTTAAATTATGCGCCGTGGGCGCCATGATCGCCGAAGTATCGACTGCAGTTCCCTGGCCCCGCGCGTTTGCCCAGCCGGTCAACTGACCGACCATGTACGGATAGACCTGACCCGCGAGCCGCGGAATTTCGTTCTGGCCATGCCCGTCCGCGCCATGACAGGCGGAGCAGGCGGGAACGTTGGATTCGGGCAGGCCGTCCTCGTAGATCATCTTGCCCGTTGCAATGGATCCCCGGGGCGCGCCGCCGAATGGCGGCGGACTAAGATGGCTGAAATGATTGGCGAGCGCCGAGATCATCGACGGGCTCAGCACGTGCGCGACGTTGCGCATGATCGGGTTGGTGCGCCGACGCTCGATGAAGGCCTTCAACTGAGCCTCGAGATATTCGGGTTGCTGCCCTGCAAGCCGCGGCATCGGAAAATATCCGAGATAGCCCTGTCCCGACAGGCCATGACAGGTCTTGCAGTATTCGAGCTTGGCTTCGAGCGCTCCGCTCGCAGGCGCCATCCTTTCCTGCGCGCCGGCGCTCATCGAGAAGGCCGCCGCCAGAACGGCGGTGTGCAAAATCAGCCTCAAGCCGATTGCCTTCACGACAAAACCTCTTCGTCTTCGCATCGCGTCCGATTCAACCAAACGGGTTGCGATCATCACCACCCCGATGCCGCGATATGAAAGTTGAAGCCGACCTTGATGACTTGAACATTCTGTTTTACGTCCACAGTGCCCGTTAGCCCGCTGAACTGGTCGGTCATGAGAATGCCGCCGCCGCCGAACTTGTAATAATCGTATTCGACGTTCATGGACCAATGACGCGCGAATGCCCAATCCACGCCGCCGCCAACGACCCAGCCGTAGCGATTGTCCGCGCCCTGAAAGTGAAATGGACCGGCCCCTGCAAAGTCGCCGCCGCTGACATCGTATTTGTCTCCGGCCACGGCAAAGCCGCCTCTGCCATACAGCAGGACCGTATCGAAGGCGTAACCGATCCGCCCCGTCACGCTCGCAAGAAAGTCGTTGTTCGCTTGTACCAGTGCGAGGTCGCCCGGAATGCCGGCTGGCAGGCCGACGAGCGCGCTGCCTCTCATGGTCGTGCCCGACGCAGTGCCTTCGATGCCGATCACGACGTTGTTGCCGAACTCGTAGTCACAGCCGATCTCTCCGCCGATCACCGCACCGGTCGGATCAGTGGTGACGGTGGTGATGCCGGTGGTTACCGGTGTGCCGCTGAGCGTATCCTGCACGAGCTGCACGGGATCGGTCATGGCCTTGCTGCCCCTGCCGCCACCGATATGTCCGCCGAGATAGCAGCCGGTCCATGAAAACCTGGGAACGACGGGTACCTCCGACTTGAGCGGCAGGTCGGCGGCGCTCGCGGCGCCTGCGATGGTCACGGTCAGCGCCGCGGCGGTGGCAAACAGCAGTTTCTTCATGGGACAATCTCCGTAGCGGGACATATCCGCTTACATCGCAAACCATGCATGGAGGAAAAGCGTGTTGTTGTTCGAGGCACCGACCGAGGTGCCGTTGAGCTTGTTGTAGAAGGTGTATTGCAGGCCGATCCGCGCGTTGAACCACGGCCATCCGACCATCTTGCTCGCGCCAAACGGAATGTAGGCAATCTCTGCCGTCCACCCATTGGTGGCTGGCGTCAGAGGGACGCCGGTCACTGGATCGGTGCCGAACAACCCGGCGTCGGCGGTTCCCCACTGATTGAAATATTGCGCGGTGAAGACGACCCTGTTGTCGGCGCCGTAGGCAAATGAGGCCTGCATCTTCAGGCTGTTCAGCAAGTCGGTTGGATTCGTCGGACCGAGGCCGTTAATGAAACTCGCGTCAAACCGCTGAAACTCGCGGATATAGCTGCCGCGCAGCGTCAGCCACCAATTGTCGCCCTGGTATTGATATTGCGTGTCGAAGCCGTAATCGGTGAACGCGTCAGTTTGCGGAAACACCGCGGAGGAAAAGCTCGCAAAGCTGGTATCCACCCAGGGATGCACATTGAATTGTCCCCCGAACGCGCCGAGCATCAGCGTGTTCCTGCCCCAGTGCGGTTCGATGGCGACACGCCAATAAGGCGCTATGCTGCCGAGTTGCCCCGGGGCGCCGAACGGGTCGGTGCCGAGATTGTTCTGTGTGTTGAACGGAAGCGTCTTGTAGCCTGTCAATTCCAGATAAAGCAGATCATTGATCATTGTGTAGGCGCCAACGCCTGCAACATGCGCGGCAAAGGCACCCTCAATGATCGTCCCGGGGTTTTGCGGGCCGAAAACGCTGGATACCGCGTATGGGAAACTCCATGCCGGCGTCGTGTTCCACAAATCCTGCACGGTCGGATTGTTGTTGGCCGTGATACCATAGACGATATCGAGCGGGCCGAAACGGGCAGTGTTAGCATAGCGAACGTCGGTATTGTCCCAGGTCCAGGTGTGACGGTCGAACGGATCGCCCGCGGGACCAGGCCCAATTGCGTTGTAGGTAACCTGCGCGAAGGCGCCGACATTTTCGGTGATCGCGCCACCCCAGAACGCGCTGAATGGCGAGAGCACGACATTGTTGTTCTGGCTGTACGGGGCCGGCGGTGCGCCGATCAGGTCACCCAGATTCGCCTGGGTGTGGGTGAGGCCGACGACGGCCATCATTGAGATCGGCGGGACGTATTCCTTGTCCGCATCGCTGGTTGGCTGGGCCGGCAGCGCCTTCACATAGCCCATCATCTTATCGTATTCGGCGCGTGCGTCTCTTCCCGTCTTCGACTCGAATGGCGTCGTGCGGAACGGTCCGCCGCCAGTCGTGTATCCAAGCAGTTTGAATCGGCGGCCGAACGGCGTGAGTGCGGGAAAGTCGGTGTGGCAAGTGCCGCAGGGCTGGCCGGTTTGTCGTGCGAAACTCGGAAGCGCGCGCGCAGGCGAAGTAAACTCGATAGTCAACAAGATGGCGGCGACAGCAAAAACCGCCATCGCAACGAATAGTGCAACTCTACCGAAGGAACGAATGATACGACCGATATCGCCCCGCATCGCGCGCTATCCCGTTTCTTGCAGCGCTTCGTGCCGACGCACGAACCCGAATCGAAAGCCGCTTACGGGAGTAACGATAGTCCATCAACGTGAAGCGTAGCCAAGGTAATGGATGCAGCGAAGAAAATTCAGGGACAAGCGAGGCTTTTATGCAACAATAGGTTGCAGACGCGACAAATCCCGTCGCGTCGAAATGTAATATTTCGCCGCTCGCCGGGATCAGAAAACTGGCAGTAGTATCGACGGTTTGTCCCCATCTTCTGCCGATTAAACGACTTTATGAACCCGATTCGCCGAACTTGAATTGATCCGGATCAAATCGACCGGAAAAATTGCACTGAGACAAAATACCCTCGGAGGCGTAACGTGGCCGATCATCACACGGGGCGAGCAAATGCGAATTTCTGCTTTATTATTGGCGGCGATGTTCGGCATCGCAACCTCCGCGGCAGCGCAGGCGCAGGACAAAAACAAGGGGAAGACCAACGTTCCGCCTCAGGGGCTTGAAGCCAAGGTCGATTATTGCAAGACCTGCCATGGCCTGTCAGGCCAGGGTTTTCGGGGATCGTACCCGATGCCGCGGCTTGCCGGACAGCAGCCGGAATATCTCGAAAATCAGCTCCAGGCGTTCATCGATCGCCGACGCAGCAATCCGGTGATGTTCAACGTCGCGCACGTGCTGAGCCCGGAAATGGAGAAGGCGCTCGCCCAGCAGTTCAAGGATCTCAACCCGAAGCCGCTCGGAGGCGCGCCAAGGGACAACATCGCCGAGGGCAAAAAGATCTATCAGGAAGGAATCCAGAAATCCGACATCCCGCCCTGCGCTTCCTGTCATGGGGATGACGCCAAAGGCCGCGACGCATTTCCTCGTCTCGCCGGCCAGCTTCACGATTATATCTATAGGAAGCTGACGAACTGGGACAAGGAACGGGGGCAAGACAAGGCAAAGCCGGACAACTCGGCGATCATGGGACCGATCGCGCATAATCTGAGCGACACGCAGATAAGGGCGGTGGCAGCCTATCTGAGCTACCTTGAATGAATGCGCTCCGGTTGCGGCCATAGACCGCCGCAAATCTAGTTGCTCCAGATCAAGGCGGTGGCCTGCGAAACCACTCATCGTTGTATCGTCATTCATTTGACAAAGCAGCACAACGACGATGAAAGATCCAAGCAAAATTTCCTGCCGCCGGGTGTTGACCGTCGCGCGGCCGGGACGCGGGCGTGACGAGCATGGTTGGCATATCGACGCCCGCGCAGGCAGCCAAAGCACCGCAGAGGGCCGTGAAGTATCAGGACACCCCGAAGGGAGAGCGGCGCTGTGACAATTGCGCGTTGTTCGAACCTCCCTCCTCTTGCAAAACCGTCGACGGAGCCATCTCGCCTGGAGCCTTGGATGGTCTTGCTGTCTGAAAAATTCCTTCGACGGGCGCTGATTGCCGTCGCGCTTGTGGGACTCATCTTTGGACTCGTGGCAAGGATCGAAGGCAGAAACGATCTGGCAGATTGGTGCTGGGTTGCCGGTACAGTCCCGGTCATCATCGCTCTGTCGATTTCGATTGTTCGTGACCTTCTGGCGGGCCGCATGGGCGTCGATTCGGTCGCGCTCTTCTCCATGTCAGGCGCGGTTGTGCTCGGCCAGGCCCTGGCTGGCATCGTCGTCGCAATCATGTACGCCGGCGGTAACGTGCTCGAAGATATCGCCGTCGCTCACGCCGAGCGCGATCTTCGTTCGCTGATTGACCGTGCTCCGAGAGTGGCCCACCGCCAGATGGATTCGACCATCCAGGATATTCCGGTCGATGAGATCGCCGTGGGCGATATCATTTTCGTCCGGTCAGGTGAAGTGATCCCGGTCGATGGCATCATCGTTAGCCGAGCAGCGACGATCGACGAGTCCGCACTCAGCGGCGAGCCAATGCCTGTGTCCAGGCAGGCCGGTGAAACAGCGCGCAGCGGTTCGGTCAACGCGGGAGGGCCATTCGAAGTGCGCGCCTCCGCGACTGCAGGTGAGAGCACCTACGCGGGCATCTTGCGAATGGTGAGTGCGGCGCAGACGGCAAAGTCGCCTTTTATTCGCATGGCGGATCGCTACGCGCTGCTGCTATTGCCGACGACTTTGCTGATCGCTTGCGGCGCGTGGCTCTACTCAAGCGACCCCGTCCGCGGACTGGCTGTGTTGGTGGCGGCGACGCCGTGTCCACTCATTCTGGCGGCTCCGGTTGCTTTCATTTCCGGGGTCGCACGCGCTGCAAAGCGCGGGATTTTGGTCAAGGGCAGCGGTCCCCTCGAAGTGATTGCGCAAACTCACACGGTCATGTTCGACAAGACCGGCACCCTCACAGTCGGTGGCGCGCGGCTCGTGGCGATCGAAGTCAGCCCCAACCAGCAAACCGCCGAAGTACTACGACTGGCAGCGTCCCTCGAGCAAGCTTCACATCACGTCGTTGCTGAAGCCATCGTCGGGGCGGCGAGGGCGAGGGGCCTCAAACTCAGCGTTCCGTCGCATGTACACGAAACCATGGGATCAGGCCTCGATGGCGTGGTGGACGGGCGGATGATCCGGGTCGGATCGCATCAACTGGTCAATGGAGCGAGCAAGCCCGAGGCATGGGTGGTTCGAGCTCTGAGACGCGCGGCCTGGCGTTCGGCGCTTAGCGTATTCGTCGCAGTGGATGGACGCACGATCGGCGCTTTACTGCTCGCGGACGAACTGCGGCGCGAAACCCCGCGTGCCGTTCAGGCACTTCGCACGGTCGGCGTATCGCGGATCGTGATGGTGACGGGCGACCGGGCAGAGGCGGCCGAAACGATCGGCGCCGCGCTTGATCTCGATGCGGTTCTCGCCGACCGAGAGCCGGCCGACAAAGTCGACGCGGTCGCGACCGAACGACGCCAGAATGTCACCATCATGGTCGGCGACGGTATCAACGACGCGCCTGCGCTGGCGGCTGCCGATGTCGGCATCGCACTGGGGGCACGAGGCGCAAGCGCGTCTTCGGAGGCCGCAGATGTCGTCATTCTCGTCGACCGTCTCGATCGTGTGTCGGACGCTATCGCCATTGCAATTCGAACCCGCGGAATCGCATTGCAGAGCATCATGTCGGGAATGGCCCTGTCGGCGCTCGCCATGACCTTTGCTGCGGTCGGATGGCTACCTCCGGTCGCCGGCGCGCTGACGCAGGAAGCCATCGATGTTGCCGTCATCCTCAACGCTTTGCGTGCATTGGGTCCCGGGCACGCGTATGGTCGCAGAAAAATGCCGGTCGCGGCGGTTGGCTCCCTGCACGCGGATCACGAGCAGTTGGAGATGACGCTTGATCGCTTGCGGGAAATTGCCGACGCGCTCGACGAAGCAGAAGGGCCCGGAGCGGTCGCCATGATCATGGAAGCAGATCTGATCGTTGCGAATGAGATTGTGACCCACGAACAGGACGATGAAAGCCAGGTCTATCCGCGCGTCGCCAAATACCTGGCGGATCGACATGGACTTGGGGCCATGAGCCGGGCGCATCGCGAAATCATCCATCTGTCGCGACTCCTCAGACGGCTTGCTGACCGACTGAGCCCTGAAGATATCGATCCGTACCTGAACAGAGACGCTCAGCGGATCATCGAATTGATCGAGGCACTCGTGCGTATTCATAACGCCCAGGAAGAAGACATTTATGAATATGCGATCGGGGTGTAGATCCAAACGTGGTGGAGATCAGGGCCGGCATCTTTTAGCTCTCGTTTGAGCGAGACCGGGAAGGGCGTCGTATAATTCCGGCTTATTGATCCATCGCAATGCGCAACGGCCCTATATCCGCGATAATTAAAACACTCTACAGGGAGGGCGCGATGGTCATCGAAATCTTGCGCCAGGAACATCGTAACATTGAAAAGTTGCTTCTCGTTCTCGAGCGGGAGCTGAACGTCTTTGCTCGTGGAGATCGCCCCGACTACGAGGTCGTCCATGCAATCATCGCTTATTTTCAGGTCTATCCCGATGCCTACCACCATCCGCTGGAGGACGAGGTATTCGAGAAACTGAAGGCGCGCGATTCTGCCGCAGCCGCAAAGATCGGCGACCTCGCGGCCGATCATCGGAGAGGCGCCGAACGTCTGCGTCGGGTCGCGGAAGCGGTCGAAACTGTACTAGCCGATCAGGAACTCCTGCGGCAAACCGTCAACGACATCATTCGCGACTTCATCGAGCAAGAGCGGCGGCATATGGCAATGGAGGAGCGTCATTTCTTTCCGGCCGCGATCAAGGCGCTGCAACTTCAGGATTGGGGGGAAATCGCTTCGAGAATGACGGATCAACGTGATCCGCTCTTCAACGAAGTTGTCGAAGAGAAGTTCGACGTCGTGCGTAGGCATATCCTGGAACTGGAACAAGAGGCCGAGGCGGAACGATCGGCGCATTGAGGAAGCGTTCAAAAGAGACAGTGAAGTATTCGCGAGCCGGCATGTCATGGTTGACGTCGCACGAGTCGCCGTAGCTGACCAAAATTATATCTCTGACGATGGAGGGTGCGATGACGACTACTCAGCGTGAACCTCATACTTTTGTGACGAAAATCATCGATGTGTTTGGCGACTGGCTCAAGCGGCGTCGGGAGTTGAACGAATTGCTGGAGTACGAAGTCGAATTCGGCGAATTGAAACGCGTTGCGCGCGATCTTAACGTGACAACCGCCGATCTTGAGGAGCTGGTGCGTCAGGGTTCGCAGAGCGCGAATGAATTGGCACGCATGCTCACGGCAATGGACATCGACGAAACGGCCTTACGGCGTGCGGAGCCCGCCTTGTTGCGCGACATGGAGCGCGTCTGTTCGCCCTGCACACAGAAGCGTCGGTGCCACGAGGAACTCGCGAACGGTACTACTGCGACGAACTATGTGGAGTATTGCGAAAACGCTGAGACCATCGACATGGTCAGATTAAAGGGCCTGGGATCGTGAGGTGTCCAAGGTCGGCCAAGCTTGGTGACGCGCAAAGATAGATTGCGTAGTCGTCGCCTATGGCAGAAAGCCATCTCGCCTTGTTTACGTAGGCGAAGCTGACGGCGAGATGCTTGGAGAGGTTTTGCGGCGGCCATATTCGGAGAACCATATTCATGCGCGCGGCCGACGTCATGCGAACCTCGTTCGCAACCGTATCGCCGAGTACAACGCTCGTCGACGTTGCGCGTCTGCTCCTGGAAACAAACCAAAGGGGGCTTCCCGTTCTCGATGACGAAAACCGAGTTGTGGGGATCGTTACCGAAGGAGATCTCCTGCACCGCAACGAACTTGGCGTCAATCCACCCTGCAACTGGCTCGGGGTACTTCTGGGCATCGAGGAAGCCGGGCGCGTTCGGGAGCGCATGCGTGCGCTTCGTGTCTCCGCGATCATGACCCCAAATCCCCTTTGCGTCGACCAGGATACCACCATCGACGATATCGTTGCCAAGATGGACATGCGCGAAATTTCGCAGCTCCCCGTGGTCTGCGCTGACCAGGTGGTCGGAATGATCAGCCGCCTTGAATTGGTCGCCGCACTGCACCGTTGCCTCAGTCGGAACGAGCCCAGCGCCGAGGATACGCCATGAAGCCCCTGCGGTGGAATTCTACGTTGCCTGAAGTCAGGTTCAGCTGGACCACCCTGACGGAAGGCGCGCTGCTTCAGATTTCCGCGCGGGACGATGGGCGGCGATTGTTTGGAACCAACGACGTGGCTACGTAGTGTCTGGACAGCATTTGGGGGTCTTGTGGTGAACATTGCAAAATTTTTCCTCGTCGGCTGTTGCGCGTTCGGTACGGTTATCGGATCATCAGCATTGGCGGTTGATGCCGATAGTGGAAAAGACCTGGCAAATCGCTGGTGTTCCAGTTGTCATGTCGTGCAGCGCGACCAAGCCGCTGCAACCGATCAAGCACCCCCTTTCGCATCGATCGCCAAAATGCCAGACCTTGATGCCAACAAGCTCGCGCATCTACTGCTCAAACCCCATCCGAACATGCCGAGCTTGTCGCTCAGTCGCGCCGAAATCGCGGACTTAGCGAGTTATATTGCGACACTGAAATAGCGGGCTCAAGCCGCTGTCGTCGCACATTCATTTGCTCCCCTTATGGTCGTCTTCCGTCCACAAAAGCCGGCGGAGGTTAGCGAGGAGCATCCCGAGTTCGACGAATTGCAGAGCAATTACAAAGCCGCGGCGCTCCGCGAGAATTTTTTCGGATTCTGAACAGCGCGCCCGTGCGGGACTGGGCTTCATGAGGCTCAAGCAGCTGGTCAAAAGCCCCCGGAAGATCGTGTCCGTCGGTTCGCGGATTTGATCCAGCGCAATGATCTCCTCCCAGGCTGCGCGGACAATGCCATATCTACTACTGGCAATCGGAGGGCTGTTATGGCGGATCAAAACCAGTTTCTCTCTGTGGTCGAACGATTGACGCATCAATTTGGCAATTGGTTGAAACATCGCCAAGAGCTGAGCGAGATGCGTCGGCTCAGCGCAACGGAGTTTGATCGCATCGCAAGCGAGCTGCAGGTTTCCCGGACTGACCTGGATGAGCTGGTCCGTCGCGGACCGCACGCGGCAGATGAACTACCGCGACTGCTTGAGGCGCTCGGTATCAGCGAAAGCGAACTTGCGCGTATCGCGCCGCTACTGTTGCACGATATGGAGCGCGTTTGCGCCCTTTGCGGACAGAAGCGCGAGTGCGATCGCGATCTCGCCGCCGGAACGTCGGCCTCGAGCTATCAGGACTATTGTCTCAACGCGCCGACGATCAATGAATTGAGTAAATCAAACGGGAAATGATCGCGGACCCGCCCTTCCGCTTCTTGGCGCTCCTTCGTTCACTGGGGTCTCTCCTTTCGAAAAGGACAGGCTGCTGCCGTCCAGAGCTGAAGTCATTGGCTAGTACGAGGAAGGCCAAATGCGTATCGTGACATTTCTCCTACCAGTCGCGCTGGCGCTGTTCGAAGGACATATCGCTTTTGCTCAAGATATCGAAAACGGACGCCGGTTGTCGGAGCGTTGGTGCGCCGAGTGTCATGCCATCGACACTCCTACAGTCAGAACAAGGCGCGTCGCTTCCTTTGCATCCATTGCCGAAAAGCCGGGCATCAATTCCGAGATCATCGCCTCATTCCTGCTAATGCCGCACGCCACGATGCCAAACCCGCCACTGAGCCGTAAAGATGCGCAGGATATCGCGGCTTTCATTATGAAAATGAAAGGAGAATCGTCGAAACATTAGCTTTTGCCAGATCCATGCAAAGATCGACAAAGCGTCATTGCTCGAGTTTTGAGGTGGATCAAGACGCTCCAGCTTTTTCGGCCTCTAATTGGCAATACGGCCGCGCCCGCGGCGCTACCGAAATACTGACAGAGGGCGGCTATGCTTAAAGATCTTCTCGTCCAAATTCCCTCCGAGCGCCCAATCCGTCCGGTGGTCGAAAGCGCTATCTCCCTGGCGCAAAGCCATTCGGCAAATCTTGATGCAGTTTCGATCGGCTTTGAAAGCGCCAATATTGGTCTTGCCGTCGATAGTGCCGCGGTCGTTGCGTCGGTATTCGATCTCGAACGCGAGCGGGCGTTGGCCCGCGCCAATGCAGCGCTTGAAGTATTCGAGACGGAAGCGCGAAACGCCGGAATCGCTTACGGTCGCCAGGCCCTCTCTGCAGTTCCCATCGACGCTTTCGCAAGGCTCGGCGCGATGGCGCGGCTTTACGATTTGAGCATCGTGATGCAGCCGGATCCCGAGTACACGACTTCCGATAACACCGTCCCGGTGGAAATGCTTTTTCAGGCCGGAGGCCCGTTGCTATTCATTCCATATACACAAAAGGGCGCCTTCAAACCGCGACAGGTTGGTGTTGCCTGGGATGGCAGCCGCCTTGCGGCGCGCGCGCTTCGTGACGCCATGCCGTTCATAACCAAGGCGGAAGCAGTAGTTATCATCAGCGTCAACGAGAAGGACGCTGCAACGGAAATATCAACGGAAAATCTGATAACGCACTTAACACGTCGGGGTATTTCTTCGAAAGTCGAGCGCCTTACCGCCGAGCCAGCTGATGTCCAGCCGACCATCTTGTCCGTGGCGGCCGATGCAGGCATAGATCTTATTGTGATGGGTGGCTACGGACATTCGCGGCTGCATGAAAGGATCTTAGGCGGTGTTACGCGCGACATGCTGGTGTCCATGACCGTGCCGACTCTGATGTCACATTGAAAAAATACGAGGCCGATTGCCAGCAACTGACGTGACGGACGCATGCCGGGTGAAGGGCGCGATCCGTTCAAAACCAAACCAGGGATGTTGATTAACACCACGATAACTGTCCTGGCGCGCCCTCCAACAGCTCGCGAATATTCGCCTCGATGATCCGATAGCCGACGTTGCCCGTGAGACGTTGTCGGCCCTCGTTAAACAACAGCGTAGGGCTCGCAGCGATCGACTGGCTCCGTGCAAGTTCCAGATCTTCCGCAAGAGCAGCATGTGCGGCACCGGTGTTGATCGCATCCCCTATGTCGCTTGCTGGCAGCCCGATTGATTCCGCAATTTCGAAGAGCACCTTTCCTTGCGAAATATCGCGAGCTTGGCGGAAGAATGCCTCGCGCAGCGCCCGAGCCAAGCGGCCGCCGGAGCCTCGTTCGATTTTAAAGCATGTCTCGACATGCCGGGTCGCACAGAGAAAAAGATGTGCCGGCATGGAGGACTTTGGCACGTTTGTTTCCCACGTCTGCTCGTGAAGTTGGACATGGTTGAACCTTTCAACGATTTCTCGTACATGCTGTCGATAACCAGGTAGTCCGCCGCGCTCCTTCCACGCCCCGTTCATTTTATTGGTTACGTTGCCGAATATGTGAAAATACCGATAATCCATTTCGATGGAGTCTTTGAAGTTTGCCCTTAACTCATCAATGCGAACCTGAGCGATATAGGCCCATACGCACAATGCATCCGTATAACAACTGATTTTGACCCGCTCCATGCTCGTCCTCGAACGCTTTCCAATCGCGCGTCCTCTCTTCACCCGCTTTGATCAGCTCGCCGTCGCATCAGCCTGATCTTCGGGTGAATCCAGGTACATACCGGACATCGCATCGACCCAGCACAGATGGTCGTGAACTTTCCTCACGCCGGCGACATTCTCTGTCGCAACAACGGATGCTTGCCGGGCACGCTCCTCGGTGATGACCCCGGAAAGATGCACAATGCCATCGCGCACGACGACCGAAAGGCCGAACGGGCACCAGTCCTGTCGCGACAAGGCATCGATGACGCGGTTGCGGATGTGATCGTCGTCGGCGGTCGGATCGGGAACGTCGCGGGCGAGGCTGGCGACGGCCTGCAGAAGATTGGCGCGCGTTACGATGCCGACGACCTTGCCTGCCCGCATCACCGGCAGCCGCTTCACATCATTCTTTTCCATCAACGCTACGATCTGCTCAAGTGACGTATCCTCGTTGACGGTCACAAGCGGCTCGCTCGTCATGATCTCGCGGACCTTTCGGCCGTGCTCGCGAACGAAGTCGAAGGCCTCCTTGCCTGGCCCCAGGATGAATTTAAGGAAACGGCCGCGCTTACGCTGAGTCCCTATTTCGCTGCGACGAACAAAATCGCCTTCGGAGATGATGCCGACGAGACTGCCGGTCGCATCCACCACCGGAAGCCCGCTGACGTGCTTTTGCAACATCGTGCTCGCGGCCTCGACAATGGTGGTCTCGGGCGTGACGGATACAACCGGCCGCGACATGATTTGGTGGGCGCGCATGGAGCCTCCGAAAAGAGCATAATTCGACTTCTGGCTGACACTAGTTCGGCTGGTCCGCGCGGATTTTGACGCAAATCAAGGGCGCGGTTGCTTGATACAGCTCAAAGCCACGTCTGCAAGGGCGGCCTATCCTTGGAAGATTGCTACGGAGACTGCCATGCTAAAGCCCTTGCCAAATGAAACTTCGCTTCTGGAGCCTATGGCTAGAGACACCGCGCAAGGATTTATCGAGACGAATAAGACCACCGTCGAATTCATGTTCGGTGCGCGAAAGATCCTGCTCGAGGAATTCATATTTCTCGCGAACGAAATTGTCGATCGAGCGCAGACAGAAACCCACCTCTTGTCCGAACTCATTTCCAAGATCGCCGCTTCGCATTCGGTCAATGACTGGACGACGATGTTCCGGGAGTGCAGCCAGCATCAGATCGACTTTCTGCGACGCGATAGCGAACGAGTGTTCAAACATGGCCAAAGTATGCGCGTCGCAGTGACGAACTTGCTGGCCAGCCGGCGGCGGGCATCGTGACCGGGAGCTCGGTGCCGCCGCGAATTGAGAAAAATCCAATGAGCTTGCAGAACGAAACACAATGTGCAACCGCTCTCCTCCGGATGGACGATGGGCAAAAGGGCGCGGTCACCGCCCCGATTGCATTCGGTGGGCCGCAAAAAGAGCAAACGAAGCCAGCGGCGGTGCAAGAGCAGGACGCAGAGCACTATCAGGCCGACCGTGCCCTGCACGCATTATTTGCCCACCTGACCGGTGGGATTTCGCCGGTTGCGTTATCGCTTGCCTGCATCGATTGGGCCGCACATCTGGCGGCGGCGCCGCAACGCCGAGCAGAGATCGTCCAGGAAGCGGTGAATGACGCGTGGCGAATCTTTCAAACCGCGTCGCTCGTTCATTCTTCCGGTCAGAAGCCGTGGTCTCTGATCAAGCCGCAGCCGCAGGACCGACAATTCGAAAAACCGGAGTGGCAGGACCCACCGTTCAATCTTCTGGCGCAGGCTTTTCTATTGACCGAGCAGTGGTGGCAGAAGGCAACCACGGGTGTGCGCGGTGTCGCGCCGGCGAATGAAGCCGTCGTCAAATTTTCGGCGCGGCAGCTTCTCGATATGTTCGCGCCGTCAAATTTTCCGGCTACCAATCCCGAGGTTCTCAGGAAGGCATTCCAGAGCGGTGGTGAGAATTTCGTCTTCGGCTGGCAGAATTGGCTAGCAGACTTGACGCAGCTTATTTCCGGCACTCCTCCCGAAAACACGGAGTTTGTGGTCGGCCAGACAGTGGCCACCTCGCGCGGCAAGGTGGTGTACCGGAACAAGCTAATTGAGCTGATCCAGTACTATCCGTCGACTGGTTACGTAAATCCGGAGCCCATCTTGATTGTGCCGGCCTGGATCATGAAATATTACATTCTCGATCTCTCGCCTCACAATTCGCAGGTGAAATTCTTGATCGATCAGGGCTTCACCGTATTCATGATCTCCTGGCGCAATCCAGGGGCAGCCGATCGCAACGTCGCCTTCGATGACTATCGCAGGTTGGGGGTGGATTCCGCGGTTGCGACCGTCGGAAAAATCATGCCTGGCCGGCAAATTCACGCGCTCGGCTACTGCCTCGGGGGAACATTGCTGTCAATCGCGGCAGCCTCGATGGCGCGCGACGGCGATCATCGTCTGAAGTCGCTCACCTTACTCGCCGCGCAAACCGATTTTACCGAAGCCGGCGAATTGACGCTTTTCATCAATGAAAGCCAGGTAGCGTTCCTTGAAGACATGATGTGGGAACGAGGTGTCCTCGATACCACGCAAATGGCAGGTGCATTCCAACTATTGCGCTCCAACGACCTGATCTGGTCCCGCGTCGCGCATGACTATCTGATGGGCGAATGCGCGCCGCCGAGCGACCTGATGTCATGGAATGCCGACGCGACGCGCCTGCCATACCGCATGCATTCGGACTATCTGCGCAAGCTGTTTCTTCATAACGACCTTGCCGAAGGCCGCTACAGGGTGGACGACAGGCCCATTGTATTGTCGGATATTCACGCGCCGATGTTCGTGGTTGGCACGATCCGCGACCATGTGGCACCGTGGAGATCCGTTTACAAGATTCACTACCAGGTAGACGCCGATGTCACATTTCTTCTGGCAAGCGGCGGCCACAACGCCGGCATCGTTGCGCCGCCGGGGGAGGAGGGGCACTTCTATCAGGTCAGGAACAAGCCGGAAGACGCCCCCTATGTCGGTCCTGACGAATGGCTGAAACTTGCGCCGCGGGCTGAAGGTTCGTGGTGGCCGGAATGGGCGCGGTGGTTGACCGCGCGATCGGGACCGCCGGGCGAGCCGCCGCGAATGGGCATCGGGCCTTCCGGCGGACAGGATTTGCCAGACGCCCCAGGCGAATACGTCCACCAGTGAGACGGTAATCACATCTTCTTTTGCGAGGCTCCTCGAACGATGGGCGCCGCGGCGCATGTCAAACACGGTCACGTTGCTCGTCACTACTGGCGGAAATGTGCGAGGCACCCCCGCAGGGTTTGCTCTGGCGTTCCAGAAGCGTCGACCTTTACCCAATCAATTCGGCCGAGGTCGTATTTCTCCTGAAGCCCGGCAATCTCGGGCGTGGCATCGGATGCGTCGGCGTCGCGGCGGCCGATGCGTTGCTGACGGATGGCAAGATCGGCGGTCAGAAAAAGACCTGAGAACCGAACATTCCGCGCGCGTGCAAGGGCGACGATCACGGCGCGTTCGGCCTCGCTGGCGAAGACCGCATCCACCACGACCGAATGGCCTTGCGCGAGAATTCGCGACGCGCGCAGTGTCAGCATCTTGTAGATTTTCTCGGTTACCTCGGGCCGGTAAGCGCTTTCCGGCAACCGATCGGTTTCCTTGACCTCGAAGTATTGTTTCCGCAACACGTCCGTACGCAAGATAACAGCGCCGGGACAAGGCGCGATGCCGGGGGCGAGCGCGCGCGCAGCCAGGGTTTTTCCGGTTCCCGACAATCCTCCTACGGCCACAAGCATCGGCGGCGGGGGGTTGAGCACCCGTTGCGCAAGTTCGAAATAAGCTCGTGCAGATCGCATGAAGTCGATTCCATCGCGCGGATTCCGGTCACTGCGGGCGAGCAGGGCATGAGCGCGGATCGCCGATCGCATCGACATGAACAGTGGAAGCAACGCCAGCGCCTCGAGATTGTCGATTTCTGTAAGCTCCAGATATTTGTTGAGAAGGGCATTGCTGGCAGCAATGCAGTCGTAGTGGAGCAAATCCATGATCGGAAATGCCAGATCGTAGAACAAATCAACCGACGCAATCACCGGATCGAACTCGATCGCATCGAACAGTACCGGCTTGCCACCGATCAGTACGATATTCGCCAGGTGCAGGTCACCATGGCACCGCCGCACGAATCCCTGCTTACCGCGCTGTTCCAGCGATCCGGTCAGTCGGGAGCGCGCGGCCAAGGATGCTTGCGCGAGATCGCCGATCTCGTCGGCCGTAAAGCCGTCAGCCTCGCGGAAAGCTGCAGTATTGCCGTTGATGATGCCTTGTATCGAACGGAGCCAGGGCTCAGCCGGGGCCTGCGGTGCATGCCGGTGAGAGGCAGCGACCGTTTCGGCGACCGCGTAGATGAGCTGAAGATCGATCAGGCCGGCTTCGGCCAAATGATCGAAGGTTAGACGCTCGTCGAAACGGATCATTTCGATTGCGAATTCGACAGGCCGGCCGCCCCCGTCAATCTCAAGCGAACCGTCAATTTTTTCCGTAATGGCAACGACGCGACGATAGATCTGCGGAGCGAACTGTTGGTTGATCTTCAACTCCTCTTCGCAGGCAGTCTTTCGTTTTTCAAGGGTTGAGTAATCGAGAAATGGAAATTTCACAGCCCGCTTGATCTTCAGGGCGCGACTACCCTCAAGGAAGACCGAGGCGCCATGCGTATCGATCCGCTTCACGTCCCGATGCGTCGCGGGATCGGTCAGGGAGGCGAATACGCGCTCCTGCGTGTCGGACTCAGTCAGGGCTGACGCTGGCATATTGCGGAGGCCTTAAGGTTCGAGGACCGCCGCGCCGAGGATCTGTCCTGTTCGCAGCTTGTTCAGAACGGCATTGGCCTGCGCCAGCGGAAGCGCCGTTGTCTGCGTCCTGATCCCGGCTCTTGGCGCAATCTTCAGGAAGTCCAGCCCATCCTGCCGCGTCAGGTTGGCAACCGATACGAGCTGCCGCTCCTGCCAGAGCAGGTGATACGGAAAGCTCGGGATGTCGCTCATGTGAATGCCTGCGCAGACCACCCTGCCGCCCTTGCGCACCGCACGCAGCGCCGCAGGGATCAACTCTCCGGCGGGAGCATAGATGATGGCTGCATCGAGCGGAACGTCAGGCAGTTCGCCGGATGCGCCGGCCCAGCTTGCTCCCAGTCGCCGCGCAAAATCCTGCGCAGCGGCATCGCCTTTTCGGGTGAAGGCGTAGACCGAGCGGCCTTGCCAGAGGGCAACCTGGGCCACGATGTGCCCGGCCGCGCCAAATCCATAGATGCCGAGCCGCTTCGCATCCTGCGCCATCACGAGCGAACGCCAGCCGATCAGGCCGGCGCAAAGCAGCGGCGCGGTAGCAACATCATCACCGTCTTCGCCGAGCGGGAAGGCATAGCGGGAGTCGGCAACGGTGTGCGTGGCGAAACCGCCGTCCCGTGTATATCCGGTGAAGAGTGGACGGTCGCAGAGATTTTCCATGCCGTCCCTGCAGAAGCGGCAGATGCCGCAGGTATAACCGAGCCAAGGGATACCGACGCGCTCGCCGATCCGGTGGGCGGTGACGCCAGGGCCGAGCATGTCGACCCGGCCGACAATTTCGTGGCCCGGGACAATCGGAAATTTGATGCCGGGCAACTCACCATCGACGACGTGAAGGTCGGTCCGGCACACCCCGCATGCGCTGACCCTGACGCGTATTTCCCCGGCATCGGGAATTGGGTCAGCACGCTCCTGCATATGGAGCGCCGCGCCAGGAGCCGGTAATACCATCGCACGCATCGGCGCGTCTCCAGCCGTGGGGTAGTATCCAGGGCCACTCGAGTTCAATTATATCAAGCCTGCGAAGCACTTTTGACCTCAATCAAGGCCGGCCTCTGAATGTGTGATGAGATTCAATGAGCCTGGATGGCTCAGAAAAGGCCAGTAGGAGGACCAAACATGACCCTGAAATCCCTCATTCCTGTCGGCAGCGAACGCGGCATGGTGCGCTTCCCATCTAACCCCTTCTCCGCCTTGCAGCAGGAGATCGACCGACTTTTCGAGGGTTTCTCTCGAGGCTCTGCCGGATTCCCTTCGCGCGAGCTGTTTGCGAGCATGGATATCAGCGAAACCGACAAGGAGATCGAGATCACGGCCGACTTGCCGGGTCTTGAAGAAAAAGACGTTAAGTTGAATCTTTCGGACAATGCTCTCACCATTCGTGGGGAAAAGAAGAACGAGCGCGAGGAAACAAAGAAGGATTATCATCTGGTCGAGCGCAGCTACGGCTCATTCACCCGCTCCGTCCAGCTGCCGGAAGGAGTAAATGCGGACGGCATCAAGGCCGAGATGGCGAAAGGTGTTCTGAAAGTGACCGTACCCAAGCCCACACCGGCCCAATCGAAGAAGATCAATATCCAGGCGGCGGCATCATGAAGCTCATGGAACTTGCACGAAAGATGCGCTGCTGCACGCCGGCAGCGCATTTTGTCTTGCAGACATCTTGGGATGTGGCGGACGCCAAGAGTTGACCGAAATCAAAAGCACAGGCTGCCAAAACCGTCATCGGCCGGCCACCCTGCTGGATCATGATGTCATATTAGCGCCAGCCATCGAAACAAGGCGCAACTGACGAACCTCTTTCAAATCCGGCAGGAAGAGAACGGATGTCGACCTATCGTCTGAAAAATCTGCTAGCACCACGTTCGCTCGCGCTGGTGGGCGCAAGCCCGCGGCGTGGCTCGGTCGGGTACTCGGTCTTGCGGAATATTCGCAGCGCCAGGTTCAAGGGCGAGTTCGGCCTCGTCAACACGCGTTATCCCGAGATCGATGGCGTTGCGAGCGTCCAACGCCTCAGCCGCTTGTCGTTCGTACCTGAACTCGTAGCAATCACCACGCCGGCCATCACCGTCCCTGGCCTGATCGAGGAGGCGGGTACGCTAGGTGCCGCGGGCGCCGTAATCATCACGGCCGGACTCGGTCACGGTGAGGGATCGCTGTCGGAGGCAGCCGAAAAGGCAGCGCGCAAATACGGCATGAGGCTGATCGGGCCGAATTGCCTGGGGATTATGATGCCTGGCGTGGACCTCAACGCCAGTTTCTCCGCGCATATGCCACTCGCTGGTAGTTTGGCGCTGATCTCCCAATCGGGCGCTATCGCTGCCGGCATGGTCGATTGGGCCGCGCAGCGCGCGGTAGGCTTTTCCGGGATCGTTTCGATTGGCGACCAGCTCGATGTCGATATCGCCGATCTCCTCGATTACTTCGCCCTCGACGGTGCAACCCGCGCGATCCTGCTCTATATCGAGGCGATCAAGGATGCCCGCAAGTTCATGTCTGCGGCACGCGCAGCGGCCAGGGTCAAACCGGTCGTCGTCGTCAAATCCGGACGGATGGCGACGGGGGCGAGGGCGGCTGCGACCCACACCGGAGCGCTCGCAGGTTCGGATGCGGTTTATGACGCTGCCTTCCGTCGCGCCGGCATTTTACGGGTGTCGGATTTGCGTGAACTGTTCGACTGCGCCGAGACGCTCGGGCGCGTCGCGTCGCCTCCGGGAAAGCGGCTTGCGATCCTGACCAATGGCGGTGGAATTGGTGTTCTGGCTGTCGACCGACTTTCCGAGCTTGGGGGAATCCCGGCAGCGATCCCGCCGCAGACCCGAAAAGAGCTTGATGCGGTGCTGCCGCCGACCTGGTCCGGATCAAATCCGGTCGATATCGTCGGCGATGCCAATTCCGCGCGCTACGCAGCCGCGCTCGAGATTTTGCTCGCCGATCCAGCTAACGACGCGATTCTGGTCATGAACGTCCAGACTGCGATTGCGTCAGCCGGCGATATCGCCGCGACCGTGGCGGAAATTGTCATGAAACATCGCGCAGAACACCGCAATGCCGCCAAGCCCGTGCTGGCGACCTGGGTGGGCGCTGACCAGAAGATCACCGACATGCTGAGCAGTGCAGGCGTCCCGAACTACCCTACAGAGGACGATGCCGTCCACGGCTTCATGTATCTGGTGCGGCATCGCGAGGTCATAGCTGCGCTGGCGCGGGTGCCGCCCGCGATCCCCAACGATTTTGCGGCCGATATCGGGGCAGCTCGGGATATTGTTGCGACGGCTGTTGCCGATGGCCGGCGATGGCTCGACCCAGTAGAGGTCAAGCGCCTTTTGGAAGCCTACAGCATCGCAGTGGTGCCGACATTTGCCGCCGCTGACGCCGAGCAGGCGGTCGCTTGCGCAACCGCGCTGTTCGCGCAAGGCGCAACCGTCGTTCTCAAGATCTTGTCGCGCGATATCGTTCACAAATCCGATGTCGGCGGAGTTGTGCTCAACCTGACGACGCCTGCCGCGGTGCGCGGGGCTGCCGACGAGATCATTGCGCGAGCGAGGGCGCTTCGCCCGGAGGCCCGGATTTCCGGCGTCATCGTCCAGGCCATGATGGTGCGACCCAAGGCACGTGAATTAATTGTCGGTCTCGCCGACGATCCGACCTTCGGCACCGTCGTCGTGTTTGGCAATGGCGGGACGGCAGTCGAGGTTATCAACGACCTGGCGCTGGCCTTGCCGCCGCTCGACCTGCAACTGGCGCGCGACCTCATCGAGCGCACTCGCGTCTCGCGTCTCTTGCGCGGCTATCGGGACGTTCCTGCGGTGAAAGAGGAAGCGGTCGAGATGGCGCTGGTCAGGATCGCGCGGATCGCGGCCGACATTCCTGAAATCCGAGAACTGGACATCAATCCACTGTTGGCCGACGAGAACGGCGTGCTGGCGGTCGATGCGCGTGTCGCGGTAGGGCAAGTCGAACGGAAGTTCGGCGGTTCGGGGCCGGCCAATTTCGCCGTGCGGCCTTACCCGTCGCAATGGCAACGGCATATCGAGGTCCGGGACGACTGGAGGGTGTTCGTGCGGCCGATCAGGCCGGAAGACGAACCAGAGCTTCACAAGTTTTTGCTGCACGTCGACAGCGAGGATTTGCGGCTGCGCTTTTTCGCGCCGATGAAAGAGTTCACGCACGAATTCATTGCGCGGCTGACCCAGCTCGACTATGCCCGCGCGATGGCTTTCGTCGCCTTCGACGAAGCCACCGACGATCTGGCCGGGGTGGTGCGAATCCACTCCGATTCGATCTACGTGAACGGCGAATATGCGATACTCCTGCGGTCCGATCTCAAGGGCAGGGGACTGGGTTGGGCCTTGATGCAGCTCATCATTGAGTATGCAAGATCGGAAGGTCTCAAGATGATCTCGGGCGATGTGCTGCAGGAAAACGCGACCATGCTCGAGATGTGCCGGAGCCTCGGCTTTGAGGTCAAGACGGACCCGGTCGATCCCAGCATCTGCGATGTGAAGCTGAAATTATAGGTTCTGGTGGCTCATTTTTGAGCCCTGGTCGTCTCGTTCCATCGCGCTTGGGCGCGTGGGACGTTTTGGCGGCTGATTTTGGCTTTCACGCAGAATGCCGCGTTGAGGCATATCAAGCTGAAGCATGTCGCCTGCGCCTAGACATAAGCCTCGCTATTGACGAGGAACACAAATCTTGAAATCGCCTCCCTTGTTAACCGCCACGCCGTCCGGTGATTTGCTTGAGCTTCACCCGACCGGGGCCTGGACCGCGGCAAACGCGGCAAGGCTCGAGGCTCTCTCCAGTTCGATCGCCGGAGAGCTCGACGCTGCCAAGGCAGTGAAGCTCGACATGACGGGGGTGCTACAGCTCGACACGATCGGAGGCTGGTTGCTCGAGAAGATATCACGGCGTTCGGCAGCTTCCGGCCACCCGGCCGCCGTTGTCGGTTTCGCCGACAGATATGCCGGCTTGATCGAAGAACTGCACCACGTCAATCGCCGACCTCCAGCGGCGTCGCCTGCACTCAATCCTATTGTAGCGAAATTGAACAACGTCGGCCGCGACACGATCGGGGCGAGGGAAGACGTCGCCGTGTTTCTGCAGATGCTCGGCTCGCTGTTTTTGGCCCTTGTCGGCGTGCTGCGGCGGCCGAGATCGCTGCGGCTGACGTCGCTGGTCTATCAGCTCTACCGGGTGGGATTTCAAGCCGTCCCGATCATTGTGCTGATCACCTTCCTGATCGGAGCCATCATCGCGCAGCAAGGCTTCTTTCATTTCCGTAAATTCGGTGCCGATTCCTATGTCGTCGACATGGTCGGCATCCTGGTACTGCGCGAACTCGGCGTCCTGATCGTCGCAATCATGGTGGCTGGCCGTTCGGGAAGCGCCTATACCGCGGAACTCGGTTCGATGAAAATGCGCGAGGAAATCGACGCGCTGTCGACCATGGGGCTCGATCCCGTCGAGGTCCTGATTCTGCCGCGTATCATCGCGCTGATTTGCGCGTTGCCGATCCTCAATTTCATCGGCTCGATGGCAGCGCTCTATGGCGGTGGACTGGTGGCGCAGCTCTACGGCGACATGGACCCGGCGATTTACATCGCGCGCCTGCACGACGCCGTCTCGGTCACAAGCTTCAAGGTCGGCATCATTAAGGCGCCGTTCATGGCGCTCGCGATCGGCGTTGTCGCCTGCAGCGAGGGCCTGCGCGTGAAAGGAAGCGCCGAATCGCTCGGCCGGCAGACGACGACCTCTGTTGTGAAATCGATTTTCCTCGTGATCGTGCTCGACGGGCTTTTCGCCGTCTTCTTCGCATCGATCGGATTGTGACGATGCAGGAGGTGGCTCCGCAGTTTGCGATCAGTGTCAGGGATCTCGTGGTCGGCTTCGGCCGGCAGGTTGTGATCGACCGGCTCTCGCTCGACGTCCGCCGGGGAGAGATTCTGGGGCTGGTGGGCGCATCAGGCGGAGGCAAGACGGTATTGATGCGAACCATCATCGGGCTCATTCCGCGCAGGGCCGGGGAGATCGAGGTGATGGGGTCGGCGATCGGGCGCAGCGACGATCGAGGCAGCCAGGGCGCCGCCGGCAGATGGGGCATCCTGTTTCAGCAGGGCGCGTTGTTCTCGTCGCTGACGGTCACCCAAAACATCCAATTCCCTATCCGCGAAAACCTCAAGCTATCGCAGGAGTTGATGGACGAAATCGCCGTCGCCAAGCTTGAGATGGTCGGCCTGACAGCGGAAGACGGCCGCAAGTTTCCCGCCGAACTGTCCGGCGGCATGACCAAGCGCGTGGCGTTGGCGCGAGCACTGGCACTAGACCCCGCGATCGTGTTTCTCGACGAGCCGACTTCGGGTCTCGACCCGATCGCGGCCGGCGACTTCGATACGTTGATCAAGACCCTGCAAAGGACACTTGGCCTCACCGTGTTCATGGTGACCCATGATCTCGCCAGTCTCAATACCGTCTGCAACCGCGTGGCGGCGCTGGCGGACGGCAAGATCGTCGCCATCGGAACGATGCGCGAACTTCTCCAATCGGAGCATCCCTGGGTTCGAGCCTATTTTCACGGCAAGCGCTCGCAGATGCTGCGACCCAAAGCGAGCTGAAATACATGGAAACTCGTGCTCCATTCGCCGTTGTCGGCGCCTTCGTCCTGGCGACCATCGTCGCCGTGTTCGGCTTCGTATACTGGCTCAGCAACACTGGCGGACTGGGTCCGCGCAAGACCTATCACGTCCGCTTCGAAGGTTCGGTTCCGGGGCTTCTGATCGGGGCTGGAGTGCTGTTCAACGGCATTCGCGTCGGCGAGGTGACAGAGCTTGGGATCGCGTCGGACAATCCACGCCGCGTCGATGCCGCGATTTCGGTTGCCGCGAGCACTCCGGTGCGGGCCGACACCAGGGTCGGCCTCGAGTTTCAGGGCCTTACCGGCGTCCCCGTGGTCGCGCTGGAAGGAGGTGCGCTGCTTTCGAATTCCGATGAGGTGCCGACACTGATCGCCGAACCGGGCGCAGGTCAAAGCATGTCACAGGCGGCGCGCGACGCGTTGCGCAAAGTCAACTCCGTGCTGAGCGAGAACGCCGAGCCGCTTAAGGATACGATTGCCAATTTCAAGGCCTTCTCGGAAGGGCTTGCGCGAAACACCGGAAAGCTCGACAGCATCGTCGCCGGAATCGAGAAGATGACCGGCGGCGGCACGCAGCCGCAAAAAATCACTTACGACCTTCTCGCCGCGAAGGGTTTTGATCCTCCCGCCAAGGCAATAAAAGGACAATTGGTCCTTTCCGAGCCGACAGCGGTTGCGATGCTGGAGACGCAACGAATGCTGTTCTCGCCGAGCCGGGACTATCCGGATTTCGCGGAATTCGTCTGGGCAGACAGTATTCCGAAGCTCATTCAGGCGAGACTAATCGAGAGCTTCGAGAATTATGATATCGCGCACGCACCCTTGCGCTCAACGGACGTCGGTCAGGCCGACTACCAGCTCCTGATCAACGTCAGGCGCTTTCAGATCGCAACCGATCCGCAAGCTGCCGCGCAGATTGGATTGTCGGCGCGAATCGTCGACAAGGACGGCAAGGTGGTCGCATCGCAGCTGTTCGTGCAAAGCCAGAAGTTTAAATCTCTCGAACCCGTAACGGCGGTTGCCGCCTTCAACGATGCGTTTGCTCGGCTGGCGAAAGACGTGATCGCCTGGACCACGCAGGTGCTGTAGAGGGCCTCGCAGCGCGATTCGAGGATCGTCGTATACGACAACAGATAGCCGATATGATCGGGGTCGAGTTCGAAGCGTTTGATCTGCGTCAACCGCAATCTGCCAGGGCTGCTAAAATGGAAATGAAATCCTGGGCCAGTATCAAGGAGGCAAAAGCCCGCGGGGCCCACTCTGGAGCGACCGATGATGACGTCCCGTATTACGGGGGAGCCGAACGGCGGCGATCCCTGTAGCGAATGCTCGATACGTCGGCTCAGCGTTTGTGCGGCGCTCGACAGGGCCGATCTGCGTGAGTTGGCACATCTCGGCCGGCACATGCATTTCTCGCCCGGTGAAACTATCTTCGCCCAGGAAGAGATGACGACGTCGTTCTACAATTTGCAAGACGGATTGATGCGGCTATACAAACTGCTGTCCGACGGGCGCCGCCAGATCATCGGATTTGCGCTGCCGGGCGATTTCCTTGGGCTTGCGGCTTCAGGCCGCCACAACTTCTCTGCCGATGCAATCGGGCGGGTTGAGCTTTGTCAGTTCTCCAGATCGGCCTTTATACGCTTCAGCGAAGACAAGCCGGACCTGCTGCGACGGATCAATGAATTCGCGATCAGAGAACTGAGCCAGGCGCAGGATCACATGGTCTTGCTCGGACGGCGTTCGGCGGAAGCAAAAATAGCTGCCTTTCTGATCCGCTGGCATGATCGAATTGCTCGCTTGACCGGCCCAACGCAGACCGTGCCGCTGCCGATGAGCCGCCAGGACATTGCCGACTATCTCGGGCTGACCGTCGAAACCGTAAGCCGCACCTTCACTCGATTCGAACGCGACGGGGTGGTCGAAATCATTCGTGGCGGCATCCGCATTCTGGATTCGGCGCGTGCAGAGGTCCTTGCTGCGACCTAACAGCCGTCACGCTTTGGGCTGCGAGTGGGAAGCGGATTGGGGTTGCTTTCTTTTGAACACAATTAGCTGTTCGCAATACGAACGTGTGACCGACTGATGAGTCGTGTGAGTCGTGACGGCGAGCTGGGGGGGCGCGCATGTTGCAGGCGCTGGAGATCAACTTTGCGCTCTGGGGTATGATCCTCTGCCTGGCATTGTCAGCAGCGCAGTACATTGCGCCCTAGCATGATCCGGAAAAGTGTACAGCGGTTTTTTCCGAAAAGATCATGCTCAATCAGGGAGCTAAAGCACGATGACGATTCAACCAAACTCTCATCGCGCTTTTGCATTCCGACGCGTGGAAACAAGGTTCCGGATTGGCTTCACGAGATCAAGCTCGACGGTTACCGCCTCAGGCTGGAGCGCAACGGCGACCGGGTGCGCCTGATCCCCCGAGCCGGCTACAACCGGGCGGGGAGGCTGCAATCCGTCGATCGTCGAGGCGGCGCTGAAGAACCGGTAGCCGAGCAGAAAGCGGCGGCACGGTATCTCGAGGTAGCGGTAGTGGAAAGCTGACAGAACTACAACGGCAAGCGCTGTTGTGAACAGCAAGAGCCTTGAGCTGGCCAGTCCCAATTGCGTGACAGGATAGCCAATAAGAGCAAACGCCGCCATGACTGCATAGTGCCCGGGCGCATGCCAAAGATAGATCGAATACGACCAATTGCCCAAAGCAACCAGTGGCCGTGAATTGAGCAACTTACCAACGCGATCTGTCGTATTGCGCGCGCTGTAATAAATAAGGCACCCGAACGCGGCGACCATGAGAAGGTCGAGGCGCGTTATCGTCGCCAAACCCGCAAACACGACCGAGAGGCAGGCCGTCAACCAGGACGGAAATTCCAAGTCCGCCGAATGGGCGCGATAGAGAAGCATGCCGAGCGAGAACTCAGCAAGTGTGCGCAGCAAGGCCGAGATTCCGACGAAGCAGTTTAGGCTGCCACTGTGTCGCAAGCTGAGCGCGGCCAGCATGACGATGCAGCCAGTGGCGATGAGGCGCGGATATTTCCCCGCCAGCAGTAAGCCGCTACAAAAGACAAAAAAGACGTAGGCTTCCGCTTCTGTGCTGATGGACCACGATGGATAATCCCAACTCAGGCCGGGTGCCCATTGTTGCAGCAGGAACGGCTGAAGCGCCAGTGAGCCACCCGAAAACGATACGAGATTTAGCGGCAAATCGGACAGTGCAAAAACCATCGCCATCGCCAGCGTCGTCACGGCAAACAGCGGGTAGAGACGAGCAAAGCGCGCTCTTGCGAACCTCAAAGCGTGCATCCGCCAATTCTTGGCAAGCAAGCGTCCGTAGACGTGCGCCATGACAAAGCCACTGAGCATGAAAAAGAAATCGACGGCAAGGTAAGCCCTGCTGATAAATGGCAGCCGAGCCTGTGGCAGGAAAAAGATGTTGAAATGAAACAAAACCACCCCGAGCGCGGCGAGGCCACGCAGGCCGTCGAGGCACGGAATTCGCGTGGTCGCGTAACTCATAAAAAGCTACGGGGTTGCTGCGAATTTCTAGCTATTGCAAAAATCTAGCTTCCGATGCTGACATGAACCTTACAGCGCAGCGTTACTCGCGGAGAAAAATAGGTATAAAAGCCTATTTCGTTGGGCTTTGCAGGGTCGAAGGGGCTTGGTCAGCCGCCCGGCGGCCGAAAAGTCCGGCTGGCCGGTCGAAGCACTGGTGAAGGTCAAGAACCGCCAGCACCCGCAATGAACCGGGAGGGATGCTTTCGCGTGAACCTCAATCTCGCCCGACAACACAAAAGATCATTCGGGTGGTTTGCTTGATGGGGCCGTCACGTTGCGCCAGTACAATGGGGGTTCGATGATGACCCGCGCGCAGACAATCACCCTCGGTGAGCTACGCGCCTCGGGTGTGCACGGCCTGCTGATCTGTTGCGGTAACGATTGTTGCGAGTACTCGATCAGCATTGACATAGATCGGTGGCCAGACGGAACGCGGCTTTGCGATCTCGAAGACAAGTGCAGCTGCCCGGTTTGCGGTTCGCGCACGGCCAACGTCCAACCTGATTTCGACTGAGACCGAAGTCGCTCTGTCGCCTCGGTTGAGCGGGGCCGAGGGTCATGCGGCCATACTTCAGCGGGGGAACACATTGACCGCGCTCCATTAGCACACATGCTCATGAAGCCGGTACGACGGCAATGTTTCCGGGTTGATATCTCGGACCATGCGTAAGAGTGATGTTGAGCGCCCGCGCTGTGGCGCGGCTTACAAAAAGATCGAGGTCTCCTCCATGAAAAGGGAGGCTCGCCGGCTTCACGCGCGCAACCTCACCCAGGTACTATTGATGCCCGGTCTTACCCGGCTTCTTTTTGAATGCGGCCTCGACCTCATCTCTTTTGATACGCGCCCCGGGATTACCGGGCTGGTTTAGATTTTGCTCTTCTGTTTCGTCGCCCATCATTTCGGGATGTGGGTCTTTTTTGCCGGCGGGCTTTTTATCCTTGTTCATGTGCAGCCTCTCGATTGCAAGATCAGGGTGTTTTAATCGTCCAAACGCCTTTCGGTTCCAGCGCCGATACCCCAGGACTGGGCTGAATGAACCGAGGCCTCCCGGGCCTTGCGCCGCCAAGTAGAGGTCTTGGTGGAGGGTCTTGCCCAATTAGCGGTACTGCGCGTAGGCATCCATTGGTGAGCGAGCAAACCCACCGCCGGGCTCATCTTGGCTTTGGGCACCGAGCGACGCCATGAGCCAATCGGGCGGGCCGTTGCTCCCCGAGTAGGTGCCAACATCAAAATAGATGGCGCCGTAATCCTGAACCGGATTGTCGACCGGCGTGCGTTCTTCGCTGGCAAGGGCAGTTAGAAGGTCCTGCGGCGGATTGACCAAGCAGTCTGATCCATTGCAGCCGACCGGAAGAACAATTGTTGAAGCTGGCTGACTGGCTTCGCGGTTCAATTCGCACGCAAAGGCACCGTGGAGCATGAACCCGGCGAAGGTAAGAGAAGCGGCCGAAAAAAATACTTTACGCATGGCGAGGCCCTCGTGACTGATCAACCCCAAGCGCACCATACCCGCGGAGCGTTTCCGGCATACTTCGCAACCTGTTTCGTTTCGGTTTCGTTGGCTCACATCAGCGCGAACCCTGGCCGCCGCTCAGCCCACTGGCCTTGAGCGATGGCCCATCCCGCCGGGTCCTCGTTCGGATACTACGGTCATAATTGGCCCGCAATATTCGTGGAACAACCATCCATGGCTGTCGCGTATGTGTCGAATGAGCGAAAGATAGCGGCGCTTGCTGCCGGGCTGCTGTTGTCGTCGAGCCTCTCGCTGGGGGGTTGTGCGAGTTCAACCGCCGGCTCACCCCTGATGGACGCGCGGGCTGAGGCCTCGGTGGTCCCGAAAACAAGCGTTTATCCCCCGCTAGAAGATCCGGCAACGAAGCGCGAAAAGGCCGCCATGACACCCGCCGAACGGTTGAAGCTTCAGAAGGAGCTGATCGCCGCGCGCGACCGCCAGGCGGCGGCCGGCAAAGCCCGCGGGGCCGCTGTGCCAATTGAGCCCACGAAGCCTTAGGATGCGCGGGCTTCGGTCCGGCGCTTTCCTTTTCGGCGGGTCACCTCATGGGTGGGCCCCAAACAACACCTGGCCCTGCCCATTAAAGCTGCATTCTCCCGGAACAAAGCCAGGGTTACGCAAACAAGCATTGTCGAGCGTGCTGTCCCAAGCGCCTCGGGACCGCCATTTAGACCATGCGATGTAGTCGCAATACTTGCTGTGGGGATTTCCCGCTTCCCTGGTCGCACAAAAGACGCTCTGGGCGGAGTGGCCTGGACCGGAGATTACGTGCCGAGCCATCGCCGCGGGTCCCGCCGACACAGAAACAAGAACGCCGGCAACGCCAACCAGTCTGAATTTCACCACGCATTTCCTCCCTTTTGGGTAACCCTGATCGCCAAGTATGCGCGAGAACTTCCGCTCGCAGTCCTAAAAGATATTTGATTCAGCCGCAGTCACATGACAGCCCGCGAACCTCGGACCTGTTGTCAGGCTCATGGACATCCGCCCAACAACCGCGGGGCTTCGCTCACGCGCTGTCTTGCTTTTTTGACCGCTGGTTCGGAGGATGGTCAGTCCTCCAAAACGAGCATGGGGCAGGGATTGCGGGCAGGTTTTACCAAATGGCAAAAAGCTGAATTATTTCAATAGCGAGTGAATCCCACCCCTTCCGCCAATTTGCCATTCCGCCTGGCGTTCTTCCGAAAGCAACAGTCCCCGACGTTCGCCTCCCTGCCGGGCGGCAGCGATGAACCCGATCGAAGTCACCTGATCATCTCGGGCAATCGCATTCCTTCCCGCGATTTCGGTCCCGATCGGAGTCACCGATTCTCGGCAGGGATCTTTCCTCTGACCACGTAGAGCGTGCGTTCGCCGTTCGATATTTCGGTTGCGGTATCGATGCCTGCCTTGCGCCGGATCGCCCCCCTGAGGAGGGTGTGGGTGCGCTGGACCGCGTGACG
Organism: uncultured Alphaproteobacteria bacterium; assembly: GCA_963721935.1. Lineage (GTDB taxonomy): Bacteria > Pseudomonadota > Alphaproteobacteria > Rhizobiales > Xanthobacteraceae > Bradyrhizobium. Next base: position 35,345 of record CAVRMY010000037.1, read on the forward strand.
AACCGCTGTCTCGTCATCTCGAAACAAAGCGCCCTTACTATCCATGGTTACTGTCTCATCGAGATGATCGTGGAAGTAATAGCGGTGCATTGGCCGCTCTCCTTATCGCGAACAACTGTGCAACGTAAAACGCAATGAACGCGGAGTTGTTCGCTTTTGAACAACTCCCCACCCGGAAAAAGATTTGGCACGCAATAGATGCCACCTTCTGCTGAGTTGGGGAATCAGGAAACTTGGCTAAGTGCCATATCGAATTTATTTTTCCGCTTCAGCACCAACCCGGCAAGTCGGCGGACGATCCCGAAAAATCGGGCTGGATCTTTCCATTCCCAATCGGCGGAACAGATCCCAGCCGATCGGGATCGACCTACGAGGATCGGCCTGCGAGGATCGGCCTGTGAAAAGTGGCCAACCGCAAAACCTGATGTAGGGGCGATAACACAAGAGGCGCGGAACTTTTGTCCCGCGCCCGCGACGCACAAGAAGCAGATTTCAACCGTTCGAAAAGCTGGTACCGCCAGCCGGCGCCGCGCACACCGTGCGCCGCCTGCAGCTCACCTGTGTGGCCTCATCTCAGGGACAGGGGTGTCGGTTGCCGTCATACCCGAGATAGGTGCCGCTGTTCGGATCGTATGACCTGAAGCGTTGTATGCAGTAACCGACCGCGTCTCCCGGAGGAGGGCCGTAAGCGACGGGTGGGGGATAATAGCCGGGACCGTAGTAGCCATAGGGGGCAGCTGCCAGCGCTCCACCAACGATTGCGCCTGCGATGAGCCCTCCGGCGACCGGAGCACCCCACCAGCCCCAGCCTGGCCAATAGATCGTTTCAGTAATGGTCGGCACGGTCTTAATGAGCGCGCGAGGTTCGCCGATGGGAGCGGCACTGGCTACGCCGGTGAACACAACGAGACTGCCGGCGAATAAAGCCGCCAGGCTATGCGTTCGAAGTGAGATCGACATTGTTCTTCCTCCAGCTTTGGGTGATGGACCGTCCTGCATGAAGGTGTGTCGCGTCGGGGCGAGTTTCGTTCAATTTTGTCGGCCTGACCGAGATAGCAACTGAAAGGGCAGCGAAGGGGATTGAGGCCGGCATTACCGAGGCGCGACGGCCATAGGTTCTTCGGCAGGGCGCGCGGCGTTTGACCAGGAGCGCCGCTTCGAAAAAACCGAAAGGGAAAAAAGCGCAACGATTGGTTTACCACCACGGTTCTCTCCCCATTTCCGCCGCGTTCACACTGCGGTATGGTGGTTTGCTGATGCGGGCATGGGCTGCGTCGGGGACCGCCATGCGCGCTTGCGCGCGCGGCAGGTTGGAATGGTAACTGGGGCCAATGGCGACTAGACCGTCAGATCAGGCGTTAGGCGCGGCGCGCGGCTTTGCCGTTGCGGCGATGTGTCTTGTTCTCGCCAATTGCTCCTCATCGGGGATCGGCAGCCAGGTGGATCCCAGATACGGCGTTTCTTCCAGCCCGCGCGTGGTCGCCTTTGGCGATCCCGTGCCAAAAGGTGGAGGCACATACCGTGTCGGCAAGCCCTACGTGGTCGCAGGGCGGGTTTACGTGCCTGAGGAAAACGCCAATTATCGCGAGGAGGGATTGGCCTCGTGGTACGGCGATGATTTTCACGGCCGGTTGACGGCGAATGGCGAAATTTTCGACATGTCATCGCTTAGCGCCGCTCACCCGACGTTGCCCATGCCCTGCTATGTACGCGTGACCAATCTTGGCAATGGCAAATCGCTGATCGTTCGCGTCAACGATCGCGGGCCCTATCATGACAACCGCGTGATGGACGTGTCGAGCCGGGCAGCCGAATTGCTGGAATTCAAGAGTAACGGCGTGGCGAGGGTGCGGGTCGAATATGTCGGCCGCGCACCGCTGGAAGGCTCCGACGACCGCCAGTTGGTGGCGACCCTGCGCTCCGGCGTGCCGGCACCTTCGCCTTCATTTGTCCGTGTGGCATCAGCCCGTCCGTTCGTCCCCGAAATCTCCACCACGGCGCACCCGATCCGGGGCGAGGTTCCGATACCGGAAGGCAGGCCCTACAACCTCGGCACCATCGCGGCCGATCAGGCATCGATTTCGGAATCCTCGGAAGTGCCGCCTTCCCGCCGCTTGCGCTCTGCGGCGCGAAGCCTGGAAAACTCGCGCGCTGCGGCGTACGAGCCTGATCGACGCTATTCCGCCACCCGCGCGAGCCCGGTTTCCGCCTATGCCCCGGTCGACCCGGACGGGCCGAGCGAATTGCTGGCGGGACGCGGGCTTTACTGAGCCGCCTCATCAAGAGCCACGTTCCGACGAGACCGATGGAGGCTGTACGCACCTCGGAACCGCGCCTTGTCGGCACTTATACCTGTGTTGTTTGCACTTATTTCAACTGTTAGAACCTCGGGCGAGGATGACCCGATGACACCCGACTGCCTCCGAAAATCGAGGTTCGCGACAGGAAAATCATGGCGCCGCATCATTGCAGCCGCGGTCGCACTCGCCGTGGGTTTTGGCACCGTACATGCCGCCAACAACAGCGTGCAGGGCGCCAGGAAGGAGGAGGGCGGTTTCGATGGCGACGCGCCGACTGCGATCCTGATCGAGGCAACGAGCGGAAGCGTCTTGTTCGAGAAGAATGCCGACGAGTTGCGCGCACCGTCCAGCATGATGAAGTTGATGACCGCCGAGGTCGTCTTCCATGCCATCAAGCAGGGCGACATCAAGCTGACCGACGAATTCCGGGTCAGCGAAAACGCCTGGCGCAAGGGCGGCGCCCCCTCGGGTGGTTCCACCATGTTTGCCGCAATCAACAGCAAGATCCCGGTAGACGATCTCCTGCACGGCGCCATCATTCAAAGCGGCAACGATGCCTGCATGGTGCTGGCGGAGGGCATCGCCGGCAATGAGCGGGCCTTTGCCGAGATGATGACGCAGCGCGCGCGTGAGCTCGGGATGCCGCGGTCCACGTTCGCCAACTCCAACGGCCTGCCTGATCCGGGCAACAAGATGACCGTTCGCGAGCTTGCCAGGCTTTCCCGTTACATCATCCAGACCTACCCTGATTTCTACAAGCTGTTCGGCGAGAAGGAATTCACCTGGAACAAGATCCGGCAGCAGAACCGAAACCCGTTGCTAAATTCGCTCGAGGGTGCTGACGGCCTCAAGACCGGATACACCAAGGAAGGCGGTTACGGCATGGTCGGCTCGGCCGTGCAAAACGGCGTGCGTTTGATCGCCGTCATCAACGGCCTCGACGATCCCGATGATCGTGCTTCCGAAGCAAAGAAGCTGCTTGAATGGGGTTTTCGCAACTTCGAAGTACGAACCTTGTTCGCCGCGGAGCAGCCGATCGGCTATGCCAGGGTGTTTGGCGGCGCGAGCCGTTCGGTGAAGCTTGCCAGCCACGAGCCGGTCAAGGTGATGGTGCAGAAGAACGGTTCCGACAAGTTGATAGCGCGCCTGGTGTATAGCGGACCGGTGCGCGCGCCGGTCGAGGCCGGCCAGCCGGTTGGTCTGGTGAAGGTCTGGCGCGGAGGCAACCTCGCCGTCGAGGCGCCGGTCTATGCTGCCGAGCCGGTTGACCGGGGATCGACCATGCGACGAGCCATCGACGGTGTCAGCGAACTGGTAATTGGCGTATTTCGCGCGGGCGCAGAGAAGCTCTGACCATGGCCGAGGCAGCGGTCAAACGAACTCCCGGACGCGGGCGCTTCATCTCTTTTGAAGGCGGGGAGGGGTCCGGAAAGTCCACGCAGATCAGGCTGCTCGCGGGTCGGCTCGCTAGCGCAAAACAACGCGTGATCGTAACACGCGAACCCGGCGGATCGCCAGGTGCGGAAATCATCAGGCATCTCGTCCTGTCCGGGATGGGCAAGCTCCTGGGTGCCGATGCCGAGACCTTGCTGTTTGCCGCTGCCCGCGACGACCACGTGCACACCATCATCGAACCCGCGCTCAAGCAGGGAGTTTGGGTGCTTTGCGATCGCTTTTTCGATTCCACGCGGGTTTATCAGGGCGCCCTGGGAAAGGTTGCTCCCGGCATTCTCAACGCGATGCAGCGGGTCACCATCGGCGACCTCAAGCCGGATCTGACCATTATTCTCGACGTGCCGGTGGAGGTCGGTTTGATGCGCGCCGCCGCCCGTCGCGGCAATGCCGCCGCCGACAGGTTCGAGGCGGAAGACATCAAGTTTCACCAGGAGCTCCGCGAGGCTTACCGGCAAATCGCGGTGGCCGAACCGCAGCGATGCGTTTTGATCGATGCCACGGCCGAGCCCGATATCGTAGCTGCAAACGTCTGGTCGGCACTGCGTGACAAATTCCTGCGTGGCGGGGTCGGCAATTTGGCGAGTTCTGCATGAGCGCCCGCCAGGTCGAGACGCAGATTTCGGTGCGTCATCCACGCGAAACTACGGTCTTGTACGGCCATCAGGATGCCGAGGCGGCTTTGCTTAACGCGTATCGAAGTGGGCGAATTCCACATGCCTGGTTGATCGGGGGCGCACAAGGCATCGGCAAGGCAACGCTCGCCTACCGAATGGCGCGGTTCGTCCTGACCCACCGCAATCCTGTTGGCTCCGCCGTGCAGGGTGCGAAAACGCTTCACGTCGATCCCACCGATCCGGTCGCACGTCGGATCGCTGCGGGCGCGCATGGCGGCCTCCTGGTCCTGCAACGGAGCGCGAACGACAGGGGGGTGATGCGCACAGTCATCACCGTCGACGAGACCCGCGAGACGATCGCGTTCTTCGGCTCTACGGCAGCCGCCGACGGTTGGCGGGTTTGCATCGTCGATACCGTCGACGAGCTCAACCCCAATGCGGCCAACGCACTGCTGAAGACCCTCGAAGAACCGCCACGGCAATCCCTGTTCCTTCTCGTCAGTCATGCGCCCGGCCGGGTACTCCCTACCATTTTGTCGCGCTGTCGCAGGCTCATCTTGCGACCGCTCTCCAGGGGCGATGTCATTCAGGCGGCAAGCAACGCTGCGGACCTTGCAAGCGACGATCCGCTGCTGTCGCAAGCTGCCGATGCCGCGGAGGGAAGCGTCGCGCGCGCGCTGACGTTCCTCGGTGGCGACGGCGTCAAGCTTCAAAAGCGAACCGAGGCGCTGCTTGCCACCCTGCCGCTGATCGATGCGCGCGAACTGCATGCGCTGGGCGATGCACTCGGCAGCAGCGACAAGATCGCACTCGCGACCTTCATCGACAGCATCGATCGCTGGTTGAGTGCGCGCTTGCGCGCCGATGACGCCAACGCCAATCTGCCGCGCCTTGCACGGCTGGCGGAGGTATGGGAAAAGATCAGCCGCGCCGCGCGCGATACCGCAGAATACAATCTCGAGCGAAAGCCGCTGGTATTTTCGGTATTCGGGATGCTTGCGGAGGCAATGCGGTAAGCCTCGGCCCGGTGCAGATCCCATCTTCTCTTGAAGCAATGAAGGAATTCGTGGTGGCGACGCGCAAGAAGAAAACTGTCAAGAAGCGAAGGGCAAAAACGGCCGGCAAGGCCGCACGTGGCCGCGTGAAGGCAGCACCCGGAAAACGCAATCCACCTGTCACGAAGAAAGTCAAAAAAGCCAAAAAGGCCACATCCGCGAAGAAGGCCGCAACCAGGGAAACCAGCAATAAAAAGCCGCCCGCAAGGTCCTCGCGAAAATCGGGGGCCAAGGCCAAGGTCAGCAAACCCGCGACGACGAAGGTCGAAGCAACCGCAACCAGTCCAGGATCGGGCGAACGCCCCGGGCTGGAGGCAACCAGCGCCGCTCGCGTCGCAAACACGCCGGACACCCGAAGCAAAAACTCGTTCTACATCTCGACGGCGATCGCATACCCCAACGGTGCGCCACATATCGGCCACGCCTACGAGGCGATCGCAACCGACGCGCTGGCGCGTTTTCAGCGGCTGGACGGCAGGGACGTGTTTTTTCTCACCGGCACCGACGAGCACGGACTGAAGATGGTCCAGACCGCGGAAGCCGAACAGCTTTCGCCGATGGAAGTGGCCACCCGCAACGCGCAGCGGTTCAAGGAGATGGACCAGCGGCTGAACATTTCCTTCGACCGTTTCATCCGCACCACCGAAGAGCAGCATCACCGTTCGAGCCAGGAAATCTGGAAACGGATGGCCGATAATGGCGACATCTACCTCGACAACTATGCCGGCTGGTACTCGGTACGTGACGAAGCCTATTACGCCGAGGAAGAGACTGTCGTCGGCAAGGACAATGTGCGGCGGGGTCCCCAGGGCACGCCGGTCGACTGGGTCGAAGAAGAAAGCTATTTCTTCAAGCTGTCCGCCTACCGGGACAGGCTTTTGGCGCTCTACGCCGAACCGCCGGATTTCATTGGTCCGGACTCGCGCAAAAATGAGGTGATCAGTTTTGTCAAAGGCGGACTGCGGGACCTCTCGATTTCACGAACCACGTTCGATTGGGGCGTCAAGGTTCCCGGCGATCCCAAGCACGTCATGTATGTCTGGGTCGACGCGCTCACCAACTACATCACCGGCGTTGGTTTCCCCGATGAGAACGACCCCAACTGGCGCTATTGGCCCGCCGATGTTCACATCATCGGCAAAGACATTATCCGTTTTCACGCGGTGTACTGGCCGGCCTTCTTGATGTCGGCGGGTATCCCCGTGCCCAAGCGCGTCTACGCGCATGGCTTTCTGTTCAACCGCGGAGAGAAGATGTCGAAGTCGGTCGGCAACGTGGTCGATCCCTTCAATCTTGCCGACCAGTACGGCGTCGACCAGATGCGTTATTTCTTCCTGCGTGAGGTAGCGTTCGGTCAGGACGGCAACTACAACCACGAGGCCATCGTTGCGCGCATCAATGCGGACCTTGCCAACGACCTCGGCAATCTGGCGCAGCGTTCGCTGTCGATGGTCGCAAAACAATACCAGGGAGTGCTGCCGGAACCGGGCGCATTTTCCGACAACGACAAGGCAATCCTGGCTCAGGCCGACGGCATGATCGCGCTAGCTCGGACGGCGATGGCGACCCAGCAAATTCACCAGGCCCTCAATGCCGTCTGGGCCGTTGTGGCGGAGGCCAATCGCTACTTCGCCGGCGAAGCGCCATGGGCACTGGCCAAGACCGATCCCGTGCGTCAGCGCACCGTGTTGTACGTAACGGCCGAGGTCGTGCGCCAGATTGCCATTCTTACCCAGCCGGCGATGCCGGAGGCGTCAGCAAAACTGCTCGATACTCTCGGCGTTCCAAATGACATGGAATCGCGAAATTTTGCGGCCCTGCGCACGCGGATCAGGCCGGGCATGGCGCTCCCGGCACCTGCGCCGGTGTTTCCGCGTTATATCGAGCCGACCGCTGCGTGACTGGTTTGGACCCGATGCTTGTCGACAGCCATTGCCATCTCGACTTCCCGGATTTTGCCGACGATCTCGACGGCATCGTGGCGCGGGCGTCCGCCGCCGGTATCGGGCGTATCCTCACGATATCAACGAGAGTTCGGCGTCTCGATGCGTTGCTCGGGATCGCCGAGCGGTTTGCTGATGTGTATTGCTCGGTCGGAACGCATCCGCATCACGCCGACGAAGAAGACGGCATTTCCGCAACCGAACTGATCGAATTGTCGAAGCACCCGAAGGTCGTCGCCTTTGGCGAAGCGGGTCTGGACTATTTCTATCAACATGGCTCGCGCGAAGCACAGGAGCGCGGTTTTCGGTCTCATATTGCCGCTGCCCGCGCCACGGGTCTGCCGCTCGTCATTCACACCCGCGAGGCGGACGAAGACAGCGGCCGGATCCTCGAGGAGGAAATGGCCCGGGGGCCGTTTCGCGCCGTATTGCATTGCTACACGGGCGGCCGTGAACTTGCGATGAAGGCGATCGGGCTGGGCCTTTCGATTTCGTTCACGGGCATTCTGACCTTCAAGAAATCGCAAGACTTGCGCGATCTGGCCGCTGATCTGCCGGCAGACCGCATCATGGTCGAGACCGATGCGCCGTATCTTGCGCCCGGCAAATTCCGCGGCAGGCGCAACGAACCTGCCTACGTGGTCGAGATAGCCAAGGTGCTGGCCGAGACGCGCGGCGTCTCGCTGGAGGAGATTTCACGGCAAACCACCGAAAATTTCTTCCGGCTGTTCAGCAAGGTGCCGGCTGCGAAAGCCGCAACATGACGCTAAATCTCACGATTCTCGGCTGCGGATCCTCGGCCGGTGTTCCACGGCCCGCGCTTGGCTGGGGCGCGTGCGACCCCAAAAATCCGAGGAACCGCCGCCGCCGCTGTTCGCTGCTTGTCGAACGTACAGGAGAGCATGGGGTTACGCGGATCGTCATCGATACGTCGCCCGACCTGCGCGAGCAGTTGATCGAAACCAGGGTGGACCACATCGACGCGGTGTTCCTGACCCACGAACATGCCGACCAGACCCACGGCATCGACGATCTTCGATCCGTGGTGCTGCATCAGCGCCGCCGCATTCCGGTCTATCTGAGCAAGTCCACGGGCCAGGATATCCTGATGCGATTTTCCTATTGCTTCGTCGCGCCACCTGGCAGCGAATACCCGCCGATCCTGGATCATCGCAGTGTCGAAGCGGGCGAGAGCTGCACCATCGAAGGGAAGGGCGGTCCGGTCACCCTCTCGGCGTTCCTTCTCAGGCATGGTAACATTCCCGCGCTTGGCTATCGCGTCGGCGACGCCGCCTACACCCCCAACGTCAGCGACATTCCCTCGGCGAGTTGGCCTTCACTTGAAAATCTCGACCTCTGGATCATTGACGGCCTGCGCTACACCGGTCATCCGAGCCACTTCAGTGTCAATGACGCGCAGGCATGGATCGAGCGGTTCAAGCCGCGACGGGCCGTCATCACCAACATGCATTCCGACCTGGATTACGAAGTGTTGCGCCAGAGCCTGCCGCCGCACATCGTCCCGGCCTACGACGGGATGCGGCTGACACTCGAGCAGCCCGGCTGAGTGAAATCCAGGCTTCATATCTTGTGCAGATCGAGCGAAGCCGGATGGAACAGTTCTTCCGGCGTAAGCAAGCGAGAGGATAGGCCCTCGGCATGGTGGCGCTCCAGAAATCGTCGCAACACCTCGCGGTTCGGCTCCAGGCCGTAAGCCCAGAAATCCTCGCCCATCAAAAGGCGGGCCGAGCGCAATTGTTCCTCCACGAAAGGTAACGTCACTTTCGTAGCGGACGTGTCGGCGAGTTTCGCGACTGCGATCGCCTTCGAGCGATCGAAGGCCTTGTAAGCTGCCACGGGCAACCAGGGATGCCTTTCGGCAAGCGCGCGACGAATCCCGAGCGTGTGCATGATCGGAAAGATCCGCGTCCTGCGGTACCAATCGGTTGCGGCCTGCTGCGGATCGGCAAAGAGATAACCGACATCGGGGTGCCCTCGCTCGAAGCATGAAGGCGCGCGCGGCCCCATCACCGCATCGAGCTCTCCGTTTGCCAGCAGGTCGGATATGGTGACGCCGGCACTTGCATTCTCGACGACCACGTTGGCGGGCAGGTTGAGGCTGATCTTCTCGATCCTGCCCGGATGCTCATAGCCGCCCCGCACCCAGGTGATATCGGAGGGACGAATGCCGTAATCCTCCTCGAGAAAAAGCCGGACCCAGATATTGGCCGTGAGCTGATATTCCGGCACACCGATCCGGCGGCCTTTGAGATCGGCGGGCTTCTTGATCCTGTCAGTGCGCACATAGACCGCGGTGTGGCGGAAGGCACGTGATGGGAACACCGGCACGGCAATGTAGGCACTGGTGCCGGCCGCGGTCTTGACCGAATAGCTCGACAGCGACAATTCGCAGATGTCGAAATCTGCGTGCCTGAAGGCGCGAAAAAATATCTCCTCTGGATCGAGCAACATGAACTGCGGATCGACGCCATCGATCTGGACCAGTCCGTCGACCAGCGGGCGCATCCGGTCGTAATCACCGATGGCGACGGAAAGCTGCAGTTTGCCCATCAGGACGCTCCCCTATATGTATTGGTCCTTCTATTTTGCCTGAAAATAAGATCAATAGGGAAATCCCACCATGTCCGACGGCGCCGCGTCCGAAACCCTCGCCACGACCATCCGCGAACTGGTCGATGCCAACCATATCCTGTTCGATCAGGGCGTCGTCGACGGTTTCGGCCATGTCAGTGTCCGCCACCCGGAACGGCGCGATCGTTTTCTGCTTGCCCGCAGCATGGCGCCGGCGCTTGTCACCGAGAAGGACGTTCTGGAGTTCGACCTTGACGGCAATCCGGTGGTGGCTGGAAGCCCTGCGGCCTATCTCGAGCGGTTCATTCACGGCGAAATCTACCGCAAACGGGGCGACGTGATGTCGGTGGTGCACAGCCATTCGCCCTCGGTCGTTCCGTTCAGCGTCGTCACGGGCACCAGGCTGCGGCCGGTCTGTCACATGTGCGGGTTCCTCAGCGAGAAGGGGACACCGATTTTCGAGATCCGTGACTTCGCAGGCTCCGGCAGCGATCTTCTGATCACGAGCGGTAAGCTCGGTGCGGCATTGGCGGATACCTTAGGCGATGGACCGGCCGTGCTGATGCGCGGCCACGGCTCGACCGTGGTCGGCAGCACCTTGCGTCAGGCCGTGTTCCGCGCGGTCTACACCGAAGTCGGCGCGCGCCTCCAGATGGACGCGATGCGGCTTGGACCCGTCACCTACCTGACCGAAGAAGAGACCGTCGGGACAACCAGGACGATTAGCACGCAGTACGACCGCTCCTGGTTCCTCTGGTTGAAGGCAGCGCGAAACAACCCGATGTCGCGTTAGGGAGCTTGCTGCGCGCCGGCCGCCTGCTTCTTACAGGATTGCCTTTTACAGGATTGCCTTTTAGAGGATCGCCTTTTACAGGATCGCCTTGGCGGAATGAATCTGGTCCCGCAGCATGAACTTCTGAATCTTGCCGGTTGAGGTCTTTGGGATCGGGCCGAATATTACCGCCTTTGGCGTCTTGAAACCGGGCATCTGGTCGCGGCAAAAGGCGATGATTTCGGCTTCGGTCGCCTGCGCATTTTGCTTCAGCTCGACGAAGGCGCAGGGTACTTCGCCCCATTTGCTGTCGGGTTTTGCAACGACGGCTGCAAAGAGAACGGCGGGATGCTTGTAAAGCACGTCCTCGACCTCGACGGACGAGATGTTCTCGCCTCCGGATATGATGATGTCCTTTGATCGGTCCTTGATGATGACATAGCCGTGCTCGTCGAGCACGCCGAGGTCGCCGGTGTGAAACCAGCCGCCGGCAAAAGCCTCGCTCGTGGCCTTCTCGTTCTTCAGGTAACCCTTCATCACGATATTGCCGCGGAACATCACTTCGCCGACGGTCTCCCCGTCGCGCGGCACTTCGCGCATCGTCTCGGGGTCGATCACGGTAATGGCTTCCTGCAACGGGTAGGACACGCCCTGCCGCCGTTTGAGCTGCGCCCGCTGGTCGGCGGGGAGGTCGTCCCAGCCCGGCTGCTCGGCGCAAACCGAAGCGGGACCGTAGACCTCCGTCAGCCCGTAAACATGCGTCAGCTTGATGCCGATGCTTTCTGCGCCCTCCAGCACTGCGACCGGTGGTGCGGCGCCGGCGATCAGACCGACCACCGGGCGGAGGCGAGATTTCCTCGGCGCGTCCGGCGCATTGATCAACGTGTTGTAGACGATCGGCGCCCCGCACATGTGGGTGACGCCGTGTCTTGCGAATAGCTCGAAAATCCTTGTCGGTTCGACCTTGCGCAAGCAGACATTGATGCCGGCTGCGGCCGCCACCGTCCACGGGAAGCACCAGCCATTGCAATGGAACATAGGCAGCGTCCAGAGATAGACCGGATGCGGGCCAAGATTGGCGGCCAGGATGTTGCTGACCGCGTTGAGATAGGCCCCACGGTGGTGCGTCACCACTCCCTTGGGATTGCCGGTCGTTCCCGAGGTGTAACTGAGTGCGATGGCATCCCATTCGTCCTTCGGCAGCCGCGCGATAAAACTCTCGTCGCCTTGCGCCAGCGCCTCCTCATATTCGATTTCGCCGATCCGCTTGCCGCCCGCAAAAGCTCTGTCGTCAACGTCGATGACGAAGGGCCGTTCGCCCTTCATCAGCGTCAGCGCTTGCGCGATGACCGTGGAAAATTCCGGATCCACAAGGATGATTCTGGCGCCGCCATGATCGAGCTGAAACGCGATCGAAGCCGCATCAAGCCGGATGTTGAGCGCGTTGAGCACCGCGCCGGCCATCGGCACGGCAAAATGCAGTTCGTTCATGGCTGGAATGTTGGGTAACATTGCCGCAACCGTGTCGCCGTAACCGATGTTCTGGCTGGCGAGGTAGGAGGCGAAACGCCCGCAGCGCGCGTAGGTCTGCGACCAGGTGAAGACGCGGTCCTCGTAAACCGTGCCCGTGTGATCAGGGTAGATCGCAGCCGTGCGTGCCAGGAAGCTCAGTGGCGTCAAGGCCACGAAGTTGGCGGGCGTCTTGTCCAGGCCGGTACTGTACTGGTTTTGCTTCCCACCCATGACTGACCTCATTTCGTAACAATTAGAGGAAACCGATTGAGATCCATGGAAAAACTGCAACGATGATCAATCCTGCCATCAGCGCCAGCAAATAGCCCCAGATCGGGCGGATGCCCTCGGCTGGATCGACGCGGCCGATGGCGCAAGCGGCATAATATCCCACTCCGAACGGCGGGGCGAATAACCCGATCCCCATGGCCAGGATAATGATCATGGCATAATGAACCTCGTGCACACCCACCGCCCGCGCGATCGGGAACAATAGCGGGCCAAACAGAACGATCGCCGGAATGCCCTCGAGCACGCTGCCAAGGATCGTGAAGGCCACGATCGAGACGGCGATGAACGAAGCGGAGCCGCCGGGCAGGCCCGTCATGGCGGTGGCCAAAGCGCGGGAAAATCCGGATTGGGTCAATCCCCAGGCCATGCCAGTGGCGGTTCCGATGATCAAAAGGATCGCCCCGGAAAGACAGGCGGTTTCGATCAGCATCGGCATCAGCCGCTGCCAGTCGAATTGACGGTATATCAGGAGGCCGACGACAAAGCCGTAAACGATCCCGATCGTGGAAACCTCGGTCGCCGTCGCAATGCCCTCCACGACTGCCGCGCGAATGACGAAAGGCAGCGCCAGGGCGGGCAGGGCGACGACGAAGGTTCGCGCTATTTGCGCGCCGCTGACGCGTTTGACATGGCTAAGGTCCTCGCTGCGGTACCGCCACCACACCAGAGCCGATAGCGTAATGGCGAGCACGATGCCCGGCAAAAGGCCCCCCGTGAACAACGCCGAAATCGAAACACCCGTGACCGAGCCGATCGTGATCAGAACAAGACTCGGCGGAATGGTTTCCGTTTGCGCGCCGGTGGAAGCAAGCAAGGCGACGAGATCGCCGGGCTTGGCGCCGCGCTGTTTCATTTCCGGAAACAGTACAGGCGCAACTGCCGCCATGTCGGCAGCTTTTGAACCCGATATGCCCGACACCAGATACATCGCGCCGACCAGCACATAATTGAGACCGCCGCGCACGTGGCCAAGCAGGCTGGACAAGAAGGCCACCATCGCGCGCGCCATGCCCGTCATCTCGATCAGCAATCCGAGAAAAATGAACAGGGGCACGGCGAGCAGGATCAGGTGGCTCATGCCCTCGTCCATGCGTCCGACCAGCACCAGCAGCGGTGTACGGGTGGTCAGCGCCAGATAGCCGAAAATCGCCAGCCCGAATGCGAAGGCGATGGGGACGCCGGCAAAGACGCAAAAGCCCACCACGCCGACAAAGAAAATCACCAGATTGACGTTGCCGAGCGGACGCAGCCACGGTGTAGCCAGCCAGAATACGGCAACCAGAAATGCGACCGTCAACGCCGCCCGGAGCACGAGCCCGAGATCGCCGACCCGCAGCAACCGCAGCACTGCAAACAGCGCCATCAGGCAGACACCGACCGGAAGTGCCGCCGCACGCCAGCTATTGGAGATTTGCAACGCGGGCGTGGTGATGAAACTTTCTTCGTAGGCGTATTGGTAGCTCGGCACGACGACCAGGAGCAGGAACGCCAGCGCCGCGCAAGTCGCCACCACATCGAGCCAGGCGCGAACCGCAGGCCTGGCGCTGGCGACCACGGCCGTCATGCGCATGTGCTCGGAACGCCGAAACGCCACCACGGCTCCAAGCATTGCCAGCCAAAGGAACAGGATCGACGCCAGTTCATCCGACCAGATCAGCGGACGTTGCAGGACGTAGCGCGCAACGACGCCTGCAAACAAGGTGACGATCTCGGCCACAACCAGCATTGCGGCCGGGAATTCGACGAGCGTCCCGAGAGAACTTTCCAGCGATGCGGCCAGCGAACGTGGGCGAGGGGACACCATGCCCCCCGTGGCATCGGCGTGTACCATCTGATCCCCCCGGACAGAGCTACGACAGTTTGCCGACGGATTTTTCCAGGATCGCCCAGGCCTCCTCGCCGTATTTTCCCTTCCATTCGGAGTAGAACCCGGCCGAGCGCAGTTTTTCGCGGAACGGCACCAGATCCGGCTGATTGAACATCAGCCCCTTGCCCGCAAGCTCCTCACGCACGGTGGCATTCAATTTTTCAGTATCGTCACGGGCCCTGAGCGCCGCGGCGTTGACGTTCTTTTCGACGACCGATCGAATGTCGGGCGGCAGAGCCTCCAGGGCACGGCGATTGGCCAGGAACCAGTAGCCGTCCCACATGTGGTTGGTCAGCGAGCAATACTTCTGAACCTCGTACAGCTTGGCGGTTGAAATCAGCGCCAGCGGATTCTCCTGGCCCTCGACGATTTTGGTCTGTAGAGCCGAATAAACTTCGTTAAAATTGATCGAGGCAGGCGCGGCATCGAACGCCCTGAACATCGAGGTCCAGAGCGGCGACACCGGCACCCGGATCTTGAAACCCTTGAAATCGCCGGGTCCGTTGATCGGCCTGCTTGAAGACGTGGTCTGGCGGAAGCCGTTGTCCCAGATCTTTTCGAACGCGACGATATTTGCCTTGGCAATCTCCTTGCGTACATACGCGCCGAGATCCCCGTCCATGGCTTTCCAGACTGTCGGATAGTCCGGAAACGCAAAGCCCATTCCATTGATCGAGGCTGCCGGAACCAGGATCGCCAGGATCAGGCCCGACATCGTGAAGAATTCGACGGCGCCCGAGCGCAGTTGACTCAAAACGTCCGTGTCCGAACCGAGCTGATTGTTGGGAAAAATCTGCAGGTCGAAACGGCCATTGGTCTCGGTCTTGATCGCCGCCGCCATTTCCCTGGCGCGAACATTCAGCGGATGGGTATCGGGCAGGTTGTTGGCAAACTTGTAGGTGAATTCAGCGCGCTGCGCTCGCGCGACGACCGGTGCGCCAACGCCACCCATCACCGCCGTGGCTGCGGACGCCTTCAATAGCGCGCGTCGCGAAAAACCCATCCGTTGTCTCCCTGAGATATTTTTTTCGTTGGCATCATAGGCACCCGAAATTGTCGGGTCATCAGCGATGCCGGCTTATTGCCTGCTTTCGGCGGAAATACCAAGCCCGCAACGATCAGCTTTTCGACATCGCGCGGCCGCACGAGGCTGGCGTGCTGTCCTCGACACCATCCACCGACGCCGAACGCAGCGCGACCCGGCGCCGACGCCCGCAACGGCGCAACCGAGAAGATGGACGTGGCGCGGCGCCGAGGCCCGTAACTGTGGGCTGACACGCGCACCTGTTGGGGGTCCAAAGCTTCAGGGATCGAGCCGCACGGGCATTGCTTTAATTCCAGAACATCAGGATCAAGTTTCAACCCTCTGAAATCTCGTATGTATTAGATATTCCATAATATACCTTATGCGAATCGTTGAATGACCCGGCCACCGATCAAGCATGTGGTCGCGGTGCCGGCACCTTGGAAGCGCGCGCCTCGCCCTCCTGGGCAGGATTCCGATCTTCACGTTCTGAGGGTGCTTACTCGGGAGATACGCGCATGCCGCGAGCGCGAAAAACAAAGAGCGCTGTTCAGGTCAGGCTCTGAGGCCGGCGATGGGTTTCGATCCGCGCAGCGAGCGATGGTGCCGTCGTCGATCCGCGGAAGGACCTGGTCCGCAGAAGAAGCCGCGCATGCGTAAGCGGCTGCAGCCGGGCTCGAAGTCCGCCCTACTCTCGGCTCGCGAACTTTATCCGTCACCTTTCACAGATGCTTCCTGCGCTTCTGGAGGTGAGGAGATCCGTGCGTTCTCCCCATCGACGCTCGGCACGAAGGGGTTGCTCTCCGAGGAGGCGGTCGACGCCAATTCGGAAACCTTGCTCAGGGAGATTGGTTGAACAGGGTTGTCGAAGCTCGGCAACGACGGAACCAGACCGGGCGACACTGCTGCTTCCCCTGCTGACAATCGAGCCACCAATCTGCCGCCGTCCCAAACCTCTATGTCGTGTTTGTCGCCAAGCCCTCTGGCTGCACTCAGAGCGGCCGCATCATCCGCATGATCGGTCCGGAAACCCTCGACCCATACGAAGCGGTGACCGTCCATACCCAGGATATAGGCCCGATAGTCTCGCATGGCATCGCTCCCTTGAGGTTGATGCTTGCATATTATACGCGTCTTGGTCGGTTTAAAATAAGACCGCCAAGGTGGCTAAAATAGGTTCGGCGGTGCGACAAATGAGCCCCAAAGCCTCGAACCCGTATTCGCGTACAGGTCAGCGGCCGGTTCGCCGTATGGATGCCCAGTCCGCGCCTTGCGGCGTTCGGAAGGCGCGCAGCTGTCGATGCCTCGCTCGTTAGATGATGGAGCGCGTACAATCCTGCTAGACGGCCTTGCACGCGAAGGGCGGGATTTCCTCGCGGGACGGACAGTCGCGATACCGCGCACGAAGGATTTTGACGCGCTGCTGATTACTGCTCGGGGCTTGTGCAACACTGCCGGGATCGCGAAAACGACCGGTAGCGAGGCTTGGTCCCCCTTCCCCATCCGCACCGGATCGGTGACGACATCCAAGTTGCTTACCCGATGGTCTAAATTGGCGGTACGCTCGGCCGCCGGATCATCGGCGTGCAGCAGGGAGGAAGTCATGAAAGCTCGATTTTCGATGGCGTCGTTGCTCGCAGGCATCGCAATCGGTGCTGTTGCGCTTCAGGGCCTCCATGCTCAAGGAGCCAAGCAAAAGGCCTACTCCGTGAGCGAACTCGAGATATTGGATGCATCGGCCCAGGCCGCCTACCTGGCTGCCGCGAGGAAGGCGCTGGAGGCTGCCCACGGCCACGCATTGCGCACCACGACCGGTCGGGTTGTCCAAATCGACGGTGGGGCAGCCCCCAAGAATGTCGCACTCGTCGAATGGGATAGTCTGGATGACGCTGTGGCTTTCTACAAATCAAAAGCCTGGACGGACCTCGCGCCTCAGCGTGACAAGGCAACCAAGGTTGTCCGGCGGTACGTCGTCGAGGCCGAAAAGTAGCCGGCCGACCGCGGGTGGAACTAAAAGAAACGCCAATGGTTGAACTTTTTCCTGGTCGTCGGCCGCCTCAATCGGCCGCGAACATGCTGCTGGCGCTCACCATCGATTGCCTCAGTTCGCTCGGGTGCCCATGCATGAACTCAACTCTGGACGACGTATTGCGCGCGCGATCTCGATCTTCATGGGCATCGCACAGGTTTCGGACTTCCAGGGCATGATCCGGAAACGTGGAAACCGGTTTTCCCTCGCAAAAAATGCGAAACGCGTTTGCGCGGAGATCATGCTCAAACAAAGGGATGAGATCATGATGCGATTCCACTCGATCGCATCATGATCTAGCGAGCCCGGGATGAGTAGCGCCTCTTCACCGCAGCGAGGGCTCAAGCCCCTCCTCGCCCTGAATTTTTTCATGGCGGACATGCAGGCGGGCATCGGGCCATTTCTCGGCGTCTTCCTGTTGGCCCATGGCTGGCAAAGCGGCTGGATCGGTACCGTTATGACAGCCGGCGGCATTGCCGGGATGGCGGTGACAACGCCGGCCGGCGCGCTGATCGATGCGACCCGTCACAAGAAACTTCTTGTGATCTTTCCCGGCATCTTGACTGTCGTCGGATCGGGCGTCGTGTTGCTGTCGCAAGATTTCTGGTTGGTCGCAACCTCCCAGATCGCTACTGCCGTCGCTGGCGCCGCAATTGGACCGGCGGTAGCCGGCATTACGCTCGGCATCGTTCACCAGGCCGGCTTCAACCGGCAGATCGGCCGCAACCAGGCCTTCAATCACGCCGGCAACATGATCGGCGCGGCACTTTCGGGACTGCTTGGATGGCAATTCGGATTTCCGGCCGTGTTCTGGCTGGCAGCGGCTTTCGGTGTCCTCTCGATCGCCGCCGTACTGATGATTCCGGGCGAGGCGATCGATGACGAAGCAGCGCGCGGACTCCACCGCGACGGCGAAAAGGGGGAAGAGATCAGCGGCTTCAGGGTGCTGATCGAATCTGCGCCATTGCTGGTGCTCGCCGCGACCCTCGGACTTTTTCATCTCGGCAATGCCGCGATGTTGCCGCTTTACGGCATGGCAGTCGTCGCCGACAAGCAAGGCGATCCAGCTGGATTCGTCGCTATGACGATCGTGGTCGCGCAAGGCACAATGATCTTCGCCGCCCTCGCCGCGATGCGCATGGTTGAAAAGGAAGGTCACTGGCTTGTTCTGCTGATCTCGTTCGCGGCCCTCCCAATCCGCGGCGTGGTCGCTTACTGCCTGCTGAACTACTGGGGCGTCTATCCGGTCCAGATCCTCGATGGTATCGGCGCCGGTTTGCAGAGCGTCGCGGTCCCCGGGCTCGTCGTCAAAGTTCTGGACCGCACCGGACGCGTCAATGCCGGTCAGGGCGCCGTCATGACGGCACAGGGAATCGGAGCCTCGCTCAGTCCCGCCGTCGGCGGCTGGATGGCGCAGGAGTTGGGATATGGCGCGGCATTTCTGCTGCTTGGCCTTTTTGCCGCGGGCTCCGTCGCATTGTGGTTGGCCTTCGCGCCAATGCTCAAACCGGCTTGCGCAGGCAGCCCGCGCCAGACGGCCGCGCGTCCCGGCCCCATCAAAATCGGAGCGCGCTGATGACAAGCCCAACCATCGCAACCTGGAGCATCGCCGGGCTCGCCGCAATCGGCGTCGTGGTACGGCCTTGGAAGCTACCCGAATATGTCTGGGCCGTCGTCGGTGCCGCGCTACTGGTCGGGCTGGACCTGTTGCCGTGGCGCGAAGCGGTCGCGGCCGCTGCAAAGGGGCTCAACGTCTACTACTTCCTCGCGGGTATGATGCTGCTCGCCGAGGTGGCGCGGCGGGAGGGTCTGTTCGATTGGCTCGCGACGGCGGCGGTGCGCCACTCCCGCAAATCGGCGTCGCGGCTTTTTCTCATCGTTTACACCGTGGGAACGATCGTGACCGTGTTCTTGTCGAACGACGCGACGGCGGTCGTGCTCACGCCAGCCGTGTATGCCGCCACGCGCGCGGCCGGCGTCGAGCCACTCCCCTATCTTCTCGTCTGTGCATTTATTGCCAATGCGGCAAGCTTCGTGCTGCCGATTTCCAATCCGGCCAATCTT
Organism: uncultured Alphaproteobacteria bacterium; assembly: GCA_963721935.1. Lineage (GTDB taxonomy): Bacteria > Pseudomonadota > Alphaproteobacteria > Rhizobiales > Xanthobacteraceae > Bradyrhizobium. Next base: position 54,863 of record CAVRMY010000037.1, read on the forward strand.
GTCGTGTTTGGCGCCGGCATGCCGCCACTGATCGAATGGCTGCGATATTTCGCGCTGCCCTCCGCGGTCTCCATCGCGGCGACCTATGTGCTGCTGCGCTTTAGCCAGCGAGCCTTGGTTGGCGGGCAAGTCGCCGACGCCCCTTCATCGCCCATGTTGAGCGCGGGCGGAAAGATTGTCGCGGCGGGAATCGCCGTGACGGCAGTTGTTCTCCTCGGCGCTTCCAGCCGGGGCCAAAGCCTCGGATTGCCGACCGCCATTTGCGGCGCAGTGGTGACGGTCATCACGCTGGCGCTCAGACGCCAATCGCCGCGGCCCGTACTTGCGGATATCTCCTGGTCGGTGATCCCGTTGGTCGGCGGCCTGTTCGTTCTCGTCGAAGGCTTGAACCACACAGGCATGTTGTCATCGCTCGCCGCAACCTTGAGGGATGCAGCAAACACCTCTCCTCACGGCACTTCATGGCTCGCAGCCATCGCGGTCGCCTTCGGCTCCAACCTCATCAACAACCTTCCGATGGGATTGATCGCGGCGACGACAACGCAGGCCGCGGAAGTGCCGCACCAGGTGACGGCCGCCGTGCTGATCGGCGTCGATCTCGGGCCCAACCTGTCGGTTACGGGTTCGCTCGCGACCATTCTCTGGCTGATCGCTCTGCGCCGCGAAGGTGAACATATCGGCGCCGTTCCCTTCCTGCGCGTTGGACTTCTCGTCATGCCGCCAGCCCTCGTGCTCGCTCTGCTCGCACTTTCACTGGCCTCACCTTGAACGACACGCGCGGCCGAAACATCCCGGCCCGCCTGGCTTCGTTCGCCTGCGCCAGGGAACCCGTTCGCCCCGCATAGCGATTGTCCACCGGCCATCACAGCAGCCCAACGAACGCATCTTGACAGACCGGCTACTCGTCCTAACCTTGAAGATCTGCTCGTGAAGGGCAGCAGGCGGCCAGCCGCAGGGCACCGGCCGCGGAACCTTGCAGAATTTTGGAGGGTTCTTGAATGACTCCACCGGGTAGAATTGCCGCAACTATCGCTGCTGCATCTGTTCGGGCTTCAGCGTAGCGGCTCTTTCACGCGAACAACACGCCGGGAGCGGCCTAATGGGCCTCATCAGTAGGGCATGGACCAGCTTGGCCCCTCCTGGCGTCGCGCTGCGAGATAGCGGCCAACTGCGCTGCCTTCGATGAGCGCAATCAATACAAAAGGGCATTGATTCATACCAGCTTCGGCCGGGAGCCAACGCGCTCGTTGCCGACCTGGGTTATCTTGTGCTCGTCGGCAAGAGGGTAAAGCTGAAGACTGCCCGAGAGACGACGCTCGCCACCTTCACGATACCAAAAGCGGCGGCCGCAGGACCGCCGCCTTTGTTTTTGGGGGATATCGATGCTAGAAATGCCAAACAGGCGCCTCGTCCATTCAGGGCATGCATCGATGTTCGACCTGAACCAGCTCCGTTGTTTTGTCACGGTGGCTGAAGAGCTGCATTTCGGACGCGCGGCCGCGCGCTTGAACATGACCCAGCCGCCGCTCAGCCGGCAGATCCAGGTCCTCGAGCACATTGTCGATGCGCCGCTCCTTGAGCGCACCAGCCGCTCGGTGCGCCTGACGCCCGCCGGACGCAGCTTTCTGCCCGAGGCAAGGCGCATCCTCAAGCTGGCCGAAAGCGCATCCCAGGTCGCGCGTCGTATCGCGATGGGAAAGACCGGGTCGCTCAAGCTCGGATACACCGCGGCTGCCGCCTATGGCTATTTGCCGGAACTGATCGCGGCCTGCCGCGCGCGCCTGCCGGAAGTCGATTTCTCGCTGAAAGAGATGGTGTCGGGTGACCAGCTCGAGGCGCTCACGTCGGGTCAGATCGATGCCGGCCTGCTGCGGCCGCCGATCGGTCGCCCTGAGCTTGCGACAAGGCGCGTGCTGGCCGAACCGCTGCTTGCCGCGATCCCCAGAAAACATCCGCTGGCGTCGGCTGCGACGCTGTCGATCAAGGACCTCGACGGCCAGCACTTTGTGATGTATTCGCCGTATGAGTCCCGCTATTTCCACGACCTCCTGGTGGCGTTGTTTACGCAGGCAGACATCCTGCCACGCTACGTCCAGCACCTCGGGCAGATCCATTCCATCCTTGCGATGGTGCGCGCTGGGCTTGGAGCAGCCATCGTCCCTGCCGCGGCGGCAAGCCTCAGGATCGCCAACGTCAAGCTGCGGCCATTGAAGCTGCGTTCGCCAACTCCGGTCGAGTTGTTCCTGGTCTGGCGACGCGATTGCGAAAATCCGTTGCTGCCCTCGCTCATCGAGATCGCCAGCGAACTGACATCTTCAACTCCAGAGCAATGAGTTTGGATCACTTCCGGATCGATGCTGATAACGTATCAATCAATACAGCGATTGGCTTGGACGTGTATCAAACCGTCTCCTAGAAAGTCACATCGATGCCGCCCTTGCGTGCCGTCGATCCGAAATTTCCAGGAGGAGCGCGATGAACAAAATGACCCCACAGGAAATGGCCAGGCGGATTGGCGGCGGCCTCCTGTCGTTTCCCGTAACCCCGTTCAAGCCGGACTATTCGTTCGACGAGGCGACCTACCGCGCGAACATGGACTGGCTTTGCGGCTATGAGGTCGCAGGACTGTTTGCCGCCGGCGGCACCGGCGAGTTTTTTTCGCTGACACCGGCCGAAGTCATCCAAGTGGTCGCGGTCGCCGTCGACGAGACCAGGGGCCGCGTGCCGGTGCTTGCGGGGAGCGGATATGGGACGGCAATCGCGCGGGAAATCGCAATCGGTGCAGAAAAAGCGGGCGCCGATGGCCTGCTGCTTCTGCCGCCGTACCTTACCCATTCGGAGCAGGACGGCCTCGCCGCGCACGTCGAGGCCGTGTGCGCCTCCACCAGGCTCGGTGTGATCGTCTACAACCGCGACAATGCGATCCTCAAGCCCGATACATTGGCGCGTCTGTGCGACCGCTGCCCCAATCTCGTGGGTTACAAGGACGGCATCGGCGACATCGAACTGATGACGCGCGTCTTCTCAGAGATCGGCGACCGCCTGACCTATATTGGCGGCCTGCCGACCGCCGAGACCTTCGCCCTGCCCTATCTCGACATGGGCGTGACCACCTATTCGTCCGCCGTGTTCAATTTTGTGCCGGGTTTTGCCACGCAATTTTATGCGGCCGTCCGCTGCAGGGATCACAAGGCGATTAACGCGGGCCTGAAGGATTTCATCCTGCCGCTGATCGCGATCCGCAATCGCAAGAGGGGTTACGCCGTCTCGATGATCAAGGCCGGAATGAAGGTAATCGGCCGCAACTCCGGCCCGGTACGCCCGCCGCTCACCGACCTGACGGAACAGGAATTGGCCGAGATCAGGGCTCTGGTTGAAAGGCTGCCGGTTGCGGCAAGGGCGCGGCAAGCCGCAGAATAAGGCGGACTACGGCTGGGGGCGCGCGACGATGCGCTTGCCATGCAATTCTTGATTCCGGGTTGGACTTTCGACGATAAACGCCCCTGCCTCGTGCGCTAAAAACCTGTTTGGGAGAAAACCAATGACAGCGGTCCTGAAGAACTTTATCGGCGGTGAATGGGTCGACGGCACAGGCGTCGCGCGCAACATCAATCCATCCAACACAAACAACGTCGTCGGCGAATATGCCAAGGCCGACAAGGCTCAGACGCAAAGGGCCGTGGCGGCCGCGAAGGCGGCGTTTCCAGCCTGGTCGCGCTCCACGCCCCAGGAACGCTACGACGCGCTGAACAAGATCTCGACGGAGATCCTCGCTCGGAAGGAGGAACTCGGCCGATTGCTCGCCCGCGAGGAAGGCAAGACCTTGCCTGAAGGCGTCGGCGAGGTCGCTCGCGCCGGACAAATCTTTGCGTTCTTTGCCGGCGAAGCGTTACGGCTGACCGGCGAGAAAGGACCGTCGGTGCGTCCCGGTCTTGAGGTCGAGATCACCCGCGAAGCGCTGGGGGTGGTCGGCCTGATCACGCCATGGAATTTTCCGATCGCGATTCCGGCCTGGAAGATCGCGCCGGCGCTTTGCCATGGCAACACGGTGGTCTTCAAGCCCGCCGAACTCGTGCCCGGTTCGGCGCATGCGCTCTCCGAAATCATCACGCGTTCGGGATTGCAGGGCGGCGTGTTCAACCTTGTGGTCGGCTCGGGCTCCGTCGTCGGGCAGACGCTGCTCGAACACCCCAACGTCGCGGCGATTTCTTTCACCGGCTCGGTCTCAACAGGACGCAAAATCGCGCAAGCCTGCGTCCTCTCCGAACCGATGAAGAAGTTCCAGTTGGAGATGGGCGGCAAGAATCCGCTGGTCGTGCTCGACGATGCCGATCTGAAAGTCGCGGTCGAAGCCGCCACCAACGGCGCTTATTTCTCGACCGGGCAGCGCTGCACAGCCTCCTCGCGGCTGATCGTCACCGAGGGCATTCATGACCGCTTCGTGGCGGCGATGGCCGAGCGGCTCAAAGGCCTGCAGGTCGACGACGCCTTGAAACCCGGCGTGCAGATCGGCCCGGTGGTCGATCAAAGCCAGCTCGACCAGGATCTTCGCTATCTCAGGATCGGCAAGGAGGAAGGCGCAAGGCTCTATTGGGGCGGCGAACTGTTGAACCGCGAGACACCCGGCTTTTACCTGCAGCCCGCGCTGTTTACGGAGGCCGCCAATTCCATGCGCATCGCACGCGAGGAAATTTTTGGACCCGTCGCCTGCGTCATACGTGCGAAGAACTACGAGGAAGCGCTCGCGATCGCCAACGACACCGATTTTGGCCTCGCGGCCGGCATCTGCACCACCAGCCTGAAATATGCCTCGCACTTCAAGCGCAACAGCGAAGCCGGTATGGTGATGGTCAACCTGCCCACCGCGGGCGTCGACTATCATGTGCCTTTTGGCGGGCGCAAAGGTTCGAGCTACGGCGCACGCGAGCAAGGCGCCTACGCCCGCGAATTCTACACCACGGTCAAAACCGCCTATACCAATCCGGGATAGACGCCAGCCTGCGAAGGAGTTGCGACGATGGGTAATAGGGAAACCGTTACCGAACAGCCTCGCTACATCAAGCTCAACGACCGCGACAATGTGGCGATCGTCGTCAATGACTTCGGCCTGCCGGCGGCCTCGCGTTTCCCATGTGGCCTGGAGCTGCGTGCCTTCGTGCCGCAAGGACACAAGGCTGCGCTGGTCGACATCGCCGAGGGAGCGGAGATCCTCCGGTATGGCGAGGTGATCGGCTACGCCGTCTCTCCGATCCGCGCGGGCGAATGGGTCGACGAAGCGCGCATCCGGATGCCGGACGCGCCCTCGCTGGATGCGCTCGAAATCGCGACCGCGGTGCCCGAGCCGCTTCCTCCGCTCGAGGGCTATACTTTCGAAGGCTATCGCAATCCGGACGGCTCGGTCGGCACCAAGAACATTCTTGGCATCAGCACATCGGTTCAGTGCGTCAAGGGCACGCTGGAACATGCGGTTAAACGCATCCGCGCCGAACTCTTGCCGAAATATCCCAATGTCGATGATGTCGTGCCGGTAACCCACGCCTATGGCTGCGGCGTGGCGATCTCGGCGCCCGACGCGGTGGTGCCGATCCGGACCCTGCAGAACATCGCGCTCAACCCGAATTTCGGTGGCCAAGTCATGGTCGTCGGCCTTGGCTGCGAAAAGCTCTCGCCGGAACGGCTCGTGCCCGAAGGTATCAATGATGCGATCGTGCGCATGCAGGACGAAGCATTCGACGGTTTCGGCGCAATCGTCGGACGCATCATGGCCATGGCCGATGCACGGCTTGCCGTTCTGAACAAGCGCCGCCGCGAAAGCTGCCCGGCCTCCGACCTTGTTATCGGCCTGCAATGCGGCGGCAGCGACGCTTTCTCCGGCGTCACCGCCAATCCGGCCGTCGGCTTCGCCGCCGATCTCCTGGTGCGCGCAGGCGCGACCGTCATGTTCTCGGAAGTCACCGAAGTACGCGATGCCATCCAGCTCCTGACACGACGGGCCGCGAATGCGGAAGTCGGCCGCGCGCTGGTGCGCGAGATGGCCTGGTATGACGCCTACCTGTCCCGTGGCGGCGCCGACCGCAGCGCCAACACGACGCCCGGCAACAAGAAGGGCGGCCTCGCCAACATTGTCGAAAAATCGCTCGGCTCGATCGTCAAATCCGGATCGAGCCCGATCGCGGGCGTGCTCGCACCTGGCGAGAAGGCAAGGCAGAAAGGAATGCTGTTCGCGGCGACGCCTGCTTCCGATTTCATCTGCGGAACGCTGCAGCTTGCCTCCGGCATGACCCTGCAAGTGTTCACCACCGGCCGCGGCACCCCGTATGGACTAGCCGCCGCGCCCGTCATCAAGGTAGCCACGCGCAGCGAACTGGCGCGACGCTGGAAAGACCTGATCGATTTCGACGCTGGTCGCATCGCCACTGGCGAAAAGACGATCGAGGAAACGGGATGGGAATTGTTCCGTCTGATCCTCGAGGTCGCCAGCGGCCGCACCAAGGTGTGGTCCGACCACTGGGGAATTCACAACGACCTCACATTGTTCAACCCGGCGCCGGTTACCTGAATTTGGTCTCCCTCCGCCGCGTGCGGGGGAGGGAGACCACCCTCATTCGCGTCGACGAGCACGGCTCATCATGTACCATATCGTTTTCGCGCGAAGCATGCCCTCGGACTTGATCCGGGGGTGTATAACGGTTCGCGTGAAGAAGACGCGTCAAGACAAAAGATTAGAGCCCGGTTCTGATTCAATCAGAACCGAAAAAGGCTCTAATGGTGCCAAAACAGTGCCAGCAGCAGAATGATCGGCAACGGCACGCCAAGCAACCAAAGCAAAGCACCTTTTCCAAAATCCATAGCTATCCTCCTCCTAAAGCGGGACGACGCTGGAGAACGGCGAAAGTTCCGTCGGCCAAATCGTAGTCCGGTTCCACTGAACGCGCGCCGCCGCATCGCCGTTCCACTCGAGGCCTGGATTGGCGCACACCGCGGCCAAGGCAGGCAGGAAAGAAAGACCCCAGCGCCGGGGGGAGACGCTGGGGCCATTTGCGGGGGTGTATCTTGGGGACGATACGCCAAGACAATGAGCACCAGGACGGTTCGTTCCCTGTCGGACGAACTTTTTCCGGCGAACCGCCATCGGCCCTCGGGAACCAACGGGCCGGCGCCACGTTTTTGGCTCGCCAGCAACTCGTTGGCCGGCGCATCTGTACCATTAGCGCATGATGCGGAAGGTGGGACGGGCCTCATCCATGGTCTAGCGAGAAAAGCCAGCATGTCCAAAAAGCCGAAGGTCGATCACAAATATCAGGCCGGCAAGGACAAGATGAAAATCACAATTCGCGGCTATTCACCGAGCAAGAAGGTTCGCTCCGCGATCATCAAGAAGGTTCTCAAACAGCTCGAGGCGAGCCCGGATCATCTTGTCGCCGCAGCCAGGAGGCAAAAAAAGGAACCGAATGATCCGCTGAAGCAACCGAAGCTGATCGAAATTGGCGATTGACCATGGCCAGCGACGAGCGGGCCGAATGCTGGGATTGACGGCCGCCTCAAAGTTGCACCCAAAGTCCGGGTTGAAGCGTGGGGGCAACATTTCACGTTTCGATTTTCAGGATCCGGAAGTCAGGCGACTGCGTCCACGGATATTTGTCGAAGGCGTCTTTTCGAGCCCGCTCTCTGGCGGCAACCTTTTGCAGTCCCGACCGAAGGGCTGCGTCGGCTTCTTTCATGTAGTTGCGGATTTCCCGTCGCTCGAACGGAGTAATTGACGGCGACGCGAGAGAACGCCATGCGCTCCTGAGCCAATCCTTCAACGCTTGTACATCCTGATCCAGGGTGTCGGCCAACGGACCCGCCTTCCAAAGTACAGCGACGTGGGTCCCAATCCGGCGGAGCCTCGCGCCGCAGCGTTGATGGCCGGCCGAAAGCCGGATGAGCCCAACAGTCACTCTGAGGTCGATTTATGCGCGCGGTCAAAGCGGTGCGCGAACTCGCAGCTCGCAACTTTACGGATTAAATGCACCCACCGATGACGCGCCGGATTGAAAAATGGGCCCGCCATTCGCGACGGGCGCCCAAGTTAGGGAGGAAACGCCGCAAGGATAAGTCGATTCGGGCTTTTTTTGTGTGATTTAATTCACGCACATGAAGATAAATCGAGCGTCCTCCCCGATAAAAACCGGCGGACCCGGTCGGGCTGCGGGCCGCCGGCGTACGCGGCCAAAGCATGGTCCGGAAAAATGTGCAGCGGTTTTTGCGAAAAGATCACGCTCGATCAAGTAGCTAAAGCGTAAATGACGATTCAACCAGATCTCATCGCGCTTTAGCGGCCCCTGAAGCCAGGTTTGCGCCGCTCCAGAAATGCCGCGACCCCTTCCCTGTGGTCTTCGGTCAGACTAGCCAGCGCAAACTGGTCGATATCCATGTGGCTGGCCAGATCGTCCAGCGCGTGCGCCAGACGATTGACGGTCAATTTGGTCATGGCGACCGATATCGGCGGCTGTGCGGCCACCTTTGCCGCAAGCGCCATCGCGGCGTCGAAGGCCTTGCCGGGATCGACGACTTGTTCGACCAGGCCCCAATCGTGCGCCTCATCCGCACCGATGCGCTGGTCCGCGAGGATCACGGCTTGTTTGGTGCGGGCCGGGCCTATCAGGTGCAACATGCGCGGGATGCTTTGCCAGCTCATATTCATGCCGAGACCGATCTCGGGCACGCGGATATGGGCATTGCGGGCCATCACGCGAAAATCCAGCGCTACCGCCAACGCAACGCCGCCGCCAATGCAAAATCCCTCGATGGCCGCGATGGTGATTTGTTCCATGTCCTGCCAGGCGCGGCTCAGCCGCGGTCCTAGCTTCAAGTGCCGGCGCAGCGAACCAAGATCCATCGACTTGCGCGAACGCCCTTCGGGGTCCTTCAAATCGAAACCCGCGCTGAACGCCTTGGCGCCGCCGGTGAGCACGACGACGGAAGTGTCACCATCGTCTTCGAAACTTCGTGCAGCTTGCGTCAATTGACGAATGGCTTCCGGCGACAGCGCGTTGATGCCGTCGCCGCGGTCAAAGCGCACCACGGCTATTCGGCCCTCGGCGCCGAGACCCTTTTCGATCGTTACGAAATCGGCCATCGACGTGCCTCCTGCCAATCACTGCCATCGACAATAGCCCAAAAACACGAACGCAACTTGCTGCGAGGTCAGACTTTCACTTCCAGGCCCGGTTTCAGGCGGGGAGTGATTTTAGGGCGTCGCGCACGGCGCGGGCGACCTCGACGGCATTTGGCGTGTCCGAATGGACACAAATCGAATCCGCGCGCACGGCGACATCGCGGCCGTTGACGCTCCTTGCCTTGCCCTCGGCAATGGCACGCAAGCAGCCAGCGGCAGCATTGGCGGCATCGACAGCCCCGTGCTCCCTGGTGATAATGAGGCTGCCATTATCGGCGTATTCGAGATCGGCATAGTATTCGGCGATGAAAACATGGCCGCGGGCCTTGTATACGACCTCGTGTTGCGTCCCGATCATGCCCATGATCGGAGCCCGGAACACATCCGCCGCGTCGCAGATGGCGTGGGCCACGGTTTCGTCTCGCGCCGCCATGCCGTAGAGCGAACCGTGGGGTTTGATGTGGCTGAGCGACATGCCCTCGGCTTTGAGGAACCCGCTGAGCGCGCCCACCTGGTAGATGATGCAGTTGGCCAGTTCATCGCGGGACATCTTCATCTCGCGCCGGCCAAACCCCTGAAGGTCGGGAAGTGAGGGATGCGCGCCCACCCCGACATTGTGCTCCTTGGCCAGCCGAACGGTCTTTCGCATATGATTGAAATCGGACGCGTGAAAGCCGCACGCCACATTTGCCAGCGTGATCAGCGGCATCAACGCCTCGTCGTCGCCCATCCGATAGAGGCCGAACGCCTCTCCCATGTCGCAATTGATGCTGGTCAAATTTTTTTCTCCCGGCAAGCCTATTGCTTGCCGTGCCGCCTCGCCTCCAGCGAATATGAGCCGGCGCCAAAAACCGCGATCATGGCAAAGGCTCCGATCAGACCAAGATTTTTGAGGAACTGAATGGTCTGGGCCAGAACCTGTGGCGCCGGAGCGGCCCAAAAATTATGAAACATCAGCGTAGCCGCAATCGTAAACGCAATCAGGATCAGCGCCGCCCAGCGTGTCCAGATTCCAAGGATCAGCGCCGCCGAGCAGCCCAGTTCGACCACGATAGCCCCCGCCGCCAGCAAGCTGCCAAACCCGCCTTCACCGCCCGGCAAGCGCGAAGCCGTAAGGCCGAACGCCATGATTTTTCCGATGCCGCTGTAAATGAACAGAGGCGTCAGCAACAGGCGCGCAGCAAGCAAGGCCTTGCTCTGCAATCCCTCGGTTTCCGCATCCAATCCCCTTGCAGTCGTCATTTCGATGTTTCCCCCACTGATTGAACCGGGCAGCAATTGCCGGCCGTCTGATACCTACTCCGCGGCCGCTATGCCGACTTCCGCGACACCTGGTTGCATTGCGAGCGAGCTGATCACCAGCGCGGCGACGATCGCTGCCCCGCCGATCGCCCAAAAGACCGCGTCCGGCCCTCCCGTTACCTGTTGCAGCAGACCAATGACGTAAGGGCCGAGAATGGCCCCGACGCGCCCCACCCCCAATTCCATCCCGACGCCACTGGCGCGGAAACCCGTCTCATAGGAATTGGCGGTGAAGTTATTGAGCACATGCTGGGCTCCGATAATGCAAAAGCCCGCGATCGCCACGATTGCCAGATTGAAACCATGCCCGTTGACAAACACCAGCGCGCCGACCGCGACGCCGCCAATCGCCCACCAAATGCCGAGCAAACGCGGCGTGCCGGCAAATCTTCGGTCGGCAAGCATGGCAAGCCCAAGCCCGCCGAAGAACGAGGTCGCCTGCATCAGGGCGCCAAAACCGAATGATGCGGCAAACGTCTCGCCGCGCTTGATCATGACGGTCGGGATCCAGCCGGTCAGCCCGAAGATGGCAAACAGGCTCAGAAAGGCCGTGAGCCAGATCGTCAGCGAGACGCGGCGATAGCGTGGAACGAGCAGCGCCGCGATGGTATTTCGCCCTTCTTTCCGCTCGGTAAAGCGAAGCGAGGCCGTCTCGTAGATCGAACGCCGCTCCGGTCGCAACCGCGAAAGCAATTCACGCAGCTCCTCAAGGCGCCCGCGCGCCGCCAGGAATTTGGGGCTCTCCGGCAATACGGCGTGTACGACCAGGGTCAGCGGTATCGACAGCGCTCCCACATAATAGAGAACCTGCCAGCCAAATTGCGGGGTGAGGAAGACGCCCACGAGGCTCGCTACCACGCCGCCGAGCGACCAGCCCAGCGTCACGCCCCACAGCGAAAAGCGGTTGCTCACGCGTTGCGGCGCGAGTTCGTTGATGTAGGTGGTGCCGAGCGGCAGCAGGATGCCGAGGCCAAGGCCGGTGATGAATCTGAGAATGCAGAAGCTCACGAAGTCGGTGGCAAACAATGCCGTCAACAGCGTCAGGACGTTGACGATCCAGAGCCCGGCCAGGAGCGTGATCCTCCGTCCCAGCCGGTCTGCCGCCATTCCGTGACCCATCGCACCGAACAGAAAGCCGACCAGACCCGAACTGACCAGAAGGCCGGCCTGGCTCGGAAGAAGTCCCCAGGGCTTCATCACATAGTGAATGACATAGGCTGGATTGAACGTATCGTAGCCGTCGAACAAAGTGATCAGCGTGATCAGGACGCCGAGCGTTTTGTGGAGGGGAGTTATGGCAGCACCTGCCAATTCCTCATGAACATCGATTTCGGTTTGTGAACTCAACACTCCCTCCCCCTGGACTTTGAACGTCTGCCGTTGGACAAACTTATCCGCCGGCTCGATCGAGCTTGAACAAGGCTCTTGCATTGTCGCGGCCGATTTTTTGCCGGTCTGCCTCCGCGATCGGCGCCGCATCGAACCAGTCCGCGGCGTGGTCGATATTCTCGAACGGCCAATCGGTCGAAAACAGAATTCGATCGGCCCCGATTTCCAGCATGGCGTCGATCAGCGTTTGCGTGCGGAAGTTTCCGGAGGTCGTAATATAGAAATTTTCGCGGAAATAGTCGGCGATCTTGCGTTTGGCCGGATAGCGGTTTTGTTCGCGCATCCACTTGTTGTGGTTGTCGATACGCCACATCGAATATGGCAGTCCCTCGCCCATGTGACCGATGATGATGTTCAACCGCGGATAAGCGTCGAACAATCCCGAGCCCATGAGCCTGAGTGCGTGAACCGCTGTTTCCTGGCCGAAGGCCCAGGAAGGCCCCAGCAGCCAACGGTGACCTTCGTAGATGACCGCATCTTTTGGAAGCGGATTTCGAGGGTGAAGGTAGAATGGCACATCCAGCCGTTCGACCTCAGCCCAAAACGGCCAATAGGCCTTCAGGTCGTAGTAGACACCGCAATCGCTGTCGCTGACCTGGCTGAAACCGTTGACAAGGGCCCCGCTGAACTTGAGATCGCGCACACAGCGCTCCAACTCGCGCGCGGCAAGGTCCGGCGTTTGCATTGCAAGCGCGGCCAATCCCCTGAAGCGCGAGGGGCGGCGTTGAATTTGCTCGGCCATGAAGTCGTTCGACCGGCGGGAGATTTCGTTGGCCTTGCCTCGGTCAGGGATCGCCTGCACGGCGGGAGCGTTCAGCGAAAGCAGCATCACTTCGATGCCGTGTGAATCCATTTCCCGCAATCGGCGGTCCTGGATATCGAGCAGGCGTGCCTTCAGCTCCGGCCAGTCGGCCTCTGGCGCAAATCCGGCGCTGTCCTGCAGGGTTTCATCGATTGCGAAATGCTCTTCAAGAGCCACCTTTCCCTGCATCGACGAGACCTCCATCCATCCTGCTTTTTGCTTTGCAGGGATCAGACAGACGGCCCGTCGACTTGTCAACGGCATGCCCGCGAATTCGCAGGTAGCAGCACCGTCAGCGCCGAAAGCAACGCTTGCATTGGCTCCAGGGTAACCTTGACCGACCGAAGCGGGAGTCCGAGAATGGCAAGAACGACACCAGGCTTCCGGTTGGACCCATGACTGAACATGATCATCATCATCACGACCGTTCGGAACTATCCGAGACCGAATTGCGCGTGCGTGCACTCGAAACCATCCTGACCGAGAAGGGCTATGTCGAGCCTGCCGCGCTCGACGCCATCATCCAGGCCTACGAGACCAGGATTGGCCCGCACAACGGGGCACGGGTGGTCGCCAAAGCCTGGACCGATCCCGCCTTCAGGCAATCGCTGCTTGAAGACGCCACCAGGGCCGTCGGCACCCTTGGCCATGTAAGCCGGGTCGGCGATCATCTCGTAGCCGTCGAAAACACGCCGCAACGTCACAACATGGTCGTGTGCACATTGTGCTCCTGTTATCCCTGGGAAATGCTGGGGCTCCCCCCGGTCTGGTACAAGGCCGCTCCCTATCGCTCCCGCGCGGTGAAAGACCCGCGCGGGGTGCTGGCCGATTTTGGCGTCACGCTGCCCAGGGACACCGAGATCAGGGTCTGGGACTCCACGGCCGAGACGCGTTTTCTGGTGCTGCCGATGCGCCCCGAGGGCACCGAGGGCTGGAGCGAGGCACAGCTCGCCGAGCTCGTAACGCGCGATTGCATGATCGGCACCGGATTCCCCCGCAAGCCGGGATCACCGTCGTGAACGGCGTGCATGACATGGGCGGGATGGACGGCTTCGGCAAGGTCGAAGCCGAGGCCGATGAGCCGATGTTTCACGAGGAATGGGAAGGCCGCGTGCTTGCGATGGTGCGCGCCATGGGCGCGGCCGGTGCGTTCAATATCGACATCTCGCGCTTCTATCGGGAATCCTTGCCGCCCGACATCTATTTGGCGTGCAGCTATTATCAGAAGTGGCTGCTCGGTCTCGAAGACCTGTTGATCGACAAAGGCTTTATCTCCTCGTCCGAGGTAGCCGCCGGCCATGCCAGCGAACCCGCAAAACCGCTCAAACGCGGCAAGTTCACCGTCGATGACGTTGAGCGGATAATGGTGCGCGGCAAGTTCGCCCGACCGGCGCCTGCGCCGCCAAGGTTCAAGATCGGCGATCGGGTGCGCGCGAAAAATATTCATCCCACAACGCATACGCGCCTGCCGCGCTACACGCGCGGCCATGTTGGTGTCGTCGAACGCAATCTGGGCTGTAACGTCTATCCTGACTCGGCGGCGACAGGCGCCGGCGAGAACCCGCAATGGCTCTACACCGTGGTGTTCGACGGCGCTGAATTGTGGGGGCCGGATGCCGATCCCACCACGAAGATCTCCATCGACGCATTCGAGCCGTATCTGGAGAAAGCATGAGCAACGCGGCGGTCGCCCATGCAACCAGCATCATCACGGATCTACCGCGCGACGCGGATGGGCCGGTATTTCGTGAACCCTGGGAAGCCCAGGCCTTCGCAATGGCGCTGACGCTGCATGAACGCGGCCTGTTCACGTGGAACGAATGGGCGGCAGCACTTGCCGACGAAATCAAACGCGCGCAGGCGGAAGGCGATCCCGACAAGGGCGATACCTATTACCGGCATTGGCTCGCGACGCTGGAAAAACTGGTCGCGGCCAAGGGCGTGGCGAGCGTGGAGGTGCAGCATCGCTACCGCGACGCCTGGGACCATGCGGCCGACCGCACCCCGCATGGCTCGCCGATCGAGTTGCGCGCGGACGATTTTCGCTCCAGCACCTGACGCGTGCCGACAACGTCCTCCCCCGCCGGTGCATCATGACCAATCCCAAAGACATTTCTGGCCTGCTTGACATCATGGCGGCGTTGCGCACGCCGGAAACGGGTTGCCCCTGGGACCTCGAGCAGAATTTTGCGACCATTGCGCCCTACACGATCGAGGAAGCCTACGAAGTGGCTGACGCCATCGCGCGCGGCGATCTCGACGATTTGCGCGACGAACTCGGCGATCTCCTGCTGCAGGTGGTCTTTCACGCCCGCATGGCTGAAGAGCAGGATGCCTTCGCTTTCGGCGACGTGGTCGAAGCGATTTCCCGCAAGATGATCAGGAGACATCCGCACGTCTTTGCCGACAAGAACGGGCGAATGACGCCCTCCGACGTGAAGGGCGCTTGGGAGCGCATCAAGGCCGAGGAGAAAGCGGATCGCGCGGCGCGGCGACCCGACCAGGCCTCGCACAAATCGCTCTTGTCCGGCGTGAAGGCAGGCCAGCCTGCACTGGCTCGGGCGATGGAATTGCAGCGCAAGGCATCAACCGTCGGCTTCGACTGGAACGATCCGCGCGCCGTTCTTCGCAAAATACGCGAGGAGGCCGACGAGATCGAAGCGGCGCTCGATCGCGACGACAAGGGCGGACTGGCCGAGGAAACCGGCGACCTCCTGTTCGCACTCGTCAACCTGGCGCGGCATGTCGGCGTCGATCCTGAGCTCGCGCTGCGCCGTACCAATGCCAAATTCGAACGCCGCTTCGGCTATATCGAGCAGGCGCTGGCCTCGCGAGGGCGGTCGCTCGAGGACGCAACGTTGCAGGAAATGGATGCGTTGTGGGAAGAGGCGAAGGGCGTCGAGCAAGCCGCTTCGCCGCCACCAGCGGCGATGCAGGGCCGGCACACATAGCACTTCCGTCACGCCGGCGGAATCTCAGCTCGGAGCACAAGCTGGATTGCTTCGTCGCGTTGCTCCTCGCAATGATGGCCGCAGAGTCATTGCGAGCGCAGCGAAGGCAATCCAGCGCTTTATCGACACGCCTCGCGTCAACGTTGTCGGGCCGCCCTCACATGCCGTGCGGCACCGCAGCGAAGCGGTTGACCACGATGTCGCGCTTGGTTTGATCGACGCGCACGGTCATATCGAACCGGCCGTCGCGGAATTGCTTGTCGAGGATTTCCGAATTGCGATGCAGCCAGCTGATCCCTGCTCCATCGGCGGCGTCGATCGAAAGATTGAGCGTCGTGCGCGTGGCCGCCAGCCTGTTTTCGATCGCGGCAAGCAGCGTGTCGACACCCTCCCCGGTTTCAGCGGAAACCAGGAAACACGGGCGCTCGGGCGGGCGGCGGGCGGCCATCCTCCGCAAGTCTTCACGCTCCCCAGGGCTGAAACGATCGATCTTGTTCCAGACTTCGAGGATGCGGCTACCCGCGTCCGGATCGATGCCAAGCTGCCGCAACACGTGATCGACGTCGCGTTGCTGCGCCTCGGTGTCCTCGTGGGAAATATCGCGGACGTGGAGAATGATGTCGGCTTCCAGCACCTCTTCGAGGGTTGCGCGAAATGCCGCGACCAGTTGTGTCGGAAGGTTTGAAATGAAGCCGACAGTGTCCGACAGCATCGCCTTCCCGCCATGGGGCAGGCTGAGTGCCCGCAACGTCGGATCAAGGGTCGCAAACAGCATGTCGGCCGCCTGAACCTCGGCGCGGGTCAACCGGTTGAAAAGCGTCGACTTGCCGGCATTGGTGTAGCCGACCAGCGCCACGACGCGGTAAGGCACCCGCTGACGGCCGGCACGATGCAACCGCCGCGTCGCCTGCACCTTCTTGAGTTCGTTCTCAAGTCGGATGATACGCTCGCCGATCAGTCGGCGGTCGGCCTCGATCTGGGTTTCACCCGGACCGCCCATGAACCCGAAGCCGCCTCGCTGGCGCTCAAGGTGGGTCCAGGATCGAACCAGCCGGCTGCGCTGATAATTCAGATGGGCAAGTTCGACCTGAAGCGCGCCCTCCTTTGTCTTGGCGCGGCGTCCGAAGATTTCGAGAATGAGACCGGTGCGGTCCAGAACCTTGGTGTTCCAGGCCTTCTCCAGATTGCGCTGCTGGATCGGCGACAATGCGCAGTCCATCACCACGAGTTCAATGTCGTGCCCGGCGATGAGACCGACGATCTCCTCGACCTTGCCCTTGCCGATGTAGGTGGCGGGGCGGATCTGGCTGACAGGCGCGATCAGGGCATCAGCGATTTCAAGATCGATGGCGCGCGCAAGACCAATAGCTTCTTCCAGCCGCGCGTCCGAGCCACGCACGGCATGCCAATCACTTTGCGCGTCGGGATCACCCCGGCGCATCCGCAAATAAGGGCCGATGACAACCACCCGCCCGGTTTGCGTGCCCGCCACCGACCGCGGACGGTCGGTACCCCCGTCAAGATTTCGGGGTTCCAATCAGTTCACTCTCAAGCCGTGGCATCCTCGCCACCTTCAAACAACTGGATCGGAGCGCCGGGCATGATCGTCGAAATCGCGTGCTTGTAGACAAGCTGCGAATGACCATCGCGCCGAAGCAGCAGGCAGAAATTGTCGAACCACGTGACAATCCCCTGCAGTTTCACTCCGTTGACCAGAAAAATCGTCAGTGGCGTTTTGGTTTTACGAACGTGATTAAGGAAGGTGTCCTGTAGATTTTGTGCGCGGTCTGCCGCCATTGTTTTTATCCCGCATTCTTGTTCGCTTCTTTTTATTGAACCGCTTGCCGCCCTCTCTTTTTCGGAGCAGTCCCTGGTTACCGGCGCCCCTGAGATCCCCCTCCGGGGAGCGCGATGGTGCGATTAGAAGGCAGGCTTGCTTTTTAGGCAAGCAAGTTTGCGCGGCATGCACATCGAACGGAGCCCTGATGCTCCATAAAAAGCCCGAAAGAGACGAAAATTCCCATTACCACGAT
The DNA here is from genome assembly GCA_963721935.1 of uncultured Alphaproteobacteria bacterium. Classification (GTDB taxonomy): domain Bacteria; phylum Pseudomonadota; class Alphaproteobacteria; order Rhizobiales; family Xanthobacteraceae; genus Bradyrhizobium. The sequence continues at coordinate 72,500 of CAVRMY010000037.1, forward strand.
CAAGCCGCTGCTCAACCCACGCCAAGAGCCTTCAGCTTTCGATGCAGGGCCGAACGCTCCATCCCCACGAATTCCGCCGTGCGAGAAATATTGCCCGAGAAGCGGCTGATCTGCGCCATCAGGTAGTCGCGCTCGAAAACTTCCCGAGCCTCCCGCAACGGCAGGCCCATGATGTGCTCGCCGTTGTTGCTGGTCGGCATGGCCGGGACCATCGAGCCCACGTCCTGAGGTAGCATATCGGCGGTGATGATGACTTCCGGTCCGCCGCCGGCAAGGATCATCACCCGCTCGACATTGTTGCGGAGCTGGCGAACGTTTCCGGGCCAGACATGCGACTGCAACACCGCCATCGCGTCCTGGCCGATCTGCCGCTTGGGCAAGCCGGTCGCAACCGATATTTGATCCATGAAGTAATCGATGAGTTCCGGGATATCCTCGCGCCGCTCCGATAACGGCGGAACGCGGATCGGAACCACCGACAGACGGTGATAGAGGTCTTCGCGGAAACGCCCCGCCGCGATTTCTTCCTCGAGATTGCGCGCGGTCGAAGAAATGATGCGAACGTCGACGTTGACCTTGGCGGTGCCACCCTGCCGCTGGAACGTCTGATCCACCAGCACGCGCAGAATCTTGTTTTGGGTCTCGCGCGGCATGTCGCCGATTTCATCGATGAAGAGAGTGCCGCCATGGGCTTCTTCCAGCGCACCGGTCTTGCGCGGATGTTCGCCGTTGGGCTCGACGCCAAACAGCTCGACCTCCATCCGTTCGGGCGTGATCGCTGCGGCATTGATGACGACAAAGGGTCCTTCCGACCGGTTCGATGCGTTGTGCAGCGTCCGCGCCGCAAGTTCCTTGCCGGCACCCGAGGGACCCACGATGAGAATACGGCTGTTGGCCTTGGCGGCCCGGTCGATCGTTTGCCGCAACTGATTCATGCAGGCCGAACGGCCGGTCATGACGCTGGCTGTCGGAGCGAGCTGCTTGAGTTCCTTCACCTCCCGTTTCAGGCGCGACGTTTCCAGCGCGCGGGTGGCGACCAGAATCAGCCGATCGGATTTGAACGGTTTCTCGATGAAGTCGTAAGCGCCGCGTTTGATGGCCGCTACCGCGGTTTCGATGTTGCCATGGCCCGAAATCATCACGATGGGCAGGTCGGCATGGTCGCGCTTGATCTGCTCGAGCAATTGCAATCCGTCGAGCTTGCTGCCCTGCAGCCAGATATCGAGAAATACGAGATTCGGCCGCCGATTTGCGATTTCTGCCAGGGCAGAATCGCTATCGCGCGCCGTTCGCGTCGAAAAACCCTCGTCGTCAAGAATCCCGGCGACAAGGTCGCGAATGTCGGCTTCGTCATCGACAATCAAAATATCGCTTGCCATGGATCTCGCCTGTCTTCTCAGTTGCCTGCTGCGGCTTCGGTTTTTATCTGCTCATTAGTCGTCTCAACCCGGTCGGTGGTTCCGGGTGCGGAAGCTTTTGTTTCGGGGGCGCCTTGCTTGACTTCGACGGTCGGCGCATGGCCTGAAATCGCAAACCGCAACCGCATCCACGCACCGCGCGCACCTGGCCGCAGATCCGATGCGTCGTTGAGCTCGATTCGCCCGCCGTGATCCTCCAGAACTCGGCCGACGATGGCGAGCCCGAGGCCGGTGCCCTTCTCGCGGGTCGTGACATAGGGTTCGAGCAGACGGGCGCGGCTCACCTTGGGCAATCCAATCCCGTTGTCGACGACGTCGATGATAATGTCGTCGTTTTCGCGCATGGCGATGACGTCGACACGACCCTTGCCGAGTTGCTCCGGCGGCACCGCCTCGATCGCCTCCGTCGCGTTCTTGATAATGTTGGTCAGCGCCTGCGATATCAGCCTGCGGTCGAACTTGGCCCGCAGCGGTTCCTCCTTGATCTCGGCTTCGATGTCAACGTCGGGGTGACCGACACGCATCAGGAACACGGCCTGCCGCACGGTGTCGGCAACGTCCTCTCCTTCGAGAACGGGTTTCGGCATCCGCGCAAACCGCGAGAATTCATCGACCATCCGGCGAATGTCATCGACCTGCCGCACGATCGTCTCCGTGCATTGTTCGAATACCGCCTTGTCTTCCGTGATTGCTCGGCCGAATTTGCGGCGGATTCGCTCCGCCGAAAGCTGGATGGGGGTCAGCGGATTCTTGATTTCGTGCGCTATCCTGCGCGCGACGTCGGCCCAGGCCGAGGTGCGCTGAGCGGACACCAGTTCGGTAATGTCGTCGAGGGTGATGATATAGCTGTCGCGCGTCTGGCTGGTCTGCTCGGCAGTGACACGAACGTTGAGGATGCGCTCATGGCCTTCGCGATTGATCGTGATCTGCCCCTGCACCAGCCGCTGGGTGCTCTCCCGCGCCGCCTTCATCATCTCGTCGAGTTCCGGCAACACATCCGATAATGGATGATCCAGCGTCTCGGATTCGGCATGGCCGATGAGTTTTTCAGCCGAACGGTTGAGAATGCCGACACTGCCTGAGGCGTCGACGCCAATAATGCCCGCGCTCGCCGAAGACAGAACAGCTTCGATGAATCGGCGGCGGCTGTCGATGAGATCGCTCGCGCTCACCAGTTCGTCGCGCTGGGTGCGCAACTCCTGCGTCATCTTGTTGAAGGTTTCACCGAGCTGCGCCAGATCGCCTTCGGAGCGGAACACCGGCACCTGGACGTGAAGATCGCCGGTGGAGACGACGTTGGCGGCGCTCATCAGGCGCCGGATCGGGGTAACCAGCCAGTTGGCGAAGTTCAGTCCGATCAGGATCGAGGCCATCAGGATGGTAAGTGCGATGACCGCGAAGATCAGGGCGAAATTCACCTGAATCCCAAGCCGACGCAATTCGATCTCGGCATATTCGGCGACGCTGGCCTCGGTCTGCTTCAACTGGGCGACCACGTGGGGATCGAGCTGACGCGCCACGTAGAGGAAGGTGTCCTGGAAGGCGCGCAGCCGGATCACCGCCGCGACGTAGTTTTCGTCGGGCAGCACCGCGATCTCGGGCTCGGATTCGTTGACGTTGCTGAGAAATTCCGCCGGCGGGGCCGCAAAGGCGAGATGGATGCCGGTTTCCGCGGTCTCCAGGATGCGGCGGTCCTTGTCGATCAGCATTGCACCCGGCAAATTCCGCGACATGGCGCTCGCCGTCAGCAGTTCGCGAAATGATCGGCGATCCTGATCATACAGTGGCCGCGCGTGGGCAATATCGTTTGCCATTCCGAGAATGTCGCCGCGAATGAGCTGCGCGTGCTCCTGCATGTAGGCACGCGCGATGATCAGCGAGTTCTCGATCACCTCGCGGGTGGGACCCGAAAACAACCGGTCGAGGCCACGGTCGATCGTCACGTTGGCGACGAGCGCCACCAGCACGGCCGGCAGGACTGCGATAATGGAGAAGAGACTGACGATCTGAACATGGAGCCGCGCCGCCGCCCGGCCGCGGCGGCGGGCCTGCATCACCTTCCAGACCTCACGGCTGATGATGCCGACCAGCACAAGGATGGCGGCGCCGTTCATCAGCATGAAGGAAACCGCGACTTGGCGCGTCGGCTCTATCCGGGTCAGGCCGGTGAGCACCACGAAGGTGAGGAAGGCCGATAACAACGCCAGGCCGATGGCAAGCGGTGCCAGCAACCTGCGAAGGGACCACCCTCTGGTTTCAACAAGCGACGGGTCGAACTGTGCGGTCGAGGTGTCTACGCTGGTCATTCCGGCAATTGGTGAGGTTGAAGGCAATGGCCCCGCAGATCGCGCAACGTCCCGCGGGCAACAACTGATGCATTCATATCACACAATGTTGCCGGAAAGCGACAATGTTGTGGCGTCAACGGGTTGTGTCAGGGTTTTACAGAACTTCCATGAGAGCTGCAGAATTTCTCGTTCTCGTTGCGAGATTTCGAAAAAAGCCCCAGCGTCGGGTCGATCGCTGGGGCTCTTTTGGTTGGGGATCGTGTCGAGATCGGCGTGGCTATCAGCCGAGCTTCAGTCCAAACCCGGGACTTGATGCAAACTCGGATGTCGCTAGGCCGTCCGGAAAGCGATGGCACCCGACAGGGACCGCGGGCGCGTGCGAACGCCATGTCCATCATTGCCGCTCTGGACAATCCACCGGCCATTCTCTTGGCCGACAATTCTGCCAACATGATGGGGCCAGACAACGATGGCGCCGACTGCGGGCCCTCCCGCATTGGCGCCGTAGTGCGCCCAGTTGCGCGCAAGGTTGTATTGGGGACCGGGATCGCCGCCCACCTGCGTGCGCATGAACCATCCGCACCACGCAGCCGGTCGTCCGGCGTGGGAATACCCGTGCGCGTAATGATGATGATGATAGCGATGCGCTCTGGCCTGCGCGCTTGAGGCACAAACGCAGAGCAATGCCATTGCGGCGATGATGTTACGCATACTGTCTTCCTTCGAGCTGTTTTTTGGAAAAGCGATCGCAGACGCGATCACAAGGCCACTGGCGGGACGCTGCGCGTCCGGTGGTATCTAAGTTACGGAATTCATTCCGCTTTCGGCCTTTAAGCCAGTGCGCTTGGCCAAAATGTGGCAGCAAGCCTGCCCGATCGATGCTGCCGGGGCCGAGGCCTTCGGATACCGCCGGTTCCGCTCATCAAGCGGCGAAATACCATCAGCTAATTCATTGAAATTCATTGAAAAATCGATACGTGGCGGGTTTCGCCCGAGTGGGCCAAACGGCCATGCAATTCCGGGAGCCTCAGTTGCCGCTACGGTAGACCTGAATATCCAGGTCGCGGATCTTTTTTCGCAGCGTGTTCCGGTTGAGACCCAGCAGATCGGCCGCGCGGATCTGGTTGCCCCTGGTCGCCGCCAGGGCTGCCGTGAGCAACGGGACTTCGATTTCCTTGAGAATCCGGTGGTAGAGGCCGGGCGGCGGCACGCCATTGGGGAAGCCCGAGAAGTGGGACGACAGGTAGGCCTCGACCGCCCCGCCGAGATTATCGATGCCATGCTGCGCCCCGCCGCTCGAAGTCACCGCAGGGGGCGCCAGCTCGCCGTCGATGACGGATGCGGTGATCACGTCCTGCGGATACAGCGCCGCGAGCCTGCGCGCGAGATTCTCGAGCTCCCGCACATTGCCCGGCCAGCGATGCTGCTTCATCCGCTCGAGCGCCAGCACATCGAGCTTCTTCGGCGGCAATCCGTCCTTCTCGGCCAACGCGAAGAAATGCCGGATCAGGTCGGGCAAATCCTCGATCCGCTCGCGCAGCGGGGGAAGCCGCAGCGGCACGACGTTAAGGCGGAAGAACAAGTCCTCGCGAAACAACCCCTGCTGGATCAGGATGCGCAGGTCCTTGTTGCTGGCAGCGACGATGCGAACATCGGTCTTGATCGGCGTGCGGCCGCCGACGGTGGTGTACTCGCCCTGCTGGAGGACACGCAATAAGCGGGTCTGCGCCTCCATCGGCATGTCGCCGATTTCGTCCAGGAACAACGTGCCGCCTTCAGCCTGCTCGAACCGCCCGGAGGCGCGGGTGTTGGCGCCGGTGAATGCACCGCGCTCGTGACCGAACAGCTCCGATTCGATGAGATCGCGTGGAATAGCGGCCATGTTGACGGCGACGAACGGGCCGTTGCGCCGTTTGCCGTAATCATGCAGCGCGCGCGCCACCAGCTCCTTGCCGGTTCCGGATTCGCCCGAAATCATCACGGTAAGGTCGGTCTGCATCAACCGCGCCAGCACGCGGTAGATCTCCTGCATCGCCGGCGAACGGCCGACCAGCGGTATCGAGTTGAATTCGGAATCGTCGGCGGCGTTCGCCACCCGTTCCTTCGGTTCCGCCAGCGCGCGGCCGACGATCGCAATCAATTCCTTCAGGTCGAACGGCTTGGGCAGATATTCATAGGCGCCACGTTCGGAAGCGCGGATTGCGGTCATGAACGTGTTCTGCGCGCTCATCACGATCACGGGAAGATTGGGACGCATCTTCTTGATCCGCGGCAACAGGTCGAACGCGTTCTCGTCCGGCATCACCACGTCGGTGATCACCAGGTCGCCCTCGCCCTGGCTCACCCAGCGCCACAGCGTCGCCGCGTTGCCTGTCAGCCGCACCTCGTAGCCCGCGCGCGAAAGCGCCTGATTGAGCACGGTGCGGATGGCGGTGTCGTCGTCGGCTACGAGTATGCTACCTGCGGGCATCGATATTCCTCATCGTGAGTTTTGTGAGGCGTGCAACGGCGTCCCCGAAACGTCATCACGTTCGCTCTGATCGAAATTCTTTGCGGAATTGAACATCGGCAACAATACGCGGAAGGTGGTCTTTCTCGGCTGGGATTCGCATTCGATGATGCCGCCGTGATCGCCAACGATCTTGGCCACCAGTGCCAGCCCAAGCCCGCTGCCGCTTGGCTTGGTGGTGACGAAGGGATCGAAAAGGTTCGGCATCAGGTCTTCAGGGACCCCGGGACCATTGTCCTTGACGCAGAATTCGAGTGGCAGGGAGACCCGCGACTTTTTCCCCGGCACCGACAGACGCACGCCAGGGCGGAAGGCGGTGGTGAGCTGGATCTCGGCATCGCTGCCGAGATCGGCAACGGCTTCGGCGGCGTTCTTCACCAGATTGAGGAACACCTGGATAAGCTGGTCCTGGTTGGCCAGCACCGGCGGCAACGAAGGATCATACTCCTCGACGAAACGAACGTTGCGGGCAAAGCCCGATTGCGCCAGACGTTTGACGTGATCGAGCACCGAATGGATGTTGACCGGGCCGCGCGCCACCGGCCGATCGTCGCCGAACACTTCCATGCGATCGACCAGCGTGACAATTCGGTCGGCCTCGTCGCAGATCAGCCGCGTCAACATGCGGTCTTCGGGCGAAGCTGCCTGTTCCAACAGCTGCGCCGCGCCGCGGATTCCCGATAGCGGATTCTTGATTTCGTGCGCCAACATCGCCGCCAGCGCGATCACCGAGCGGGCTGCACTGCGATGCGTCAGTTGCCTGTCCATCTTGTCGGCGATGCTGCGCTCCTGCAGCATCACGACGATATGGCCCGGCCGCTCGGCAACCGGAGCGACATGAAGATCGACCTGGCGGTCGCCGCCCATCCGTGGCGTGCCGAGGTCCACCTTGTATTCGTTGACCGGCGAGCCGCTGGATCGAACCTGATCGATCAGGGCCAGCAAGGGACTGCCGAACGGCACCAGCTCCTTCAACGACTGCCGCTGCAGGAATTGCGCTGAAATTTCGAAAAATGATTCCGCCGCCATGTTGGCATCGACAATCCTTCCGTCCGGTGCGACCAGAAAGACGGGGTTGGGCAGCGCGTTGAGAATGATCTCGGCGTCCGAAGGCAAGGGTCGGCGGTGCTCTGCTGCCGAAGTCATGCGGGGGCGCCCCATGCAAAGTCGTCGAACGCATCCTGCAGGGAGCGATGCACGAGATGCGGATCGTCCGACGTCAGGATCCTCTGGCGCCATTTCTTCAGCGTCGCGGCCGGTGCAAGGCTGCATTGGGCGGCGATCTGCAGTGCCCAGCCAAGATGCTTGCGCGCATGCCGCAGACCCACGCGTACCCCGTAGTGGCTGCAGACTTCGTCATAGAGGGCGCGAATGAATTTGAGCTGCTCGGCGAGCGGCGGGATTGCCTCGACGACGCCGCTCTCCAGGCGCCGCGCGACCTGACCGGGCAGCCAGGGCTGGCCCTGCGCGCCGCGGCCAATCATCACCGCGTCGGCCCCCGACTGTTCAAGCGCACTTTCGGCTTTCTCGAACGAAGTGATGTCGCCGTTGACCACCAGCGGAATCCTTATCGCGTCCCGGACGGCGCGGACCGCACCCCAATCGGCGTCGCCGCTGTAGAATTGGCAACGGGTACGGCCGTGCACCGAAACCATTTGCACGCCGGCAGCCTCGGCACGACGCGCCAGTTCGGGCGCGTTGAGCGACGAGGCGTCCCAGCCCAATCGCATCTTCAACGTCACCGGCACCTTCACCGCGGAGATGGTTGCTTCGATCAGTCGGACGGCGTGGTCGAGGTCGCGCATCAACGCCGAACCGGATTGGCCGCCCGTTATGTGACGCGCCGGACAGCCCATGTTGATGTCGATAATTTCTGCGCCTGCGGCTTCGGCGATGCGTGCGCCCTCAGTCATCCATCTCGCCTCGCAGCCGGCGAGCTGCACGACATGCGGACCTATCCCCGCGGCCTCGCACCGTAGCCGCGACATGGGTTTGCCATTGACCAGGTCATCGCTGGCCGTCATCTCCGACACGACCAATCCCACTCCCAGGGCCGCGGCCAGGCGTCGAAAAGGCGCATCGGTAACGCCCGACATGGGCGCAAGCAGAACCCGGTTGGCGATCTGAATATCGCCTATCTTCAAAGGCTTAGAGCGTGGAGGGTCCTGACCGGTCACGCATTATCTCTTTGTTTCTGCAGAGTCCGTGCTACTGCCATTTATTTTTGAGCACAGTTCTTGTGCAGTCAAGGCTTTTGCCTACAGTTTAGACAGTTCTTCGAATCTTGCAAGTGCACTGCAGCAAAATGTGGTTTTCCCACAGCCATCAGGTTTAGCTCTGCTTTCGTGGCGCCAGCGTGATATGGCCAGATCGCAAATTTTCCTGTCACGCCACCAAGCTGCCGGCCTGAGCTGCCGTCGAATCCCATGTCAAAGTTCCAGCGGACTGCAGCCATCCTCGTCGCAGCCGGACGCGGCCTTCGTGCCGGTCCCGGCGGTCCGAAGCAGTACCGCTCGATCGGCGGGCAAACCGTCATTTTCCGCGCGATGGCGCCGTTTTGCCGTCACCCCGCGATATCGGCCGTGCAGCCGGTGCTAAATCCCGACGATATCGCGATATTCGATGCCGCCGTGCAGGGGTTGCAACATGCGCCTCCCGCAACGGGCGGCGCGACACGCCAGGCATCGGTGCTTGCGGGACTTGAAGCGCTCGTTTCGCATAACCCCGAAATCGTCCTCATCCATGACGCGGCGCGCCCATTCGTTTCGGCCGCGCTGATATCCCGCGCGATCGATGCCGCGTCGGCCACTGGCGCGGCAATCCCGGCGATAGCGCTCGCCGATACGGTCAAGCTGGTCGATGCGAGCGGCAACGTCGAGGCGACACCGGAACGCGCCCGTCTCAGGATCGCACAGACCCCGCAGGCTTTCCGCTTTGACGTCATTCTCCAGGCGCATCGCCGCGCGGCGCGTGAGGACCGCAACGATTTCACCGATGACGCCGCACTTGCCGAATGGGCGGGATTGACGGTGGCAACTTTTGAAGGCGATGCTGCGAACATGAAACTGACGACGCCTGAAGATTTTGTCCGCGAAGAGGCCCGCCTGGCAAGCCTGCTCGGTGACGTCAGGACCGGGACCGGTTACGACGTTCACGCCTTCGGCGATGGTGACCATTTGATGATTTGCGGCGTTCGCGTGCCGCACGATCGCGGCTTCCTCGCGCATTCCGACGGCGATGTCGGCCTTCATGCACTGGTCGACGCCATCCTCGGCGCGCTCGCCGATGGCGACATCGGCTCGCATTTTCCGCCGAGCGACATCAAGTGGAAGGGCGCGGCATCCGACAAATTCCTGAAATACGCCGTCGATCGCGTTGCCGCGCGCGGCGGCCGCATCGCCAACCTCGAAATTACGCTGATCTGCGAGCGGCCGAAGATCGGGCCGCTTCGCGATACCATGCGGGCACGGATCGCCGAGATTGCCGGGCTGGATATCTCGCGCGTCGCCGTCAAGGCGACGACCAGCGAGCGGCTTGGTTTCACCGGCCGCGAGGAAGGCATCGCGGCAACGGCCTGCGCCACGATCCGGCTGCCCTGGGGTGGTGCGGGACCGGATGACACGAATTGGGACGACAAGGTCGGGAGCAACTGACATGAGCGGCAGCGATGCTCGCGCCCTGTCTCGCTCGCTGCTCGATCTTTGCCGGATGCGCAAGCTGACAATCGCGACGGCTGAATCCTGTACCGGCGGCCTGGTTGCCGGTGCGCTCACCGATATCCCCGGCTCCTCCGACGTCATCGACCGCGGCTTCGTCACCTATTCCAACGAGGCCAAGCGGGCACTGCTCGGGGTCAAGGCCTCGACCCTTGCAACCTTCGGCGCCGTCAGCAAGGAAACCGCAACCGCGATGGCAATAGGCGCGCTGGAGCGGGCCGGTGTCGATCTCGCCGTTTCGATCACGGGTATCGCAGGTCCCGGCGGGGCCACGGCGGGCAAGCCCGTGGGTCTTGTGCATCTTGCAGTCGCTGCCCGCGACGGCCGAATCCTGCATCGCGAATGCCGCTTTGGGGCGATCGGCCGCAGCGCGGTGCGGCATCGCTCGGTTGTCGAGGCGCTGCGAATGCTGATGGAACTGGCGAGAGGACCGCAGGCCGCGAACAAGCCGCGCCGTCAGGCGATCAGCCGTCTCCACCCGCGCCTGGCACGAACGCCGCGCCGTGGCGCGACCAAGCGGCGGCGCCCACCGAGGGTTTAGTGTTGTCGGCAGCATCCTTCATCGCGGCCGACACTACGGACGAATACGGGCTTTGCTTGCCCTCAACTCACCAACGGCAGCTGCGCGCAAAACCGAAATATGCGAACCAACTCAACGTGATTTGGGCTGTCCAGTCCGCGCGCGAAAAAATTTCCTCTTGTGCCGTCGGGCAAATCACCTTTACGACCTCGCCCCGTTTCTTCCCCGCAAGAGGGGCGTTTCGCGATCGTCACGGACGTTGGGAAGAAATGCGGTGGACGAGCAGGCATTGCTGGACGGGCAATACCTGCTCGGACGGCGAAGTCGTGTGGTCCTGACATCCCGACGCTGATGTCAAGTTTTTGCGGAACATTTTTCGCAAGGCGACGGGGGCAAGAAAGCCCGGTCCCCGAGGAGAGCACGAAGGAAACCGTAAAACCATCGCGCAGGGAATGCCGGTTGATCCCGGTGTACCCATGGTGACTACGCTCGTGTGCTTCTCTCACTTGCACGCGAGGCTATGGGTGCGGCCTGGCGCCCGGCATTCCCTGCGCCCTCTTCGACCAGAGGACGCGACAACGCAAAACTCGGACGCGATTTGCGCCGCGAGAATGCGGGATTGCGCCCTCATCGCTGTTTGACAATTGAATAGGGAAGCTTGGGCACGCGCCATCGCAGGGCAAGCTTTTTCCCTGTCTTTGCGAGGAGCGAATGCGACGAAGCAATCCATTTTTGCCGCGCCATGGATTGCTTCGCTCCGCTCGCAATGACGTCAAGAGCCGAGCAAGACGTCGAGAGCCCGCGACCAGATTGCTTCGCGCGTGCCGCATCACACCCGCTTCTTCCCATAAACCTTGTCGGCCCGCTTCTCGAACGCGGCTGCGAAACGCTGGAAGGCTGCGTCGAACATCGCGCCCATCAGCATCGCCAGCATCCGGCTCTTGAATTCGTAAGCGATGTAGAAGACGACATCGCAGGCATTGTCCGACCTCGGTTCGAACGTCCAGCGGTTCTCCATGCTGCTGAACGGGCCCCGCAGATATTCGACCAGGATTTTCAGGTTTGGCCGGTCCAGCGTCACCCGGCTCGTAAACGTCTCGCGCACCAGCTTGAACGAGACCGTCATGTCTGCGATCACGATTTCGGTTCCATCCGGTCCTGGCGTGCGCTGGCGTATCCTGAGCGAGTGGCACAGCGGTACGAATTCGGGATAGCGCTCGACGTCGGCGACCAGATCGAACATCTGCGCCGCGCTGTGGTTGACCTTGCGCCTGCTGTTGAACTTCGGCATCGCTTGAAGCTCAGCGGGACCTTGCGGCGCGCGCTGCGCGTAACCTTGCGAAATCCTCTCCGGCATGATGCGACGAACGCGTCAATGGACTCGCCGACACCATGAGGAACCCCTTGGTATAGGCAACCTTCTCGTAAGCGGCAAACTCATCCGGCGTCACATAGTCCATCACGGCGTGATGCTTTCGCGTTGGCTGCAGATATTGGCCGATGGTGAGAAAATCCACGTCGGCCGAGCGAAGGTCGTCCATCACCTGCAACACCTCGTGGCGCTCCTCACCAAGGCCGACCATGATGCCCGACTTGGTGAAGATCGCCGGATCGATCTCCTTGACCCGCTGCAACAGCCGCACCGAATGGAAATAGCGCGCACCCGGTCGCACGCTCAGATAGCGCGACGGCACCGTTTCCAGATTGTGATTGAACACGTCGGGCCTGGCCGCCGCCACCACCTCCAGCGCGCCCTCCTTGCGCAGAAAATCCGGCGTCAGGATTTCGATGGTGGTAGCCGGGCAACGCGCGCGAATGGCGCGGACGGTTTGCGCGAAATGTTCCGCGCCGCCGTCGGCAAGGTCGTCGCGGTCCACAGAGGTGACGACGATATGGGACAGTCCTAGCTTGAATGTCGCCTCCGCGACGTGATCCGGCTCATCTGGGTCGAGCGCGCCGGGCATGCCGGTCTTGACATTGCAGAACGCGCAGGCGCGGGTGCAGGTGTCGCCCATGATCATGAAAGTCGCGTGCTTCTTGTCCCAGCACTCGCCGATGTTCGGACAGCCCGCCTCCTCGCACACCGTAACGAGGCCGTTTTCCTTCACGATCCTGCGGGTGTCGGCATAGCCGCGCGTGGTCGGCGCGCGAACCCGGATCCACTCCGGTTTCGGCGGCGACAATGCGTCCGGCCGGTTCACCTTTTCCGGGTGACGCGGGCGCAGCGGCTTGGCCGAGACGGTATCGACGACGACGACCATGGAGAATCCATACCTGGTATGTTGTAGGTAATCCGGTTGAATGAGAACCGCAACCGCTCGCCTTGGTGTGCTTTCGGTCTTAGCATACCGCGCGTATGAATCGAAACCCCGCGGCAAGCTCCCCAAAACCCGGCAAACTGCTCAAACGCGCCTTCTTCGCGCGCAGCGTGCTCGAAGTCGCGCCCGATCTGATCGGCACGACGCTGCTCGTCAACGGTGTCGGCGGCATCATCGTCGAGGTCGAGGCCTATCACCACACCGACCCGGCGGCGCACTCCTTCCGCGGGCCGACGCCGCGCAACCGGATCATGTTCGGCCCGCCGGGCTATGTTTACGTCTACCGCTCTTACGGCATTCACTGGTGCGTCAATTTCATCTGCGAGGAGGTTGGTTCGGCAAGCGCGGTATTGATCCGCGCCCTGGAACCTACCCACGGCCTTGCCGCGATGCGCCGCCGGCGGCACCTTGCCGATGAGCGGTCGCTTTGCTCGGGCCCCGGCAAGTTGACGGAGGCGCTGGGGATCACCGACAAACATAATGGGCTTGCGCTCGATGCTGCCCCGTTCGCGTTGCATGCGCGCAACGTTAAAACGGAGATCGTCGCGGGCGTGCGGATAGGCATCACCAAGGCCGTCGACCTGCCGTGGCGGTATGGTTTGAAGGGCTCAAAATTCGTCTCAAAGCCTTTCCCGGCTTGAACGGCCAAGCTGCACGGCGCCGGCGGCATTTGCAAATCGACAATCAGGCCACCGCATTGCGCGCTATGACTTCACGGTAGAACGACGCCGAGAGTTTTGGCGTGCGGCGCTGCGTTTCGAAATCGACGCGGTAGAGCCCGAAGCGCTTCCCAAAGCCGTCCGTCCATTCAAAATTGTCCATCAGGCTCCACAGGAAGTAACCGAGAACGGGCACGCCTTCGGATGTGGCCCGCTGCAGATGCGTGAGGTAATTGCGAAGGTACATGATCCGATCCACATCGTAGACGTTCCCGTCCGCCGCCGGCTGGTCCGCCGCCGAGGTGCCGTTCTCGGTGATGTAGATCGACTTGACACCCCAGAGCCTGGCCACATGACGCGGCGCCCAATAGATCGCCTCGGGACCGACCTTGAGCCAGCTCGAATCCATATGAGGATATGTCGCCGCAAACGGCATCAACGCAAAACCGCTCCCGTTGTCGGTGGCAACGACATAATGGTTCGGTTCATAGACGTTGATCCCGACGAAATCGACCGGTGAGGAGATGACCTTCAGATCTTCCGCCGTGAAATTCGGAGCATTGGCGCCCGCATAGGCCAGGAAATCGTCGGTATATTTTCCTTCGAGCATCACGGTCAGATAGCCGGCGTTGAGTTCACGCGTGGCTATTTCCGAAGCGCGGACATTGGCGGGCGTTTCGATCGCTGGAATGCAAACGACGATATTCTCGGCCGGTCCAACCCTCGTTCCGCTCCGGCCATGCGCCCGCACCGCCTGCACGGCGAGGCCGTGCGCAAACGCCACATTGTGACGGACCTGGTTCAACTCGCGTTGGGACAGGGTCAGTCCCGGCGCGTCGAGCCCCGAGCCATAACCCAGATTCACGAACCTGGCGCATTCGTTGATGGTGAAGATGTGCTTCGCCCGATCGCTGATACGCTCCGCCACGTATCCCGTATAGTCGGCAAAAGCCTTTGACGTGTCACGCGACATCCAACCGCCGAAGCGGTCCTGAAGCGCCTGGGGAAGGTCCCAGTGATACATCGTGGCAAACGGTTCGATGCCGTTCGCCAGCAGTTCATCCAGCAGTCGATTGTAGAAGTCGAGGCCCTTCGGATTGGGCGTGCCGGTACCGTCCGGGAAAATGCGAGGCCACGCCACCGAAAAACGATAGGCCTTTGCTCCAAGCTTCCGGATGAGTTGAACGTCCTCCTTGTAGCGGTGATAATGATCGTTGGCGGTGTCGGCATTGCTTCGATCCAGAATCTTGCCGCCTGTGTGAATGTAACGATCCCAGATCGACGGACCGCGCGCGTCTTCGCTGACCGCGCCCTCGATCTGATAGGCGGAGGTGGCCGTGCCCCATAGAAAATTACCGGGAAAGCCCGGGAAGCGCTCGCCGGCGGGGCCGCCTTCGCTGCCACGATCGACTTGACTGGACTGGGCAGATACCGTCGTAATTCCGAGCGCCGACCAGCCGGCAATACTGGCAAAATGGCGCCGAGATAGGCTATTGAACAACATTACTTTACTTGTTCGGATTGAGACAAATTTGGTAACACGAACGGCCTGCTTTTCGGTTGTCACATTGTCCGGCCCGACCGCGCCGACCGCTTGACCTTAGTCGACAAGCTTTCCGGAGGACAGAACCAATTGCTTTTCGTACGCCGCTGGCGCTTCTCCTCGCATCCCTGATCATCATTGCCGTGGTCTGGTCGTGGCTGGCCAAGCCGGTCATGCTGGATCGCGCGCCGATCGATGGCGCGGCAAAACTGGATTGCGTGTCCTACGCGCCATTCCGCGGCAATCAAACTCCGTTGAATCAGGATCTGATCGTGAGTCCCGCGCAGATCAGGGAGGACCTCGTCGAGATCGCCGGGATATCCAATTGCATCCGTACCTACTCCGTCGACAACGGATTGGACAAGGTGCCCGAACTTGCTTCCCAGGTGGGGCTGAAAGTTCTGCTTGGGGTCTGGATCGGCAATGGCCGGCTCAAAAACGCACAGCTGGTCGAAACCGCGGTAAGGCTTGCCAGCGACTATCCGGACACGATCCGAGCCATCGTCGTCGGCAACGAAGTGCTGCTGCACGGCGATATGACACCTTCCGACCTTCGCGAACTCATACGCTCGGTCAAGGCGCGCGTGAAGGTTCCGGTGACCTACGCCGATGTCTGGGAGTTCTGGCTGCGCTATCGGGAAGTCCAGGACTCCGTCGATTTCATCACAGCGCACGTGCTGCCTTATTGGGAGGATTTTCCGATCCGTGCCGAGGACGCTGCCGCTCACGTGGCTGCGATTCAGAAACGGCTGGCCGTTGCGTTTCCGGGCAAGGAAATCCTGATTGGCGAGACGGGCTGGCCGAGCATGGGGCGGATGCGGGAAGGAGCCCTTCCTTCGCGCACCAACCAGGCCCGCGTCATCTCGGAAATTCTTGACGTTGCAAAGCGTGAAAACTTTCACATCAACCTGATCGAAGCCTACGACGCTTCCTGGAAGCGGTATTGGGAGGGAACGGTGGGCGGCAATTGGGGCCTGTTCGATGCGAAGCGTCGCGAGCTGAAATATCCGCCTGGGGTCGCCATCAGCAACTATCCCTCCTGGAAGCTTGAGATGGGCAGCGGGATGGCGCTCGCCGTCAGTGTATTCGCAGCCGCATGGCTCGCCTTGCGGCGCCGACCCTGGCCGCCGGCGCTTGCCTCCTGGGTCGCGGTCGCCGTGTCGGCGACCACGGCCGGAATCCTGCTCGGGGTAGCGGCCGACAAGGTGGAGTACGAAAGCTACGGCATCGGCGGCTGGCTCGATCGCGGCTCGCTTCTGGCTGCGGCGATAGCCTCACCCCTGCTCTGCGCCAGCGCGCTGATGTCCGGTCGCTCGCTGCCGACATTTCTCGAACTGTTCGGCCCACGCGAAAGCAGAACCAGATCCTTTCCCGTCTTGCTGCTCGGGCTGGTGCTGACCCTGACGACGCTGCTTGCGAGCGAGACCGCGCTGGGCGCCCTCTTCGACGCTCGTTGGCGCGATTTCCCGTTCGCTGCGTTAACGATGGCGGCGGTGCCCTTCTCGATCCTGGCGTTGTTCAACCGTCCGAATTCAGGATCGCGCCCGATCGCCGAGGCGCTGTTCGCGGGCCTCTTCGCTGCTGCCGCACTCGATACCATTTTCGTCGAGGGCACCGAAAACTGGCAAGCCCTGTGGACTTCGGCCGCCTATTTCCTGTTCGCCGCGACCCTTTGGCAGGCGCGATGCAAGGAGGGCAACGTGGCCGAGGCCGACTGGTGGGGCGCCGCAGAGCCGGGCTCGCCGGCTCCGGGGATCGCCCCGCCGATGCGGACCGACTACCTCGCCACGAGGGATTGAACGGAGTGAAGCTTTGACGACACCTGTCGCGCCTGCCAGAAAAATTCTCAACTTTCTGCTCCGGGCACCGCGACCTCAGGCGGCGCTCTTGAGGCGTTCGAGCGCTTCAAGGATTTTTGTCTTTCGCGCGACCGCCGCCTCGCGCTTTTCCTTTTCCTCCTCGACGATTTCTTCCGGCGCGTTGGCTACGAACTTCTCGTTGGCAAGTTTGGCATCGACGCGCCTGATATCGGCATCAGCTTTGGCAAGTTCCTTGTCGAGCCGGGCCTTCTCCGCCGAAAGATCGATCACGCCCTTGAGCGGCAGGGCCACCACCTCACCGCGCACCAGGAGCTGAACCGAACCTTCCGGCGCGCGGTCGGCAAAGGAGATGTCGGCAAGCCGAGCCATCCGCCCGATCACGTCGTTCCAGCGCAGCGCGCGTTGTTTCGTCTCGGCGGAGGCTCCCGCCAGGACCAGCGGCGTCAGCGTCGCCGGCGCAATGTTCATTTCCGCGCGGACCGAACGTATCGCGGTGACGAGGTCGACCACCCAGCCTATCTCCGCCTCCGCTTCGGGATCGGTGAATTCGGCATTGTTCAGCGCCACCAGCAGAGGTGGCATGAAGGGATCGTCCGGGTTCGTGGCCGTCGCCAGTGCCATTTGCTCCGGCGTAAGCGGATCTGTCTTGCGCGGCCAGGGCGCGAGCGCCAGCACGCCGTCACGTTTCGCCGTCACCGCCCAAAGCTCTTCCGTGATGAAGGGCATGAACGGATGCAGCAATTTGAGGATTTCGTCCCGCGCAAAGGCCACCATCGCACGGGTCTCCGTCTTGGCACTGCCGTCCTCACCGATCAAGACCGGCTTGGCGAGCTCGAGGTACCAGTCGCAATAGACGTTCCACACAAAGCGGTAGATCGCGCCGGCCGCCTCGTTGAAGCGGTAATCCTCAATTGCCTCCGTCACCTCGCGTGTCGCGCGCGCGGTCTCGTGCAGAATCCAGCGGTTCAGCGTCTGCTCCGCATTCGTCGGATCGAACTCCGTGGGCAGCGCGCACGCATTCATTTCGGCAAAGCGGCATGCGTTCCACAGCTTGGTTGCAAAATTGCGGTAACCCTCGACGCGGCTCGCGGCAAGCTTGATATCGCGGCCCTGTGCCGCCATCGCGGAGAGCGTGAAGCGCAGCGCATCGGCGCCGTATTCATCGATCAGGTGCAAGGGATCGATGACGTTGCCTTTCGACTTCGACATCTTCGCGCCCTTTTCGTCGCGGACGAGCGCGTGGATGTAGACCGTCGGGAATGGGACGTCTTTCATAAAATGCAGGCCCATCATCATCATGCGGGCAACCCAGAAGAAGATGATGTCGAAGCCGGTGACGAGAACGTCGGTCGGATAATAACGCTTCACATCAGTGTCGTCGTCGGGCCAGCCGAGCGTCGAGAAGGGCCACAATGCCGAGGAGAACCAGGTGTCGAGCACGTCCTCATCGCGGGTAATGAAACCGGCGCGCTTGTTGCGATCGAGTGCCATCTCGCGCCCCTGCTCCACGGTGAGGACTTCCTGCTCGACGTAATAACCGAGCGCGTTGCCGATCGCTTCTTCCTCGGTCTCGGCAACGAACACCTTGCCGTCCGGCCCATACCAGGCGGGAATCTGATGGCCCCACCAGAGCTGCCGGGAGATACACCAGGGTTGGATGTTCTCCATCCAATCGAAATAGGTCTTTTCCCAGTTCTTCGGCACGAAGGTTGTCGCGCCCTGGCGTACCGCTGCAATTGCCGGCTGCGCCAGCGTCCGGGCGTCGACATACCACTGGTCGGTCAGATAGGGCTCGATGACGGCGCCCGAGCGGTCGCCGTGCGGCACCATGTGCGTGTTCGGCTCGACCCGTTCGAGAAAGCCGAAATCGTCCAACCGAGCGACGATCTGCTTGCGCGCGGCGAAACGGTCGAGGCCGTGCAGCTCTTCTGCAAGCTGCAGGGCGCCTTCGGGAAGCGCGCGCAAATATTCTTCGTTGCCGACCAGCGTGAGCTTGCCTTCCTGGCTCAGGACGCTGATTTGCGGCAGATTATGCCTGCGGCCAATTTCAAAATCGTTGAAGTCATGCGCGGGCGTCACCTTGACCGCGCCCGAGCCCTTTTCGGGATCGGAATATTCATCCGCAACGATCGGAATCTTGCGTCCGACCAACGGCAGGATCACGTGCTTGCCAACCAGATGCGCATAACGCTCATCGTGGGGATGGACTGCCACCGCGCTGTCGCCGAGCATCGTCTCCGGCCGCGTGGTGGCGACAACGATGAACGTCGAGGGATCGTCAGGGTCGAAATTTGCACCCTCCAGCGGATAGCGCAAATACCACAGACTGCCTTTGACCTCTATCTGTTGCACCTCGAGGTCGGAGATCGCCGTCAACAGCT
The DNA here is from genome assembly GCA_963721935.1 of uncultured Alphaproteobacteria bacterium. GTDB lineage: Bacteria > Pseudomonadota > Alphaproteobacteria > Rhizobiales > Xanthobacteraceae > Bradyrhizobium. Next base: position 91,672 of record CAVRMY010000037.1, read on the forward strand.
TCGGATCCCAATTCACCAACCGCTTGTCTTTGTAGATCAACCCCTGGCGGTGCAACTCCACGAACACCTTCACCACAGCCCGCGACAGACCCTCGTCCATCGTGAAGCGCTCGCGCGACCAGTCGCAGGACGCGCCAAGCCGCTTCAACTGATTGACGATGACGCCGCCACTTTCGGCCTTCCACTGCCAGACTCGCTCGAGGAATTTGGCGCGGCCGAGGTCGCGCCGGCCTTGCTGCTGTCGCTCCATCAATTGCCGTTCGACCACCATTTGCGTGGCGATACCGGCGTGGTCGGTGCCGGGCTGCCACAGAACGTCCCGGCCGCGCATCCGTTCAAAGCGACAGAGGATGTCCTGCAAAGTGTTATTGAGCGCATGCCCCATGTGCAGAGAACCGGTCACATTGGGCGGCGGGATCACGATCGTGAAGGGCTCGGCGTCTTGCCGCTCCGGGCGACCGGCCTTGAAGGCGCCGCTTTCCTCCCAGACGCGGGACATGCGGCCTTCAATATCGGCGGGCTGGTAGTTCTTCTCGATCATGACGGTTCATTCGGCGGTTTGGAACGCGCTTGACGGCGGATTTGGTGAATTCGCTCCCCGCCAGACCCGCAAATGCGTTTCACACGAATGTCAAATCCAGCCGGGATGCGAATATAAAGATCGGCCCCCTAGAAAGCCGCAGGCGCGCGCCGAGTCAACCGGGCGGATCGGTCAGGGAATACGATAAAGCAGATGTAATGGCTGAAACACGGCCGGCGAAACCGAGGTCAGCGTCAGAGAGTTCAGCGGCCCCGCGAAACCCGCTCGATTTCGGACTTGACAATTCGTTCCACGAGCCCCGGCAAATTGTCGTCGAGCCAGGACTTCAGCATCGGCCTCAGCATTTCCTTGACCAGGTCTTCCAGCGTCCGCGCGTTGTTGCTCAGCACGGTATGCGCGAGGGTGTTAAAGGCGGATTCAACCGCCGACACGGTGGAGCGCGACAAAATCTGTTGAGGTGGCGACAAACTTTCGACCAGAGGTGGCTCGAACGAGGGCTGACGGGACACCACCTTCGCCGCCTCGGCAAATTCAAGGTCGTCCGAGGGTTCCACTTTTTTGAACGCAGGCTCCGACGAATCCGGAAGCGCCATCTCGTCCGTCAGCTCAAGCACATCGCCATCGGGCGAGTGCGGCCGTATTTCTTCCACCGTCGTCGTCTCGTCCAGCCCGTTCAGCAGCGCATCGATGTCATCCTGGCTGTTGCTTGCAGCCGCCGCGGGTATCGGCGGGGGCGCTGCCGCAGCAGCCGCCTTTGGTGGCATGGGGTTGGCGGGAGCGTCATTTGTCGCCGCCTTCGCCGCGGTGGCCGGAGCCGGTCTGTCTTGCTTGACCGGGGCGGCGGGACCAGGCGGTTTCTCGGCAGCCGCAGGCTTTGCTTCGTCGTCGGCGATGATTCGCCGGATCGACGCCAGGATTTCCTCCATTGAGGGCTCTTGGACCTTCGCGGGCTGCGTCATCTCCAATTCCACCTCATCAACGCCCTCGACACGTTTTACACCAAGCGAAGCGGGAGTTTGTCGGTTCCTGATGTGCGGGCGCCGATTTTCATAGCATCGGCCCGACTTGTCCCCAGATCAAACACCGCCGCACCATTCGCGCGGATTTGGCCCCTCTCCGGCGCACCGACCGATAGCTCCCCGATGGTCGCCGAGCGTGGCGCGAATCGCCCCGCCACCTCCAAGAACGCTACGTCAGGGCAACTAGCGATTGCAAGCAACGCAAGGGCGCATTACGCGCCGAAGCCTGCTCATGCGTTTGTATCCAAGCGAAGGCGGCGCAGCGAAGGGAATCTATGTACTCGCCTCAACCAGCTCCGACCCCTCGGAGCCTTCGTCGGCACGGCGACGGGGTTATCAGCGGCCGTCGGGAGTACGAACACCGTACCAGCTGTCGCGCACCTGGTGATAGTGTATACTGGGATCGTATACCGTGGTCGCAAGACCGAGAACCTGCGGTGCGAGCCGTCCCACCGCTGTCAAGACCCCGTATGAAGCGACCACGCGGTCGTGCTGCGCCGTCACCAGCGCGACACGGGCGTTGACCAGCGCCTGCTGAGCGTTGAGCACGTCGAGCGTGGTCCGCTGTCCGGCCTTGGCCTCCTCGCGGACGCCGTTGAGCGCGATCTCAGAGGCTGTCACTTGCGCCTGGGCCGAGACGACCTGGGCCTTGCCCGCCACCAATTGCCCCCAGGCAGTAACCGTGTTGGCGCGAGTCTGGTCGCGAGTTTGCTCGAGCACGAGCCGCTGTTGCGCCAGCGACTCCTTGGATTGCCGAATCAGCGAGTACTCGGCACCGCCCTGAAATATCGGAACGGAGACCTGCGCGATCGCCGATGCTCCGAAGGAACGGTAGACCTGCAAGCTCTGTTCGTAGGCCTGCTGCACGGAGGCTTGCATCGTGACCGTCGGCAGCAGCGCGCCCTCGTTCACCTTGACCTGGAGAAAGTTGACGTCGATGCCGTACATCGCCGCCGTAACGTTCGGATTTTCGACCAGACTCAATTCGACGGCGGCGGGCAACGCCGCCGGCAAATAGCGATCCACCGGCGAGCCCGGCGCGAGGTTTTGCGGCTCGTTGCCGATGATGCGGCGGAAATTCGCTCTAGTGGTCGTCAGCGTCGCTTCCGCGGCGAGAAGCTGCGTCTTGCCGGCGGCGAGTTGGGCTTCCGATTGCGCGACGTCGGTGCGCGTGACTTCGCCGACATTGAAGCGGTCACGCGTCTGCTTGAGCGTCTGATCCAGAACGCGAACGTTGCTGTTCTGAACCTCGACAATCGCCGCATCGCGCAGCTCGTCCATGTAGACCGTGGCCGCCGAAAGCAAGACCGACTGCTCGAGTACCCGCAGAGCTTCCCGCGAACCGGAGACCTGGCTCTCGGCGGCGCGAGTCTTGTTGGCCGTCTGATTGCCGTTGTACAGCGTCTGGGTGACGGTCAGACCGGCAGAGCGTGGCGGATTGGTGCCATGAACCTCGGACCTGACGATTTGAGTCGGCGAGCCGCCGAAGGTCGAATTCGTATCCGTATATTGATAGCCGGCACTCGCCGTAACCGCGACTTTGGGACGGTAACCCGACAATGCTTGTGGAACGTTTTCGTCGGTGGCCCTGACCTGGGCTCGCTGGGCGTTAAGCTGAGGATTGCTCTGATAGGCGCGCACGAGCGCAGCCTCGATCGTATCGGCCAAGGCCGGCGGCGGGTCCGTTAACATTAAAAGAAGGACCGCAGCCGCAGCTCCGGTAAAGGCCTTCACCCCATCCATCCCCTGCAATCCAATCATACCGCCAGCCCGGTACATTTACGCCTCAGCCGGGTTGTCATGTCATTCCAATTGTCATTCCAACTAGATATCCCGCCGCACCTTATTCCCGCCGCAAGGGCTAAGGAACCCCCCGGGGCAAGGCGCAGTTGGAAACTCCTGACATGGGGCATCCGGGCCACACCTTTGCGAGTCAGCGACCGTGCTGATGGTCGTTGAATCTAGAAAACGAACGCGGGCGGCCTTTCGAGCCCCGGCAGGACCGGGATTACGGCATCAAACAGTGCCCGATATCCGAGATCGCCATGCGATCGCGTCACGATCATGGCGCGTTGAGGGTTTGTCATGGCAAAGGTTCCAACCAGACGGCCGCCGTCTTTCAGTTGCCGGAACAGCCCCTCAGGAGTTATTTGGGTCGCACCATTGAGAAGGATGACGTCAAACGGCGCATTTGCCGAATCGCCTTCTGCAGCAGAAGCGGTTTTGGCCGTGACGTTTGCGAGGCCGAGCTCGGCGAAGACAGCATTTGCGTTTGAAACCAACGACCGGTCCGGCTCCGTTGCGGTGACGCGGTTCGCCAATTTTGCAACCAGCGCAGCCATATAGCCCGATGCGCAGCCCACCACCAACACGTTGTCGGTTTCGCCGACATTGGCCGCCTGCAGCATTTTTGCCGTCACTGCCGGCTTTATGAGAAAACGCTTGGTGGGCCTGCCTTCACTGACGTTCAGATCAAGATCGAGGTAGGCCATCGCGCGCAGATTTTCCGGTACAAACACCTCGCGCGGTACCTCGAGCATCGCATCGATAATCCTGAGATCGGTGACGTCGCTGGGACGTACCTGACCATCGACCATTTTCTGGCGCGCGGTCGAAAAAGCAGACATTTGGCGCCCCAACTGAAAGAGCGGGCTTGGCCGCGTAAGATGACGAGAACCTCGTCATCTTTTGATACAAGGTTCGCCAAAACGCAACACGGCTGCTGCGCCGCGGCGATCGGCGATCCCACGTGACAATCCGGTACAGAGATGCATCGATTCGAGGGGCGACAGGTAGTTCGCTTTCGCACATGCTGGCACTCCACAAAGGCCTATTTCGTGCTTTGCAAGCATCGGACGCTTTGTTATACGCTCCCGCTTGCGAACCCCGTTGGGGCTTCGCCTGTTCCTCGGTAGCTCAGCGGTAGAGCATTCGACTGTTAATCGAATGGTCGCTGGTTCGAATCCAGCCCGGGGAGCCAAATAAATCAAGCACTTAGCAGAGATTTTTCAGGTAATAAAAACACCATTAAAAACGGCGTGCACATACCCTGCACACAGCGGCATGGAGTTGGTGCGTTGTTCCGGTGCGGAATGCGTATTCTTTGGATGATCTCTGAAACAAAGAGGTCGAATCATGTTCGCCGAACGCAACGTTCTTGGAATTGAAATCGGTGCTCGCGGGGCTTTAAGGGCTACGCCAGAGGACTGTTTAAGTTGGCGGCCTGCTCATCTTTGTCTTGGTCTAACAGGTTCGCTGCCCAGCACTTATTTATCGATCATGTTGCGTAAGCTTGATTATCTCCCCTGTATTCCAACGGCTGCGCCCAAAGTTCCCGCCAGCCGGGACTGGCTCCATGAAATCAAATACGACGGGTACCGCATGCTGGTCGTGCGGGACGGAACCCGCGTGCGGCTCCTTACGAGGAACGGTCACGACTGGACCGACCGGTTTCCCTGGATCGCGGAATCGGCCCTCAAGAACCGGCAGAAGCAATTTGTTATCGATGGCGACGCGGTCATCCTTGGTGTCGATGGCCGATCAGATTTCAATGCGCTGCATTCCGGCAAGCACAACGAGCAAGTGCAGCTTTACGCCTTTCGACATGCTTGCCGGCGAAGGCGACGACATGCGGCAGCTTCAGCTCTCGATGCGCAAGGCCAATTTGGCGCGGCTCCTGGCCCGTCGCACCGAGGGCATTTTCATCGCCCCATTCGAACAAGGCGAGATCGGCCCGGACCTGTTTCGGGCGGCCTGCAACATGGGTTTGGAGGGTTTGGTGTCGAAGCGCCAAGATCGGCCTTATCGTGGCGGTCCTTGTTCGCATTGGGTCAAGGTGAAGAACCGCAACAGCCCGGCAATGAAGCGGGCAGCCGAAGTAGATTGGTCGCGGTGATGCAACGGCCCCAGAAGATCACGTTTGCCGAGATGCGCGCCTCAGGCGTTCGCGGCCTATGCTGATCTATTGTAGCGACTATCACTGCAGCCATTGGACTGCGATCAACGGCGACAGATAGCCGGATGACGTGCGGCTGTCTGATCTGGAGCCGCGGTTTACCTGCCGGGCGTGCGGCACGAGGGGCGCCGACTGTCCGGCCGAACTTCCACTGGGAAGAAGATGCACGGCGCGCTAGGGTCGCAGTCGCCGATCAGGATCTCCACTATTAGAAATACCGGGAGGAGTTTCCTATGTTTCGGATTTCGGTATTCATTGCCGTGCTCGCGCTGACAGGAACGGCTGCTACTGGCGCTTTAGCACAGCAGCCTCAAGGCAAATCCACCCAAAAACAATGTTACAATTCACAAACGTGTGCCGCGGACTGCATGCGGTACGCAATCGGCAGGAGCTGTGAGATAATCTGCCAACGGAAAGCAAGCACCCTGCCAGCTTGCAAATAGTCGGCTGAGCGTGGTGTCACGCGATTGGTCGATGCTGGGCTGCACGCGACAATCGAAGAAGGGGCGAAAGTGATCCCTTGGCCAGATCGGGCTGAAGGCGAAGTTGGACAGATGACCGACTATACCGCCGTGTTGCTGGCCGATGCCGATGCATCCAAACGGAACTATCAAATTCAAATGAGTTGAGGCCGGGAATAAGTGAAACTAAAATGCCACTGTCCGTCATCTATAAGGACGGGAGTGCGCAACATGTTGCTAGTTCCGTTGCGCGTTGCGTGGAGTTGATCATGATCTTCTCTGATTTCCCACTTGCTCCGAGAGACGACGATCAAACCGCGAATTCCACGCCGGGCCCGAAACAAACTTTTCAGCCGGCCACAATGGCCGCACGCTTGGAGGAAGCGAACGCACGCGCCTATGAACAGTACAAACTGCGGCGCGAGGATAAACAGCCATCGAAGCTACCGCAGGACGCCGCGCACCAACCATCTGAAGACCCGCAGATCCCCGTGGACAGATTTGGCACCACTGTCCCGAGCGACCAGCCGTCGCTTTTTGGCAGGCGGGCGTTACGCATCACCGGCTTGCTGTTGGTGGCGTGCATCGGTGGCGCAGCCATCGCCTGGCAGCCTTACGGCGATGCAGTCAAGGGCATGATTGTCGGGTTGCAGTTCGCCCCGTCTTCATTACTGCCGCCAAAACATTCGAAACTCCCCGCGCAACCGAGCCCACCTATCGTTCAGGCCGACGCGGCGGAGGCAGCACTTCCCCAGCCAGCACCTCAGGCTCAGACCGCAACGAATGTCACGCCGACCGCCCTTCCTCCCGAGTTGGTAGAGAAGCTCCAGACGATGGCGAACGATATCGCGACCTTGGGGAATAGGATCGAGCAACTCAAGGTGAACCAGGATCAAATGGCCCGCGACAACGCGAAGATCACCGAGCAACTCAAAGCGGGCCAAGAAGTGGATGCCAAAGTTTCTAAGCAGAATCTGCGGCCGGGATCAGCGCCTCTACCACAACCGTTTCCCACTCGGACGCAGGAGCAAACCGTTATCCTCGGTGTGCTCACCGATAACAAAGGCCCCATGACGCCGACTGAATTGGCTACCGCAACAGGGCGACCCAACCGAAACATACGCCAGTTGCTCTATAAAATGGCCAAATCCGGCGAAATCTTCCAGTATGGAAGGGGTCGATACGGTATCCAGCCCAACGCCGGCAATAACGATAACGCCAATAACAACCGGCCGTTGCGGGCGCTTCCGTCGCCGCAAGCCCCACCGGAGCCACAGGACCAACAGCAGTTCCAGTGATCGGTGAATTTAGCCAGTCTGCGAGTGCGACCGCTGTCATCGCCGCCGCGCGCTTCGTCTGCCTGGAGCGCGGTGATGCCAGCACCACCCCACACGGCACTAGCATCACACCGCGCGCTCCCAGTGCAGCCAGGACTGCTGCGACGGTAGCATCGCGACTGATTGCGGGTTGACATCCCGATCGCTCCAGCCGTTCAATCGTCTGCCGGGTCAGGCCTGCCGCTGCTGCAATATCAGCTTGATTTGCGCCAATTAGCGCGTGCCCTGGGCCTGCGGACCACTACTTGAGGGATTCCTCATTACGGAGACGGTCAATTCGCGGGCGAAGATTCGCCTCCGTTTCGTCTGTCCGCTGAAGCGTATCGACAAACGTGCGCAGCTCGCCGACGCTGGCGTCGTCAGACTGCGGCGGCTCAGTCTGGGCTTGACGCCGCCAGATCACGGCGACGCAAACCAGGCCTGCGCCGATTATGATCAGCGCGACGCCAAGAGCGTTTTGATAGGCAATCATCACCAGTGAACCTCCCGATCTCAGGGAAGTTCCCAATCGGGCCGCCGCGCAGCTACCTCTTAAACTCAAGATAACTAGTCCACACGGCGCTGGCTAACGGCTGCGACGTTTGCTGAGCGCATGTCTTTTCGACTTGGGCCGCTATGGCCGCCTCGTCGGCTTTCGCCTGTGTTTGATCACTTGCTGCAGCAACATAATTGAGTCCCGTCCAGAAACCGTAGATCCAGATGGTCCCCTCTAATCGATGCGCGTGCGTAGACCGCCAGTGGGCGCAACTCATACGTCCGATTCCGATCATATCGACCGAAATTTTGGCATCCTGCGCTGAGACCAGACGGGCCGGAGCGGCAAAGACCAGCACTGCAATCAAAACCCGTTTTATCATGCGCCAAATCCGGTCGACCCTCCACATCGTCACTACAAATCAGGCCGCAGCGTGACGGCTAATCGCAGCTGGAAACGAGCGTTCGAAGAACCGATCCCGCTGCCCCGCGGACGCCGGCTTGCCACCCTGCGGGACGCAGGCCATTACATTCTCAAGCTACCGGAGTCCGAGCACACGGCGCCAGAATGGCAGGCGGCCATGAAAGCGCTGGGCCTGGTCGCGGCACTAGGTGGGCCGACAATGTTTGCGCGGATCGGAATCATGCGGGCCCTGAACCGCCACGTCGAGCGGGCGTTCTATCCCGATAGGAAAAACCACCATTGGGGACGGCGCAAACTAGCGCGCGATGGATGACGCTAGGCCGCCGCCCAAGAAGACGAGCCCGGCCGCTCAGAGGCCATCCGCCGGCTCGTTGAGATCCGTTCGCCCGCCTTTAAACCGATTACTCAAGTCAACAACCTCTCCAAGGATTTTTCGGACTGTGATACTCAATAGCGGTTTATGTTCAAATGGCTCAAACCGCTTCTTTTTGGGATATGGGGTCTTCTGCTGATCCCACTGATCGGCACGAGTCTCGAAAAATGGATCGCAGAAAATATCCTCTCCGAACCCACCATTTTGGCTACGGTAATCTCTAACCTCGTTGCTGCGCGCGAGCTGCGCTGGTTCAACTTTGCGTTGGTCTTTATGACCGGAATTGTAATCGGGATTTCATTGGAATCCTCCGCCCGAAAGGCAGGCGAAAGGAGAGCTTTTGAGCTCCGAAGTCTCGGTTATAAATTTCGAAGTCTCTCAGACAGCATCAAGACACGAACGGCCTCGTCATGGCCGGACAATGCGCGTGATACCAGGCCTGCGATAATGTCCGCGCTTAATTCCGCCAGAAGATTTGATTTGTGGGTACCTGGTGAGCGCGTGTTCGAATTGCCGGATGCGACATTCCTCTGTGAATATTTCAGATGTGTCGGAGTGCTTCTGGAGGACGGACGTTTGGACGAAGCCAGTCGTGAGGCGCTCTCCTGGAAGCCATTTCTCGATCGAGCAAAGCTGTCTTGAGTTTCGCGGCCTCGCGAGTGGGGCAGCAACACCAGGTTTTGTCGGGTGAACGAGCGAAAGGACGGCTCGCGCGGAACCGCCGTGGGCAAGGTGGCGATTGAAGGTCTTCCAGCGAATGATCTATTCGGTCCATCACAACCCTCCCCGGGTCGAGTGATGAAAAGCCCCGCGCCCCGCAATAAAAGACCACATCTTTAAGATGACGTGCGTCATCTGATGCGCTGTTCAGGGCTTTTTGTAGGCGAGAATCGGCCGGTCTTTGGACATTGGCGCCGAGGCTCCGCGAACTTACCAAGGTTATGGATCATTTCCTGCACGGTGTGCGGCCAGCGCGTCTGCCGACAACGGATGCACCGCAAACGCGCGTATCACTCGAAACTCTCGAACCGCATCGAACGCCTGAAAAGGGAAATGCGAGACGCCGAGCAAAAGCTGGCCGAGCTGGATGATGGCAGTGTCCATCCGTGACAAGAACCGCGTCACGGGTACAAGCCCTGGTGGATGGCCTCACATGCTGGCCGCTATCAGACAGCGGGGGGACTACCCTGATCGAACGGCTGCGCCTGAAACCGGGGCTCGCGGGGCGGTCTAAAGCCCGTCGCAGTGCAGTCTATCGGCAAGTCGATGCGATGAGGCAACGGCGGCAGGGACCACCCCCCCTTGGGGGCCGCCCGGGTCCCGCGAAGCACGCAGCAACCGCGGGGAACGCGAGACGGTTCCCTTCCCACATATTCAGGTCGGCAAAATCCGGCGTTGCAATGCCTCCAAATTGAGGTCGCTTGTGTGGAGATGGGTGTATCGTTGCTGATTGCGGGGGGTCTATTTTTTCGTGTTCACGGATTTTGCAGCCGCCAAAGTGAATCCGCCTCACTTTGTACTTTGGAACGCGCGCGGCGGGCGATCGGGGACTGAATGCGTCTCTTGCGAACGGTGCGGGATGCACTCAGGAAGTGCAAGCTTGCGTTCCTTCCGTTAATGCGGCGCTCAAATCCCTTGCAACCGCAAAGATTCCTCCTCAAGCCCAACTGCCTAGTCCTCTTTTAGCTGCGGCTTCTCATGCAAGACCGCACTTAACAGCGAACTATGCACCTCGATGCGCCCGTTGTAGCTGATCAGCCCAAGCTTACGGAATTTGTTCATAAAATAGCTGACGCGCGATCGGGTGGTGCCGATCATTTCGGCAAGTGTTTCCTGACTGACGTTGGGGCTGATCGGCTGCGGGCTGCCTTCCTTGCCGAAATTCGCGAGCAGTAAAAGCAGGCGGGCAAGCCGTCGCTCACTCGAATTGAATAGCTGGTCGATCAGGTCCTCTTCAATCCGGCTGTTCCGGGTCAGAAGATACGCAATGAACAACTCCGAAAAACGCGGCTCGGCATGTATCGCGGCGGTCATCGCGGCCTTCGTGATTGCCGTGATCAAGCAATCTTCCATCGCCGTCGTGGTCGCGATGCGAAGCGGATGACCATTCATGCAGCCTTCACCGAAGAACTAGCCGGGCTCTAGAATCGCGACGACAGCTTCCTTGCCCTGTTCGGACATGACGGTAAGCTTGACCTTGCCTTTTTGAATGTAAAACACCGTGTCAGCAACGTCGCCCTGCTTGAACACGTGTTGATTCTTGTGAAATTCCATTACCGTTTTTCCCGCGCCCACTTTGGCGAGAAAGCTTTTCGGGTCAAACGCGTCCTCGGCTGGTTTCTCCATGAGAGCCTCCGCCGGCTCGGCCAATTTCACCCAATTTTAGCGCACCGGTCCCCTAAGGCGCAAAGCCTACATTTGCCGTTTCGGGTAAATAATCGAAGCGATAGGCGACCGGATCAGGTGGTCAGCCATACCGATTTCCCAATAATGGTCAGTATTGCTCACTCGCAAAAATAAGCTGGTCCAACCAACCGGAGGGGCTCGTTAGCGCATATCGCGCACTACAGGCCGCCCGGCACGACGCGACGCGGCCCGAAAAAAAGCGCCGACCAGAGCTTCGCTGACACATTAACTTTTCGGAAGTGAGCAAAATGGACCATCGCCAGGACAGGGCCTAACGGTGCCAGTTCCGGCCGACGCGTCAAGCAGTTACTGGACTAAGCTGTTTTGTCTGTTGGCTTCACGGGCACGAGCGATGCCAACGGGATATCAAGTTTGCAAACGACGCCAGAAGGCTCAAAGGAAAGATGGGCTTCGCCCCTAAGTTCGCCAACAAAACCTTGCTCGATCAATCGCGTTCCAAAACTCTGCCGCGTGGGCATCTGAACGGACGGGCCACCGGTCTCCACCCACTTAAAGCCAAATCGCTCCTTCGAGGCATCAACAGCCGCCGATATCGCCACACGGCCATTAGCATTCGACAGCGCACCGTACTTGGCGGCATTGGTGCAGAGTTCATTGAGAATCATTGCGAGCGGGAGAACGGCGGCTGGACTTACGTCGATAACTGGAAGGATGATAGAGAAACGCGCGCCCTTATCGAACGGCTCAATTGCGGTCTGAACAATTGACGACAGCGTTGCACTCGTCCAGTTGGTCTTCAATAGCAAGTCATGCACCCGTCCCAATGCCAGCAAGCGACTTTCGATTGCCTCGCGCCCGTGCTCAACGCTATCCGCATTTCTTAAACTCTGCGACGCGATGGCCATAACCGTGGCAAGCACGTTCTTTATCCGATGATGTAATTCTTCCAACAGAAGGCGTTGCACACCTTCCATTACCTTGTGCTCGGCGGCGTCGATCCCCGCCTGCGCCAACAGCTGCCGCAGTTTTGTATTTTCAAGATCGAGCCGAAGTTCTCTTTCGCTTACCAATTTTACGATGCTTCTATAGTGGCGGGAGTAATCGGCTCCCAGTCACCGGTACTGGCCATTGTCTGCTCGGCGATTTGCCGAACATAGCATAGCGTCCGAAACCGTACTTCGAAATCGGCAGTTTAAGGGTGAACAACCGACCGCCGGTATCGCAGCCTCCTGATGCTTCTTACGTCGTAGGCGTCCCGCTATTGAGAAGGTTGGATACGGCAGTGAGAAGCTGGGCTGGCGCAAATGGCTTGGCCAACATGATGCTGTTTGGAACGCCTTTGGAGGTCCAATCTGCGGCAGCGGCCCCGCTCATATAGACGACGGGGAAATCCGGCTCGATCTCTCTGGCGTGCTGAGCCACTTCCCAGCCGTCCATTTTGCCCGTCAGATTGATATCGGTCACGAGCGCGCGGTATTTGCCCTTGTGATCCTGTAGCAGGCTCAGGGCCTCCTCACCGGAGGCAACGATGGCAGTATCGAAACCGCCGTCCCGGAACGTGCCTTTAACAAGGCTCTGTATCAGTTGGTCGTCCTCGACAACGAGGATAAGGGGCAATTCCACAGCTACTCTCCGGACCCCGGTCCGGGGGCTTTCACAATCAGCACGCAAGGAGCCTTAAGCTACAAACAGCACACAAGTTCCCACGGGCGCGCTGCGCATGAAAAGAATTTTATACCGGGCCCCAATCACCCCAATCTTCGGCTGGACATCCGTTTTTCAGACGCAATGCGGTTCGCTGATGAGCCTGCGCTTGGCTCGGCGAGGTTGCCAACTGGCTCAAGGGCGAGCTTCGGCCGCCGAAGTAGACCCATACACGTCCGACGCCACCAAGTGTTTCGCGCGCGGAGAGCGTTCTACCTTGCTGCGTAATAGACTTCATTCGGCAGTGGAAGGCCCTAATAGACTACGGACCTTTTTAGCCAAATCTCTCTGAGTGATCGGCTTTTGCAACAAGAAAACCCCTGCATCCAAGCGTCCATGATGCACGATAGCGTCCCGAGAGTAGCCTGTCATGAAAAGAACCTTGAGTTCCGGATTTAGTCGGACGAGTTCTTCACTGAGAATACGTCCGTTCTTGCCCGGCATTACCACGTCCGTCAGCAATAGGTCGATTGTTCGTTCAGAGTGCTTGAATACGTTATTAGCCTCGACCGCATCGCGAGCTTCAACAACTCGATAGTTCAGCTCCAGCAGGGTCTCAACTATGTATCTGCGGACTTGCTCATCGTCTTCCACAATCAGGATCGCTTCACCACCTCCCATATTGGCATCGGCTGTGTCGTGCTCCGCAATTTGGGTCGTCAATGCTAACGATGTTCGAGGCAAGTAGATTTTGACTGAGGTGCCGTGCCCAACTCTGCTGTCGATTACCGCAAATCCTCCCGACTGTTTTGCAAATCCATACACTTGACTGAGGCCCAGTCCGGTGCCCTGCCCGGTCTCCTTCGTCGAAAAAAACGGCTCAAATGCCCGCTCAAGGGTCGCTTGGTCCATCCCTACGCCATCGTCGGTGACACATATCAGTACGTAAGGTCCGGGAACAGGATCTGCATTTTGTTTAGCGTATTGGTCATCTATGAAAGAATTGTTCGTTTCAATCGTCAGCTTGCCGCCGTTCGGCATTGCATCCCGTGCATTCACAACAAGATTGAGGAGTGCGGCCTCCAGCTGGTTTGGATCTGTCTCTGTATTCCATAGTCCTTGGGCAGCAAAAATTTCGAGTTCAATCGTTTCGCCGACCGTTCGCCTGAAGAAATCTGATATTCCGGAGATAAGCTGATTTGGGTTCACCACCTTCGGGTCGAATGGTTGCTTGCGCGCGAATGCGAGAAGGCGGTTCGTCAGGGTAGCAGCGCGTTGGGCACCATTATAAGCATGTTCAATCGCTCGCCCGATCCGCTCGCGAGAGCTGTCATTCCATTTCGCAAGCGCTCGTTGCGCGATTTCTAGATTGCCTGAGATCACGGTGAGCAGATTATTGAAATCGTGGGCAACGCCCCCGGTCAGTTGACCGATAGCTTCCAACTTTTGTGCATGACTGAGCATCGCTTCAGCATCCCGTCGCTGCCGCGCTTCGACCTCAAGCATAGAATAGGCCAATCTGAGTTGCCCCGGCGATGGTACAGCCAGCAACTTAGGTATGAGGGGCCAGAGCAAGATTGCTGTTACTATAGAGGCGATGGCGGTAAGCGCCTTGACGAGGCCTTCTAAGCCGTACGCTGGGACCCAAAGCGTGTAGATCGAAAAAACGTGAGTGAAGCCGCAGGCCATAATGAAGATAGCGAACGCCCAAAAGATCCATCCGAACTCAACGTCGCGACGTTTAAAAACGAAATAGGCAAGTGCGAATGGAATGGAAAAATAGGAAAGAGCGATGATCGTGTCCGACACAACGTGGACTATCAAAAGCTCCGGCTCCCATAACAGGCAAATGCCGTGCGGGGAAAGCATCGTCGTGTCGAAAAAGACCTTCAAATGGTCCCACATTTTCAGTCCCCCAATGACGCCAATTCGTCCGCGCGCTTGGACGTAACCTAATTTTTCAAAGTCCGCGATAAGTTCCGTTTTGGAACCAACAATAGGGTGCCCAGTTTGGCCCCCAAAGACGGTTTCTCTCCCTGCGGCGCAGCAATTGTCGATTAATTCTGATTAATGGTGGCGGAGGAGGGCGTCTACCTTTGCATCGCTAGGTGCGTATTCATTGGTGCGGCTTGCTCGATGTCCGCTATTCCCCGTTAGCGACCTCCGGACATTTTCAGCGGCCCTCGGCATGTCAAAAAGGTGCCAGAAGTGGTCATTTTCATTGAGTGCCGGGCTTTGTGGAATTCGCCAAGGCTGGGCCCGGTCCGCCATGCGTAGCATGGAACAAAACCTGCCCTGAAGCGTTCGGCGCACTGGGAATATTCTTCTTCTGACATTTCTGTACGGCACTTAGGAACAGTCCGGAGACGCCATGTGAGTACGGATGTTGGTAGCGCCGGTGACAGCGTGCTGCCCCAGGCCGCCGATTTGGCCGACCCTCGCGCCGATCTGGAGTCGGTGCTCCCGACGGCTGAACTTACGCGTCGGCCACCGCGCACCCCCGATTATGCAGCCGAAAACAAGGCCCTGGGGCGCACGTCATCGGGCACCGGTCCCAGTGACTGCAATGATAATCGCTGCAATAGATGAGCAGGCCGCGAACGCCTGCGGCGCGCATTTCGGCCGAGAAAGGAATGCTAGGCCTTGCTAACGGCTATCCGAGCCCATTGACTTCGCTTTTGGGTTCGACCCCGGAGCTTCGGGCGGGGCTGCTGAGTAAGAGGGATAACCCTGCCAGACGCCAGTGGTCGGCCGCGACTTGAGCATTAGAACAAGCCAAAATCATTGCTCAGCAGTATTCCATTTGGAACCCCGGAACCGCAGCACGCGTTCCGTTATTCGGCCTTATCGGAAACGGGGGTTTCCATGAGCGATGTTCAAAGAGTGCTGGAAAAGCTGCGCAGCGAAGTCGCCGAGTGTCTCGTCGTAAGTAATGTTGCTACTGACCCGGAAAAACGCCAGCTGTTTGCGAGGGTCGCCGAACATATCAGCGGGCTTGCATCCGCTGTTCAGAAAGAGCTGGTGGTGCCCGCGGATGTGGTTGAAGTCGTAAATCAAAAACCTACCAACGCAATCCATGGCAGCGAGAGCAAGGAAGCGAAAGCTGCGAATTCGATTATCGTACCCAATCATGCAACAGAGTTGCTGCGAATGCATCCGTGGTTGGCGGTTGTCGTCTTATTGGCAGCCGCTGGAGCGTTCGTTTTGATATGGGCTGAGAAGGATTCTTCCTTCACTGCCCTGGAGGCGAAGGTCGACCCGCCGCAAGCGCCTCAAGAAGGAAACCAGGCGATAGCGGATCTGAAACAGGCGATAATAGAATTTCGTTCCGCCGAAGACGATAAACGGAGACTACTGTCGCAACAACTCGACGCGCTAGCGGCGCGTGTTGACAATCTTGAAAAGGCGCGTGCCGAAATTGCCGAGCCTACAACAAAGCTCGAAGCCGAGACGGTATCTGAGCCCACCACGAAACCCGAGCGGGAGATAGTGCGACGCTCCCGACACCGAAAAACAGTCTTCACGTAGAAGTTCGGGATGGGGGCTTTTCGGTGGTTCGCCCCAATGGCGGTTCTGACACCCAGGTTGCCATTTGGCTTGTTGATGATCAACACCAGATCCGACGCACCTCAGGTGTCCACGTCCCGCTGGTAACGACGATTGGAATATACGCCCTAGCCGAGTGGGCACACTCAACGTGGTCGACGTGGTCGCGGGGCGCGCCAACGGCCCCGGACGGCGGGGGATCGGGATCGATGCCGTCCAACACGCGGCACCCGCCCCCAAAACCAACGAGGTCGACGGGCAGCTGTTCGGCGGCGCTAGTCAGAGCTTCCCGCAGGCTGCGAGTGAATCAATTCACGACTGCCCTGCCGTGCCACCAACGGTCCCAGTTCCGGCCATCTGATAAACTCGGGAAGCCCGAGCCGTGATGGTGCCGGCAAAGTCAGCTCGTGTCGCGTTTCACACCTGTCAAAAGAGGAGCGCGATCTCGTCGACGGGCAATCCCGGGTTCCCTGCTGAGCTGAATCAATTCATAAACTTTCGATATTGAACTTTTGTTCAACTCCAGTATTCTTGTCCTGCATCACACCAATCCCACACGTTGGGGAGCCTGTGATGCGTGCGTTTTTTCCTTCCATCGTCGTTTGCTCTGCGATCTTCCTGGCGCCATGTGCTCACGGAAATACGCTGCAGCCTGGGCCAGTTGGTTCCGCGCCAACCGATAAATCGTTCTTCCTGACATTCGGCCGAGACGGTTCTGCGGATGCCCGTTCCTATATGGTGGACCACAAGGGCTTTTACGAACGCAATTCCTGGTCAAAGTCGGGCAACACGCCGATTGGCGTTTTCAACGCCGGTGAAGGTACTGGCAGTAAGGGATTTTCGCCTGAAAATATTTCGCTCAATGCCTTCAATTCAAGAAGCGCAAGCGGAGGTACTGGCTCGAGCTCGCCGGGAGGTGCGGGATCCTTCGGGTCCGGTGGCGGCGCAAACAGTGGTGTTGGCGCGAGCCTCTCGGGGGGCGGCGGATTTTTCAGCCTGAAAGGGCTTGGGGAAGGCGTTGGCTTTGTGGGCGCCAACAAAGGCTCGGGCCTGTCCAGCTTGCTGCCAAATTCCGGATCGAATGGCTCTTTTGGTCTTGGCTCTGAGGGCGAGGGTCCTAAAGGCCTCGGGGATCCAAGCGTCAGGGCGACGCCCTTACCCGCCAGCTGGACAATGATGCTCATTGGATTGACGTTCGGGTTACTCGCTTGGTTTCGCAAATCCAACTCTTCAAAACGGAGAAAGGGGCGGCCGCTTGCAGTCGCGTAGCTGCAGGCGCCACTAGCTAATTTCGGAAATAGAATACTAGGTTGAGGCTGACTATCCGGGCCTTGGACTTCGTAAAGCGAGTCCTGCCTCGGGGAGTAGGTGATGCGTGCGCTGACTGGTCTGACTTTCCACCTTGCGACCTTCCTGCCGGCGTCGTCCGAAGATCAAGGCGTGGCGCTACAACGCAGCGTCAGTGTCCAGCCCGCCCGGGCAAAATTGATTGTCGGTTTGTATGTCGTCTCCGCCCCGGTCGCGACGATAGCTTGGCTGGCGGGACTAACGTGGGCCGCTATCAAAGTGCTCGGTTACGCTCTGTCTTAGAAGGCGTATTGCGCGACTTTGATGGCCGAGCAGGCCATAAGACCCCACAAGGCAAAGTTGATCTCCAAGACCTGTCGCATGCCTGCCCCCCGACTCGTCTTCAGACAACTCGCAGTTGTCACGGCGTTTCCCAGTCAGAAAGCGTAACCGGCCGATTGTGGCCGAAGAAAGCCATTCTCGAAGCCAACGGCGCCATGTCTGTTTGAGTGAAGTTGTTCACACGATATGCACCGCAATCGATAGCCACCTCGACATTGGTCAAGGACGGCAAATGCCGCTGGGTATTAGTGTTCAAAGACGAAGGGGGAGCCACCATGGACAGGATCGAGCAGAGTTTCATCATGGCGGCGATGACGGGATTTTGGGTTTTCCTGGCAGGGGTGACTATGCTTGAGGTTTGGTATCCTGCCTAGCAAGACGCAAAAAGCCCGGCGGGGAGGCATCCGACCGCCGGGCAATCGCAAGTATATCTTGGCGATATAAGAAGCAGCTTCATGCCATCAGGTCTGTCATCTCCTCCGAAAACGGCGGCGAACAGGCGTTTTCAATCAACTGAGCTTATAGGAACACACAACTCTCTGATGAAACGGTCTATACGGGCATTTCCTCCCCGACTTGGTGCCCGTCGAAATGGCGGGCCCACTTTTGTTTCCCGAAACTCAGGTAGCTAAAGCGGCCAGAGCAGCTTTAAAGCAGCCGCAGGGCCATTCCAGTGAACGGGGCCATCTAGCCTAGCGATGCGGTCTTTGTCGCTATTATCCCCTGAGCAGACGTTCGGACATCGGCCGTCATCTGACGACATGGCTAAGTTCTGCGTTCTGGCGGGCGAGTTTGATGCCTGTTCCCCGCCAGAGTGCAACGATCCGCCGCCTGCAACGTTATGCCCGCGAACGTTGTGTAAGGAGATTGTCATGTTGCGTAAAACGATGATTGCCCTCGTCACGGTGGCCGCGCTCGGTGCCCTTGCGCCGACCTCGGCAGATGCCCGTGGAGGCTTCGGCGGCGGCTTCCATGGCGGTTTTGGCGGCGGCTTCCGTGGTGGCGGCTTCCATGGTGGAGGATTCGGAGGCGGCGGATTTCACCGCGGCTTTGGCGGTCGCGGTATCGCGCTCGGGATTGGCCTCGGGCTGCTAGGCGCTGGCGCCTTTTACGGCGCCTACGGCTACCCGGCCTATTACGGTTACGATGAC
>CAVRMY010000038.1:0-28936 GCA_963721935.1 uncultured Alphaproteobacteria bacterium
CTATGCCGCAACCAGCATGCGGTGGAAGGCTATTCGGAATTGCTCGACGCGGCTTGATACACCAACGGCCCCGCAAGCACGTCTCGCGAGAGCTTCCATCTGACGGCGTGGCGGCCCGTGCAAAAGTACCCATTGGCCCAGTCAAGACCCACAGTCATCCGAGAAAGAAACATGTCTCGATCCGACAAATCCGGCACCCCACCTTCCGACCAGGAGGTTGTACTCATTGTCGGGGGTGGGCCTGGCATCAGCTCAAGTTGCTGGCCTAGACTCTTCGCCGAAAATGGCATGCGTGTCGCCGTCGCAGCCAGGAATCCTGAAAAAGCCGTCCTTGAGAGCCTCGAGAAGATGCACGGCGTTCGCCGATACGCCTGTGATGCAAGCGAGCCGGCGGCCGTCGAGCGGCTCTTCGAGAACGTCGTTCGAGACATCGGGACGCCGAGGCTTGTTGTGCATAACGTCGATGGCCGCGTTCCCGGCATTTTCGGCAAGAGCCTTGTCGAAGCTGACCCGGTCATGGTGCTCGAAACGCTTCGAAACGCGGCGTTCAGCGCCTTTCTGGTAGGTCAACAGGCAGCTCGTCTCATGCTCGGAAACAAACTCGACGATAACGGCGCTAAAGGAACGATCATTTTCACAAACGCCAGCGCGGCGCTCAAAGGTTTCCCATCGAGCGGCGCTTTTGCAATGGCCTGTCATGCGAAATCCGGGCTTGCCCAGAGTATGGCAAGAAACCCGACGCCGGAGGGCTTTCACTCAGCCGACGCGCGGCTCTATGCCATGCTCCGATCGGCTGGATGTAGGAAGACCGAGACGCGCGCACCGGCTGGCCGGAACAACAGCCGACGACAATATGGCTGACCCCGACCATATTGCCGAAACCTATTTGCAGCTGCATCGCCAGCATCGGTCCACATGGGCGTTTGAAGTCGTGCTCCGACCGTGGCTCGAGAAATGGTGATTAGCGCTCGCCGCGGCACTTTCCGCTCCGTCACTATTGACTACTGCGGTGGCGAGAATGGGCTGACGTAATCGGTACGTTGCATCTCGTGCGCAAGGAAGAACCGCAGCATCCAACGGAACATCCTCCCATCTTGGGATGCGCGGTCTCAGCCGAAAAATGGAGTAACCGATGGACCATTTATCTGAATCACGTCGGATCAGGAATGCGCTACATAGATGCAGCCAACTCTTTCGATCAGGGTCGGGGGGACCAGTTTTGTCTATCGCGACATTGGTCCCCGCATCGGCGTGCCCCTGATCCTTCTCAACCATTGGGGCGCGGTTCTGGAAATTTCGATCCGCGGATCGTGGATGGCCTCGCCAGCAAGCATCGTGTGATCGCGATCGACTACCGGGGTATCGGCGCGTCGGGCGGAAGGCGCCTGTCACCATCGATGAAATGGCGCGGGATGCGATTGCCTTGATCCGCGCGCTGGGCTTCGAGAAAGTCGATCTGCTCGGCTTTTCCCTCGGCGGATTTGTGGCGCAGGATATCACGCTGAAGGCACCGGACCTCGTGCGAAAACTCATTTTGGCCGGCACGGGCCCGGCGGGCGGCAAAGGTATCGACAAGGTGGGGCCGGTATCCTGGCCATTCATCATCAAAGGCTTGCTGACGCTGCGAGACCCGAAATTCTACCTGTTCTTCACGTCCACGGCCAATGGCCGCCGAGCCGCAAAAGCCTTTCTGAAACGGCTGAAGGAGCGCAAGGCAGACCGGGACAAAGGCCCCACGCCGCAGCGCCTTCTTGCGGCAGCTCAAGGCGATCACTGCTTGGGGCCGGCAGGCGCCTCAAGATCTCGGAAGCATCCGGATCCGGTACTGATCGCGAATGGCGATAACGATATCATGGTGCCGACCGAAAACAGCATCGATATGGCCCGCCGTATCCCGGGGGCGCAACTGGTCATCTACGAAGATGCCGGACATGGCGGGATTTTCCAGAACCACGCCGATTTCGTGCCGAAGGCGCTGTCCTTTCTCGAGGCCTGACGCCGCGATAAAACTACCTATTGGAGAAGACACCATGAAGGCATTCGTCGTCGATAAATACAAAAAGAAAGGCGCTCTGCGCTTGGCCAGATGCCGGAGCCGGAGGTGCGGGGCGATGATGTCCTGGTTCGAGTTCACGCAACTGCGGTGAACCTTCTGGACTCCAAGGTCAGGGACGGAGAATTCAAGCTCTTCCTTCCGTATCGTCCGCCTTTCGTTCTGGGCCACGATGTTGCCGGGATCGTCACCAGGGTTGGCCCCAAGGTCAGGCGTTTCAAGGCGGGCGACGAAGTCTATGCACGGCCGCGCGATCATCGGGTCGGAACATTCGCGGAATTCATTGCCATCAATGAAGCCGACGTGGCGCTAAAGCCCAAAAACATCAGCATGGAAGAAGCTGCCTCCATCCCGCTGGTGGGGCTGACCGCCTGGCAGGCGCTGGTAGAGGTGGCCAAGCTAAAACCCGGTCAGAAGGTCTTCATTCAGGCCGGCTCCGGTGGCGTGGGGACTTTTGCCATCCAGCTTGCCAAGCATCGCGGCGCGACAGTTGCGACGACGACGAGCACGAAAAATGTCGAGCTGGTCAAGAGCCTCGGCGCAGATGTGGTCATCGACTACAAGACGCAGGATTTCGAGAAGGTTTTGTCGGGCTACGATCTGGTCCTGCACAGCCAGGACGCCAAGACGCTTGAAAAATCTCTGCGCGTGTTGAAACCGGGTGGCCTCCTCATTTCGATTTCGGGTCCGCCCGATCCCGATTTCGCCAAGGAACTGGGGTTGAACCTGTTCCTGAAACTGGTGATGCGCCTACTGAGCCGTGGTGCGCGCAAGAAAGCCAAAAGCCTGGGTGTGCGCTTCTCATTCCTGTTCATGCGAGCGCAGGGACAGCAACTGGGCGAAATCACTTCCCTCATCGAGTTCGGCGTGATCCGTCCGGTCGTGGATAAGGTCTTCCCGTTTGAGAAGACCGGAGATGCGCTGGCCTATGTCGAGACCGGGCGCGCGAAGGGCAAGGTCGTCATCAGAGTGGGACAATAGACGGGTGTTGTATAAACGCTTCTGCAGCAGCCGCTACGATAACCGAAAATCCCTCCGAATGTTATATGATAAAGATCATTTCACAGGACTCTGGAGTATTCATGGCCGACCAGACCGTTTCCCCGATCGCCGCGGCGCCACGTGCGGAGGCCTCCCCCACCATCCTGCAGGTCGCCGTGCTGGCCGCGCTGGCGGCGACCGGAACGCTGGCGACAAATATTCTGCTGCCGTCGCTGCCGCAAATGGCGGCGTCCCTGAAAGTGTCGAGTGCCGAGGTCACCTCGGCGATCACGGTTTTCCTCGCTGTGTTCGCGCTCGGCCAGCTCGTGGTGGGACCGCTCTCGGATCGCTACGGCCGACGCTGGCCGGTGCTGGCCGGTTTTGTCGTTTTCCTCGCCGGCAGCATCTGGTGCGGGCTCGCCCATGATTTGCCCGGCCTTTTGATCGGTCGGGCCATCCAGGGCGCTGGCGCCTGCGCAACCTCGGTGCTGTCGCGCGCCATTGCCCGCGATCTATTCTCCGGCCCCGCGCTGGCGCGTGCGATGGCGCTCATCATGATCGCGATGGCGGCTGCGCCCGGCTTCTCGCCGCTGCTGGGCGGCACCCTCGATCACTATTTCGGCTGGCGCTCCGAATTCGCTTTTATCGGCGTCTTTGCCGCGATCAGCGCCGTGGCGTACGAATTCGTGTTCGGCGAAACCCATCACGAAACGCGGACCCCGCTCAATGCTCGCGCCATGTTTCGGAACTATCTTGGTCTTTTCGTCGACCGTCGCTTTTTGGTTCCGGCCGCTACCGTCAGCCTGATCATGGGTGGATTGTTCTCGATGTTTTCGGCGGCGCCGCGCGTGCTGATCGAAGGGCTGCACTTCACGCCCATCCAGCTCGGGCTATTCTTTGCCGGTACCGTCATGGTGGTGTTCGGCGCTGGTATGCTGGCGACGCGGCTGGCGACGCGCTTCGGGCTCGACCGTTCGATCCGCGGCGGCCTGGTGACCGCGGCGGCCGGCAGCGTTGCAATCCTCGCGGTGTCGCTCTTCGACGCCGCCTTCCTGCCCTTCCTGGCGGCGACGTGCCTGTTCCTGCTCGGAATGGAAATCGTCAATCGACTCGGCACCGCGCAGGCTTTGTCCCCGTTCGGCGACAAGGCAGGAGCCGCCTCCGCGCTACTCGGCTTCTGGCAGATGATGGGTGCGGCGATCGGGGTTTGGTTGACCGCCACGGTATCGCGTGAAGCGATGTTTGCACTCGGCCTGGTGCTGACGGCCGCCTCGTTGCTGGCGGCCTCACTCTACACGAGGCGGGTGCGAACTCATTAGAGCATAGTCGCGAGACCCCCTGGGTATGCCTGGAAGAACTTATCATTGCGGCGCGCTAATCTAGCCCTCCCAAACCCTCGCGTCTCCGTTTCACTGACAAGCAAGCGCCGCCTCAGCGACGTTGACGTCGAAAGGGCGCGACTGCTCCATCAGTACCCGCTGTACCGTGCCAGTGCCGATGCCCAGCGCTTTGCCGATCTTCAATATACCCGTGCCGCCCTTGTGGAGGCGCAGGATGTGCTTTTCCAACTCGGCCCTGCTCATGCCCCAGCGCTCTTCATCGACGCTTCGTTCGCCGTCCTTCTTATTGCCGCGACCTAGTTTGACGCCCTTGGCCTTAGCCCTTGCCAGCCCCGAATTGACGCGCTCCACGATCATGGCGCGCTCGAACTCTGAAAGACACCGCACATCTGGAACATCGCCTTGCCTGAGGGAGTGGTCGTATCGATCGCCTGCTAATGTAGGTACAGGTGGCAGTCAAGGGCTTGAAGCTCGTTCAGAAGCTCGACCAAATGCTGGAGACTGCGACCAAGCCGGTCAACGGACGACGCTGCGATCATGTTGATACGCCGCGCTGTGGCGTCCTTCAGCAGCCTGTCCAGGCCAGGGCGCTTTTCCCGTCCGTTGGAGCCGGAGATGCCGGCATCCTCATAGATCCCCACCACTTCCCAGCCTGAGCGGGCAGCAACGGCCTCCAGCTCACGTCGCTGATTTTCCGCCGTCTGCCCATCAGTCGAGACCCGCAAGTAAATGCCGACAAGCCGTTTCATGGTCGAAGCCCCCAAATCGGAAGCCAACATCATACCTGAAGTGCATACAAAAAAATTGGATTTTCACGACCAGAATAGCCAATGAAATCATGGTCACTCACCCTGCGTTTTCGTTGGGGTTTTCGGTATGGGCTAAGGGTGCAGGCGGCAGGCGCGGCACACAGAGACCTGAACCACAATTTCGCATTCTTCTACGTGGCCGTCCCTGTAGGCGACGTTCACGCCGATCGAGCAGCCCCTCGATCTGGCGCGCCAGATGATCGCGTGGAACCACCTTGTGGCCGCCGTTTTTTTACGATTACTTCGATCCTCCTCGAACCCGCCGCTGGTGTCGACTGCCGATCGAAAGCCGTAATTACTAAACCGGATCAGAAGCTAGCTGCCGACCAAGGCGATGGAACCTGTCCCGGCCCATTGATAGCTTTCCAATGCCCGAAGCGTTCTTAATCCAGTCGCCTTGATCCGTTAATGTACCGAGAACAGCAGGAGTTGATCATGATCCGTCTTCTCACGCTCCGGATCTCACTTTCCGGCGCTCTGGCCGCCACCCTTTTTGCCACTGTCGCCGCAGCGCAGACCACTGACATCGGCACGCTCGATCCAGCTGCAGCCGAAAGGGCGTTTTCGGCCAAGCCGGTTTACTCGCCTTATGCCGGGCGCAATTTCCCCACGCGGCCATACTTCGGTGACACCCACACGCACACGTCGTATTCGTTGGATGCGGGCGCGTTCGGTGACCGGCTCGGCCCGAGGGACGCCTATCGCTTCGCCAAGGGCGAGGAAGTGATTGCGTCCAGCGGGCAGCGAGCGAAGCTTTCGAGACCTCTGGATTTTCTTGTCGTTTCGGACCACTCGGATGGCATGGGCTTCTTTCCTCAATTGATGAGCGGAGATCCAGGCTTGCTGGCCACGCCGCAGGGTCGGCGGTGGTACGATCAAATCAACTCCGGCAAGGGTGCGCAGGCTGCAGTGGACATCATCACCAGTTTCGGCAGAAACGAGATGCCCAAGGGTTACCCCGTGCCTGGAACGCCAGCGTATCGCAGCGCCTGGCGCGAGATCATCAAGGCCGCTGATGACGCCAATGATCCGGGTCGCTTCACGGCTTTCATCGGCTATGAATGGACCTCGAACGCAGCCGGCAACAACCTTCATCGCAACGTGATCTGGCGCGACGGCGGTGCCAAGGCAAGCTTGATCGAACCGTTCACGACTCTTCCGCCGCTTGGCAGCCCCAATCCTCGCGATCTCTGGGAGTGGATGGCGATGTGCGAGGAAAAGACAGGCGCAGAAATCCTCGCGCTGGCACACAACGGCAATCTGAGCAACGGGCGGATGTTCCCGATCGTCGAGTCCTTCACCGGCAAACGGATCGATCGCGAATATGCCGAGAACCGTGTGCGCTGGGAGCCGCTGTATGAAGCGACCCAAATCAAGGGCGACGGCGAGACCCATCCGTTTCTTTCGCCCAACGACGAGTTCGCGAACTTCGAACGTTGGGACAAGGGCAATCTCGATCTGACCGAACTGAAGAAACCTGAGATGCTGGAGTTCGAGTACGCGCGCTCCGCGCTGAAGAACGGACTTAAGATGGAGGCCGAACTCGGCGTCAACCCCTACAAGTTCGGCCTGGTCGGCAGCACCGACGCCCATACTTCGTTGGCAGCGGTCGAGGAGGATAACTTCTTCGGCAAGACGTCTTCTTCCGAACCCAACCCAGAGCGGGCCACGCACCCCTTCGTCAAGACCGACAAGGCCACCATCATGGGATGGGAGCAGACCGCTTCCGGGTACGCGGCGGTGTGGGCCACCGAAAACACGCGGGAGGCGATCTTCGACGCCATGAAGCGGCGCGAGACCTACGCCACCACAGGTCCCCGCATAGCCGTCCGCTTCTTCGGCGGCTGGGATTTGGAGCCTGCCGACGCCAACAACCGTATGCCGGCCCGCGTGGGCTATACGAAGGGCGTGCCGATGGGCGGAGACTTGAACGCTGCTCCGCAAGGCAAGTCTCCAACGTTCCTCGTCGCCGCGCTGAAGGACCCGATCGGGGCAAATCTCGACCGCATTCAGATCATCAAGGGTTGGCTCGGCGGGGATGGCCAGACCCAGGAACGCATCTATGACGTGGCGGTCTCTGGGGGACGTAAAGCCGATGCGGACGGTCGCGTCAGAACACCGGTCGGCGACACGGTGGACGTCGCGAACGCGACCTGGACGAACTCTATTGGGGCCGGAGAATTAATTACCGTCTGGAAGGATCCCGATTTCAACCCGACCTTGCGAGCATTCTACTATGCGCGCGTGATCGAGATTCCGACGCCTCGGTGGACCGCGTACGATGCCAAATATTTCGGGATCAAGATGCCACCGGAGGTCCCCATGACCACCACCGAACGCGCCTATACATCTCCGATCTGGTACACGCCTTGATTACCCGGCTGATAAGAGAGCCGTTGCTGCAGTTTCTCGCGCTCGGCGCGATGCTGTTCGCGCTCTATGGCGTGTTCAGCAAGCGCAGCGATGCGCCCGAGAAGATCGTGGTCTCGGCCGCGCAGAGCGCCAATCTTGCCGACGGATTCGAACGAACCTGGCGCCGGCCACCGAGCGAGGAGGAACTCAGAGGCTTGGTCGAGAACTACATCCGCGACGAGGTCTTCTACCGCGCGGGCAGGGCGGCCGGGCTGGATAGGGACGACGTCGTCATCCGGCGCCGCGTGCGGCAGAAGATGGAATTCCTCGCGGAGGAGCTAGCCGTCCCGGAGCCCAGTCAAGAGCAGCTTGCCACCTATCTCGCCGAGAATGCGGAGCAATTCCGCACCGAGGCCCGAATCACGTTCCGCCAGGTCTTCCTCAGTAGCTCGCGTTCCGCCGAAGCCATGGATAGCGAGACAAAGCGACTCGCAACCCTTCTCTCGAACGCTGACGCCGAACTCGACGCGGCAAGCTTTGGAGACCCCTTCCTGCTCAGCGAGGGTCTGAACGCCGTCCCGGTTGGAGACTTGATCCGTACGTTCAGTGAGGATTTCGCCAAGCGGGTTTTTGCCGCGGAGCCGGGGCGCTGGTTCGGGCCCGTCGCTTCGCCATATGGCCAACATTTCGTATTCATCGAAAATCGGACAAAGGGCGGGGTACCGCCTCTCGACGCGGTCAGAACGGCGGTGGCGCGAAAGTGGAGCGATGCGCGTCGGGTGGAAGCGGAGCAGAAGCTGTACAGCTCCCTCCGTGAGCAATACGAAGTCACGGTCGAAGCCAGGCCCTCAACGGCGCCAGGAACGGCACTCCAATGATGCGGGCGCTTGTCTCCATTCTGGTGCTCGGCGCCCTCTTGGTCGCTCCAGCTCGCTCCGATGAGCTTCGACCCGGCTACCTGGAAATCCGTCAGCTTTCGCCTGACACCTATCAGATGCTGTTCAAGATACCCGCGCTCGGCGATGACCGGCGGCTGGGGATCTATGTCGGCTTGCCGGACGGCACGACCGACGCGGCCGCGCCTCGCGTGTCGTTCAGCAACGGTGCGTATCTAGAACGGCGCACCATCCGTCGGGTGGGAGGGATTGCTGGACAGACCATCGCAATCCAGGGGCTTTCGGCAACCGCAACCGACGTCCTGGTGCGCGTGGATACTCCGGACGGGGCGGTACAAACTGAGCGGTTGACGCCGACAATGACATCCTTCGTCGTTCGGACGTCGCCCGACGTCGGCGACGTCGCCCTGAGCTATCTTTGGCTTGGCGTCGAGCACATCCTGTTCGGGTTCGATCATCTGCTCTTCGTCTTGGCATTGGTCGTCCTGGTCCGCGACTGGCGCCGCGTTGCGCTAACGGTTACCGCCTTCACAGTGGCCCACAGCATCACGCTTGCGGCCGCCACGCTCGGATTCGTCAGCGTACCCGGACCACCTATCGAGGCAGCAATAGCGCTCAGCATCGTGCTCGTCGCCGTGGAGATCGTAAATGCCCGGCGTGGAATGCCGTCCTTTACGGCGCGTTGGCCCTGGCCGGCGGCCTTCTGCTTCGGTCTGCTGCACGGCTTTGGTTTCGCGCGAGCATTGGCCGAGGTCGGGTTGCCGCATCAAGCTATCCCGATCGCACTTCTTTTTTTCAATCTCGGGGTGGAGCTGGGGCAACTGGCGTTTGTGGCAGCGGTCTTGTCGGCTGGTGCGATATTGAGCGGCATCATCACGCCTCGTCTCGATCCGGCTTTGGCCAACCGTACGAGCGTCCGAGTGGACCTGACGGCGGCTTACGCTATCGGTACTGTCGCGGCGTTTTGGCTGATGGAAAGGAGCTTGGCTTTCTTTGTCTGAGATCCGGTTCTCAGCGACTTGGAGTCCAACAGTTGCTCGGAGATGAGGACGGTCTGATTGACAGGGTCGAACCCAGCGGAGCCTGCTCGAATACCCTTAACCGAAACGGCGGGCGGTGCAGTGAGAAATGCCTGTACGCCGCGCTGGAAATCGAGGTTGTCGTACACTTTCGCGACGATCGCATCGTCGGGGAAGCCGTCGGTGAATTTGAGGTTCCGATACGGGTTTCGACTGTCGACGTGATGGAGGCTAATTTCTGTAGTCATCTACATCTTGGGTGCCTGCGCGTAAACTAGCAAATTGGTCCGAGCTTCCACGCATCGCATAGTTCATGATGGGCGCTCCATGAAGGGTTTCAGATTCGTGCCAGAGGGAGGTGATGCCCTGTCACGTCAAACGCGAATAGTGGACGGGGTGCGTGCGCGTTGCCAGGCCAGCAACGCTGAGGCTAAAGGTCGCCCGACCACAGCTCGTGCTTGGAAGAATGAATTCACAGTGATGCCCGTGCACGAAATGTCCCTGCTGGAGTGGACAGATCATTGACAATCTTAGGTGTCGCGAGTCTCTTCAGGCCGGCATCGCGCTCCCGGGCGCCCGTGAGTACGCGATGACTGCAATGGGCCGATTCCTCAAACCGAGATCTTTGTCCGGTGCTAGAGACCGCTCTGAGAGCTGGAAGATAAGCGCCGCGCTTTTCATGTTTTTTCCGGCGGTTATGATCGTCGTGGGCCCAACGGTTGCTGTCTCTCAGGAAGCAGCCGACCGCGATCAAAGCGCCAACGCCGGCGAGGATTTTTTCAGGCCTCCGCGAAATCTCTTTCAAATGACGACCCAGTACCGGACATCGCCTGGAAGCGGCAGCAGGACCGGCTCAATTCGTGACGTCACGACCGAGACCGTCAACCTGCGTTACGATCACGTCCTAGATCTGGCGCCCAAGTGGCTGCTCGGCTTGCGCTCGGACCTGCCTCTGCTCGCCCGTAATGCCATTTCCTCCAGCAATCCAACTGGCGATTACGTGGGTGGCGTGGGTGATGCGAATGTCCAGGCGGTGGTCGCCGGCAACCTCAGCGAACGTTTCGCGTTCGGCTTCGGCGCGCGCCTTATTACCCCTACCGGTCGTGACACGCTGGGCTCGGGTAAATGGCAGATCATGCCGATCGTGGGTGCGCGTTATGGGTTATGGGAAATCAGTTCAACCAGCTATTTCGAGCCGATCGTTCGTTGGGATGTCAGTTTCGCCGGAGACCCGACCAGAAGAAATATCAGCAATCTGCAATTTGCCCCGACGTTCAACATCGGCCTGCCCGACCAATGGTACGTTAGCTTCTATCCAAGCCCGGACATCAGGATAAATCTCGGCGATCCGATCACCGGCCAGACGGGCAGTCTGTTCCTGCCATTCGACGCCAGAATCGGCCGCAGGCTGGCCGACAACGTGGCGCTTTCATTCGAGATCGGCGTCCCCATCATCAAGGATTACCCTGTCTACAAGGTAAAGACCGAAGTCAGGCTCAACGTTACCTACTAGGTAATACCCGTTCGGCAGACGCATAGGCCCTCAGTTCAGTGCCGCACCTTCAGGACGCTCGTCGTCGCTCTCCACAGGCACGACGCCAACATGCCTGCGCAGCATCGCAGTTAGCTCGGCGTCGCTGAATTCGTGAACGCTGCGATGATCGTCGACCGTCGCGTCGACTACTTGCACGGGCTTGCCTTCGAGGCGATCGACAATCTGTTGGAATGCCCAGCCCTGCTTGTCCACGAGCGCATATTCATCTCCCTTCTCCGCTAGGAGCTAAGTCGGCGCGACCGGCGGTCACAATACCCCACTGGGGTTGCCCAACAAACCGGGCTGATGGAACAAAATGGGTCCGCCCCGTGTTCCCTCGCGGCTAATCACCCCAAGGAGGGATAAATGAAGAAGCTTTCTTACGTTTTGGCGGCTGTGGCCACGATCGCGGTGGCAGCCCCGGCAGTCGCACAAGACAAGCCGATGATGCAAGACAAACCAATGATGAAGGAAGGCATGGACAAGCCCAAGATGCACCGGCACGTGCACCACCACTATCATCACCACTACCATCACCACATGGCAAAGCAGCCCATGCCGGACAAGATGTAAGGCGGATGGCCCCTTAACAACGGCAAGAGACGTTGAGGGAAACCTTGGCGGCTTTTGCGTGGCCAGTCATGCTCTAGTTTTCGTCCGGCTCACGCACGACCGGCGGTTCGTCGTCGTGGTTCTCTTCCTCTTCGTCGTCGTCCTCGTCGTCTTCATTAGGGTCTCGGGGCGGCATCGTGTTGCCCATGATCACGAAGGGGATGCGTGGGGTCATGTTGGTCAGAACTGCCGACCGGGGTGAGGACATGGGGGCACGCCGGTTGTTTTAGCCTTCTTCGGGGACCGCGCTTACAAATGCGATCGAGGCAGTATTTATCATTTCGATAATTTCGCCCCCCATTAGAGTCTGTCGGATTTTTATCACCGGCATTTGGACCTCTAAGACCTTACAACCGTGGTGTTCTGTTATGATGCCTCTGTTATCGTCATCGGCCCACATCTTGATTGAATAGCTTTTTCCAACCTCAAACATACTCTATCTCCTGTGAGAGCAGGCGACCTTCACTTTCAATCCACGCCGATCATAACGTCCGAGGCTTTGATCACTGCGGTGACCTTGCCGCCCGTCTTGATGCCGAGTTCATCGACGGATTCATTCGTAATGGAGGCGGTGACAATATTGCCGCCGCCGATATCGACCGTGACGTGGGAAGTGGTGGCACCCTTCTTCACATCCCTGACGGTACCCTTGATCTGATTGCGGGCACTCAAGCGCATATGGAGTCTCCTTATTTGACGGACAGCCGTTCTACTCCGGAAAATGGGGTATGTTACGGTTCGTAGAGATAGGCGCTCGCAGGGTTATTGGCATGCCGACTCGACCGCATCTTTGTGGCACCCTTGTGAAGAAGCCCAAGCATCCTGCGATGTACAGGGTGATAAGAGGCATTCGCTTGATGTGGGCAGGCGACTATGCTTTCAAGCATGAGTTGGTTCGGGACGCTCCCTATCAAAGCCTTCTTACCGAACAACGTACCGCTGTACATTCAAAGATCGCCGAGGAACTTGAGCGCCGCAGCAGCTGGATCACACCCTCACGGCCGACATGGTCTTTTCCCTTTCCATCCATTTGCATCTACTTTGGCCTTGGCAAGCCGTTACGGGATATCGGCGGTGCGGTCGTGGCTGGAAAGTGAGGCGACCGTGCTGCCAACGGACATTGTCCCTGCGATCGACGAAACCTTTCGGGGTCACTTCGCGAAGCCGATCGAGCAATGATAGCCCTTGCAAACTGTAGGTAAAGACGTGCGCTATCGAATACAGCCCTTGCAAACTGTCGGCAATATAGCATTATGTCGACAGTTGATTTGCTCAAAGGGGGAATTTGCCAATGAATACGGTCATCCAATTACGGCCCTCGCGGTCTGAAAAGCCGACAGTTCGCGGCGGTCGGGCCAAGAATGCAGATTACCGGCAGCGCGAGTACCTGACGGAGGCTGAGGTCGCCAAGCTCGTTGCCGCCGCTGGCGAGAGCCGCAATCCTGGCCGCGATCGGCTGCTGATCCTGATGGCCTTCCGGCATGCATTGCGGGTCAGCGAGCTGGTTGACCTTCGCTGGCAGCAAGTTCACCTGGACACCGCCACCGTCGATATCCGCCGCGCCAAGAACGGCACGCCGGGCATTCATGGCTTGCAAGGTAACGAGTTGCGGCTCTTGCGGGCGCTCCGGCGCGAGCACCCCCATGCGGACTTCGTGTTCCTGTCCGAGCGGAAGGCGCCCCTCTCCGTCGATGGTGCTCAGAAGCTGATTGAACGGCTTGGCGTGGCCGCCAAGCTACCCTTTCCAATCCATGCTCACATGCTGCGGCACGCTGCGGGCTACGCCCTGGCGGCTCGTGGAGTCGATACGAGGACGTTGCAGGCGTTCATGGGCCATCGATCGATTGCGAATACGGTGATTTACACTGCTGTGGCCGACAAGCGGATTAGAAACATCTGGGGCAAATGAGGCTATGCTACTTGCAAGCTGGCTTGGTGGACGCTTGCCGTTGGCACCAAATTTCGCATCTCGTCCCGACGCCCGACCGCATACAGTCTTGGAAGCATGTTTGTGAATTGTAACATCCCTTTTGTGTGGGTTTGCTTTGAGTCTGTGCTGTTGAAACGCTAGTCATTCCTATCAACGCGAGTGCGGCAATGAATGCTGAAATCCGAAGCATAGGAAATCCTCCTGAAATACATGGAGAATTTTAGGTGTCTCTTTGGGTTGAGTCCAAGCCTATTTGTTCCAAATCAAGGACTTCTGGCGCTGAGGAGGAAGCAATGTTTCTTATCCTTTGTGGTCTGATGCTCGTGTTCTCACTCGTTGGCGCTGGCCTGATCGGTCATTTTCTCCGCCATTCGAAGAAACCGCCGCTCCTTCGTGACGATAACTAGAAAACGCAAGCCTGACTCGCCTGTGCGCTCGCCTGTGGAAGCTAGGGTGATAGCCGCTTTCAGTTTTGACTCACCACGGGGCTTCTCTGAGTCACGCAGGGGCATCGTAAGGAGACGACTTGGCTGAAGAGAATCATGATCAGCCGACGATCTGGAGGGCGCTCAACAGCCCTTTCGAGGCAAGCGCAAGCGATTGAGGCGAAGATGAAGGCTAATTATTCCGGCGGCCGAAGCCCCGGCGAGTTAAGCCATTCGTTCATATGGGAGGCGGTTTCGAATTGTCTGATCTTTCTTAGCAGCGCGTCCCTCTCGGGACCATATGGGAGATCGGCGACTTGCTCTTCTAACTGCGCTTTCTCGGCTGGAATTTGATCTTCAAATGAATACGGAACGGATCGACGGCGATGCAACATGACACAACCTCGGTGCTTACGGGTCCTAACCGTGGGTTCAGCAGTTCCGATCCTAATATGCAGATGCCCGCCCGTCAGTTCCTTTTTGAACCAAAATTCGCCGCCTCTGTGCACTCGTGCACTTTTGCCAACGCTATGGCAGCGAGTTTTCGCAAAGCAGCAAGATCGAACCTTATTGCCGCGCGCCTGCCTAAAGGTGGGATGGAAATAAGGTGGTGCAGCTATGCCGATGAGGATCATTCTAGTCATTGTTTTTGCGGTTGCTGGCATTGTCTGCTGGGTCTTGCCCGGTGAAATCGGCGGTTTGCTATCCCATGCCTTGCCTGTCAGCTCCCGCGAAAGCGCTATCATCGGCTCGCTATTTTTCGCTGCGGCCGCCATCCTGTGGTTCGTCCGACCGTCGGGTGACAAAGGGCCCTGAGCGAGCCTTCTGGGGCTAATCCGTCTCTTTGACGGCAGGTTCGATCAGGGCGACCAAAACGCGATCAGGGGAATGCGTCCCGCTCCAAATTACATACGCATGCGAACGGTCGCGGCTGTAACTGGCAATGCTGCCCGTTCGGTTCTGCCAATCCCGTCGGTGTCGGTATTGAGCGCCGTTGGTGGCCATGTACACGCGAACGCCTTTATCGTTTAGTTTTATGAGCATCACTAATGTCCAACTCAAAAACGCAGGATTGTTCAATGGCGACTCGAAGACATTCAAGATTTGAATCAGCGGTGGCCGTTTTTTGATGGGTCAATGGCGAAGTCTTGGCAGTCCACAGCCCTACGCGCGTGTTTGTCGATTTCGAGCGCACCGCATGGCTCAGAAATGGCCGCTGGCGCGTAAGAGAAACGGCCCCGTCGCGGTGGTAGTTGGCACCACGCGCCAGGGCCGCTCTACCCTTTGGCACTGGGGGTAATCCAAATCCAAAAGGCAGGGTAGCATACTCAATTCACTCAACCGGGAATAATCACGCTTTTGCGTTTATGGGAGTAGCCCGAGCCACTAGGACACTTGGGTCATTTCGGCTTCTTTCCGAACCACACTGGCGCCATTAGCAGGGCGAAGATGGCGGCACCCGTCAGGGCTGATATCCGAATGTCTCGACTGGAGGCGCCAAAAACATATTGGGCAACGAACCACGCCGTGACCGCGACGACCAAGGCTACGCAGAGGGCAGCCAGAATGTCTATGACACGATCGTCCATCCCGAAACCCGCCAAGAGTAGACTGCGCGCGGTGCTTAGCGGACCTGGCGATCCAATCTTGTGATTTCGCGCCAATGATTTGGGATATAGCGCCGCCTCCGGCGCGGGGCTTGCAGACTGCTTGCTTGCATTTTGTACCGAATCGCATAAATATCTAATCTAACCATATCGATTTGATCGATCGGCTGCGGCCGGCTCGTCTTGCCGAGTGTGGGGAAGCAAATGGCCCGTGTCTGATTGCCGTCCGGGCGGCCTGTGCTGTGAAACAGTTTTTCCCGGCCGTTCTGGAGAACGGTTCTTCTCTCCGGCTGCTCCGGGCAGTGCCGTGCTGAGGCCAAATCACTGAAATCCACAAAACCAGTCGACGGCGGAGCCATGGGCTCAGCCTGACGAGGGCCACGATGACCACGCAATCGACGCTGGGCGCGAGTGTTTACGACGACGCCCTGCTTGTACGGTGCCCGAAGTCCTTTTCGGACACGGTGCGACATGCCGCACAAAGCCAGCTAATGGGCGTGTCTGCCTACATCAGACAAGCGACCCTTCGGCAACTAAAACTCGACGGCTGCGAGCCGAAGGAGACCTGATGCCCCAAAACCTGAATATGCCCTGGAAGCCGCCTGCCGAGTGGTACGTCGTCTTAGAGGGCGTGCCGAAGAACCCGCCGGGTTGGTATGAGCGACAGCCTGGCGAGGACGCGATCGTGTACATGTTTCGGATTTTTCCACTGGCGAGGCTGAATTGAGCGCCGTCACCAAACGGAAAGGCCCTGGCCGCCCGACTCGATACTCCCTCGAGGCCGGGCTTGAAATTTGCCGGCGCATGGAGCAGGGCGAAAGCCTCCGGCGCATTTGCGCCACCCCTGGCATGCCCGGCAGAACCACTGTGATGCGTTGGCTCGAAGCGCAGCCTGAATTTCGCGAGAGTTATGCTCGTGCGCGCGAACGCCTCGTCGAGTTTTGGGCCGACGAGATTTTAGACATCGCGGACGACGGCCAGAATGATTTTGTCGAGAGGGAAGGCCGCGAGGTGTTGAACGCCGAGAATATCAACCGCTCGCGGCTGCGCGTCGATTCGCGAAAGTGGCTCATGTCGAAATTACTCCCCAAGAAATACGGCGATCGCGTCACAACCGAAGTGGTCGGCGACCCCGACAATCCTGCCCCCCGGCATGAGGTCATCTTGACCTTTGTCGAGGCCAAGGATGGAAAGCGTGCATGAATCCCCTTGAAGACCAATCCTCTCCCCCGCGTCCGCCAGGCGCTGCGCAGGGCAACCCACTCGCCAGGCTGGCGGCTCCGCTGACGAGCTGCGGCGTCGCTACGTCGAAGACGACGATGTGGCTGAGTCACTTCTGACGTTCATGGAAGCCCATCGGCGCTGAGACCATCAGGCGAAGGTGTCGGCACCGGCGGGGGTGAACTTCACGTAGGTCCCGCTTTCATGCCGCCACAGCCAGCCTTTGGAGATCGCGCGGGCCAGAGCGGCGCGGTACTGGTCAGGCGTGGCGCCAGCGTCGAGGAAGGCGCTGTTGACCAGCTCGATATAGATGCGACCATCCTGAACCGCCTCGATACCGTTGGCGATCTCGACCAGCTTGCGGGCAGCAACGTCGGAATCAGCAAACCGGCGTTCCTGGACGAACCTCACGGGCTCGCATCGCGGTCGGGAGATAGCGCTGTATACAGCGGCACTTCCCTCAGTGCCAACGACCTCGCAGCCTCGACTTCTGCTCTACGGGCACGCTCCTGGCGCCACCGGTAGGCTTTCCGTCGTCTTACAGCGGATATTGCGGCGCGAAGGGCATACCCGCTAGCAAAGCCAATGACGAACGAAATCGCAATCTCAACTGGGTCCATCACTGTTCAGCCCCGCCCTAACGGCGAGGCTACAGCTGGATGCTCCATCAAACTAGGCCCCGAGGCCCTCTCGTATCCTGAAATTTCGCGTCCTTAGCGTTGCCAAATGCGTCCTTGGCAGCCCGCTTCAAGCATATTCCTCTACACTCTGCCAATACGGCCGCACATCCGCGCCGCGCCGGCCGCTTGTCAGTCAATTCCGGTTACTTCGGTTCTGGCTTCGGGGGAAGACCGCAGGCCGCGATCAAGTAATCGAGCATCGCATGCGTAGCCGGCTTTGTGTGTAGCGCAGGCTTGTCCTTTGCGTAGTTCAGGATCTTCGCTGCCAGTTGGCTGTTCGTCATACCGGACTTGGCGACGCAGGTTTGATAGTGCATGGCTCCCCTTGCTCCTTCCGGAGTGTCTGCGAACGACGTTAAGCTGTCGTATGCGCCGCTCATGTAGAATGCTCGTTGAACTTCGGGTAGGGCCTCCCATTGTGTGTAGGTGTAAAAGACTGCGCTTGCGGGCCGGACCCAAAGAGCCGCTAAGACGATGAGCATGTAACCCAGACGTGACAGCATGGTGCGCTCGCTATTTTTAAATGGTCGAATAACGTAATCCCTTCGCCAGCTCCGTCACGCATACTCTTCAGCGCTCTGCCAATCCGGCCGCACATCCGCGCCACGTCGACCGCAGGCTTGGCATGTAAAGCGCGGCTCCAGATCGGACAGGCGCATGTCATCCGGCCATTAATTGCCATAACCACCGCAACCGCGCATTTTATTGCGATGTCGTTGCAACGACCACCACGCAATGAACAACGCGCACCATAATTGTGAAGGTGAATCGTTGGTAACGCCGCACTCGAAATGTGAGCTACATCGCGGCACCATCATTTAAAATTTGAAGCTTATTAAAAGTACTGCGAGAAAGGCTTGCGGTACGCCATGAGCGACCAAACACCGTATCGAGAAAACGCGGCGGGCAGGAAACCAGTCCGTAAATGGACTGCCAGGCTATGGCTTGTGTTGCTTGGAGTTGCGACGGTCGCCTGGTTAGCAGGATTAGTCTGGGCCACGGTTTGGTTGATTGGATACGCCCTGTTTTAGAAAGGTAGTCCAGCCATTGCGCTGCTGCCAACGCTAAACAGAGAATGATCCCCACAGGGCAATGCTGATCTGCAAGGCTTTTCCCATGCGCCCCCCAGCCCGCTGTCCTCGGCGGCTCATCGATCATTAAGACGAGATGGTGAGAATTCTAGCGCCGCTGATCGCAGTCCAGTGCGAGCCATGACAATCGCCGCAGTAGATTACCAAGCACACGCCGCTTGAGCGCATTTCAGTAAGCGTGATTTTTTGCGGGCGTGCGAGAAGTGGTATCGCCATTCAAACATAAGAAGGCGGTGCAAGCTTTGTCGGAAATGACGGCGCTATTGGCGGAGATAGATCAGTACGAGTGCGAAAATTATCATCAGGGTCGAGCCTATCAGAATCTGCTTTACTTGGTCATCGTCATCGAGCACGGCCAATCTCCAAGGAGAAAAGCATTTCATTGTACGGGTTTCGGTCGAGTCAATGGTTGATCTACATGATGTGATGGCGCTTATGAAAAAGGTACACAGTCAGGCAAGCGAAGAACACCCCGCTGGAACTGGCCAGCCAATCGAGCAACGCAGCATGACGGCCTGGGATGTACAATTGGCCAAGTTCGAGAACACCAGCGTAGGTGCAAAGAATCGCCGCTATCGTCCAGGTGGGTCTTCGGGGATAGGCGCAGATAACAGCAATTCCGGTGATCAGGTAAGCTGCCAGATGTTCAAGCCGGGTGTTGAAACCAGTCCTGACCATCTCTTGACCGGGTGTCCAGGAAGCAACTGCAAGCGCGCCGACGCACATCCATGCTGTGACCCTCAGCGCGACACTAGGAGTGCTCATGGGGCTTATATGCGACAAAGAACGGGCTTGCTGCAACGTCGGGGAGCGGGCGTTAAGCCGCTAGAGGTTGGGGCTTGATTGCTCCGTGGCTACCACTTGGGCCGATTGCTCGAGAGCGTACAACCGCGCCCGCTCAGCTCGGCGTCGCTGTTGAACCTTGGCGCGTCGAATCTTGGATACGGCTGCACGAACAGCGTAGCCGACCGATGCTCCCAAAAGGATAGCCAGGCACAGTTCGAAACCTTCTGCCCCCAACGTCCCCCTTCGTCCATTCATTTCAGCTTGCCACGCCTCCGCTTGGCTGACAATTGCTGCACTGCCCAGTCGAAATCGCGCGCCTCACGTCGGCGCCGCGCTTGCCACAGGTCGGCGGGTCATCTGTTCGAAGGCGGAGGCTCAATTCGAATGCGGAGCCGACTACTCGGTACTGAATAAATATTGCCCTCTAAATCCAGAGTGACGTCCACGGGTCGGCCATCATCCACGATGGCCTTGGCTCGCCAAATTCCGCGTTTGTCCTTTTCCAATCCCGAGATGTCCAGATAACCCTTGGCTCCAATTCGTAGTAACGCCTGATCCTCGTTGAGGCTTTCAGAGCCCTCGGACTTGGCTCTTGGACTACTTGGCAATTCGGACGGAGTTACCGCGGAATAAGACGGGTAAATGGTCCCAGAGTAACAAGGGCTCTCGGGATTAAAGAATTCCAGTGATCGCCCAAAACCGAAGCGGCGCGACCCAGCGACTTCGAAATCCCTGTGCTTAGGGAAACAGGGACTCAAGGCAGGGGTGGCAAACGCCGAGGGAAAAGTCGGCAGCGTCGGATAGGCAGACGGTCGCGTAGGCTGCGTCTGCGCAAACGCCGGCACGGCGATTGACATTATCACCAGAACCGAAAAGAGGATCCGTGTGGCCATGACGAAACCCGTCCAACCCCACCAATATAATGATCACGGACAAAGAGGATCGCAAGCACCTGGGCACCTGGCCGATGACACTTGTTAAATGGCAGTAGCGAGAGTTCCGCAGCAGTCTCCACTCACGCCTGCCGCAAGCTTGGCAGGTAAATCGAGGCTCCAGATCGGACAGGCGGATGTGATCTGGCTACTGGTCGCCCGAGATCGCCGTCCAGTGCGAGCAGTGATAATCGGAGCAGTAGATCAGCAGGCCGCGCACGTTGGCGGCGCGCATTTCGGCGAAGGTGATTTTCCGAGGGCGGGCGTCGGGCACGGCCCATGGTTGCGCCAACCGAGCTGTTAGTGAAGCCGCTGGATATTGGGGCTTCACAGCGTCGGCTCACTATGGCGCGCGAAAACCGACGCGGCCTCGCTTTCACCCTACATGGAACTAAGTGCGTCCCTTAATTGCGCGCCACGCAAAGATCAGAATACAGGCTCCGATGAAGCCTGCAATGAGATAGCCCAGCCACCCACCGAGCGCGACGCCAAAGATTCCTAATAGGAAATTGGCCAATGCAGCGCCGACGATACCGAGCACGATATTGGTAAGAATGCCGGTCCCGCTCTTCATGAACATTTCGGCGAGCCAACCCGCAAGGCCACCAATGATGATTGCCGCGATCCAGCCAATTTCAGCCTCGTGCATGTCGTCCTCCCTGTTGGATACCCCACCTAACGCGCAGGACGATGCCACCTTGTGCTGAGTTGGGGAATTGGAAAACCAACCGCGTGATAGCCGCCCGAGAGGCTTGGCAGGTCAGGGGCAATACCGTGTGACCGTCAGACCCGCATCTTCTTCGCAGCGAGGCCCTGATCGGTGACGCGGTAGCATAGCCGGCCTTCAATGAGGTTCTTTTCAATCCAACCCTTTGTGAGCAGCTTTTCAACGACCTTGGGGCTCGAACGAATTGTGAATGCCTTCACCCAGCCAGAGCCCTCTAAGTGCTGCATGAATTGCCGCTCGTGATGTTGGGAATTTCGGGACCCCGAGGCGTCATTTATTTTCCCTTCGCCTTCTGCTCCGGTGACAATCCGCCGGCCCGAGTTAGCGGGTCATGCGATCGCGGCGACCTAGTACATTTCGTAGGCGCGTGAGCGAGCCCTGCCCGAGATTTTGAATGCTCAGCAGCACTGCGTCCGAACTCTTGCGAACATCCCCTAGGGTCTTAAGGCCCGCTGCCGCAAGCGCCCTCTTGATAAATGGTCGAAGCCGGACCTGATCGATGGGGACGCCATCCGGCAGATTGGGACCAGGATCACGCTTCGTCATTTCCCCTTCGCCCTTAGCCCGAGCTCGACCAGGCGGCGGATGGCTTCGGAGCGGGAGGGCTTGTCGTGTTGGCGGGCACGCCACGCGTCGAGGGTTGCTACAAACGCGACCGAAAGCCGAAAGGTGTGTGCGGGGTCGCGGCCTGTCGGCTTCCGACCTGAGCCGGGGCGCGGTCCACCGTGCATCTTTGGTGTTGCCTTTTCCATGAGTTGGTCTTACCATTTTCAAGCTTGAACATCAAGCGGCCCCAACTTCGGTGTTGGAAGCACCTGGAGCCGGGCCTAACCCCGAACATGGACGGTGACCATGCCCAAGGCTAACTGCGTGCATAGCACGCCGGCGGGTCATCGCTCGGATTTTCTCTTTTTCAAACTCGACAAGGTAGTAGCCTAGATGCGACGCGCCAGTTGACCGCTGGCGGGTTTCTTCGGGGACATGGCGATGGCGAAGAAATCCAGAAATGCCGGGACGCCATCGCAGCGTTTGGCGAACAGGGTGCCCGCGGTCCTGGGTATTAGGATGCGTTCACACCGAATTGTTTCCGTCGTTCCTTGGCGCGCGTAGTGGAGTCGGATGCGTGATTGTTTGTGTTGCGACTGCGCCGTGTTCGGAAGTGTCGGAAGCAGTCACGGGTTCGTGTGCGTGTTTAGTGTGTGTGGGTTGGCCTCCTAATCCATTTGATAATCACGCCCATCCACCTCATCATGCTCCTGTCTGATTTGTTTCGGGTCGTGATTAGGCAGGACGTGTGCGATGTCACCCGGCATCTCTTGCGCTTACGTCCCATCCTCGCCACGGTACAGTAACTAGCGTCACTAGAAGACGACGAATGAATTCTCCCCCGTCGCCAAGTGCGGGTCTAAGCGAAATCCAGATTTCCAGTTTCTGTTGGAGCGTCTCGGTTTTCGCGAAATGCGGACAACGATGCGCTTAGGTTGCCTTGGCAGGGCCGAGCGCTCCAACAGGAAGTCTAAATGACCAGCCAAGTAGCCCTTCCACCGACCCTGGCGCCTCGCCTCATCAACCGCGAGGCCGCCGCAGCCTACGTCAACCTCTCGCCGACCACCTTCGACCTGATGGTGAATGATGGCAGGATGCCGAGGCCGAAGCAGCTTACCGGCAAGCGCTTTGCATGGGATGTTCGCGCACTCGATACCGCCGTCGATCATCTCCCGACCGTTGGAAATACTGACGA
Organism: uncultured Alphaproteobacteria bacterium; assembly: GCA_963721935.1. GTDB lineage: Bacteria > Pseudomonadota > Alphaproteobacteria > Rhizobiales > Xanthobacteraceae > Bradyrhizobium. The sequence goes on from CAVRMY010000038.1 coordinate 22,737, forward strand.
GACCTGGGAAGACTGAATGCCCCGGAAGATGCTTCCGAATGTCGAGAGGAACCTCGTTCGGGGGAAGAACTATTATTCTTTCCGCATCGGAAAAGGTCCGCGCATTCGCCTGCCGGACGATCCCTCGTCAGAAGAATTCCGGGCCGCCTATCTTGCTGCAATAGAGGGCGAGCAACCGCGATCCATCAAGAGGGATGCGCCGGGGACCCTCGGCGCCCTGATTGCCTCCTACCTGCGGAGCGCGGGATACGTGCAGCTCCGCGAGACCTCAAAGCTCGGCTACATGAGCCGGTTAAATCGCATTCGTATCGACCATGGTCATCGAACCGTTTCAGGTCTGACGCGGGAACGAATTATTTCCAAGGTGCTGGCGCCGTACGCCGATCGGCCGGCGGCTGCGCTTGATACGCTGAAGAAGCTGCGCATCCTAATCCGGCATGCGATTGATCTTGGTTGGCTGACACAGGACCCGTCGCAAGGCATCAAGCGATCCAAGACGAAAGAGATCAGGGCCTGGACCGATGCAGAACTGGCAACGTTCGAGAAAAGATGGCCGCTTGGGACGAAACAGCGCACGGCCTATGCTCTGATGTTGCATGTCGGAGCCGCGAGGGTTGATGTTCACGGCATCACATGGGCGCAGTTTGACGGCGAGCGGATCGAGTACACGCGAAGCAAGACCGGCGTTGCGGTCTATGGACTGATGCAGCCGGGGCTCAGGGACGCGCTAGATGCAACCGAGAAGTCGCACGTCACGATTTTGAATACCGAGTTTGGCAAGCCCTTCACGGTAGCGGGCTTCAGCGGCTTCATGCGCGACGCCATCAGGGCAGCCGGGCTTCCTTTAGATTGCAGGCCGCACGGCCTCCGCAAGACGATGGGGCGGCAACTGGCTGACGCTAATGCGTCGGCGCATGACATCATGGCCGCTCTCGGACATACGACGCTGGCACAGGCTGAGAATTACACGCGCGAGGCTGATCGCAAGAGGGGCGGGCGTCGTGCCGTTGAAAGGTTGAACGATCATAAGGCGAACAAATCTCCCCAAAACGCCTTAGAGAATTTGGGGAAAATCGCAGATACGGAAAGGAAAACAAAGTGAAGAGAGCAGGGCTGGCGCTCCCTAGCGGAATCGAACCGCTCTCTCCACCGTGAAAGGGTGGCGTCCTAACCGATAGACGAAGGGAGCTATACAACTGCTTCGCCACGACCGACTTGATCGAGGCGTCGCCGCCTTACCTTAACTCGAAACAAATTTAACAGGCAAATCAGGGCCTTGAGGCAGCGACGTGCCCTGCCACCTCAGGACCGTTTGCGGCAGTCTTGGAAGTGGCGGGCGAACGTATAGTGGCGTTTGCGCGCCCGGGCAAGCCGCGTGGACGCCGGCTTTTAGCGGCAAAAAAAGCCATCTTGCGGCGGCGTGCCAGTCGAGCTCGCGGATTGCAACGGTTTTTAAAGCTCCAGTCGGTTAGCAAGATACCTTGCAAGATTCTTTCCCGGGTTAAGAAATGCCCCCTGCCAGGAAACGCGAGGCGCGCAAGTCGGTGCAGCAGGCCGCGTGGGTCACCCTCGAAGGCGGCTTCGCGGCGCGTCGGTGCGTGGTGCACGATATGTCTTCTTCGGGCGCGAAAATCACGGTCGCCGATGCAAGCGTGCTGGCGGGCATGGTGCGGCTCGCATTTTCGCGCGACGCAAGAACGGGGCTTACCTGCAAGGTGATCTGGCGACGCGGCAAAACATTCGGCGTCAAGTTCGTCAAGTGAAGCCCAGCGAGTCCGTGCTTCCGGCTGACAAAAGCCCTCACGACATCGGCGGTGCGACGATCTTCACAAACGCCGGTCGGCTGGCGAACTGGGCGAACCATCGCTCAAGGTTTTTGAACCGTGGCTTGCTGATGCCTTCAACACCGAACCAGCGCCGGGCATAAGCGCCAAGCGCGATATCCGCCAGCGTGAACTCCTCGCCTTCGATGAAGCGCCGCGTTGCCAATTGCTCATCGACGATCTGCCACTGCGCGGCTTCGGCGTCGGCGTCCTTCTGGATCGCGGCCATGTCCCGCTGTTCGACCGGTGTTCGGACAAGTGCCCAGAACACGGGTCGATCGACCGGTTGCAGTGTCGAGAGCGTCCAGTCGAGCCAGCGGTCGACGCCTGAGCGCACCCTTGGCGGGCGCGGATAGAGCGGGGACTGCGGCATGTAAGCGCGGACAAGATAGCGCATGATCGAATTCGATTCCCATAGCACGAAATCGCCATCCACGAGGGTGGGTACGCGACCGTTGGGATTCATTGCGAGATATCCGGGTTCACGGTTCTTGCCGAATGCCATGCCGGCATCGATCCGCTCATAGGCGAGATCAAGTTCATGCAGACACCAAAGCACCTTCTGAACATTGACCGAATTCGGCCGACCCCAAATCGTGATGTTGCCCTGCGCGTTGTCCGACAAGATACCTGCTCCGCACGTTTGACCCGCGCGGTGATATCTCAATTTCCGGAAAAAAGCAGGCGTCTTGTGGCTTCGGATATTTCACAATCGAGATATGCGGAAATCTGATGCCAAAAAAATCAGGCCTCGCGGTCGGCGACAGCCTGATCTGCACCGATGCATTGACGGTCGGTCTTCAGCGGCCAAAGAACAACCACAGCAGGATGATGACCGGGATCGGCACACCCAAAAGCCAGAGCAGAATTCCGCGTCCCATTAGAACCTCCTTTGAATTCCTCTAAGGATTCGACAACGCGGGTCGGGCAGCAGGGTTCCGAACGACCTTTACCAATGACCCGTGTTCGGCATCGAGGTCCACGGCTCCGCCGGGGGCTTTGCATCGCCCTTTTGCAGGAGTTCGATCGAATGCAGATCGGGCGAGCGAACGAAAGCCATTTGCCCGTCGCGCGGTGGCCGGTTGATGGTGACGCCTAGCTTCATCAAGCGTTCGCAGGTTGCGTAGATATCGTCGACCTCATAGGCGAGGTGACCGAAATAGCGGTCCTCGCCATATTTTTCTTCCTCCCAATTGTAAGTGAGTTCCACCAGCGGCGCGCCGCGTCCCCTGGATGCTTTCAGAAGTTCTACGTCCTCGGGGGCACACAGAAACACCAGCGTGAATTTTCCCTTGTCATTGTCGACGCGTCGAACCTCCTTCAACCCCAACGCGTCCTGGTAAAATTTGAGCGCGGTGTCGAGATTGCGTACGCGCAGCATCGTATGAAGATATCGCATGCTTCATCTACTCCGTGAGAGGATCGAAGGAATTTGCCGTCAGCTTTGTCCCGGAACTCAATAGCAGCAAAGGCATCATATCGCCACCGAGGTTGGGCGTCGAATTCGGGCGGAACCATACGGTCTTTGGAGTTCTTACCTGTTGAGGTGTGTGATGGATGAAAAACCTTATCCTGCTGAAAAGGCGCGGGGCGCGGCGAGATCATCCTCAGGACGCCGGCTCGCCGCGCCATTTTTCTCGCGGGGCTGATCGGCGCCGTCGTGCTCGCCGTCATTCTGTCGATAGTTCACTGAGTTGTTCCCGCGGGCGAGCCGAAGCCGAGCAACTTTGAGAATGCTGGACCGGAACGATCGTTCGGCAGCGATGTTTGTCCTCATATCTTTTCGCATGGAGAAACAAATGTCCAAACTCGGAATTCTAGCGGCGACGGCCCTGTCGCTTTCGCTGGCGGTCGCAACTCCCGCGCTGGCGCAACACGTGCGCGGCGGTGGCGGTAGTGGCGGCATGCGTGCAGCAGGCGGCATGCACGTTGGCGGCGGAAACTACGGCGGCGTGCGAGCAGGCGGGCCTGCCGCGGTCGGAGCGCAGGCAAACTTCCGCGGCGCGCAAGCCAATTTGGGCGCAGCGAATGTAGCCGCACGAAGTGGCAACTTTGCCGGCCGAGGTGGAGCGCAATATGCGCAAGGCGGGTACCGTGAAGGTGGCTTCCGCGGTGACGGTGGTCGCGGCTGGGGCGCAGGCGCCGGCTTCGTAGCAGGCCTGGCTGCTGGTAGCGCGCTGGGTTATGGCGTCTACTCCGATGGCTACTACGATCCTTATTACGGCGACAGTTACGCTTATTCTGGCGGCGATTACGCCTATTCTGACGGCGATTACTATGACACAGACAATTCTGTCGTCGTGGGTCAGAACGTCGCCGGAGACGCTTCCTATTGCGCGCAGCGCTATCGGTCCTACGATCCGGCGTCCGGCACTTATCTCGGATTTGATGGGCTGCGACACCCCTGTCCGTAAAAGCGCGGCGAGGCATCAAACGATGCGCCGAAGGGGCGGCTCGCAAGAGAGCCGCTCCTTCTTTTTTTGCGCGTTTTTTCAAGCGCGCTTTGGTTCGCGCCGCGAATGGCGCAAGCGCGGGCACGAATTTCGATTGGTCGATTTGGTTCCCTGATGAACTCGCAAAGCTTTCGCGATGAGCTCGATTGACCATCAACCGGTTCCTTCGACGTGATGGAATCGTTCACCTGGTAGCGGAGTTCCCTCTGCAACCAACAAAACAGCCCGGCGTTATCGAACAGGCATTGGAAGGAGGAGAGAGAAAATGAAAAGAACGCTAGCAATTCTGGCGACGATTGCGACAGTCGGAGCGACCGTCGTATCAGCGCCGGCGCAGGCGCGCGGAATAGGCCCGGGCCTGGCTTTCGGTCTAGCGGCAGGCGCGATTGCTGCGGGTGCGGCCGGCGCTTACGGCTATTACGGGCCGGGCTACGGCTATTACGGATACGGTCCCACCTATTACGGGCCGGCGTATTATGGTCCCGGTTATGCTTATTACGACGGCCCGTATGGGCGCCACCGTTACTGGCACCGCCACTACTGGTAAGAATCGAGGAAGCTGAATCCAAAAGCCCGGAACTCGTTTCCGGGCTTTTTTTCGACGCGGGTCTGACGCGGCCTTCTTCGCGACTGATTGCTCGAGATTTCGCACCATACAATCGCCCGTGGCCGCAGATACTGTCCAAATCAGCGATGGCGCTCGTTCGAGCGCGAAAGCGCTTCCGACGCGGCACTTTGCAAGCGTCATATTCTTCGCTCGCGTTCGAACCGTCGCTGCGTTGCTTTGAAAATCGCCACGCGCAGCTATCTCCTCGCGCTCTCGTGTTCGGCGGAGGTCGTCGTCTTCTTCGATCGCCCGATCCCTTTTTAAGTCGTGCCGTTGTTCATTGGCGTCCGCGATTGGGGCACGAATTGGATGCGCCTTTGCCCGATTGTGATTGTGGATAAGAGTTTCGGCGCGTCATCGAAATGGAAATCCGGCCGGACGTGCTGTAATGGTGACGGTCGAAGCCACGGACATTTCGCACGTGATTGCCTCGGACGTTCGCAGCGGTGTGGAGCGGCTCGGCGACTTGATCGCAGCTTCCATTATTGTCCCATTTACCGGCGCCGGAATTTCAACCGAGTGCGGTATTCCCGACTTCCGCTCGCCGGGCGGATTGTGGAGCCGCAACCGGCCGATACCCTTCGATGAATTTGTTGCAAGTGCGGACGCCCGCAACGAAGCGTGGCGGCGGCGTTTTGCCATGGAGCAGACCTTCACGGCCGCGACGCCAGGACGCGGCCACCGCGCGCTCGCCTCGTTGTACAGGGCCGGCAAGATTCCCGCTGTCGTCACCCAGAACATTGATAATTTGCATCAAGCTTCAGGATTTGCGGAAGAGCATGTCATCGAACTCCACGGCAACACGACTTACGCGCGCTGCCTCGGATGATGCGGCCAGGCCTATGACCTGTCCTGGGTCAAACAGCGCTTCGATACCTCCGGCAACGCGCCTGACTGCACCGTCTGCGACGAACCGGTGAAACACGGCCACGATTTCCTTCGGACAGGCGATGCCGGAGGAAGCCATGCGCCGCGCCACTGAAATTGCCCGGCAATGCGATTTGTTTATTGCCATCGGGTCGTCGCTCGTGGTCTGGCCAGCCGCCGGATTTCCTTTAATTGCCAAGAACTCAGGCGCCCGATTGGTGATTATCAACAATGAGCCGACCGAACAGGATGAAATCGCCGATCTGGTGATCTGCCACGACATCGGGGAGACGCTTGGGCCGTTCGTGGGGAATTGATGCCGACCTGATTTTGCGGCTGTGCAAGCCTGTTCATAGGTTCGGGGGAGAATTGTTTTTTGTCTATGCGCCGCAAGCGAGAGTGTTATCTTTTGATTTGAGAGATTTGCGTGGCGTCGTCATGAAATTTCAT
>CAVRMY010000039.1:0-34403 GCA_963721935.1 uncultured Alphaproteobacteria bacterium
TGGTTGTATTGTCGGGCATGTGCTGTGAGCGTGAGATCGATGACCGGGCCCTGAGCGGCAGCTAGGCACCGATTATCCACTTGCCACGCCCGGCGACAGCTCAGCGAAAGACGCGGGATTCACCTCCCAGACACTTTGTGGCGCTCGCCGCTCCGCATATGCTCTGGAATCACACAGGGGCAAAATACTGTTATGCCTACACGAATGCCGAAGGGCTGTTATGTATTTCTCGTCGAGGACGAGGTCATGATCAGGATGATGGTCGCCGACATGCTGCACGAGCTGGGCTATCGCGTCGCCGGTGAGGCGGGTCGAGTTGAAGAGGCGCTTGGGCTCGTACAACGCACTGAATTCGACATAGCCATTATGGATATCAACCTCCACGGCGAGCCGGTTTTTCCTGTCGCAAATGCGATCAAAGCGCGCAATCGTCCGTTCATTTTTGCTACGGGTTACAACAATTCCAGCCTGCCGGATGAGTATCGCGATCGGCCGGCGTTGCAAAAGCCGTTTCAGATCGAGACGTTGGGTAAGCTCGTCGAGGTCACGCTAAAGAGCCATCGTAGTGCTCAAGCTGTCCCTTTTTGACAGCCGCTATGCGCCCAACGTAAGGCGCGGCGCTCGCTTTAGTGTCATTCGCCGCCAATGCGCTGGCAATAACGATTTATAAGCTTCCACACGTCGGCCATAAATGCCTGCTGCTCGTCTGGCCTGAGCAGCCTGATGAATTCGCTCCACTGAACTCCCGTCATCACAGGAATGGGCCGACTTGGCGTCTTGGCCACCGTCCCGTCTTTCGTTCCAGAGACAGCTCTGGCAGTTCGTCCCTCAGGCGTTTTATTTTTTGACATTCTCAAGACATTATCGGGGAACTTGAGGATTTCGCTCACAATTGGCCTATCTCTCTTGCAGGCGCCCCATTTTGCGAAGTGTGCCGAGCCCAGCCAGCGCTCCGGTGAAGTGAACAATGGGTCAATGATGGCAGCGATGGGCGATTCGGAGAATATGGGCGGCTGCAACACCGCCGGTTTATCTCGGGGTGCAGTTAGTGCCGCGTGACAAAAGGGTTCCTTCTTCGGAACCAAAGCGAAAAGTCCCGCCCTGTTGCCGCCATACACTACCGGAATCGTTCAATCTCGACATAAAGCTGGGTGTCCAACCGGAGGGTGGCAATGGCGAGCTCAGATCGAAGCTGCGCGTAGCAGTGCGGACACTCGTGAAGACCCGCGCCCGGCGTCGCATACGTAGGCGTTGCCGGCGCATCGATAGTCAGGTGTTGGCGCGATCACTGCTGTTTTGGGCGGTGGTTTACGGCTGAAGTCAGCTTCCCACATTCGCAGCGATATATGCGAAGCGTTCGCGCGTCTTTGGAGCTCGTGATGCTGAGCATAAGCTCAGCCTTCCTGGCACACCCGACGCAGCGAGTTACGTCCGCCTCAAACACGGTACTTCGAAGGGTCATCGAGCGGGCAGTCAACCGATGCGCAGATTTTCGGCCGCCGCCTTGCCGTTCCGCGTCGTCACAAGCTCGTAGCTGATCTGGCGCCGTCAGCGAGACCGATATACCCCGCTTTTTCAACGGCCGAGATGTGGACGAAGATGTTCGGCCCGTGTCCGTCTGGCTTGATGAAGCCATACCCCTTCGTCGCGTTGAACCACTTCACCGTCCCCATAGCCACTTCAATATCTCCCTCAGACCAAAAAGAACGATGGAACGAACGTGATTCGTCAGTCGATCTGGCGGCGATTACGCGGCAAAAAGCCGTCGCTGTATGGTCACAGCGACGGCTGTCCGTCATAATCGTTAATGCCTTATAAACACCGTGAAGACCGCAAATGGTTCGTCTTCTCTGGATCGTGGTTTGCCTGATCAGCCTAGCGATAGCCTTGATGTGCGGGTTGGCAGCGGTCACGGTCTTGGCGGCGATCGTGACCGGCAAGCTCACCGATCCTGAGGCTTGGAAAACCGTAGTGTTTCTTGCGGCGGTTGCCTGCCTGTTGTGGTTCCTCTGTCGCGCGGCTTGGAGATTATCCGAGTAGGATTACAAGCTGGAAGGGAAGGCCCCGCGCGAGATCAATAGCGTCGAGACCATTGGGCAGACCCAATTCCTAGCGGCTTCCCTCTTGCCCCTAATCAGCGCAATCATGGCGCATGCCCGCCGCACGGCGGCAGAAAATCACCTTCGCCGAGATGCGCGCCTCTGGCGTTCGCGGGCTGCTGATCTATTGCTCCGACTATCACTGCTCGCATTGGACTGCGATCAGCGGCGACCGATGGCCGGATGACGTTCCGCCTGTCCGAACTCGAAGCTCAGTTCACCTGTTCAGCTTGCGGAACCAAGGGCGCAGACGTAAGGCCGGATTTTGATTGGGAAAGGAAAACGGCCTCAGTGCGGGGGGCGAACTGAGGCCGTCATTTCCACAAATCTGGTGGCGACCGGGGGCTGGGGTCGTCACCATATCGCTAACTCTTCGTGTCGTTAGAGGTTCCCCTTCATAAGGCGGCTGCGCGAGCCGGTCGCAGAAAGAGAAGGTCAGTGAGATGGCTATCATTTCGCAGAGGTATCCGTAACTCCGCCGCGCGCTCCTCCCGGTCCCTTTTGCGGAACTCGATTTCCTGGCGCTCGAATTTCGCCATTTCCTTTTCAGCCGCCTGCAAGAAGCGGTCGCGCGGCGACACGGCTATCCCAGTGTGTTCCATCATCGTGCCCAAGTGGCACTCCCCATCCGCTTATTCAAGTCGTCAGACCTGGAGAGGGTTCATGACAGGAAAATGACGTTTTTCAGACAGGCCTGGGACCCTACTTTGATCTAGAGCTTTCAAATCTGGGGCCGCGATTTACCTGTCAGGCTTGCGGAGTGGCGGGGCTGAGAGCAAAGACGGGCATCAAAAAAGATGCCGAGAATCGTCCCGAGACCTGCTATCATTGCTGCGCGCCTGACCCAAGAAAGGAGCAGTTGCGATGCACATCCTTTGGACAATCCTCATTGGCTTTATCGTTGGAGTGGTTGCCAAGTTCCTTATGCCTGGCGACAAACATGAGCCGTCAGGCTTCATTCTTACGGCAATCTTGGGAATCGTAGGCGCGTTCGTTGCAACTTACCTTGGGCAAGCTGTCGGGTGGTATGGGCCCACAAATTCGGCTGGCTTCGTTGGTGGCGTTGTCGGCGCAGTTATCGTCCTCGTTGTCTATGGCTTCTTCGCAAGTCGCCAAGGGCGTGCCACCTGATTGGAGGCGGCTGCTCGGCGGCAAGCTTATGAAGTTCGTCGAGCCAAGCCAGTTCGCCGACCCTGACGTCGCCGCCCGCAAGCTGGTCGAGATCGCCAACGGGACCGAGGCCGTCCAGGATGGCCGCATCTATATCGAGCTGGTCAATGGCGCGTTCCTCGAAGCTGGCGCAACGCCGGACCAGTACCGCGCCGCGCTCGCGCGCGCGATCTCCCAGGGCTGGCTGTGGCGGCATGAGAGCGGGACCTACGTGAAGTTCACCCCCGCCGGTGCCGACATGTTCGCCTGATGGTCTCAGCGCCGATGGGCTTCCATGAACATCAGAAGTGACTCAGAATCGTCGCTTCGACGTAGCGACGCCCAGCCCGTCAGCGGAGCCGCTAGCCTGGCGAGTGGGTTGCCCTGCGCAGCGCCTGGCGGACGCGGGGGAGAGGATTGGTTTTCGAGGGGATTCATGCACGCTTTCCATCCTTGGCCTCGACAAAGGTGACGATCGACCTGATGCCTGGGGGCAGGATTGTCGGGATCGCCGACCACTTCGGTTGTGACGCGATCGCCGTATTTCTTGGGGAGTAATTTCGACATGAGCCACTTTCGCGAATCGACGCGCAGCCGCGAGCGGTTGATATTCTCGGCGTTCAACACCTCGCGGCCTTCCCTCTCGACAAAATCATTCTGGCCGTCGTCCGCGATGTCTAAAATCTCGTCGGCCCAAAACTCGACGAGGCGTTCACGCGCTCGGGCATAACTCTCGCGAAATTCAGGCTGCGCTTCGAGCCACCGCATCACAGTGGTTCTGCCGGGCATGCCAGGGGTGGCGCAAATGCGCCGGAGGCTTTCGCCCTGCTCCATGCGCCGGCAAATTTCAAGCCCGGCCTCGAGGGAGTATCGAGTCGGGCGGCCAGGGCCTTTCCGTTTGGTGACGGCGCTCAATTCAGCCTCGCCAGTGGAAAAATCCGAAACATGTACACGATCGCGTCCTCGCCAGGCTGTCGCTCATACCAACCCGGCGGGTTCTTCGGCACGCCCTCTAAGACGACGTACCACTCGCCAGGCGGCTTCCAGGGCATATTCGGGTTTTGGGGCAACGGCCTATCTCCACGGCTTGGAAAAATAGTCAGACATCAAAATTCCTTGTGAAAAGTGTTTGGGATTTGCAGTGCATGAGACTTCGGAATCGGAGGCTCTCGACACCTCGGACGATTTCAGTAATTCGGCATCAACACGGCACCCCGGAGCGGCTGGGAGGAGAGACTGCTTCCCAGAACAGCCGAGAGAAACTGTCTCCCGGAACAGGCCGCCCGGACGGCAATCAACAGCAGCACGGGTACTTGCTTGCCCGGCAAGACGGGTAGAGGAAATTCGATTTTGAGCTCCGCGTACACGTGGAAGCCCACAGGGCGCGCTTTCGCCGCCTCGGGCTCAGTGGTGGCGGTATGTGCAGACGCGGGCGCCATTAGGCCGCCCCCGCAACAATCTCAATGCCGTCACTCTTCATGCGAGCGACGATGGCCGCTCTGACGTAAGCGGACTTGGACTCAAGGTTCTTGCTCGCAGCTCGGTCCAGGGCGTCCGTAAAGCATCTCGGCGCCTTCACGATCAGTTGGGTGTCGAACGCCACGCGCTCGGTCTTCATGGTTTCACTCTCGATCAGAGCGGCTCGTGCCAAATCACTCAGCACTCGCCACAGGAGAATATTCTATCTGAAATTACAGTATTAGCAAGGTGAATATAGAACTAATAAGTTATAGATCCGTTAGATGGAGATTTCTATTCTTTATAATGCTTTTCTGTTCTTTGCAATTTCTTGTAATCACAGCGGCCGCAGAGCTGCCCAGGGGCTTCCTTGCGTAAGGCCCGTGTCAGCTTCCGGTCGTAGGCTCCTCGCAAAGTCTGAGCCAGTCGCCGCTGGGGGGAAATCAATTGAGCAAAGGGATAATCGCGATTGTGCTGTTGACGGCGCTCGCGCTTACTGGCTGCAACGGAGATCGGCTGAAAGCGAGGGCGGAAATGCGAGCCGCCTCTTTGGCGACGCCGGCGTTGCGCTCTGCGGCCTAGGCACCGCCCTTGTAGGGGCTCCTAGATGCTCACTTCCCCCCAGATATTCCTGATCCGCTTGTCGGCCACCGCCGTGTAGACAACGGTATTCGCGATCGAGCGATGGCTCAGACGATCGCAAGCGCGTCTTGGATAGGGCGTTGCTCGAACTGAAATCAGGGCTGCGGGCCGTATAACCACCCGCGCCGCACATCAAAGCCCTCCGTCATTCGACGGTCGGCGGATGAACCATAGGATTGCAGCTCCAGCGAAAAATAGGGCGCCGATAATTGCGCTTTCGCGCGCGCTGACGGGCAAGGCACGGAATAGCAAACCGCCAATGGCACCGGGCCAGAGCCAGCAGACAACGCCAGCGACGGCAAAGACGATGGCTACGATTCTCATCGCCGTAGCTTCACCTCCCACCATTAAGCGGGCGCGTGGCAATAAGGTTCGATCATTACAGACGTGCACAAGTGCACACAAACAACGATGAAGGTTGTCTTGGCTGCCGGCGGCGAATTTCTGAATTTCGTTCACGAGGGAACTGACGGCCGGGCATCTGCATATTAGGATCGGAACTGCAAAAACCTACGGTTAGGACCCGTATGCAAGAGGTTGTGTCATGCAGCATCGCCGTCGATCCGTTCCGCATTCATTTGAAGATCAGATTGCAGCCGAAAAGGCGCAGCTCGAAGCAGAAGTCGCCGATCTCCCGCACGGTCCCAAAAGGGACTGCCTGCTGAGGAAGATCAGGCAACTCAAAACCGCCTCCCATATGAACGAATGGCTTACGTCGCCGGGACTTCGGCCGCCTGAATAACTGGCGGCAAACAAAAGCCCCGCCGCAGGGGAGTGACGGGGCAAGTTCCATTTGCATGAGTCTGTCGCGACTTGCGTCGCAGACCGAGCGTACGCCGATCGAGCCGTGCCGTCTATGCCGGTTTCCCCCGCGGACGGCGTTTCACGCGGCCAGATCGAAAGGGCCGCCGTCGATCCTCTCGAGCACGCGCATCACCTGCGTCGCGCGGCAACAAAAAGCCCCGCCGAGGGGTGGCGGGGCAAGTCAATTTTGGGTAGCAGCGGCAAAATAGGCCGATCAGGAAGCGCCGCAAAGAGTCAAATTAGAGCGGCGCCGGCTTCACACGTCGGCCGTACTTCATACGGCGGCGGCGTCGAAAGGGGCGCGGAAGCCTGGAGCCAGCCGCGAGATCATGCTGATGTCCACGGCGTAGCTCTTGGCGATCTCGGCCAAGGTCTCGCCGGCGGCGCGGCGCTTGATCGCTTCCTGGCGTTGATACTCGGACAGCTTCGGTTCCGTCCAAACTTAACGCCTGCCGCCTGGGCGCGCTTGCGGCCGTCACCGGTGCGTTCGCGGATCAGATCGCGCTCCGAACTCGGCGATGGCAGCCAAGAGCGTTGAGAGAAGCCGCCCTTGGCTGCTGGTAGTATTCCACAAAGGATCACCCAGCGACTGGAACGAAGCGCCGGCCTTGCCGATACCCTCGATCAGGTCCCGGATGACCCCACGACAGCGTGATGATGACGACACTCGCCGCCACCGCAGAGTCCCGCCTAAGCTTCCCCGATTCGCAACGAGGAGAAGCTGAATGGCTCAGTTCAAGGAAGTGACAGGGGAAAACGGCGAAAAGTTCTTCATCAATCTGGACCAGGTCTGCGAGGTGAAGCGGTTCGACAGTCACTCAACGAAGATCCGCTTTGGCAAGGATATTGAGGTCTCCTGCAGAGAGAAACCGGCCGAGGTCATACGCCCCTAGCGAGCGAGCTAAGCGCCGCCTCATCGGCGCGGGATCGCGGTTACGACGCCGCGCTCCAGGACGTCCAGGACGTCACCCGTTCGTTATTCCGACGTGGGTGCTACCAGGGGTGCCGCCGGAATTGCGCGCATGGGCGGGCAAATGTGCGGGTCAAGTGTGAATGCGTGTTAACTTCTCGCCGACGAGTACGACGCCGCGCAGGAGCGGTCATCATCGGCGGGGGGAATTTGAAACATGAAGAAGCTGATGTTGTTGGTCGCGGTGATGCTGCAGTCGGTACCCACGCTCGCCCGAGATCTGATCGACGAGAAGACGCACGAATACACGCCCTACGGTCTTGCAATAGCTATGATCGCAAGTGCGCAGGTGAGCGAGATGCGCTGTAACAAGAAGGGCCAAATCGACCTCGCCGTCGCCAAGGCCCAGCGAATGGGAGTGCCAATCGATATCAACGACAAGGAGGATTTTGCATCCGTGCTGTTCATAGCGACCGATATTATGACGCAACTGAAAAAGGAAGGCGTGACCTCTTGGTGCAAGAAGTCGGCAGACCTCGAAAAACTCCTAAAGGAACCCTAGAGCCGGAGCGGCAAAGAAAGGCCCCGCGCACGGGGCGGCGGGGCCAGTCTGGAGAAAGCGACTTGCATCGCAGACCGATCTCGCCACGCGGCGCAAGTTTAACTCGATGCCGATGAAAGCGAAGCGCGGCCCCGTCGCCCAGGGGAGGCCGTCGAGACCGCGCAGCCTCCCATCTTGCTGCAGAATGGGCGGCCGTGGGAAAAGTCGAATGCGGCTCGTCGGATTCCCAGCGGCAAAAAGCCCCGCCGAAGCGGTGGCGGGGCCAGTTGATCCAGTTGAAGTGCGACTTGCGTCGCGGTCCAAGCCTACGCCGATCCTGCCGCGGCGTCCATGTCGGACGGCGGCGGGTAGTGGGCTCTTTAGAGTAAGGCAGTCGAATCCGACTTGATCCTGACCGCCGTAGGCGCATATTTGCAGGATGGCACAAAATTTGTCTGCGCCACCATCATTAACCCGCGAAGAGTTCGTCTCGTTGCGAGACGGCGCTAAGGGATTGATGCACCGCATGCCAAAAGAGCACAAAGCCAAGCTAATCGAGCTAGGGTATATAGAGGAAATCTCGGGCGGACTTCGGCTAACGAGCTTTGGCAGGATGAGGATAAATGACCGACAAAACCCCTAAAACGCCCGCGCGACCCGGCCCGTGCGCGGGAGGACAACGATATGAGCAAACGCAGCAGACCGGACGGCCCCTGTCGGACTAAAGCCACCTATGATCACAAGCGACCTAGATATAATCCGCCATCGCCAGACCGCATCACGGCGGCTCAGAACCTAAAGACAGTTGAGTGCGCCAAAGACCGGGCCTTTAGCCGGCTTTCGTCAGAGGAGCGGATCGCTAAGCTTGTGGATTTGGTTCTTGCTAAAAAGCAACAATAGGGCCGCCTCATCAACGTGGCCGTTTCTTCGAATGGCGGAGAAAATGACCGATCAGGCCAGCACCCGAGAGCGAGAAAACGAGCATCGCAATAAGCAGGATATGAAAAGAGCGCATTGCTTTACTCCCAAAAGTCCTTGAACCGAACCCGACTGAGTAACGGTCTGGCAAACGGGCTATCCGGGGCGCATAGTCGGGCGATGATCCTTCTCAAGATCCTAGACTTTCTGGTTGCCATCTGCGTGGCGTCGATGATCGCGCTCACGTTGGGGTTCGTTGCCCATTATCTTTTTGGTCTCTCCCGTCTAGACATTCGGGCGTCGGCCCTGACGGGCGCCGGCATCTTCGGCGCGCTGGTGGCGACAGAGTGGTTCGCACAGCTGCGAAAATCTAAGTAGCCGAATCCCATCAGAAAATTCTCTTCTGCCAAGCCGTCATTTGCCCCAGATGTTTCGGATGCGCTTGTCGGCTACCGCAGTGTAAATGACGGTGTTCGCGATTGAGCGATGGCCCATAAAGGCCTGCAGTGTCCTGGTATCCACTCCACGGGCCGCCAGGGCGTAGCCGGCGGCATGGCGCAGCATGTGAGCATGTATCGGGAATGGCAGTTCAGCGGCCTCGCCAAGCCGCTCTATCAGCTTCTGGGCGCCGTCTACGGAGAGAGGCCCCTTACGTTCCGAGAGGAACACGAAGTCGGCGTGTGGATGCTCGCGCCGGAGCGCCCGCAACAGGCGTAGCTCGTCACCCTGCAAGCCATGAATGCCCGGCGTGCCGTTCTTGGCGCGGCGGATATCGACAGTCGCGGTATCGAGGTGGATTTGTTGCCAACGGATATCGACCAGCTCGCTAACCCGTAGCGCATGCCGAAATGCCATGAGGATCAGCAGCCGATCGCGAACTGGGTTGCGACCCTCGCCGGCACAGGCCATCAGTTTGTCGATCTCTGGTTCGGTCAGGTATTCGCGCTGTCGATATTCGGCGTTCTTTGCCCGACCACCGCGAACTGTCGACTTTTCAGACTGTGAGGGGCGTAATTGGACAACCGTATTCATTGGCAAATTTCCCCTCTGCCGATATATACTGTCGATATAATGCATTTTTTGGCGACAGTTTGTAAAGGGGAATTCGGTGGCATTCCCGAACAAAAAGTCCGCAAGCTGCGAAATCAGTTTGAGCCTTATTCAGAAGCCCGCGCCAGGTTGGCGCGTCGAATATTAAAGGGCGAAGCAGCCGGGTTTAGAGGCGCGACTTGGGGCGAGACCGGTGCGGCGGATGCCTGGTGCGCTTCCACATTGATGGGTTTGGCCATCGCTACCCGCCTGTTGAAGGCACGACAATCGAGTTTGTCGGCTGCCTCCAAAAAGGCTGCTAGAAGGCCATGCTCTTTGCGCAGGCCCTCGATCATATCGGCCATATTACCGCGACTCTTCATGCGGCCATGGTGCGCCAGCGTGGTTAAGGGGCAGTAAATCCGCAGGTGCGCACGCGGCGCTCGCGCCAGCCATGCCCGTCCCAGAAGCGCTGGGTTATCCAGTGGCAGGGCGGGATCGGCTCTCCAATCGGGGCATCGACATAGCCCGACCAGTACGGATAGCCGCCGGCTCCGGGATAAGTGCGCGGATACACGGATTGCCGCCGGGGCCGTAATCATAGCGCGGACCAGCATAAGCGGGCGAGACTGCTGAAACGACCAAAGTCGCGACGGGAGCGAGAGCCAACAACGTCTTCCTCATGGTGATACCCTTTCGCGTCGTATTGGTCCCGGAATTAATTCCTGAATTATTTCCGTTGGAGTCCCGGAAATTTCGGACGCGGCGCTGCCATTGGGACCAAACCGTCCCCTACGTATGCAGCGGAATTTTACTGTAATTGATTGGGGGTAAGGCGTGAGATTCGGGAAAATTTTTCAACCAAATCATGCACTTGTGCACCAATTTGGTGCATTCAACAGTATGCTAACCCACTGAAATTCTTGTTGATTTTTGGGAACAATAGCCTATATTGGTGGTTGAGAGGCCGGAAGATTGCAGAAAGGAGGCCAACATGCTGTCGCGCAAAGAACATCACGGTTGGTTCCTCACCGATGCGAAGAACCGCCATTACGATACTGATATGGAGCGGAAGTTTTTCGATGCAATCGAGAACCCGCCCGAGCCCAGTGACCGATTGAAGGATATGGTCGCGAAGTATGGGAAATATGCAGTCCAGGATCAAGATTGATCTTGCCGATTTAGTAATCAAGCCGCTCGATCCTCGTATGGACCGAGCGGCTTTTTCGTGCGGCGATGAAGATCATCCGTCGAATAAAGAGCTGAGTCACTACTTCCGCGAATTTGCTCACGACCACCATGTTAAGTCTTGGGTTCGCGTATACGTCGGCCTCTACCGTGGCGAAATAATCGCGTACTACTGGCTAAGCGCGCAGGGAGTTGATCCTACCAAATTGGATCAGAAAACGGCCGAACATATGGGCCGTATTGAGTTTGCGTCCTGTGTATACCTCGGCATGCTTGCAACCAAACGGGAATATCAAGGCAATGGTATTGGTCCCGTCATGATGATTCATGCCTTTCGGCAAGCCCTGAAAGTCGCGCGGCTCGTCGGCATATATGCAATCACCTTGCAGGCGGTTGATAAACGAACTGCGGATAAATACGCCGAGGATTTCGACTTCCAACCATTCGAAGACGGTATCGAAATTACGGAAACGTCCGAAAATATTTGGATGTTTCTCCCGCTTGAAACGGCCCGAAGGGTCATCAAACTCGTCGAATAACCGACTGTCCTAATCCCCACCGTGAGTGTTCTAACTAATCAGTGCCCAGAGGGGTTTCATGGCACGCGACCCGGCAAGGGGGGTAAGAGGGGTAAGAGGGGGTATTTTTTATCCCTACGTGTAGAATTTCGCAGTCACTACCATATCACATAACCCCACACCACTGCGAAATCGCCCCGCAGCCGTTAAAACGTACCCCTCGTTACCCCTCTTCACCCCCCTCCTGCGTTACAGCCTCGACCCACCATTCCGACCCACCCTTTTTGTTCGACAGGCACGCGAACCGCTTACCATCGGCAACTCGGCCCTTGAATTGCCGCAGCCAAAGCCCGAGCATTCGGGGATCGGGCTTCTGCCCGCGCTTCCCGGTTGCCCTGAAAGCGACGTTCTCCAGCGCGGCATATAGGTCGGCGTAGGTTGGTTCTAGTTGACCGGCCGCGTCGTCCCTGACCATGGCGGTCCCTTTCAGGATTACGTCGGAGAGCTTGGCGCGGTTTTTGCCGCCGCTCCCCATGATTCTATCCCATGCCAGCATCATTTCGATTAGTTCGATGCGCTCAGGGTCTTCCTCCCTTGCGGTTTCCATCGACTTGACCGGATCTTCCTTGCCGAGCCACATCAGTGCTGATCGAACCGTATCGCTCCAACCTTCGAAAGACGCCAACTTCGGCGCCGGATTTGGTCTTCCTGCGACGAAGTAGGCCCGGCAGATCGTCAATGCTGCCGCGATGTATTTTCCACGATCCGCTAGAACGAGCGCGACGGGATCAAACTTGAACTGGCGTAACTCCGGCCGCTCCACTCCGGCATCCAGCGACGTCATAATCACGCGCCGGCATGTGTCGCCAACGACTACGAAATTGTTGCCGGTGGCGAACATCGAAGTCCCTCGCGCCTCGATCCGCACGCGCTCCGACGTTCCAAGAACACGTATATCGACCACCGGCCGCTCGATGATTTGGCAGAGCGCATCGCCGCCCAGCTCTCCGGAAATGTTGTCGATACTGATCAGTGGTTGCCCGGCACGCAAAGCCGCTCCTAAACGCTTTTCTGTCTCCGCCGTGTTTTCGCCGGCGGACATCACCGGCATCGGTTGTCCAGTAGAAATGGCGGACGTGACATCCCATAGAAAACTCTTGCCGGAGCCTGGTGTCGGAGCGCGACTGGCGTGCATGGGCGTGACCGAGAATGCGCCGCGAACCACGGGTGTGATAAGGGCAGACAGTGCGACGGCCCTCGCAACATTATCGACGAAAGGAAAACCCACCAGAAGGTCTTCAAGCAGCTTCAGCGCGTCTAGCGCTTCCTGCTTGGTTGGGGAAATCGGGAATAGCCGGCAACGGCGGTGGCTCAACGAGCAACAGGCGCGTGGCCCGGTCATATCCTTGTGCTGTCAGCAGCGAGCCGTCAGGGCGCATGGTTGGCGTCGAGACGACACCGGAAACCGCGGGAAAAGTCCAGTCGCCAACCCGCGCCAGGACCGTTGCGGCGATTTCGAGCGGAGGGTCGGTTTTGAGAGACTTCTTTTTTCTCTCGTTATATTTCGCCCAGCTAATGTGTCGTCCCATGATGTCGCGCAGATACACGGCATCGAGAATTCTAAGCTGCGCGATTTTGGTTGTACGGCCACGTGTCGCATCGACCATCTCAACAATCGGACGCACCAACGTTTCGCCGCGCTGATAGAGTGGAACGCTGGCGGCGATAAGAAGCTGTTCGGTTTTAGTGGCAAGCAATGAAGATCGCCGTCCTTGATTTGGATGGCATCGTCTGCCGCCACGTCTGCGGCGTCCCCGTGAGTGCCGCCACCCTCGTATTCGAGCCATTCGGCAATCTGCTCGGCTACCTTCTCTCCAAAGAACTCCTTGATGGCCGGAAGCCCGAAAGTTTTTTTGCCGGCAATCGTGTTTGTGGCCAATTCGAAAGCTGCCTTCGCCTTGTCTGCGACATCACTGCACCCCGCCTCGCGTGCAATGCGCTCAACAAAATATCTGATCCAGTTCGGTGCGAAGCCAGCACGAGCCATGAAACCGCCTACGGCCAGGGCTGCATCATGCCTCGCCCCCAAGCCCGGCCAATATCGAATGAGCAGCGCGCCGACCGCGACTAGCTTTACCCCTTTGATCAACTCGGTGCCGTCGACCACGGCCGGCTTACCTGCATCCTCCCAGTCTATGGCTTCGCCACCTTCGTGCGTCGACCCTGGAAAGATGGTTTGGGCTCCCTTGTGGCCGCCGATGCGAAGCTCAACGATCGTCGACTTCAGGTCCTTGTTGGTGCGGGCTCTGTGACGGTCGACGAGCTTAATGACCGCTTTGTCGTCGACCTGATTGTCGTCTCCGCCTTCCTTGGCTTCAGGCTCTGCCAGATTGGTTTTGTAAAGCCAATGGGCGAAGCGGGCAGACGGTCGTCCAAAGATTGCGCCGGTCTTTGGCAGCACAAATGACGCGATGGCTATGGCTTCGGGGCAGTCGAGATCGACATCGCCGAGACCACCCGATGTATGGCCCATGAGCACGCCAATATTCTGCGGCGCCCCGTTAAAGAATTGCCCGACGTTGGAGTTGTCGATGACGCGAAGCTGCCACTCATCTCCGATTGGTTTCTTTGATCTGTACGGAACCGGGACGGGATTCCAGCCCCGATCGATGTAGGTTCGCGCTATGTCGAGCGCGCTGATCTGCTCGTGGATGCTCATGCCCAACTCTCCGCGTCGTCCGGACGGATTCCGGCATCTTCAAGCTGTGTCGTATGATCATGAATATCGGGCCAATACTCATCGGGTTTCGCGTGGTCCGCCTTTGACCGCCGCGCGGGTGCACCCTTATGCCTGGGCGCTTATGCTTGCCGCACCTTCTGTTCGGTTGAAACTTGCTCGCCTTGGCGGGCGTTCGAATTTCAAACAGATCGCCGCAAACCGGGCAGTTGGACTGCCACACCAATAGCGCGGTTTTCCCACCGTCCGCGTGTAAGGCTCAGACCTCACGGGATGGTAGCTCTGGCCGTCATAAATTCGCGACTCGTGATTTGTCATCGAGCGGCCTCCACCACCAGAATGTTGCCGCCAATGGTCGAGGCCAATTCCTGCATGAAGGCATCACGGCCGGCTCGGTATTCGCGCATTTCCTTTTTGCCGAGAGACTTCGGCAGGGGAACATCCGGCGACCACTCGCACCTAAGGCCGCTGGCGGTCGACCAGGTCATTTCGCAGACATATCGGCCGACAAGGAATTTGCCGGTCATCGGCATTGCCGAACCTCCTCGATTCCGAGGCCGGCAAGCTGCGCCACTAAGTCGGCTATCCGAGGATCAATGAGGTGACGACGGTGAATAAATCGCCCGGCGTCTGTTGTCGGTACAGGTGCTGCGGATAATTCGCCGAGCAATTCTGAAATTTGCTTTGTGCGTCGGAAAATATTGCGCTTTTGGCGCGAATTTCGTATATTCATTTTGCTAATGCTCTTTCGAATATTTTGCCCGGCGCCGTTCGTAGCGGTTGGCCGGGCTTTCTTTTGAAATTAAGCGACGGCCAGGGTGCCGCGCTTGTCGCCGCAACGGCTATGCGCCCAGTCCAAAGTCGGCTTGGCTTCATAAAGCGGCTTACCGCCAAACCAGCGCGCAACGGGCGGGCCGGAATTACGGCTCGGCAGACAAAGCTTCGAAAAATATGCTTCTGAAATTGGAAAGCCGTGCGCGCGGATAAATTCCAGCACCTGCTTCCGGGTCATGAGCCGCTCGGAACTGTCACCCGGCGCGGCGATAGAAATGGACATTGCCGTTCTCCAATTGAGATTTGAACGGCCATGCTAGACACCGACTGTTCTTTGGTGGATTTGAACGGGTACCTATCTCTACTTTGTTTGCTCGGAAATCCATCTCTACAAATCGGAATTAATCGCAAACGGCACGCCGCTGCTAAAATCCCATTTCTTTTTCAATTGCGGCGCTGTACAATGCGCCACCTTTCTTCGTCTTCGGAATTAGCCTTTAGAAGGTTCTTGTAGATTTCGGTCTCAGACAGATTTTTGTAGAAGGGATCGAGCCGGTGATGCTCCTTTAAGAACCTGGCTTTCCTTTTGCACGCGTCCGCGCGGTATCTTCCCTTGAAATTATTCAAAGTGTTGGACCAAGGGGGGTAGAGCATGTAAAGATAAAACAACAATTGTGCGCGGCTCGAATTCATTCCATTTAGCGGGACGCCCCCGCTGTCGGCCGAAGTATTTATCGGAGAAATTTTGTAATAACCAAAGCCATGATCTGCATTGGTGATGTCGTATTTGAATGCGTCAAATAGATCGACAATTCGCTTGTGCGTCTGATTCGATGGCACGATATAGACCGCTTTTAACTCAATCCTGATTGGGAGTGGCATTGACCGGGCGAAGGCAACGGGAGAGGAATCTTGGCTCGATTCCTGGAATTTCTTCGAGGTTGGCATTCGCCCCTCCGCTCGGAGCATCCGCAAGGTGGTCGACGCGGCAGGCCGGTGCGGTACCGGCTTTTCGGGAGCTAACCTAGCCGCGTCGATTGGAAAACCCGCCAGCGTGAACTGGCGGGGTATTCCGTTTTCCTATGCGAACTGATCGCGAAGCATTTCGCCCGGCTCGCCGACAAGCTCGATCAGGAGGTTCCGGCCCATTCGCACGGCGTATTCGGTTTGGCCGTCAACGTGTCGAGTCATCGCCCAATATGCAACCAAGCAACACACTCACCTTCGCACGTCTGCCTTCCGCCGTGTGCGCCGGTATCGCGAACATCTGCTTAACGAGCGCATCCATTCTGTCATAGAAAGGCCGTTGCAGATTATCGAGCCGGTTATGCTCCGGCGGCATGTCGGTAACTAGTGCCCATCGCTCTTGAGGGGTCAGATACACGCCGCCCTGCGCCTCGCGCAAAAGCGCCTCGTCATACAGCTGGAGGCTTTTTTCGGTCCAAATCTCAGAGAGCCGGGCTATTTCGGCATCGAAGGCGCAAGCCCCTTCGTACTGTTCGAAAATCTGCTCTTCAAGTTTTACAAGCTCGCTGTCGTCTGCGGCGGGCAACCGCTTTGGGAACAGCGACCGCACAACTGCGGCAGCGGCGACCGTAGCCGATACCCTTAGTAAGGAGCGGCGGCCTACGGGCCGTGGTATTGTCGGAATTAGCCTGTGACATGGGTTACTCCTTGTCGTGGGTTAGGGTCGTCGCGGTGAGTACCATCACCACGGCGGCCCGCTTTATCCCGGCTTATGCCGGAATCGGTGAATGCGAGCGGGTCATGTCCGTCGCAGATGCGTTACCTTGCTCGATTTCCTCCCGGTCATCGCATCATCAATGTGTCTGGCAACTCGATCGGCGGCTGCAAGCAGCGCGGAGTCGATCTTGTGAATGTATCCCTCGGTAACACTGGCCCGCGAGTGGCCGATCAATGCCTTAATGGTTGGGATCGAAAAGCCCAGATCCTCCGCTGTTGAGCTGAACGAGTGGCGCAGGCCATGGCTGGTGATTCCGGGTACTTCCTTCGCTGAGGTTTTTTGCAGCCAACGGGTCAAGCCGGTATGGTGCTTGCTATTCGCCGTGATTGCGGGAAAGACGTATTTCGAATTGGATTTGGCCAAGGCGCCCTTTAACAGGACAATGACGGCTGACCCGACAGGGCGCACGCTCTTGCCGCCCTTGGTCTTGCCAAGCCTCAGCGCCATGCCCACTGTATCGACTTCTGTCTTCAACAAACCTTCAATTTCGTCCAGGCGGCAGCCGGTCAAGGCAGCAGCGCGGCTGGCATAAATGCGCTGCCAATGGCCGCCATTGGACTCGGCGGCAGCAAGGCACTTGCCGAGCTTCCGGTAGCCGGCATCGTCCAAGCGCCATTCCCTCGTGTCGTCCTTGGGGCGCCTGAGGCCACTGATTGGATTGTCGGGTCGATAACCCTCAGCCACGGCATAACTGAAAATCCCGCCGAGCAATCCTGTGGTGCGCGCTGCGGTGCCCTTTCCGCCGGTTACGATCGCACGCCCCCTTTTCTTGGTCTTAATGTCGGCGGCGGATTTCCCGGCGATCACGTCTCGCAAGAACCGATTTGCATCCGCCGAGGTGAAGTCCTTAATCGTCCGCTTCCCGATCAGGGGGATGACGTGCCGATAAATGCGGCCCTTGTCCGCGTAGAGGGTTGTTTCGCTCTTGGTCTCGCCGCGCCGGGTCAGGATCAAGCCCGCGCTCGGCCTTATCTAGATATTCCTTGACCAACTCCTCGATCGTCATGGCGCCGCGTGCGAGCTTCCTGGCTTCGGCGGGATCGGACCCCCGGACAACGTCGCCCAGGGCCAGTTTAGCCTCCTTACGGGCTTCCTCGGGCGTCAGAACGCCATAACGGCCGAGCGTGAGCCGCCGACTGCGTCCATTGGCATTACGGTACTGGACAAGGAACGACTTCGCGCCGCTTTTCTTCACCCGCAGCCCGAATCCCGGCATCTCATCATCCCAAATGAACACGTCAGCGCTGGCGGTCTCAGCGGCGTCCACGGTCCTTTTGGTTAGCTTGGTCATTATGCGCTAGGTAAGCAGCGGGTAAGCAGGAGGCGGGAAACGAGGGAAATTTCAAGAAACGGCCGTAGCCCTCGGAATCGGCCAAAAATAGCCGAAATGTTCTAACTGGTAATTTCAAGAATTATGGGGTAAGCAGGGGTAATTTGTCAACCCTTGCCCTCCGAAGGCAAAGGTCACACGTTCGAATCGTGTCGGGTGCGCCAGCAATCACAAAAAGCCCCGTTGTTGTGGATTAACTCGATAGCTCAATAGCTTCGTCCTGCCGAACTGGTATCAAGCGGTGGGATAAAGCGATGCGAGTTGGTATGGGACTGATCAAGAACGACCACGGCGTCTGGCATGTTCGCCGAAAGGTGCCCAAGGCACTGGAAGAAGCCACCGCAACCGTGATGGATGTTCCCAAGGAACGCGTGTCGTGGCTCAAGGAAACGCTGGGCACTAAGGACGCGCAGCAGGCCAAGGTCCTCGCGAAGCCCGTCATGATGAAGTTCGACCGCGTCCTCGCACAAGCAAGGGCGCTTCTTGCCGAGCATCCGGTTCGGAAAGAGTTGACCGACACTGAAATCAAACAGATCGCAGATTACTTCTATGCCCATGAGCTTGTGGCAGACGAGGAAATACGGGAGGGAGGCGCCGGCTCTGACCCGGGCTTTGCAAGCATCCACCGACAGCTCACTGAAGCAGGCATCGAGTTTACGACCCCATTCACCGTCGCAGAAAATACGGGCTCGGGCCTATCGGACCGAATGATGCTCAAGATTGGGGAAAGCGTCTCAATCGTCCTGCCTGCAGCGAAGGAGGCGTTGGCGCGCGGCAATGTTAACTTTATCCGTTATGAGCTGAACGCGTTGCTTCAGGTCTTCCAGATCAATCTCGACCCGGCTTGCGCCGACTACCGCAAGGTCGCACTCGCCGTAATCAAAGCATTCGTTCGTGCCTTAGAAGATGTCGGTGCGCGCCACCGGGGGGAAGCGATCGACAGTCCGAAGTTGATCGAGCCGAGCAGCAAAACCCCGGCGTCGGGCTGTAGCTTGCGTGCTGCCTACGAGGGCTGGGACAAGATGGAGCAGCGCCCTATCTCGACGCGGATGGAGTTCTCTCGCGGGATTGATCGCTTCATCGAGTTGCACGGAGACTTTGATGTAGGCGAGATCAACAAGCGTCATGTCCGTGAGTTTCGTGACGCGGCTCAGTTAGTTCCGAAGCATCGACCCGGAACGCTCAGGAAGGCGTGTCTGCCAGAGCTTGTGGAATGGACACGAAAGAACCCCGGCACGGTCTGCATTGCTGCGGCCACCATCAACAAGTGGCTGACATGTCTTCAGGGTGTACTCAACTGGGCGCGCAGGAACGGTGTCATCCCCGATGAGGTCCCATGGGCCGACCCTGTAGCGGGAATGCGCTTGAAGGAACCTCGATCCAAACGGCGACCTTGGGAACCGGAAGAACTCTCGTTGCTGTTCGGCTCGTCAATCTATCGTCTTGGAGAGCGACCCGTTGGAGGTAAGGGAGAGGCCGCCTACTGGCTACCACTTCTGGCACTTTTTAGCGGCGCTCGGCTGAATGAACTAGCTCCAATGTGCGCGAACGACGTAAAGCTCGATCCTTCCTCGGGCGTGCATTTCATGACCGTCGTCGAAGACGATGAAACAGGTCGCAGTGTGAAGACCGAGAACTCTCTTCGGGCAATACCGATCCATCCCGAGCTATGTCGGATTGGCTTCTTAAAGTTCGTGGATCACCGACGGAAAGCCGACGGTCAGAGGGCTCGTCTGTTTCCGGATATACGGCAGAACTCTAAGGGAAACTACGGGGCCGCGTTTTCACAGTGGTTTGGTCGTTATAAACAATCGCTCGGCATCGATAATAAAAGCAGCGTTTTTCATTCGTTCCGTCACGGCTTCAAGGACGTATTGCGCGCTGCTGGCGTGAACGAAGATATCAATGATGCGCTAACCGGCCACAGCGGCGGAAATACTGTTGCGCGTGGCTACGGCTCAGACGACATGGTGCGCCGGTTTGGGTTCTCCAAGCTCAACGCAGCTCTTGAAAAGGCGCAATACCCCGGCCTCGATCTGTCGGCTTTGCGATGGAAGCTGACGCCCGCTCCCGCTGGATAGGCGGGCCGAGAAGTTATAAGGGCCACTCCTGTGAGAGGAAAGCCGACACGGAGCCCTTAAGCGCCGTGCCGGGATGTTATCGCCACATTAAGCCGAAGTGAGTTTCACTGAATGCCTATGCCGCCTGACCTTTCATGAGGAATGGTTTAGAACCGCGCCCCACGCCGCCTCTAACATAGCTGACGCCTATATTTCGTAGCGCTGCAGTCGTGGGATGATCGGATTTACTGAGCGCTTCCTTGAGCTTCTTTAGTTTCAAGCGATCCAAGCCAAGCTCTCGCTGAATGTGCGGCATCGCCGTCTCACCGGGAAGCCTGTTGGTCATCAGCGCAATCAACGCCTCATGCGAGGTGCCTGTGCGAGCCTTGCGAACCTTAGTTCCATCCAGCTCAAAGGCCCACGGGACCACACGGATGTTCGGCATGTCCGTGAGGATGTCATGCAGGATTGCATCGCCCGTCTTGTCCTTTGGCAGAACGATATAAATGTCTGCCGATGGACACCGCCCCTGAGCATCTACGACGCGACGGCAACAAATGCGGTTGATGGCTTGAATGATGGAAACCGAGAGCTGTCGCTGCTCCATGACGCGCCTCACGTCCGTATGCTCTCTCCAGACTGGGCTCTTGAGCCATTCATCGTCCTGTTGCCCCTGCAACGCAAAGAACTGATTTGTAGACCACACCTGATCGCGGTAGGGGAGCCCGAAGATCACAGCAGTATCGTGCGAAGCCCAATCGTTCCGGCCGTCAACGGCGCCCCAGTGCCCAACGTCGAAACGTGCGAAGTTATCAGCGTAAGACAAGGCAACGTGTTCGGCGTCCTTGTGCATACATAGGAACACTGATCGATCTGAGCCAAGCTCGTTTTCCAATGCTTGAAGCAACCGAGGAAAGCGGGTCTTAAGGTTCTTAACCATGGTATGCTTCCCGAGCCCTGTAGCGCGTGAGATGTGCAGCGTTACTGTCGAGTAGTCGCGGACCTTGGAAGGCGTGGGCACAACCTGAGCCTTGGGGCCGAACAAGTCCCATAGGAAGTTGGCGTTCGCAGTGGCGTCCAGAACCACAGGCCCCGGCACATCCCGAGGGATTAGGAAGGCTGCCGAGTTGATGGAATGCTCATTGCCTTTCTTGGCATAGTAAGCCCACTGCTCCATCACGGCCTCGGCCTGCGTAAGGATGTCACGGACCTTCCGCCAGATGCGGTCGCGGCTGCTGGTATTGTGTTCATTCAGGACCATCGTGTCATAGGGCAAAGCCTTCATTGCTTGTTGAAGGGCTGCCATGTCAGGCATCTGGACCACGGTACTGTTGTCGTCCCAAAGCATCCTGATCGAATGGTTATCGGACCGTCCCTCGGGATTGGCGTGCGACACGAGAATGTGGTGCAGCTCTTCAAGGACCTTAAGCTGCTCAGGAAGCTCATGGCGTATTTCAGGCGTGACGTAGCTTATGACCTGCGCGAGGTTGGCCACCGTGACTTTGTTATTCTCGACCACGTTGGCGAGAGCCTCATCTATGATGGTTAGTAGGCGCTTGCCCCCACGCCATGAGACGAACCTAGATCGAAGTATGTCCTTGTGAGAGCCTGAGTGTCCCACGGAGTTCACATAGGCCTGGTGGGTAATAATCAGGATGTCGCTATCGAGAAGCTCTTGGGGTGTCGCGGGTTTGTCAGAATGATGAGCAACAGCGGCAACATGCCCTGCCAGCTCGTTTATCTCCCTGGCCATTTCGTTGGCTTGCTCAATGAGGCGCGTCACGATCAACACACCAACGGGCTGAGAACCTTGGGCATTTGCCTCAGCTTGCATCGCTGCAAACACACAAGCGCCTTGGGTCTTCCCTGAGCCTGTGGGCGGCTGAAGGATCAACCATGGCGTATCGATTACACCTTTAATGGAATTGATTATGGATGTTCGAAAGGTTGAGGCCATGATGCCCCAAAGAGTTCGAAGGGCTGGCGAGGTGATGAGCTGAAGTTTCTGAGACCAATGGATGTCCATGCGGTCTGTGAAGTCCTGCGGTGACACGAGAGCGTAGTACTCGTGTGAGCCGATAGAGGTATTCATTGATGGTTTTCACTTTGATTGAGGCAAGAGGGTGTGTTCCCTGCCGAAGCGGCTGGGTTGTCTTGCCTGAGTTGATCTAGGGGTTTGCTTGGTCGATTTGGTGCCGAAAAGAATGGCCCCTGAAAGCTCTAAAGAGTGCTCTATTTTCTTTCTCTCTTAGAGGCTCCAAGGGCCATTTATTCAGGCTGTAGGTTGGTGACTAAGTTGTCTCAAAAGCCACAGTCCGTGTGGGGTAGGTTCGCTTCTCAGAGAGCTGCTAGAACATAGGGCTCACGGGACTCTCAGGAGCCCCAAGGGCTCGATAGCGCCTCCAAGCCTCTTCTCCGGGGTAGCGGGTGATCCAAAGGCCACTCAGGGGACACCTGAGTCCACCTGACTGTCCTCCGGAACCCGGTGATCAAATACCCAAGGATATCCCACGCAGAGGAACGTGGGCACGTAGGGCGGCACCGCACGGGTGAAGGCAGCCAAGAGTTCTCAGGTGCCCCAGAATTCGCCAGTATCTCAGAGAGCCAGGAGACTTGGTGGAGCACGCGCACTGGTGGGCCTCCTAGCGGCCGATTAGTCCGCATGCGGGGTGTGAGTCTTGGCAGGATAAGCCCAACCACGATCAGCTCGCATTTCGCGAAGTACTCGTTCGCATCCTCGCTGAAAATCGATGCCCAACGGGCACGTCCATGCGAAGTGGAGCAAACGAATTGCCTCCCGCAGTGTTACCGGTTTCGCGCAGTTCATTGGTGTACCTTGTGGTTCATAGGTTGCTGACGATTGCCCATCATCAGGCCGCGCGAATACGCGACGACGCCACAGACGAGCTGTGACGTTTCGGGCTCAGTAGGAAATTGAAGGAGCGCGGGCTGTTATAGCGCTGATAGGAAGGGGGCCGTACGAGGGGTGGAGAGCGCCGCCGCGGCTCCTAGGGATCACCCAAGCCCCTCAAAAACGCGTGCGATTAGTAGTTACTTTCAACGAGCACGAAGTGCTTGTGACACGCAGCCTTCCAACGTCGCGGACTGATCGTTGCGTTAGGTCGCAGTCCGTGGTCCTTACGAGCCAACACAGCAACCTCTTCGCGGAAGGCAGGGCTGTGACCCTCAAATCCGTAGTTGAAGTGAGGCTTGAGCGGACCTTCATCGTAATCGAACGACGATACGACTTTGCGGCGGGTAGTCTTAGGCGGCTTCTTTCGAGGAACCAGAGAAAGCGTGGTGGCCTCGGTCTCTCTTCTCGAAGCCAATGCCATTGCTTGCTGTTGTCGCTCGTACGCGCGATGCGCAGCCGCCCAGGCGTTGGGATGCAACGGAAGCTCAGGCGAAATCTGGAAGTAATCCCGCGCCTGCTGTTCGATCATCAACCGAAATTCTTCAGTATGCCCGGGCCACGCATATTCATCACTAGTAACCTTGGCACCGTTTCCGCGCCCACGCTTCAGTAGCCCTTCGCGGCGCGGTGGGTGGTCCTTCGATCCGCCTTTGCGAAATCCCTTGAGCCACCTGTGCGGATAGTCGAAGGGTTTGGCACCTTTGTATCGCAAGCCGCCGTAGTGTGCTGCGAGGTCCGCGATTGCGCGACGGTACGACATTGGTGTGGGGTAGTCTTTCCCGTTTCGGAAGTAGAATAGCCGCGCATATTCGGAAAGCTCGGCTCCGGTCCACCGCGCCTTCAGGACTAAGGCAAGCTGTTCACGTTCTTTGATGTTCCGGCACGCGCGGCGAGCGTCGGCAAATTCGTTTCGGCGAGATTTAGGTTTCTTGGTTGGCAGGAGGGCTAAGGAACTGGTCATAGGGCTCAAGGTCATCTTTCAGTTTTGCGGTAAAATCACCGCTGCGGATGCAACAGTGATGTGGGAGGGCGCGCACCGCGCCGCTGACGAGGCACGAGGGGTGGAGGGAGTTGGGGCGCAAAAAGCCGCCTTTTCTCTATGAGTGTCGACACCCCCTTGGTAACCCGCTGAATATCCTCAACTTCGGTGTCTATAGGGCCAAATCTGTATGTACTTAAAAAAACAATCTGATACGGTCGAGGAGTGAAGGCCTTTCGATCCACCAACTCGATCTTCCATGACGATGGCATCGCCCGCACGGCGCTTGAGGCGCTGCGGTGGCCTGACGGTCCTACGTGTCCGAAGGCTAGTTGCGGAGCTGGTGGGCCGGCAATCGCAAGGATGGGTGGCCTGAAGCGCTCCGATCGCGACGGTCTCTACAGATGCAAGAGTTGCCGAGCACAGTTCACGGTCACGGTGGGTACGGTGTTTGCAAGCTCGAAAGTACCCTTGAGCAAATGGATGCAGGCCGTCCACGAGTTCAGCATTGATGGGCGCGAACCTACGCTTCTGGAGATACAGAAGACGATTGGTGTGACGTACAAGACGACATGGCAGATTTGGGCACGAATATGCACCGCGTTGTCTTCTTACAAAGGCTACAAAAAGGGCTTCGGTGCGAAGGTTAGAGCTGTCATCGAAAAGGCCCAGCCGAAGTACGCCGAGGCACGAAAGAAGAAACTGTTAGCGGCAGGCAAGCACCCATCGCAGCATACCATCGAGGCTACGGGCTTGCTGTCGTCGTTCGCCGGCAGCAATGCAGTCCAAGAAAATCTTGATCGTACAGAGCGGCTCTTGCGCTTACTTATCATTGCCGATCCGAAGGTTCTTAAGTCGGCAAGGAAGAAAGCTGAAAGGCGCAGTCGATTGAAACGCGCCGCGGTCTCGGCAGTCAAAGGCGCTGGTAGCAGCCCCTAGGGACTCCAAGGACTCGTTTGCGCTCATTCCCGCTAGTAGGGTAGCGGGCGATCCAGAGGCCACTCAGTGACTCTCCAAACTCCAGCAAATGGCATTGGTGGGAATGCCCACGAGATCCGCTTGAAGTTGCTGTGCCTGAGCCGGCTTGGGCCACCAAGGTCGGCTTGGGTCCAGAGGGATTAGGTGGCCCGGAGGTCGCTATCGGGTGAATAGCGGGCATCGTGCGGACATCGCGTTTCGGTGGCGAATGACCCAGCTCGGACATTGGACTGAGATTTGAAGCTGGGTGTTGCTGTTTCTGGCTCGTCGTGGGTCTCGTCCGGCATCCAATTCAGAACTGATACAAAGATGCCGTAAGGAGTGGCCTAAGTCACCTTAACGTTCCAGAAAATCGGTCCGCTGAATTTGAGGACATCCCGGACGTTCTTTCGAAAAGCCGTCGGCTGGACCCATTCCCCCCACGGAACGTAAGCGACTTCGCTGAGAGCTACCTTCTGGAGCTCATCGGCGAGCTGCTTCCGTTTCGTTTGATCGGTCGCGCGCACCCACTCGCTGCTGAGCCGCTCTAGCTGAGGGAGGTTCGGCCAACCAAACCAGGCATTCGGGCCCGCGCCCGATAGCGCGAAGTGAACGGCGGGATTGATGACGTCCGCGCCATGAAACCAAGTAAAGAGCAGGTTCCACCCCCCTTTGTCTGGGGGTTCTTTGCGTGTCCGTACGATGAGATAGGTTGACCAATCCATCGCCTTGAGGATCACCCTGAAGCCGATCGATTTCGAGGCGCTGGCGCGTTACAAAGGCGGCGGCATTCAGATGCGGTCGGTCGAGAATTTGCAGCACGACGATTGGCGTGCCGTCGTAACCGGACTCCTTCACGAGCTGGGCTGCCTTCGTGAGGTTGTGCTGCATCATCGGCTCAGCGCCGACCGTTGTCGCGTAAGGGCCGCCACAAGCGTAAACCGAATTGCAAGTTCGGTAATATTTCGCTTGGCCAACGGACAGATAGAGGTATGCCTCTTGGTCCATACTATGAAGCAAAGCCTCGCGCGCCTTCTTGTTGTTGAATGGCGGGTGGAGAAAGTTTGGCCTGAGCCAGCCTTGCTGCCAAAGTGGATCAACAAGAAAAGTCCGTAGATCCGGATTCTGTTCAATCTTTGGGATGAAATCCAGCGGCGGCTCCTGCCACCAGTCCACTTCACCCGCGGCAAGGTCTTCCGCCGCGTCCCAGGGGTCAGCGATGTACCTCCAGACTACCTTATCAAGGTACACTTTCTTGCCGCCAGTCGATCCGCTTGGCGGCTCATCGCGCGGCACATAGTCGCCATTGCGCAGATATTCAGCTCGCTCGCCCGGTTGCCATGCTTCCCTCACAAACTTGAACGGTCCCGAGCCGATCACCTCCTTAATCGGCTCCTCAGGCGAGGTAGACGCGATCCGGGCCGGCATCATAAAAGGCACGTTTGGTCCACTCTTTCCTAGCGCTTCGAGCACCAGGCCGAAGGGCTCGACGAGGTCCAACGTGAACGTTTTGTTGTCAACAGGCGCAATCTTCCCGGTGTGCGCCATAAGAAGTTGGCCGAAGCGATCCTTTTGTCCCCACCGCTTTAACGACTCGACACAGTCTTCCGATAGGACCGATTTCCCATCATGCCATCGGAGTTCATCGCGGAGTGTGAACGAATATCTCAAGCCATCTGGGGAAACGGTCGTCCGCTCGACCATTTGCGGTTTGATCCGCAGGTTCTCGTCCGTGCCGAACAGAGTGTCGTAAACGAGAAAGCTGTGATTGCGCGCAATGTAAGCGGTCGTCCAAACGGGATCGAGGGTCTTCAGATCAGCTTCAGCTACCAAGCGAAGAGTTTGCTGGTTTTTCTGCGCATGGACCGAAGGCGCGCCCAGCGTCATAGCGGCGGCGGCCCCAGCCGCACCGCGTATCGCCTGCCGGCGAGTGATGCGTTCCATCTTTTCGAGTTCCCTCCAATGCCGGCGGTGCCTCGATTTGATAAGCTAGCGCAAAGGTTGGTCTTCGCCAACTTATTGGCCCGTTTCGTCATATTGCGGCGCCGCGCCCGACCCATCTGAGACGCTGGGCTTGATCGCGTCTAAGGCCATTGGGTGCGCCATTTTTCTTACCACCCGGTCGCAAAGTGGTAGGCTCTAGCACTTGCACAAGACAAGTCTTCAGGGCGGCGAGCTTGAGGCGGCGCGAAGTTATCACGATTATTGCGGGCACGGCGGCGATGTGGCCACTCGCGGCAGGCGCGCAGAAAGCAGAGCGCATGCGGCTCCTCGGTGTGCTCATGAGCGCCGACGAGGATGACCCGCTGATGCAGGCGCGCGTTGCCGTGTTCCGGCAGGCGCTTGTGGAGCTGGGATGGACTGAGGGACTGAACCTGAAGATCGAATGGCGCTGGGCGGGCGGCGATATCGCGCGCGTGCGCGAATATGCGAGCGAGTTGGTGCAGCTTGCGCCAGACGTTATCGTCGCCAACGGAACTCCGAATGTCGCGGCGCTCAAGCAAGCAACGAACTCCATCCCAATTGTTTTCGTTGTGGTCAACGATCCGGTAGCGCAGGGCATCATTGCGAGCATGGCGCACCCCGGCGGCAATATCACCGGCTTTTCTTTCCTCGAATATTCGATGGTCGGAAAGTCGCTGGAGATGCTCAAGCAGGTCGCGCCTGGAATTGGTCGCGTCGCCGTTATGTTCAACCCCGATACCTATCCTTATTACGCTATCCATCTGCGATCGTTCGAGACGGTTGCAAAAACTCTGTCGCTGGAGTTGACGGCCGCGAAGGTCCATAGTTCGGAGGAAATCGATGAAGTCGTCGCCAAGCTCGGGCAGCAGCCGGGCAGCGCGCTTCTCATCACGCCCGATCCATACCTGGTCGTTCATCGCAGCGCGGTCATCCGGGCGGCCGGGCACTACCGCGTTCCGGCGACCTACTCGTACCGGCAGCACGTTCAGGAAGGAGGCCTGATGTCGTACGGGGCTGATACGGTCAACATATTCAAGCGCTCGGCTTCCTACATCGATCGCATCCTGAAAGGAACAAGCCCAGCCGATCTGCCTGCCCAAGCGCCGGTGAAATTCGAGATCGCAATCAACCTTAAGACCGCGAAGGCGCTTGATCTCGATATTCCACCCAATCTGCTGGCGCTCGCCGACGACGTGATCGAATAAGCTCCGATGTCCGGTTGTGGCACGTTTCTGACCTCGCGCAATGTCTGACTTGGGTCCGAAATGCCCTCAAGAGCGGACTTGCAGCCAAGGCGGTCGCTATGACAAATTGCAACGCGAGACACCGCATCGCTCGGGCAAGCAGCAGCGGGGCGTAAAGCTCCCGAGTTTTTGAAGTCGCTCTCAGGAAAACTTGGGAATTCAGGTCCGAAAGAGGACCCATTCCGACGAAGCGCACGAACACTCCAGAAGCTGCGGTGCTTGAACCGGCTCGGGCCACCAAGGTTCGCTTGAGGTCCGCAGAGCTCATAGGTGCCTCGGTGGTCGCGGTGTCCCGTGGCTGCTATTGGGTGCATTGGTGTCGTCACTTTTGCAGGCAGAGGGGCCTAAGCGTCTCGTCAAGGCCACGGGCCTTGGCGTACTCGATCAGTGTCTGGCGGGCTGCTTCGCAACGCTCTGCGCTCGTAAATTCCTGTGTCGATATCACGGCGCCATTGACAGCTCCGAGCCAGCTCATGACGATTAGAACATGGGTCACAATGTCCTCCTTACCGTCTTGTTTGGCGGTGCGCGCTTCGGCTGCGGCAAACAATCTCTTGCTTCGCTTGGCGTGGCCTCGATGTCGTCAGGCAGGCCGTATCACCCGGACGATCCAGATCAGCAAGACCGCGCCGATGAAGCCGCAAATCAGGTAGCCGATCCATCCTCCCAGGGCGATCCCGAAGTAGCTCAAAATGGCGCTGGCAATCGCCGCACCGACAATGCCGAGCACAATATTCATGATCAGTCCCATGTTACTCTTCATGAATTGCTCTGCCAGCCAGCCTGCAATCCCGCCGATGATGATAGCTGCTATCCAGCCCACTCCAGCGTCACCCATGGCTCATCTCCTCGAAAAGGGGCACGTTGCGCCTGAGCACGTTGCGCCCACTGAGCGGCTGACGATTGATCTGTATCAACGCGAAGCACTGAAAAGCCGGGTGCCTGGTGGCGCGTCCCACGTGGAATGACGGAACGTATTGATGATGTACCGACGAATTCTTTTGAAGCTGCCGTGCGTGAGCCTGGCTTAGGCCACCAAGGTTCGCTTGGGTCCGCAGAGGCTCATAAGTGCTCCGGTCATCACGGTGTCCCGTGGCCGCGCGTCTGCGATTTGGTTGCTATCCGGGAAAAAAGCCGACGTTCCGCTGACATCTCGCGAGAGTAGCGATTGACCCAAACATCGCGTTTCGGCGACAATTTGCATATGCTAAATCGTTAGGTTGCGCAGAAAGGCGGTCATCATGCGTTGGATATCGCGTATCGCCATCACAGTAATCTTGCTTACTGTCGCTGGACTGGCTCGAGCCGGTACGGAAGACGAGATAAAGGCGCTGTTCGCCAAATTTGTTGCGGCACAAAACGCCCACGATCTCAAAGCTGTTGGCGAGTTGCTGCAAGACTTGCCTCAGTTCCTGTGGATCACACGTGGCACACCGATCTGGGGTCGAGATGCAGCCCTCAAGCGCTTTGAAGCGCTTTATCAGGGCACTTGGTCTCTCGATCCCAAGATAGATGAACTCAAGGTAATCGAGTTGCAGCCCGGTGTTGTGCAGCTCTATGTACCGATAACGTTCATGATCTCCCCAGCAGGCCAGACTGCGCAGGCGACGCGCTTCTTAATGAACCAAGTGTTGGTGAAGACTCCGAACGGCTGGAAGGTTTCGAGCATCCTTCCGATTCCTGCGCAACCGTAAGCGACATTACTTGCCAGATCGGATGTAAGAGGCGGCGCCGGGAGTGGCTCATGTCGGCTTCTGTGCACGAATTGGACCTCCGTCGATGTCCGCAGTTCGGTCGCTATGGTGGGTAAACCGGACATCGCACCGAAAGCTCATTTCGGTAGCGATTGGACCCGAACCGGGCATTCCTCGTATTGCAGGGAGTGGTAAGGTGAGAATGCACCGGAGGAAGCGCGGAGGAGAGTTCGAAATGAGGCGAGCTGTGCTCATCTGCGTGGCGCTGGCGGTGCTTTCGCCGAGATACGCGGAGGCTGCGGAACGGATTTGGCGCGTGGGTGTGCTCACGCCAGTGGACGACGGCATTGTCCGTTCTGTAATGCTCCCCTATTTAGCAACGCGCGGCTTCGTCGAAGGCCGCAATCTGGTGGTTGATTTCCGAAATCGGGACGGCGGAGCAACTGCCGGAGCTGGCAAAAGCGCTGGTTAGCGACAAACCCGATGTAATCATCGCTATATCCGATTGGGCGCTTCATCCGGCCCGCGCAGCGACGAGCACAATCCCGATTGTGGCCGCGCCAATTGGAGTTGATCCGGTGCGCGCCCGCATTGCCGAGAGTTGGGCGCACCCCGGGGGCAACGTCACGGGCGTTTGCCTGATTGCCCCGGAACTGGAGATCAAGCGCTTCTCCTTGCTGCGTGACGCCCTGCCTTCGGTGCACCGAATCGCCGTCATATCCAATCATCGCAAGGACATAGAACCGGGCTTGTTGCCCTTGCGCAAGGCTGCAGCCGAGGCCGGACTCGAGCTGGTCGATGTCTGGATCGAGAGCCCCAACGAGTATGCGGCCGCATTTGACGCAATGCGCGGGGCTGGCGTGGAAGCACTCGTCATCGTACCGACGCCGGAATTATATAGCGACACCGAACAGCTCAGCTCGCTTGCGACGAAAGCTCGATTACCGACTATTGGAGGCTTTCGCGAGAGCGCCCAAGGAGGCTTGCTGATTGGCTATGGCCCCAGTCTCAAAGAACTTGGCCGACAGGCGGCGGGCTCTGTAGACCGCATCTTCAACGGAACGCAAGCAGGGGAGCTACCGTTCCAAGGCCCCACGCATTTCGACTTTGCTATCAACATGAGAACTGCCAAAGCGCTTGGCCTCACGATACCACCGTCTCTCCTTGTGGGCGCCGACGAGATAATCGAATGAGATCTTATGTTGGCGCGCCAGCTTAAGGGCCGACCATGAAGCGACGCGATTTCATAACGCTTCTCAGTGGCACGGCGGCGACGTGGCCACTCGCAGCGCGCGCGCAGCCTGCCATGCCGGTGATCGGCTTCCTCGGCAGTTCGTCGCCTGCGTCATACGAAAACCGTCTGCGGGCGTTCGGCAAGGGGCTGAAAGAGGAAGGATATATCGAGGGCCGGAACGTGGCTATCGAATATCGCTGGGCGGAGGACCAAGAGGATCGACTGCCCGCGCTCGCGGCCGAATTGGTTCAACATCGGGCGACCGTGATTGCAGCGGCCGGTAGTCCTTCGTCGCTGGCGGCAAAGGCGGCGACTGCTACAATTCCGATCGTGTTCGAGACAGCCACTGACCCGGTCAAGCTCGGCCTTGTAGCAAGCCTAAATCGGCCGGGCGGAAACTTGACTGGCGTGACCAATTTGAACGTCGAGTTAGGGCAAAAGCGGTTGGAGTTGCTGCGCGAATTGCTGCCTGCGGCAACCAACATTGCCGTCCTTGTCAATCCTTCCGCTCCGGCTATAACCGAGCAATTCATGGGCAACCTGCGGGCGGCGGCTCCGGCCCTCGGAATGCAGCTCCATGTTCTGCAGGCGAGCACCGATCACGACTTGGATACGGCCTTTGCAGCCTTGGGCCAATTGCGAGCCAACGCGCTCGTCATCGGCCCCTACTTTTTCTTCAATTCGCGTAGGGAACAGCTTAGCGCACTGTCGCTCCGCCACGCGGTGCCAGCGATCTTCATTTATCGCGAGTTCGTCGCGGCAGGAGGCCTGATGAGCTACGGAGCCAATGAAGCCGAATGTTACCGTCTGGTCGGCATCTACACCGGAAAAATTCTCAAAGGGACGAAGCCGGGCGATCTGCCGGTCCAAAGGTCAACCAAGGTAGAGCTGATCATAAACCTCAAGACTGCAAATGCACTCGGGATTACCGTTCCGCTCGCGCTAAGCGGCCGAGCCGACGAGCTGATCGAGTAGGGACGCCTGATGGTCGCGGTGTCCCGTGGCCGCTGACCGCGCCTTGGATCAAGCTAAAAATCTACGTCAACGTGGCCGTCCGAATGTCGTGGAGCACGGCAAGTGTCATGTCGCTCACGTCACCCTGTCTGCTCTTCACCATTTCCATGTATACGCGGAGCGCGTCAGGAAACTGTCCGGGCGGCAGTGCGTCATTCTCTTCGAGGCAGTTGATCAGAACTTGGAACGCCGCGACCATAGCGGCACCATAGGCTGCGATGACCTCACCCTCGGGCGACAGTTTCCCCTTTGGCATCTTGACCTCCGTGCGACTTGTCACCGCTAAGTGGGGCTTTCCGACTGTTTGGGCAACAGGCGCTGACACTATCGTCCTTGTCCACCAAGGTTCGCTTGAGGTCCGCAGGGCTCATAGGTGCTCAGTGGTCGCGTGTCCCTTGGCCGCTGTTGACCCCCCGCGTTGGTGTTTCTTGCGGCTCACAAGTGTTCTCGGGGATGGCCGGAGCGCACTTTATA
Source organism: uncultured Alphaproteobacteria bacterium (assembly GCA_963721935.1). Taxonomy (GTDB): domain Bacteria; phylum Pseudomonadota; class Alphaproteobacteria; order Rhizobiales; family Xanthobacteraceae; genus Bradyrhizobium. Next base: position 32,377 of record CAVRMY010000039.1, read on the forward strand.
CGACGTGTCGTCTGCGATCTGGTCGCTGTCAGGGGGAAAGCGGACGTGGCGCGGACATCTCGAAACTGCAGCGATTGACCCTGAACGGACATCCGCAACTAATTTTGCTGTAAAGCACAACACTGCTCGCCCAACGAATGCTAGGGTGTGGTCCACGACTTGAGGACTAACCTATGAGGCGGCGAGATTTCATCACTGCTATTGGTGGCGCTGCGGTCGGCTGGCCGGTCGCTGCACGGGCGCAGCAAACTCCGCCGCTGATCGGTTTTTTGAGCAGCAGGTCGCCCGCAGATTCGTCAATAGTGGTCGCCGCGTTTCGCAAAGGACTGGGCGAAGCCGGCTATGTCGAGGGCCAAAACATCGCGATCGAATACGGCTGGGCGGAGGGCCACTATGAGCGGCTGCCAAAGCTGGCGGAAGAGCTGGTTCATCGAGGTGTTGCCGTGCTGGTTGCGGTCGGAGGCGAACCTTCGGCGTTCGCCGCCAAAGCGGCAACATCCCAAATCCCGATCGTATTCACTACCGGTGGCGATCCGGTGAAAGCTGGTCTGGTCGATAGTCTCAACCGGCCGGGCGGCAATGCCACAGGCGTCAGCCTACTGACGATTGGGCCGGAATCGAAGCGGCTCGGGTTGCTTCACGAGTTCGTCCCCCACACCAAGCTCGTTGGTATGCTAATCAATCCTAACTATCAGGGGGCCGAAACTCAGGAGCGCGAGTTACGAGATGCGGCCGCAAAAATCAATCAACGCATCCATATTGTGTATGCCGGGAATGACGCGGAATTGGGAATAGCTTTCGAAACGCTGGTTCGAGAGCGGGCCGACAGCTTGCTTGTGACCTCCGATCCCTACTTCGACACCAGGCGCGATCGGATCATCGCGTTTGCGGCCGAGAAACGGCTGCCCGCTGTCTACCAGTTTCGCGAGTATGCGGTTGCGGGCGGGATGATGAGTTATGGGATCAGCCTTCCGGAGGGATATCGCCGAGTAGGAGTTTACACCGGCGAAATTCTCAAGGGAGCCAAACCCGCCGACTTGCCGATTTGGCAATCCATCAAGTTCGAATTCGTCGTCAATCTCAAGACCGCGAAAGCCCTTGGCCTCGAATTGCCGGCAATGCTGTTGGCCCGCGCCGACGAGGTGATCGAATAGCGATCCTTTTTGCCGCGCTGCATGGGTCCGGTTATGGCACGAAACCGACGTGGCCGGTCTATCTGACGATGTCGGTTTTTGGGCTTAAAGCGGACTCACAGTCGACATCGCGAAAACGACGCGAATGACCCATCTGCGGCATCGGCCGGCGGCTCAAACAGCCGCGATGCATGCAGCCGAGATGGACCACCGGCATATCGCGTCGCGAGGAGCCGCCGTTGCGCTGCCGGCTATTTCTTGGTGCTGGGATCGTTCGCCGGATTGACGTAGGTGATTGCAAAGGGACCTTGACCGTGAACCTGCACAATCGTTGGGCTGGTTGCCCAAGCATAATGGTTCATTTTCGCCGGTGCCTCGCCATAGCCTCCTGAGGTCAACTCAATTCCCTTCTTCTCGTCCAGGTAGTCGCCCATCCCGATGTGAAAATTGCCGGATACGACCGTCACGTTCTCCGTTGTCGGGTGATTGTGGGCCGGGATCTTGTAACCCGCTGGCATCTTCAGACGAACAACGTAGAGACCGTCCTTGCTTGGATCGCCCGAGAGCACCGCAAACTCCGCGCCTTTTGGAAAGAACGGCGGCGCCGGTCCCCACTTAATGTCCTTGCCATTCATCGGCATCTTCATATCGTCTGCCAACGCGCCACTTGCGCCGATGACGACGAAGGCCATGAGCGCGAGTCGAGATGACATGCTGACCTTCCAGGATTTCAAGGCGCCGGTCTGGGCCCGCAATTCGGCAGGCGAGGCCAGCTCGGATGCTGCTGCAGTCACGGAACAGTCGGCCAGTCTGGGGATGGTCACTGTTGCTTTGGTCATGGGTCTTCCTCTTGGTATCCGAAGTGGTTTGTGGTGTGATCGTAATGAACCAACC
>CAVRMY010000040.1:0-70699 GCA_963721935.1 uncultured Alphaproteobacteria bacterium
GATCGAAGTGCTCGCGGTTGTGCAAACAGCACACGGACTGACCTTCGGGCTGACGCAGGTCGGCATCATGGGGCTCATGGTGCGTCATGTGCCGACCGGTGTCATGGCGAGGGGGCAAGGCTACCTTGCGGCCGTTGGCGGCATTGTCTCGAGCAGTGCATCGGTCCTGTCGGGTGCGATCTTTGCCCGGCACGGAGCCGGCGTCTACTACCTGATGGCGGCGATGGCGCTGCTTGGCACCGCCGTCATTTGGTTGGCGAGGGAAGGGGGTCCGAAAAGTGATACCACATCATGACGCGATTAAGTGGAATCGCATCATGATCTCATCCCTTTGTTTGAGCATGATCTCCGCGCAAACGCGTTTCGCGTTTGTCGCGAGGGAAAACCGGTTTCCACTTTCCGGATCATGCTCCAGCGGACATTCCGCGTCATTGCATCCTTAATGCGAAGTCCTTCTTGAGCTGCTCCAGCTCGCCTCGCTTTTGAGGACTGAGTTGATCGTCCCCCAGCTTGACTTCGACTTTCTTGAGGGTGCCACTGAACTCGAATGGCATCTTCGCGTCGTACTCGTCGATGACCGGCGATCCGGTGTCCTGACCGACGTCAAAGCTTTCGTCGAGTGAAAACCGGAAAGGTATGGTTTTCTCGAAGCGGCCCTCGGCCACTTTAATGTCATCGACCCTCAGCTCCCCCCGTCCTCCTTTGCCAATTCCTCCGCCGTCGTAAGCAAAGTCGAAAGAGATAATGTGTTTGCCAGGGGTGAGTTTTTCCCCGCCGGCGATGCGCGTCTTGCTCTTTTTCTGGTTGGGATACTTGTCCCCGTCCTGGTTCGAGAAGGCGTAGGCAAACATCGGTTTGTCGTCGAGCACGAGCAACCCCCAACCACCGAACCGACCGCCTTGAGTCACAAGAATGCCGTCGGCCCCACCTTGCGGGATTTCCACATCGGCGGCGATGTGGAACGACTTGTTCTTGATATCCGGGGCATTCGCCTCCGGGATGCGAACCATGCCTGGGTAGTAGACGAAATCCGTTCGTCCGGTGTTGAAGCCTGGTCGGAGTGCCGGGTTCGCTCGGTCGGCGAAACTGGAATCAATGGGCAGCACGTTGTGCTTGGCCGCTTCGATCAGAAAACGTGCTTGCAGGTCGCTGAGCTTCTTGGGATTCTCCTTGGCGAGATCGTTTGATTGGCTGAAGTCTTTTGTCACGTTGTAAAGCTCCCACGGGAAGTCATCCGGGTCGGGCTCCGCCCCCGTTACCGTCCACGGCGGTCGTAGCGGAGTGGTGCTGGCGATCCAGCCATCGTCGTAGAATCCCCGGTTACCAACGATCTCGAAATACTGGCTCGTGTGCCGCGTCGCAGCCTTCGCGTCGTCGAACGTGTAGGCCATGCTGACGCCTTCAAACGGCATCTGTGTCACGCCGTTGAGTACCAGGGGTGCCTGCACGCCGACCTCTTCAAGAATAGTCGGCACGATATCGATGACATGGTGGAACTGGGAGCGGATTTCACCTCGGGCGGCGATCCGCTTCGGCCAGCTTATCGCTATGCCGTTCCGCGTCCCGCCAAAGTGCGACGCGACCTGTTTGGTCCACTGGAACGGGGTGTCCATCGCGTGGGCCCAACCCACCGGATAGTGGTTGTAGGTCCGATCGCTTCCAAGCGCGTCCATCATCGACACCTTGAACGCGAGCAACTCAGCCTCCAGGTTGCCGCCCAACTCGTTTGTCGTTCCTTCCAGCGTACCTTCGCCGCTCGCGCCGTTATCGCCCTCGATGTAGATAACCAACGTGTTGTCGAGCTGGCCGGACTCCGCAAGGCTGTCGATGACGCGGCCGATTTCATAATCGCTCTGCGCGACCGCGGCTGCGTACACCTCCATCATTCGCGCGTAGACCTTCTTCTGGTCCGCGTTCAGCGAATCCCACGCCGGGATGTCCTTTGGACGCAGCGTCAGCACCGTGTCCGCGGGCACGATGCCCAGCCTCTTCTGGTTCGCCAGCGTGATCTCGCGCTGTCTGTCCCAGCCCTGGTCAAACTGACCCTTGAACTTGGCGATCCAGTCCTTGCTCGCATGATGTGGCGCGTGGCCGTTGCCGGGTGCGAAGTACATCAGGAAGGGCTTGTCGGGCGCGATTGCGTGTTGCGTGTGAATCCAGTTGATCGCGCGATCGCCCATATCGTGGATCAGGATGTAGTTCGGGTCTCCAACGGGAGGCAGAACCGGCTTCGTGTTTTCGAACAGCGCCGGGTGCCAGTTGTCCGTGTCGCCTCCGAGGAAACCATAGAAGTATTCGAAGCCCAGTCCGCCTGCCCACTGGTCGAAGGGACCATCCGGGCTTTGCAGCCAGTCCGGAATCAAATGATTTTTGCCAAACCACGACGTGTTGTAACCATTGTTGACGAGAATGTTGCCGATCGTACCGGCGCTCTTGGGGAGGATGAAGTCATAGCCGGGGTATCCTGTGGCGAACTCCGAGATGTTACCAAAGCCCACGCTGTGATGGTTGCGGCCGGTGAGAAGCGCCGCCCGCGTTGGCGAGCACAGCGCCGTGGTGTGAAAGTTGTTGTATCGAATGCCGCGCGCCGCCACCCGATCCAAGGTCGGGGTTGGAATCGGCCCGCCGAACGTGCTGGATGCACCGAAGCCCGTATCGTCGGTCAAGATGAGCAGAATGTTTGGGGCGCCTTTTGGCGCTGCCACGGCTTTGGGGAAGTCCGGCCTGGATTCACTGGCCTTGCGGCCTATCACTCCACCAAATCGCGGTTCAGGCGCCGGAAGCACTACCGAACCACCCGGAGGCGGAGGCGTGCTCTGTGCGAGTGTCGAGCTGGACGAAGCGATGCAGCTTCCAAGTGCCGCCGCGATTGCGACCGTTTCAAACAAATGTCTCGTGAACCGCATGAAAGCCTCCTGCTGCTACGCGCGACCGATGGGGCAATTCGTAGTATTGTGGTACCGAGATGCTTCCAGGCTCGATTATACAAACACGCACAGTCGTAAGCCAGTTGGACCCTGGTGCAATGCATGTCTGCGTCGGATAGAGGGCCATATCCGCTAGAGCCACGAGGCCGCCGCCGCACTGCAGATAAAGGTGATGAATTCGCGCCGCTGCATATGTTCCTCTTCGCCGCAGTAGGACTGCGCGACCTATTCAATTACCTCGTCGGCGCGGGCGAGGAGCATCGGAGGCACCTCGAGGCCGAGGGTCTTCGCTGCCTTCAGATTGATGACAAATTCGAACTTGATTGATTGCACGATCGGCAGGTCAGCGTAGGGCGGATTAGCGTCAGCGTAATCCGCCGCTAAAGCCGCCGAGATGGCGGATTACGCCTTCGGCTAATCCGCCCTACGATTGGCGGCACTGATTTGCCCGTAGTGTCCAGCTCTCCTGCAAAAAATTTTTTGCTTTTTAGTTTGGTAGAAACAGCAATAGCAGCGTAGGGCGGATTAGCGTCAGCGTATATCCGCCGCTAAAGCCGCCGAGATGGCGGATTACGCCTTCGGCTAATCCGCCCTACGATTGGCGGCACTGATTTGCCGGTCGTGTCCAGTCCTCTTGCAAAAAATATTTTGCTTTTTAGTTTGGTAGAAACAGCAATAGCAGCGTAGGGCGGATTAGCGTCAGCGTAATCCGCCGCCAAAACCATGGAGATGGCGGATTACGCCTTCGGCTAATCCGCCCTACGATTGGCGGCACTGATTTGCCGGTCGTGTCCAGTCCTCTTGCAAAAAATTTTTTGCTTTTTAGTTTGGTAGAAACAGCAATAGCAGCGTAGGGCGGATTAGCGTCAGCGTAATCCGCCGCTAAAGCCGCCGAGATGGCGGATTACGCCTTCGGCTAATCCGCCCTACGATTGGCGGCACTGATTTGCCCGTCATGTCCAGTCCTCTGGCAAAAAATTTTTTGCTTTTTCGTTTGGTAGACACAGCAATAGAGCTCTTGCCGTCCCGCGCTCATCAGGAGGGGCGTTGCGCGTCGTCACGAACGTGGAGCGCGGGATGCGATGGACGCTTTGGGTGCGCAAGACGGGCGCCTTGCGAAGCGGACGGCGAAGTCGTGTGGTCCTGATATCCCGACGCTGATATCAAGCTTGCAGATTGATGATCTTGCAAGCGACGGGGGCAAGAAAGCCCGGTCCCCGGGGAGAGTACGAAGGAAACCGTAAAACCATCGCGCAGGGAATGCCGGAATGTTTCGGCCTACCTGTGGTAACTACGCTTGTGTGCTTTTTTCACTTGCACACAGGGCCGCGGGTGCGGCCAAGCACCCGGCATTCCCTGCGCCCTCTTGATCGAGGGCGATGTTTGACAGGACTCGGGCGCGCTTCCAGCGCCGCGAGACGGCGCAGGCGTGCCATGTCGGGAGCCAAGCGTCAGGGAACGCACGAGAACGGCCTCAATGGAACTTTTCGTCATGCTTTCGGGATCAGCCCCACAGCGCGGCGTCCGGCGGGTAGACCAGGCTCTCGTCGTAGCGCAAGCCTTCCGCGCGGTCGCGCGCGAGCAGAAGCGGGCCATCCAGATCGACGAAGCGCGCCTGCCGCGCCAGCAGCATTGCCGGCGCCATGGCAAGCGATGTCGCGACCATGCAGCCGACCATGATCTCGAAGCCTTGCGCCCGCGCCGCATCAGCCATCGCAAGTGCTTCCGTCAATCCGCCGGTCTTGTCGAGCTTGATGTTGACGGCATCATAGCGCTCGCGCAATCCTTCGAGCGAAGCGCGATCGTGCACGCTCTCGTCGGCACAAACGGCGATCGGCCTCCTGATGCGCGCGAGCGCCTCGTCCTTGCCCGCGGGCAGGGGTTGTTCGACCAGGGTGACGCCGGCGTTGGCGCATTCGGCAAGGTTCTGTTCGATATTGGCTGTCGTCCATGCCTCATTGGCGTCGACGATGAGCTCCGATCGCGGTGCAGCCTGCCGCACGGCGGCGATACGCGCAGCGTCTGCGTCGCCTCCGAGCTTGATCTTGAGCAGCGGCCGGTGCGCTGCCCTGGCGGCCGCCTCCGCCATGGTTTCGGGCGGCCCCAGCGAGATCGTGAACGCCGTGGTGCAGGCGCGCGGGGCGGCGCGTCCGAGCAGATCCCAGACGCGCTCGCCGCTCGTCTTGGCTTCGAGGTCGAGCAGTGCGCAATCCAGCGCATTGCGCGCGGCGCAGGGAGGCATCGCCGACTGCAACGCAACTCTGTCCAGCCCACCAGCGATGGCTTGCTGCATCGCCAGGATCGCAGCGAGGCTTTGTTCCGGATATTCTGCGTAGCGAGGATAGGGAACGCATTCGCCGCGCCCGGTGTGGCCGCACCGACTGATTTCTGCCACAACCGTGACAGCCTCCGTCTTCGCGCCGCGGCTGATGGTGAAGCGGCCGGCGATCGGCCAGCGTTCTATCCGTGCGGAAAGCGTTGGCGATTTGCGTGAGGTCATTTAATTACCTAATTCGTTCTCGAACGCTTGCCCGGCAGCGCCAAGTGTGGCTGTTTGGGGGCCTGTTCAACAAGCATATCAAAGCGCTGCTGCATTTTCCTGCTATAGCGTTTTCGAGCGAAGCATGCCCTCGGACTTGATCCGGGGGTGGATGACGGTTCGTGTGAAGAAAACGCGTCAGAACAAAAGATTAGAGCCTCGGTTCTGATTCAATCAGAACCGTAAAGGCTCTAGAGTAGGAGAATGGGCACAGGAGTTCGTATCGTGAACGTCGACCCGACTTTGGAACGAATGGCAAGGGGCAATGGGCTTGCACTGTGCGCGACAGGCACGTGGACCGCCCGGTTTGCCGGTGAGCTCGAGCAGATGGTGTCCGATGCGGAAAGGCTGAGAGGAAGCCGGCCGAATATTTCCATCGACGTGTCGCAGGTTTCCAGGCTCGACACCTTTGGGGCCTGGCTGATCGAGCGGCTTCGACGCAGCCTGACCCAGGGCGAGGCGGAACCCAGGATCGCCGGACTCTCGGCCGACTATTCGAGCCTGGTCGACGAGGTGCGGCGCGTCAAAGCGATGCCGGCCGCCGACACCACGACGGTGACGATCATGGGAATGCTGGAACAGGTCGGCCGCACCATGGCTGGCATTGGGGGAACCATCGTCGGCCTGATCGACATGCTCGGCGGCGTATTGGCTGCCAGCGCCCGGGTCATGGCTCACCCGCGCAGCCTTCGACTGACATCGACCGTGCATCATCTCGAGCAGGTGTGCTGGCGCGCGGTGCCGATCGTCGTGCTGATTACGTTCCTGATCGGCTGCATCATCTCGCAGCAAGGTATTTTTCACTTCCGGAAGTTCGGCGCGGATATTTTCGTGGTCGACATGCTGGGCGTGCTGGTGCTGCGCGAAATCGGCGTGCTTCTGGTCGCCATCATGGTGGCGGGCCGCTCCGGGAGCGCCTACACCGCCGAGCTTGGCTCGATGAAGATGCGGGAGGAGATCGATGCGCTTCGCACCATGGGCTTCGACCCGATCGAGGTGCTGATCTTGCCGCGAATGCTGGCGCTGATCATCGCGCTGCCGATCCTGGCTTTTCTGGGCGCGATGGCGGCCCTCTATGGCGGCGGGCTGGTGGCCTGGCTCTATGGCGGGGTCGAGCCCGAGGCGTTCCTGCTTCGGCTGCGCGATGCGATCTCGATCGATCATTTCACCGTCGGCATGATCAAGGCGCCAGTCATGGCGGCAGTGATCGGGATCGTGGCCTGTGTCGAGGGGCTTGCAGTGCAGGGCAGCGCGGAATCGCTCGGACAACACACCACGTCTTCGGTCGTGAAGGGGATCTTCTTCGTCATCGTGATGGACGGTGTGTTTGCCATCTTCTTCGCCTCGATCGGGATGTGACAATGGCGGGTGAAGTGCAAAACGCCATCATCCGGGTGCGCGACATCTCGGTACAGTTCGGCTCGACGAAGGTTCTCGACGGCCTCAACCTCGATGTGAAGCGCGGCGAGATTCTGGGTTTTGTCGGTCCCTCCGGCGCCGGCAAATCGGTGCTGACGCGGACCATCATCGGGCTGGTCCCGAAGGTTTCGGGGCGCATCGAGGTATTCGGGATCGATCTCGACGCCGCAAGCTCTTCGGAACGGCGCGCCGTCGAGCGGCGGTGGGGAATTCTGTTTCAGCAGGGCGCGCTGTTCTCCTCACTGACGGTGCGGCAGAACATCCAGTTTCCGGTGCGCGAATATCTCAATGTAACCCAGCGCCTGCTCGACGAGATAACGTTTGCCAAGCTCGGCATGGTGGGCTTGCGCCCGGAGGTCGCCGACCGTTTTCCCTCGGAACTGTCGGGCGGAATGGTCAAGCGCGTGGCATTGGCGCGCGCGCTGGCGCTCGACCCGGAACTGGTGTTCCTGGATGAGCCCACCTCGGGCCTCGATCCGATCGGCGCCGGCGACTTCGATGAGCTGGTGCGAACCCTTCAGCGCACTTTGGGCCTGACCGTTTTCATGGTAACTCACGACTTGGACAGCCTTTACACGGCGTGTGACCGGATTGCCGTTTTAGGTAACGGTAAGATCATAGCCGCAGGATCTATGGCCGACATGCAGGCCTCACAGCATCCATGGCTGAGGGCTTATTTCCACGGCAAGCGCGCTCGCGCAGTCATGGGATAATCCTTTGGGGTAAATCCGTGGCGTAGTCCTCCTGGGGGATCCTTGGGCGTAATCCTTGGGCGTAATCCTTGAGCGTAACCGGGCCGGATCCTGGGCCCCATCTTGGGCTAGTTGTTGGGCTAGTTTGATCGGTTTCGGAGTTGTTTGATGGAAACACGGGCGAACTACGTGCTGATCGGGTCTTTCACGCTCGCGGTGATCGCGGCGGCGTTCGGCTTCGTGCTGTGGTTCCAGAGCCTCCACACCACCAAACTGCGCAGCCCCTTGCGCATAGTCTTTGAAGGCCCCGCCGCGGGCTTGCGGAACGGCGGGAGCGTGAATTTCAACGGTATCAGGGTAGGGGAGGTCATCTCCGTCAAGCTCGACAACCCGCGTCGCGTCGTCGCACTCGCCATGGTCGAGCACAATGCGCCGGTGCGCAAGGACACGCTTGTCGGGCTCGAATTTCAGGGCCTGACGGGTGTAGCGGCCATTTCGCTGAAGGGCGGCGAAGAAGCCGCTCCCCCGGTTCCGCTGGGTGAGGACGGCATTCCCGTGCTGACGGCCGATCCAAACGCGCTGCAGGACGTGACCGAGGCGATCCGCGGCACGTTGCAGAACATCAACCGCGTGGTTGCCGATAACCAGGAGGCGGTCAAGAGCTCGCTCCGGAATCTGGAGACGTTCACCGCCTCGCTCGCGCGCAATGCCGAAAGGATCGACAACGTCATGCTGAAGGTCGATGGCGTCATGGGCAGGGCCGACAACCTGATGCTCGGTCTCAATACCCTGGCTGGCGGCAAGGATGGCGGTGAACTCTTCATGACCGTGAAGTCGATCAAGGAACTGGCGGATGATTTTGACAAGCGCTCGGGCGCGCTGATGGCCGACGGTCGGCGCACGCTTGCCGACATCAGCCGCGCGGTCAACAATCTCGACCGCAATCCGACGCGCCTCTTGTTCGGTGCGAGCGGTTCCTCGAGCGCCCCGGCGGCGGCTTCCGCCGCGACGCCAACGCCTCCGCCGGCGCCGCCGCGGCAGCGGCAGTAGGGCACGAGGCAGCAGGATAAAGCCTTCCGCCATGAGGACCACGACAGACAGAGACCGCCCGAAGGCGGTCTCCATGAAGGACCTTAATGAAGGACCTTAATGAAGGACCTTATCCAATCCAGCGAGCATGACGCGCGGCGTCGCGACTTACTTCTTCGGAAGCTTGTCGGCCAAAACGTCGATCTTGTTGATCGTCGGCGGCTTGGCCAGCAATTCGCCTGCCTTGGCCATCAGCGCGGCGGCAACCGCGCCACCAAGATGCGCGTTGCGGCCGTTCTCGTCATCGAAGGTATCGAAAATTGCAAACGACGACGGACCGTTCTGGATGGCGAACCAGCTCACGGTGCCGGGTTCGGCGTTCACGAGCGGCACCGCCGACTTCAGGAAATCGGCGAGCTCTTTTTCTTTTCCGGGCTTGGCTTCGAGGGGAACGTAAAGTGCAACCTTGGACATCGCTCACTCCTGCAAGAATGTTTGATACGGGCGGATGGAGTTGCCCCCGCGATGAGGTAACGAGATTGACCAGGGGCCGCCAATCACCTTTGCGTTGAATGGCGTGATTGCGTTTGTTCCGGCCCCAAAACAAAACGGAGGCAGCGCTGCCTCCGTGCTTCTTTCTCCGCTTGGTCTTGGTACCCTCAGCCGAGCCGTCCCGCGGCGTGGGCCAGAAGTGTATAGACCAGGCCGGTCTCCGAGGTGAGGTGAGCGCGCAAGGCCTGAGGTCCGCGATCCTCGCGCGCGACCTCGTCGAGCAGGCGTTCGAATTCGGCGATGTAACGGTCGACCGTCTGCTTGAAGTTGCGTTCGGCGCGATATTTGCGGGCGACTTCGTCGAAGGCCTTCTGACCGGACGGTGTGTAAAGCCGTTTCGAAAAGGCCTTGCTCTCGCCGCGTTGGTAGCGATCCCACATCTCGGCGGCGATATTGCGGTCCATCAGGCGGCCGATGTCGAGCGACAACGTCTCCAGCGGGTTGCCACCGTTGGCCGGCTGGGCCGGACGGGCGCGCGAGACATCGCGATTGTTGCCGCCAGTTGCCGTGCCGGCTGCGCCGTTATCGGTGCGGCTGAGCAGGTCGGAAAGCCAGCCGTCGCGCCCCTGGTCGGAGCCCGCGGGGGCGACCGGCGGGGCGTCAGTGCGTCGCGAGGCGGGCAGGCCAAGATCGGGCGGTGGCAGGTTTGATGCGCTGCCGCGCGGCGCGGGCCGCGGCTCGCCGCGGCCGGCGGCGGCCAGTATCGACTCGTCCCCCTGCTGAGCGGAGCGGCTGCCCGTCACGACATCAAGTCCGCGGCCGTGATGAGCGACGATGCGGTTCAGTTCGGCCAGTGCCTCGATCTGGTCGACGATCACCTTGCGCATCTGCGCGGAGCTTTCGGCGGCCTCTTGCGGCATCTCGAGCACGCCGCGGCGAAGCTCGTTACGGGTGGATTCGAGCTCCTGGTGCATTTCGGCTGCCATCTGCTTCATGCTCGCGACCATGGAGGCGAACCTGTCCGCAGACTGCCTGAACATTGCTTCCGCTTCCTGCGTGCCCTGTTCATACATTTCGCCCATGGCCTCGGCGGTCAGGCGGCGCTCCTCTTCGGCCGCCGCACGGACCGCGTCGAACTGCCGGCTGATCGCCGCCGAACCTGCGCCAGCCGTTTCCGCCACCACCCGCGCGATGTCGCGCGCGCGTTCTTCGGCCGCCGCCAGCGATTCATCGAGCAAGCCGGTGAAGCGCGACAGCCGCTGATCGAGGTCGCCGGTGCGCTGATCGATCGTGGTAACCAGCATATCGAGCGTCGACTTGCGCTCGGCGAGGGAGGTGGTGGTACTGCGGTTGCTTTGCTCGACGAGGGAGGCCGCCTCGACCAGCGCCTTGCCATGGGTTCCGAACTGCCTGGAAAGCTCGTTGAGGTCCGCCAGCGCCTTCAACGTCTTCGCGTTGAAGATGGTCAACTGATCTTCCAGGGTCTGGGTCGCCGCGCCGTTGCGCGTAGTGACGTCGTTCATGGCGGAGACAAAATCCGCCACGCGGGTGACGAGCGCGCGCTCGAGCGAATTGAGGTTGTCGTGCGCTCCGGTAAGCACTTCCTGCAACAGGATATTGCCCTCGCGCAGGCGTTCGAACAGTGCGACCGTGTCGGTGCGCAGGATCTTGCTGGTTTCCTGCATCTCGGTCACCGCCGCAATCGATACCTGGCGGGATTGCTCGATGACGCCCCGCGATGCCTGCTCGATGTCTTTCAGCGACTTGTTGACCGAACCGGTAGCGAGTTCACCGGCCGAGATGATATTGCGCGCGACATCGTTGCCGTTGCCGAGCAGGGATTGCGAGAACGTCAGCCCACGGTTTTCGATCGAGCGCAGCGCATCCGCCGTGACACGGTCGATGTCGGCGGCGAGCGCGTTGGTCTTGGTGCCAATCGCCTCGACAAGCGCTCCGCGCTTGCTGTCGATCATCTGCGACAGGCGTTCCGTCTGCTGCTGCACATAGTTGACGATTTCGTCGGCCTTCCCGGTCACGGTGGAGCCGAAGGAGCCGCTGGCGGCCAGTACCGCGCGCTCCACTTCCGCCGAGGTCGATTTGACCTTCGAGGTGACTTCGTTGGAGGCGGTCACCAGGGCCTGTTGCGCGGTTTGCGCGCTGGTCGCGATTCTGTCGGTGGTGCCGGCGGTGACGATAGTCAGCGAGCGCTCGATCTCCGTCGAGATCGCCCTGATCTGGCTGGCGGCCTCGGCCGAGGATGCCGTCAGCGTCGTCTGAGCCTCGCGCGCGCTGGTGAGGAGGGACGCTGCGGTGTCGACGCCCACCGCGGTCAATGTGCGCTCCACATCGCTCGCCAGCGACTTGACGTGGTTGGCCGCATCCGAAGAGGCGGCAACGAGCGTGGATTGGACGTCGCGCGCGCCGGCGAGGACCGTTGCGTTGGTCGCGGTGCCGGCGGCCGTGAGCGCGTGTTCGACCTCGGCGGCCAATGTCTTGACCTGGCTGGAGGCCTCGGAGGAGGCCGACACGAGGGTCATCTGCGCATCGCGGGCGCTGGTCAGAATCGAATTGGCGGCATTGCCGCCGACGGCGATCAGCGCACGCTCGATTTCCGCCGAAGTCTGTTTCATCTGCGCGCCGACTTCGGAGGAAACCGTCAGCAGCGATTGTTGCGCGGCGCGGGCACCGGTCTGGATGGTTTCGCTCGTGTTGACGACGAGGCTGGTCAGCGAGCGTTCGGCATGCTCGACGTGCGACTTGATACCGGTCGACAATTCCTCGGCGCGGGCCATGAGACCTTCGCTGGCCTGCCGCCCGCTGCTCTCGATGCGGCCGGCGACCGCCTCGATGCGCGAACCCAGGAGGTCTTCAAACTGTGCCACGCGGGTATCGATATCGGCGGCGACCAGGCCGATGCGGGATTCGATCCCCTGATGGATCTCCTGGAACCGCGCCGTGATGGTTTCGTTCATCTGGGCGCTGCGTCCGTCGATGGTATCCGTCACGTTGGCGATGCGGCGGTCGACGGCGGCGACCGCCTGGGCGGCGCCTTCCGTCAGCGACGACGCGAGCACGGTCATGCGCGAGTCGATCAGCTGGATCGCCTGCGCTGCCCCGTCGGTCAGGGATGAGCCGAGCGTTCCGAGCCGGCTGTCGATGGTTTCGGTGACGGATTTGGCGCGCGTATCGAACGTGGTTTCGAGCGATTTGAGACGGCCGCCGATCGATTCGTCGAATGTTTTCAGCTTGGCGTCGAGCGAGGTGTCGAGACTGGCGACGCGGGTTCCAAGCGTGGTTTCGAATTGCAACAGGCGGTGATCGAGCGTGGCGGTGATCTCGCCGCTGTTGGAGGTAAGCCGCGTATCGAACGAATCGACATAGTTCTTCAGGGTGTCGGCGATGTCCTGCGTCCGCTGCCCCATCCGTTCCACGATCTCGCCGCCAAAGGTTTTGACGGTGCGATCGAATTCCGAGATGTGGCGGGTGATCAGGGCGCCGAGCGTGCCGGAGTCGCGGGCGAATTTCTCCGCCAGTTCTCCACCCTGGTTCTTCACCAGTTCATCGAAGGCATTCATCTGCAGGTTGAGCGTGTCGTGCGCGCTTTCCGTCTGGCTGACAACCTTCGCCACCAGCGAGTTCACGGTGACGTCGAGGGCGTCGCTTGCCTTGTCGCCGGAGGTGAGGATTTGCGAGGAGAGGCGGTTGCCGGCTTCGTCGATCTTGTTGACGAGATCGCCGCTGCGCAGCTCAAGCTCCAGCAGCAGGGAATCGCCCGAGTTCTTCAGCGAGTCGTGAACCTGCTCGGTGCGTTCGGAAATCCCGTCCACGATGGCGGAGGAGCGTTGCTCGAACTCGGATGTGATGCGGTCCATCCGTTCGTTCAGCATCTCGTGCACGCGATCGGCGAGTTCGACAAACTCGTCATGAACATGACCGGTCTTGAAATTCAGGCTGGTGGTCAGACGCTCGCTGGCGTCAAGAACGGCGCGCGTGGTTTCGGCGCTGGCCTCCTCGAGCCGGTCGAGCAGATCGCCGCCGCGCTCGCCGAGCGCCAGGATCATGTTGTCGCCGGCATTGCTGAGCGCGCTCGTGATGTGGGCACCGCGCTCTTCGAGCGCGCCGGTAATGCTCTTGGCAACCTCGTCGACGCGGGAGGCGATGGCGTCCGATATCAGCGCGATGTCGTGGCGCAGGTCGATCTGCACGCCGGAAATGGCGCTTCGGACCTGCTCGGCCTGGCCGACCAGATTGTCGCGCTGATGGGCGATGTCCTGCAGCAGGGCGCGAATCCGCACCTCGTTGTCGCTGTAGGCGCGCTCGAGCGCCGAGACTTCGTTGGCGACAAGCGTTTCCAGTTCGCCGGCGCGCGCAATGGCGCGTTCGATGCCGTCACCCATCGCCGCAACTTCGCGGCGGATTGCCTGACCGACCGTCACCATCGAGTCGCTGGTGGCGCCTTCGGGCTCCGAAAAGCGCATGGCAACTTGCGCCATCGACTGCGCAATCATACGCAATTCCTGGCCGCGCCATGCAAGGCTTGCCATGAAATAGAACAGCAATATCGGCGCGAAAAACAGGGCAGCAAGGCCAGCCAGTGCCAACGTGCCGCCGCCGCCCTGGCCTATCGTGGCCTTCAACGAGGGCAGGAAACTCACAGTAAGAACGATCGCGCCGAGAATCCAGATGCCGCCGAAAAGCGCCGCCAGCGTGTAGACGTTGCGTGCGGGGCGGCCCTTCTGGATTGCCTGCAGAATCTGGCCGATGGTCTCGCGATCGTCGTTGGCGGCGCGTCGTGCCGCGCGCGGCTCTTCGCTCGAATCAAACTTCGGCCGTTCGTTGCCCGAGCGGGTGTCGAACGCAGGCTCGTTGAAGGCGGGCATCGTGGAGGGATTTGCCGGCTCGCTATCGCTGCGGGTCGAACCCCGTTTGTCGTCGCTCGGCGAAGCATCGGAGATATTCAAGGCTTCCTGGATCGCAGAAAGCGCCACTTCTGTAGGGTCTTTGACCTTTTTGGGATTGTTCGCCATGTTCAGTCTGAGCCCTCGTTTATCCTGTGCGCATGCCGGAACAGTCCTGCGAACGCCCCCCGCAAGCCCCCAACCGGTGTCATATCGCGCGCGACCGAAGCGCGGCCATCCACAAGCCGGCTTGTCCGCAGCGATCGCGGACACATCCTATTGGTTAGGCGAGGCGAATGAAATGGCCGCGATTAATACAATCTTAATCATCGTTAACAGGCCTGGGGTGTAAGGCCTTAATAGTCCACGAAATTCTCTCGCGTCAGGGTTAATTGCGGCGACTCTTCGCGCAAAACAAGGCAAACTTGCGGCGGCTTCCCACCCGAACTTTCCCTTAACCTTTTCGATGTTGGCTGACGGAACTTTCCGCGCCGGATCAGCCTGGGCGCAGGGGGGCTTTGGAATATCGCCATGTCGCTTCACCTGGATCGGATTGACTGGATGCCATCGCCACCGCTCGTACCCGATGATGGCCCGATCGATATTGCGCATCTTCAGCGAATGACGCTTGGCGATGTCAGCCTGGAGCGCGAGGTGTTGGCGATGTTCGCAGCCCAGGCCGCAGGCCTGGTCCGCGCGTTGGCGAATTCGCCCGACGATGCGGGTGCGCTTGTCCATACGCTGAAAGGCTCGGCGCGCGCCATCGGCGCATTCGCTGTGGCCGATGCGGCAAGCTCGCTGGAGCTTTTGATCGGCAGCGGCGGCGATCGGAGAAAGGCACTGGCCGAACTCAATGACGCGGTGGCCCAGGCCCGCGCGGCCATCGACGAGATCCTGCAGCGTTCTTGATCGGTCGTTCCTGGGGTGCCGATCGAATCAGAACTCAGATCTAATTCCGTGTTTTGATGCGTTTTCTTTGCGCGAACCGCTACGCACCCACGGATCGAGTCCGAGGGCATGCTTCGCTCGAAAACGCTATGGCGCCGAACGGACCGACCCGTTATAGGACAGCCCGGACCTTTCTCATTCCATCCGCCCAGCGCGAGCGAACATGGCCAAAATTCACTTTGTCGACCATACCGGCGAAACCCGCATCGTCGAAGTCGAAAACGGCGCCACCGTCATGGAAGCGGCGATCCGTAACGCCATCCCCGGCATCGAGGCCGAGTGCGGCGGGGCCTGCGCCTGCGCAACCTGTCATGTCTATGTCGACGAGGCCTGGCGGGAGAAGGTCGGTGGCCCGTCCCCGATGGAAGAGGACATGCTGGATTTCGGCTTCGACGTGCGGCCGAATTCACGCTTGTCATGTCAGATCAAGGTAAGCGACGAACTCGACGGCCTTGTGGTCTCCACGCCGGAACGTCAGGCCTGACGCGCCTATTGCGTTGCGCGACGAAGCCAGCGCTGGAACTTCGCGATAATCTCGGGGGTGAGCGCCGTCGGCTTGCGCGTCGCTTCGCTGATCAGCACCGTTACGGATTGCGCCGACGCCACGCATTGGCCTTGCGAAAACACCACCTGGTCGAACGTAACGGAGGTGCGGCCGAACTTCGAGACGCCCAGTCCCATTTCGATGACGCCCGGCCAGCGCAGTTCGGCCCGGAAGTGAATATCGAGCCGCACCATGATCCAGGCCAGGCCTTCAGGCACCAGCCCGTAGCTGCGATCCTTCATCAGCGTGACGCGGCCGGTTTCGAAATAGGTCGCGTAAACCGCATTGTTGACGTGCTGATTGGGATCAAGATCGGCAAAGCGCACATTGTCGGTGAGGCGGTAGGGAAAATCTTCGAGACGTGGCGTCGATTTGACACGGGCAGGGGCGTTCACGGGGGCGATCTCCGGGATTTGTGCCCTTACAGCGTAGATGTCGAGCGCGGGCAAGGGGTTGCCGCGGTGCCTTCTGCCAAATTATGGCTTCCCTCGTTGTTCCGCGTTGGCTAGACAGGCGCAATCGAGGACGCCTGCCGGGTCTGAGCAACCGAAAAGAAGCGATATGAGCGAAGCAATCAAAACCGACGTGCTGATAATCGGCGCGGGCCCGTGCGGGCTGTTTGCCGTTTTCGAATTGGGCCTGCTCGATATGAAGACGCATCTGGTCGATATCCTCGACAAGATCGGCGGCCAGTGCGCCGAGCTCTATCCGGAAAAACCGATCTATGACATCCCCGGAATCCCCTTCGTCACCGGACAGGGTTTGACCGATGCCCTGATGGAACAGGTCAAGCCGTTCACTCCGACTTTCCATCTCAACGAAATGGTCGAGAGCATCGAGAAGATCGGCGACCCCGCCTTTCGCGTCACGACCGACGCCGGCAAAATATTCGAGTGCAAGGTGGTGGTGATCTCGGCCGGCGGCGGCTCGTTCCAGCCCAAGCGTCCGCCCGTGCCGGGCATTGAAGCCTACGAGGGCACCTCGGTATTTTACGCGGTGCGTAAAATGGAGCAGTTCCGCGACAAGGAAATCTTGATCGTCGGTGGCGGCGATTCCGCGCTGGACTGGACGCTCAATCTGCATCCGATTGCAAAGCGCATCACGCTCCTTCACCGACGCGACGATTTCCGTGCTGCGCCTCACAGCGTCGAGCAGATGCGCGCACTGGTGGCGGGCGGGAAAATCGACCTCAAAATCGGCCAGGTCACTGCGCTCGAAGGCGAGGGCGGCAAACTTTCCGGCGCTCACATGAAAGGCAACGACAACGCCGTCTCGAAAATCAACTGCGATACCATGTTGCCGTTTTTCGGCCTGACGATGAAGCTTGGGCCGGTTGCAAACTGGGGCATCGCGCTAGAGAACAATCTGGTGCCGGTCGAGACCTCGGCCTTCGAAACCAGTGTGCCCGGGATATTTGCGATCGGCGACATCAACACTTATCCGGGCAAACTCAAGCTCATCCTGTGCGGTTTTCATGAGGGTGCGCTGATGGCGCAGAAGGCGCACCGTTACGTCTATCCGGACAAACGCCTGGTATTCCAGTACACGACATCTTCCTCGAGCTTGCAGAAGAAGCTCGGCGTCAACTAAGTGGCGGAAAATGAGCGGCAGAAGCCGTTCCGTTGCCGGGCGATCGCCGCGATGTCCCGAAATGGTGCGCCAGCGCGTACTGGCTGCGACTCCGGAACACTGGAACACACCGTCAAATGACCGTAGTCTGGCGCACCGTTCGACAGGCTGATCAGGTGAAGACGATGTGGAATCTTGCCTCCGGTTTGCGACCGACGCTGCCTGTCGCGGCCCTGTTTGCAGCGTTGTACGCCACCGCCCTTCCAGTTCGCGCGGCTGAACCGACCGCAGCCGGACTTTGGCAGAAGGTCGAGAACGGCAAGCCCGTGGTCTGGGTTCTGGTGGTTGATCACAAGGATGGGTTCTTCGAGGGCGTGATCGCCAGGACGTTTCCGACACCCGGCGAAGTCGAACACGAAATTTGCTCGAAATGCACCGACGATCGCAAGAATGCGCCGGTACTCGGAATTTCCTTCATCCGGAACATGAAGCGCAACGGCCTCGAATATGAAGGCGGCAACATTCTGGATCCGCGCGACGGCGAGGTCTGGAAGGCGAAGATGACCATCAGCCCGGACGGACAGGATCTTATCCTGCGCGGTTACGTGCTCACGCCGCTGCTGGGAAAGAATGAAACCTGGCACCGCCTGCCTGATAGCGAGCTCGCATCGGTCGATCCCGCCATCGTGGCGAAATATCTGCCGGCGCAAACCCCGGTGGTGAAGCCGCCGCCTCCGAGCGCGAAGAAGCCCGCTCCACCCGCAAAGCAGTAAGGATCATCTGATCGGCCCGCGATCAGCCGGGACAGGCCGGAATTGCGATTATTGCCGCGAGCGCAGACGAGAGCGCTGTGCGAAGGGCAGTACCGCTTTCGCCTCGGCGACTTCCGTTTGCTCGGCGGGCCCGGGGACACGTCGATCGCCGAGCTTGCGCCGTTCCTGCCAGGGTTGCGCCACGCTGAGCCACAGTTCGCGCGTCCCCATAATCGAAATTGCGATGCCGAAGGGGATCATGAAGTAAAGGATGCGGAACACCACCAATGTCGCGAGCAACTGTTCCCTGCCAAATTGCGGGAGCGCTACCAGCATTGCCGCGTCGAACACGCCGATCGACCCCGGAGCGTGACTGGCAAATCCAAGCAGCGTAGCCAGAATGAACACCACCGCCAGTGAGACGAAATCGATGCCTGGCTGCGCGGGCATCAGCAGGTACATGGCCATGGCGCAGAATCCGAGATCAAGCACGCCGATCAGAACCTGGACCAGCGTCAGCGGAGCGGAGGGCAGCCTGACCATCCAGCCGTTCTGACCGAGTTCGCGCCGTTCCTCGCCCAGGCTAAGCCAGACCAGGTAGGCGACAATGGCACCGATCACGACGAAGGCGATCAGGCGGTTGATCGCTGCCGGCAGTTGATCCATCGCCGACGCTGCCCAGGGTTGCCAGGCCATGCCGATGCCGAGGACGAAGGCGTTACCGAGCCAGAATGTCAGGCCGGAGAGGAAGCAGATCTTGGCAACGTCGACGGCGCTCAAGCCGTAATCGGAATAGATCCGGAATCGTATCGCGCCGCCGGTGAACATGGTTGCGCCGATATTGTGGCCTATCGTATAGCTGGTGAAGCTCGACATTGCCGCAATTCGGTAGGGCACGTGCTTCTTGCCAATCGTTCGCAGGGCAAAAAAATCATAGAAGGTTAACGTGCTGAAAGCGCCGACCACGCACAGCGCGGCAAGCGCGATGCGGTGCGGCGGTATTTCAGTCAGCGCAACCAGAATTACGCCGGCGTCGATACCCTTCAGGGTCCGAACCAGCGTGGCGACTGCGAAGGCGATGATGACAAGGCTTGCGGCAACCCCCAGCCGTTTCCAGCCGATCCGTTTCTTGAAGCCACGCCCAAGCGCGGCCAACATTCGATACATTCATCCTCCCGGCGGGGCGGCTTTTTCGTGGCGATCGCGGCGCTGCGCGCTGATCGCCGTGGATTCGAGACCCATAAGGCAAAAACCCCTGCTTGCGCAATCCTTGACAAGCGATGGGTCGGCCTCGGATTTCGGCCATCGTCATACGGCCTACATATGCCGTGATGCGAAAGAATTGAGTCCTCGATGAGGCGAATCGGTCCGCGGTCCGCGTTCCGTTTCTTTTTTGAGTTCCTTGTTATCCCGAATGACTTTTTGGCGCCGGGCAGGAACCCAGGAACAAGCGCGCGGCTCGCCGGTTAGCGCTGGTATCCGCAATCGAACAGATCGGCGTGTGCCACGGCGACGGCACCGCGTCATCGTGTTCCCCAACAAAAGGGACTTAAAGCAATGGGACTCTTCACCAGGGACATCAAGACCATGAATGACCTGTTTGTGCACCAGCTGCAGGACATTTACTACGCCGAAAAGCAACTCGTGAAGGCGTTGCCAAAGATGGCCGACAAAGCCACGGACAAGCAGCTCAAGCAGGGCTTTCTGACACACCTGGAGGAAACCAACGCGCATGTCGAGCGGCTGGAGCAGGTGTTCAAGATGCACGGTGCCGAGGTGAAGGCAGTCGATTGTCCCGCGATCGACGGCATCATCGAGGAAGCAGACGAAGTCGCCGGAGAAGTTGCGGACAAATCGGTACTGGACGCTGCATTGATCAATGCCGCGCAGGCTGCCGAGCACTACGAGATCACGCGCTATGGCAGCCTGATCGCGTGGGCAAAGCAGCTCGGGCGAAACGACTGCGCCAGCATCCTGCAAAAGACGCTCGACGAAGAACGGGCAACGGACAAAAAGCTGACTTCACTGGCAGAGAGCAAGGTCAACATGCGCGCCGCGAGCTGATCGACCGACAAAAATCCCCGTTGAGACAAAACGTCGCGCCAGGTTCCGCGCGACGTTTCGCCCTGGTGGTTGTCAGTGGAGGTTCCTGCAACGATACTTCGATACTAGCCGAAGTTTTCCGGTTGAAACGGTGCCTATCATGAGGCGTTGGTTTTCGGAAAACGGAGGCGATCATGCAGGGTATTTCCCGGTTCCATTCGTTGCCGCCTGCAATGTCGAGCGTCCGCAGGGAAGCGGCGCCCGGGAAGGGCCAGTACGGGAAAGGTGAGCCTGAAACCGGGCTCAAGGCTGCAGGTCTCCCGACTTCGCCGACGCTGCTCGCCATGAGCCTCGGCTACGGCGTGGTTCAGCTCGATGTCACGATCGTCAACACTGCGCTCGGCAGCATCGGCACTTCGTTGGGCGGCGGTGTCTCGGAACTGCAATGGATCGTCAGCGCCTACACGATCGCGTTCGCTGCCTTCATTCTGACCGCTGGTGCGCTGGGCGATCGCATCGGGGCCAAGCGGGTCTTCATGGTGGGGTTCGCCATTTTCACCGTTGCCTCGATTGCGTGCGCGCTGGCGGTCAATGCCGCTGCGCTGATTGCGGCAAGAGGCGTTCAGGGACTTGGCGCGGCAATTCTGGTTCCCAATTCGCTCGCCTTGCTCAGCCACGCCTATCCGGACGAGAAGCAGCGTGGCCGGGCTGTGGGGATCTGGGCCGCCGGAGCCAGTCTGGCGCTTACGGCGGGACCGCTCGTCGGTGGCGGATTGATCTCGCTGGTCGGCTGGAGATCGATCTTCCTCGTCAATCTGCCGATCGGGCTTGCGGGACTGTACCTGAGCTGGCGCTATGCGACCGAGACCACGCGACATCGTGAACGCGAGATCGACCTGCCGGGCCAGATAGCTGCGATCGGAGCACTTGGCTGTCTCGCCGGTGCCATCATCGAGGGCGGCGCGGTTGGCTGGAGCAACGGCCTAGTGATCGCAACCTTCGCCGCTTCAGCCGTATTGACCGTTCTGCTGGTCCTGCAGGAAATGCGCGCGCCGCAACCGATGCTGCCATTGTCATTGTTTGCGCACCGTCGGTTCGCGCTGACCTCGCTGGTTGGCCTTCTCGTCAACGTCGCGTTCTACGGGTTGATTTTCGTCTTCAGCCTGTATTTCCAGCGTATCAATGGCTTATCGCCATTGGCGACGGGCCTTGCATTCGTTCCGATGATGGGCGCGGTACTGCCGGCCAACCTGGTAGCTGCGCGCCTTGCCGAGCGTATCGGTTCGCCCGCCGCGATTGCCGCCGGTGCGACGCTATCGGCGTTCGGGTGTCTCCTGTTGCTCGGAATCGAACCTGGCACCAGCTATTGGAAAACCGTGGCGCAGCTGATGATCATTGGCGGTGGCCTCGGCTTGCTGGTTCCTCCGCTCACATCCACGCTTCTGGGAAGCGTGGAAAAGTCTCGCTCCGGTATTGCCGCGGGCGTACTCAACGCGACCCGGCAAACCGGCAGCGTGTTGGGAGTTGCGCTGTTCGGCTCGCTGGTTGGACGATCCGATGCCTTTGTTGCCGGCACCCATGAAGCGCTGATCATTTCCACCGGCCTTCTGCTTGCGGCCGGCGTGGTGATTTGGCACGGCGGCCGAAAGCGCTGAGCTCAATTCTTGCGCTGCGCAAAATGCGCGCCGCAGAAAGCCATCGCGGCGCCAAGTGCGAGCGCGGCCAACCCCGCAAGCAGGCCAGACGCTGTCGGAAGCGGACTCGGGGTCGAAGCAGCCTGGCCCGCGCCTGCCAGCACCAGAACGCCGATTGCGATCAGGAACTGCCGCATCCGCTGCGGGATTTGGCCTGATACCGCGCTCTGCATCAGCGTCGCGGTGAAGTAGCCGCCACAAAAGCCAACGGTTGCGATCAGCCACCAGGCCAGTGCCGCGCCCGCAGGCATGAACTCGCGGGTGTCGTTTCGCCATAGGCCGCCGAGATCCAGGCCCAAACGGGCGCCGAGCATGTGAACGGCCAGGGCCAGAAGCACGCCCGTGATTGCGGCGCCGGCCAGGATCAGGCGACTTGGAAAATGGGTCGTCTCGGACATGCTGCGCTTGTAAGATAGAGTCGGCGAGGGATGCAAGCCAATCGCCGGCAAAACGCTTGCGCGGTGGCGATCCGGTGCCGTTTGCGGTGGGAAAACAGAGATTATCGAATTGGCAAAGTTGCTGCGAGAGAAAGCGCCCGTCACAAGCTATGCCTACAAGGCGTCGTTGATCGGCGCGGCCTACCGGTTCGAACTGACCGAGCAAGGTTTGCTGTGGCGCGTTGCGGGCCGGTCTGGAGTCTGGCCTTACCCCGACATTGCCCTGGTCCGTTTGTCGTATCGCCCCGTTTCGATGCAGTCGCGCCGGTTTCGCGCCGATATCGGCAATGCCGACGGCGGCCGTATCGCGATCGTTTCCACCAGTTGGCAAACCGCGGCCCTGATGGCGCCGCAGGACCGCGACTACCGCGACTTCATCGCAGAGCTGCATGCGCGGATGGCGAAAGCCGGAAGCCGGGCCGTGCTGGTCGGCGGACTCGGTCCGCGGATCTATGCGGCCGCGATCGTCTGCGTGACGCTCCTGGCGGTCGCGATGTGCGGGCTTTTGCTGCGATCGATCGCCATCGGGGAATGGGCTGGCACGCTGTTTCTGTTGGGCTTTGCCGCCCTGTTTACCTGGCAGGTCGGCGGCTTCGTCACGCGCAACCGACCGATGACCTATCGCTTCGATGATTTGCCGAAGGCGTTGTTGCCTTGAATTCGCACTTTTTAATGCCGCACCACCAGCACCGAGCATTTGGCGTAACGAACGACGTGGCCGGCGTTGGAGCCGAGGAAATAGGTCCGCATCGCCGGACGGTGCGAGGTCATCACGATCAGGTCGGCCTTGATCGCCGCGGCCTCTTCGAGAATCTCGTGATAGATGCCACCCTGGCGGACCGCGGTGGAAATCCGGCTCTCATCGATACCCGATTCGCGGGCGACGATGGCAAGCGCATCTTCGGAGGTCTGCCGTTGCTGGGTATCGAAATCCGCGGGCACATATTCGGCCAGCATCACCGGCGTCATCGGCATCACGTTGAGAAGGCGCACGGTGCCGTTCCAGGTCTGCGAAAGCGTGGCGGCGGCGGCGATCGCCGGCCTTGCGAGGTCGGTATCGGCAAGATCAAGCGGCACGAGGATGGATTTGAACATCTGCGCCTTCCCTCTATGGCGTTTTCGAGCGAAGCATGCCCTCGGACTTGATCCCTTGGGTGCGTAGCGGTTCGCGTGAAGAAAACGCGTCAAAACAAAAGATTGGAGCCTCGGTTCTGATTCAATCCGAACCGAAAAGGCTCACGACCTCAAGCCTAACATCTTTTTTGGGTCAGAGGTCAGTCGCCCGACGTTTGCTTCAGCAGTTTGGGGGTAACGAACAGCACCAATCGCCCGCGCCTGAGTGCCACATCCGTCCAATCGTCGATATCAAAGTCGAATACGGCAAGACCTGCGGTCGGCAAATTGTCGATCAGCGCCTTGCGTCCGGCGGGATCGCCACTACCGGCAAGAGCCAGCGCCAGTTCATGCATTCCCGGATTGTGCCCCACGAGCATCAGCCGTTTCGGATCGGCCGATGCTGCATCGCGGATGGTTTCAAGCAGGTGCATGATGTCGGCGCCGTAAAGTTCCGGCGTCAATTCGACCTCCGGCTCGGAAGCGAGTTCCTTCATCGCCTCCCAGGCGATTTCCCAGGTCTGCAGGGCCCGCACGGCGTGCGAAACCAGGACGAGATCGGCAAAAGGCGGATGCCGGCCGATCCAGCCACCGATCTCGGCGGCGTCGCGGCGGCCGCGGGCGTCGAGCCGGCGGTCCTGATCGCGGCCGCTTGGCGCGTCATTTTCGGTCTTGGCGTGCCGCAGCAGCATCAAACGGCGCATGGACGTTCTCGTTCCGATTCAGGCCGACCCGATTAATCTATAGGGTCACATTCAGTTATCTACAGAGTCGCGTTCAGTTATCTACAGAGTCACATTCAGGACAAGGTGACAAGCGAGAGATCGACCCGTAAGAAAACGATATGAGCGAGATTTCTACAAGGATGGATGGCGCAGAGAGGCCGATCGGTGAGCGCGCCCGGCTCTCCTTCGATCTGGATGTCGATATCTGTGTCGTGGGCGCAGGTCTTGCCGGCTTGACGGTGGGGCTCGAGGCCGCGCGTCTGGGCGCGAGCGTGGTCATACTCGAGGGCCGGCATGTCGGGTGGGGCGCATCCGGCCGCACGCTCGGTACCGTCATGCCGGGCTACGGTCTTGCGATCAAGGACCTGATCGCGCGTGTCGGATTCGAGGATGCGAAAGAAATCTGGGCATTGTCAAAGCAAGGCGCCGAATATGTCCGCTCAAATGCAGAACAAATGATTCCGGGGATAACGGTCAGCGAGGGGGCGCTCGAAGTCTCCAATGTCGATGCCGGCGACCGCCTGATCAGCCAGCTGCAAATGCTGACCGGGGATTTCGAAACCGAAGTCGAGGGGTGGCATGTCGACCGCGTACGCGATCGCCTCAAGACCGACCGCTATTTCCACGGCATGTATTTTCCGAAGGCCTTTCAGATCGACGGCGACAAATATCTTCAAGGTCTGGCAGAACTGGCGCGTCGGGCGGGGGTCCGGATCTTCGAGGACACGCCGGTAGTCGGCATCGATGCTTCCGGCATTCGCAAGCGCATCGTCACGCCCTCGGCGCGGTTGCGTGCATCCCACATCGTACTGGCCGGCAACGTCCATCTCGGCGCGGCCTCGCGACGGTTGTGGCAAACGCTGCTGCCGGTCTGGCGTTACGCTGCGATAACGGCGCCGCTTGGCGAGCGCCTCGCCGAGACGATCGCATTCCAGGGATCGGTCACCGATACCGACGGCATCGATCACTTCCGGATTGTGGATGGCGACCGTTTGATGTGGGCGAGCCCTGAAACCACATGGGGGGTGCGCCCTGCGCGCTTTGCACCTGCCATAGCACGGCGGATCCGGACGATTTTTCCCCGCCTTGGAATGGTCGAGATTGCGGATGCATGGGGTGGCGCCGTTGGCCAGACCGTGCATGGCATGCCCCAGATCGGCCAGCTGCGTAAGGGCTTGTGGGTGGCGAGCGGCTTCGGCCGGCAGGGATTGAGCACAACCGCCATGGCCGGCCAGATGATCGCCCGCAGTATCCTGTGGGGCGATGAACGATGGCGGCTGTTCTCGCCGTTCGAACTGGTATGGGCGGGCGGCACGACCGGCCGCATCGCCGGACAGCTGATCGGAATCTGGGCCCGGGGCAGTTCTGCTGCCGCCGGCGCGTTGGCGCGATACCGGGAGAGGGCGCGCAAGGAGGAGCGCAAACGCGCGGCCCGCCTTGCGGAAGCAAACAGGCAGGCCGGAATTCGCTCGCCGCGGCCCCGCCCGCCGGCCAAAAAGCCGAACGCGGAACGTCCTCGTCGCCCTTCTCAGGACCGGGCCGTCCCGTCCGCCGCAGCTAACGTCGACGAGAGTGAAGTGACCTCCTGAAGCCCCGAAGGTTCGCGATCGAAATGGTAACCGGGGGCGCTTCATCGCAAGAAAGTGAGAAGTTTCCCGCACCATCCGTGTAACTTTCACACTGCAGGTCCGTATTTGGGGCGAACCACGACAAACGCTTGCTTCGCACGGAGACCATCATGATCGACCGCCGTATCCTGCTCGCGACCACCGCCGGTTTGCTCGGTTTCGCATCGCTGCGCTGGCTGCGCGGCGGGGCTGCGAAGGCCGCCGGAAAGTTCGAAATCGAAAAGACCGACGCGGAATGGCGTGCCCAGCTCACACCGCAGCAATATGAGATCCTGCGCAAGGAGGGCACGGAACGCCCCTGGTCCAGTCCGCTGCTCAAGGAGCATCGCAAGGGAATCTTCGCCTGCGCCGGTTGCGACCTGCCGCTGTTTTCTTCGGAGACGAAGTACGAGAGCGGCACCGGTTGGCCGAGTTTCTACCAGCCGCTGGAGAACGCCGTCGGTACGACCGAGGACCGCACCTTCGGCATGCTGCGTACCGAGGTGCATTGCCGCCGCTGCGGCGGGCATCTCGGCCACGTGTTCGACGACGGACCGAAGCCGACCGGGCTTCGCTACTGCATGGACGGATACGCGCTGCAATTCCATGCGGCTTCGCCCTCGGCCAGCTGAAAACCCCCGGCAATTGTTGCCCGCCCGGCAAATGTGCCCCGGTCCCTGGACCGGGGCATTTCTGTTTAAGTACTTGAAATGATTTAATTTTCCAGTTTGGCACGCTGATTGCGAGGTCTCCACCGACAACCGCCATGCCTGGGTGAACCACCTGGCCGGTCTGGATCGAATGTGGAGACAAGGTTATGGGTATCTTCGACGCGCTCAACACGGCCGTGGGCGGCCTGCAGGCTCAATCATTCGCGTTGCAGAACATTTCGGGCAACATCGCGAATGCCTCCACCGTCGGTTACAAAGGCATCGATACCAGCTTTGAGGATCTGATCCCGGATGCGTTGACGCCCAACAAGCAGGTGGCCGGCGGCGTGACCGCTTTCGCGCAAGCGACGATCACCTCGCAGGGCACAGTCTCCGGTTCGACGGTTGCCACCAACATCGCCATCAATGGCGACGGCTTCTTCTCGGTGCAGCAGCCGACCGGGATCAGCGACAATGTGCCGACCTTCAGCGGCGTCACCGACTATACGCGGCGCGGCGATTTCCAGGTCAACGCCAACGGCAATCTGGTCAACGGTGCAGGCTATTATCTGATGGGCGTGGCGGTCGATCCCAAGACCGGCAACCCGCTCGGCAACGTTCCGCAGGTTCTGCAATTCCAGAACAACTTCATTCCCGCGCAGGCGACGACCGCCATTCAATACGCGGCGAACTTGCCGACGGTGCCGGTCACGACCGCAAGTCCAAGCGCGATTGCCGGAACGATCACAGCTGCCGGAGGTCTTAACCCCGCGGATTTCGGCGCGAACAACCCGGTTGTGGCGGGCACACCTGCGGTGCCTTTCGGTGACAGCACCGTGACTGGTGCGGTCGCGTTGAACCAGAAAGCACCGGCTGCGGGTCCGATCTCCACAGCCACGGCACTGGCGGGAGTCGCTGGTAGCGACACGCTGACCTCGCCCTTTACCACAGCGGACACCCTCACCATCAATGGCAAGACGGTCACATTTACCGCGGCCGGTGGCGCTGCCACGAATCTTACGGCCAACGGTGGTAACATCAATCTCGGTACCGGTACCGTCCAGGACATTCTCACGGCGATCGATACGATCACGGGCACGGTTGGCGGCGCAGATGCGTCGACGATTGCTGGCGGTGCGATCACGTTGCACACGGGCACCTCGGGGACAAGTCTTTCGGTCGCCAGTTCCAACTCGGGCGCTTTCAGCGCGCTGGGCCTCTCAACACCGGAGACGGCGGCGCCAACCGGCGGCGGTTCGGCCGGTACCGGCTTCGTGATCGGCAATGACCTCACCACCTTCGACAATGAGAGCATCAGCGGCGGTGCGGTGACGGTTTTCAATTCGGCGGGAACGCCGATCAATATCCAGCTCCGCTGGGCGAAGATCGACAGCGCTAGCCTGGGGCCTGGGCATACGGACACCTGGAATTTGTTCTACCAGAACGACCCGAGCGCAACGGGCAACACCGTTGCCTGGACCAATGTCGGTCAGAATTTCACTTTCAACGTCAACGGCGCCCTGACGAGCCCGGCAGGCGGCTCCGTCACGATCCCGAACGTCAGCGTGGGCGGTCAGCAGCTTGGGAGCCTTGCGATCAACACTTCCTCCGGCGCGTTGACGCAATTCTCCAGCACCGGAGGTTCCGCGACCATCGGCCAGATCACGCAGAACGGTTTTGCGGCGGGCCAGCTTCAGTCGGTTGCGATCAACAACAGCGGGCTTGTGGTCGGCACCTTCTCCAACGGTCAGAACATCGATCTGGCCTCGATCACGCTGTCGCACTTCAACGGCACCAACTACCTGAAGGCACTCGACGGCGGCGCCTATGCGGTCACCGATCAATCCGGCCCCGCGATCATCGGCGCGTCGGGAACGATCCAGGGTTCGTCGCTCGAAGGCTCCAACACCGACATCGCCGACGAGTTCACCAAGCTGATCGTGACGCAACAGGCCTATTCGGCAAACACCAAAGTGATCACCACGGCCAACGACATGGTTCAGAGCTTGCTGAACGTGCTGCGCTGATCAAGCCCCTGCACGAGTTTGTGTAACCTCATTCAAGGCGGGCAACAAAGATGGGTTTGAGTTCAGCCCTTGCCAGTGCGGTGTCCGGCCTGCGCGCCAACCAGGCTGCGCTCTCGATCACGTCTGCCAACGTCGCCAACGCCAGTACGCCCGGCTACATCGCCGAGAGCAGCAACCAGATCGAGGTGCCCAGCGGCGGTCCGGGCGCGTCCGTCCAGGTCACCGGCGTCACCCGCGAACTGGATACGTTCATCCAGGGGCAGTTGCGGACCGAAATCGGCGGCGGCGGCTTTGCCGACCAGACCGCCAATATCCTGGGTCAACTGCAAAGCCTTTATGGGACGCCCGGAGGGACAGGGACGCTGGAGACGGCGTTCAACAATTTTACCTCGGCCGTGCAGGCCATCTCGACCAGTTCGACCGGCCTGTCCGCGCAGACGACAGCCCTGGCAGCGGCGCAGGCGCTGGCACAGCAGCTCAATACGACCTCGCAAGGCATCCAGACGCTCCGCACCAACGCCGAGCAGGATATCGGTACGTCGGTCGGACAGGCCAACACGGATTTGAATCAGATCGCCGCCATCAACACCCAGCTGCAGGGTTTGAGTCCGACCGATCCCTCCGCCGCAACCCTTGAGGATCAGCGCGACAATGCGATCAACGATCTGGCGAAGCTGGTCGATGTCAAGGTTGTCAACACCGGCAACAACCAGGTCAGCCTGTTTACGAATACGGGGATTCAGCTCGTCGGCGCGGGGCTCGCTTCCCAATTCAAATTTACCTCGCCGGGCACGCTGACGCCCACTTCGCTCTACAATACCGATCCGACCAAATCCGGCGTTGGCTCACTTACGATCTCGCTGCCGAACGGCTCCAGTATCGACGTGGTCGCCAATAATGTCATCAGCTCGGGGCAGATCGCCGCCGACCTGAAGCTCCGCGACCAGACCCTGGTGCAGGCGCAGACCCAGGTCGATCAGTTCGCCGCAACGCTCGCAAGTTCGCTTTCCGATCAAACCACCGCCGGCGCCGCGGTGACGTCGGGGACGCAGACCGGCTTCGACCTCAACGTCGCCAATCTGCAGCCGGGCAATACGATCAACCTCACCTACACGGACAATATCACCGGCACCCAGCAGCAGGTGTCGATCGTGCGCGTCGATGATCCCACCGCGCTGCCGCTGCCCAGTCCGCCGGGCGTCAGTCCGCGGGTGATCGGAGTCAATTTCTCAGGCGGTCTCGCCTCGGTAGTCTCGCAGTTGAACGCGGCGCTTGGTCCCAACCACCTGCAATTCTCCACGCCGTCCGGCAATACTCTGCGCGTGACCAACGACGCGACGTCAGGCGCGACCGTTATCGCGGCTTCCGTCACATCGACGGTTTCGTCGTTGACGAGCGGCAGCCCGCAATTGCCGTTATTCACCGATGCAGGTTCGTTCTACACGGGCGCCATCACCGGCAATGGGTCGCAGCTGACCGGCTTTGCCGGGCGCATCAGCGTCAATCCGGCGCTGCTCAACAATCCGGCGAACCTGACGGTCTTCAGCAACTCGCCGCCGACGCCAGCCGGCGACACCACCCGTTCCGACTTCATCTTTTCCCAACTGACTTCGGGCTCGTTCACCTACTCGCCGCAAACCGGGTTGGGTTCATCGACGGCTCCGTTCAGTGGCACCATCGGCAGCTACCTGCAGCAGTTCCTGAGCCTGCAGGCCAACACGGCCAGCTCGGCGACGCAATTGCAGCAGGGCCAGGACGTCGTCGTCAGCACACTGCAGCAGAAGTTCGATTCCACGTCCAAGGTCAATATCGACACCGAGATGTCGAACCTGATCGCATTGCAGAATTCCTACGCAGCCAATGCCCACGTGATGTCGGTTATTCAAAGCATGATGACGACCCTGGAGCAGATCCAACTGTAAGGCAGTGCAATGGCGATTAATGGTATCATAGGTCCTGGTGGCGCGGCGTTCGGCCAGGCGGTTCAGAACCTCAACAACCAGCTCACGACCCTGTCGACGCAACTTGCGACCCAGGAGAAGTCGTCCACCTACTCAGGCATCGGGCCCGGCGAAGGATTTGCGATCGCTGCGCGATCGCAGCTCTCATCCATCTCGGCGTTTACCGATACGATCACCAACGTCAACACCATCATCGACGGCGCCAATACCGCGCTGCAATCCTTGTCCCAGATCGCCGGGCAGGTACAGAGCGATGCGGCCTCGACGCCGCAGAACCTCAACAGCACGGGGCAGACCATCGCGCAACAGAACGCGCTGACCGAACTGTCGTCGATCGTGGGTATCCTCAACACCCAGGTCGGCGACCGCTTCATCTTCTCCGGTAGCGCCATCAACACGCCCGCGGTCGCCGACGTCAACACGATCCTCAACGGCAATGGCACGCAGGCCGGTCTGAAACAGGTGATCGCCGAGCGCGCGCAGGCGGATGGCACTACGGGCCTCGGCCGGCTGGTGATCTCACCGGTGACCACAACGACGCCGCCGGCGGCGCCCGCGTCGTCGTTTTCGGTTGCCGAAGATGCGGCGGGCTCGCCTTTCGGCCTGAAACTGAGCTCGGTGTCCTCGTCGCTGACTGGCGCGACCGTCACAGGTCCGTCAGGTTCGCCGGCCGCAATTTCCATCAGCCTTGGCGCCACCAATCCCAATCCGGGCGATCAGGTGACGATCAATTTCAATCTCCCCGACGGCACCACGGATTCGGTTAAGTTGACGGCATCGAATGCGACGCCGCCGCCGGCCGGCAGCTTTGCCATCGGAGCAACGCCCGCAGCCACCGCTGCGAATTTGAACGCGGCCCTGAACACGGCAATTGGAACACTTGCCAATACGTCGCTCGTGGCGGCCTCCGAGGTCGAGGCGGGGCACGATTTCTTCGATCCCTCAGGCACGGCCACGGGAAGTGTCGCGAATAATAAGGCCGGAGCTCCGATCACCGGTGCAACCACGTTGTCCGGCGCCGCCGGCACAGATTCGCTTTCCACCAATTTTGCAGCCCGGCGATACCATCACCGTCAACGGCACGCAGATCACATTCGTCGCCTCAGGCGCGACCGGTAACCAGCTCAATGTCACCGACAGCGTGCAGACGCTGTTGTCCAAGATCGACTCGATCACAGGCACGTCGACGCCTTCCACCATTGACGGCGGTGCGATCACGCTGCACACCGACAACGCCGCGAGCCTGTCGGTGACGGGGTCGACGCCGAATGCACAGGCGGCGCTGGCCGCATTGGGCTTCGGCCCGGCCGGCACCACCATAACCGCGGTCCAGCCGCCGCTGCGTGTCTCGGGCTCGCCGCTGAGTTCAGCAACGTCTCTGGTCAATGGCTCCGCGGACACGGTTGCCTGGTACACCGGCAATTCCTCGCCAAACCCTCGCGCCTCGTCCACGGCGCGGATCGACCCATCGATCACGGTCCAATATGGCGCGCAGGCCAATGAACAGGCGATCCGATCCCAACTCGAGGGAGTTGCGGTATTCGCCGCTGTGACGACGCCGCCTACGGGAGCCAATTCGGGCGCGCAGGTTGCTGCGCTCAGCGAGCGCACTGCGACAAACCTGACGCCGCAACCCGGTCAACAAACCATCTCGGATATCCAGACCGATTTTGCCTCCGCCCAGACCATCGCGAAGGATGCGAGCGCCCGGCAGTCGCAGACCCAGAACATCCTTCAGAACATCGTCGACCAGACCGAAACGGTTTCCACGCAGCAGGTAGCGAGCGAGATACTGGCGCTGCAGACGACGCTTTCTGCCTCCTATCAGGCCACCTCCATCCTTGCGGGCCTGACGCTGACCAAGTTCCTGGTACCCGGCGGTTAAGCCTCATTGACGGCCGACGGCGCCTGGAGCGGCGCCGCCGGGATAAAGCTTTCGTTAACCATACCTGTTTACTCCTCGGTAAGCGGGTTAACGCGGCGTTAGCTGCCATTGGAGCCTCGTGTCGCACCCGCCGGGCACGGCGGTTTGGGCGTGGAGTCTTGGAAATGCTTGATGGTGGCGTTCGCTTCCAGTTGGCCGATAGCGCGATTTCCCCGGATCGATACCGTTCAGCCTCGGCGATGGCCGAACTGTTCGCGCCGTTGGACCGCCTGCTCGGTGCGGGCGGCGATCCAAGGCTCGCCATCAACCCCGTCAGCGGATTCAATGAATATGGCTGCCGGCCGAATCCTTGTCCGGAAACGCTGAGCTTCTCCTCGAGCACGGCTACCTCGATATCGCAACGCGGCTACGATCGGGCGCACGCGGCACGGGAGGCCCTGATGCGATCCGCGATCGCGGTCGGAATCGAAGCCGCGTTCGATGACCGCAACGAGGCGATGCGGGACGAACTGAGGGGATATCTCGGTCTGTCGCCAACGAGCGCGGATGTCGTATTTTCTCCGTCAGGTACCGATGCGCAATTGCAGGCGCTGTTCGTCGCTCGCGCGCTGCTTGGGGCCGCCCTGACGACGGTCGTGGTCGGAGCCGATCAGACTGGAAGCGGAACCGTCAACACCGCGCGTGGCTGTCACTTCAGCGCGGCGACCGCGAATGGAAGCAGCGTTCGGAAGGGAGAGCCGATTGCCGGGCTGGCGCATTCGGTGGAGAGCGTTGGCTTGCGCCTGTTCGACGATGTCGGCGAGGCGCGTTCGCACATCGTCAGCGACGGTCTGGTTCTCGCGGCGATCGAGAATGCGGTCGCGGGGGGGCGCAAGGTGCTCCTTCAGGCCATGGATTCCTCGAAGTTCGGCTGGCGGGCGCCGAGCGATCGATGCCTGGACGAAATCGCAAGGCGCTTCGGTGAACAGGTCCAAATCGTCATCGATGCCTGCCAGATGCGGCTTGGCCGCTCACGGCTGCGGAACTATCTCGACCGCGGATATATGGTGATTGTCACCGGATCGAAGTTCTTCACCGGGCCGCCCTTCAGCGGGGCGCTGCTGGTGCCTTCTGCTCTCGCAGGTCATCTCGATGCGGCAGACGCCATTCCTCCGGGACTTCTCGAATACAGTAACCGCAGTGACTGGCCACGAAACTGGCCGAACCTCCGTTCGCGCTTTCCGGTCAGGAGCAATTTTGGCCAGTGGCTGCGCTGGGAAGCGGCGCTCGAGGAAATCGGAGCTTACTATCGCCTTCCGTCCGAATTCCGCCAGCGTGCGCTGAAAACCTTCGGCACTGAGGTCGAACGAATCATCGCTGCGACGCCATCGCTTGTTCTGCTGCCGCAGCAGCCGAGGCCTGACGAGGTCGGCAGCGATGACGAGGAATTGAGCCAGAGGACGATTTTTCCGTTTATGGTCCGTTGCGGCGGTCGCATCCTTTCTCTGCATGATTGCAGGGCGCTCTACCGCGCACTTGGGCGCGACGCCGCTTCCGATGATCCCGCGTCCTCGGAGAAGAGCTGCCTGATCGGCCAACCCGTCGCGTTGGGTCATGGCGAGAAGTCGCAGGCCGCGGCCCTTCGCATCAGCGCAAGCGCACGGCTGGTTTCGGATGCATTTTCACCTGACGAAGATGTTGCGGGCATCAACCTGCGGCGCGCAGCCAACGATGTGGCTACCGTCGTTACGAGGCTCGAGCGGTTGCTCGCCGATCATCGGCCGGAAATCGCGGGAGTATCGCATGGACGTTGAACTTTCGGCGCGAGGCCTTGCGCGCTATCCCAGCGCGGATCGAATCGGCGTCGCGAGGTTGATAACAATGGCCTTCGAGGGGACCGACCTTGGGCCTTTGCGCGATGAATTGCTCTCGAAAGTGGCCGCAGGCCACGCGGGGGCGGGCGAGGGGCTCGACCTGTCGCTGATCACGCAGCTCCTCGGCGACAAGCCGATGGGAATGGCCATGCAGGCCGAAGTGCTCGCTTTCCATCAGTTGTACCGCTCGCCGTGCGCTTCGCCGCAACCAAACTTGCGCGTTCTGGCGCTCGCGGCTGCGATCGACATGGGCGGCAACACGCCGATCGAGTTTCTGCTGGAGGACTCCAACATCGAGCTTGAGACCCTTTACGTCGTGGACGGGGTCGATCTGCCTTCACCGCTGCCGGAACACAACGTCGCCATCACCGTTGCATCCGACTCTGCGGAATGCATCGAAGCGTTGCGCAAGATCGATTCGATGGCGCCGCAATGGCCGCGTCCGCTGCTCAACCCGCCGCGGCTTGTGCGCAACCTCGATCGGGACAAGTTGCATCGCCTGCTTGCCGGCATTTCCAGGCTCGAAATCCCTGCAACGCTCAGCATGTCGCGCGCGCAGCTGACCGAGGCGGCCCGGGAGGGATTTGCGGTTTCGGCGGCCGAACTGAAATTTCCGATCATCGCGCGGCCGCGCGGTTCGCATGCAGGGGTGGGCCTCGCCAGGGTGGATGATGGCGGCATGCTCGAAAGCTACCTTGCCGATCGCCAGGAGCAGGAATTCTTCGTCGCACCCTTCGTCGACTACGCGGGTCCGGACGGCCTGTTTCGCAAATACCGCATCGCATTCGTCGACGGCCGGCCCTATGCCTGTCACATGGCGATCGCCGAGCGTTGGGATATATGGTACCTCAACGCGGGAATGGCCTTTTGCGCTTCGAAGCGTTCCGAGGAGGAGCGTTTCATGCGCGACTTCGACAGCGATTTCGCCTGCCGCCACGAGGTCGCGCTTGCCGCCATTGCCGAGCGCGTGGGCCTCGACTATTTCACGATCGACTGCGCGGAAAACAAGAACGGCGAGCTATTGATATTCGAAGCCGACAACACCGCGGTTGTTCACAATATGGATTCGCCCGAAATCTTTCCCTACAAACCGCCGCAGATGCGGAGGATCTTCGACGCGTTTGCGGCGATGTTGTATCGTCGTGCGGGGCGCGGTCACGAGGGCGCGGCGTAACAGGACGCCGCCGGTGGCGAGGTCTTACGCCACCGCTCTGCAGCGATCGGAATGCAACAGCCGTCGGATTTCGGCTGCGGGTATTGCCGGGCTGAACAGGTAGCCCTGCATTTCCTCGCAGCCGAGCGAGCGCAGCAATTCGTGCTGCTGCGAGGTCTCGACGCCTTCGGCGATCGTAACCATGTGACGCGCCGTGGCGATGTTCACCACGGCCTTCACGATGCAGGAGGATCCCTCCGGCTCGGCGATGTCGTTGATGAAGCAGCGGTCGATCTTGATCTTGTCGAACGGGAAGCGCTGCAGATAGCTCAGCGAGGAATAGCCGGTTCCGAAATCATCCAGCGCGATCCGGACCCCGATGGTGCGAAGTTGATGCAGAATGGCAAGCGCGGTGTCGTCGTCGCGGATCAGGACGGCCTCGGTGATCTCCAGCTCCAGCCGGCTTGCCGGAAGTCGCGACGCCGCCAGCGCGGCGATGACCTTCAACGCCAGCGATCCGCTCCTGAACTGGACCGGCGACACGTTGACGGCGAGCTTGATATCCTCGGGCCAGGTCATTGCTTCCGCGCACGCCCTGGTGAGCACCCACTCGCCCAGTTCGTTGATCAGGCCCGTCTCTTCAGCGATCGGGATGAATTCGGCCGGCGAAATCATTCCACGTTCCGGATGCCGCCAGCGCACCAGCGCTTCGCAGCCCGTAATGTTGTTGTCGCAGAGGCTGACGCAAGGCTGGTAATGGATCTCCAGCGCGCCGTCGGCGATCGCCTGCCGCAAATCCATTTCCAGGATCCGGCGTGATTTGACCCGCGCGTCCATTTCCGGCTCGAAGAACCGCCAGGTCCGCCGCCCGGCCGATTTGGCCGCATACATCGCAAGGTCGGCGTTCTTGAGGATCTGCTCGAGGTCAATCCCGTGCTGAGGGGCAAGCGCAACGCCAATACTGGCGTCGGTGGTGACCCGGTGACCGAGACAATCGAAGGGAACGCGAATGGCCATGAGTACCCGCGCGACAAGGTGGGCGACGTCTGCCTGCGTCTTCACCGCAGCCTTGACGATGGCGAATTCGTCGCCGCCGAGCCGGGCGACGAATTCGCACGGCTTGGCGCATCGGCGCAGGCTCGAACCCACCGCCTTCAACAATTCATCGCCGACCAGATGTCCGAGCGTGTCGTTGACGTTCTTGAATTCATCGACGTCGATATAGAGCACCGCCAATTGATCGCCCGGAGCGATGCGAGCCAGTTCCTCCAGCAGCCGTTCGTGAAACATGGCCCGGTTCGGCAAATCGGTCAGCGCATCATAGTGGGCCAAATGCCTGATCTTCTCCTCGGTGCGCCGGCGTTCGGTGACATCCTCGTGGGTGGCAACCCATCCGCCGCCGTCGACCGGCTTGTTGACAATCAATATTGAACGCCCGTCCGGCGTTTCGGTGAGAATATCGGTGGTCTTCCCCATCGCAACGCTGCGCATGACGGATGCGCAATATTCGTCGACATCGCCCCTGAACGAGCCAAGCTCCTTGCGATGAAGCAGCAGATCGCGAAGACTGAGTCCGGGTTTCACCACCTCGCATGACAGGCCATACATCGCTATGTAGCGCTCGTTGCAGACGATCAGCCGCGCCGATGAGTCGTAAAGCAGAAGCCCCTGCGTCATGTTGTTGATCGCGATGTCGAAGCGGACATTCTGCGCGTGCAGGTCACGTTCCCTCGCCTGAAGCTCGCAGGTGCGTTCGGCCACGAGTTGCTGGAGATTGCGGTTTTTGGCGTCGATCTCCTCGATCATCAGCGACATGGAACGATCCGTGCGGCGCCGGTCGCGATCGAACTCGTCATATGCGCTGCCGACGAGCGCTGCGAGCTGATCGATTTCAACCGCGCCCGTCGGGCCGGTTGCCTTGGCGACCTGCTTGGCGAACAGTCGATGCACGATTATGCCTCCACCTCGGCGAAGGTCGTAACGGTCATGGTTTGATTGTGAAGTTCGCAAATCCCGGATTTGGCGTGCGGTGAAATCTCGCCGTAAGAGTAGAATCCCACTCTGAGCGTGTCCGAACCGAGCTCTGCACCCGCGGCCTCCGTCTCGTCGGAAGAGCGTTGCCCCATCAAAAGGCGCCTTCCGATGCAACTGACGAGAATCGAGAATTGGTGATCCTCCTCCCGTGCATTCAACCCGGTGCGCGCCTGGCGCGCGGCATCCGCGGCTCCCTCGGCCAGACGATCGAAATTCCCTCGCATCAATTGCGCGGTCCAACCTTGCGGGACGTCTCCGGCAAACGTCATCGAGCGGGCTTTGCTGTCAACGGCGAGCACGGTTCGCACCACGGAGGAATCGGGCTGATCCGGGTCGTGCACCTCGATTGGAAACAGTAGCGCCGAGCCGGGCAGGCCTTTCGAATCTTCGGGGCCGAGGTATCGCTCGTAGAGATCGAGGGCGGGCTCGCCGTCCAGTTCGAACAGCACGTTTCCCCTCGACTTCGTCACCTGCCGGCGCGGCCCGAACAAGTCCCAACCGCCGGCGCTGCCGTGCCCGATCTTGATAGCGCTGCCGTAGAAGCCGACACCGACCACCATGCGCGACCGGGGGGCGCAGTCGCCTCCGACCAGGGTTTCCTTGAAGTTGGCGCCATCGCCGGCGAGGCCGCCGGTAAGCGGAATGTCAGGTCCGATTGCATCGACCAGCCCGTTGACCAGTTCGCTGCCGTTGACGTTCAAGCCGTCAGACAACACGAATATGCCGGCCAGTTGGTCGTCGTTCAACGCTCGCCCGATCTCCTCGCCGCAACGTCGCGAATGCGCGGGGTCGTTGATGTCCCTGCAGATCAGCCGCAGCCTGGTCGAATGAAAGCGGATCGCTGCGGCAACGATTTCTTCATCCGTCACGTCGCTGTTGTTGATCTGTCCGCCGGTGCTGCAACCCAGAATGTGGGCAACCGGAAACATCTCGCGAAGTTCGCGATAGCGCTTGCCGCAAGCGAGCATTTCCCGGGGACCAAAGTAAAAGACGAGCGATACTTTTTCCGGCTCGGTCGCAATCGGCGTCCAGCCTGTCGGCGGGTTCCAGGTCATCTGCTGGGAGTACATTTACTTGATGGCTCCGCTGTCACGCCCGAAGGTTGTGTTGCGCTCGCCTTACCCGCTTCACCTGAAGAGTTCGTTACTCAGGCGCAATTCTGCTCGCGTCGGGAATGATCCGAATTCTATGATTGACGCTTCCCTAACGCTGCCGGCGCCGGGCGGGTTGGCCGAAATCCACAGGGGCTCGATGCCGCAGCGCAACCTGCGCGGCCGTCACGCTGCCGTCTGCGCCGGGCGAACGCAGCGCGTCGAAAGCCTTGCTTCGAGGAGCGCGGATTTTTCGTTTGATAAATTGCAAGGAAAACTCAACACTCCTTGCTCGCAATACAACAAGAAAAGGGCAGGAGAGGATGGCTGCGGTCGAGCGGGACAACATGCTGATCGAATGGGACGCCGCGATCGTCATGGATGATGGCGTCGCGATGCGGGCGGATGTATTCCGGCCGAAGGGTGAAGGCCGATGGCCGGTGCTCCTGACCTACGGCCCTTACGCCAAAGGGCTGGCCTTTCAGAAAGGCTATCCGAGCGCCTGGCAGGCGATGATCGCCAACCACCCTGACGTTGCCTACGGTTCGACCAACAAGTACCAGAATTGGGAGGTGGTCGATCCCGAGAAATGGGTTCCGCATGGCTATGCCTGCGTGCGCGTCGACTCGCGCGGCACCGGAAGGTCGCCAGGTTTCGTCGATCATTTCTCCCCGCGCGAGACCCGCGATTTCTATCAATGCATCGAATGGGCGGGCCTCCAGCCCTGGTCGAACGGCAACGTCGGCCTCAATGGCATCTCCTATTACGGCATCAACCAGTGGCACGTCGCATCGCTGCAACCGCCGCATCTGAAGGCCATGTGCATCTGGGAGGGTGCAGCCGACTGGTATCGCGACATGACGCACCATGGCGGCATCCTGTCGACGTTCTGGGCGAACTGGTACGACATGCAGGTCAAGACCGTGCAGTACGGTCTTGGGGAGAGGGGACCGCGCAGTTTTGTGAACGGCGCGTTGGTGTGCGGCGATGAAACCATGTCCGACGAAGAACTCGCGCGCAACCGCTCGAGTTTTGGAGACGAGATTCTCGCCCATCCCCTCGACGATGCGTACCACAAGGCTCGCTCGCCCGACTGGGACAAGGTCGTCGTGCCGTTCCTATCGGCGGCCAACTGGGGTGGTCAGGGCCTGCACCCGCGTGGAAATTTCGAGGGCTTTGTTCGTGCCGCGTCAAAGGAAAAGTGGCTGGAGTGTCATGGGCTCGAGCATTGGACGCATTTTTATACCGACTATGGACGAAAGCTGCAGCAGCGCTTCTTCGATTTCTATCTCAAGGGCGAGGCCAATGGCTGGCCGGAGCGGCCGAAAGTGCAGCTGCAGGTCCGTCACGTCGATCGCTTCGTCGAACGGTTCGAGCCTGCATGGCCGCTGCCGTCGACGGTCTGGACGAAGTTTTACCTGAACGCCCGCGATCAGACGCTTTCCCTGAAACCGCCGGCGGACGATGCAGAGATCGGTTTTGCCGCGATGGGAGATGGGTTGACGTTCGTGTCGCAGCCGCTCAGCGAAGAGACGGAGATAACGGGCCCCCTGGCGGCCAACTTGCGAATCTCTTCCACTACCGAGGACGCCGATATTTTTCTGGTTTTTCGGGTTTTCAGTCCCGACATGCGAGAGGTGACTTTTGTGGGCGCGATCGACCCGCATACGCCGATCGCGCAGGGTTGGTTGCGGGCGTCCCATCGCAAGCTCGATGAAACGCTGTCCCGACCGTATCGGCCCTATCACACCCACGACGAGGTGCAACTGCTGCAGCCGGGCGAGGTAGTCGATCTGGCGGTCGAAATATGGCCGACGTCGATCGTGGTACCGAAGGGATATCGCATCGGCTTGAGCGTTCGTGGAAGGGATTATACCTGGCAGGCGGCGACAGGTGCGAAGCTTTCCAACTTCAAGAACGAGCTTTTGGGTTGCGGGCCATTCCTGCACGATGATCCGCGCGATAGGCCGCAGCGGCTGTTTGCAGGAACGACCAGTTTGCACATCGACCGGACGGGCTTATGCAACGTGCTGGTGCCGGTTGTCGCGCGAAGGGAAGAATCCGGCCCGGTCAACGCAAGCGGCTTGAGCGAACAAGAACAAGATTGAGGGAGGACATCATGAAGGTATCGCGGCGCGACTTCGTCTCAAGCATGGCCGGCGCCGGCTTGTCGAGTCTGGCCTTGCATCGTGGCGCGCGCGCCGCCGATGGAGCGATCCGCGTCGGCCTCCTGACGGTCAAGACCGGAGCGCTCGCTTCCGGCGGAATCGACATGGAGCGCGCGCTTGTGATGTATTTGAAGGAACGAGACTACATGATGGCGGGCCGCAAGGTCGAGCTCGTGGTCGGGGATACTGCGGGGGTGCCGGCGACCGCGCGCAGCAAAACCCAGGAGATGGTCGAGAAGAACGACGTGCATTGCCTGATCGGGCCGCTGGCGGCGTTCGAGGCGCTGGCAATCGATGACTATATTCGCCAGAACAAGATCCCGACGCTATCGGTGGCTGCAGCGGAGGACATGACCCAGCGCAACGCAAATCCCTGGTTCGTTCGCGCCACATCGACTTCCTCCCAATGCGCGCACCCCCTTGGCGAGTATGCCGCCAGGGAGCTCAAGTTCAAAACGATGATCACGATTGCCGACGACATCGCTTATGGCCAGGAGATGTGTGCCGGGTTCCAGCGGGTGTTCGAGGACAATGGCGGCCAGATCATTCAAAAGCTGTTTCCGCCGCTGACCGTTCCCGATTACGGAAGCTATGTGGCGCAGTTGAAAAATGCGGACGCGATTTTTCTGGGCTTTGCCGGATCCAACGGGTTCAGATTCCTGAAGCAGTTCGTGGAATATGGTCTGAAGGACAAGATGCAGGTGATCGGCGGCATGACCGCGCTCGATGAAGCTGTGCTGCGCAATATGGGTGATGAAGCACTAGGTATCGTCACGACCTGCTGGTATTCGGCCGAGTTGGACGCCAGGCCGAACCAGGTGTTTGCGCCTGCGTTCCGCAAGGAATTCACCTACGATCCGGGATTTTACGCGGCCAGCACCTACGTGAACGCCGCGGTGCTCGAGGCTGCCGTCAAGGCCGTCAACGGCAGGGTCGAGGACAAGGCTGCATTGATGGCTGCGCTGCGCGCGACCGATGTGGAGACCGCGCGGGGACCGGTGAAGTTCGACGAATTGGGCAACGTGGTCGGCAACGTTTATCTGCGCAAGGTGATGCGAAAAGACGGACGTTCTCGTCAATTCGGTGTTCAAGACCTATCCGGACGTCAGCCAGTTCTGGACCTACGGCAAGCAGGCCTTCCTCGCCAGTCCGGTTTACTCGCGCGATTTTCCGCCGGCAAAATATCTCCAGAAATAGCGGACATGATAGCCTGCCGACCGGGATTTGATTCGAGCGGGGTGTTTGAACCTGCGCTTCGGAGGAAAGCCGGTTGTCTTCACATTGGAAGAATGCCTCGGCGCGGATGCCGAACCTTTCGCGGCTGCATCGGCAGGCGGTGAGTTCGTTTCAGCAAGGCGATCTCGACAAGGCTGCAAGGCTGTGCGCGGGCATTCTCGAATATCGACATGACGATTTCGACGCGTTGCAGATACTCGGGCTACTCAACCTGCAGCGCCGCCGCCCGAACGAGGCGCTGGGTTTTCTGTCGAAGGCAATGAAGGTCAATTGTTCTGCGGATGCGATGTCCAACCTTGGTCTTGCGCTTCACGCGGCGGGACGTTTCGAGGAGGCAGCGACAAACTATCGCAACGCCCTGATGCTGGCGCCGGCTCATCCGGAAATTCTGTATAATCTTGGCAACGCCTGTCTCGAGCTGGGCCGTATCGACGAAGCGCTCGCAAACTACGATGAGGTGCTGGCGAAAAATCCCGACCACGCCGGAACGCTCGTCAACCGGGGCAACGCGTATCTGCGGCTGAACCGGCCTGTTGAAGCGATATCGAGCTTTGACAGGGCGCTTGCGGCGATGCCGGACCATCCGCAAATCCTGACCAACCGCGGCCACGCGCTCCGCCGCCTCGACCGGCCGGTTGAGGCGCTGGCCGACTTCGACGCCGCGCTCGCGAAAGCGCCCGATTTTCCGGAAGCTCATTTCGAGGCCGGCATGACGCGGCTGACGCTCGGCGATTTCGAGGGCTGGAAGCAATACGAGTGGCGATGGAAAACCGGCACGTTTGCCGGAAGAAGGCGCGAGCTTGGCGCCCCGCTGTGGCGGGGAGAAGCGCCGATTGCCGGCAAGAGTATCCTGCTTCACGCCGAGCAGGGCTTTGGCGATACGATTCAGTTCATCCGCTATGCACCGTTATTGGCCTGCCGTGGCGCGAAGGTCATTTGCGAGGTTCAGCCACAATTGCATTCATTGCTGTCGCAGCTCGACGACATCAACGTCATCGCCGAAGGCGAGCCGCTACCCCGGTTCGATCTGCAGTGTCCGATGCTGAGCCTGCCCCTTGCGTTCGGAACGAGGGTTGAAACAGTTCCGGCCTTGGTGCCTTATCTCGCGGCGCCCGCCGATCGCCTGGCCTATTGGCGCGATCGTCTGCCGCAGGGTCCGCGCGCCGGATTTGTCTGGTCTGGCTCGCCATCGCACAAGAACGATGCCAATCGCTCGA
Organism: uncultured Alphaproteobacteria bacterium; assembly: GCA_963721935.1. Classification (GTDB taxonomy): domain Bacteria; phylum Pseudomonadota; class Alphaproteobacteria; order Rhizobiales; family Xanthobacteraceae; genus Bradyrhizobium. The sequence goes on from CAVRMY010000040.1 coordinate 42,704, forward strand.
TCCCGCTCGCAAGCCTGGCCGCGCTGTTTGAGAAGGCGCCGTCGTCCTGCGTCAGTCTTCAGCACGAATTGCGGGACGCAGACGGCGAAGTGTTGCGAGATCTGCCGAACCTCGTTCATCTCGGTGGAGAGTTGCGCGATTTCGCCGACACGGCCGCGGTCATCTCGCTGCTCAACGTCGTCATTTCGGTCGACACGGCGGTAGCGCATCTGGCCGGGGCGCTCGGTAAACCGGTCGTGATCCTGCTTCCCTTCGCGGCCGATTTCCGCTGGATGCGCGATCGCGAGGATACGCCTTGGTACCCTACCGCGAAGCTGATCAGGCAGGTGGCGTTCGGCGACTGGGAGCGCGTAATCGCCCGCCTGGGCGATGAATTGCGAATTGTGGCCGGGCGAAGCGGCTAGGGCGCACGACCGTTAGGATTTCGTTAACCACGTCTATTTACTGATTGGTGACGAATGCGAACGACGCCTGCCGGAGCCCCTTCATGACCGAGCAAATTCATCTTGTAGTGGCAACGCCCTGTTTTGGCGGTCAGGTTTCCACCATCTATGCAACCTCCATCTTTCAGCTGCAGCGCGCCGCGCGCTCCACGTCCAATCTGAAACTCAAGATCGAATTGCGCGATGGCGACGCGCTCATCACGCGCGCGCGCGCCAACCTGGTGACCCTCTTCCTCGATGATCCCACGGCAACGCACTTGCTTTTTGTCGACGCCGATATCGGCTTTACGCCCGATCAGGTGTTCCGCCTGATCGAATCCGGGGCGGACGTGGTGGCCGGCGTCTATCCGATCAAGCGCGTCAACTGGGACAAGGCCAGGCGCGCTATCGAAGGCAAACGGCAGAACGTGCCGGCCGCAGCGCTCGACTATGTTCTGGAGATCAATGATCCCGACCACGTTGCGGTCGTGAACGGCTTCACGCGTGTGCGTTATGCCGGAACCGGCTTTCTGATGATCCGTCGTCACGTTTTTGAAAAAATGTGCGCGCACCCGGCCTATGCGCCGCTGCAATTCTTTCGCGAACACTCGCTGGACAAACTCGCGGGAAGTCCCAACCGGTTTGCGCTGTTCGAATCCGTGATCGAGGCGGAGAGCGGAACCTATCTCAGCGAGGATTTCGCATTCTGCAAGCGCTGGACCGACCTTGGCGGTGAAATATGGGCCGACATCCAAAGCAGGCTTGATCACGTAGGTCCGTCCGTTTTCCATGGCGAGGTCGCCTCGCAGTTCGCGGCTCCGGCGCTTGCGACCGATGCGGCGTGAGACAGAGGCCTCATCTCTCGAAACGACCGGCCTCCCTCGGCCGCCTTGCGCTGAACACATCGGCCTTGCCAGACTGACGCGAATGTCGGCGGCCGGCGTCGATCTTCGTCCGCTATGGCAGCGGCTGATTGCCAGATTGATCGACGGCACCATCGAACCGGGCGAGGGGCTCGATCTGTCCCTGATCGCGCAACTGCTTGGCGACAAGCATGCGGGTTTGGCGATTCAACACGAGATACTATTGGGCCATCGATTGTTTCGATCGTCATGCTCGGCGAGGAATCCATCGTTGCGCGTCCTGGCGCTGGCCGCTGCAACCGACATGGGCAGCAACACGCCGATCGAATTTCTGCTGCAGGACAGTGGCGTCGAACTGACGACGCTCTATGTCATCCCGGACTGCGAACTGCCCGAACCGTTGCCCGATCATGACATCGCCATCGTGATCGCCTCGGATTCGGACGACTGCCGCGACGCCCTGCGCAAGATCGCAGGCGCCATGGCGAAATGGCCGCGGCCAATTCTCAATCCGCCGCATCTCGTCAGCCGTCTCGATCGGGACAAATTGCATGGCTTGCTCCGTGGCATGGACGGTCTCGAGATTCCGGAAACCGTGGCCGCGCCGAGGGTTTGCCTTTCGCAGTTGTCACGATCGGTCGCAGCGCCGGCCGATATCGCGCCCGGGCTTTCGTTTCCTCTCATCGTCAGGCCGCGCGGATCGCATGCCGGCAGAGGCCTTGCCAGGATCGATAATCCCGTCGCGATGGAAGGATATCTTCGCGAGCGCTGTGAAGAGGAATTCTTCGTCTCGCGCTTTGTCGATTACGCCGGCGCCGATGGCCTGTTTCGCAAATACCGGATCGTCGTGATCGACGGCAGGCCTTATGCGTGCCATCTTGCGATCGCCGATCGCTGGGACATCTGGTATCTCAATGCGGCGATGTCGCAAGACGCGAACAGGCGGCTTGAGGAACAGACATTCATGCAGACGTTCGAGACCGGCTTTGCGAAAAGGCATCGCGCGGCGCTTTCGGGCCTGGCCGAGCGGATTGGTCTCGACTATTTCACCGTGGATTGCGGGGAAACCAGGAACGGATCGCTTCTGATATTCGAAGCCGACAACACCGCGATCGTTCACGATATGGATCCACCCGAAATCTTTCCCTACAAGGTGCCGCAAATGCGCAAGGTGTTCGATGCGTTTGCGGAAATGTTGTATCGTCGCGCCGGACATATCCGGGAGAGGGCGGCATGACATCGGCGCTGCCCGGGCCGAGCCAGACGCTCGATCCGGATGACTGGGAAGAACTGCGCGCCCAGGGTCATCGCATGCTCGATGACATGATCGATTACATCGCCAATGTCCGGGCGCGGCCGGTATGGCGTCCGATACCGGACGAGGTTCGCGCGCGTTTTCGCGGCGAGCTTCCGCCGCAGGCTTCCGATCTGGGCGAGGTCTACGACGAATTTATCGAATTCATCGCACCCTACGCGACAGGCAACGTTCACCCCGGCTTCATGGGATGGGTGCATGGCGGGGGAACCGCCGTCGGCATGCTGGCTGAGATGCTGGCCGGCGGGCTGAACGCCAATCTTGGCGGCCGCGACCACATTCCGATCGAAGTCGAGCGTCAGATCGTGGAATGGACGCGCGCGATGTTTGGCCTGCCGGCCGGGGCCAGCGGGCTCTTCGTCACGGGAACATCGATGGCGAACCTGATGGCGGTGCTGGTGGCGCGAACGGCGGTGCTGGGCCAGATCGTCAGGCAGCAGGGTCTCGGCGAGGCGGGCGCGCTGCTTACCGCCTATACGTCGACGGCCGCGCATGGCTGCGTGAAGAAGGCGATGGATCTGGCCGGCTTCGGCAGCGATGCGCTCCGCTGCATGCCGGTCAATTCCCTGCATCGCGTCGACGTGGCAGCGATGCGCGCGCAGATATCAAGGGATCGCGAGATCGGCTTGGGGCCGTTTCTGGTGGTCGCTTCTGCCGGTACGGTCGACATCGGCGCGATCGACGATCTCGCAGCATTGAGCGCGCTGTGCCGCGAGGAAAATCTCTGGTTTCACGTCGATGGCGCCTACGGCGCGCTCGGCGTACTTTCGCCGGCGCTGGCGCCGCGGCTTGCGGGGCTCGAAAAAGCCAATTCGATCGCGCTCGATTTTCACAAATGGGGACAGGTGCCTTACGATGCGGGCTTTCTGATCGTGCGCGACGGCGAACGCCATCGCGAGGCGTTTGCCGCGCCTGCGGCGTATCTGCGCCGTGAAGCGCGAGGGCTGGCTGCGGGTGAGCCCTGGCCGTGCGACTTCGGGCCTGATCTGTCGCGGGGTTTTCGGGCACTCAAGACCTGGTTCACATTGAAGACCTACGGCACTGCGAAACTGGGCGCGATGATCGAGCGCACCTGCGCGCTTGCCCGTTACCTGGAAGCACGCATTTTGGCAGAGCCGCGGCTGGAACTGATGGCGCCGGTGCAGCTCAATATCGTCTGCTTCCGCTACCGTGCCGATGATGCCGATAAGGTGAATGGCGAGATTGTCGCCGATATTCAGGAATCCGGAATTTCCGCGCCCTCGACGACGACGCTGGATGGTCAGCTCGCCATCCGCGCAGCGATCGTCAATCACCGCACCGATGTCGGCGATATCGATGCGCTTGTCGCCGCGGTGCTGGAATTTGGCGCGCGACGCTCGCGCTGAGACCGCCAATTGCGGTCATAGCGAGGAGCGACGCGACGAAGCAATCCAGGCAATCGTCATTCCGGAAGCCGCGGCACGCGGCTATCCGGAATCCATGGTGCCGACAGAACGCGAGGAGAGATGGATTCCGGGCTCTCGCTTCGCGAGCCCCGGAATGACGAAGCACTCCGCCTCAAGCGGCCGAACTTCGCGCTTGAGCGCTGGCCTGCTTGCTGCGAGCAACCTCCAGAAGCTTCTTCTCGTAGGCAATCAGCTTCCTGGCTTCCTTCAGCGCCTGATAGAGGTCGCCGGAGAGTATGTTGGTGTTGATCCCCTCGATGATCGGCCAGGCGCTCGGCACCGCCGTGACGATGTCGCGCAGGAGATTGAAGTAAGTGCCGTGATTGGCCTGGGGGTCCGGCGCAATATACATCAGCTGCACGGCGAGATAGATCAGCTTGGCCGGCGTATCGGCGCTTGCCGGCGTCATGATGTCCTTTTCGCGAAGGATCGGAATCTTGTCGCCGTCGATCAGAAGCCTGGCGCGCTGATCGGTATTTGTGATGACGCAGGAGCCGATGATGACCCGCTCATGCGGCTTGAGCTCGACCTTTAGCGCCATGCCAGTTCTCCGATTGTCGCTCGCACGCCGGAATTGAATCCGGGTTCGCAGGGATGACCGCTTCTTACGCGCAACTACCAACGCGCAGGCATCCTTTCCCATTGTGGTTAACACTTCGTAAATCGGGATTGCGCGGCCAATACACGTGTCAAATCAATGTTCTTTGTCATATTTGAAAATGACGATGGTCATAATGTCCGCCGGTCGCGCCATCGACCCGCTGAATGCGAGGTTTTCGCTTCATGCTTTCTTAGAAACTTGCTTCCACCGTTCCGCGGTCTGCCGATCTGAATTGGGTCGGATAACGCTTGCTTCTCAAGTTATTTTCACACCAGAAAGGTTTGAACAATGTCCGGCATTGTCCTCTCGGCATCAGTCCGCCAAAATCTTCTCTCCCTTCAATCCACCGCAGAACTGCTCGCGACGACCCAGAACGACCTCGCCACTGGCAACAAGGTCAACTCGGCGCTCGACAATCCGACCAACTATTTCACCGCGCAGGGCCTGAATAACCGCGCCTCCGACATCGGCAACCTGCTCGATGCCATCGGCAACGGCGTGCAGGTGCTGCAGGCCGCCAACACCGGTCTGACCTCGCTGCAGAGCCTGGTCGCTAACGCCCAGTCGATTGCCAACCAGGTCCTGCAAACTGCCGTCGGCTATTCGACCAAGTCGTCGGTCAGTTCGGCGGCCGCTCTCGGCGGCACCTCGGCCAACCTGGTCGACGGCACCACCATTAAAACCGGTGACGTTCTGGCAATCGCTGGAACAGCAGGCGTCCCGGCGTTCACCATCACTTTCGGTGCCAGCGAGTCCCTCGCCCAGTTGAACACTGCCTTGGCAGCCAGCAATCTCACCGCCAGCCTGGACAGCACCAACAAGCTGGTCATTACCACGAGCAACAATTCGGCTTCGTCCACGATCGGCGCCGTTACCTATACGAATACCGGTGGCGGTACAGCGACGTTCTCGGCTACCGGAAGCGCGCCGGTCGCCGACGCAAGCTCGCAGGCCATTCGCGCCAACCTGGTGGCCCAATACAACAACGTCATCACGCAGATCAGCAATACCGCGCAGGACGCCTCGTTCAACGGCATCAACCTGTTGAACGGTGACACGCTCAAGCTGACCTTCGACGAAACCGCCAAGTCCACGCTTAGCATCACCGGCGTGACCTACAATGCCAGCGGTCTCGGCCTGAGCTCATTGACCGCGGGTACGGCCTTCCTGGACAACAACTCGGCGAACAGTGTGCTCACCGCCCTCACGGCTGCCAGCACCTCGCTTCGCACCGAGGCATCGGCGCTCGGTTCGAACCTCTCGATCGTGCAGGTCCGCCAGGACTTCAACAAGAACCTGATCAACGTGCTGCAGACCGGCTCGTCCAACCTGACGCTGGCCGATCCGAACGAGGAAGCGGCCAACAGCCAGGCGCTGTCGACCCGCCAATCGATCGCGGTCTCCGCGCTGGCGCTCGCCAACCAGTCGCAGCAGAGCGTGCTTCAGCTCCTGCGCTGATCGAAACAGCCCAAAACGAAGATGGAACGGCGGGGGAAACCCCGCCGTTTTTTGTTGTCCTCGGAAACGGGGCGGAGCTCGGCGTAGAGCACGGTGTCTGTCCTCCGCTGCACCCGTTATGTTTGTCATCATATTGAAATCTCGACGGAAACTTGCCTCGCCGAGGCGGGGCGGCGGAGCCGTTCTTTTGATGTCTTGCCGTTATGGTTAACGCTTCGTAGCCGGATTTTTCGCAACCAAAACGTGCAATCTTATCAATACTTTTCTTCGCATTGTGGAGGAGAGGGCGCCTGCCGAGCACCCGCCGATCGGCCGGTCAGCTTGAACGTACGGTATCCGGTTCATGCTTTGTTAGAGACTTGCTCTCAGGTTGCGCCACGATCTTGGGTGACCACGATCGATTTGTACAACCAGAAAGGTGTGAACAATGACCGGTATCGTCCTCTCGGCGGCAGTCCGCCAAAATCTTCTCTCGCTGCAGTCGACCGCTTCGCTGCTCGCGACCACCCAGAATGACCTCGCCACCGGCAACAAGGTCAACTCTGCCCTCGACAACCCCACCAACTTCTTCACTGCGCAGGGTCTGAACAACCGCGCTTCCGACATCGGCAATCTGCTGGATTCCATCGGCAATGGCGTGCAGGTTTTGCAGGCCGCCAACACCGGCATCACCTCGCTGCAGGGCCTCGTTGCCAGCGCCAAATCGGTTGCGACCCAGGCGCTGCAGACGACAATCGGTTACTCCTCCAAGTCGAGCTTCTCGGTCGCCCTTGGTGCGGGCGCAAGCGCTGCCAACCTGTTCGGCGGCACGTCGTTTACCGCTGCGACGCTGACCGGGGTAACCGCCAAGACCACGGCGGCGGCCGACATCGCGTCTACAACGTCGTTGACGACGGCGGCCGCCTCCAACGCCATCACCGCGACGATTAACAACAACGACACTCTGACGGTCGATGGCCACACCATCACCTTCAAGACCGGCGCCGCAACTCCGACCGCGGCTTCGCTTGTCGGCACCACCGTGCCGCCGTCTGGCGTCTCAGGCAACGTCGTCACCGATGGCTCCGGCAATTCGACCGTGTACACGCAATCAGGTACTGTCGCCGACCTGTTGAACGCCATCGACCTCGCAACCGGTGTTCAGACCGCTACAATTTCCACCTCCGGTCCCACCGCGGGCCAAGCCACACTTGCTACCGCAGCCGGCGCCACCGTCGCCGCGGTCAATGGTTCCGGACAGCTCGTCATCTCGACCGGCACGGCTGCGGACCTCAGCATCTTTTCGAACAACGCGAATCTGCTCGGCGCACTCGGCATCGGCAACGGCCTGGCAACCACGAGCCTGGCGCGTACCCCGAGTTCGACCTCGAATCTTGCGGTCGGTACGAACCTGCAGATCGCCGCTGTCGGCACGGGTACGGCGACCAACATTACGTTCGGCACCAACGCCGGCCAGGTCCACGATCTCAACGGCCTGAATGCGGCGCTGGCGGCGAACAACCTGCAGGCGACGGTCGATGCCAACGGCAATTTGACCATTCAGACCAACAACGATAACGCCTCACAGCAGATCGGCACGATCACGGGCACGAGCCTGTTCGCCAACAAGTCGGCTTCGGCTCCGATTGCGGATCCGAATGCTCAGGCGACCCGGGCTGGCCTAGTTTCGCAGTACAACAACATCCTGTCGCAGATCAACACCACCGCGCAGGACTCCTCGTTCAACGGCGTCAACCTGTTGAATGGCGATTCGCTGAAGCTCGTGTTCAACGAGACCGGCACGTCCACGCTGAGCATCACCGGAACGACATTCAGCGCGGTCGGTCTTGGCCTCTCCAACCTGACGGTCGGCACCGACTTCATCGACAACAACGCCACCAACAAGGTGTTGACCGCGCTCGGTAACGCCTCCAACGCGCTGCGCGCCGAAGCATCGACGCTCGGTTCGAACCTGTCGGTGGTGCAGATCCGCCAGGACTTCAACAAGAACCTGATCAACGTGCTGCAGACCGGTGCATCCGACCTGACGCTGGCCGATCCGAACGAGGAAGCAGCCAACAGCCAGGCGCTGTCGACCCGCCAGTCGATCGCGGTCTCGGCGCTGGCGCTCGCCAACCAGTCGCAGCAGAGCGTGCTGCAGCTCCTGCGCTGATCGAAACAGCCCAAAACGAAAGCGAAACGGCGGGGGAAACCCCGCCGTTTTTTTGGCCGATCCGGCGCCGACATTCCGGGGCTCGCGAAGCGAGAGCCCGGAATCCGTACGCACGATGGTGGTTATGGATTCCGGACAGCCGCTCGCGCGGCTTCCGGAATGACGTGGATGGATTTGTGCGCCGAACCCCGTCATTCCGGGGCGCGACAAGGTCGCGAGCCCGGAATCCATAATCACCATCGGGAGTATGGATTCCGGACCTGGCGCTTCGCGCCATTCCGGAATGACGACGTTCAGGGATGGTTAACCAGTTCGCTTAAGCCGCCATTAACCTTAATTTAAGGTAACGCCACCTAAGGTAGAGCGGAAAAGGTGCTCCCTACCTCTACGCACCGATTCGGCTGTCGACACGCTACTGCACAGGAAGGTCAATAAATGTCCGGCATCGTTCTCTCGGCATCAGTCCGCCAAAATCTTCTCTCGCTGCAGTCGACCGCTGCGCTGCTCGCGACCACCCAGAATGACCTCGCCACCGGCAACAAGGTCAACTCTGCCCTCGACAATCCCACCAACTTCTTCACCGCGCAGGGCCTGAATAATCGCGCCAGCGATATCAGCAACCTGCTCGACAGCATCGGCAACGGGGTGCAGGTTTTGCAGGCCGCCAACACCGGCATCACCTCGCTGCAGAAGCTGGTCGACAGCGCCAAGTCGGTTGCGACCCAGGCGCTGCAGTCCACGGTCGGTTACACCTCGAAGTCGAGCTTCTCGGTCGCCCTCGGTGCGGGCGCAAGCGCTGCCAACCTGTTCGGCGGCACGTCGTTTACCGCTGCGACGCTGACCGGGGTAACCGCCAAGACCACGGCGGCGGCCGACATCGCGTCTACAACGTCGTTGACGACGGCGGCCGCCTCCAACGCCATCACCGCGACGATTAACAACAACGACACTCTGACGGTCGATGGCCACACCATCACCTTCAAGACCGGCGCCGCAACTCCGACCGCGGCTTCGCTTGTCGGCACCACCGTGCCGCCGTCTGGCGTCTCAGGCAACGTCGTCACCGATGGCTCCGGCAATTCGACCGTGTACACGCAATCAGGTACTGTCGCCGACCTGTTGAACGCCATCGACCTCGCAACCGGTGTTCAGACCGCTACAATTTCCACCTCCGGTCCCACCGCGGGCCAAGCCACACTTGCTACCGCAGCCGGCGCCACCGTCGCCGCGGTCAATGGTTCCGGACAGCTCGTCATCTCGACCGGCACGGCTGCGGACCTCAGCATCTTTTCGAACAACGCGAATCTGCTCGGCGCACTCGGCATCGGCAACGGCCTGGCAACCACGAGCCTGGCGCGTACCCCGAGTTCGACCTCGAATCTTGCGGTCGGCACGAACCTGCAGATCGCCGCCGTCGGTACTACGGGTACGGCGACCAACATTACGTTCGGCACCAACGCCGGCCAGGTCCACGATCTCAACGGCCTGAATGCGGCGCTGGCGGCGAACAACCTGCAAGCCACGCTGGACGCCAACGGCAATTTGACCATTCAGACCAACAACGACAACGCGTCGCAGCAAATCCTCGGGATCGTCGGGACCCCCGGCAGCATCTTCGCCAACAAGAACGCTCCCGCTCCGGTCGCGGACCCGAATGCCCAGGCGACCCGCGCCGGCCTCGTTGGGCAGTTCAACAACATCCTGTCGCAGATCACCACGACCGCGCAGGACTCCTCGTTCAACGGTGTCAACCTGTTGAACGGCGACACGCTCAAGCTGATCTTCGACGAGACCAATAAATCAACCCTGACCATCACCGGTACGACTTTCGACGCGCCGGGTCTTGGCCTTGCCAATCTGACGGTCGGCACCGACTTCATCGACAACGCGGCAACCAACAAGGTGTTGGGGTTGCTGAACGTCGCCGACAACTCGTTGCGCTCCGAAGCATCTGCGCTGGGTTCGAACCTATCGATCGTGCAGATCCGCCAGGATTTCAACAAGAACCTGATCAACGTGCTGCAGACCGGTTCGTCCAACCTGACGCTGGCCGATCCGAACGAGGAGGCGGCCAACAGCCAGGCGCTGTCGACCCGCCAGTCGATCGCGGTCTCGGCGCTGGCGCTCGCCAACCAGTCGCAGCAGAGCGTGCTGCAGCTCCTGCGCTGATCGCCGCAGGCGGGAGAAACCCCGCCGTTTCATATGGTTTGAGTCAGCAAATGAGGGTGAGAAATTGTTAACCAGTTAACTTAAACCGCCATTAACCATAATTTAAACGACCCCTCCTATGTTGAGGCATGTCGGCCGTCATAGTTCGATTGGCCGCCGGCGCGTCACTGCATAGGAAGGTCAACCAATGTCCGGTATCGTTCTTTCGGCGTCAGTTCGCCAAAATCTTCTTTCGCTGCAGTCGACGGCCGAGCTGCTTGCGACCACCCAGAATGACCTCGCCACCGGCAAGAAGGTCAATTCGGCGCTGGACAATCCGACCAACTTCTTCACCGCGCAAGGGCTCGATAATCGCGCCAACGACATCAGTAACCTGCTCGACGCCATCGGCAACGGTGTACAGGTGCTGCAGGCCGCCAACACCGGCCTCACTTCGCTGCAGCAGCTGGTCGACAGCGCCAAGTCGATCGCCAACCAGGTTCTGCAGACGCCGACCGGCTATTCAACTCTCGCCAGTGCAACCGCCACGGTTGGTGCGGTGGGGTCTGCCGCCGACCTGACAAGCGGAGGCACCACGACCCTGCAGGGTAAAACCGTGACTTTCACGCCAGCGACGGGCCCAGCCCTGACGCTGACTTTCAGCAATGTGATTGGCGCCGGAAACGTAAACTCCCTCGACGCGCTCAATTCCGCCCTTGCCACAGCCGGTATCGGCATTGTCGGTTCGATCAGTTCTACCGGCTTCCTCACGTTCACTTCAAGCAACGACGCGGCGAGCCAGACCATCACCACGACCGGCACCGCCGCGCCGAACACCGTTTCAATCACGGGAACCACGGCAGCTGCGGGAGTAGTTGCTCCGGTCGCCGATACCGCCTCGCAAACAACTCGCGCCAACCTCGTCGCGCAATACAACAACATCATCGCGCAGATCACCACGACATCGCAGGATTCGTCGTTCAACGGCATCAACCTGCTGAACGGCGACACGCTCAAGCTGATTTTCGACGAAACCGGCAAATCCACACTCAACATCACCGGCGTCACCTACAGTGCGGCCGGCCTTGGCCTTTCCTCATTGACCGCGGGTACGGATTTTCTCGACAGCAACTCGGCCAATGCGGTGCTCACGCAGCTCGACAACGCATCGAACTCGCTGCGGACAGAGGCATCGGCTCTCGGCTCCAACCTGTCGGTCGTGCAGATCCGCCAGGACTTCAACAAGAACCTGATCAACGTGCTGCAGACCGGTTCGTCCAACCTGACCCTGGCCGACCCGAACGAGGAAGCTGCCAACAGCCAGGCGCTGTCGACCCGTCAGTCGATCGCGGTCTCGGCGCTGGCGCTTGCCAACCAGTCCCAGCAAAGCGTGCTGCAGCTCCTGCGCTGATTTGAAGCGGCCAGACGAAACAGGCGGCGGGGGAAACCCCGCCGTTTTCGCTGCAACCTGAGGTATCCGAATCACCGCGCTGCCCAGGTCAGGACATATTCGATAACCATCGCTAACCATATTTTAAAGGCGGCGCACGTATAAAACTCGGGCAGTTCGTCGCTAAAGTCCTGCGTTTTCCAGTTGGAGTTGTGAATGTCTCATGCCGCCCAAGCCTATTCGCGCACGTCGCAAGTCACCGGAAATGCCAGGGAAATAGAGGCGCAGGCGCTCTTGAAGGCGGCAAAGCAATTGCGGGACGTCCAGGCCAACTGGAACGGTCCCGATCCCAACATGCACAAGGCATTGTTGTTCAACCGCCGCTTGTGGACGATCTTCATGAGCGCGGCTGAGTCCACCGACAATCCGCAGCCGCTCGAAGTCCGTCAGAACATCGCCAATATCGGCGTGTTCGTGATGAAGCAGACGATCGACATGCAGCTCCACCCCGATCCGTCGAAGCTGAAGTCGCTGATCGACATCAATTGCAATATCGCAGCGGGTCTGTCGGGCAAGGTCTGAAGCTCTTCTGCCTGAAGGTTATTTCTGAACGCGCGGGCTTTGAATGCGCAGGCCGCGCCGTCAGGCCTTGAGGTCGGTTGCGACAGGCCGCGCGGCCGTTTCCTTGGCGAGGTCGAGCGACCGGAAATAAGCGCGGCGGCGCAGCACGGCTTCGTCGGGATATTGTTTGACCACCTGGTCGGTTTTGTCGTCGACGACCTGAAACACGACCGCGCCCGCGGAGCGGTCGAAATACGCCTGACGCGAAACGATATCGCTTGCATCCAGCGAAACGCTGGCTGCGCCCACGCTCGTGCTGACCGCGGTGACGGTCTGGCTCGGCGGAAGTTGCGTCGGCACCGCCGCGCGGGCTGAATCGCTCGCGGACGGTACAATAGGCGTTGCGACCGGCGCCCCCACCGGCCTGATGCTGAAATCTGCACTCATGGCAGCCTCCTGGCTCTCCTCGAGTCAAATCCCAACCCCTCACGATGGGCAATTATGAACCACACGTCTCTACGCATTGTTAGAGAACGCGCTAAACGCCCCGCTGCGGGCGGCGCGGCAATTTAATTAAAATCGTCTGTAATCGGAACGCCTGCGCTTCAAAGCGAGCGGCTGACCGCCAGCGGCCTGATGTGCCGCGCCGAGGGCGCGACGTGACGCCCTGCTGCGGTGTAGGTATTTGGTATGTTGCGGCGCTGGACCTCGGCATTGACGCCGCGAATGATGTTTTCGGAAACCGCATGCGCGGTGGCAAGCACGGTAAGGTTGACTTGCAGCATTGCGCGAAACACGTCGTGGTGGCGATGCAGGGCCGCCAACAGCTCCGGCACCGTCTGGGTCATATATTTGTGGCTTGCCTTTAGATGGGTGGCCGCTTGGACATAGCGGCGGGTCAACTCCGATTTCTGCAACTCCGACGCCATCGCCTCGCTGATCTTGCCGGCGCGAACGAGTTCGGTTTCACGCTCTATGATGGCGAGAAGCGCGCTCATGACTTCCATGAGAGTTTCGGCGAGCTTGCGTGCTTCTGGGGGTGTCGACGCCTTCGCGATCGGCGCCGGCTGGCGTTGAGAATGCTGGTTCATGCCTGTTTTTCCTGGATCTGGCCGGCGCGGCTGGCTTGCTGGAGGATCAGCGTGCGATACACCTCCTTGGCAATTCCGACGCCGCCGGCCTTTGCGAAGGTCTTGGAATATTGTTCGGTCAGCATCGAGCGCCATACGCCGGTGCCGGTCGTGCTGCCGAACGGACCGTCGCCTTTGAGACCATTGGTCATCTGCGCAAACATCGAATTGAGGAACACTGCTTCGAAATCCTGTGCGGTGGCCTTGGCCTTGGCCTGCACGTGCGGGGAGACCTTGGTCAGGGCGGCGGCGAAGTCATAGTCGGGCCGGCCGTTGATCGTGGGGATTGGCGCCTTGGCGGAGGCGCCGCTGTGGCCCGAGCCAAGCGCGGCGGTGAGCATCACATCACCTCGATATCGGCCTGGATCGCGCCGGCCGCCTTGATCGCCTGTAAAATGCTGATCAGGTCGCGCGGGCCGATGCCGAGCCCATTGAGGCCGTCGACAAGCTGCTGGAGCGATACTCCGTCCTTCACCAGCGCAAGCTTCTTGCCGTCCTCGGTAACGCCGACGTTGGTTCGTGGCGTCACTACCGTTCGCCCTCGTGCGAGCGGGATGGGCTGGCTTACCTGCGGGCTCTCGGAAATCGAAACGGTGAGGTTGCCTTGCGCAACGGCAACCGTTGCGACGCGAACGTCGCGGCCCATCACGATGATGCCGGAGCGCTCGTCGATGATGATCTTGGCGGCGAGGTCCGGCTCGACCTGCAGTTGCTCGATCTCGGTCAGGAAGGCGACGACGTTGCCCTTGAATTCTGCCGGAATCGAAAGCTGCACGGTCGAGGGGTCGATCGGCTCCGCCGTCTTGGTGCCCAGAAAGTCGTTGACCGCGGCGGCAATGCGCTTGGCAGTGGTGAAATCGGGATTGCGCAGCGCCAGCCGCGCATTGGGAAGGCGGTTGAGGGCGAACTCGATCTCACGCTCGATGATGGCGCCGTTGGCGATGCGGCCAACCGTCGGCACGCCCCGGGTGATGCTGGCGGCAGCCCCTTCCGCCTGGAAGCCGCCGATCGCAAGCGAGCCCTGCGCAACCGCATAGACGTTGCCGTCGGCGCCAAGCAGGGGGGTGACGAGCAGGGTGCCGCCCTGCAGGTTCTTGGCATCGCCCAGCGCCGAAACCGTGACGTTCCATCCGGGTGCCCTGGGTGCCGAAGGCGGGCAGATTTCCGGTGACCATCACTGCGGCGACGTTGCCGGTGCGGATCGTGGCGCCACGGATGTTGACGCCCATGCGCTCCAGCATGGCCTGCAGGGATTGCTTGGTGAAGGGAATGTTGTTGAGGGTGTCGCCGGTGCCGTTCAGGCCGACGACGAGGCCGTAACCTACCAGCTGATTCTGGCGTACGCCCTCGATATTGGCGAGGTCCTTGATGCGGGACGTCGCGCCTGCGGGAAGCGCCGATAACAGCAGCGCCGCGCAGGCCAATTTGCATACTTTTCCCCAAAAAACGCTTGGCATCCTCTGCTCCCCGCTGAGGCGATCGACCGGAGCCGCGCATCACTCCCATGATGGCGATCCCGCATCAATTATGCGAGCGCCGTGCCAATCCTTTGCCTATGCTAAGATATTGGTATTGTTATTCAATCGTGGACCGGCCTCGCCGCCGTCGCTGGCAGCGGGTGGCGAAACTGCCTCCTGGCGGCAGATTTTGCCGGGTCATTTACGTCCCATTAACCATGGGAGGTGATGCTGCGCCTGACATCTCGGGGACGGGTCAATGCGCATCTTGGGACCGAACGGCACTACCCTTGGACCTCAGGCGGGCAGTGTCCGGAAAGCCAGCTCGGGCGGTTTTTCACTACCAGACGCAGGTGCGACGACCGAGACCCGCGCAGCCGTGGCTCCCAAGGCGACCGCGGGCATCGACGCGCTGCTGGCCATGCAGGGAATCGAGGAAGATCCGACCGAGCGTCGCAAGCGCTCGGTGCAGCGCGGCAGGCGCGCGCTCGACGTTCTGGATGACCTCAAGATTGGCTTGTTATCCGGTAATTTCAACGCTTCGACGGTCAGCCGGCTGCGCGACGCCGCGGCCAACCTCAAATCGTCCTCGGGCGATCCGGGCCTGGATACGGTGTTGTCCGAGATCGAGCTGAGGGTCGAAGTCGAACTGGCCAAGGCCGGCCAGTTCTGAGTTCGCGTCAGGGTTCCGGCGGGAAAACCGCGCCTTTTCCAGCCCGGTGGGGCGATATTGTCTGTCACAACCCACCACTATATAAGGCGCGCGCGGGCGGACCTTTTTCCACCCGTCTGGTGTCGCCGATTCGCGTTTCCTGCAAGCGGCAGCTGCGTTTTCAGGCAGCGGCCGCAGTCGGAAAGGTGGCGCCGGGAAGCTTTGATTTTTGAAGTGCCTTCGTCTTCTGAAGTTCGCGGAAGAGATGCCGCAAGGGATCACGGGATTTGAGAAGCGGGCACTCTAACCTAGAGATGGACTAGCCTTGGAAAAGTTGAAGAATTATCGACCTACCGAAAAAGAGCCATTCATGAACGAGCGGCAGCGCGACTATTTTCGCGCAAAGTTGCTGGCGTGGAAGGACGAGATTTTGCGGGAATCGCGCATCACCTTGCAGACGCTGCAGGAGGAGAACGTCAATCATCCCGATCTCGCCGACCGCGCCTCGTCGGAGACTGACCGCGCCATCGAACTGCGTGCCCGCGACCGGCAGCGCAAGTTGATCTCCAAGATCGACTCGGCACTGCAGCGCATCGAGGACAACACCTACGGCTATTGCGAGGAGACCGGCGAGCCGATCTCGCTCAAGCGCCTCGAGGCCCGTCCGATCGCTACCCTCTCGGTGGAAGCGCAGGAGCGCCACGAGAAGCGCGAGAAGGTGTATCGCGACGAGTAGGGCTCAAATCAACATTGGCGTACTGCTCATTTGAGCGCGGCGGCGAGTCCTTGCGGATCGTCCGTGCCGATGCGGCGGATATCGCCGGATTTCAGTCTGATCTCCACTGCATCCAGGCCGGACACATTATAGAGCCGGAAGCCCGGTGCCGTGCGTATGCCAAATCCGTTCCACCATTTGTTGCGTACGATCGAAACCGATGAGATCTCGTCGAGCGCGAGGCGGTATGTCCACAATCCCGGGCCGAAATACCAGCGAAGCTCGTCGTCATCGACCTCTACCGTGAGCGAGTAAAAAACAAGGCCGACCGCGAACACGATGATCAGCATCGGGATCAGCGACATCTGTCCCGTTCGCCAGGCGATTGCGCCTGCGACCGCGCCGACGGCGAGACTGGTCAGAAGGATCACGGTTCCCGGCTGTGTGTGATGATACGTTGCCACCGCTATCCCGGCTGCCGTCCTTCGTGTACGTCGCTTCGCTGCATCTGCTCCCGCAGCGAAGCGGTCGTTATCGTCTCCCGTGCGCCAGCAAAGCCCGCTGAAGCGTCAATTCGCCAGCGGGTCGGGACGCATCTGCACCTTGAACACCTTTGGCAGCACGCCCTTGCCGCCTTCACTGTGGAAATTGGCGCGGGTGCCCGACGTCGTCCAAAGCGCACGGCCTTTCCAGCCGCCGTTCGGATCATCGATCCGGCCATCGGCGTTCTTCGAGAAGAATCCGAGCGGGTAGGGGATTCGAATGTCCACGAACTTGCCGTTCACCAGGGCAAGAAGCGACTCGCTGCCATTGGCCATCGCAATCGGCACGTCCTTGCCAAGCCCCAACGTGTTGTAGACATCGACCCAGATATAATAGGCGTGGTTGGCGCTGCCGTTTGGATCAACGCCCTTGAACTGAGGTCCGGGCATCCGGTAGAGCGTCCAACCTTCGGCGCACTGCTTGCCTGTCGCCGCGTCCGGTCCCGAGAGCGGCGATTTGCACTTGGTGCGATCGAAGCTTGCCAAATGACCGCTCGATAGCACCGTCCAGGCAACGCCGCTGGAATCCACGTCCACGCCGCGCGAGCCGAATGAGCCTTCCGGCGCCTGGAAAATCTCCGACACAGCCGTTTTGGAAGGATCATTGCCCGGGATAAGACGGATCAGCAGGCTCGGCTGATTGATACGGGAGAATCCCGGACCCATCGCCTGGCCCCAGATCACGTCGCCTTTCGGACTGGGCATGATGCCGTAGAAAGCGGCCTTGACCCACTTGTCCCTGGCGGGATCGGTTGGCTTGTCTGCGGTGACAAAAGCCTCGCGCTTGCCGGTGCCGGTGACATTGACCACCGTCGGCGTCCAGCCTTGCGACTTCATCTCCTCGCCGGTGGCATCAAACTGCTTCGTGTTGAGCCAGCCGACCACGCCGCTGAACGGCTGCCCCTGGCTGAGCCAGAGCGTATTGTCGGCATCGCGGTTGAAGACCAGATGATGGGTGTTGAAGCAGGTGTCGATCAGCGTCCACTTTTCGGTCTTGGGATCATAGAAGGAAAGCTGCCGGGCCGATTCGGCGAGCGGCGCGACCTGCGCCGATTCGAGGTCGGATCCCGCCTTGCAACTGGCGGGATTCGGCGCGCGGCGAATCCTTGCGGTGAACCAGACGCGACCTTTCTCATCCATCATCGGGTTGTGGATGCTGGTGTGGCCGTCCCAGATCGGCTCGTCGCCCCAGAACACCGACGGGCCCAGCGGGTCGTCCTTGGCGGTTGGGGTGTCCGGATCGCGATAGGGATGCTTGATGAGCTTCGTGGTGTGGTGAACGGGATCGAGCACCGGCACGTTATCGGAGCTTTCTTCCGGCGAGCCGTAGATCAGCCCGTTGGCATTCACCGTCGGGTTGCGCTTGTCGGTCGAGACCTCGTCATGCAGATAAAGCTTCGGCGTGCCCCATTCCCACGAGGTGATCACGACGTTGCGCTCGAGGCCTTGCGGACGCTGCGGCTTGTCGAAGGGCAGTTCGCCCTTGGCGATGCGATCGGTCCAGTCCGCAAACATCTTGTAACCGCGATCCGGTCCGAGGCGGTTGATGGCAAGCGCCATATTGTTCAGCGCCTGGCCGGATTGCAGACGGCGCGCCCACATGTCTTCCGAATTCTTGAATTCGCCGAGCTCCGCCACGTGGGGCGAGCGGACATTCTTGCTGCCAAGCGCGTGGCACGACTGGCACGAATTCTTGACCGTATCGATCCAGTCGGCTTGCGAAATCATGCCGGGGGGGATGCCGCTTGGGCTTTTGTCCGCACCAGGAAATTCGCTTGCGGGGGGAATGTTGAGCATCGAATACCAATACATCCCCGGGTAGAATTCCGCCGCTGCTGCGGCGCTGGGCGCTGGCTTGGCAGTCAGGTCGATGGTTTTTCCGGGAACAACATCCTGCTTGTCGGAATCGACCAGCCCGTAACCGCGCGACCAGATCTTGAATTTCGCCTCCGGGAGCTGGGGAATGACGAACTGGCCTGAATCGTTGGTGACGACCATTTTGGCGTATTTGGTCGGCAGATCGGTGGTTTCGGCGATCACCCAGACGCCGGCTTCGGGTCCATTGGGGCCGGTGACCTGGCCGCCAATTGCGTCGGGCGCGACGGACAGGGCGGCCTTTTGCTGAGCGGCGAGCGGGCCGCAACCTGCTATCACCAATGCGGCGATCGCGGCCGCATGTAAACTGACGCTCGAACGGCGATGAAGGATCATACTTCGCTCCCGATAACGTGGAACTTGGCGTTCCAGCATTTTTTCGACACTGTGAAATAAGCTGTTGTGTTACAAACAACATCCGACGAATGCGGATGGCTGTCAACGTCGTCGACCGCTGTCTTTGGAGGGTCGTCCGCTGGTAGCGGCCGTACTTTCATGAATCTCAACCCTCGCCCATCCGCGTGCCGAGCCAATCGTCGATCCGCAGGGCAGGGTGCAAAAAATCCCTCGGTCGAATTGCCGGTTTGCTCGGTGATAAAGACGACCGTGACGAATTCTGCAGGACGTTCGCCGTGCGCGGATCAACGGAAATCTTGCGAAACAAAACTCCCGATCGCTGACCGATCCAGGCGCGATCAGGCAACGCTCATGGCAGCTTGCATTTCCGATTTGTAACTTCACTTGATGAGGTGCTGTGCCAACCTGTGTGCGAGATTGGTCAAAGGTCGGAGCGGAACATGATCGATGATGAGCGCAATTGTTCGGCCGAGTTTTCGGATCTGTACGTGCGGTTGTTGCGAGCGGCTCTCGACGAGGCCGACTGGTCGCTGTCACCGCGAATACGGGAGCGTCGTTTGGCGGATCATGTCATCCGGGAAGTCTCCATGACTTGCATGACTCACGAGTCTCTGCGATTGAGGGGTGCTTTCAATCGGGGATCGGAAAATGGAGAAGAGCCGCTTCTTTGAGCGTCCATCGGGTCTGACGGTTGCCGAAATCATTACGCTGACGGGAGCGGAAACCGGGGAACTGGCGCTGCTCTCGCATCGTATTACCGGCGTGGCGCCCGTCGATCTTGCCGGGCCATCCGATCTCACTTTCATCGAAAGCAGCAAATTCGTCGACGCTTTGGCCACGACCCGCGCCGGCGCCTGTCTGATGCCACCGCGTTTTGAGGAGAGGGCGCCGGAGGGACTTATCGTCTTGCGCACGAAGGAGCCGTATCGGGCTTTCGTCACTGTCCACCGGCAGCTCTATCCGCAATCGCTGTACCCGACCTCGCTGTTCGAGACCGTCGGCATCTATCACGGCGCCACCATTCATCCGACGGCCAGACTTGAAAGCGACGTCACAGTCGATCCGGGCGCCGTGATCGGCCCTCGCGCCGAAATAGGCGGGGGCAGCGTCATTGCCGCCGCAGCCGTGATCGGGCCCGACGTGTTGATCGGTCGCAATTGCAAGATCGGAGCCGGTTGTTCGATCACGCATGCGCTGATCGGCGATCGCGTCATCATACATCCCGGTTGCCGGATCGGGCAGGACGGTTTCGGATATACGACCGACGCCGGCCAGCAGAAGATTCCGCAAACCGGCCGCGTCATCATCCAGAACAACGTCGAGATCGGCGCCGCCACGACCATCGATCGCGGCGGCATCAGGGACACCGTGATCGGGCAAGCCAGCAAGATCGACAATTTATGCCAGATCGGCCACAACGTCGTTATCGGCCGGCATTGCATCGTAGTGGCGCAATCGGGATTGAGTGGCAGCGTGACGCTCGAGGACTACGCCGTGCTCGGCGGGTCCGTTGGCCTTGCACCGCATGTTACGATCGGCAGAGGAGCGCGGGTGGCCGCGCGCTCCGGCATCATGCATGATGTTCCGCCCGGTGAAACCTGGGGCGGCTATCCTGCAAAGCCGAGCAGGCAATGGATGCGGGAGATCTCGACACTCGCGCGTATCGCCGTACCTGCCGCTTCCAAACCAGGTCGTTCGCCGGCATCCGGCGAGGATTGACGAATCTGGATCGTCTCGGGTGAACGAATTGCCGTTTCCCGCCTCTCGATCGGCGTTCGATCCTAACGGCGGGACGGCAGTTCAGTGGCTGCGCAGTTTTTGGCGTGCGACAGCATGCAATCTTCCTGGTGCGAAATATCCACCAGCTTGTTAAGGAACAGGTAGCCCAGCACGAGCGCGGCAAACAGTGCGGCAAAAAAAATTGCCAGCATGCGGTTGGAGACCGGTTGCGGTTCCGCATCGTGGCCGCGATCCGCCGGCGCCTTCGCATCTCGACCACTGGTTGGTTTATCGTCTGACACGGCTTGCGATCTTGTCACGGAGGGAAGGCATAGCAGCAAGCCTGGAAGCGATGGAGGGGCATCTGTCGGCAAGCCAAGCGAGACGGAAAAGGTTGCGGCCTCGGCCAGGGGAGCTGGCAGAGGCCGCGTTGAACATCGCACCGCGCCTAGGTTCGCGATGCGATGTGGGAGCTCGTCTTTATTCGGGCATCGGTGGGGTCCGGGGTCATGAGGGAGCATCGATGTCTAGAATGGCAGCAGGACGTCCAGCACCTGGCTGCCGTATCGCGGCTGCTGCACGTCGTTGATCTGGCCCTGGCCGCCGTAAGCGATGCGGGCTTGCGCGATTTTGCTTGAATCAATGGTGTTGTCGCTCTGGATGTCTTCCGGCCGCACGATCCCGGCAACGATCAATTCGCGCTTTTCAAAATTGACGCGAATTTCCTGCTTGCCTTCGACCACCAGGTTGCCGTTGGGCAACAGTTGCGTGACGACGGCTGCGATGTTGGTCTGCAACGTTTCCTGGCGCACGATCGCGCCCTTGCCGTCGTAGGAGGATTGTGAATCCGCGGTCAGGAAGCGACCGGGAAACACGGTCGCCGCCGCTCCGCTCAACAGCCCGCTGCCGAGGAAGGCGCTGACGCCGGAGTCGTCCGTGTTCTTCCGGCTGCGCTGGGTCTCGTTGGCGAAGTTGGCCTGGTCGGTGATATTGACGGTGACGGTCAAGAGGTCGCCGATCTGATGAGCGCGCTGATCCTTGAAAAACGACCGCGAGCCGTTTCGCCAGAGCGAATTGGCGTTGTAGGAAACCGCCTCCGGTTTCGGCATCGGCATCTGCACCGGCTTGTAGCCCGGTTTTGTCGTGGGATTGTCGATCTCGGTGAGTTTCGGTGTTTCGCCGATCTGCGATAGCCGATCGATCGAAGAACAGCCGCCTGCTATGCTGACGATGGTCAGCAAGGTTCCGGTTAGTGCGATACGATTGATACTGGAAGTCAACATGAACGTTTACTCGGTTTTTGCAGCCGTCTGCGCGGTGTTGCGGGTGGCGACTGAAACCGGCGCAGCGGGTTCAGTTGCACCGATCGAAGAGGTCACTTCGGCGGAAGAAGGAAGCCGCGGGGTCGCGACCGTGATCGCGACCTGTCCCCGGCCGACGACGACGCCCGTTACCGTGCGTTTGGATTGAGCGTTGAGAACGCTGACGGTGTCGCCGTCGGTGCCGCTCTCCAGCGCCTTGCCGCGCATGGTGAGATAGATTCCGGTGGTTTCGAAGATCAGCGTGACGTTGTCGTCGCGTTGCACCAGGTCCGGCTTGCCGAGATCGGCAACCTTGAGTGCCTGTCCGGCCCGCAGCGGCCGTCTCATCTGCATTCCGACGGCTTGGCCGCGCATGGCCGCGTCACCGCCGACCTCGGCCCTCGAGCGTCGCTCGGTCACGACGTCGGAGGATTTCAGAACCTCGCCGCGATCGACGTTGCGCGTCAGCACGGCCGCTTCCACGGTTTCGATCGCGACGCCCGTGAATCGCAGTCGCGTTCGCGCATTGTTGATATCGTTGCCGATTTCAAGACTGACGTCGAAGCGGCCGGAACGCGGCTCGTAATTCACCGATGCGGGCTGTATCGGGCCGTTATTCCAGACTTCCAGCCTGACATCCTGCACGTCGCGATCGAATGTAAGGCTGATGTTGGCGGCCTCGCCGAGACCCTTGCGATGCTCGAGCGCCCGGACGACCTGGGATTCGATTTCCTTGCTCTCGACGGTACGGGCGAGCCGGGTGACCGTTACCGCCTTGATATCCCTGGTGTCGACGCCGATCACCTGATGCGTCTGCAGCGCGGCGATCAGGTGAGCGGTTGGCAGCGAGCCGGTAGTGCCGAGATCGGGCGCGCGATAGATCGCTATCCGCGCGGCAGTGCCGGCATTGTCGATCAGGTCGCCAATCCTAACCACTTCGCTTTCCACGATGACGCTGGCGCGCAGCACCGGAACCGCGATCGTTTCGTCGCTGGCCTGCGCGAGCGCGGTCGCGGGTGCGGCGACGATGAGCGCGGCGGCGAGGAAGAGCAAGCGGGCAGTCATCATCGGCTCCCGTCAGCGGAACAATGCCGTGGTGGCTTGCAGCATCTGGTCGGCTGCGGTGATTACCTTGGCGTTCATTTCGTAGGCGCGCTGCGCGGCGATCAGGTCGGACATCTCGGAGACGACGTCGACATTGGCCTGTTCGAGGCTGCCTTGATTGATGGTTCCGAAGCCTTCGGCCGTGGCCAGACCGTCCTGCGGCGGACCCGATGACGGCGTGTCCGTGAAGAGGTTATTGCCGACCGGCTGCAGGCCGCCCTTGTTGATGAAACGCGTCAACCCGATCTGACCGATGATGGTCGAGGTGTTCGTCGATCCCGGCAATGTCACCGAGACCTGGCCCTGGGAGTTGACCGTAAGCCCCGATGCGTTTTGCGGCACGGTGATCGTCGGCTGCACGGGATTTCCCTGGGCATTCACGATGCGCCCCGTATTGTCCATCTGGAACGTGCCGTCCCGGGTGTATTGGAAAGTGCCGTCGGGCATCTGGATCTTGAAGAAGCCTTCGCCGGTGATCGCAAGATCGAGGTCGTTGCCGGTCTGCGAAAGCGTTCCTTGCGTCATCTGCCGCGGCGTTCCGACCGTCTTGACGCCGCCTCCGATGTCGATACCCACCGGCAGGATCGTACCCTGATCGGAGGCTTGGGCGCCGACGCGGCGGATGTGTTCGTAGATCAGATCCTGGAAGGATGCTGTCTGCCGTTTGAAACCGGTGGTGCGCAGGTTGGCGATATTGTTGGAAATGACCTGAACGTTAAGTTCCTGGGCCGCCATTCCCGTCGCTGCAGTGTGAAGAGCTTGCATGGATGGTCTCCTGATCGCCCTTAGGCCGGAACGTCGGCGAGTTGCTGGATTGCGTTCTTCTGCAAGTCATGCTGTTGCTGCAGCAGCGTCGAGATCATGGTGTAAGCGCGCGTGACCTCCATCATGCGGCTCATCTCGCTCACCGCGTTGACGTTGGACTTTTCGATGTAGCCCTGGCGCACAACGGACTTGGTGTCGGGCGCGGGCGCGGCGCCGCCGGCGGTGTAGAGGTTCAGACCCTCCTTCAGGAGGGTCTGGGCATCGGCGAAGCTGACCAGGCGGAGCTTGCCGCGGATCGAATCCGTCCTGCCGTTGCCCTCCACCACGGAGATGGTGCCATCCGGGGTAATGTTGATGTCGTGGTCGGTGGGCTGGAAGGTGATGGTGCCGCTGGTGCCGAGAACCGGATTTCCCGCAACCGTCACCAGCTGGCCCTGGCTGTTGATGTGCAGGCCGCCGTCGCGGGTATAGCGTTCGCCAGCCGGCGTCTGCACCGTCAGGAAGGCCGAGCCATTGATGGCGAGGTCGAGCGGGTTCTTGGTCTCCTCCGGCGCCCCTTGCGTGAAATCGCGGAAGGTGCCGCGGTCCTGGACAAAGCTGACGCGGCGGTCGACGCCCACGAAATTATCCTCATGCGCGGGCGTATTGAGAAATTCCTCGAACAGCGTGCCGTCGGCCTTGTATCCCGCTGTGTTCACGTTCGCGATATTGTTGGCGACGATATCCAGCTGCCGTTCCAGCGCCGTTTGTCGCGAAAGTCCGATGAGAAGCGCATTCTCCATCGCCGGTTCTCCCCTGAACGATCAGCAAGCGCGCCCTCCCAGGCGGCTTGCGGATTCTTGAAAACCGAAGGCTCTCCCAAGCCCGCGGTCCGTCACTTCAGAGCGAAAGCCGTGCCAAATCGAAATTCGGATGTTTTTCAATATGTTGGGTATCGGGAAGCCTGCCGCCGGGCAGGCAATAAGGTCTTGTTGACCATGTTTGCCCGGCAACTTTTTCCCAGTCGCAGCGCAAAAGAAAGATTCCATTAACCATTGCTACCTTAGCGTCCGCATCAAGCGCATTGGGGGCGGTTTTTTCAATTCGAGAATTGGACCGGGCGGGGCGATGGCGGACAACGATCAAGCAGAAGGCGCTGCGGAAGCTGCCGGAGCCGTCAAGCCCAAGGGCAAGCTCAAACTGATCATCGCCGCTGTGGCGGTAGTTGCCATCATCGGCGGCGGGGCGACGTGGTTCTTCTTCCTGCGCCACCACGACATGGAGATGCAGCACGCCGACGCGATGCCGATGCCAAAGCCGCCGGTCTACGTCGAAGTTCCCGACATGCTCGTCAATCTGATCGGCCTGCCCGGCGAGCGAGTGCAGTACCTCAAGGTCAAGCTCGTGCTCGAGGTCAAGGAAGAAAAGCAGGGAGACGCGATCAGGCCGACGCTGCCGCGCGTAACCGACATCTTTCAAACCTATCTGCGCGAGCTGCGGCCAAGCGACCTGAACGGTTCAGCCGGCCTGATTCGGCTGAAGGAAGAACTGACCAGGCGCGTCAACCTGGCCGTGGCGCCAAATCAGGTCAACGCCGTGTTGTTCAAGGAAGTCGTGGTTCAGTGACAAGACGGATCTAGGATCATGGCGGGCAACGACCCAGTCGACCAGGATGCAATTGCGGCGCAATGGGAAGCCTCGCTCGACTCCGAGGATCCCGCGGAAGCCGCAAAGGCGGCCGCCGGCAATGAACTGTCCGAAACGATGGCCCTGCAATGGGCCGCCATGGTCGAAGACGGCAGCCGCGACTTCGGCGGCGGCAAGAATGGCGGCGAGCGCGTTCTGTCGCAGGAGGAGATCGACAACCTGCTCGGCTTCAGCGTCGGCGAGCTCAATCTCGACGACAATTCCGGCATTCGCGCGATCATCAATTCGGCGATGGTTTCGTACGAGCGTCTGCCGATGCTCGAAATCGTCTTCGACCGCCTGGTGCGCCTGATGACCACCAGCCTTCGCAACTTCACCTCCGACAACGTCGAAGTCTCGCTCGATCGCATCACCTCGGTGCGATTTGGCGATTACATGAATTCGATTCCGTTGCCGGCGGTGCTGTGCGTCTTCAAGGCCGAGGAATGGGAAAATTTCGGGCTGGCGACGGTCGATTCAAGCCTGATCTACTCGATGATCGACGTTCTCCTGGGAGGAAGGCGCGGGCAAACCTCGCTGCGCATCGAGGGTCGTCCCTATACGACGATCGAGACCAACCTCGTCAAGCGGCTGGTCGAAGTGGTGATGGCGGATGCCGAGCAGGCCTTTCGGCCGCTGTCGCCGGTGACGTTTACGATCGATCGGCTGGAAACCAACCCGCGCTTTGCCGCAATCAGCCGGCCCGCCAATGCCGCGATCCTGGTGCGGCTGCGCATCGATATGGAGGATCGTGGCGGCAATGTCGAGCTGCTGCTGCCCTACGCGACCATCGAACCGATCCGCAACGTGCTGTTGCAGATGTTCATGGGCGAAAAATTCGGCCGCGACCCGATCTGGGAGGGGCATTTTGCAACCGAGGTCGCACAGGCCGAGATTTCTGTCGATGCCGTACTTTATGAAGCCGATATTCCGCTCAAGCATTTGATGAAACTGAAGGTGGGCGACACGCTGCCGCTGGAGATGCGCCCCGACGCGCTGGTGGCGGTGCGCTGCGGCAGCGTGACTTTGACGGAAGGAAGGATGGGCAGGGTAGGTGACCGCGTCGCCATCCGCGTCACCAAGCAACTGCGCAAGCCGAACACCACCTTCGCCATGTTTGAAAAGGCCGACGAGCAAACCAAGATGATGGAGGCCCAATGAGTCATTTATTCGGAGTTGCGATTGAAAGTCTTGTCGCGATTTTGCTCATTCTCACGATAGGATATTGCATGCTGTTGAACGCCCGGCTGAAGCGGCTGAAGGCGGACGAGCATTCGCTGAAGGCGACGATCGCCGAGCTGATCACCGCAACCGAGATCGCCGAGCGCGCCATCGGTGGCCTCAAGCACACCGTGCGCGATGTGAACGAGAACCTCGGCAGCCAGCTCTCGGCTGCAACCGAGATGTCAATCGACCTGAAAAAACATCTGGCCGAAGGCGACAATCTGATCCGGCGATTGTCGAAGATCGTGATCGCCGCGCGGCCAAGCGAGCCGGAAGCCGCCAACAGGATTTCGCCCGCCAAGGCTGTCGCTGCGGCAGCCCAGGCATTTTCCGAACGTAGAAGGTCCGATGGCCTTGCCGCATGAAATCCGTTCGTGACATTCGCGTTCTTCCGGTCGTCCTGGTCGCGATCTTCGGCCTGGCCCTGCTCAAGGTCGCAGGCCTCCTGATCGATGGCGGTTACGTGTTCGATTATCGTCCGGATGCGCTCAAATCGTCCTGGGCGCAGGAGAACATCAACTTTCCCGGCAGAAGCATCGGCGACGGCGCCGACGTTACCGGTTCGGTTGACAAACCCAAGGAGGAAGGGACCAAGCCGCCTGCGCCGGATGTGGCCAAGGCCGAAACCGTCATGCGTCCCGACCAGCCGCAGGTCGTGTCGCCCTCGGAGCGCGCGATCCTCGAGCGGCTGCAGTCGCGCCGGCAGGAACTCGACGCCAGGGCACGTGAAATCGACATTCGCGAGAACCTGCTGAAGGCAGCCGAAAAACGGGTCGAGGCGCGCGTCGAGGAGCTCAAGGCGATCGAATCCCGGATCACGGTGGCAAACCAGCAGAAGAACGACGCCGACGTCGCGCGCTTCAAGGGCATCATCACGATGTATGAGGGCATGAAGCCGAAGGACGCCGCCAAGGTGTTCGATCGGCTGGAAATGCCTGTGCTGTTCGAAATCGCTTCCCAGATCGCGCCGCGAAAAATGGCGGATATTCTCGGATTGATGGCGCCCGAAGTAGCCGAGCGGCTCACCGTCGAGATGGCGCGCAGGGCCGCCGGGAACGACAAGTCCGGCTCAATGGCCGACCTGCCCAAGATCGAAGGCAAGGTGCTGGCACCGCAAAAGCTCAACTAGCGGGGATATATTTAACAGCTCCTT
>CAVRMY010000041.1:0-150490 GCA_963721935.1 uncultured Alphaproteobacteria bacterium
ACTGGTGCTGATGTTGATGGTGTTCGCCACCTACAACGACATTCTGCACCTGGCCGCATCATAAGCGGCTTTTTTGTGACGTGGCCGATAGGCAACGTCTTGGAATGAAAATGAAAATGCGCTGCGACATATGGTTTGCCGGCTTGGCAAAATTGGCTACAAGCGGGTCGACCAAGGGGAATTTGTCGGTTCGTGGGGGTACGGACCGGCAATTGAATGGCAAGGGCGCATTGCGCATGAAAGTTGGAAGGCGGGTTCGGGGGGGCTTACTGGCCGCCCTGGTCATGATCGCAATGCCGGCTGGGGCGACCGTGGCGTTTGGGCTTATGTCCTCGTCGGCGTTGGCGCAAACCGTCAATTCCATCCAGGTCGAGGGCAATCGGCGGGTCGAGACCTCGACCATCCGTTCCTATTTCAAGCCGGGTCCCGGCGGTCGGCTGGATCAGGGTCATATCGATGACGGCCTGAAAGGACTGATCGAGACCGGCTTGTTCCAGGATGTGAGAATCAATCAGGCTGGCGGCCGAATTGTCGTGACCGTGGTCGAAAACCCCGTGATCGGCCGTGTCGTCTTCGAGGGCAACAAGAAGATCAAGGACGAGCAGCTTACATCGGAAGTTCAGTCCAAGCCGCGCGGAACCCTGTCGCGTCCCGTGGTCCAGTCCGACGCGCAACAAATCGCCGATATTTATCGCCACGCCGGCCGCTATGACGTTTCGGTCGTTCCCGAAATCATCGAGCAGCCGAACAATCGCGTCGACCTGATCTTTACGATCACCGAGGGCAACAAGACCGGCATCAATTCGATCGAGTTCGTCGGCAACAGGGTCTATTCCTCATATCGCCTGAAGGACGTGATCAAGACCCGCGAATCCAATCTCCTGAGCTTCCTTGGCGGCAGCAACGTCTACGATCCGGACCGGATCGAGGCCGATCGCGATCTGATCCGCCGCTATTATTTGAAGCACGGTTTCGCCGACGTGCAGGTAGTTGCGGCGCTGACGGAATACGATCCGCAGCGCAAGGGTTTCCTGGTGACCTTCAAGATCGAGGAAGGCCAGCAGTATCGGGTCGCCTCGGTCAACTACCAGTCCAGCATCGCTTCGCTTGACGGCAACGTGCTCGGCCGCTTCTCCCGCGTCAACGTCGGATCGCTCTACAATGCGGAAGCGCTGGAGAAGTCGGTCGAGGAGATGCAGATCGAAGCCTCGCGGCGAGGGTTTGCGTTTGCGGTCGTGCATCCGCGCGGTGACCGCAACTTCGAGGCCCACACCGTTTCCATCATCTTCGCCATCGATGAGGGACCGCGTACCTACATCGAGCGCATCAACGTGCGCGGCAATACCCGCACGCGCGATTACGTGATCCGTCGCGAATTCGATCTTTCAGAAGGCGATGCATACAACCGTGCTCTGGTCGATCGCGCCGAACGCCGATTGAAGAACCTCGATTTCTTCAAGAGCGTGAAGGTCACGACCGAGCCGGGATCATCGAGCGATCGCGTCATTCTCAACGTCGAACTCGAGGAGAAGTCCACCGGCGACTTTTCGGTGTCGGGCGGTTACTCGACCACCGACGGCCCGCTCGCCGAGGTCAGCATCTCGGAGCGCAACCTGTTGGGCCGCGGCCTCTACGCAAAGGCATCGGTGACATACGGCCAGTATGCGCGCGGCGTCTCGCTGTCCTTTGTCGAGCCTTATCTGCTTGATTACCGCATCGCGCTCGGCCTCGACGCCTATTATCGCGAGCAGTTACCCAATACGTTCATCTCCTACGGCACCAAGACGATCGGTTTCAGCCCGAGGATTGGACTTCAGCTGCGTGAGGATCTCACCATGCAGCTTCGCTATTCGATATATGACCAGACCATCACGCTGCCGTTCTATCTCGACAATTGTAACAACAACCCGTCGAACGGAATGGCGTTTAATCCTTCGCCGGCGTGGGTGAATGCCAATGGAGTAGCGGCTGCAACTGCGCTTGGTGCGGTGGATGCTTCGGGTCTGGGCCTTTATTGCTACAGCGACGGCGAAGCGTCGCTGCCGGTCCGCAAGGAGCTGGCCAACGGTTCTACCTTGACTTCGGCGGTCGGCTATTCGCTGGACTACAACACGCTCGACAACAACAAGAACCCGACCGATGGTCTGTTGATCGACTTCCGCCAGGACTTCGCCGGCGTTGGCGGCGACGTGACCTATCTGAAATCCGCGATGGACGGCAAATTCTATACGCCGCTGGTCGCCGATATCGTGGCGTTGGTTCACCTGCAGGGCGGCATTCTCACCCAGGTCGGCGACAACCAGATCCGGATGCTCGATCACTTCCAGATGGGGCCGAACCTGGTGCGCGGTTTTGCGCCGAACGGGATCGGCCCGCGTGACATCAACCCCTACGGTACGCAGGATGCGCTGGGTGGCACCAAGTACTGGGGCGCCTCGCTGGAACTGCAGATGCCGTTCTGGTTCCTGCCGAAGGAAATCGGATTGAAGGGCGCGGTCTACGCCGACGCGGGTTGGTTGGGCGATTATCAGGGGCCGACCAACTGGGCTTTTACCGGCGAAGTCAACACGCCGGGCTGTATCCCTCCGACCAACGCGAAAAACGTGCCGCCTGCACCCGGAACCTGTCTCGGGTTGCAGTTTGATCCCCAGAATGTGGTCCGTTCGGCGGTCGGCGTGGGCTTGATCTGGGCGTCGCCGTTCGGTCCGCTGCGCTTCGACTATGCGGTGCCGATTACCAAGGGTCCCCACAACGTCGTCCAGCAATTCAAGTTTGGTGGCGGGACCTCGTTCTGATGTTGAATGCCGGCCGAGCAGCGGCGAGCTTGTCGAAGACGAAGGCTCGGTCGCAGCGATGCATGCGACCGGTTGACATCCCCGCGGGCTTGCCGCTGGGGTGACCATTTGCCGGACCAGCGACGCTG
The DNA here is from genome assembly GCA_963721935.1 of uncultured Alphaproteobacteria bacterium. GTDB lineage: Bacteria > Pseudomonadota > Alphaproteobacteria > Rhizobiales > Xanthobacteraceae > Bradyrhizobium. The sequence continues at coordinate 2,924 of CAVRMY010000041.1, forward strand.
CGGGAGGTTGTTGCAGTCGAACGCTCGGCACGCGATAACTTGGCCGGTCCCAAAGGCGAGGAGCGGGAGTAATGGAGGTGGCTCCGGTCAGGTTTGAGCTCGTGGATATCAACGATATCCTGAAAACTCTGCCGCACCGTTATCCCATGCTGCTGATCGATCGGGTTATCAATATTCGAACGGATTACAGCGGAATCGGCATCAAGAACGTCACCTTCAACGAACCGGCATTTCCTGGTCATTTTCCGGAGCGTCCGGTATATCCCGGCGTCATGATGATCGAAGCCATGGCCCAGACCGCAGGCGTCATTGGGATCAAGTCGGTGGAGGGCACCGAGAAGCCCCGGGCGGTTTATTTTCTGACCATCGACAACTGCAAATTCCGCAAGCCCGTGTTGCCGGGCGACACCATCGAATACCACATGAACCGTATCAGCAGGCGTAAAGCGATGTGGTGGTTTCACGGCGAGGCCAGGGTCGACGGGGCGATCGTCGCTGAAGCCGATGTCGGCGCGATGCTGACGGATTGAGTGTCGGCGAAAGTTTCGCTGCCCTCGGTTCTATTTGCTCCGTTCGACACGACAGAAATTCTGTGTTCTAGTTCCTTCAACAGGCGGGAACAACGAGATGCGTCGCGCGATGATCGTCGCCATTTGGGCGGCATTGTTGTTTTTGCAGAATGGCCGGCTCGAAGCGGCTCAAACGTGCGTAGCCAAAGCCACTGAGTCGTTGCCACGCATTCAAGGCCTGGTGGTCAAGAAATCGCGCACTCGTCCGGTGTCGGCGGAAGTTCTGTCCACATGGAAGGGGCAGACCCGCCCTGTCATCGTTGACGTGGATTTCGAGGCCGCGGGCGAGGCACTCACGTATTCGTATATGTGTGTGATCACGCAAGGGTCGGCTTTCGTGCAACGCACGATGAACTAGCCAGGTGTCCTGATTCCGAAGTTCGCAAACGGGGGCCATCCGGTTAGCTGGCGGCCAGCCCTTTGCGCCCTGCGATCCGGCGCGCGAAAAACCCGCTCCGGGAAGCGCCTTGGCTCACTGGACAGTGCTGGCGGCCCGCGCTAACCACTGAAAAATCATACGATTTGAGCCGACCCCGCCATCGATACGAGACGATCGGATGACCGCAATCGACCCCACCGCGCGAGTTGAGGATGGCGCCGTGATAGGTGAGGGCACATCAATTGGCCCCTATTGCACCATCGGCCGGCATGTCGTGATTGGGGCAAACTGCAGGCTGATTGCCCATGTTCACGTTACGGCGCAGACCAGCATCGGTGCCGGCTGCACGATCTTTCCCTTCGCCTCCCTGGGTACCCCGCCGCAATCGCTGAGTTATCGCGGCGAGCTCACCAGGCTTCAGATCGGGGAAGGCTGCACGATCAGGGAATCGGTCACGATGAATGCGGGGACGATGGCGGGTGGCGGGATAACGCGCGTTGGCGATCGCGGTTATTTCATGAATTGCAGTCACGTCGGTCACGACTGCCAGGTCGGCAACGACGCAATCTTTGCGACCTCAGCCACGCTTGGCGGACATTGCGAGATCGGTGATTTCGTCTTCATCGGGGGCTTGTCCGCGGTTCACCAGTTCACGCGGATCGGCTCGCAGGTCATGGTGGGCGGCGTTTGTGGTGTTCGCAATGACGTCATTCCGTTCGGTCTCGTCAATGGCCAGTACGCCAGTCTCGAGGGACTCAATATTGTCGGCATGAGACGGCGCAAATTCACCCGCGAGCGCCTCGTCACGATACGCTCGTTCTATCAACAACTGTTTCATGGACCCGGCGTGTTCGCCGAAAGATTGAGCGCCGTGCAGCCGCTGGCGGATGCCGATCCGGCGATTGCGGAAATCCTTGCGTTTATCGGCAACGGCAAGCATCGCTCGCTGTGCCTTCCTGCCGATCGGCGCAATGGACAAAGCACGGAGCTGCCGGAATCATGACCGCAACGGCCATGCAAGTCTCCTCGCCGGTTGGAGTGATCGCGGGCGGCGGCGTGATGCCGTTCGCGGTCGCCAATTCGCTGACGGCGCGCGGCATCGATACCGTCGTGTTCGCGCTGAGGGGCGCCTGCGATCCCAAGGCCGCGGAGAGCTTTCGGCACCACTGGATTTCGGTCGGCCAATTGGGCAGGGCGGAGAAGTTGTTCCGCGCCGAAAACTGCAGGGATCTCGTCTTCATTGGCACGTTGGTTCGGCCGGCTCTTTCGGAAATTCGCCTCGATTGGAAGACCCTTCGTCTCCTGGGGCGGATTTGGAGCGCCTTCCGGGGCGGCGACGATCATCTGCTGTCGAACATAGGCCGCATGCTCGAACGTGACGGCTTTCGCATGGTCGGCATCAAGGATGTCGCGCCGGATCTGTTGATGCCCGAGGGGTGCATCACCCGAAAGGTGCCCGACGCAGGCGCCGAGGCCGATATTGCAAAGGGACGGGACGTGCTGGCCGCACTCGGTTCCTTCGACGTCGGCCAGGCGGTTGTCGTGATCGACGGTCATGTGGTCGCGGTCGAGGACATCGAGGGCACGGACGGATTGTTGGCGCGTATCGTGCGGCTACGTTCCGAGGGCCGTATTCGTGCCGGGGCGGCGCGCGGCGTTCTGGTCAAGGCGCCCAAGAGCAGGCAGGATTTGAGGTTCGATTTGCCGGCAGTCGGGCCACGAACTGTCAAAGGCGCTGCGGCCGCTTCGCTCGCGGGAATTGCGATCGAGGCGGGAAACACCATTGCGATCGAGCCGCAGACCATGATCGAGTCCGCTGATGCCGCCGGTCTGTTCGTGATCGGCTTGCCCGCCTGATGCCGACGCGGACAAATGGCGACGTCGCGCGCAAGATATTCCTGATCGCGACGGAAGAATCGGGCGACCGGCTCGGTGCGCAACTCATGAAGGTACTGCGCCAACGTCTTGGGGGAGCCGTTCGCTTCGAGGGCGTCGGCGGGCACGCGATGGCTCGCGAGGGACTGACTTCCCTGTTTCCCATCGAAGAGCTTTCGATCATCGGCTTGACCGCGGTGCTGAGGCAACTGCCGAAAGTGCTACGTCTCATTCGCAGAACTGTCGACGCGATTCTGCACGAAAGGCCCGATATTCTCGTAATTATCGACAGCCCGGATTTCACCCATCGCGTGGCCCGACGGGTCCGCGCCCGCGACCCGACGATCCCCATCATTGACTATGTTTCGCCCTCGGTCTGGGCCTGGCGGCCGGGCAGGGCGCGTTCGATGCGGGCCTATATCGACCACGTGCTGGCGTTATTGCCATTCGAACCGGATGAATACCGCAGACTACGCGGGCCGCCCTGCAGTTATGTCGGCCATCCCTTGACCGAGCAACTGTCATCGCTGAGACCCGGCGCCGAGGAAACAAAACGCCGCAGCGAACAGCCGCCGGTATTGCTGTTGCTGCCAGGAAGCCGACGCAGCGAACTCAGGCGTCATATGACCATTTTCGGCGAGACGTTGGGGCGGTTGCGGGCGGAAGGCGTGGAATTCGAAGCGATCCTTCCTACCATGCCGCATCTTCAGGAAATGGTCAGGCAAGGCGCGGAATCATGGACGGTCAGCCCCAGGATCGTGGTCGGCGAGCAGGAAAAGCGCGCAGCATTCCGGATCGCAAATACAGCGCTCGCCAAGTCCGGCACTGTAACGCTCGAGCTTGCGCTGGCAGGGGTGCCGATGATCGCGGCCTACCGGGTCGGAGCCGCGGAGGCCTGGATATTGAGGCGCGCCATCGACGTGAAGAGCGTGATTCTCGCAAATTTGGTGATCGGCAAAAACGCGATACCGGAATTCGTTCAGGAGGATTGCACACCGGACAAGCTTTCAGCCGCCTTGCGGGAAGTCCTCGCCGACTCGCCGCTGCGGCAGCGCCAGCTTGCAGCCTTCGCCGGGATTGGCGAGATCATGTCGACCGGCAACCAGCCACCTTCCGTCCGCGCCGCGGACATCGTGCTGGCGACGTTGCATAAATCCCGCAGGATCGGTTAGCCGCATTTAACAGCCGCGCGCCTGCCCGCCGATCGGAGAACTATTTGCGCTTGTCGATAGCGACGTAATCGCGATGCGCGACGCCAGTATAGAGCTGCCGCGGCCGGCCGATCTTCTGATGCGGATCCTCGATCATTTCGCTCCATTGGCTGATCCAGCCGACGGTTCGGGCGACCGCGAACAGCACCGTGAACATCGACATCGGGAAGCCCATCGCCTTGAGCGTAATACCGGAATAGAAGTCGACGTTCGGATAAAGCTTGCGTTCGATGAAATATTGATCGCTCAATGCGATCTTTTCCAGCTCCAGCGCGACCTTCAGCATCGGGTCATCGCCATGGCCGGTTTCCTTCAGCACGGCGTGACACATCTTCTGCATGATTTTGGCGCGGGGATCGTAATTCTTGTAGACGCGATGGCCAAAGCCCATCAGCCGTACTTCGCTGTTCTTGTCCTTAACCTTCTTGATGAAGTCGGGAATGTTTTCAACCTTGCCGATGCCGTAGAGCATGTTCAGCGCGGCTTCATTGGCGCCGCCATGCGCCGGTCCCCACAGGCAGGCGATGCCGGCAGCAATGCAGGCGAAGGGGTTGGCGCCGGACGAGCCCGCTATGCGCACGGTTGAGGTCGAGGCATTTTGTTCGTGGTCGGCGTGCAGGATGAAAATTTTCTCGAGCGCGTCCGCCAGCACCGGACTGACCTTGTATTCCTCGCAAGGAACTCCAAAGCACATGTAAAGGAAGTTTTCGGCGAACCCCAGCGAGTTCTTCGGATACATGAAGGGCTGACCGATGGTGTATTTGTAGGCCATCGCCGCCAGCGTCGGAATTTTCGCAATCATCCGCATCGAGGCGATCATGCGCTGCTGCGGATCGGTGATGTCGGTTGAATCGTGATAGAAGGCCGCCAGCGCGCCCACGGAGGCCACCATGACTGCCATCGGGTGAGCGTCGCGGCGGAAGCCCTGGAAGAACCGCGCCATTTGCTCGTGAACCATGGTGTGATGGATCACGCGAAAGTCGAAGTCCTTTTTCTGCGACGCGGTCGGCAGCTCTCCGTAGAGCAGAAGGTAGCAGGTCTCCAGAAAGTCGCCGTGCTCGGCAAGCTGCTCGATCGGATAACCCCGGTATTCCAGGATGCCGGCATCACCGTCGATGTAGGTGATCTTCGACTGGCAGCTCGCGGTCGAGGTAAATCCGGGGTCATAGGTAAACATCCCCGTCTGCGCATAGAGTTTGCCGATGTCGACGACTTCCGGCCCGACGGTGCCCTTCAGGATCGGTAAATCACAGTTCTTGTTACCTACCGTCAACGTGGCGTTTTTGTTCTGGGAGGTTGCGTCCATCGTGAAGTCCCCGATGAGATCGTTTGCGAAACCGGCGGCAACGCCATTTCCGGGAGGGGTGGCGAATGGCCGGTTCTTCTAAAGACACCGAATAAATGCGTAGCTTATTGCTGTGTGCGCTGCAAGATGCCGATACAAAGGTGTCAGGCAGTTACCTGGTCACCGAGTTGGGCCAGGCATTCCTTTCGCCCAAGAACGGTCAAAACGTCGAATATGCCCGGTGAAGTGGTCCGTCCGGTCAGCGCGGCGCGCAGCGGCTGGGCGACCGCACCAAGCTTGAGGCCGTTCTGATCGGCAAAGGCGCGCAGTGCCGCTTCAGTGGTGCCGGCCGTCCAGTCCTTGATGGCCTCAAGGGCCGTGCGGACCTTGCCGATGAGTTCGCGATTTTCCGGCGTCAGCAAGGCGGCGGCCTTCGGATCGATCTCCAGAGGCCTGTCGGCGAAAATGTAATAGGCGCTGTCGATCAGTTCTATCAGGGTTTTGGCGCGTTCCTTCAGGCTCGGCATCGCCTGCAGCAGTTGCGCGCGCGTCGTATCGTTGAGCTTCGCCTTGAGGTCGGTTCCGTTGGGGACATAATCCAGTACCCCCTCGAACATCTTCACGAGGGATTGATCGTCGGATTGGCGGATGTAGTGGCCGTTCAGGTTTTCCAGTTTGGCAAAATCGAAGCGGGCGGCCGAGCGGCCGATGCCCGACAGGTCAAACGCGGCGATCATCTCTTCGGTGGAGAAGATTTCCTGGTCGCCATGGCTCCATCCTAGCCGAACCAGGTAATTGCGCAGCGCAGCCGGCAAGTACCCCATGGCTCGATAGGCATCCACGCCCAGCGCGCCGTGGCGCTTGGAGAGTTTTGAACCGTCGGGCCCATGGATTAAGGGAATATGGGACATGTTGGGGATGTCCCAGCCCAACGCATCATAGATCTGCTTCTGGCGTGCGGCGTTGATCAGGTGATCATCGCCGCGAATGATGTGGGTGACGCCCATGTCGTGGTCGTCGACCACGACAGCGAGCATGTATGTCGGGGTCCCGTCGGCGCGCAGAAGCACGAGGTCGTCGAGGTTTTCGTTTTGCCAGACCACTCGGCCCTGAACCGCATCCTCGATCGCGGTCTCGCCCGTCAAAGGCGCTCGCAGCCGGATCGTGGGCTTGATGCCCGCGGGCGCCTCCAAGTCATCGCGGTCGCGCCACATTCCATCGTACAGCCGCGTGCGGCCTTCGGCGCGGGCCTTCTCGCGCATCGCCGCGAGTTCTTCGGGCGTGGCGTAGCAATGGTAGGCTTTACCGCTTGCGAGCAGGGCTTCGGCCACCGCTCGATGGCGCGCTGCACGGCTGAATTGGTAAATGACATCGCCGTCCCAATCGAGTTCGAGCCATCGCAGCCCATCCAGGATTGCAGCGATTGCCGCTTCGGTGGATCGCTGGCGATCGGTGTCCTCGATACGCAACAGCATCTTGCCGCCGCGGCCGCGCGCATAAAGCCAGTTGAACAACGCCGTGCGGGCTCCCCCGATGTGAAGGAAGCCGGTCGGAGAAGGCGCAAAGCGTGTGACGATCTTCTCGGGCATCTATGGCGAGGGTGCTGAAAGCTTGCTAGGCCCTTGGCGGCGCGAAGGGTGTATAGCAGGAACCGTGCATAACTAAAGCCTTCCTTCGAACCGGCAGATTTGGCAGATAGACCGTTGATTCCAGACTGGGAAGGGCGAATGACCACGGAACAGGCGGCGGCAGAGGCAGGGCGCGATTTCATTCGCGACATCGTCCAGGCCGATCTTGACGCCAAACGACACAAGCTGATCGTGACACGATTTCCGCCGGAGCCGAATGGTTACCTGCATATCGGCCACGCCAAGTCGATCGCTCTCAACTTCGGCATCGCGCAGGAGTTTTCCGGGCGCTGTCACCTGCGGTTCGACGATACCAATCCGACCAGGGAGGAGCAGGAGTATATCGACTCCATCCAGGCCGACGTGAAATGGCTTGGCTATGACTGGGGACGGTACCTTTTTTACGCCTCGGACTATTTCGAGCAGCTTTACGAATGGGCGGAAGGCCTCATTCGCGATCGCCTTGCCTATGTCGATGACCAGTCGCAGGACGAAATCAGGGCGACCCGTGGCACGCTCACCGAGCCCGGCAGCAACAGCCCGTTCCGCGACCGCGGCGTGGAGGAAAATCTCGACCTGTTTCGCCGCATGAAGGCAGGCGAGTTTGCCAACGGCACCCGCGTTTTGCGTGCCAAGATCGACATGGCCTCCCCCAACATCAACCTGCGCGACCCCGTATTGTACCGCATCCTGCACGCCACGCATCCGCGCACTGGCGACAAATGGTCGATCTACCCGAGTTACGACTATGCCCACGGCCAGTCCGACGCCATCGAAGGCATCACCCATTCGATCTGCACACTGGAATTCGAGGACCACCGGCCGCTCTATGATTGGCTGCTGGACAAACTGCCGGTGCCGTCAAGGCCGCACCAGTACGAATTCGCGCGGCTCAATCTGACCTATACGCTGCTCTCGAAACGTGTCCTGACGGAACTCGTGCGTGGCGGCCATGTGGCGGGTTGGGACGACCCACGGATGCCGACCATCGCCGGCTTGAAGCGGCGAGGGGTTCCGCCGGCTGCCATCCGGGAATTCGTCAGGCGCATCGGCGTTGCCAAGGCCAACAGCGTGGTCGATGTCGGCATGCTGGAATTCTGCGTCCGCGAAGTTCTCAACAAGACGGCCCAGCGGCGGATGGGGGTGCTGCGGCCGCTGAAGGTCGTGATCGAAAACTATCCGGAAGGCCGCATCGAGGAGATCGAAGCGATCAACCACCCTGACGATCCCGCGGCCGGCAAGCGCCGGATCGCGTTTGGCCGCGAACTCTACATCGAGCGCGACGACTTCATGGAAAATCCGCCGAAGAAGTTTTTCCGGCTCTCGCCCGGCAGTGAAGTTCGCCTGCGCTACGCCTACTTCATTACCTGCCGGGACGTGGTGAAGGATGCCGCCGGCGAGGTAGTCGAGTTGCGCTGTACCTACGATCCCGCCACTCACGGCGGCAACGCACCTGACGGCCGCAAGGTCAAGGCCACGATGCATTGGCTCTCGGCGACGCATTCGAAACCAGCGGAAGTCCGCCTGTACAACCCGCTCTTTGCAAAGCCCGATCCCGATGCGGCCGATTTTGCAGCCGATCTCAATCCGCAGTCGTTGGAAGTCTTGAAGCACGCCAGGGTGGAGCCGGCGGTCGGAGAGGGCAGTTCGCCCGAGGCCATACAGTTCGAACGGCAGGGCTATTTCGTCCGCGATAAGGATTCGACACCGGATCATCCGGTGTTCAATCGAACGATCGGCTTGCGCGATACCTTTGCAAAGGAAATCGGCAAAGGCTAACGCGGCTCGTACCGGAAAGAATGTGCAGAGCAGGTGAGCCGATCAGGCGAGGCGCTGACGGATCTCGTCGCGCATTTTTTCACGAAACTCCTGCCTGCGGGCGGGCCGCTCCATTTCATCGATGTCCCAGCGGTCGAAGACATTGAAATTTTCCAGGATCGGATAGCGGTCGCTGGCCATCGCGAGAATGAGAAGCAGCTTCGCTGCAGGCCCGCTGGGCCCTGTCACTTCCCATCTGCGTATGGTGTCGGCGGCATCGTGCGCCTCGAGCCCGCAAAGCTTCGCCATGTCGGCGACCGAAAGGCGCCGACCAATCGCATCACCTAGATCCTGTCGAAGTTTTTTCAGTTCGGGACCTGTCACCTAAGCTGTTCCTTGTCTCGAGTGAAGGGGCGTCGTCGAATTCGCTGGGCATGCCCGGCGAGTTGGGATGCGGCTTTTAGCAGAATCGTATGGTTTTGCGATACGTGCCGACAAAATGCGGCCGGCGGCAATTTCGGTCTCTGCCAAAAGGATTGAATTTTTCCTGCGAATTCTGCTTCCGTTCGCCTTTCTTCGACAACACGCCAAGGTAGCATGGCTTTGTTGATAAGGCGCAGGGTAGTGGATGGCGGAGCGTGGGGCGGCGGGGCGGGCGCATGGCATAGCGGGAACCTGGCCACCGCGGGGCGCGGCCCAAGCCGGTGGCTTTGCGCCGTCGAGCTTCAGGGCGTGGCCGGCCTTCCTCGAAAAACTCCGCGCCTGGGTTCGCGCCGAAGCTGGCGCGAGCCGTCTGGTGCCCTGGGTGCCGGTCGGGTTTGGTACTGGCATTGCGCTCTATTTCTCGGCCGATCATGAGCCCGTCCTGGCGGTTGCCTCGGTCACCGCGATCGGACTTTGCCTGGCGGCGGTTCTGCTTCGGCGGCGAAAGATTTTTCCGGCCGCCGTGCTGATTGCAAGCCTTGCTGCCGGGTTCGCCACGGCGACGTGGAAGACCGCGCTCATTGCCCATGGCGTATTGGCAAAGCCCGCCTATTCGGTTTCGCTTTCGGGTTTTGTGGAGGCCCGCGATATCCGCGAGCGCACCGATCGTTTCGTGCTGCGTGTCACGAAGGTGGACGGACCGCGCCTGCAAACGAGATTGGAGCGGGTTCGGCTGTCGGTCCGCAAGGGCACGGCACCGGCAGTCGGCAGTTTCGTCGAATTCAAAGCCCGCCTGCAGCCACCGCTCGCGCCGATGCGGCCCGGCAGTTATGACTTCAGTCGCGATCTGTTTTTCCAGGGCATCGGCGCTTCGGGCTTTGTCACCGGAGCCATCAGGACGGTCGCACCACCTGTGGAGGGGGGTCTGTTCCTGCGCTATGCCGCGGTCATGCAAGACATGCGCGATGCGATCGATGCGCGGATTCGAACGACACTTGAAGGCGACAAGCGGGCAATCGCAACCGCGCTTCTGACCGGCCGCCGCGATGCGATCACGACGCCCGTCAACGACGCAATGTTCATTTCCGGTCTCGGCCACGTGCTCTCGATTTCAGGATATCACATGGCGGTCGTTGCCGGCGTCGTCTTCTTCGTCATTCGCGCGCTGCTGGCGCTGATCCCCGCGCTGACCGTGACTTTCCCGATCAAGAAGTGGGCGGCGGCTTTTGCTCTGGCCGCCGCAGCCTTTTACCTGCTGCTGTCGGGTGCCGAAGTCGCAACGCAAAGGTCGTTCTACATGACGGCCGTTGTGCTGATCGCCGTAATCGTCGATCGCCGCGCCGTGACGATCCGAACCCTGGCGCTGGCGGCGATGATCGTGCTGGTACTGGCGCCGGAGGCGCTGGTGCATCCGAGTTTCCAGATGTCATACGCGGCTACCCTCGGGCTGGTAGCCCTGGTGCAGATCGGCATGCCGCGCCTGTTCGCGACGCCGGAGAATTCGGCCGCCGCGAAGCTTGCGCTCTGGGGCGGTCGCGAGCTTGTGACGCTGGCGCTCGCCTCGCTCGTGGCGGGGTTTGCGACCACGCCTTATGCGGCGTTTCACTTTCACCGCGTGACGCCCTATGGCGTGCTCGCGAACCTTTCGGCGATGCCCGTTGTTTCAGCGGTGGTCATGCCCGCGGGCATGCTCGGTCTGATTGCCATACCTTTTGGCTTCGACGGTTTCTTCTGGTGGCTGATGGGGCTCGGCATTGACTGGATGATCCTGGTAACGAAATGGGTGGCCGGACTTCCGGGCGCCGTCGGCCGCGTAACTGCGTTCGGCACGGGACCCCTGATCGTTTCCAGTCTCGGAATTATCCTCCTCGGTTTGTTACGAACGCCGCTGCGCTGGAGCGGCGCGGTCGCGATCGCGCTTTCGGTCATCTGGGCGGTGGCGATACCGCAGCCGGACATCCTGATTTCGGGCGACGGCCGCAATGTCGGGGTGCGTGGCTCGGACGGGCGGTTGCACGTGATGAAAACGGCCAAGGACACGTTCTTGATCGGCGAGTGGCTTGCTGCCGATGCCGACGGAAGGCAGGCGGGCGATGCTGCCCTGGCGGATGGCGTTTCCTGCGACGACGAGGGCTGTGTGGTTCAGATGGCCGACGGCGGCTTCGTAGCTCTTTCGCTCAAGGCCGACGCGCTCGCGGACGATTGCGAGCGCGCGGCATTGCTCGTCACCGCAAAGCCGGTGCCGCATGGTTGCGCGGCCACCGTCATCGATCTGGCGCGCCTGCGAAGTCAGGGCGCAATGGCGCTTCGGCGGACCAGTCGCGGCTTTGCGGTCGAGGCCGTCAGGCCCCGCGGCGTCAGCCGGCCGTGGGCTCCAGCGACGGAAAACGCCGCCGAGGCCGAGCCAGCCGGCGCAGCCGCACGCATCACCCCGCCGCGGGCGGTGGACGCAACGCCTGCGGAGTCCGACCTCCAGGCCGAGGACTAGTCTTACTGCGTCATAAGACCCTCATGGTGAGGAGGCGCCCTTGCGCCGTCTCGAACCATGAAGGCCACGTTGCCTGTTTCCGGGCCTCGTCCTTCGAGACGCTTGCTCGCGCAAGCTCCTCAGGATGAGGGGATAAGTCGGTTATGACGCAGTAAGCCTAAAGCATGATCCGGAAAAGCGTGCAGCGGTTTTCCCTCGCGACAAGCGCGAAACGCGTTTGCGCGGAGATCATGCTCTATCAGGCAGCTAAAGCGCGATGACGCTTCAACCGGGTCTCATCGCGCTTTGGCGCCGGGGTCTTTCGGCTTTCAGTTCTCGCCGGGCAGGGAGTGTTCTTTCAGTTCGAACACGCCGAGGTGATATTCATCCGTGTCATCCGTCGATGTCGGCGACGGCTTTTTAACGAGTGCAAACGAGGCGTCCGGAAACTGCTTCCAGACGACAATGTCCTCAGAGGTGATGGTAAGCCAGCCAAATCTGAACATGTAGCGGCCGGGCTCCGTTACATGCCCCGCCTGCTGCCATGTTATTTTATTGACCGCCACTCAAGTCATCCTTGCGCAGCTCGCGACCGAACTCGGCGTGCGGAAAATGATTTTCCGGTTTGTCGATTGAGAGCATCGCCTCTTGCGCCAGCATCTCGAAGACATCGAGATGCAACGCAAATGTCGCCAAGGCCAGCTTCAAATGGCCCAACTCCCTGGTGCGAGGATCGTCCATCTTGCTCACCTTACGCGTGGCGTGCGTAAGATGCCGATCCTGCGCCGACACCAACGACCCGCACGGGGATCGTTCCCTACCCGGCGGAGATTGGCCGGGGCGCGGGGGTTCGGGTGGGTGCCACACGGCTGATGGTCTGCGCTATGACTGGCAACTGCAACACGGTTGCCCGCTGGCCTTCACAAAGCAGCGTCACCAGCACCCGGCTTCCGTCCGGAAATTCGATCGCGTCGTGATGCCGATCCGGAATGTTCTGGTCGACAACGCCGAATTTTCCAACTCGGAAATTGACCTGCCGGGTCCAGATCCATCGGCTGTCATATTTGACATTATCGGCGAACGCCAGCTCCGTTCCAGGAAGCATGCAGACCGCGACATCGGGCTCGCGCTCGGATGCAAAGCCCCGCGTTGAGGTGCCGCGGAAAGTCGTGGTGATGAGGGTCTCTCCCACTTGCGCCGGGCGCGTTGCTACGGCATGCAGACTATAGTCACACATCGGTTTGCTCCTCGGTCGAGATAGCCAACCGGCACCGTCTGGAGCATGATCCGAAAATCGGACCCGTCTTCCGAAAAGGCTCATGCTCGAAGAGGCGCAGGCCTCTATCAGAGTGAACAGTCAGCCTCTTCCCGCTTGGCGGCAAATCTGCGGCTCCCGAACGCGAGCCAAATCACAAATATGTTTGCGAAACTCAGCGCGCGCCTGGAGCCTTTCCCGTCATTGAGGATAGGCGGAAGTCAATTCACCACCCAGCAATCAGTTCCAGACTGGGCGGCACTTGCACCGTACCCCCAACGATACTCCCTTTAGTACTTTCGGTACAGACCAATCAGCTTGCCCTGAATCTTCACCCGGTTCGGTGGCAGGATTCGAACTTCGTAAGACGCATTTGCCGGCTCGAGCGCGATCGAGGCGCCGCGGCGTCGGAAACGCTTCAACGTTGCTTCCTCGTCGTCGATCAACGCCACGACGATGTCGCCGGTCTCGGCAGTCTCGTTGCGCTGGATGAGTGCCATGTCGCCGTCCAGGATACCCGCATCCACCATGGAATCGCCGCGGACCTCCAGAGCGTAATGTTCGCCTGAGCCGAGCATATCCGGCGGTACGCTTATGGTGTGGCTGCGGGTCTGCAGCGCTTCGATCGGCGTACCGGCGGCGATGCGGCCCATGACGGGAACGGCGACCGGACGGCTGGCGTCCTCCTCCGCGCCGGCGCCGCTCGCACTGCGGACCCTGCCAAGCGTGCCCTCGATGACGCTGGGCGTAAAACCCCGTCGCCCGTTGCCAGCCGCCGCCGAAAGCTCCGGCAGCTTGATCACTTCGATGGCGCGAGCGCGATTGGGGAGGCGGCGAATGAAGCCGCGCTCTTCAAGCGCCGTGATAAGACGGTGAATACCGGACTTCGATCGCAGGTCCAGCGCATCCTTCATCTCATCGAAGGAGGGGGGCACGCCCAACTCCTTGAGCCGCTCGCTGATGAATCGCAGAAGTTCATATTGTTTGCGCGTGAGCATCTCGACCAGTCCCCAGTTTGGCGTCGTTCGGATTCGTGAGACGTCAGGATTTGAACTCCGTACCAAACGATAAGGATCTCAGTAGACGTCAAACTCAGAAACAAATCATGAACGAACACTATATGTTCGATATGTGTTCCGCAACCACTTAATTTATCGTCAACGAAATTGAAGTTTGGGAACGAAGGGGCAGCCGGCTCAATCCGGCAGCCGCAGGATATCGCAGGGGGTGCCGGCGGCGGCGGGTGGAGCGAACGGCGCGCGGATCACAAGTGCCCCTGCCGCGGCGAGATTCCCGAGCAGGGAGCTATCCTGGTGGTCGACAGGTGTGGCGACGAGGCAGCCGTCGCTGCGAACCTCGAGGCGGGCTCGCAGGTAGTCCTCGCGCAGGTCATTGGCAGCGACATCGCGTCCGAGCACGGCGCCTTCGCGGCGGTGGTAGAGCACCGATTGCCCCGAAAGCTTGCGAATCAGGGGCACCAGAAACAGGAACCCGCACACATATGACGATACCGGATTACCGGGCAGGCCGACCACCCGCATGTCGCCGAGCCGGCCGTGCATCATCGGTTTGCCAGGCCGCATGGCGATCCGCCAGAACGTCATCGTCACGCCCTCGGCCTCCAGCGAGCGCTTGACGAGGTCATGATCGCCGACCGAGGCGCCGCCGGTGGTGACGAGGATATCGGCCCCAAGGTCGCGCGCGCGGCGGATACCCTCCGTCGTGGCTGCGACCGTGTCGGCGGCGATGCCAAGGTCCACGATATCGGCGCCTTCGTCGCGCGCGAGCGCCCGCAGCGCGTAACCGTTGGAATAGACGATCTGGCCAGGCCCAGGGACCTGTCCGGGCATCACCAATTCGTCGCCCGTGGCGAGGATCGCGACTTTAGGCCTGCGACGGACCGGAAGCCTTGGGTGGTTCATTCCGGCGGCGAGGGAAAGATCGCGGTCGCTGAGACGGTTGCCGGCGGTCAAGAGCACGTCACCCTGTCGGAAATCCACCCCTGCGGGGCGGATATGTCGTCCGGGTAATGCCGCCTCCGTGATCGTGATGCCACCGGCCTCAGGGACGGTATCCTCCTGGATGATGACGGCATCGGCGCCTTCGGGAATGACACCGCCGGTAAAGATGCGTACCGCCTCGCCCGTCCCCAGGCCTCGTTCGAATGGCCTGCCGGCGGCTATCTCGCCGATCACCTTGAGCCTTGCCCCGGCGTGACCGGCATCCGCCGCGCGCACCGCGTAGCCATCCATCGCCGACATCGCTTGCGGCGGCTGGGTGCGCAAGGCGGCAACGTCGCGGGCCAATACGCGGCGGTGGGCAAAATCCAGTGCCACCATCTCCTCAGGTAGCGGCGTGGCACCTGAAAGCACGGCGGCAAGCGCGTCCGCAACCGGCATCAATGCCAACGGAAAACTCCCCGATATGAAGCCCGCATGGGCAACACTCCCACAATCAGTTCTTCAAATTCCAAGCGCGTCCAGCGCTCTCGCCACGTCGTCGGGCGAAGTCACATGGACCGCAACGAGGCCGCGCTCGCGGGCGGCGCCGATATTCTCGGCAAGGTCGTCGAAGAACACGATGCGTTCCGCTGGCACCCCGATTGCCCTCACCACATGATCATAGGCCTCGGCATCCGGTTTCCGAAGCCCGATCGAGGAGGATAAGAAAATTTCGCGGAAATGCCCGAGCACGTCGGCATACTTTGCCGAAAAGAATTCAACGTGGGGGCTGTTGGTATTCGAGAAAGCGTAAAGGGGCAGGCGGTTGGCCGCGCGCGTCAGGAGCTGATCGATGCCGGGCACGACGCCCGCGAAAATGGCGTTCCACCCCTCGAGCAAGTGTGCATCGGAGAGGTCGACGCACAGCGATCTTCGCAGGCCGGCAAAAAAGGTCGCGTCGCTGATCTCGCCCTTTTCATGGCGGCGATATAGTTCGTCGCGCCCAAACCGCGCTGCCAGATGCGCTACCTCGCACCCGGCGTGACCGGCCCAACAGCGAAGCGTTCTGTTGAAATCGAGGTCGAGCACGACGCGACCAAGATCAAACAGCAGCGCATCGGCCACGCCGGGCGAGGGGAGCGATTGGATCATTGCGGCGCCTTGCCGGAAGGAACGAACAGAGAGGATCGAAGTGGCATGCTGAGGCGGCTCGCGCTCGATCGCAATCAATACCGATACGGCTCAATGTCCAGGAGGGGAAACGCACTCAGGACATGAGGCAGGCTGGTGGGTGTCGCCGGGTGCAGATAGGATTTGTCGAGCTCGGCGAATTTCGTGACCCCCAACAGCCCGAGGCTTCGGATCACCTCGTCTTCGAGCAATTCCAGCATTCGGACAATTCCCGTTTCGCCGGCTGCCGCCAGTGCCCAGCATTGCAGTCTGCCAATGCCGACGAGATCGGCGCCCATGATGATCGCCTTGACGATATCGCTGCCGCGGCAGAATGCGCCATCGACCATGACTTTTGCGCGACGCCCGACTGCGTTGACGATCTCCGGCAGCACATGCATGGCGCCGCGGCCGTGGTCGAGCTGGCGTCCGCCGTGGTTGGACACGTAGATCCACTCGACCCCATGGTCGAGCGCGATTGCAGCGTCTTCGGCGGTCGCGATGCCCTTCAGGATCAGCGGGATCTTGTATTTGTCCTTGATCAGCTTGACGGTGCGCCATTCGAGGCCCTTCTGGAAATCTCCGCCGGTGGCGCGCAGTCGGCTTTCCCGGACATAGCGCTTGGCGATATCGCGTTCGCGTCGGCTGTAATGTGCAGTATCGACGGTCAGGCAGAACGCGGCATAGCCGCCGGCAATCGCCCGGCTGACACGATCCTCGACAAAGGCATCGTCGCCGCGGACATAGAGCTGGTAGATCCGCAGCGCATCGGGCGCGGCCTCGGCGACCTTCTCCAGTCCAGGCTCGGAGACTGAACTGAGCATATGGGCGGCCCCGAAACGGCCGACGCCCCGGGCGACGCTGGCGGCGGCGCCGACTGGATCGAAGATTTCAAGGGCTCCGACCGGCGCCATCATCACCGGCAGGCGCAATTTGCGGCCGAACGCTTCTGCCGAGGCATCGACCCGCGCGACATTGCGAAGCACCCGTGGCCGGAACGCGATCTCGTCCAGCGCCATACGGTTGCGCCGCATGGTGGTTTCCGTCTCGGCGGCTCCCACGATGTAGTCCCACGCGTTCTGGTTAAGGTTGTCACGTGCCTTGCTTACGAACTCGTGAAGATTTTGGAACTGTTCGGTACTGGCACCGAGTTCGACATTTCTTGGATTGCGTGGCGCTTCGTTCATCTTCGTCTCCCGGAATCTTCTGCCGCGCCCGGTCCAAGCGCTGTTCCGAAACTCAAGCGATCGTCAGCGGCGCAGCCCGGATGAGCGCGAGCGACATCCGGGTTTTTTCTTCAGGTCCCGCTACGCTGCTATTTCGCCGTCGCGTTCGCAGCCACCACCGACATTGGCCGCGCATCACGCTTGGCGATCATTTTGCTCACGCTAGCGGCGTATTTCTTGAAATGCTCGGTTTCCCGATGTGCCTTGAATGCAGCCTCGTTGTCATAGACCTCGTAGAGGAAGAAATGGTTCGGGTCGCTGGAGAGGTTGAGGATATCGAACCGCCGGCATCCCGGCTCCTTGGCTGCCGCCGCGCCGTTCTCCTTGATAGCTGCCAGGAAGTTTTCGCGCTCTGCCGGCACGATATCGAGGTCGACGGCATTGACAAACATCCCAGCCGATTGGGCGGCCACCTGGTGCCCCGGAATCGGCAGCATGGTGGCGCCGACGCAAAGCGCCAGGGCGCCGGCTGCAATAGAAACAGATCTGAGCATTTACTGAACCTCCCGCTGGTTGCCCCGGAATTCTTTCCGGTAGAGGGCGCCAGTCGCTCATATCGACAACGAGCTTTTCTCAGCGCCCTGGATCCATCCATAACTCATTGTGTTGATACAGGTAAGCCCGGCGAACGTGATCATCATCATTTCCCAAAGGGTTGCGGCAGCAACGCAGGGCGGATTAGCGTCAGCGTAATCCGCCGCTAAAACCATGGAGATGGCGGATTACGCGTTCGGCTTTGCTGCACTCCGCCGATCATAAGGGCATCGCGCCGCCCCGGAATGGCGGTCCCTTGAGCTTCACGGGAAAAAATCTTGATTCTCAACCTAAGAATGCGTAGCAATCCGCGCGCAACCAATATCTGCGCGTCAAGCGTCGCAACCATCATTCGCGCATCACGTCGAGAGTCTTCCCCCATCCATTCAAATGGATCGAAAGCATGAAACGCACATTTGCATGGCCAATTGTTGCCCTGATCGCCCTGGTTTCCGCTCAAACCGATCGCGCCGTAGCTGTTGATCCGGTGATCAACCGCTGAGCGATAACGCCACGAAATCTTCGATCTAATCCGTCGAAAACTTCACGCATACAAATGGAGAACGCAGGTCAATGACCAGGATACAAGTATTAATTCTTTCACTTACAACGATGGCGGCCCTCATTTGCTCGGGCGTGGCCGAAGCAGAGAGCTGTTCGGACAGAAAGGCCTACTGCTATTCGATCAATTACGCTCAGGGACTGCAAAGATGTGACGAATATTTCCGGGCATGTTTGTCGACGGGCGTATGGACGTCCCGTCGGGGTACGACAGTTGGCCTGACCAAGAAGTAGAGCGGCGGATTAGCGGTCAGCGTAATCCGCCGCTAGAGCCGCATGGCGGATTACGCCTTCGGCTAATCCGCAACTATCCGCGTCATTGCTGTGCAAGATTCACTAATTCGGTGATTGAACAGGGTTGGTTTTGGCGGCAGCGAAGTCCTTTGGTGTGTTTCCGGCGAGGGCCTGATGGGGCCTGTGGTTGTTGTAGTAGACGAGGTAATCGAACAGTTCGTTGGCGAAGTGATCGAGGTTGTCGAAGGTCGCACCCTCGATGACGTCCTCGTCGAGGGTACGCCAGAAGCGCTCGATCTTGCCGTTGGTTTGCGGCCGATAGGGCCTGGTGTAGCGATGCTTGATGCCGAGCTCGCGCAACATGGTCTCGAAGGGATGGTCCTCTGGATTGTTGCGGGAGGCGAACTCGGCGCCGTTGTCGGACAGGATCTCGGCAAACTCGAGCCCGTAGGTGACGTTGAGGGTGTTGATTATCTTCAGCGTTTTGAACATGACGGGCAGCGCCTTTTTGGAAGTCGTCACGAACGTGGAGCGCGGGATGCGATGGACGCTTTGGGTGCGCAAGACGGGCGCCTTTTCGAAGCGGACGGCGAAGTCGTGTGGTCCTGATATCCCGACGCTGATATCAAGCTTGCAGATTGATGATCTTGCAAGCGACGGGGGCAAGAAAGCCCGGTCCCCGGGGAGAGTACGAAGGAAACCGTAAAACCGTCGCGCGGGGAATGCCGGAATGTTTCGGCCTACCTGTGGTAACTACGCTTGTGTGCTTTCACTTTTCGCACACAAGGCCGCGGGTGCGGCCAAGCACCCGGCATTCCCTGCGCCCTCCCTGATCGAGGGGCGTCAGTCGTTGCGGCAGAGCCCGGGCGCGATTTCCAGCGTCGCGGGAATGCGCAGACGTGTCATCGAGAGCGCCAATGCAGTAATCCGAAAAACAGGGGAAACTGTCGTGCCCGGACTTGATCGGGTCAAGCCCGCGAAGGACCCCACCGGCGTCATTGCGCGCGTCAGCGAAGCAACCCAATCTTTCTTGATTTCCCAAGGCGATGCCGCAAGCCTCCATTTTGGGCAATTACAAATTGGACACAAAGGGGAATTCCAGTTTTTCGGCAGCCGCGGAAAGCGTATATGTTGGCGATCCGCGCCGTTATCGGCGGTGGTTTGGCACCATCGGGCAAGGCGTCGGCCGAATGAGGCTTCCGCCTGTGACGCTTCTGCCTGTTGACGCCTTCGCTGCTGTCCCGCAAACGGCCTCAAAGATACCCGAAAGGTGTCGTGGGTTGCGTCGGGACAAAGCCAGACGCAGTTGACCAAGCGAGACGAAGCTTTCTAACTCCAACCGTTACCCGGCCCATAGCGGGTCACCTGACCAGCGAGAAGGTTCGCCAACGATGCGCAAGAACTCCCTGTTTCTCCTCGGCACCGCGACAGGCGTCTGCCTCACCCTGCTTCTGACCGCACCGCAGGGCGCGCATCTGGTGGCGACCGCCAGGGCAACGGCCGGAGCCGATATCTACTCGCAGCTCAATTTGTTTGGTGAGGTATTTGAGCGCGTGCGAACCGATTACGTCGAGAAGCCCGACGACGCCAAGCTGGTCGAGGGCGCGATCAATGGCATGATCACCTCGCTCGATCCTCACTCTCGATACATGAACGACAGCGCGTGGCGCGAGATGCAGGAAACGACCCACGGCGAATTCGGCGGCCTGGGCATCGAGGTGACGATGGAGGACGGCCTGGTCAAGGTGGTTGCGCCGATCGACGGTACGCCGGCGGCCAAGGCTGGAATCATGTCAGGCGACCTGGTTACCCAGATCGACGATGAAGCCGTCCAGGGTCTTACCCTCGAGCAGGCCGTGAACAAGATGAAGGGGGCGCCCAACACCAAGACGAAGCTGACAATCGTCCGAAAAAACGCTGACGTCCCGATCAATGTTACAATCGTGCGGGAAATCATCCGGGTGCGCCCGGTGAGTTATCATACCGACGGCGGCAATATCGGCTACATCCGGATCAGCTCGTTCAGCGAACAGACAACCGATGAGCTGAAAAAGGCGATCAACGACATCTCCAAGCAGATTCCATCGCAGAACCTGGCCGGCTATGTCCTCGACCTCCGCAACAATCCGGGCGGACTGCTCGATCAGGCGGTAGCCGTATCGAGCGCATTTATGACGCGGGGCGAAGTCGTCTCCACCAGGGGTCGCAGGCCCGAGGAAACTCAGCGCTTTGCGGCGCGGGGCGGGGACCTCACCAAGGGGAAAGCGGTTGTCGTCCTGATCAACGGCGGTTCGGCCTCCGCATCCGAGATCGTTGCCGGCGCGTTGCACGATCACAAGCGCGCGACCCTGATCGGCACGCGTTCGTTCGGCAAGGGTTCGGTACAAACCATCATCCCACTCGGCCCCAGCAACGGCGCGCTGGCGCTCACCACGGCACGTTATTTCACGCCCTCCGGGCGATCCATTCAGGCGCAGGGGATCTCGCCCGATATCGAGATCTTGCAGGATGTGCCTGACGAGTTGAAGGGACGCGCGGAAATCAAGGGAGAGGCCTCGATGCGCGGACACCTTTCCGCTGAAGGCGCCGAGCAGACCGGCTCGCAATCCTACGTTCCCCCCAACGAGAAGGACGATAAGGCGCTCGCTGCTGCCTACAACGTGCTGCGCGGCGTCACCATCAATGCGGGCGTGCCCGCGCCATCGCCCAAGGCGGCGGTACCGAATTAGAGCGTTTTCGAGCGAAGCGGAAACCGGTTCGCGTGAAGAAAACGCGTCAAAACAAAAAAGTAGAGCCGGGTCTTGATTCAATCAAAACCCGGCTCTAACCCTCCCCGGTCGGCAGGAGGCTGGGCGACGCGCGATGGCGACTACGAAAGCTGCCGGGATCAGGCCACGGCCGCGGGCCTCGTGCGGTGGGCAAACAGGATTTTCCGGGTTTCTTCCGCAGGTTTGGGCGCGCTGAACAGATAACCCTGCATTTCGGTGCAGCCGAATCCCCGCAGCAATTCCTGTTGCCGCAGGGTTTCGACGCCTTCCGCCGTAGTGGTCATGTTGCGTGCGGTTGCGATGTTGACCACCGCCTGCACAATCGAGGAACCGCCTCTTTCCGAAATGTCGCTGACGAAGCAGCGATCGATCTTGATCTTGTCGAAGGGAAAGCGCTGCAGGTAGCTGAGCGAGGAATAGCCGGTGCCGAAGTCGTCAAGCGCGATCCGTACCCCCAGGGCACGAAGTCGATGCAGAATTTCGAGCGCCGCATCGTCGTCGCGGATCAGCACGGCTTCGGTGATTTCCAGTTCCAGACGGCTTGCCGGAAGGCCCGAGGCCGCCAGCGCCGAGACGATCTTCAACGCAAGCGTACCGCTGCGGAACTGGACCGGCGAGACGTTGACGGCGAGTTTGACGTCATGGGGCCACTTTACCGCCTCCGCGCAGGCTGTGGTCAGCACCCATTCGCCCAGTTCGTTGATCAGACCGGTTTCTTCGGCGATCGGGATGAATTCTGCGGGCGAAACCATGCCGCGCTGGGGGTGACGCCAACGCAGCAGTGCTTCGCAGCCGGTGATCCTTTCGTTCTCCAGGCAGAGACAGGGCTGGTAGTAGACTTCCAGTTCGCCTTCGGAAATCGCCTTGCGCAGATCTGTTTCCAGCATGCGGCGGGCCCTGACGTGTTCGTCCATGGCGGACTCGAAGAAACGCCACGTGCGCCGGCCGGCGGATTTGGCCTCATACATCGCCAGATCCGCGTTTTTCAGGATCTGATCGAGATCGTCGCCATGCTCCGGCGCCAGGGCGATGCCTATGCTGGCATCGGAAGTAACCCGGTGACCCAGGCAATCATACGGTGCGCGAATGGCGTCATAGACACGGGTAACAAGGTCCACCGTTTCGGCAGCGTCCTTTACCAGGGTCTGGACGATCGCAAATTCATCGCCTCCCAGGCGCGCGACGAAATCGCAATCCCCGACGCATTGGCGCAGGCGCGAGGCCACCGATTTCAACAATTCATCGCCGATCATGTGTCCGAGTGAATCGTTGACACTCTTGAATTCGTCGATGTCGATGTACAACACGGCCAACTGTTCGCCTGGCGCGATTTGAGCCAGCTCCTCCCGCAGCCGTTTGTGGAACAGGGCACGATTGGGCAAATCGGTCAGCGCGTCGTAATGCGCAAGATGTCTGATCTGCTCCTCGGCCTGGGTGCGCTCGGTGATATCCTCGTGCGTCGTCAGCCAACCATTCTTGAGCGGCTGGTTGACGATCTGGATCGAGCGTCCGTCGGCAGTTTCCACGGTGCTGTGCGTGATCTTACCCTGTGCAACATTGCGTCGGACGTTCGAAACAAAGCCGTCGATGTCGCCCTTGAAGGTGCCGGTCTGTTTTCGATAGGCGACGAGATCGCGAAAGGAGAGGCCCGGTTTCACCACGTCGGACGAAAGTCCGTACATTGCGATATAGCGTTGGTTGCAGACGACCAGCCGCTCCGCCGAATCATACAGCAGCAGGCCCTGGGTCATGTTGTTGATCGCAGTATCGAGGCGCTGCTTTTCCACCCGATGTTGCTGCAGCAATTTTTGGACGAAAAGAACCAGCATTACCGTAACGACTATTACGGAAAAGCCGGCGACGAGGATCAAAAATCGAGTCTGCTCCCGCCAGTCGACAAGTGCGGCGGCCACGGTCGTGCTTGCGACGATGGCCATCGGATAACTTCTCAGCCCGTAGGCGGACGCGAGCCGTTCCTGACCGTCGATCGGACTGGTCAGCCGCATCGTTCCATGGTCCCATTTCGAAGAAATATATCGGTAAATCGGGCTGTCGTGGACGTTCGAACCGATCATCCGCTCAATGTGCGGATAGCGAGCCAGCAAGGTTCCCTCGCGCAGATACAGGGAAATGGCAGCACCTTCGCCCAGCGCCACGGAGGCGAAGTACTTCTCGAAAGTGGCCGGTGCGATTGCTCGGGTGATGACCCCGATAAACTCGCCCTGCGGACCTGTCACCTTTTGCGCTATGATGGTCGCCCAACCCCTGGCAATCCGGCCCTGTGCCAGCTCCACCAAAATGGGAGAGCTCTCCGTTCCGGCCTTGAAGCTCCGAAAGAAGCCGCGATCGGCAATGCTGACTTCGGGGACCGGCCAAACCTCGGACGAATTGATCAACCTGCCGCTGGCATCGAACACATTGATCCCGGCAAGGTCGGAGTATGCGCCCATCTTCGTTCGAAGCAACTCGTGCCACGCCAGAGTCGCAAGCTGGCCCCGGAACATTTCGGCCGTCAGTCCGTCCGACTGGATTTGCGCAGCAACGTCCTTGAGGATGACCGTGAAATCTTCAAGCTGTTGATCGAAATGCCGGGCCAGCAACAGCACCGTGTTTTCAAGCTCGCGCTCGTTGCTGTTGATCGCCCGCTCGCGAAAATTGTCGACCATGATGGTCGTGCCGATCGCGATCGCGGCAATCAGGAATACACCGCAGTTTATAAGCCACCGGATCGGTGCGCTGGAAAGGAAGGCCCTCATATCGAAGGAGCCGCTGCCATTTGCCGTCATACGTAGTGATCGCTTCCAGGAATGAACGCCGGCGCATCCCACACGCCGCCAGCCATACAAAGATACCTTGCCGGTATGGAGGTGAGGTTAGCAATCGTGGTTAATGCTGGATTAATCGAGCCCTGAGCTGGCGAGACGGCACCATTTGCCGGCGAGCGCCGCGCGCGGTGGGAAACGGATTCCTGGCAATATCAACACCAACACCTAACCATCTAAAGCGTTGATATGGTTCGCGGTGCGTTTGGCACGAGAAATCAACAGTTCGCTCAAATGGCGCCGATCGCACCCGTCGGGCGCTGGTGTCATGCGTCTTCCGAGGTTCGATCGCCGCGGCGATAATGGCCTGATTTGCCGCCCGTCTTCTCGACAAGGTGAATGGCCTCGATGCGGACGCCACGCTCGACTGCCTTGATCATATCGTAGATCGTCAGGCATGCGACTGAGACCGCGGTCAGCGCTTCCATCTCTACCCCGGTTGGCCCGGTCACCTTCACGGTTGCGCGCACGATGCAGCCAGGCACTTGCCCTTCGGGGGTGATGTCGATCGTAACCTTTGAGAGCGCCAGCGGGTGACACAGCGGAATCAGTTCCGACGTCCGTTTCGCCGCCATGATGCCGGCGAGGCGCGCTGCACCCAGCACGTCACCCTTTTTGGCGTTGCCCGAGACGATCAAGGCCAGGGTCTTTTTGCTCATGACGACGCGGCCTTCGGCCACGGCCGTTCGTTCGGTCGCCGCCTTGGTGGACACATCCACCATCCGCGCTTCACCCTTGACGTCGATGTGGGTGAGGACAGGTTTATCTCTGGATGGCCGGCGTTGCATGCCTTAGCGCGCTCCGGCGGCGCCGACGGCATCGCTTCGCGTCAAAAGGGCACGTGTTGCTGCCTCAACGTCCGGCTGCCGCATGAGACTTTCACCGACGAGGAACGTCGATATTCCCAACCTCGACAGCCGCGCGAGATCGGCGGGTGCGAAGATGCCGCTCTCGCCGACTATCAGGCGATCTTTGGGAACGAGCGGCGCAAGTGCCTCGCTTGTCGCAAGAGTGGTTTCAAAGGTGCGCAAGTTGCGGTTGTTGATGCCTATCATCGGAGACTGCAGTTTCAAGGCGCGGTCAAGTTCGATGCGATCGTGAATCTCGATCAGCACGTCCATGCCAAGCGCGATGGCGGCTTCCTCGACCTCCCGCGCAGTGGCGTCGTCGAGGGCAGCCATGATGATCAGGATACAATCGGCGCCATGAGCGCGGGCCTCGACCACCTGATAGGTGTCGTAGATGAAATCCTTGCGCAGGACAGGCAGCTTGGTTGCCTCGCGCGCGGCTACCATGAAATCAAGGTGCCCCTGGAACGATGGTGCGTCGGTCAGCACCGATAGGCAGGCGGCGCCACCGGCCTGATAGGCCTTCGCAAGTGCGGGCGGGTCGAAGTCGGCGCGTATCAGCCCTTTCGACGGAGAGGCCTTTTTCACTTCGGCAATCAACGCGTAGCCGCCGTGAGTTATCTTTTGCCGGATGGCGGCGACGAAGCCGCGGGGCGGTGGCGCCGTCTTGACCCTGGATTGGAGACTGGCCGGCGAATGTAGGCGCTTGGCGGCGGCGATCTCCTCGCGCTTGTAAGCCTCTATCCTGGTCAGGATGTCGGACATCGGTGAGGGCCTTCGCTCAACTGTTGGAGACCGCGATGAGATGTTTCAGCCGCGATGCCGCCGCGCCGCTGTCTATCGATTTGACGCCGAGTGCCACGCCTTCCTTCAAGTCCCCGGCGCGGCCGGCCACGATCAGCGCCGCGGCCGCATTCAACAACGCGACGTCTCGGTAGGGGCTTGGCATCCCGTCGAGCACGCTTTGCAGCGCGACTGCGTTGGAACTGGCATCGCCGCCCTTCAGCGTCTCGCCCGCCACACATTTCAGGCCGGCTTCCTCCGGCGTTACCTCGAAACTGCGGATATTGCCGTTCTCGAGCGCGGCCACAGCGGTCGCGCCGGTAAGGGTGATTTCATCGAGACCGTCGGACCCGTGCACCACCCACACCGATTCCGCGCCGAGGTTCTTCAAGACCTGCGCCAGCGGAAGCACCCATTGCCTTGAAAATACGCCGACCATTTGTCGCGTCACACCGGCAGGATTCGAAAGCGGCCCCAACAGATTGAAAATGGTGCGGGTGGCGAGCTCGACGCGGGTCGGGCCGACATTCTTCGTGGCAGGATGGTGCGAGGGTGCGAACATGAATCCGATGCCGGCCTCAGTGATGCAATGGCCGACATGCTCAGGCGAGATGTCGATCTTCACTCCAAGCGAGGAGAGGACGTCAGCCGCTCCCGAACGCGATGACAGCGCGCGATTGCCGTGCTTGGCGACGGGGACACCTGCGCCCGCGACGATGAAGGAAGCGCAAGTCGACACGTTGACCGAACCGGAGCCGTCGCCACCCGTGCCGACGACATCGACCGCGTCGGCAGGAGCCTTCACCCGCAGCATCTTGGCCCGCATCGCCGACACCGCGCCGGTGATTTCTTCCACCGTCTCGCCGCGCACGCGAAGCGCCATCAATAGCCCGCCCATTTGTGAGGGGGTGGCCTCCCCGGACATCATTCTATCGAAGGCGGTGGCCAATTCCTCGCGCGACAATGTTGCCCCGGTGGCTACTTTGGCGATGATAGATTTGAAATCGTCCATCACGTCTTCCAGGGATTCTCAAGAACTCGCGGCGATACCAAGAGGAACGTCAACCCCACCATACTAGTCAGTTGTTCGCGCCGGTCACCTGCGCAAAGGCGGTTTGATTTATGCTGGTGCCGATCTCCAATTCAAGCTTCGTGATGTACTCGGCAATCTGTTCGTCGGTCAGTCCGCGGTGAAGGTTCTCCTTCAGCTTCTTCATGTCATCCGAAGCAAGGTCGACCGGCGGCACGGTGACGTCGGTGACACGGAAGACGATCCAGGCGTTGGCACCTGCGTCAGCAGCCTGGCCAACCCCGTCCTTGGCGGTGCGGAAGGCGGCGGAAATTACGGTGGCAGGCAATCCGGGTACCGACCCCTCGCGCTTCAATCCGCTCGCGGTCTGGACGGTCAAACCCGACTGAGCCGCTTCGTCCGCCAGCTTGCCGCCCTGTTCAAGCTTTTGGACCAGGTCGTTTGCCTTGGCGCGCAGCCGGCTGGTGATTTGGTCATCTCGCCATTTTGCCTCGACCTGTTCCTTGACCTCGTCAAGGTTGCGTTCGCGAGAAGGCGTGATCCCCAGAACATCGTACCAGACGTAGCCTCCATTGAACTGGATGGGGTCGTTGTCGACGCCGATATCGCTGTTGAAGGCCTGTGAGACGACATCCAGGCCTCGAGGGATATTTGTCGCCGGTTGACCGTTGGGTTGACGGCCCGATCGGTCCACCGCATCGACGGTGACGGCGGTCAAGCCAAGTTTTTGCGCCGCTTCAATGACGCTTGCGCCGCCGCCGCGCTCGTCTTCCATCTTGTCACGCAACTCGGCGACCTTGGTGCGCGCGCGTTCGTTGGCGATATCTCTTTTGATCTGAGCCGCGTAGTTCTCATACGCCGGAGTTATGCCCGGTTCTATCTTGCCGACCTTGACGAGGGCGTAACCGAACCTGCCTTTTTCAGGCTGGCTCACCTCGCCCGACTGCAGCGAGAAGGCGGCATCGGCGATGCCGGGGTCGGCGATCGCCGATTTTGCGATGATGCCGAGATCGACATCGGAAGGATCGAGGTTGCGCTCCTTGGCGAGATCGTCAAACGAGGCTCCTGATTCAATTCGGCTCCGCGCCGCCATGGCCTCTTCCGCGGTCGGGAAAACGATTTGCCAAACCTGGCGCCGCTCGGGCGTTCCGAGCTTGTCGCGGCGCTGTTCGAATGCCTTCCCGGCATCCTCGTCGGAGACCTCGGACCACTTTCCGATGTCCTCCGGCGTAATCGCGACAAAGGATATCTTGCGATATTCGGGCGCGCGGAACAGCGCTTTGTGATCATCGAAATAGGACGCAAGCGTCTCAGGCGAGGGCGTGTCGATGGTCCCCGCTTGTGCGGCATCAAGCTTGATGTACTCGATTGTGCGCTGCTCGTTCTGGTAGCGAGCCAGCGCTTCCAGCAAGACCTTCGGAGGTTCGAGGCCCGCAGCAATCGTCCCGGCTATCTGGCGCCGCAATGAAACCCGCCGCTGCTCGGCAATAAAACGCTGTTCGCCGTAGCCCATTTGCCTGATCACGGTCTGAAAGCGCGCCGGATCGAACGCCCCGTTGACTCCTTTGAAATTCGGATCGCTGAAGATCAGACGCATGGTTTCGTCATTGGACTGGTTGAGCCCAAGCCGGCGAGCCTCTTCGTCGAGCGCTGCTTCCGCAATGACTTGCTGCAGCACCTGTCGGTCGAAGCCGAAGGCCCGCGCCTGATCCATGGTCAAAGGACGGCCGAACTGGCGGCCCACTTGCTGTAGCCTCTCGGTGTAGATCTGGCGGAACAGGTCGGTCGATATCTCGGTATGGCCGACCTTGGCCAGCGTCGACTGACCGAATCCTCTGAAAATGTCGGCGATGCCCCAGATGCCAAAGCTGACGATCAGGACGCCCATCACCGTGGCCATGATCGCTTTGCCGAGCCAGTTTGATGAGGCTTTGCGCATTCCTCGAAGCATGGGTCCAACTTTTTGGCAGGAGGGAAACTGGTCTTGCCCTGGGAGAATTCAACCAAAACTCGCAAACGGGCGCCACCGAGTTGATAAATCTACATATAAAGTGAGGGAGGTCGCCTAGCAACCTTGCGGCGGGCCGATCGGAGGGTTAACGGGCAGGCTCTCGCCAACCCTGCTGGCAGAGCCCTGCGAGCCCTGCTAGCGAGGACGCTTGAGCAACCCATTGTTTTCGGAATTTTTGACATGACGAAGACCATTCGGCCGCTGATTGCCGGCAACTGGAAAATGAACGGCCTCAAGGCATCAGCGGCCGAATTCGCGGCCATGTTGGCCGGGGCATCCAAGGTTGTTGGGAAGGCCGATCTGCTGGTCTGCCCGCCCGCTACCTTGATTGCCGGCTTCGCCGAAGAATCGAAAGGCTCGATTGGGCTTTCGATCGGCGGACAGGATTGTGCCCCTCAACCTTCCGGTGCCCATACCGGCGACATCTCCGCCGAGATGCTGGCCGACGCCGGGGCGAGGGCTGTTATCGTCGGGCATTCGGAACGCCGCGCCGATCATGGCGAAAGTAATGAACTCGTGCGGGAGAAGGCCGAGGCGGCCAGACGCGCCGGCCTAACGGCCATCGTCTGCATCGGGGAGACGTTGGTGCAGCGTGATAACGGCCAAACCCTGGAAATCTGCCGCGACCAACTTGATGACTCGCTTCCCGGTGGAGCGCGCGCAGACAATCTGGTTGTGGCCTATGAGCCGGTCTGGGCGATTGGCACCGGACTTACCCCAACTGCTGCAGATGTTGAGCAAATTCATCACTTTATCCGGGAATTCCTGGTCGGGCGGTTTAGCGGGGACGGGGCAGCAATGCGCATCCTGTATGGTGGCTCGGTAAAGCCGGCAAATGCCAGGGAGCTTTTGGCAGTGCCAAACGTCAATGGTGCCCTGATCGGCGGTGCCAGCCTGAAAGCAGTCGACTTTCTTGCGATTGCCGCAGATTGTCCCTAACTGATGTCGCATGCGTGCCGGGGGTGACAATGCCCGGTTCGATCGTGTAACACCCGCGCGAACTTCAAACCCCGCAAACCCGACCGGCTGCCGGATGACGGCGCGGTTGGCTTGCGACGGAAGGTAGAGATGCAGACTGTCGTAATCGTGGTTCACCTGATGATCGTTGCGACCTTGATCGCGACAGTGCTGTTGCAGAAGTCCGAGGGCGGTGGCCTCGGCATGGGCGGCGGCGCCGGGTTCATGTCCAGCCGAGGTACGGCAAATTTGTTGACCCGCACGACTGCGGTTCTCGCCGTCGGCTTTTTCCTCACCAGCCTGTTTCTGTCCTGGCTCGCAAGCTACGACCGCAAGCCGAGTTCCATCATCACGCCGGCGTCCCAATCGCAGCCGGGTGGAGGGGCTGGACCGATGGCGCCGCCCACCAGCGGCGGAGGGGTCCTGGACTCGCTGAAGAAATCCGACGAACAGCAGAATCCGCCGGCTCCGCCCGGCCCGCAAGCGCCACGGTCGCAATAAAGCAGGATGGCCATGCAGGAGGGTGACTACCGTCCTGTATTAGGAATCCTTACCAAGATACTGATAAATCTTCAGATTTAACGTCACCCACAGACTGGCAGAATTTCGCGCCCGCGAAGCGATTCGTTTTGGCGAATCGTGCCAGTGGCCTTAAAGGTTAAGTCCCATGGCGCGGTATATCTTCATCACCGGCGGCGTGGTTTCTTCGCTCGGAAAGGGATTGGCGTCGGCCGCTCTCGGCGCGCTGCTGCAGGCGCGGGGCTACAAGGTACGTCTGCGCAAGCTCGATCCCTATCTCAATCTCGATCCCGGAACGATGTCGCCATACCAGCATGGCGAGGTGTTCGTGACCGACGACGGTGCGGAAACCGACCTCGACCTCGGTCACTACGAGCGCTTCACCGGTCGCCCCGCCACCAGGGCGGACAACATCACCACCGGCCGCATTTACCAGGACATTCTCACCAGGGAGCGTCGCGGCGACTATCTCGGGGCGACCATTCAGGTGGTGCCGCACGTCACCAATGCGATCAAGGAATTCATCCTTGACGGCAATGATGAATATGACTTCGTCCTGGTCGAGATCGGCGGCACTGTTGGCGACATCGAAGGATTGCCATTCTTCGAAGCCATCCGGCAAATCAGGAACGATCTGCCTCGCGACCACACTGTCTACATTCATTTGACGCTTCTGCCGTTCATTCCCAGCGCTGGCGAGCTGAAGACCAAGCCCACCCAGCATTCGGTCAAGGAACTGCGCTCGATCGGTATCCAGCCGGATATTCTGCTCTGCCGTAGCGATCGGCCGATACCGAAGGAGGAGCGGCGCAAGCTCGCTCTGTTCTGCAATGTTCGCGAAAGCGCGGTGATCGAGGCGCAGGATGTCGACAACATCTACGCCGTACCGGAGGCCTATCACGCAGCCGGTCTCGACGACGAGGTCCTCGCCGCGTTCGGCATCGCGCCCAAACTTCCTCCAGCCTTGCAAAGCTGGCATCTCATCAACGAGCAAATCCGCAATCCGGAAGGCCAGGTGACGATCGCCATCGTCGGCAAATACACCGGCATGAAGGATGCCTACAAATCGTTGATCGAGGCCTTGTCGCACGGCGGCATCGCCAACAAGGTGAAGGTCAACCTCGACTGGATCGAGAGCGAGGTCTTCGAAAACGAAGATCCGGCGCCGTTCCTCGAGCATGTCAACGGCATTCTGGTTCCGGGCGGCTTCGGCCAACGAGGCGCCGAGGGCAAGATCCGCGCGGCGCAGTTTGCGCGAGAGCGCGACGTCCCCTATTTCGGCATCTGTTTCGGAATGCAGATGGCTGTCATCGAAGCTGCGCGCAATCTTGTTGGCATTCCGGAGGCCAATTCCACGGAGTTCGGACCGACGGCAGAACCGGTCGTCGGCCTGATGACGGAGTGGCTGCGCGGCAACGAGCTCGAGAAGCGATCAAAGAATGGTGATCTCGGCGGGACCATGCGGCTCGGCGCCTATCCCGCAGTGCTCAAGCGCGGCAGCCGGGTTTCCGGCGTCTACGGCGGTGTCACCGAAATTTCGGAGCGTCACCGCCACCGCTATGAGGTCAACACCGCCTATAAGGACAGGCTCGAGCAGCATGGCCTGCGTTTCTCGGGGCTGTCACCGGATGGGATCTTGCCCGAGATCGTCGAATATGAAGACCATCCATGGTTCATCGGCGTGCAATTCCATCCCGAACTGAAGTCGCGGCCCTTCGAGCCGCATCCCTTGTTTGCTTCCTTCGTCGAAGCCGCGGTCGTTCAGTCGCGATTGGTGTGATGCCATGCACCGGCGGCCTTTGACGGACGCACCGATTGCTGCGACATAACGATCCCCGACGTGGGTCAAACAATCAGGGAGAAACGCCGATGATTTACGAAAGCCGTGTCTATCGCTGTGTGCCGGGCCGTTTGCCCGCCTTGCTGAAGCGGTTCGAGACCATCACGCTGAAGCTGTGGGAGAAGCACGGTATCCGGCAGGCCGGCTTCTTCACGACGCTGATCGGCGAATCCAATCAGGAGCTGACTTATTTTCTGGCGTGGGAATCGCTGGCCGATCGCGACAAGAAGTGGACGGCTTTTCAGGCCGATCCCGACTGGATCGCCGCGCGCGCGCAAACCGAGGCCGACGGCCAGATCGTCAGCAACATCGTCAGCCAATTGCTGGTGCCGACCGCCTTCTCTTCGGTGAAGTGAGCGGCATCCGAAGGAGCAAAGGCCTCAGGCGATGCCGCACGGTCTCGACCACATCGTGCACGCGGTCCGCGACCTCGATGCTGCCGCGGCTTTCTACGCCGGCGCTGGCTTCACCGTCGGTGGTCGTAACCGCCATCCCTGGGGCACCCACAACCGCATCGTGCAGTTGAAGAACTGCTACATCGAGATCGTGGAGGTCGCCGAACCCGAAAAGATCGCGCCCCATGGGGCGCGCTCGTTTTCGTTCGGCGCCTTCAACCGCGACTTCGTGGCGCGCCGCGAGGGCTTTTCGATGCTGCTGCTCAACAGCCGCGGGGCAGGTACCGATGCGCGCGCGTTTGAAGCGGCTGGCATCGGCGGCTTCGACGTGTTCGATTTCGCCCGGGACGGGATGAGGCCGGACGGATCGATCGTCAGGCTCGCCTTTTCGCTTGCATATGCGGCCGATCCGACATCGCCGGATGTGCGGTTTGCCGCTTGCCAACATCACTTTCCGGAAAATTTCTGGAACCCGGCGTTTCAGGTTCACGCCAACGGGGCGCGAAACGTCAAAGGCGTGACGCTGCTCGCAAGCAATCCAACCGGCCACCAGGCCTTCCTCGAGGCCTTCACGGGAGCTTTCGTGCAATCGAATGTGACCGGCGTGATCGCACGCACCGGGAACGGCGATATCGAAATCTTGCAGCCGGCCGCCTACCTCAACGAGGTCGGCAATACGGCAGGGCAAATTGGCAGCGGCATGATGCTCAAGGCGCTGCGCATGATCGTTGATGACATTTCGCAGACAGAAGCATTGCACCGTCGAAACGCGGTGGCCTTTTCCCGCCACGCCGGGCGTATCGTCCTGGCACCGGAAACGGCCCATGGCGCAACCCTGATATTCGAGAAGGCATAGAAATTAACCGCGTATTTTGCGTCAAAACGCGTCAAGACATAAGATCATTGCGATAAGGGGAAGCGGTTTGAGCGCGAGCCACTCAGTTGCGCCACTCGTCTCGGTCGGCAAGGTCAAATTCGGCAACAATCTGCCGATTTCGGTCATCGCCGGGCCGTGCCAGCTCGAAAGCCGCGCGCACGCCCTGGAGGTGGCGAACGCTCTGAAAGAGATTGCCGGCCGCCTCAAGATCGGCCTTGTCTACAAGACCTCTTTCGACAAGGCCAATCGCACCAGCGTCTCCGCGCCGCGCGGTATCGGCCTTGCGCAGGCGTTACCGATTTTTGCCGAGATACGGTCGTCGGTGGGATTGCCGGTGCTGACCAACGTCCACGAGCCCGCGCAATGCGCCGAAGTGGCGCAAGCAGTGGATGTGCTGCAGATACCGGCGTTCCTGAGCCGGCAGACCGATCTGTTGCTGGCGGCCGCGGCAACGGGCAAGGTGATCAACATCAAGAAAGGGCAATTCCTGGCGCCGTGGGACATGGCCAGCGTGGTCGCCAAGGTCGCTGGCGCCGGTAATCCGAACGTGCTGGTCACCGAACGCGGAGCTTCGTTCGGCTATAACACGCTGGTCTCGGATATGCGTGCGCTGCCGATCCTGGCGCGCACCACCGGCGCGCCCGTCATCTTCGACGCCACCCATTCGGTGCAGCAGCCCGGCGGCAAGGGCACCTCCTCGGGCGGCGAGCGCGAGTTCGTGCCGGTTCTGGCGCGTGCCGCGGTCGCCGTCGGCGTTGCCGGCGTCTTCATCGAAACCCATCCCGATCCAGACCAGGCGCCTTCGGACGGCCCGAACATGGTGCCGCTTCGCGAGTTCGAGGATCTCCTGCGAACGCTGATGGCGTTCGACGCGATCGCCAAAAACCCCTCAAACAACGCGGCCCGCTGATGCCGCATGCAGCACTGCGGTCGCCTGAGCGCATGCCGCGGGCGATCAATATCATCGCGATCGCAACCTTCGCGGCGAGCCTTTCAGCGCGCGCGCTCGATCCGGTTTTGCCGCACGTTGCCGGCGAATTCGGTGTGACGATCGCCCGAGCCGCAAGCTTTGCCGCGGTGTTCGCCTTCACCTTTGCCGTGGTTCAGCCTGTGCTGGGCGCTGCGGCCGATTTGTTCGGCAAGGCGCGCCTGATGATCGTATGTCTGGTTCTGCTGGGCCTGGCGAATATTCTGGGTGCGATAGCGACCTCCTTCCCGCTATTGTTTGCGACCCGGATTTTGGCGGGCATAGGCTCCGGCGGCGTCTTTCCGGTCGCACTCAGTTTGACCAGTGACCTCGTGGGCGCAGAGAAGCGGCAGGTCGCCATCGGACGGACGCTGGCGGGCTCAATGACCGGCAATCTCCTGGGCGCTTCCTTTTCCGGCGTCGTCGGCGACTTTCTGGGCTGGCGAGGTGTGCTGGCCATACTCGGTCTGCTGGTAATTGCGGCGTCCGTCGCCGTCGCCGCCGGTTTTCGCGGGGCCGCCATAGTGCGCGCGCCAAAGGCAAATCTATCGACGCTTTGGCAGGGCTATCGCACCATTTTTGCCAATCCAAACGCGCTGTGTTTTGCCGCGGTCTTCATCGAGGGTTGCTGCGTGCTCGGGTTGTTTCCCTTCATTGCCTCGTTCCTGTTCGAACTCGGCGAAACCAGGTTGTCGATTTCTGGCGTCGTCATCGCGGGGTTCGCGGTCGGCGGCTTGATCTACACTTTGACGGTGTCGCGATTTTTGCCTCGGCTCGGCGTCAACGGCATGATGATCACCGGCGCTTCGCTCGTCGGCCTGCAACTCGTTGCCATTGCGTTCGGCCCGGGCTGGAAATTTCAGGCCACGAGCCTCCTGTTCATGGGCTGGGGCTTTTACATGATCCACGGATGCCTGCAGGTTTTCGCCAGCGAGCTCTCGGTGGAAGCTCGCGCCACCGCGCTATCGCTGCATTCGTTTTTCTTCTTCATGGGTCAGACCGTCGGTCCGATTGCCTACGGGATCGGCCTGCAGAACGCCGGCAAGATACCGACGCTGTTGACGAGCGCGGTCATTATCGTCGCGCTCGGATTTGCCTGCGTGCGGCTGTTGCGGCAGAGGAAGCCCGCGGACGCAGGCGCGACGACGTAGGAAGCGTCCATCGCAAGTTTGCCGCCGACCGGCGCTACAGCAACGTCTCGCGAAAAAACGCGATCACCTCATCAACCGCTGCCCGGGTGGGCTGGCCGGGCGCGTCGATGAGGTCTCCGGTAAAGACCGAATGCGGAGGTTTGCCGCGCGCCTTCATGCCGGCAGGGTTGCCGGCACTGTCGGGCAATTGTGTGCAGGTGAAGGCCGCGCCGAACGTGCCGCGCAAGGTAGCAAAACGCGCTGCCTTGCAGAGCGTGTCGCCTTCAAAACGATAACCGCGCAATTGCAGTCCCTGGCGCGTGCGTGCCTGCACCAGCGCAAGATCGGCGGGCGCGATATCAAGCCCGGCCGGCGAAAGCGCCGGCGCGCCGGGTTGAGCCAGAACCGGCGCCAGCACGACAGGATCAAGCGCCATCGAGAGCGCAAAGCCACCCGTCACGCACATGCCGATGGCACCGACCCCGCGTCCTCCGCACTCTTGATGGGCCAGACGCGCGAGGGCGCGCAGCCAACCTGTCACGGGACTAGACTTGTTGGCCATCAAGATGGTGAACTCACGCGAGATGCACAGCGAAAGAATCCGCGCGACGGAGGGCTTCTCGGCGTTGCCGGCATCGGGCTCGCCAAACAGGATAGGGGCATAGACGCGAAAGCCGGCGTCCCGTACCCATCGGCAAAAGCGCGCCAACGTGGGGGTGAAACCATAGATCTCGTGAATGACAATGACCGCCGGACCATCCGTCCCCGTCACCAGGACGGGTTTGGTCTTGCCCTCCAGGTTAAGGTCGCGTCGTGTGAAGTCGGCAATGTCGGAGGTCAATTCCATGCGTACACCTTGCTGAGCTTCCGCGCCTTCAACACCCTCCTGGAATTCCGATAATCATCACCCCCGACCGCGATAGGGCGCAACCCCTTGATCCGGAATCCACATTCCTTTCGGCAGCTTCCCGGTCTGCCAAAACACGTCGATCGGAATGCCGCCGCGCGGATACCAGTAGCCGCCGATGCGCAACCATTTCGGTTCGATTTCCGCAGAGATTTTCTTGCCGATCGCAACGGTGCAATCCTCGTGGAAGGCACCATGATTTCGGAAACTGGCAACGTAGAGTTTCAGCGATTTTGACTCCAAGAGCCACTGGCCCGGCACGTAGTCGATCACCAGATGCGCAAAATCCGGCTGGCCGGTAACCGGGCAAAGGGAGGTAAATTCCGGCGCGGTAAAGCGCACGACGTAATCGCTGTCGTTTTGCGGATTGGGTACGCGGTCGAGTTTCGCCGCATCGGGGGTCGTAGGCCAGTCGACAGCCCGGCCAAGCTGCAAGTCGGGCGAAAAGAGTAGGGACTTTGACGACTTCCTGGCCTTCTTGGGCATGACTTTGTCTCCGTTGCCGCGTTATTGGACAATTCGGCAAGTGTCAAATCCTCCACGGCAGCGGCGTCACGGGCAAGGCAACCTTTTCTGTCTCGGAGGCTTGCTGTAGAAGCAGCGCAACCATTCCAGATTCAGGTTTTGCAAAAAGAGGCATTCATGACCGCTATCGTCGACATTATCGGCCGGGAAATTCTCGACAGCCGCGGCAACCCAACTGTCGAGGTCGATGTGGTGCTGGAAGACGGCTCGGTTGGCAGGGCGGCGGTGCCCTCGGGCGCATCTACCGGCGCGCATGAGGCCGTGGAGCTGCGAGACAACGACAAGGCGCGATACCTCGGCAAGGGCGTGCAGAAGGCGGTTGCTGCCGTCAATGGAGAAATCTTCGAGGCGCTCAACGATGTGGCTGTCGAGGAGCAGGTTCAGATCGATCAGATCATGATCGATCTCGACGGTACACCGAACAAGAGCCGGTTGGGTGCTAACGCTATTCTCGGTGTCTCGCTCGCCTGCGCGAAAGCCGCTGCGGAATCGTTCGACATGCCGCTTTATCGTTATGTCGGTGGCACCTCGGCGCGTACCCTGCCGGTTCCGATGATGAATATCATCAACGGCGGCGTGCATGCGGACAATCCGATCGATTTCCAGGAATTCATGATCATGCCGGTCGGCGCCGGCACGTTTACCGAGGCCTTGCGCTGCGGCTCGGAAATTTTTCATACGCTACGATCGGAACTGAA
This sequence comes from uncultured Alphaproteobacteria bacterium, assembly GCA_963721935.1. GTDB lineage: Bacteria > Pseudomonadota > Alphaproteobacteria > Rhizobiales > Xanthobacteraceae > Bradyrhizobium. The sequence goes on from CAVRMY010000041.1 coordinate 40,516, forward strand.
AAAGGCAGGGCACAACACCAATGTCGGCGACGAAGGAGGCTTTGCGCCGAATTTGCCGTCGGCAGATGCGGCGCTCGAATTTGTCATGGGAGCGATCGGCAAGGCCGGCTACAAAGCCGGCAGCGACGTCATGCTGGCGCTGGATTGCGCGGCCACCGAATTCTTCAAGGACGGCGCTTATGTGTATGGCGGCGAGAAAAAAACCCGCTCGCGCTCCGAGCAGGCCAAATACCTCGCCGATCTCGCTGCGCGCTATCCGATCGTTTCGATTGAGGACGGCATGTCCGAAGACGATATGGAAGGCTGGAAGGAATTGACCGACCTTATCGGCCGCAAATGCCAGCTCGTCGGCGACGATCTGTTCGTTACCAATGTCAAGCGGCTCGCTGACGGCATCAAACATGGCCGCGCCAATTCCATTCTGGTGAAGGTCAACCAGATCGGGACGCTGACGGAGACTCTCAGCGCGGTCGAAATGGCGTTCAAGGCCGGTTACACCGCCGTGATGTCGCACCGCTCCGGCGAGACGGAGGATTCCACCATCGCCGACCTCGCGGTCGCGACCAATTGCGGGCAGATCAAGACCGGCTCGCTGGCGCGCTCGGACCGCACCGCAAAGTACAATCAGTTGCTGCGGATCGAACAGCAACTGGGTAACCAGGCAATTTATGCGGGCAGGGCGGCGCTGAAGGCACTGGTCTAGGCTTTCGGCCCGGAATGCCCGAGATGCCGGCGAATGAATTCGCCGGCATCGGCGAGTGTGTGCCGGTCGCGGCGTTCCTGCCTGCCGACAGCTTCGAACTCGGCAATGAACGAACGGCATCGATCGGGGGTCATGGCATTTTCCTCCGCGAGTACGAAAACTCAGCCCAAGCCACGGTGGTTTTGAATGATGTGCGATCATGACGCTTGCGTTTCCCGACCAGGGCGAGAACACTCCCGGCCAATGGTTTAAGCCTGTTACGGGAGGATGGTGATGAGTGCAGATGGCAAGTCCGGGCTGCAGCTTCGCTCGCTGATCAAGAAGAGCGGTGAACTCGAGATTTCGCTGGTGAATGTGCCGGTCGCAGAGCCGGCGGCCGACGAAGTGGTGGTTCGCATCGAGGCGACCCCGATCAACCCTTCGGACCTCGGTCTTCTGGTCGGCGCCGCCGATATGTCGACGGCCAAGGCAACCGGCACAAGGGAAGCGCCAGTCATCACGGCAAAGGTTCCTGAAGCGGCGATGCGCGCCATGGCGGGACGGCTCGATGAATCCATGCCTGTCGGCAATGAAGGCGCCGGCGTTGTGATCAAGACGGGATCGTCGGAGGCGGCGAAGGCGTTGATGGGCAGGACGGTCGCCATGATTGGCGGCGCCATGTACGGGCAATATCGCACCATCAAGGCGAGCGAGTGCCTGGTACTGCCGGAGGGGACCACGGCTGCCGAGGGCGCCTCCTGTTTCGTCAACCCGCTGACGTCGCTCGGCATGGTCGAGACCATGCGGCGCGAGGGCCACAAGGCGCTGGTGCATACTGCGGCCGCATCAAATCTCGGGCAAATGCTCAACAAAATCTGCCTCAAGGACGGTATCGGCCTTGTCAATATCGTCCGCAATTCGCAGCAGGCCGAAATCCTGCACAAGATCGGTGCGAAACATGTAATCGATTCCACGTCGCCGACCTTCATGCGCGATCTCACCGACGCGCTCGTCGAAACCGGCGCGACGCTCGCCTTCGACGCGATCGGCGGCGGCAAGCTCGCCGGGCAAATTCTCAGCGCGATGGAGGCGGCGGCGAACAAGAGCGCCAAGGTCTACAGCCGGTACGGATCGAGCGTGCACAAGCAGGTCTATATCTATGGCGGCCTCGATACCGGTCCGACCGAACTCAACCGCACCTTCGGAATGAGCTGGGGACTTGGCGGGTGGCTGCTCTTTCAGTTCCTGCAGAAGATTGGTCCGGCCGACGCAATGAAACTGCGCCAGCGGGTTGTCGCCGAACTCAAGACGACCTTTGCCAGTCACTACACGCAGGTGGTTTCGTTGCAGGAGGCGCTTCAGCTTTCCCACATCGCTGTCTACGGAAAGCGCGCAACTGGCGAGAAATATCTGATCAACCCGAACAAGGGATGATCGCGGGCCAGCGCTTGTCGTTTTCTGAAATCGGACTTGCGCGGCGATCGGTGCGCATGTCAAAGCTCGAGGAGTGCTCGAACGGGCTTTCAGGAAGGGCGAAGGCTGATGTCTACGGACCTGAAATATCTGCAGTTCTGACGGCATCGTCCGCGTATGACCCGAAACCTGCGCCCGCATCACAATGTGACTTGCGTTTGCCACGCAAGAAGTCAAGATTTGGCCCGAAAACAGGCGCGACAAGCGCAAATTCAGAGCAGGGGAGAGAACCTTCATGATTGAAATGAGCCGCCGTCATTTGCTGACAGGTGCAGCCGCGATCGGCGCTGCGTCCGCCATGCCGCCGCTGACCGCGCGTGCCGCCGTGCCACCGGCTGCCGCGCAGGCGCCGGGCTTCTATCGCTACAAGGTCGGCACTATCGAATGCACCTCGATCAACGATGGTGCGCGCACCTTCCCGGTGCCGGACTCATTTGTCAAAAACGTGCCGAAGGAAGAAGTGCTGGCAGCCGCCGAGGCCGCCTACATGCCCAAGGGGATGGTTACGATCCCGTTCAACCCTCAGCTTGTCAACACTGGCAGCAAGCTCGTTCTGATCGATTGCGGCAACGGCATTGCCAACTTCGAGCCGACCAAGGGTGCAGTCGGCCGCACGATACAAAACCTTGCCGCCGCCGGCGTTGATCCCAAGAACATCGACGTCGTGCTGATGTCGCATTTGCATCCCGACCACACCAACGGCATCCGTGCTGCCGACGGTTCGCTGGCGTTTCCGAACGCCGAAATCATGGTGCCGGTCAAGGACTGGGAATTCTGGATGAGCGACGAGAACGCTGCCAAGGCCCAGTCCAACGAGACGATGAAGAATTATTTTGCCAATGTGAGAAAAGTCTATGCCGGTATCGAATCCAAGGTGACGAAATATGACTGGGGCAAGGAGGTCGCTCCCGGCATCACCTCGATTGCTGCGCCCGGCCACACACCCGGGCATACCGCCTTTGCAGTTTCTTCGGGTGGATCAAAGATCCTGATCCAGTCCGACGTCACGAACATTCCCGAGCTTTTCGTGCGCAATCCGGATTGGCATATTGCCTTCGACGTCGATCCGGTGACAGCGCAGGAGACGCGCCACAAATTCTATGACATGGCGTCGGCCGAAAAGGCGACAATCGTGGGCTTCCACTTCACCTTCCCATCGATCGGCCATGTCGAGAAGGACGGCGCGAAGTACCGCTTGATTCCGTCGCTTTGGAATCCGGTGCTCTGAGCAGAATCGCTCTGCCGAGCTGACAGGTCTTCTAAGGTGACAGATCGGGCCGCCCAACAGGCGGCCCGATGATTGTTGGCAGCGGCGCGCGATTCGCGATCTGCGCGGATTGCGGTCGCCCAGTGTCAAAATTTGCGCACCTGCATGGCAAAGTGATTTGCCTTTGTCGTGCAGGATGGGAACATTTGGGTGGAAAATAAGGGCGCGACCAGCGCGTAGCGACAAGGGGAGAGAACCTTCATGATTGAATTGAGCCGCCGCCATTTGTTGGCCAGCGCCGTTGCCGTTGGCGGCGTGTCTGTCCTGCCGCCAGGAGGGTCGACCGCGCGCGCCGCGGCGCCGCCGGCGGCTACCCAGGCGCCGGGTTTCTACCGCTACAAGGTCGGCAACATCGAGTGCGCCTCGATCAACGACGGCGTGCGCACGTTCCCGATGCCCGACTCGTTCGTCAAGAACGTGCCGAAGGAAGAGGTGCTGGCGGCTGCCGAAGCCGCTTACATGCCAAAGGGCATGGTCACGACTTCGTTCAACCCGCAGCTCGTCAACACGGGCGGCAAGCTTGTCCTGGTCGACAGCGGCAATGGCATTGCCAACTTTGAACCGACCAAGGGAGCGGTCGGCCGCACCATGCAAAATCTTGCCGCAGCAGGCGTCGATCCCAAAAGTATCGATATCGTACTGATATCGCACTTTCATCCCGACCACATTAACGGCATTCGCGCTGCCGACGGCTCGCTGGCTTTCCCCAACGCCGAAATCATGGTGCCGGCGAAAGAATGGGAATTCTGGATGAGCGACGAGAATGCGGCCAAGGCCCAGTCCAGCGAAATAATGAAGAATTTTTTCGCGAATGTGAAAAAGGTCTATGCCGGCATCGAAAGCAAGGTGACCAAGTACGACTGGGGCAAGGAAGTTTCTCCCGGCATCACGGCGATCGCCGCGCCCGGCCACACCCCGGGACATACTGCCTTTGCCGTCTCCTCCGGCGGCTCAACGGTCCTGATCCAGTCTGATATCACCAGCCTTCCGGAGCTGTTCCTGCGCAATCCGGATTGGCACATCGCCTTCGACGTGGACCCGGCGACAGCGCAGCAGACGCGCCATAAATTCCACGACATGGCGTCGGCCGAAAAGGCGACTGTGGTGGGCTTCCACTTCCCCTTCCCGTCAATCGGCCATGTGGAAAAGGACGGCACGAAGTACCGCTTGATTCCGTCGCTTTGGAATCCGCTACTTTGATCACGCTCTGCGGGTAGGAAAAATCGGGCCGCCAAAGGACGGCCCGATTCTTTTATGCGCTCTGGCTGCCTGTCAGATGACACCGTCTTGATGGACTTCGCTGTAATGGCAGTCCATGCACTTGCATCTTTTGCGCGGGCCGCTACGTTATGTCCCGAACCGATCCGCGCATTTCCGTTATCTCGAGGACCTCCCATGGCTTCCCCACACAATATCGTCGTCATCGTCGGCAGCATTCGCAAGGAAAGTTTCACCCTGAAAATCGCCAATGCGTTGGCCAGGCTGGCTCCAGCTTCATTGAAGCTTGATGTCGTTACATTGCACGGCCTTTCGTTTTTCAATCAGGATCTCGAAGCAACGCCGCCGGCGGACTGGCTGACGTTCCGTGAGAAAATTCAGAAATCCAGTGCGGTGCTGTTCGTCACGCCGGAATATAATCGCTCTATTCCCGGCATCCTGAAGAATGCCATTGACGTTGCCTCACGACCCTATGGCAAGAGCTCCTTCCTCGGCAAACCGATAGGCATTGTCAGTAATTCGCCGGGACCGCTGGGCGGCGTCAGCGCGGCCAAGCACCTGCAGAATATTTTGCCTGGCATTTCCGGTCCGATCCTTGGCCAGCCGGAAATCTACTTGAACGCAGTTGGCGACGCGTTCGACGATAAGGGGCAACTCACCAAGGAGGCGCTGCAGAAGGTGCTTCAGCAATATATCGACGCTTTCGCAGCGTTCGTGGACAGGCAAACCAGATAGATTGGCGCAGGCATCGGCATGCCCCATGTTGAGCTCCGGGGAGTTAGCACTCCCTTAACCGGGCCGCAGCATGCTATCGCTTCGTTTCCAAAATTCGCAAATGAGGATACCGGAAAACGATGCGAACTTTGGAATCGGGAAACTAGGCCATGGTTTCGCGCAATCGCCTCAAATCATTTCTCACCGGCATAGCCCTCTATACGATGGTGGCCGGAATGGTCGGTTATTTCGGCGTCAATGCCTACACGGGAAAGTATGGACTCAACGCACGTCAAGAACTCGATCAGGAGATCATAGCGCTCACATCGGAACTCGCGCGTCTGAAACGGGAGCGAGCCGAAGACGAGAAGCGCGTTTCATTGCTGCGATCCGATCGGGTCGATCCTGACATGCTGGACGAGCGCGCTCGCTACCAGCTCGATTACGCCAATCCGCGGGACCTGGTGCGACCCGTCAGTCCTAATTGACCTTACAAATTCACGGCAAGCGATCTGAAAATGGTATGGCCGCCGTTGCAATGCGGCATAGCGAGACTTTAGCAAGTTCACGCAATGCTTTCATGGCGGTTTGAGTTGGGCTAGAGAAAGAACCAACCGCTCTCCCAATCCGGAAACGCCATGGCAATCCTCAAGAAAAGCGTCGCCAAAGAACCAGCCCAGGAAAAGGGAAACGGGGCCGAACCCCTCCCGGAATTCACGAGAGAACAGGAGCTGACTGCCCTGCGCGACATGCTTTTGATCCGGCGTTTCGAGGAAAAGGCGGGTCAGCTCTACGGAATGGGCGCAATTGGCGGCTTCTGCCACCTCTACATCGGCCAGGAAGCGGTGGTCGTCGGCATGCAGATGGCGCTGAAGAGGGGTGATCAGGTCATAACTGGATACCGTGATCACGGGCACATGCTGGCCTGCGGAATGGATGCCAAAGGCGTGATGGCCGAACTGACCGGACGTCGCGGCGGCTATTCCAAGGGCAAGGGCGGCTCCATGCATATGTTCAGCGTGGAAAAAAATTTCTTCGGGGGCCATGGCATCGTCGGTGCGCAGGTATCTCTCGGTACCGGACTGGCGTTCGCCGATCGCTATCGCGGCAACGATTTCGTCAGCCTGGCTTATTTCGGCGACGGCGCCTCGAACCAGGGGCAGGTCTATGAAAGCTTCAACATGGCGGAGCTTTGGAAGCTCCCGGTCGTCTACGTCATCGAGAACAATCGTTACGCCATGGGCACCTCGGTGACGCGCTCCTCCGCCCAGACCGATTTTTCCAAGCGCGGCATCTCCTTCAATATTCCGGGCGAACAGGTCGACGGCATGGACGTTCGCGCGGTGAAGGCGGCCGGCGACAAGGCCGTCGCCTGGTGTCGCGCCGGCAACGGTCCCTTCATCCTGGAAATGCAGACCTATCGCTACCGTGGCCACTCGATGTCGGATCCGGCGAAGTATCGCACCCGCGAGGAGGTCGACAAAATTCGTCACGATCAGGACCCCATCGAGCAGGTCCGTAATCGCCTGCTTGCCGCGAAAATGAGCGAAGATGAGCTGAAGAAGATCGACGCCGAGGTGCGGGAGATCGTCAATGCCGCAGCTGACTTTGCCCAGCATGACCCTGAACCTGATCCGTCGGAATTATATACCGATGTCTATCGATGAACGCGCAGCCTAAGAAGTGAAATTCCGGAGCTGATATGCCAATTCAAGTATTGATGCCTGCGCTCTCGCCGACCATGGAGAAGGGCAACCTCGCCAAATGGCTGAAAAAGGAAGGCGAGCCGATCAAGTCGGGCAACGTCATTGCCGAAATCGAAACCGACAAGGCAACGATGGAAGTCGAGGCCACCGATGAAGGCACCCTCGGCAAGATATTGATTCCCGAGGGCACTGCAGACGTTGCGGTCAACACGCCGATTGCGACCATCCTGGCCGACGGCGAGAGCGCTGCCGATCTTGCCAAGGCGCCGGCGCCGAAGGCAGCCCCGGTCGCCCCAGCCGTCGCGGAGGAAGTAGCCGAGTCGCGATCGCCGGTCGGCGAGGGCAAGCCGATGATTCATGCGCCGCCGGCGCCGATCGCCCCCAAGGCTGTCGCCGAACCTGATCCCGAAGTGCCCGAAGGCACCCAAATGGTGACCATGACCATCCGCGAAGCCCTGCGCGACGCCATGGCCGAGGAGATGCGCCGCGATCCCAACGTCTTCCTCATGGGCGAGGAGGTTGCCGAGTATCAGGGTGCCTACAAGGTCAGCCAGGGATTGCTGCAGGAATTTGGCGCAAGGCGCGTCATCGATACGCCGATCACCGAACATGGCTTTGCCGGCGTTGGCGTCGGTGCGGCGATGGCCGGCCTCAAGCCTATCGTCGAGTTCATGACCTTCAATTTCGCCATGCAGGCGATCGACCAGATCATCAACTCGGCGGCGAAGACGTTGTACATGTCGGGCGGGCAGATGGGTTGCTCGATCGTGTTCCGTGGCCCCAACGGCGCGGCCGCCCGCGTCGCCGCCCAGCACAGCCAGGATTACTCCGCCTGGTATGCGCAGATCCCGGGCCTCAAGGTGATCGCACCGTTCTCGGCCGCCGATTACAAGGGATTGCTGAAGGCCGCGATCCGCGATCCCAATCCGGTGATCTTCCTCGAAAACGAGATGCTTTACGGTCACTCCGGGGAGGTTCCCAAGCTCGATGATTATGTGATCCCGATCGGCAAGGCCCGCGTGGTGCGAAAGGGCGGACACGTCACCATCATCTCGTGGTCGAACGGAATGACTTATTCGCTGAAAGCGGCAGACGAGTTGGCGAAGGAAGGCATCGAGGCCGAAGTTGTCGACCTTCGCACGCTGCGCCCGCTGGACACGGATGCGATCGTCGCCTCGGTGATGAAAACCGGCCGGGCCGTGACCGTCGAGGAAGGCTGGCAACCGTGCGGCGTCGGAGCCGAGGTCGCAGCGAGGATCATGGAGCACGCCTTCGACTATCTTGACGCACCAGTGACGCGGGTCTCGGGCAAGGATGTGCCGATGCCTTATGCCGCCAATCTCGAAAAGCTCGCATTGCCGTCCGTGGCCGAGGTGGTCGCGGCCGCCAAGGCCGTTTGCTACCGGTAGAAGGGCCTTAGCTGTGGGCGCCGAACCCTATCACTACGAGCTCATGGCGGAGGCCATTCGGGAAGCCGAGATCGGCATTGCCGAAGGGGGACTTCCGATCGGCGCCGTTCTGACGCGCAACAAGAAAATCATCGCGCGCGGGCATAACCGCAGGGTGCAGGAAAATAATGTCATCCTTCACGGCGAGATGTCCTGCATGCGCGACGCGGGGCTGATTTCTTTCCATGACACCGTCATGTACACGACGGTGTCACCCTGCTCGATGTGCGCCGGAGCAATCGGCCTGTTCAAGCTTTCGCTTCTGGTGATCGGCGAGTCCGTTACGTTCCCCGGGAGCAAGGACATCCTGACTCAATTCGGCATTCCACACATCGATCTAAAGGACGAGCGATCGATCGACATGATGAAGCGATGGCGATCTATCCCGGCGAATGAGCGCCTGTGGCAGGGTGATATCGGGAACTGAAGCCGATGGCGGGTCTTCCATCGGGTGACGGTGACACCCAAACGGTTTTTGGTTGGCTTTCGGCGAGACGGAAGACAAAATATCCTGTGAGGTCGGTATGCCGATAAACATTCTGATGCCCGCGCTGTCACCGACGATGGAGAAGGGCAATCTTGCCAAGTGGCTCAAGAAAGAGGGCGACAAGGTCAAGTCCGGCGATGTGATCGCTGAAATCGAGACCGACAAGGCGACCATGGAGGTCGAGGCGGTTGACGAGGGCACCATCGCGAAGATCCTGGTCCCCGAAGGCACGCAGGATGTGGCTGTCAACGATGTGATTGCGGTGCTTGCGGGCGATGGCGAGGACGTCAAGTCGGCCGGCGCGGCAGCAAGCGCGCCGCCGCCGAAGGCTGCTCCGGCGGCGCAAGCGCCGGCCGCGAAACCTGCCGCTCCGCCACCGCCTCCCGCGGTCGTGCCGGCACCTGCGGCGAAGCCTGCGCCATCCGCTGCCCCCGCTGCGGCGCCCCAAGCCAATGGCCATGCCCGGACGTTCTCCTCGCCGCTGGCTCGCCGTCTTGCCAAGGAGGCCGGCATCAACGTCGCGCGCATCAACGGGACAGGACCGCATGGCCGCGTAATCGCCCGCGATGTCGAGGAGGCCAAATCCGGCAAGGGGTTGAAGGCGCCCGCGGCCGCGCCGGCGGCAGCGCCTGCGATTGCACCGGCAATTTCGGACAAGCAGATTCTCGCGCTGTTCGAACCGGGCAGCTACGAGATCGTGCCGCATGACGGCATGCGGCGTACGATTGCGCAACGGCTGACCGTCGCAGCGCAGACCATTCCGCATTTCTATCTGACAATGGACTGCGAGGTCGGCAAACTGCTCGCTGCACGCGAGGAAATCAACGCGGCCGCGCCGAAGGACAAGGAGAAGAAGCCGCTCTACAAGCTTTCCGTCAACGATTTTGTCATCAAGGCGATGGCGATCGCGCTGCAGCGAATTCCGGACTGCAACGTGAGCTGGACCGAATCCGGCATGCTCAAACACAAGCATTCCGACATCGGGGTCGCGGTAGCGATGCCGGGCGGTCTGATCACGCCGATCATCCGCAAAGCCGAGACCAAATCGCTGTCGACGATTTCCAACGAGATGAAGGATTTTGCCGCGCGCGCGCGGGCGCGCAAGCTCAAGCCGGAGGAATATCAGGGTGGCACCACCTCGATCTCCAATCTCGGCATGTACGGCATCAATCATTTCACGGCCGTGATCAATCCGCCGCAGTCGACGATCCTGGCGGTCGGAACCAGCGAGGAGCGCGCCGTAGTCCGCAACGGCAAGATCGAAGCGGCGGCCATGATGAGCGTGACCTTGTCATGCGATCATCGCGCGATCGATGGTGCCCTTGGCGCCGAGTTGATCGGGGCATTCAAGACGCTGATCGAAAATCCGATCATGATGATGGTGTGACGGGTCGCCGTCATTGCGAGCGCAGCGAAGCAATCCATTTCATCGCCGGCAGGCTGGATTGCTTCGTCGCAAGTGCTCCTCGCAAAGATGGGAGTGAACAGTCCGGTTGCACGACGAGAGCGAGCAAATAGCCATGGCCGACACATCCTTCAACGTCATCATCATCGGCTCCGGTCCGGGGGGCTATGTCACCGCCATTCGCGCCTCGCAGCTCGGCTTCAAGACCGCGATCGTCGAAAAATCCTATCTTGGCGGCATCTGCCTCAACTGGGGTTGCATTCCGACCAAGGCGCTGCTGCGCTCGGCCGAAATCTTTCACTACATGCAGCACGCCAAGAGCTATGGCCTGTCGGCCGAGAAGGTCTCCTACGATGCAAAGGCGGTGGTGCAGCGCTCGCGCGGCGTCTCCAAACGCCTGAACGATGGCGTCGGCTTCCTGATGAAGAAGAACAAGGTAACGATCATCTGGGGCGAGGCCGCGATCGATGCCCCCGGCAAGATCACGGTGAAGAAATCCGCCGTTGAAGCTCCGAAGGGGGCGTTGGGTGAGGGGAGCTATCAGGCCAAGCACATCATTCTGGCCACCGGCGCGCGGCCGCGTGTGCTGCCCGGGCTCGAGCCCGACAAGAAGCTGGTCTGGACCTATTTCGAGGCGATGGTGCCCGACAGAATGCCGAAGTCGCTCCTCGTCGTCGGCTCCGGCGCCATCGGGATCGAATTCGCTTCCTTCTTTCACACCATGGGCTCCGAGGCGACCGTGGTCGAGGTTCTGCCTCAGATCCTTCCTGTTGAGGACGCGGAAATTGCCGGCCTTGCGCGCAAGCGATTCGAAAAAGACGGCATCAAGATCCTCACCAGCACCAAGGTGACAAAGCTCGAGAAAAGGACCGACAGCGTGGTCGCCACCATCGACGACGGCAAGAAGCCGCAAACAGTCGAATTCGAGCGCGTGATCTCGGCTGTGGGCGTGGTCGGCAATATCGAAAACCTCGGTCTGGAAAAAGTCGGCGTCAAAACCGACCGCGGCTGCATCGTGATTGACGGCTACGGCAAAACCAACGTGCCGGGCATTTACGCGATCGGCAACGTCGCCGGTCCGCCGATGCTGGCCCACAAGGCCGAGCATGAAGGCGTCGTCTGCGTCGAGGCCATCAAGGGCCTGCACCCGCACCCGACCGACAAGAACCTCATTCCCGGATGTACCTATTGCAATCCCCAGGTCGCTTCCGTCGGCCTCACGGAAGCAAGGGCGAAAGAGGGGGGCCGCGAGATTCGCGTCGGCCGCTTCCCATTCGTCGGCAACGGCAAGGCGATCGCGCTTGGCGAGGATCAGGGATTGGTCAAGGTGGTGTTCGACAAGAAAACCGGCCAGTTACTCGGCGCGCACATGATCGGCGCCGAGGTTACCGAACTGATCCAGGGGTACGTGGTCGCCATGAACCTGGAGACGACAGAAGAAGAGCTGATGCACACCATCTTCCCGCATCCGACGCTGTCCGAAATGATGAAGGAAGCGGTGCTGGACGCCTATGGACGGGTCTTGAACATTTAGCTGCAACCTCTGGAGCCAGCTTCTCTTTAGTGCTTCGCGATTCGTCGCTCGGTACAAATCCTGCGCGCCGCCGCAACCGCCTTGGCTGGACATCGACGGTCATTGAACACCCGACGGGCTGTTGCGCAAAGGCCGATCCGAATGGTGGGCCCTTGATTGACCCCCTTCCTGTCCACAAAAGGTGGCTCTCGGGCAACGATAGTTGCGCCAAGATCACACTACCCCGGGATTTTACCCTTTTTCAGGGCGGTTCTTGCCTACGCCGCTTTTTGGCCACACCCCTCGACGAAATGATCTTGGGTAAGTTCAAGGCCACGGCACTCGCGAAGGCAATGGGAGTTTTTCCCAGGTCCCACAAGAGATGGCTGGGGAAACAGGTTCGCGATGGACGCCAAGACCAGCATCAAGAAGAGACTTCCGAGCCGGCACGTGACGGAGGGGCCTGAGAGGGCGCCGCATCGCTCGTATCTGTACGCGATGGGCCTGACGACGGCGCAGATCCATCAGCCGTTTGTGGGCGTGGCGTCCTGCTGGAACGAGGCGGCGCCGTGCAACATCGCGCTGATGCGCCAGGCCCAGGCGGTCAAGAAGGGGGTGGCCTCGGGTGGCGGCACGCCGCGGGAATTCTGCACCATCACGGTGACGGACGGCATGGCGATGGGCCATGACGGCATGCGCTCGTCGTTGCCGTCACGCGAATGCATTGCCGATTCGGTCGAGCTGACGGTGCGCGGCCACGCCTATGACGCGCTGGTTGGGCTGGCGGGCTGCGACAAGTCGCTGCCGGGCATGATGATGGCGATGGTGCGGCTGAACGTGCCGTCGATCTTCATCTACGGCGGCTCGATCCTGCCCGGCAATTTCCGCGGCCAGCAGGTCACGGTGCAGGACATGTTCGAGGCGGTCGGCAAGCACTCGGTGGGGGCGATGTCGGATGAGGATCTCGACGAGATCGAGCGGGTGGCGTGCCCCTCGGCGGGGGCATGCGGCGCACAATTCACTGCCAACACGATGGCGACGGTATCGGAGGCGATCGGGCTGGCGCTGCCCTATTCGGCCGGTGCGCCGGCACCTTACGAGATCCGCGATTCCTTCTGCATGGCGGCCGGCGAGAAGGTGATGGAGCTGATCGCCTCAAACATCCGTCCGCGCGACATCGTGACGCGCAAGGCGCTGGAAAACGCGGCGGCGGTGGTTGCCGCCTCCGGCGGATCGACCAACAGCGGGCTGCACCTGCCGGCGATTGCGCACGAGGCCGGCATCAGGTTCGACCTGTTCGACGTGGCGGAAATCTTCAAAAAGACACCCTATGTCGCGGATTTGAAGCCGGGCGGTCGTTATGTCGCCAAAGATATGTTCGAGGCTGGCGGCATCCCGCTTCTGATGAAGACGCTGCTCGATAACGGCTTCCTGCATGGTGACTGTTTGACGGTCACGGGCCGAACGATCGCCGAGAATCTCAAGAGCGTGAAATGGAATCCGCACCAGGACGTGGTGCGGCCCGCCGACAAGCCGATCACCGTGACCGGTGGCGTTGTTGGATTGCAGGGAAATCTCGCGCCGGAGGGTGCGATCGTGAAGGTCGCCGGGATGTCCAACCTCAGATTTAGCGGTCCGGCGAGGTGCTTTGACCGCGAAGAGGATGCGTTCGAGGCGGTGCAGAAGAAGGCCTACAGGGAAGGCGAGGTCATCGTCATCCGCTATGAGGGACCGCGCGGCGGCCCCGGCATGCGCGAAATGCTGTCGACCACGGCGGCGCTCACCGGCCAGGGCATGGGCGGCAAGATCGCGCTGATCACCGATGGCCGCTTCTCGGGCGCCACCCGCGGCTTCTGCATCGGCCATGTCGGGCCGGAAGCCGCCGTCGGCGGGCCGATCGCGCTGCTGAAGGACGGCGACATCATCGAGATCGACGCCGTCGGCGGCAGCCTTAACGTAAAATTGACCGAGGCGGAATTGGCCGAGCGTAGAACCAAATGGAGACCTCGCGAGACCAACCATACGTCGGGTGTTCTGTGGAAATATGCCCAGCAGGTCGGGCCGGCGGTATCAGGCGCCGTGACCCACCCGGGCGGAGCGCACGAGAAAACGTGTTATGCGGATATTTGAGCGTGTCATTTTTGTATTGATTTTAGGGGCCATGCCGGTGGCGACGGAGGGATTTGCCTTCGACGGAGCGCCGGTAAATCAGGACGCGACCATTCCGGTGGTCTCGGGTCAGCCCGGGGCGGCTGCAGCGTTGAAAAAGGCGATTCCCCAATCAACCCCGGATTCCTCGCTCACCTCCCTGCAATACGCCGCCGAAGGCGGTCATCCGATCGCGCAGTGGAAATTGGGGCGGATGTATGCGGACGGGGACGGCGTCGCCCAGGACGATCTGCGCGCGTTCGAATATTTTAGCCGCATCGCCAACGCCCATGCCGAAGACAGTCCCTCGGCGCCGCAAGCTACGATCGTGGCCAACGCCTTCGTCGCGCTGGGACGATATTACCTCAACGGCATCCCGAACTCGAAGGTCAAGGCCGATCCCGACCGGGCGCGGGAGATGTTCTCCTACGCCGCCTCCTATTTCGGAAACGCCGATGCCCAGTATGATCTTGCCCGGCTCTATCTGAAGAGCGCGAGTGCGTCGCGTGACGACTTCCGCTACGGCGCGCGCTGGCTTGGTCTGGCCGCCCAGAAGGGCCAGCACCAGGCGCAAGCCCTGCTCGGTCAGATGCTGTTCAACGGTGAGCAGTTGCCGCGTCAGGCCGCGCGCGGATTGATGTGGCTGACGCTGGCGCGCGATAGCGCAGCGCCAGATGAGACCTGGATCAGGGACAGCTACAACAAGGCAATTGCGAAAGCCTCCGACGACGACCGCGCGACGGCGCTGCAAATGCTGGAGCATTGGGTGCAGGGCCGCAAGGACTGATCCTTGGCGATGCGCAGGCGGGCCGGCCGAGCGTGCTTACGCCGCCTCCAGATCGAGGTCGATCCAGACCGGGACGTGGTCCGACGGTTTCTCCCAGGCACGCACGTAGCTATCAATGCCGGCGTCGACGAGACGGTCGCTTGCTTGCGGCGACAGCAGCAGATGATCGATGCGCAAGCCCTGGTTTTTCTGCCAGGCTCCGGCTTGATAATCCCAGAACGTGTATTGGCCCGGGGCGTCGGTGACCGCGCGCAACGCGTCGGTCAGGCCGAGACCCAGCAATGATTGAAAGCTCTCCCGCGTGGTGGTTCGAAACAGCGCGTCATTGACCCAGGCCGCTGGGTTATGGACGTCCCCCGCCGACGGGATCACGTTGAAGTCACCTGCCAGTACCAGCGGTTCCTCTGCCTTAAGTCGCTGGCTCGAGTACTCGAGAAGCCGCGACATCCATTTGAGCTTGTACGGGTATTTTTCGGTCTCGGGCGGATTGCCATTGGGCAGATACAGGCAGGCGACGCGGAGCACGCCGCGCTTGAGCGTAACCACGCCCTCGAGAAAACGCGCATGAGTATCTTCGTCGTCGCCGGCGAGCCCGGACCTGGTCTCGTCGAACGGGAGCCTGGACAGCAGCGCGACGCCGTTGAAGGTCTTTTGCCCGTGGGTGACGACGTTATAGCCGAGAGATTCGATCTCGAACCGCGGGAATGCCTCGTCGGTGCATTTGATCTCCTGCAGACAGACGATGTCGGGCGCGCAGTCCTTCAGCCATGTCATCAGATTCTCGATCCTCTGCCGGATCGAATTGACGTTCCAGGTCGCGATGCGCATCTAAAGGGAATCCAGCTTTCAGATCGAGAAACTGGTGCCGCAGCCGCAGGACGCCGTTGCGTTCGGATTGACGACCCGAAACGACGCCCCGATCAGGTCATCGACGAAATCAACCTCCGAACCCGCGAGAAACGGGACCGAGGCGGGATCGACCAGCACGACCGCGCTGTCGCGGGCAATCACGAGATCATCGGCAGCCTGGGCGTGCTCGACATCGAACTTGTACTGGAAACCGGAACAGCCACCGCCCTCGACGCTGATCCGCAGCATGGCGCCGCCGCCCTCGTTCTTGAGGATTTCGCCAATGCGGCGGGCTGCCCGCTCGCTGATGGTGACGGCTGTGGTCATGGCTTCAGGTCTCCGAATGCGGGACGTTCAAACCAATTTATCTGGTATCCCGCACAAAGCATAGTTAAGTGCGCCGGGCAGCGGAATCAAACCTTTTAGGAGATGAATACCCCGTGTCAGTTGGAATGGCAGCCCCTCGCTCGGTCTATGCCTGCGATCCCGACCGCAGTCGGGGGCGGCAATTCCTCGAGCCGCCAAGCAGGACCCGCAGCCCGTTCAGGCGCGACTGCGACCGGGTCATTCATTCCACGGCATTCCGCCGCCTGAAGCATAAGACACAGGTCTTCGTGTTCCACGAGGGAGATCACTACCGCACGCGGCTTACCCATTCGCTGGAAGTTGCGCAGATCGCGCGGGCCCTGGCCCGTCGGCTTGGACTGGACGAGGATTTGACCGAAACCCTGGCGCTCGCCCACGACCTTGGCCATCCCCCGTTCGGACATGCGGGCGAGCAGGCGCTCGATGCCTGCCTGCAGGCGCATGGCGGGTTTGATCATAACGCGCACACCTTGCGTGTGGTCACCTCGCTCGAGCATCGCTATCCCGAATTCGACGGTCTCAACCTGACCTGGGAATCGCTCGAAGGTATCGTCAAGCACAATGGCCCGCTGACTGCGCGTGACGGCGTCGCCATCGGACGCTATCGCGAGCGCGGAGTTCCCCCAGGCATTTCCGATTTCGTCAGGACCTATGACCTCGGGCTTTGGAGTTTTGCGTCGCTCGAAGCGCAGGTCGCAGCCATCTCGGACGACATTGCCTATGACGCCCATGACATCGACGATGGCCTGCGTGCCGGACTGTTTCGGGTGGACGATCTCAAGGCCATCCCGCTCGTCGCGCAGATCATCGGCGAAATCGATGCGCTCTATCCGGCTCTCGACGAAAGCAGGCGTGGCGCTGAACTGGTGCGCGAACTGATCTCGTGTCTGATCGCGGGCGTGGTCCTGGAAGCCGAGCAGCGCCTTTCGCGTGCCCGTCCCTCACGCGCCGACGACGTTCGCAACAATGCCGATGCGCTGGTCGCATTCCCGCTCGAGGTGGCGGAGGCCGATGCCGAGATCAAGGCGTTCCTGAGGCAGCGGATGTACCGGCATGACAGGGTCATGCGGGTAATGAGGGACGCCGGGCAGATCCTGTTCGATCTGTTCGCGCGCTACCAGAACAATTCGGCCGCCTTGCCGGCAGAATGGTTGCCGCAGGAAGGCAGCCCCGAGACGGAGACCGAACGGGCGCGACGGATCGGCAACTTCATCGCCGGAATGACCGATCGCTTCGCGCTGACCGAACATCAGCGGCTTTTTGACTCGACGCCGGATTTGCGTTAGGCGGCGACCATGGCCGACGAACCCTCGACGCAACATCTCTTTGCCGACGTGCTGACGCGCGTTCGCGCGGCCTGTGCTCTTGAACTCGGGACCGCAGCCGATTTGTCGCGCGTGGTGGTAGAACCACCCAAGGACCCGACCCACGGCGACATGGCGACCAACGCTGCAATGGTGCTTGCTAGGGAAGCCAAAACGAAACCGCGCGACCTCGCCGAAAAGATTGCAGAACGGCTGCGCGCCGACGACCTGATTGCCGCGGTCGAGGTTGCCGGTCCCGGATTCATCAATCTTGCCTTGAAGCCCTTGGCGTGGGCCGACACGCTGCGTGCGGTTTTGCGGCAAGGCAATGCGTATGGGCAAAGCACGATCGGGGCCCGCGAGAAGGTCAATGTCGAGTACGTCTCGGCCAATCCGACTGGCCCGATGCATGTCGGGCATTGCCGGGGCGCCGTGTTCGGCGACGCCCTGGCAAGCCTGCTCCAGTTCGCGGGCTACGACGTCACGCGCGAGTACTACATCAACGACGCCGGCGCCCAGGTCGATGTCCTCGCCCGCTCGGCATTGCTTCGCTATCGCGAGGCGCTGGGCCATAGCATCGGCGAAATTCCGGAAGGGCTTTATCCCGGCGATTATTTGAAGCCCGTCGGGCAAGCGCTGGCGGCCGAATATGGCGACCAGCTATTGGGCATGCCGGAGAGCCAATGGTTGCCACGCGTGCGCGCCAAGGCAATCGCCATGATGATGGACGCGATCAAGGGCGATCTCGCGGCCCTCAACATCAGGCACGACGTTTTTTTCTCGGAGAGGTCGCTGATCGAAGGTGGAAACAACCGCGTCGCGCAGACCATCGATTTTCTGCGTGCCAAGGGAGACATCTACGATGGCCGTCTGCCTCCGCCGAAAGGCGCAGCGATCGAGGACTACGAGGACCGCGAGCAAACGCTGTTTCGTGCCACGGCGTTCGGCGATGACGTCGATCGCCCGCTGATCAAGTCCGATGGCTCCTACACCTATTTTGCCTCTGATATCGCCTACCACCGGGACAAATTCGATCGCGGCTTCCGCAACCTCGTCGATGTCTGGGGGGCAGATCACGGCGGTTACGTGAAGCGGGTGGAAGCTGCGATCAAGGCCGTCACAGCGGGTCAGGCTACGCTCGACGTGAAGATCGTGCAGCTCGTCAAGCTGCTCCGTGGCGGCGAGCCGGTGAAGATGTCGAAGCGCTCGGGCGATTTCGTCACGCTGCGCGAGGTGGTCGACGAGGTCGGCAAGGACGCGGTCCGCTTCATGATGTTGTACCGAAAGAACGATGCGGTTCTCGATTTCGACCTCGCCAAGGTGATCGAGCAGTCGCGGGAAAACCCGGTTTTTTACGTTCAGTACGGGCACGCGAGGGGCCACTCGGTATTCCGCAACGCGCGGGAGGTGATCCCGGAGCTGCCGGAACAGAGCAGAACCCGGGCTGCTTTCCTCGCCGATGCGGCGCTGCACCGGCTGAGCGACCCGGCGGAGCTCGACCTCCTGAAACGGCTGGCACTTTACCCTCGGACGGTGGAGGCGGCCGCTTTGGCACACGAACCTCACCGAATCGCTTTTTACCTGTATGATCTGGCCAGCGAATTTCACGCCTTGTGGACAAGGGGGCGCGATTTGCCCTATTTACGCTTCATTATCAATAATGATGCTGAGATGACAAAAGCCCGACTAGCTTTGGTTCAGGGCGTGGTATCGGTTTTGGCATCCGGGCTAGCCGTTCTCGGCGTCGATGCTCCGGACGAGATGCGGTAATATGGCGCCACTCCCGGGGTTCTGGGGGATTTTGCGAGTGGCATCCGGCGAAGGGCCGGTTCGTTGATAATAAGCGGGTTGGCGGCTTTCCCGATGGGGACGCATCATCACGATGGCTGATCGATATCAGAAGAGGCCTTTTCAAGCCGAACAAAACTACGGTGGCAACGCTTCGCGCGCCTCGGCCAACGCCGAAAGCGACCCACTCGCAGAGCTCGCGCGACTGATCGGCCAGACCGATCCGCTCGGCACAATGGGACGGGCCAACCTGCAGGTACAGCCACGGCAAAGGCAATCCGATCCCTACGAGTTTTACGATCAGCAAGATCAGTTCGACCCGTCCGAGGAGGCGGAAACGGACGAGAGCGCACCGCCGGGTCCGCCTGCATGGATGCAGCGCGCTAACCGCGACGTACCAGTGCAGCCGCAGCCGCAGCAGGATCATTATAGCGCTCCACCCGCTGCACCGCTACGCGACCTCAAACCCGGCGCCCGAACAGGATCAGGATTACGACCAGTCGTACGTTGATCCGGATCGGGAGCCTGATCTTTCGCGCTACGATGACACGCTGTACGGCGAGCAGGACGCTGGCGCCCAAAGCGACCCGCCCGATCAAGCCTACGCTGACGATGCCTATGACTATCAGGACGACTATGCCGACAGCGAAGCTGAGCCGAAGCGTCGCGGCCGCCTGGCGGTCGTTTTCGCCGTATTCGCCTTGGCCGTGTTTGGTGTGGGGGGTGCCTATGCGTACCGCACCTATATGGGTTCGGGGCGAACAGGCGAGCCCCCGATCATCAGGGCGGATGCTGCTCCAACCAAAGTCATCCCGGCTCCCAGTGATGCCGGCGCCAGCGCCAAGGTACCGGACCGGATGGTGAGCGGCGACGGTAACGAGAAAATCGTTCCGCGTGAGGAAACTCCGGTCGATGTTAACGCGCGGTCGGGGCCGCGGGTGGTGTTTCCCCCCGTGAACCCGAACATCAATCCGCCCTCGACGGCGAGCGTGGCGCCCGGCACTTCGCCTGCCGCCGGTAACGGCACGCTCTCCAATAACGAACCTCGAAAGATCCGAACGTTTCCCGTCCGGGGTGACCAGGCGGACGCTGCGCCGGCTACCGTGCCGTCGCCGGCAACCCCGTCAGCCACAGCAAAGCCGGCAGCGCGAACCGCGGTACCCGCTTCGCGAACGGCATCGGCGGCCAACGCGGCCAACGCCAGCACGCCATTGTCGCTGGCGCCGCAGAGTCAGCCGACAGCTGCAGAGCCGCCGATCCAGACCGCTGCGGTCAATCCCGCCCAGAGCGTTCCCGGCTCGAGCGCGAACCCAGGTGCCAACCCAACCCCGGCAACGGGCGGCGGATATCTCGTGCAAGTTTCATCGCAACGCAGCGAGGCCGATGCGCAGGCTTCCTACAAGGCGCTGCAGGGCAAGTTCCCCTCCGTGCTCGGGTCCCGCTCGCCACTCATCAAGCGCGCCGATCTCGGGGACAAGGGCGTGTACTACCGGGCCATGGTCGGCCCCTTCGGTTCGTCCGAGGAAGCGTCGCAATTCTGCGGCAGCCTGAAATCGGCCGGCGGGCAATGCGTCATCCAAAGGAATTAGGGGCCAGATTTGGGGAGCCTTGTTGACCCCTGAGGCTGCGGGGGGCTAAGCCGCGCCGATGCAGGCCCGAGCGTTCATCACAGGAGTATCCGGACCGGAGCTGAACGCCGCGGAGCGCGAGTTCATCCGGCATGAGCGGCCGTGGGGATTTATCCTGTTCAAACGGAACATCGAAAGCCCAAGGCAGGTTGCTCTTTTAGTTCAGGAATTGAAAAATCTGGCCGTCATTTCGGATGCGCCGGTGCTGATCGACCAGGAAGGCGGTCGGGTCCAGCGTCTCGGTCCGCCGTACTGGCCCGTCTATCCTGCGGGAGCGCTTTTCGGTGCGCTCTATGACGAGGATCCCTTGCTTGGACTTGCGGCCGCGCGGCTGAGCGCGCGGTCGATAGCCGCCGATCTCTGGGAACTTGGAATAAACGTCGATTGTTTACCGCTGGCGGATGTTCCTGTTCCTGGAGCCGATACCGTGATTGGCGACCGGGCTTATGGAGCAAGGCCGGACAAGGTTGCCGCCATTGCCCGAGCAGTCACCGAAGGACTGGAGATGGGTGGTATTTTACCGGTACTCAAGCACATACCGGGGCACGGCCGGGCAACGACAGATAGCCACTTCAGGCTTCCCGAGGTCAAAACTGTCAAGGATGAACTCGAACGGACTGATTTTGCAGCGTTCAGGCCTCTTGCCGACCTGCCAATGGCGATGACCGCACATGTTGTGTTTAGCGCGCTCGACCCCGTTCAACCGGCCACGACTTCTGCGACAATCATCGGGCAGGTGATTCGCGGCGCGATCGGGTTCCAGGGTTTGTTGATGAGTGATGACGTGTCCATGAATGCACTTTCGGGATCGATCGCCGAGCGGACCAGGGCCGTTTTTTCAGCAGGTTGCGACCTGGTCCTGCACTGCAACGGCAGGCTCGACGAAATGCGTGAAGTCGCCGCCGAGACGCCTGAATTGTCGGGCAGGGCGCTGGAGCGCGCCGAGCGGGCTCTGGCGTCACGCAAGGCGCCGCGGCCGTTTGACCGGATCCAGGGGCGAGCGGAGCTCGATGCGATGATACGCAAGGCAGGGACGTTAGGCGCATGACCGCTGAGATTCTGTTGTTTGAAACAGGACGGCCGGCCGAACTTGCCGCCGACGAGCCCTCGCTCGTCGTCGATGTTGATGGCTATGAAGGCCCGCTCGACCTGTTGCTTGCGCTTGCAAGGCAACAAAAGGTCGATCTTGCGAAAATTTCCATCCTGGCGTTGGCCGATCAGTATCTGAAGTTCATCGAAGCCGCCCGGAAAATCCGCCTGGAACTTGCCGCCGACTATCTGGTGATGGCAGCTTGGCTCGCCTTTCTCAAATCGCGACTGCTGCTACCCGAACCTGCCGAGGAGGAGGGACCGAGTGCGGAGGAAATGGCGACTGCGCTTGCCAACCGGCTTCGCAGGCTCGAGGCCATACGTGAGGCCTCCAACCGCCTGATGAACCGCCCGCAATTGCAGCGCGATATATTCCCGCGCGGCAATCCCGAAACCATCGCCGAAATTCGTCATCCCAAATACACCGCGACGCTTTTCGACTTGCTCACGGCCTATACCGTTCAGCGTCAGCAGCGGGTGCTGGCCTCGGTACATCTGGCCAAGCGAACGGTCTGGTCGCTGAGCGAGGCGCGGGCATCGCTCGAGCGGCTCGTCGGAATGGCTGAAGACTGGAGCCGCCTCGACGAATACCTCATCAGTTACGTCGTCGATCCCTCGCAGAAGGCTACTGTTTTCGCCTCCAGTTTCGCCGCAGCGCTTGAACTGGTCAGGGAAGGCGAGGTCGAATTGCACCAGAAAGAGCCATTTGCACCGCTATATTTTCGAAAGCGTCCGCCACAACCAGTTCCGGACGCGATGCCCACGCCGGATGCGTCGGGCGAGTAAGTGAAGGAGACCGTGCCATGGCAAGCCTGGCTGAGAAACGCAAAGTCGATGCCGAGGATGAGGCGGTGAATCCGCAGGCGCGGCCGGAGGAACTGCGCTTGTTGGAAGCGCTGTTGTTTGCGTCTGCCGAACCGCTCGACCAGGCGACCCTTGCCAAGCGATTGCCCGAAGGCGTTGATGTCAAGGCCGCGCTGGCGCAGCTTCAGGCGGACTATGCCCCGCGCGGGGTCAACCTCGTCCGCGTGGCCAATAAATGGACGTTCCGCACGGCCGGCGACCTGTCCTGGCTGATGACGCGGGAGAGCACGGAAACGCGGCGATTGTCGCGCGCCGCGATCGAGATGCTTGCCATCATTGCCTATCATCAACCCGTGACACGCGCGGAGATCGAGGAGATCCGCGGCGTGGTCACGTCGAAGGGGACGTTGGACGTTCTGCTTGAGACCGGCTGGATTCGCCCGCGCGGCCGCCGCAAGACGCCGGGCCGGCCGCTGACCTTCGGAACGACCGAGGCCTTTCTGTCGCAGTTCAGTCTGGAAGCGCTCGGCGATCTGCCGGGCCTTGAAGAACTGAAGGGTACCGGCTTGCTCGATTCGCGCTTGCCATCCGGATTCAGCGTGCCAGCACCCTCCGATGACCCGGCCTTGCGCGACGATGAGGATCCGCTGGAGCCCGGCGACCTGGAACTGGTTCTGGGTCCGGCGGTTGAGCCGGAAAAAGGCCAGGGAAATTAAGCAGGAGATCAGGCAGAAAGAGCAGCAGGAAAACTGGCGGATAAGCCCGATCGCTGCAGCCTGATGCTTGCCTGGGCGGCATATTAACGCTTGGCCGCGTAACATGGATTTGCGCGGCTTAAGTCCTTGTTTTTGACACCTCCTGAGCCTACTTTCCGATCACGATAAGCGGGGTTTGAAACCTCGCATGTGTTTGGAGGGTTGCAGGATGGGTTCGCTTAGCATTTGGCACTGGATCGTCGTGATCGCAGTCGTCCTGCTGCTGTTCGGTCGCGGCAAGATTTCCGATCTGATGGGAGATGTTGCGCAGGGCATCAAGGCCTTCAAGAAGGGCATGCAGGACGATGAAAAGACTGCAGAAAAGACCGAGCCCGTAAAGTCGATCGATCATAGCGCCTCGCCTTCTGCGGCGGCGCGTTCGGATGTCGGCAGCAAGGCTGTCTAAGCATCCCGGCGGCACGTTTTCGCTTAAAACCTCTGGCGGCGCCTTGATCTTGCAAGGGCGAGCGGCGAGACCGGTTGAGAAAAAGGCGCGAGCGGCTGCGATTTTGTGATGGCCGGCATCGTCGGGAATCTTTCATGTTTGACATTTCGTGGAGTGAATTCGCCATCATCGCGGTTGTCGCGCTCATTGCCATCGGGCCCAAGGAACTGCCAGGCGTGCTGCGCACGGTCGGACAATGGATGGGCAAGGCCCGCAAAATGGCCGCGGAATTCCAGGGCCAGTTTCAGGAGGCGATGCGCGAGGCCGAGATGGCCGACCTCAAAAAAAGTTTTGACGAGGTCAGGGAAGCTGCGACCGGCTTTGCGAGCGGCAATGTGATGACCGGCTTGCAGAAAGACGTCGCCTCCGCTCTCAGCATCGAAGACATCGACAAGCCCACGGCGACCGCGGAAGCCGCTTCGTCCGCTCCAGCATCCACCAACGTCCAGGCCGAGGCGGAGGCCCACGCGGAGGTCTCCCAGCCGCTGGCGATTACGGCGGAAGCAGAACCGGAGGCCGTCACCCCCGATACCCGCACGGTGGCCCTCGGGGCGGAAGTCCCACGGGATAGCAAAGCGTCATGAGCGACGAAGACATCGAGGCCAGCAA
This sequence comes from uncultured Alphaproteobacteria bacterium, assembly GCA_963721935.1. Classification (GTDB taxonomy): domain Bacteria; phylum Pseudomonadota; class Alphaproteobacteria; order Rhizobiales; family Xanthobacteraceae; genus Bradyrhizobium. The sequence continues at coordinate 65,001 of CAVRMY010000041.1, forward strand.
GGCCCCGTTGATGGATCATTTGATCGAGTTGCGCTCGCGCCTGATCAAGGCGCTGCTCGGCTTCGGCGTCGCCTTCATCTTCTGTTTTTTCTTCGCCAAGCAGATCTACAACGTGCTGGTATGGCCGTTCGTGTGGGTTGCCGGGGCTGAAAATTCCAAGTTCATCTACACCGCGCTGCTCGAATATTTCATCACCCAGCTGAAATTGGCACTGTTCGGCGCCGGTTTCATCTCGTTTCCGATCGTGGCGACGCAAATTTACAAGTTCGTGGCGCCCGGCCTTTACAAGCACGAGCGCAGCGCCTTCTTGCCTTACCTGATCGCGACGCCGGTTTTCTTCCTGCTGGGATCGCTACTGGTCTATTTCGTGGTGTTGCCGATGCTGGTGCGTTTTTCGCTCGGCATGCAGCAGCTCGGTGGCCCGGAGAGTGCCCAGATCCAGCTTCTGCCAAAAGTTGGCGAATATCTGTCCCTGATGATGTCGCTGATCTTTGCGTTCGGCATCGCGTTTCAGCTCCCGGTAATCCTGACGCTTCTGGGCCGGATCGGCATCATCACCTCGAAACAGTTGCGCGAAAAGCGGCGGTATTTCATCGTAGTGGCCTTCATCATCGCCGCCGTGCTGACGCCGCCCGACGTCCTGAGCCAGGCCTCGCTCGCCTTGCCCTTGTTGGCGCTCTATGAAGGTTCGATCATCGCCGTGCGCATGGTCGAAAAGAGCGCTACGACGGCGAAAGCCTCGACGGCCACGCCGCCGCCGGCGAGCTCGCCGCCCGATCCGACGCCGGCCGAGTAAGGGGCGAAGCGGCCGCTTGTTCGCTCGTCATACACCGGGAAAGCGGAGTCCAGTGCGCTGCGGCCTCGCGCGTCCTCGTCCTGCTCTGGAATACTGGATCGGCCCGCTTTCGCTGGCGCTGACGAATGTGCTGCGCAGCGCCTCATAACGTTGTATGTCAACGTTTGCCGTTGGCATTTGACGAAAATGACGAGACCAATTCCCCATGCACGACATCAAGTGGATTCGCGATAATCCTGACGCCTTCGACGCCGGCCTGAAACGCCGCGGATTGCGGCCGATGTCCGGGACGCTGCTGACGATCGACGAAAAACGGCGCGCGGCGATCCTCAAGTCGGAGCAATCGCAAGCGCGTCGCAACGCTGCGTCAAAGGAAATCGGCGATGCCAAGAAGGCAAAGGATAGTTCGCGCGCCGAGAAATTGATGGCCGAGGTTGCCGAACTCAAGGTTTTGTTGCCGGACCTCGAGCTGGCGGCAAAGAGCGCGGACGAAGAACTAAACAGGGAATTGGCCGCGATTCCCAACTTGCCGTCCGACGACGTCCCCGACGGCGTCGACGAACATGGCAACGTGCAGCATCACGTATTCGGCGCAGCGCGCGACTACGCCTTTACACCAAAGCCACATGACGACCTCGGCGGCGCGCTTGGTTTCATGGATTTTGAAACCGCGGCGAAGCTGAGCGGCGCACGCTTCGTAGTGCTGAAAAAGGGTCTTGCGCGACTTGAGCGCGCGATCGGGCAATTCATGCTCGATCTCCACACCAATGAGCACGGCTATACCGAAATCAATCCCCCGCTCCTTGTCCGCAACGATGTCATGTACGGCACCGGACAGTTGCCGAAGTTCGAAGACGATCAGTTTTGGGCCATCAAGGGCGAACTGCTGGCCGCCGGTGACGCACCCGAGGGACACTTGTCAAAGTTGAGAACCGAGCGCCTTGGCCTCATCCCGACCGCCGAAGTTCCCCTCACCAATCTCGTTCGCGAATCCATCGTCGATGAGAAAGAATTGCCGCTGCGCCTGACCGCGCTGACGCCGTGTTTCCGCGCCGAAGCGGGAGCCGCGGGGCGCGACACCCGCGGCATGATCCGCCAGCATCAATTCACCAAAGTCGAACTGGTCTCGATCACGACGCCGCAAACCAGCCGAGACGAACACGAGCGCATGCTCGCCTGTGCCGAGGAAGTCTTGCGTCAGCTTGATCTGCATTATCGCGTGATGACGCTGTGTGCGGGCGACATGGGATTTTCGGCGCAAAAGACCTACGATATCGAGGTCTGGATGCCGGGCCAGGGCGACGGCGGCGCTTTCAGGGAAATTTCGAGTTGCTCGGTATGCGGCGAATTCCAGGCTCGCCGCATGGACGCCCGCTATCGCGCAAGCGATGGCAAACCGCGCTTCGTGCATACGCTCAACGGTTCGGGAACCGCGGTCGGCCGCGCGTTGATCGCGATCATGGAAACCTATCAACAGGCGGATGGTTCGATCGCGGTTCCGGACGTGCTGCAGCCCTATATGGGTGGAATGAAGCTCGTCGCTGCCGAGAAGTGACCATGGCATTTTCGAGCGCCACGGTTGCCGTGAAGAAGACGCGTCAAGACACTAGATCGTCGGGTCTCGGAGGAATGGCTTTGGCCGAGGCTGCGGCGTGTTCCATGTTGCGAACCCGTCGCTTGCAGTTATCCTCGCATCCTGCCGCCGCGAGTGCTGGACGGACGCTTCGCGCGACGGCGCCCCTGGAAGAAGACGGCAATTCGCAATGGCTCTGCATCGCGACATCTACTGGGTAGGGAGGCAATGGGCTGTCACCGGCTACGGCATCCAGGCCTGCGATCAAAAGCAGAAGGGCCAATTTGACATCGAGGGATCAAAGCTCTGGGATGAGGGCGTGCAGGACAATTTGCGCGCGCAGACGTGGCTGAATGCGGAGGATTTCGCAAAGGCTGTCGCCGTCGCGCGCAAATACTTTCCCGAGCCGCCACGAAGCTCGGAGCTGCCGGAGAAAGAGAACGAGGTTCGGCCCACAAACCTGTCGAGGCCTGTGATCGAAGAGCGCCAGGCGAGGGGGAGGGGTTTGGCCAGATTTGTTCAGGTATGGCGCGTTCGTACCCGTCTCGGCGTGCCCGGCGACGATAAATAGCCTTGTTTCGAACACCGCGCGCGACCGCGCCGCGCGACGTTTTCGAAAAGCGACATTGCCGGGAAATCCGCGTTGCCGACAAATCGGCAAAGGGCCTGAGAAGGTTGAGGAAAATTATCCAAAACAACAGGTTTGCCTCAATCGCGATAGCCGGATAATACGGCGCTCCGGCCGATGAAGAATCGATCGAAGAGAGCCCCCCTGCAATGCGAATCCTGTGCACCAACGACGACGGCATCCATGCTCCCGGCCTGAAAATCGTCGAGCAAATCGCACAGGCACTGTCGGATGACGTCTGGATCGTGGCGCCGGAACTCGATCAATCCGGCGTCTCGCATTCGCTTTCTCTCAACGATCCGCTCCGGCTGCGGGAGGTGGGCCCGCGCCACTTCGCCGTGCGAGGTACGCCGACCGATTGCGTCATCATGGGTGCTCGGCACATCCTCGGCAAAAAACTGCCGGATCTCGTGCTCTCGGGCGTCAACAAGGGCCGCAACGTCGCCGAGGACGTCGTCTATTCCGGCACAATCGCGGGCGCGCTGGAGGGCACGATCCTTGGCCTGCCGTCCTTCGCGCTGTCACAGGAATTTACGCTGGAGTCGCGCGAAAAACCCCTCTGGGAAACGGCGCTGCATTTCGGCCCGGCAATCATCCGCAAGGTGATCGATGCCGGGGTGCCCAAGGACACCGTGATCAACGTCAATTTTCCGGCCTGCGCTCCCGGGGAAGTCGCAGGCGTGCGCGTGACCAGACAGGGCAAGCGCAATCTCGGGTTCCTCAAGGTCGATCAGCGGCGCGATGGCCGCGGCAATCCGTATTTCTGGATCGGGTTCGAGCGGCTGGCGCAGGCCGATGTGCCTGCCGCGGGTACGGATCTCTGGGCGCTGGCGTCCAGCTATGTATCGGTGACACCGTTGCGGCTTGATCGCACCGATGAGGCATTTTCTGACGCGTTGACGGCAACGCTGAAGTAGCAGCGCCGTTTCCGAGCCTGATCCGGCGTTGCTGTCTGAACCTTAAGCCGCCGTGCTATTCAGCGTATTGTCGATAACCCGCGCCAGCGTTTCGATCTGGAAAGGTTTTTGAAGCGCAGGGCGGTCGCGGTACTCCTCGGGGAGGCCGGAGGAGCCGTAGCCGGTCGCAAAAATGAAGGGGAGGTTGCGCGCCCTTATCAGGTCGGCCACCGGTGAAATCACCTTGCCGTTGACGTTGACGTCCAGGATAGCAAGGTCGAAGTCGGTGGATTGTGCCAGTCTGATGGCCTCGTTGATTTCACCTGCTTCGGCGGCAACTCTATAGCCAAGCTCCTGAAGCATGTCGGCAACCATCATCCGGATCATGACCTCATCCTCGACGAGGAAAACGGAACTCCCTGCCGGGCGCTTTGTCATCAGAGGAATCCTTGCCCTTCCCAAAACCAGAGGTTTGCAAATAACGACAAGCGGCGCAATCCTAAGATGTCGACCGGAGCCACGGTCCCGGGTCAACCCTGCTCGCCTGGTTGCCCGATCCGGCCGGCCGGTAAACCCGAGGGGCGTGGATCGGGTTCCGCGACGGGAACGGGTTCTGCGGCTCGTGGATTTGGCATTCGCTTTGAAATCGCTGCGGGTCGTAAATGCGAACGGCAAATCCAAACCCGCTCCAGTAGATTATTTTTGCTAGTGTCCCGATTCCGCTTCACGGGGCTCTCATGTCGAATACCCAGAATCCGCCCGAAAAAATGATGTTTCAGCTCAGCCTGCGACGCCGCGGCATTAGCGATCAGGCCGTGCTGCGCGCCATGGAAGAGATTCCGCGCGAAATGTTCGTTGAAGCGGTCGATCGTGCCGAGGCCTACCGCGACAGCGCGCTCGGCATCGCCTGCGGGCAGACCATCAGCCAGCCCTTCGTGGTGGCCTACATGACCGAACAATTGCAACTGCAAAGGGATCACCGGGTTCTGGAAATCGGTACGGGCTCGGGTTATCAGGCCGCCATCCTGTCAAGGCTTTGCCAGGAGGTTTTAACCATGGAGCGATATCGGACATTGGCCGACCAGGCACGGACGCGGCTGAAGAAGCTCGGCTGCAACAATGTCGAGGTGATGCTGGGGGATGGCTATGACGTACCTCCCGAGGCGGGCGATTTCCACCGTATCATTGTTACCGCGGCGATGGAGGAACTGCCCGACGCGCTCACACAGCGGCTCGAACCGGGAGGCGTCTTGATCGCCCCGGTTGGACCGCCCAATGGCACTCAGACCCTGGTTCGGCTGGTCCAAACCGGCAGCGGCATCGAGCGAAAAGAACTGGTTGACGTGCGTTTCGTGCCGGCACTGCACGGCATCGCCCGCGAACTGTGAAAACGTGGATCGGCTGTTCCGCCAACGTCTTATCTCCGGTTTAAGCGGTTGTTTACTCGCTACGTGTTTACTCAAAACAGTATCTTGTCGCGTACGAGTGAGTAACCATGTCCCGGGTCGTCGAGTTGCTTTGCTCGCGTCGCGTACCGTCCGTCGCGGTGCTGGCGCTTGTTTCGATCGGATTTGCCGGCTGCAGCGCTGATACGTCGACCCGATTCGGCCAAAATCCCTTTGCCTCCCAGCCTGATGCCACGGCCTCGGTTCAGGCCCCCGAGCGCCCGCAAAATTCACGTCCGCAGCCGCAATATCAGTCGCAGAGCCTTCCGCCCGCCATCGCTGCTCCGCAGTCTTATCCGCCAAGCGGCGTATCTGGAGGAGGGCGCGGAGTAGCCTCCTACGCTCCGCCAAATCGCCCGATCGAAACGACAGGGACCGTTCCCCGGTCGATCGCGGCGCGCAACCCGGCCCAAGGTTCGAGCCAAGGCACCACCATCATTGTCGGCACGAGCGACACGCTGGAAGTCCTCGCGCGCCGGTACAATGTGACGCCGGCCGCAATCCTGCAGGCCAACGGATACAAGGGACCGCGCGCCCTTTCGCCCGGCCAACAGTTGATCATTCCGCATTCCAGCGCGGTCGTTGCGGCGCCCGCGCAAGCGGCCCCAGCGACCAGGCCGGTGATGGCTGCAGCCGCGCCGGCTTCCGTCCATGTCGTCAACCGCGGCGATACCCTGCTTGGCATATCGCGCCGTTATCATGTTTCAGTGGCTGAGCTTGCCCGTGCCAACGGCATCGACAAGACCGCCAGACTTCGCCTCGGCACGAAGATCACCGTCCCGGCGAGCGCAGCCGCAGTGGCGCCAACCACGCAACCCGCGGTCGCCGTCGCACAGCCGGCGGTGCTGGTACCTCCCGCGACCAAGATGGCGTCGCTGGCGGGCGATCCCCAGCAGAAGGCAAGGCTGGCCCAGTCGGCGCCGATTGAAGAGGCGCCGGTCGAAACACCTGTGAAGGCGGCCGAGGCGACCGGGGCGCTGCCTACCTTCCGCTGGCCCGTCCGCGGCAAAGTCATCACCAGCTACGGCGCCAAGACCAACGGCAAGGCCAATGACGGGATCAACCTTGCGGTGCCGGAAGGCACGCCCGTGAAGGCGGCGGAAGATGGCGTGGTCGCCTACTCGGGGAACGAACTGAAGGGTTACGGCAACCTCATCCTGATCCGCCACGCCAACGGCTACGTCACCGCTTACGCTCATGCCAGCGAACTCCTGGTGAAGCGGGGCGAAACCATCAAGCGCGGCCAGGTCATCGCCAAATCCGGTCAGTCGGGCGACGTCGGCTCTCCCCAGCTCCATTTTGAAATCCGCAAGGGATCGTCCCCGGTCGATCCGCTTCAGTTCCTCAACGGCGCTTAAGAGTTCGCGCGCTGAGGCCTGGTGTCGCCGATTTGAGGATCGCGAACTTCGGAAAGCGGGTCCTAGCTCCGCAATCGTACCCCCAGCCGTCCAGCGAGTTCCTGCGTGAATTGCCAGGCGACCCGGCCGGAACGCGAACCGCGCGTGGTCGACCATTCCAGCGCTTCGCGTTCAAGCTCTTCTTCGGCGAGCTTGATGCCGTAGTGATCGCAATAGCCTTTCACCATAGCCAGGTACTCGTCCTGGCTGCAGCGATGAAAGCCGAGCCACAATCCGAAACGGTCGGAAAGCGATACCTTTTCCTCGACCGCTTCGCCGGGGTTAATCGCAGTTGATCGCTCGTTCTCGATCATCTCGCGGGAAAGCAGGTGTCTACGATTGGAAGTGGCGTAGAGGATGACGTTGTCGGGACGGCCCTCGATGCCGCCTTCCAGAACGGCCTTGAGCGACTTGTATGACGCATCGTTGCCATCGAAGGATAGGTCATCGCAGAACACGATGAAATGGAAAGTCGAGCCGCGCAGCAGATCCATCAGCTCCGGCAAACTCTCGATATCTTCACGATGAATTTCGATCAACTTGAGACGGTCGGCCGGTTTGCGGTTGAGGTTGATGCTGGCATGGGCTGCCTTTACCAGCGAGGACTTGCCCATGCCCCGCGCCCCCCAAAGAAGGGCGTTGTTGGCGGGAAATCCGTTCGCAAAGCGTTCGGTATTCTCGATAAGGATGTCGCGCATCCGGTCTATGCCCTTGAGCAGGCCGATTTCGACGCGGCTGACGCGGGGCACCGGCGCCAGCCGTCCGTCGGGGTGCCAAATGAAGGCGTCGGCAGAGCCGAGCGAACTGGACACTGCAGAAGCGGGAGAAGCTGCCGAAAGGTGGATGGCAATGGCCTCGAGCGCGTGTGCAATCCTCTCCGCTGCATCGCGGTCGGACGCACGCCTTGGCAGCTTGGCCAAGGACTGCGGCATTTTGTGGCGCACAGCCTTTGAAGCCGGGCCGGAGGCTGCCTTACCTGACTTTCTCGACATCTCGGGCTTTCCTTACGACGCACCCTTAGCGGGCCTTAAAGATGGCCGCAAGCGGTGCAAGTGAGGATGCGGGCGCCGTTGCAATTGGGACCGCTGCCGCTATATTCCGCGCCAAATTACCCGACCGGTGGCGCTCGAGCGCGCCTTGCGGTTCATCCCCGTCTCGCGAGGATTGCACGAATGTTGATTACCCCTGCGTTTGCACAGGCCGCGGCCGGCAGCGATGCCAACAGCATGTTGATGTCGCTGCTGCCTTTCGCGCTGATCTTCGTGATCATGTATTTCCTGATTTTGCGCCCGCAGCAGAAGAAGGTCAGGGATCACGCGGATCTGGTCAAGAACATCCGGCGCGGTGACACCGTGGTCACCTCGGGCGGCCTGGTCGGCAAGGTGACAAAGGTCGTGGATGACGACCAGATCGAGTTTGAAATTTCCGACGGCGTCCGCGTCCGGCAGATGCGGCAGATGATCTCGGGCGTTCGCGCCAAGGGGGAACCGGCCAAGGAGACCGCCAAGGACGAGACGGCCGCTGGCTGACATCCGGCGCGGCATTCTCAGGGATCTGACGGGTCAACTCAATGTTGTATTTCACACGGTGGAAGGCGCTGGCGATTATCCTCACGGCGCTGGTGGTGTGCTTGTGCGCGGTACCAAATTTCTTTCCAGAGGCCAGGGTAAAGACCTGGCCGCTCTGGGCGCAGCGCCACCTGGTGCTCGGTCTCGATCTGCAGGGCGGTTCCTATCTGCTGCTGGAAGTCGACTCGAATTATGTCAGGAAGGAAAAACTCGATCAGGTGCGCGACGACGTTCGTCGCGTGCTGCGGGAAGCGAAGATCGGTTATACCGGGCTGAACGCTCGAAATGACGCGGTCGAGGTGCGCGTCTCCAGGGATACCGAAGTGCCAACCGCGCTGGCAAAACTGCGCGAGCTGTCGCAGCCACTTGGCGGTTTGCTCGGGTCGAGCGGCCAGCGCAGCCTTGAGGTCAGCGACGCCGGTGGCGGCATCATTCGTCTGACCGTTCCGCAGGCGGCCATCACCGACCGTATCCGACAGACGATCGAGCAGTCGATTCAAATCGTCGAACGCCGCGTGAACCAGCTTGGCACGGTCGAACCTGTGATCCAGCGCCAGGGCACCGACCGTATCCTGGTCCAGGTCCCCGGTTTGCAGGACCCGACCGAACTCAAGCGCATTTTGGGCAAGACTGCCAAAATGGAATTCCGCATGGTCGATGCGGCGGTGCCGCCGGATCAGGCCTCGCAGGGCCGAGTGCCGCCGGAGGATGAAATCCTGATGAGCGCGCAACCGCCGAAGGTCCCCTACGTCATCAAGAAACAGGTACTAGTGTCGGGCGGCGAGCTTACCGATGCCCAACCGGGATTCGATCAGCGCTCGGGTGAACCGATAGTTACATTTCGTTTCAATTCGGCCGGTTCACGGAAATTCGCGCAAGCCACCTCCGAGAATGTCGGACAACCCTTTGCGATTGTGCTGGACAACGAGGTGATCTCCGCTCCCGTAATCCGTGAACCAATCACGGGAGGTTCGGGGCAGATCTCGGGCAATTTCACGGTTCAAGCCGCCAACGAACTTGCGATCCTGCTGCGCGCAGGTGCCCTGCCGGCGCCGCTCACCGTCATCGAGGAACGCACCGTCGGTCCGGGCCTTGGTCAGGATTCGATCGAAAAGGGAAAACTCGCGGCCTATGTCGGTTCGATCATGGTCGTCGTGTTCATGCTTTTGACCTACCGGCTGTTCGGTCTGATCGCCAACGTCGCGGTCGCCATCAATGTCGCAATGATCTTCGGCGTTCTATCGCTGCTGAATGCCACGCTCACGCTGCCGGGCATCGCCGGTATCGTGTTGACGGTGGGTATTGCGGTCAACTCCAACGTTCTGATCTACGAACGTATCCGCGAGGAGATTCGCGGCGGACGCAATGCAATCTCCGCAATCGACGCCGGCTTCAAGCGAGCGCTTTCCACCATCCTTGACTCGAACATCACGACCTTTATTGCCGCCGCCGTACTCTTCTACATCGGCACCGGCCCGGTCCGCGGTTTTGCGGTGACACTCGGTATCGGCATCATCACAACGGTTTTCACCGCCTTTACCCTCACGCGCCTGATCGTGGCGTGGTGGGTGCGTTGGAAGCGGCCGCAAAGCGTGCCGATCTAGGGGAATGCGGCTTTGACTTATTTCGTTCTCATCGCGCTGGGCATTCTGGTTGCCGTGCTGACCGTGGTCAGTGTGCTTGGCATCCTGCCGCCATTGCGGATCGTGCCCGATAACACCCATTTCGATTTCACGCGCTTTCGCCGCATCAGCTTCCCGATCTCGGCACTACTCTCGATTGTCGCGATTACTCTGTTCTTCACCCACGGTTTGAATTTCGGCATCGACTTTAAGGGCGGTACGCTTATGGAGGTCCGTGCCAAATCTGGGACTGCCGACATTGCCTCGATGCGCGCGGCGCTTGGTGGCCTGGGCCTCGGTGAGGTCCAGCTGCAGCAATTCGGCGGTCCTGATGAAGTACTGATCAGGGTTGCCGAACAGCCCGGCGGCGATGCGGCGCAGCAGGAAGCGGTCCAAAAGGTTCGTGGCGCGCTTGGCGATTCCGTTGAGTACCGGCGCGTCGAGGTGGTGGGACCGCGTGTTTCCGGCGAACTGCTCGCCTACGGCATGCTGGGGCTGATGCTCGCTATCGTGGCGATCCTGATTTATCTCTGGTTCCGGTTCGAATGGCAGTTCGCACTTGGCGCCATGATCGCCAACGTGCACGATATCGTGCTGACGATCGGTTTCATGTCGATTACCCAGGTCGACTTTGACCTGACCAGCATCGCCGCACTGTTGACGATTTTGGGTTATTCGTTGAACGACACGGTCGTCATCTACGACCGTATTCGTGAAATGTTGCGGCGGTACAAGAAAATGCCGATGCCGGAACTGCTCAATGAGTCGATCAATTCGACGCTGTCGCGCTCGATCATCACCCACGTCACCGTGACGCTGGCGCTGCTGGCGCTGCTGTTGTTCGGCGGCAATGCGATTCACAGCTTCACCGCCGTCATGATGTTCGGTGTCGTGCTGGTCGGCACCTATACGTCGATCTTCATCGCCGCGCCGATCCTGATCTATCTCGGCGTCGGCACCCATCGGGCGGACGCGCCGGACACACCGCAGAAGAAGAAGTGACACGGGCATGATCCCGAAAAGTGAGAACCGGTTTTCGGACGAGATCATGCCCAAACAAACCAACGACAAAGCGGACGCTCCCCATCTTCCGAGATCGGCGCCTATCGATGCTTACGGCAACGGCGGCTTCGCGTTCGCAGAAATGTCGCATCGCGGTTCGCTCCTGTGCCTGCCCGATGCGATCTGGGCATGGCCGGTGACCAGGCCTGCCGAGATTGATCGGGACTCGCTCGCGCGTGTCTTTGCGGCGGCAGACACGATCGATACACTCATCATCGGTGCTGGCACCGACGTTTGGGTGCCACCAAAAAATTTACGTGATGCGCTGCGCGCAGTTCACATCGTGTTGGACCACATGCAGACAGGCGCGGCGATCCGCACTTACAACATCATGATTGGCGAAAGGCGGCGCGTCGCGGCAGCGCTGATCGCTGTTCCATGAACAATTCCGGTCATGGCAGCGAGGCTGCCGGCTTCTGCGCGGAGCTTGTACGCACTCACGATTTTGTCCGCTACGCATCCACACTTCTGGTACCGGCTGCCGAACGCCGTGCTCTCCTGGCCCTCTACGCCTTCAACGTCGAGATTTCCCGTGTACGTGTGCAGGTGAGCCAGCCGCTACCGGGGGAAGTTCGCCTGCAGTGGTGGACGGATATGCTGGCCGGACAGGGGCATGGCGGCATCGAGGGCAATCCGGTTGCGGCCGAATTGCTGCGGACGGTCAAGAGCTGTCGCTTGCCGGTCGATCGGCTGACGCGACTGATCACGGAACATCAATTCGACCTCTATAACGATCCCATGCCGACGATGCCGGCGCTGGAAGGCTATCTCAACGACACCGCATCTGCCCTTTTTTCGATTGCCGCCATGGTCGTCGCGATGCCGTCGGAGGCGATCGAACATCTGGCGCGCCACGCCGGATTGGCACAAGGAATGGCGCAGGTCATGGCTTCGCTGCCATTCGATGCTTCGCGACGGCAGCTATACTTCCCTCTCCAGGTCTTGGCGGACCATGGTTGCGGCATCGAGGAGGTATTTGCCGGTAGGCAAACGCCAAAATTGCGCGCCGCCCTCGATCAGTTTCTTGACGTGGCGGGGCGGCACGTCAAGACGGCCTTTGCCCTGCTTGCGACCGTGCCACCGCCGGTGCGCACCGTGTTCCTGCCGCTGGCGCTGGTCCGACGGGATCTCGAATGGATGTCCGGCCACGATCCCTTTGTACCGCGAGCGGCATCCAGGTTTCGGATATTGTGGACGTTATGGCGAGCGTCGCGCGCGCGGGCGTTCTCCGCCTGAGCGCTGGTTCAGTTCAGCGGTCTCGAAATTGAAGCGGTCGCGCAAATTCTTGCGCGTCTCCAGGATATTCTTCAGGAAGGCGCGGTCGGTCTCGTTCGTCACCATCGGCCCGATCAGATCGAGCTGGTTGGTCGCAACGAGTTGCAGCACTTCCGTTCGGGGCCTGCCGCTGGTATCGCGCGGCAGCGCCTTCACCACGTGAATGTGCTCCGGCGGCTTCGGACCCTTGGCTGCGGCAAGCTCGTTCTGCAGTTGCGCTTCGAGCGCCGTCCGGTCGGATTCGACGAATGCATAAAGGCCGACGCCTGCACGACGGTCGGCGAACGCCACGATGGCCGCATCGCGGACGGCCGGGTTTTTCTTGATCAGTTCGATCAGCACCGGCGCGTCGTTGACCAGCCGCCGGCCGCCGCCCTCGCGATCGGTGAAATTGAACACGCCACGGGTGATGGCGCGGTAAACCTTCTTGCCGGTGGCCAGCCACAGGTTTGCCAACAGTGATTTGCGCGCGAGGATTTTTTGCTCCCTGGGCGTGAGCGCCGACGGCGCATAGCTTCGCTTGTGTTTCAACAGGTGCCTGAGGTCCTCGTACGCCGCAATCCGGAAAAGCCGGTCGCGCTTTCGAAAGCAGGCCGCGAGCTGGAAGTCGGTGAGATAGGCTCGCCCGTCGCGGCCTACGAGCCAGTTTTGCTCTTTGGCAAGGTCGTTGTGACAGATACCCGCACGATGCAGCCTGTGCAGGGCCTGCTTTGCGGATCGAAAATACGCGACATCGCCGACGGGCTTTGCCAGATGCAACGCTACGCCGTCGATGAAACCGCGCACCAGCGCCTGCCTGCCGGCCCAAAGCAATTTGGGCCCGACATCGAGGTCGCGCGCCAGCGCGAGTGCTCGCCGCTCGCGATTGAACAGATGCCGCGCCAGCGGATAGGACCACCACGGCACCCGATCGATCCGCCGCAAGACTGCATCGATTTCCTCGCCCGGCTTTCCAAAGCGGCCGCGTTCGACGGAGGAGAACACGTCGCGCTTGAGCAAGACGCCTTCGGTCCACCGCGCCGCCAGAACCCCGGCATCCTCCCTTGGCAAACTCATGAAATGCTCACGCTGCCGCCGCGACGTGGCGATGTTCGGCAATCCAGCGGTCGAGGTCCGAAAGTGCGCGGCTGCAGATGGCGCGTCGCCTTGCAACAGCCTTTTCGTTGCCGCGCAAGCGCACTCCGTCGGCACTCCTGGTCGGCGGATTGGTCAACGGTGGAAATAGTCCGAAATTGATGTTCATCGGCTGGAAAGAGCGCGGGCCACTGTCGATGGTCTCGATATGGCCGCCTGTAATGTGACCAAGAAGGGAACCAAGCGCAGTGGTTGAAGGTGGTACCGGCAGCAGGCGGCCGCGCGCATCGGCGGCGGCGAAGAGGCCGGCGACCAACCCGATGCTTGCAGATTCCACATAACCCTCACAGCCGGTCATCTGGCCTGCAAACCGCAATCGCGGTGCGGCACGAAGGCACAACCGCGCGTCCAGGAGCTTTGGAGAATTGAGGAAAGTGTTACGGTGAAGACCTCCCAATCGTGCGAATTCCGCGTTCTCGAGCCCGGGGATCGTCCTGAAGGTGCGTTGCTGCGCGCCGTATTTCAGTTTGGTCTGGAAACCCACCATGTTGTAGAGCGTGCCGAGTTTGTTGTCCTGGCGCAGCTGCACGATCGCATAGGGCTTGGCTTGCGGATCATGCGGATTGGTCAGGCCTACCGGCTTCATCGGTCCATGACGAAGGGTTTCCGGTCCTCGTTCGGCCATCACCTCGATCGGAAGGCAGCCGTCGAAATAGGGGGTGTTGGTTTCCCACTCCTTGAAGTCGGTCTTCTCGCCGCCGACCAGCGCCTCGACGAAGGCTTCGTATTGCTCCCGCGTCATCGGGCAATTGATGTAATCGGCACCGGTGCCGCCGGGACCGGTCTTGTCATAGCGCGACTGGAACCACGCCACCGACATGTCGATGGAATCCCGGTGCACGATCGGGGCGATGGCGTCGAAGAACGCCAGCGCGTTCTCTTCGGTCAGGTCTCGAATGGCTTCGGCCAATGGCGCCGAGGTGAGGGGGCCCGTCGCGACGATGACGTTGCTCCATTCGGCGGGGGGAAGCCCGGCGATTTCGCCTCGCCGCAGTTCGATCAGGGGATGATCCTGCAATGCCCTGGTAACCGCGGCGGAAAAGCCTTCGCGATCGACGGCCAGCGCTCCGCCGGCCGGTACCTGGTTGGTATCGGCGGCGCGCATGATAAGCGAGCCCAGGCGGCGCATTTCGGCATGCAGAAGCCCGACCGCATTGTTGGCCGCGTCATCGGAGCGGAACGAATTCGAGCATACGAGTTCGGCAAGGCCGTCTGTGCGGTGGGCCTCGGTCATGCGGTGCGGACGCATCTCGTGCAGAACCACGGGAATTCCGGCATTTGCGACCTGCCAGGCCGCTTCCGAGCCCGCCAGTCCGGCGCCGACGATATGCACGATCGGGGTCGAGAGCTTGGTACCTATCATGAGGCACAGAGGTAGCGCGTTTCGATGCGCAGTGGAATGCGGTCATAGTCGCCGGATACGACAACGCCCGCAACTTGGCGGGCGCTATCCGTCTCCACGAACGACCGGCAGAATTCAGCCGTTATAGTTCCCGGCTGCAACGCGCGGGATATCCGACCGATCGATGCCGATATCGGCCAGTTCGCGATCGCTCAGCTGCGATAGTTCAGCGACGTTGCGCTGATAGTCTCGGAATGCCTGGATCAGGCGGATGAGCGAGAGCAACATGGTAGTCTCCTTGTAGTTTCGATTCAGCTCTTGGAGCGAGCGTAATCGTTGGAGTGAACATAGGTCGCCTTCTTGCACCGCAGAAGCTTGCATGTTGCGATGCAGCTAAGCGGGAAATGCATGTCTCTGATAGGGAATCCTTAAGTTTCTAACTATGATACGGTATCCAGGGATTGAATCAGGGTAAATTCACTCCATCGCATGCGCGATTCGCATGCGATGTTCAGGTGAATATTAAATCATTATTACGTTACGGCATATGGGCGAGCTGGCTTGCGAAGTAGCCGATTGTCCTGGCGTAGACGTCGCTCTTGTTCCATTGCTGAAGAACCGCGAAATTGGGGCTTCCTGCCTCCCAATCCTTGCCCCGTTGCCAGCCATGGCTGGCGAGGAAATTTGCGGTGGACGCCAGCACGTCCGGGGCACTGCGCAGCAGATCGCGGCGGCCATTGGCGTCGAAATCGACGGCAAATTTGATGTAGGACGAGGGCATGAACTGGGTTTGCCCGATTTCACCGGCCCAGGCACCGCGCATTTCTGCGGGCGTGAGGTCGCCGCGCTCGATGATACGCAACGCGTCCAGCAATTCGCTGCGGAACATTTCAGCGCGCCGGCAATCATAGGCCAGTGTCGCCAGCGAACGCATCGTTGGAAATTTTCCGAGATTGACGCCGAAGTCGGTCTCCAGTCCCCAGATCGCGACCAACACCTCTCCAGGCACGCCATAAGCTTCTTCGATGCGCGAGAGCACCGAACCATACTGCTTCATCATGTTGGCCCCGCGCGAAAGGCGCGGCGGAACCATGCGGCCGGAAAACTCTTCAAAGCTCTGGCTGAACACCTTCTGTGAGCGATCCCGTGAAAGGATGCCCTGATCGAGCGTCACACCGCTCAGCCCGGAAGTGATTGCGGCCTGCGAGATGCCCTTGGTGGCCGCTTCGCTTTTGAAATCGTCAAGCCAGGCCTGGAAGCTGCCGGTACCGCATGGCACGGCGGCTCCCGCCATCGCCGGGATCGCGACGATGGCACTCACCGCGAAAAGAAATCGCAGCATCATTGAATTTCGCACGGAATCGCTTCGCTCCTTGAAGAACCTGCAGCCTGCTGTTTCGTGGCTAACCGCGGCCAAAACAAGGCTTGCATGTCCAACCGCCGGTTGACGATCAACCGGCGCCGAGACCGCGACCGCGACCGGCCATCAGCCGCCGCCGTCCTTGCGCCGCCATGGAAACAGGTTGGCCGGGAAATCCGCAGCCGGGCGCCGTTCGCGCGGCGGGCGTGGCGGGATCACGCGCATATTTGGATCCGGCGCGACCGCCTTGCGGTACAGATGCCAGGTTGCGTGGCCAAGCAGCGGTATCACGATCGCAAGCCCAAGGAAGAAGGGAAGCGATCCCGCCACCAGCAAGGCCGCCACGATCAATCCCCAGGCGGCAATCGTTACCGGATTTTTTGCCGTCACGCGAAGCGAGGTGACCATGGCCTCGCCGGTGCCGACATGGCGGTCGAGCATCATCGGGAAAGAGACCACGCTGATGCACAACGCGACGACCGCAAACAGGAAACCGACGCCGCAGCCCACGATGATCAGCCACCATCCCTGCGTGGTCGTCAGCACGCGCGTTGCGAAATCGGGAATTTCGGCTGCCGCTTCGTAGCCAAAGACGGCGACGTATATCGCCTGTGCGGTGGCTATCCAGGTCACGAAAAGCGCCAGTAACAAAGTACCGAGCCCCAGCATGGCGCCGAATGACGGCGAGCGCAGCACGTCCAGGGCATCCCACGCGGATGGTTGTTCACCGCGTTCGCGACGGCGGCTGAGTTCATAAAGTCCGAGCGCCGCAAAGGGGCCCAGCAAGGCGAAGCCCGCCGCCAGAGGAAACAGCAACGGCAAAACGGAATAACCCAGCACCGCGCGCGCCAGCACCAGACCCAGAACCGGGTAAATCACGCAGAGGATAATGGCGTGGCTTGGAACCGCTTTGAAATCCTCCCAGCCGAGCCGCAGTGCGTCATTTAAGTCGCTGAGGGTTATTTCGCGGATAACCGGGTTCGACGTGGTATCGCCTGCTGGCTGGGCCAACGGCGGGACATTGCCGGAGTAGGGTGTGGCCATGGTCGCTATCTCCCTTGACGTAATGGTCCGGCTTTCACGCCATCAGGCTGGCGCACCGGATCGTCTGCAGAAGCGATCACGATCGGACCAGACCGCGAAGACAGGAAACCAGTACTGGCCGTGTCGCGAACTTAAACTCAAGCCTACTCTGATTTGCCTCCGATGTCTCCCTCACGCTTGAGTGAGTGCGACAAGCGACGAGACCGAGACAGGTGACAAGACGGAAACGGCGCGTCATGCCGCCGTCATTTCGCCTCAGTTAACTAATGCGGCAAGTGTCGCCTGCATTGGCGCTCGCCGGCGAACGGGATTAAGCTTTGTTCGATCCGGACCGGTGTCCACCGGTACTTGAGAGCGAGCTGAGAAGGTTCGCACCATCACAAGTCTGTTGGGAGAGAGCGATGAGTGTCTTCGGAAAAATCATGACCGCAATTTTTGGAACCAAGGCGGATGCGGCTCCTGCAGGCGGCGGGGCGGCAACAGCTCCAGGCTCCGGCTCGACCGCACCCAGCGGCGGATCGGCTTCGCCCGCTCCCGCGGCGCCGGCACGAACGGTCGATGTCGCCCCGATCCTGGACAAGGCGGTCGCGGCCAAGAAGGAAAAACTGGAATGGCGCACGTCGATTGTCGATCTGATGAAGGCGCTCGATATCGACTCGAGCCTTGCAGCGCGCAAGGAACTGGCGAAGGAGCTCGGCTTTACCGGTGACAGCAATGATTCCGCGAAAATGAACGTCTGGCTCCACAAGCAGGTAATGGCAAAGCTTGCCGCTAACGGCGGCAAATTGCCTGCCGACATCAAATGGTGAGCGATCGAGCAGCGTGAAACAGGCCCGCAGCCGATGCCAGCCTTTTTTCGTGCCGCGGCGCTGACGCTTCATTGGCTTGAACATGATCTTCGCACAAAAGCCTTCGCGTTTGTCGCGAGGGAAAACCGCTGCACACTTTTCCGGATCGTGCTTTAGTCTTACCGCGTCATAACCGGCTTATCCCCTCATCCTGAGGAGCTTGCGCGAGCAAGCGTCTCGAAGGACGAGCCCGGAAACAGGCAACGTGGCCTTCATGGTTCGAGACGGCGCAAGGGCGCCTCCTCACCATGAGGGTCTTATGACGCAGTAAGATTAGCCGACCATTTCGGCATATTCGGGGTGCTTGTGCAAATAGTCCGCCACGAAACTGCATCCAGCGATCACCTTGCGGTCGTCGGAGCGGATCAGCGCGAGCGCGCCCTCGACCAGTTGGGAAGCAACACCGCGGCCACGAAGGTTGGGCGGCGTCTCGGTATGCGTGATGATGACGGCCGAAGGCGTCAGGCGATAGTTGGCAAAGGCTACGGCACCCTCGACATCGAGCTCAAATCGGCATTGCGCCTTGTTGTCGCGAACCCTGGTCATCGTCAGCCGGTCTTCAAAAGGTCGGCATATTCGCCGTGCTTGTCGATATAGGCTTTCACGAACGGACATTGCGCAACCACTTTCAGGCCTTCGGAGCGAACCTGGTCGAGGGCGCCCCTGATCAGTTTCGATCCAATGCCCTTGCCGCCGAGCTCCGGCGGAACCTCGGTATGAACGAACGTGATGACACTGTTGGCGATCTGGTAATAGGTCGCGGCGATGTGGCCTTCGACTGCGAGTTCAAAGCGGTGATGCGCCCTGTTGTTGACGATTTCAGACATGGCATCCGATTCCTCTTCCTTGCGGAGCTTATGGGAACGGAGCAGCAAGGGCAAAGGCCGGGCAGGCTCCGTGCGTACACGTCCGGCTCGGCGATCCGCCTGACCCATTAACAAACCTTCCTGAATCTGGTTCAAGTTCATGGACTGGGGATGGCCGGCGTAGAACCGGATAATGCCCGATTTTTTGCAGAAGGATTTTTCCCATGCGGATCATCATTACTCTTCTTGGCGTTGTCCTCTTGATCGTGGCTGGTCTCTATTTCCTGTTACCGGCGGATCAATTGCCGGGCTTCCTGCCCGGACATGAGGCAGGGGTGTCGCGCATACACACCACGCACGGCCTTGTCGCAGGCATCGCGGGGATCGTGCTGCTCGGAACCGGCTGGTGGATGGACCAGGTTTGAGCCGGAACAACAAGCAAGAACACACAAGCCTCCGCACTCCCGCGACGCCTTCGCGCCCGAGTCGTGCATGAGACATCGCGTCCTCGAAGGAAGAGGGCGCAGGAAACGCCGGATGCTTGAGCCGCACCCGCAGCCCCGCGTGCGAAATGAAGGAAGCACACGAGCAAAGTCACCACAGGTTCAGCCAGACCACCCGGCGTTTCCTGCACGATGGTTTTAACGGCTTATAGCGCGCTCTCCCCGGCGATCGGGCTTTCTTGTCACCGTCGTCGGCGCGATGCGTGAGCACCTCGCCTACTTGATGCCGGCGTCGAGGCATCAGGACCACGCGATTTCGCCGTCCGCAGCAACCTCACTCGTCTTTTGAGGCCGCCGCGTCCGTCGCACCCAACCCGCGTCCGTGACGATCGCGATACGCCCCTCAGTCAGGATTGGACAGCGCGGGGTTCTAAAGGTGTTTCTACCAGCCCGCAAAGCGAAAAGTTTTTCGCAGCGGGGCTAGACAAGGAACTGCGAAGCAGCATCTGGGGCAGATCATTGCCGCCTCACGCGTCATTGCGAGGAGCAACGCGACGAAGCAATCCACTCCATCCCCGCGACCATGTTCTGGATTGCTTCGCTGGCGCTCGCAATGACGCGCAGAACCCAACAAGCGTTTTACGGAGAGGATGGATGCGCTGGTCGAGCCCGCGCATGACGAGTGCCAGCTGCGGAGACACGTTGCCGACAGCGCGCAAGCCGCCACTGCGAGTACGAGGAGGCCACGGCGTGGCGGGTCACGCTATCGGCTAACCCACCTACGCGCTGAATAGTTTTAGATGGGCTCGGCAACCACTAAGACCGGAGTCCACGACCAGCAACCAGCCCGTCGACCTCGATCGTAAAATACCAATCTTCTTAGACAGAACGCATTCGAGTACGAATTTATTTTTTATTAATTAGTATCATCAGTATGTTATAATGAGTTTTTTACACATTACTAAGATCAGTATGAATATCAAATTCCAATCAGGATCGTCTGCACACCTGATGTCAGTGTCTGAGTGCCTCGTTTTGCTTGGAGAACTATTCGTTTCGATCAGGCAGAATATCCTCAATCTGATCATAAATCGGCCATTGACGCCAGAATATGCATAGTTTGGGATCGACACGGCAACTACCAAGGCCAGCGGCGTCTATAATCAGCAACTAGCCCGCACCGCGTTGTCACAGAAATCCATTACCGTTAGGCAGTATCAATTCCAATAAGAATACAATATAAATACTGTTGTTATATCAGTGACATAGTAATATTATAACAATAAAAACTGGTGACAGTACGAATATTTGATCCGGGACACATTCGTCCGCACATCCGATGTCGCTGTCTGAACGCCGCGTTTTACTCGAAGAACTATTCGTTTCGATCCGGCAAGATATGGTCGTTAGGACTCATAAAACTTCCAAATCGCAGATTTCGACATGGATGGAAGCCGCTCCGTTTGCCTATTAGACGATGTCTCGAAGACCAAACTTGGATCTTATCGGCGCTGGAACCTAGAATTACTTGACTAGTCAGTACAAGTTGTCGTAGAATGCAATCATGTTAACTTTTTGTGCCTAGTCGGTCAATTCGTTCGACGTAAACGACAGTTCCGGCTTTCGATAGGCGACATGCCAGTTGACATCCAAAATGGAGACACGCTCGATGCCCAAAGCCACAGTTGCAACTGCAAGCGGAGGTACGGTTACAATTGAAGGGACGGACGATGAAATCGTCGCGCTGATCGCTCGAATAGAGGGCGTGGGGCAAGCTCCCCGCGCGAGCTTGTCGAGGTCTTCGCGTTCTAATTCGGCGAGCCAGTCTAAGCCTACATTGACCGGGCTCATTTCAGAGATGATGGCCGCGGGGTTTTTCAAAGAGCCGAAGCATCTCGGTGCCGTAAAAGCGGAGCTCGAACAGAATGGTCAATTTTATCCGTTGACCACTTTGTCCCCAGCCATGTTGCGACTGGTCAGGTCAAGACACTTGAGACGCATTAAAGATAGCAAGGGGCGGTGGTCGTATGTGGGTTGATGGGGCCGAGAAACCATGACGAAAACCCTTGCAGAGATAGTTGGCACGATCGTCAAAGAATTGACGCCATTGGAGTCGGAAGAGAGGAGACGCGCGGTGCATGCTGCGATGACGCTCCTCGGTGAGGAAGCGACAAAACTGCCGTTGGCGGTTGTCGAACGAAACGAGCCTGAGTTCGCAGAAACACTATCGCCGCGCGTTAGAACGTGGATGCGCCAAAACGATCTTTCAATGGATGAGCTTCAACAGGTATTTCATATTGAAAATGGGACAGTCGAAATCATTGCGGGAATTCCAGGCAAAAGTAACAAGGAGAAGGTTCGCAACGCGTACATACTCACGGGCATTTCAAGCTTTCTATCTTCAGGGGAACAACGGTTTGATGATGCAGCCGCAAGAGGCCTTTGTGAGAGAGTTGGAATTTATGATCCGACAAACCATTCGAAATACATGAAGGACGGAAACGAATTCATGGGTTCGAGAGCGCAGGGGTGGACAGTTACGATTCCAGGTCTGAAGGCAGGCGCGCATATCATTAAAGGAATAGGAAATGGTACGTAAGTCCCTGTTTCTTTCGGATGCCTGATGCAGAAAACTAATGAGCTTACTGGAAACGGGCTATGCTTAGCGACGAAGGCTTTCTTCTTGGTATTCGCGAACTGGCTCGAACGGGCCAGCGCGCACCCTTATTGCTGCTGCTTTCCCAGCTTGAACAACCCGCAGCAACTGCAAAAATTCGAGACAAAGGCGTTCAAGTTGGTTTCAGAGATCTAACCCAATGGAATTTAACTAACGTTTTGAAGAATGCAGCCAAGGATGGACTGGTAGCGCAACTAGCTACTGGCTGGCGATTGCTGGAACCAGGGTTCAAGACGATTGACGCTCATTATCGGCCCGAAGCCGCGATAATTCGTGAAACGAGGCACGCGCTTAAGGCTCACTTATTGAAAATCCCTAACGATCAGCGAAGGGCGTTCGTTGAAGAAGCAATCAAATCCTTCGATGTCAAAGCGTATCGAGCCGCAGTTGTTCTATCGTGGGTTGGGGCAGCTCACATCATTCAAGATTACATCGTCCTAAACCATCGCGCCGCATTCAATGCGGCTGGCGTGGCACGAGCCGCGAGGGTGGCCGCTAACGGAACTAAATATAGTTTCACGCCCGTAAAAAGCGAGAAAGACTTTGGTGTAATCGGTGAAGCCGACATGCTGCAGCTTTGCCAAGATGCGGGCATTCTGCATAAAGCTGAAAAGCAAATCTTACAAGATAGACTTGATCTTAGAAATCAATGTGGCCATCCGAATCCGATAGTCATCGCTGAGCACGCCGTTGCTTCTCACATCGAGATACTGATGTTGAACGTCTATTCTAAATATTGATCCCTCACTCCGCCGCCTCGCTCGCCCCGCCGCCGCTCTTCCGTCGCTTGCCGGCTTTCTCCAGCACGGCGCTCAAAAACTTGCCGGTATGGCTGCGCGGCGCCTTGACGATGTCTTCCGGCGGACCCCAGGCGACGATTTCGCCGCCACCGTCGCCGCCTTCAGGGCCGAGGTCGATCACCCAGTCGGCGGTCTTGATCACCTCGAGATTGTGCTCGATCACGACCACCGTGTTGCCCTGCGCCACCAGTTCATGCAGCACTTCGAGAAGCTTCTTCACGTCGTGGAAATGCAGCCCCGTGGTCGGTTCGTCCAGGATGTAGAGCGTGCGTCCCGTGGCGCGCTTGGAGAGTTCCTTGGCGAGTTTGACGCGCTGGGCCTCGCCGCCCGACAGCGTGGTGGCCTGCTGGCCGACGTGGATGTAGTCCAGCCCCACGCGGTG
Source organism: uncultured Alphaproteobacteria bacterium (assembly GCA_963721935.1). Lineage (GTDB taxonomy): Bacteria > Pseudomonadota > Alphaproteobacteria > Rhizobiales > Xanthobacteraceae > Bradyrhizobium. Next base: position 88,099 of record CAVRMY010000041.1, read on the forward strand.
CAGCGTCTTGAAGGTGTCGCGCACCCGCGGCACCGCCTTGAAGAATTCGGCGGCTTCCTCGACCGTCATGTCCAGCACGTCGGCAATCGACTTGCCCTTGAACAGCACCTCCAGCGTCTCGCGGTTGTAGCGCTTGCCCTTGCAGACATCGCAGGTGACGTAGACATCGGGCAGGAAGTGCATCTCGATCTTGATGACGCCGTCGCCCTCGCAGGCCTCGCAACGGCCGCCCTTGACGTTGAATGAAAACCGTCCGGGCTCGTAACCGCGCGCCTTGGCCTCGGGGAGCCCCGCAAACCATTCGCGGATCGGCGTGAACGCGCCGGTGTAGGTCGCGGGGTTCGAGCGCGGCGTGCGGCCGATCGGCGATTGGTCGATGTCGATGATCTTGTCGATATGTTCCAGTCCCTCGATGCGGTCGTGGGGCGCGGCGGCCTCGCTGGCGTTGTTGAGCTTGCGCGCTATCGCCCGGTAGAGCGTGTCGATCAGGAGCGTCGACTTGCCGCCGCCGGAAACCCCTGTAACGCAGGTGAACAATCCCAGCGGAATTTCCGCCGTGATATTCTTCAGATTGTTGCCGCGGGCATTGACGACCTTGATGGTGCGCCGATGGTTCGGCGGCCGCCGTTCCGGGATTTCCACCGACAATTCCCCGGTGAGATATTTTCCGGTCAGCGATTTCGCATTGTTCATGATGTCGGCGGGCGTGCCCTGCGCCACGATCTCGCCGCCATGCATGCCGGCGCCGGGGCCGATGTCCAGCACATGGTCCGCAAGCCTGATCGCGTCCTCGTCGTGCTCGACCACGATCACGGTGTTGCCGAGATCGCGCAGGCGCTTGAGCGTGTCGAGCAGCCGCGCATTGTCGCGCTGGTGCAGCCCGATCGACGGCTCGTCCAGCACATAGAGCACGCCGGTCAGGCCTGACCCGATCTGGGATGCGAGCCGGATGCGCTGGCTTTCGCCGCCCGACAGCGTGCCCGAGGCGCGCGACAGCGTCAGGTAGGACAGGCCGACATCGAGCAGGAAGGACAGCCGCTCGCGGATCTCCTTCAACACGCGTGCTGCGATCTCGTTCTGCTGCGTGCTGAGCGCCTTGGGCACGGTCGCAAACCACTCGCCGGCGCGGCGCACCGACAGATCGGAGATTTCGCCGATATGCTTGCCGGCGATCTTGACGCACAGCGCCTCCGGCTTGAGCCGATAGCCGTGGCAGGCTTCGCAGGGCATGTCGGAGAAATATTTGGCGAGTTCCTCGCGCGCCCACTCGCTTTCGGTTTCGCGGTAGCGGCGGTTGATGTTGGTGATGACGCCCTCGAACGGCTTCTTGGTGTCGTAGGAACGAACGCCGTCCTCATAGGAGAACTTGATCTCGTCCTCGCCGGAACCGTGAAGGATCGCGTTTTGTGTCTTCTTCGGCAGGTCCTTCCATTTGGTGTCGAGGGTGAACTTGTAGAACTTGCCGAGCGCGGTCAGCGTCTGGATGTAATAGGGCGACGACGATTTGGCCCAGGGTGCGATCGCGCCCCTGCGCAGCGTCAGTTCCTTGTCCGGGATGACGAGATCCTCGTCGACATGCTGCTCGACGCCGAGCCCGCCGCAGGCCGGGCAGGCGCCATAGGGGTTGTTGAAGGAGAACAGGCGCGGCTCGATTTCGGGAATGGTGAAGCCGGAGACCGGACAGGCGAATTTTTCCGAGAACAGGATTCGTTCCGGTCCGCTCTTGTCGTGGATTTTTGCGACCTTTTCCTTCTCGGGCCGCATCCATCGGCCGGCGCTTTGCGCCCCCAGGATGAGGGGAAGCGCATCCGTTTGCTGCTTTTGAAGGGGACTGCGATCACCGAGGTCTAGCGCCTTCGGCGCGGCCCAAGGATGACGGCTGAGAAGGGGCCGCATCGGCATATTCGATCACCGCGAGACCTTCGGCGATCTTCAGCGCGGTCTCAAAGCTTTCGGCTAGCCGCTGGCCGATATCGCTCCGCACCACGATGCGGTCCACCACGACGTCGATGTCGTGCGGGAACTTCTTGTCGAGCGCGGGCGCGTCGGCGAGCTCGTAGAAGGTGCCGTCGATCTTGACCCGCTGGAATCCCTTCTTGAGATACTCGGCGAGCTCCTTCCTGTATTCACCCTTGCGGCCGCGCACGACCGGCGCCAGCAGATAGAGCCGCGTGCCTTCGGGTAGCGCCAGCACGCGATCGACCATTTGCGATACGGTCTGGCTCTCGATCGGAAGACCTGTGGCTGGCGAATAGGGCACGCCGACCCGCGCCCACAGCAGTCGCATGTAGTCGTAGATCTCGGTCACCGTGCCGACCGTCGAGCGCGGATTCTTCGAAGTGGTCTTCTGCTCGATGGAGATGGCGGGCGAGAGGCCGTCAATCTGGTCGACGTCGGGCTTCTGCATCATCTCCAGGAACTGCCGCGCATAGGCGGAGAGCGATTCGACGTAGCGTCGCTGCCCCTCGGCGTAGATGGTGTCGAAGGCGAGCGAGGATTTGCCGGAACCCGATAATCCCGTGAATACCACGAGCCTGTCGCGCGGAATTTCCAGATCGATATTTTTGAGATTGTGCTCGCGCGCGCCGCGAATGCTTATCGCACGCAGGCTGGAGCCGGCGTTTTGTTGGCGCTTCGCCCTGATCACTTCGTCCATAGCGGCATTTCCAGGCGCATCGCGCGCCGCGTTCTCGGGCGCGCATCGCCTGTTGATTGCGACCAGACGCCAATGGGTAGGCTCGGAACATAGGAAGAACAGGAAAGGATTTCCAGTGTTCCGTGCAAACCATCAACGGTTTGTTGGATGGCGCATCGAAAAAAAGCCGAATGGCAGCAGCGGACAGCAGGCGCCGATTGAAGGAATAAACATGAAAAGCCGGCGCGAGGCCGGCCTTTGCGATCAAATCAGCAGGGAGCGATGCTCACCAATATTTGGAAATGATCGGGCCGCCCAGCGATAGTTGATGCGCACCGTGAAGATGTCGCCGTCGCCGCGAATGCGGTCGGTGCTGAATACTCCGCCCGTGGTGTTGTTGAAGGTGGTGGTGTAGTTGCCGATGAAGAGATGGTCGTACTCGACGCCCGCCGACCAGTTCGGAGCGAAGCTGAATTCAGCACCGAGGCCGATCGTGGCACCCAGCGATTGTCGCCGGGAGCGGTCGCGATAACGAACTCGTTGGTGGCAACCTCGTTGCGATCGGAAATGACGGCCGCGCCGCCCTTGCCGGGGGAGTGAGCTTCGGAGAAGCCAATGAAATGCAAGGTTTTTCGCGGGACCGGTGGTCCGTGTTCGGGCCACGATCCAAAGCCCAGGGAGGGCTTCTTCCAGGTCATTCAAAATGTTGTTTGTCTTGGCAATTCCTTTGGGAACAAAACTGGAACATCGGCCGGCCAGATGCTATATGTGGATAACCCCCCGATCCGGCGGGCGGAGCGCGACAGCGAGCGTATAGGGTCGGCGCAGGTCAAGAGTGGAGAGCGGCGATGGCAGGAAGCGTGAACAAGGTGATTCTGGTCGGAAATCTCGGCAAGGATCCCGAAATCCGGCGCACCCAGGATGGGCGCCCGATCGCCAATCTGAGCATTGCTACCTCCGAGACCTGGCGCGACAAGGCCACCGGCGAACGCAAGGAAAAAACCGAGTGGCACCGCGTCGTCATCTTCAACGAGGGCCTGTGCAAGGTCGCCGAGCAATACCTGAAGAAGGGTGCCAAGGTCTACATCGAAGGCCAATTGCAAACCCGCAAATGGACTGATCAGAGCGGCGCCGACAAATATTCGACCGAGGTCGTGCTGCAGGGATTCAACTCGAACCTGACCATGCTCGATGGCCGCGGCGGCGGCGGCGGTATCAGCTCGGATGATCAGGGTGGCGATTTTGGCGCGGGCGGACCCTCGAGTGCGCCACGGCGCGCGGTCGCGGCCGGCGCCCGCAACGGCGACATGGACGACGACATCCCGTTTTGACCTCTCAATCCAGCATCCGAGGGTGCGGCAAAAAATCGAGCAGTCGCCGGCCTGACTGCATCGCTCGGTACCGAAGGTGAGGGGGACCGCCCATGAGCCCCCCATCCATCTGCTTTCGATTTTCGTACTGATTACAGTTCCGCTTGGCGTCTGGCGTGCGCATCGCCATCGGGTCGGCGATCATCGCCGCATCATGATCCTCGTTTTCTCAGGGGGGCTGGCGGTCGCGGGGCTGTTCACGCTGCTGCCGGGACGGATCATGCATGCGGTGGTTTTCGGCTAGTCGAGGAGCCTCGTTTCAGACCGTCCCGCGCAGCTTATTTCAGGGATCAGGAAAACAGGCCGAAATTGTCCCCTAAGTTACTGTAAAAGCGAAGAAAAAATCCGTTTGAAGGGATCGCTTTGGGGTGGTTTTGAAGGCCAGGATGCGCTATATGATTCTCAACAAGAATCGACCGGATTTTCCCCTTGTCTGACCCTGAAGATACCAAGCCCGGCGAGCCGCCGGTGCCGTCCGATATTCGGCCTGTATCCATCCTCGATGAGATGAAGCGCTCCTATCTCGATTACGCCATGAGCGTAATCGTGGCGCGAGCGCTGCCCGACGCGCGCGACGGTCTCAAGCCTGTTCACCGCCGCATCCTCTATGCGATGCACGAAAATGGATTCGACTGGAACAAGGCGTACCGCAAATCGGCGCGCACCGTCGGCAACGTCATCGGTAAGTATCATCCGCACGGCGACCAGTCGGTCTATGACGCGTTGGTGCGCATGGCGCAGGATTTTTCCATGCGCGTGCCCCTGATCGACGGGCAGGGCAATTTCGGCTCAGTCGACGGCGATATGCCTGCCGCCATGCGTTACACCGAATCCCGCCTGACCAAGATCGCGCAACATCTGCTCGACGACATCGACAAGGACACGGTCGATTTTCAGCCCAACTACGACAGCACCGAAAAAGAACCTTCGGTGCTGCCGGCAAAATTCCCCAATCTCCTGGTCAACGGCGCCGGCGGCATCGCGGTCGGCATGGCCACCAACATCCCGCCGCACAATCTCGGCGAGGTGATCGATGCCTGCATCGCCCTGATCGACAATCCCGGCCTTTCGATCGACGAGCTCATCAACATCATTCCCGGACCGGATTTCCCCACCGGCGGCATCATCCTCGGCCGCCAGGGTATCCGTTCGGCCTATCACCTCGGCCGCGGCTCGATCGTGATGCGCGGTAAGGTCTCGATCGACACGGTCCGCAGGGATCGCGAGGCGATCGTCGTCACCGAGATTCCCTACCAGGTCAACAAGGCCACGATGGTCGAACGCATCGCTGAACTCGTGCGCGAGAAGAAGATCGAGGGCATTTCCGACCTGCGCGACGAGTTGGACCGCGACGGCTTTCGCGTCGTCGTCGAACTCAAGCGCGACGCCGTGCCCGACGTGGTGCTGAACCAGCTCTACCGCTTCACACCGCTGCAGACCAATTTCGGCGCCAACATGGTGGCGCTCGATGGCGGCCGGCCGCAGCTGATGAATCTCAAGGACCTGCTGACGCTGTTCATCGCCTTCCGCGAGCAGGTGGTGACGCGCCGAACCAAGTTCCTGCTCGGCAAGGCGCGCGACCGCGCCCACATCCTGGTCGGTCTTGCCATTGCGGTGGCCAATATCGACGAGGTCATTCGCGTGATCCGCACCTCGCCCGATCCGAATACCGCGCGCGAAACCTTGATGTCGCGTGTCTGGCCGGCAAAGGATGTCGCGGCGATGATCACGCTGATCGACGATCCGCGCCACCGCCTTGGCGAAGACGGCACGGCGCGGCTGTCGATGGAGCAGGCCAAGGCCATTCTCGATCTCCGCCTGCAGCGGCTCACCGCGCTTGGGCGCGAGGAGATTTCCGAAGAGCTCGACAAGCTCGCCGTCGAAATCAAGGACTATCTCGACATCCTGCGTTCTCGCGCGCGCGTGCAGGCCATCATCAAGACCGAACTTGGCGACGTGAAATCGGAATTCGCCACGCCGCGCCAGACCGTCATCATCGAGCAGGAAGGCGAAGTCGAGGACGAGGATCTGATCCAGCGTGAGGATATGGTGGTCACGGTCTCGCATGCCGGCTACGTCAAGCGGGTACCGTTGTCGACCTACCGCGCGCAGCGGCGCGGCGGCAAGGGCCGCGCGGGCATGCAGACCCGCGACGAGGATTTTGTCAGCCGCCTGTTCGTGGCCTCGACCCACACGCCCATGCTGTTCTTTTCCTCGCGCGGACAAGTCTACAAGGAAAAGGTCTGGCGGCTGCCGATGGCGGCGCCGAATGCGCGCGGCAAGGCCATGATCAATATTTTGCCGCTGGAGCAAGGCGAACGCATCACCACGATCATGCCGCTGCCGGAGGATGAATCGTCCTGGGCCAATCTCGACGTGATGTTTGCGACCACCGGCGGCAACGTGCGCCGCAACAAATTGTCCGACTTTGTCGATGTCCGCCGTTCCGGCATCATCGCGATGAAACTCGACGCCGACGAGGCAATCGTCAACGTCCAGATCTGCACCGAGCGCGACGACGTGCTGCTGACGGCAGCTGGCGGCCAGTGCATCCGCTTCCCGGTGACCGATGTGCGGGTGTTTTCGGGACGTACCTCGATGGGCGTGCGCGGCATCGCGCTGCCGGAGGGCGACCGGCTGATCTCGCTTGCCATCCTGCGGCATGTCGAGGCGACCTCGGACGAAAGGTCCGCCTACCTGAAGATGCGGCGCGCGGTTGCAGGCGATGGGGCCGCGGAGGAGGGTGCGGAATCCGACACCGAAGAGGCTTCGAGCACCATCCAACTCTCGTCCGAGCGCTATGTCGAAATGTCGGCGCAGGAACAGGTGGTGCTGACGGTCTCGGTCAACGGATACGGCAAGCGCACCTCATCCTACGAGTATCGGACGACGGGGCGCGGCGGCAAAGGCATCGTGGCGATGTCGGTCAACAACCGCAACGGCAAGCTGGTCGCTTCATTTCCGGTCGAGGATGGCGATCAGATCATGCTGGTGACCGACAATGGCCAGCTCATCCGTTGCCCGGTGGAGGGAATCCGCATCGCCGGCCGATCGACCCAGGGCGTCATCGTGTTCGACACCGCCGAGGACGAACACGTGGTGTCCGTCGAGCACATCGGCGAGGACACCGAGAACGGCAATGGAAACGGCGGCTAACCAATCTTACTGCGTCATAACCGACTTATCCCCTCGTCCTGAGGAGCTTGCGCGAGCAAGCGTCTGAAAAGGACGAGGCCCGGAAACAGGCAACGTGGCCTTCATTGGTTCGAGACGGCGCAAGGGCGCCTCCTCGCCATGAGGGTCTTATGACGCAGTAAGACTAGTCAAGTGAATCCAGAGTTCGTGACATGAAGTCCGCCGGGCTTTGTGGACGATGAATTCAGGTCGTAACGACCGGTATTGCAGTAGCCGGGGCAGGGGCCGCCGGCTGTCGTGCCGTGCTCTCCACCGCAAAGCCCGGCCTGGACGTGGTATAGTCAAGTTTCCATCTGGCGTGATCGTCGAGGATGGTTCATGCGACGGCGAGATTTTATTTCAACTCTGGGCGGTGCGGCCATCTGGCCGCTTTCAGCGCACGCACAACAATCCCGAGCCATGCGCAGGATCGGCCTGCTTGTGAATTATCTCCCGGAAGACCTCGAAGGTCAGGCGCGGATCAAGGCATTTGTTGAAGCGCTGCGGAAGCTTGGTTGGATCGAAGGGGAAAATCTGCAGACAGAGATCAAATACGGGGGCGACGAAGCCGACCGTTATCAGAAGTTTGCAAAAGCGCTGGTGGAGGCGGCACCGGATGTAATTGTTGCTGGCGCCAGCCCGAGCGTCGCGGCGTTGCAAGGGATCACGCACAACGTGCCGGTAGTTTTTGCGGGCGTGATCGACCCGGTCGGAGCCGGGTTCGTCAAAAGCCTGGCTCGGCCAGGTGGAAATGTGACCGGGTTTACCGTGTTCGATTACAGCATCAGCGGCAAATGGCTGGAGCTTCTGAAAGAGCTTGCCCCAACGGTGAAGCGAGTGGCTGTCGTTCGGGACCCGTCGCTGGCTGCGGGCATTGGCCAATTCGCAGTAATTCAGTCCGCTTCGTCGTCCCCGGAAATGGAATTGACGGCGGTCGACCCGCGCGATCCAAAGGAAATCGACAGGGCCTTTACTGAATTTGCCGGCGAGCCCAACGGAGGCGTGATCGTGACGGCGAGCGCGTCATCAAACAGGCGCCGCGAGCAGATGCTCTCGCTGGCGCTTCGATATCGCCTGCCGACGGTTTGTCCATTGCGATTTTACGTGGTCGACGGAGGCCTTGCCTCCTACGGGCCCGATATTGTCGCTATTTATCCGCGTGCAGCCGAGTATGTCGACCGAATACTCAAGGGCGCGAAACCAGCGGATCTCCCAGTCCAGGCTCCCACACAGTACAAGCTCGTCGTAAATCTCAAGACCGCGCACGCTCTGGGTCTTTCTCTCCCCAACAGTCTCATCGCCCGCGCCGACGAGGTGATCGAATAACGACCGTCAAATCGCCGGGCAAACAATCTCGTCCGCGACAATTGAGAGAGGATCAGCCATGCAGCGCGAACGCAAGCTCTCGATCGTGGCAGTGCTCGCCGTCCTGGGCGGCACAGCCGTTTACGCGCAGGACAAGTACTCGCTGAAATCGCCGGACGGAATCGCGTTCTCCGACTTCAAGGGATACGAGGACTGGGCGGTGGTCTCTTCCGCGCGGACCGACGAGGTGCTCAAGGTGATCGTCGCCAATCCGACCATGATTGAGGCGTACAAGGCCGGCGTCCCGCTCAACGGCCAGCCCTTCCCGGACGGCTCCATGATCGCAAAGCTCCAGTGGAAGCCGAAGAAGAGCACGGAGGCTCCCTTCGTCGTGGACGTGCCGGACGTCTTCACGCAGGCTTTCGTCATGGAAAAGGACAGCAAGAGATTCCCGAAGAGCGGCGGATGGGGATACGCGCTGTTCAACTACGAAGCCGCATCCGACAGCTTCACGGGCGATCCCAGCCCCTCAGACTGCGGACACGCGTGCCATGTGGCCGTGAAGGCGAAGGATTACATCTTCCACCCCTACCAGAAGCGTTGAACCGCGCGTGCCCTCGACTTCGAGTAGCGGCTATTACCGCGTGATGTCGGGAGACGCCTGCCAAAACCGGAGGTCAAGTTCAGCGGCAACTCATCTGCTGCGCGCCAAGGTCGTTCCTCTACGGCCAGTAGACCACGCTTCAATCGCCGCGCCCGGGCCGCACTACTTGCAAGCTGGCCTGGTGCTCGCAATGCGTCGGCAACTAAGTTCGCAACCTTTATAGACGGACTTGGCGTTACATTCCGAGGTGCAGTTTACACTGTAACAGTATGGGTAGGAATTTCTCGGATCCTTTGCCGCCAAAGCGCCGGTACCGGTGGTCCCAAGCAGCATTAGTACAGCAATAAATGTTGAAATCCGAAGCATAGGAAATTCTCCATCGGCGAACGATCAAGGCAAGACTATCCTCGGTTGTATCGCCTCGTCAATCTACTTCGGTTCGGGGGCAGTCTCCGACGTGACAGCCCTTAAGTCGGACTTCAGCTTTACCTCTCAGAAAGCGGACTTAAGAGCGCAGCCGACCTTGTCGACAAGATTTTGAAGGGGGCGAATCCCGCTGACCTTCCGGTCGAACAGCCGACCACCTTCGAGCTCGTCGTTAATCTTACAACGGCAAAAGCGCTCGGCATAACAATCCCGGAAGCATTCTTGCTGCGTGCCGACGAGGTGATTGAATAACTCGCGTATCGGGCTGGCGGCGATCTAAAGCCGGCCGATTTGCCAGTCGTTCAGTCCACCAAGTTCAGGTCCGTGACAATCTGAAGATCGCAATCCGACCTACGGCGTGCGGTCGGCCGTGACCAGACGGGCCTGCCGAATCGCGGTCGGCGCCTTCGAGCCCGCGACGCGGAGGCAGGAGGCTTCGAAGTTCGGCCAGGCTTGCTGCGAGCAACTGGGCCCTATCGGGTGGATGTCGAGCCGATCGCCCTTGGCGAGGACGTGGGGAACGCTGGCTTCCACTTCCGGCGCAAAGCCGGGAAGAATGGCGAGGGCGGCAGCGACAAACGCAGCAATAGCGACGGCAGAAATGGCTTTGATCATGACGGTCCCCACTGGCGGAGCCTGGGTGGCTCCTCAAATCGTTAACCAAACCGATACAGAGACTCGGTTTCCGGATTTCTTCTCGAAAGGCAAAAGTGGTTTCGTGCAGGCCTGATTTTGTTTCGTCGGGCGGGCGGGACGAAACAAAACCGGGACCCCAAGCGACCCGATGACCGGGGAACTGGTTCAATGGCCGAGCGAAAATAAGGGGATAGCGATCGGCCCGGCTTGGAGGGCGGGAACCGGATCGGCTTGCGAGCCCGAGCGCGGCGGGGTAGACGGACTTATGCCCCGCATCGCACTTTATCCCGGCTCATTCGACCCCGTGACCAATGGCCACCTGGACGTGGTCAGGCAGGCTGTCGGCCTGTGCGACCGCCTGGTGGTCGCCATCGGCGTCCACCCGGGAAAACAGCCGATGTTTTCGGTGGAAGAGCGCCTTGCGATGGTCCGCGAGGTGTTTGAAGGCGTGGCGAAAAGCGCTCGATGCGAGTTCGACTGTACGACCTTCGACGATCTTACCGTCACGGCGGCCAAACGTGCGGGCGCCACGATCCTCGTGCGCGGTTTGAGGGACGGCACCGACCTCGACTATGAAATGCAGATAGCCGGCATGAACGAGACCATGGCGCCTCAGGTCCGCACCGTGTTTCTGCCGGCCTCACCCATGGTTCGCCCGATCACCGCCACACTGGTGCGTCAAATCGCCGGCATGGGCGGCGATGTCTCGAACTTCGTGCCAAAGGCCGTGGCCAAGCGCCTCAAGGCCAAATTCACCCGCTAAAGCGCGATGAGATCGTCATCGCGCCTTAGCTCCTTGATTGAGCATGATCTTTTCGGAAAACCGCTGCACACTTTTCCGGACCATGCCTTAGCCCACTGAGTTGGAGTCTTCATGATCCGAATTCTCGCCGTTGTCGCAGCGCTGATCTGCGCCGCGTCCGCCATCGCCCAGCCGCTTCCCTCCGGTCTCGACAAGCAGAATGCAATCGTCATCGACACCACCAAGGGACGGATCGTCATCAAGCTGCGGACGGATATCGCTCCGCAGCATGCCGAGCGTATCAAGCAGCTCGCGCGCGAGGGCTTTTACAACAACGTGCCTTTCCACCGCGTGATGGACGGCTTCATGGCCCAAACCGGCGACGGCCAGAATTTCAACGGTACCGGCGGATCGAAATATCCCAACCTCAAGCAGGAGTTTTCCAGCGTTCATTTCAAGCGCGGGATCGTCGGCATGGCGCGGCGTGGCGACAGCGTCGATTCCGCCAATTCGCAGTTCTTCATCATGTTCGCGGACGGCGCGTCCCTCGACGGCCAGTACACGGTGATCGGCGAGGTGGTGCAGGGCATGGATGTGGTCGACAAGCTCAAGAAGGCCAGTGCAGGATCGGCCGGCGGCGCTGTGACCGACCCCGACAAGATGGTGAAGGTTCAAGTCGCCTCCGACATCAAGTGAGGTGTAAGTAAATCTTGATGGATCGAGCTTGCCTTCTGCGGATATTGGTTGCGGCGGCACTTCTGCTGGCTTGTTCTGCCGCCGCGCCTGCGCAACCGGCACAGGTCAACACCATCCGCGACGTCTACGAGAGAATGCGGACGTGCTGGAGACCGCCGGCGCTCGCCCATCCCGACATCGACATCACGGTGATCGTCAGCTTCAACCGCGCAGGGCAGATCCTGGGACGCCCGCGCATCACCTATGAATCGGAACAGGCCGACGACAATGACCGGCTGATGTACCGCGTCGCGGTCATGGAGGCATTGCAGCGCTGCACTCCGATGCCATTTACAGAAGGGATGGCCGGCGCGGTCGCCGGCCGTCCCTTCGTAATTCAATTTCACAACCCGAAACTTCAAACCAAACCCGTAGAGAGAAGAGCATGGCTGACACCGAAAATACTTTGATCCTCGACACCACGCAGGGGCGTGTCACCATTGAAATGCGGCCAGATCTTGCGCCCAATCATGTCGCGCGCATCAAGGAACTCGTGCGCGAGGGTTTTTACGACGGCATCGTGTTCCATCGCGTGATCGAAGGCTTCATGGCCCAGACCGGTTGTCCGCACGGCACCGGAACCGGCGGTTCCGGCAAAAAGCTGAAAGCCGAATTCAACAGGGAACCCCATGTGCGCGGCACCGCGTCGATGGCGCGCGCTGCAAGTCCTGATTCCGGCGACAGCCAGTTCTTCATCTGCTTCGACGATGCTCCGTTCCTCAACAGCCAGTACACGGTGTGGGGCAAGGTGACATCGGGCATGGAGAGCGTCGACAAGATCAAGCGTGGCGAGCCGGTGAAGGAGCCCGACAAGATCCTCAAGGCGCACATGGCGCTGGATGCGGCGTGAGCTCTGCCCTCCCTCATCCTGTGAGGAGCGCGACAGCGCGTCTCGAAGGATGAGCCAAATGCTCTGTAACCGGCCTCATGGTTCGAGACGCCCGCTTTGCGGGCTCCTCACCATGAGGAGCTAGCTACGCCCGGCCCAATGCGCACCGATCTCTTCGACTTCGAACTTCCCGCCGAGCGCATCGCGTTGCGACCGGTAGCCCCGCGAGATTCTGCGCGGATGCTGGTTGTCGAGCCGGGCGCCGCCTTGCGCGACAGCATCGTCTCCGATCTGCCCAATTGGCTCAGGTCAGGTGATCAGCTCGTGGTGAACGACACCAAGGTGATCCCGGCCCAGCTCAAGGGCCGGCGCATCGGCCGCGACACCGAGCCGAAGATCGAGGCAACGCTGATCCGGCGGATCGATGGTTCGCGCTGGCAGGCGCTGGTCAAGCCGGCCAGGAAATTAGCGCGAGGCGACAGGGTTCGGTTCGGCAACGAAGGCAAGGTTTGCCTTCTCGGCCATCTCGATGCCGAGGTGGAACACAAGGGCGAGGACGGCGAGGTGACGCTGTCGTTTTCGTTCCACGGGCCCGCGCTCGATGCCGCAATTGCCGATCTCGGCAGTCCGCCGCTGCCGCCCTACATCGCCTCCCGCCGCGATGCTGACGAGCGCGATGCGACCGACTACCAGACCATGTTCGCCGTAAACGAAGGCGCAGTCGCAGCTCCGACGGCCGGATTGCACTTTACGCCGGCCCTGGAGGCGGCGCTTGGACGGCGCGGCGTCGGCATTCACCGGATAACGCTGCATGTCGGACCAGGCACCTTCCTGCCGGTCAAGGCCGAAGATACGACCGGACACAAGATGCATTCCGAGTGGGGCTCGATCTCGCGCGCAACCGCTGACGCCTTGAATCTTGCAAGGACGAAGGGGGGATGCATCGTCGCGGTCGGCACCACCTCGATGCGGTTATTGGAAAGTGCTGCGGCCGGAGATGGCGCGATCGCGCCGTTTTCCGATGAGACCGCGATCTTCATTACGCCCGGCTATCGTTTTCGCGCCGTTGATATTCTCCTGACCAATTTTCACCTGCCGCGCTCGACGCTGTTCATGCTGGTCTCGGCGTTTTCAGGACTCGAAACCATGAAGCAGGCCTATGCCCATGCCGTCGGGAGCGGCTATCGTTTCTATTCCTATGGGGACGCCTGTCTCCTGTTTCGTGATAAGTCGCTGCGATGACATCGACCAATCATTTCGAGGTGCTTGGGCGGGACGGTCAGGCACGCACAGGGCGACTGATCACGCCGCATGGCGTAGTCCGCACCCCCGCCTTCATGCCGGTTGGCACGGCAGGCGCCATGAAGGGCCTGCACTGGCGCGAGGTCCGGGACGCCGGCGCCGACATCGTGCTCGGCAACACCTATCACCTGATGCTGCGGCCGGGCGCCGAACGGATCGCGGCGCTCGGGGGCTTGCAGACCTTCACGGGGTGGAACGGACCGATGCTGACCGATTCCGGTGGCTTCCAGGTGATGTCGCTCTCCGAACTGCGCAAGGTCGACGAGCATGCCGTTACCTTCCGCTCGCACATCGACGGCGCGATGGTCGAGTTGTCGCCCGAGCGTTCGATCGAGGTGCAGCGGCTGCTCGGCTCCGATATCGCGATGCAGATGGACGAATGCGTGAGGTTGCCGGCCGACCGCACCAACGTCGAGCGCGCAATGCAACTCTCGCTGCGCTGGGCCGAGCGCAGCAAACGTGCGTTCGATAGCGCGCCCGACGGTAATATGCTGTTCGGCATCGTGCAGGGCGGAGATTTGCCACAGCCGCGGCGCGAAAGCGCACGTTGCCTGGTCGAGATCGGTTTTCACGGCTACGCAATCGGCGGGCTCGCGGTAGGCGAACCTCAACCGGTGATGCTTGCGATGATCGAGGAGGTGGCACCGCTGTTGCCTGACGATCGTCCGCGCTACCTGATGGGCGTCGGCACGCCCGACGATATCCTGGAAGCGGTTGCGCGGGGCGTCGATATGTTCGATTGCGTGATGCCGACCCGCAATGGACGCCATGGAGTTGCGTTCACGCGGTTCGGTCAGATCAATCTTCGAAACGCCCGCCATGCCGACGATCCGCGGCCGCTCGACGAAGAGAGTTCATGGCCAGCGACGCGCAGCTATTCGCGCGCCTATTTGCATCACCTCGTCAAATCCGGCGAGACACTTGGAGCGATGCTGCTGTCCGAAATCAACATCGCCTATTACCAGCGGCTGATGGCCGATATCCGAGAGGCGATTTCAAAGGGAACCTTCGCCGGATTTTGCCTGCGCACGCGCGCAGGCTGGGCGAGGGGCGATATTGCTCCGCGCTAGGCCGGGCCGCGAGGCTCGGTCGGCGGCCCGACGAATTGCGATCCGGTCCGGCAAAAGCGATAGCAGCGCTTTGACGGCGGGAGTCGGCAACAGCTACCCGACGTTTTCAACGAGTGACTAACGCCCAGAGACGCACAAAGATGGGCAAGGGCGTAGGCTTGCAAACCCCGGCGCTGCCTGGCTCAGTTGCGGGCGAAACGCTTGACCGAATGCTTGGTCACAAAGCCATACCCGCAGGTGTCGCAGGTCCAGAGATAGCTGATGACGTGTTCAGCCAGATAGGCCGACGCTTCCGCGGCCACCATCGAATCCGCGCAAACCGGGCAGGTCGGAAGATCACAACCGCGGGGATCGCGACCATGAGCGGCGGTCGACAGGATTTCAGCAAGTGCTGGCATCGTGACCTCCTGTGATCTGAACCTGATAGCCAACATAAACAGATTGTTTGACGATGTAACAACACAAATGCGTTGGTTTTAAGTTATTGGCTCGAACTTTTAATTTTGCGATGCAGCGAATTGTGGTGTGCAGTATTCAGGCTTGCGCAGGTGCAGGTGCGGCTTCTAATGGAAGAAGCGCCTTCAAATTCGAGTGAGGGCATGAGGAGTTGAGGCGTGGACAGTATCAGTGCAGTGCAGCGTCCGGGACGAGGCCGCATCTTTGACAGCATCGTGGACGCAATCGGCGACACGCCGATTGTGCGCCTGAAGAAGCTTCCGCAGCAGCATGGTTCCAATGCAACCATTCTTGCGAAACTTGAATATTTCAACCCTGCAGCGAGCGTGAAGGATCGCATCGGCGCTGCCATGATTGTGGCGATGGAAAGAGCCGGCCTGATCAACGCCAATACGGTGCTGATCGAGCCGACATCCGGCAATACCGGGATTGCGCTCGCTTTCGTCGCCGCCTCGCGAGGCTACCGGCTGAAGCTCGTGATGCCGGAATCGATGTCGATCGAGCGGCGAAAGATGCTGGCCTTCCTTGGTGCCGAGATTGTGTTGACGCCAGCGGCGCAGGGCATGAAAGGTTCGATTGCCACCGCCGAGGAACTGGTGCGCACGACGCCCAACGCCGTCATGCCGCAGCAGTTCAAAAATCTCGCCAATCCCGACATTCACCGCCGCACCACGGCTGAGGAAATCTGGAACGATACCGGCGGCAATATCGATATCTTCGTCGCCGGTGTTGGCACCGGCGGTACTATCACCGGGGTGGGGCAGGTGCTCAAGCCCCGCAAACCCTCGTTGCATGTCGTAGCTGTGGAACCGGAAGAAAGCCCGGTACTCTCCGGCGGTCAGCACTCGCCGCACAAGATTCAGGGAATAGGCGCCGGCTTCGTTCCCGATATTCTCGATCGTTCCGTCATCGATGAGATCGTGAGGATCAACAGCGCTGAGGCAATCGAGATGTCGCGTTCGCTGGCTCGCAATGAGGGCATTCCCGGCGGCATATCGTCTGGTGCTGCGATCGCCGCCGCGCTTGCAATCGGGAGGCGTCCGGAAAACGCCGGAAAGACTATTCTCGCTGTCGTGCCCTCGTTTGCCGAGCGCTATCTATCCACCGCACTATTCGAAGGGATTTAGGCCTTGCCCGATCAACCCAGACGACCGAGAACCTTGAACGACGCCCGCACCGAGGCCGAGGCCGCCTTCAAGAAGGCGACGAAGAAAGAACCGGAAGCGGTACCGAAGAAGACAGCCCTTCCCGGCGTGAAGGAACTGGTCTCGCTGCGGATCGACCAGGATGTGCTCGAGCACTTTCAGCACGGCGGCCCCGGCTGGCAGGAACGGATCAACGACGCGTTGAGAAAGGCGGCAGGGAAATAACCCTGGCAGGCTTCATGAGGGCGAGAGCATCGATTTGCTGGTTTGCACTGCTGGGCGGATTCCTCCCTGCGCCGGCAGCCGCGGAATCGGTTCCCTTCAAATGTACGATCCTGCCGGGCGAGGAAGTCGCCAGCATCGTGATCACCAATCCGTTGAACGGTACCGCCTCCTGCATGGTGACCTGCCGGTTTTCGACCACGCGTTTCAACAACAATCCGCAGATCAGCTGCGCCAAGCCCGTGCCGGCCGGCAAGGAAGTGGAAATGTGCCTCCTGACTTCGGGCGGAGACAAAATGGTGCAACTGATCGCGGGTGCCGCCGAGTGCACCAGATGAGCTTTCGCAAAGATGGTTGGCGCAAAAACGAAAAAGCCTGCCTGGGTGCGTCGCCGCCGGCGGCTCCAGGTCAGGTTCCGGCCCTTGCCGGCGCGGGGGCGGGAGGCTTCAAGTTCAACAGATTGCCGGTGAGGATCAGTGCGGCGCCAAGCACGGTGAAAACGTCCAGCCGTTCCGAATAGATCAGCCAGCCGGCGGCGGCCGTGAGGGGGACGCGGAGGAAATCCATCGGCAACACGATGGTGGCGTCGGCGTACAGCATCGCGCGCGCCATGCAAAAGTGGGAAAACGTGCCGCTGAAGGCGATCACGAGCGCGCAGCACCAGGCATATTGCGATGGCCATCGCCAAACGTACAGCGAGGGGAAGAAGCCTGCGATCGTCTGGATCGCCAGCATCCAGAACACGATGGCCACCGTGGTCTCGGTCCGCGTCAGCGATTTCATCATTGCAACCGAGGTGCCGAAGCCCACGGCAGCCGCAAGCGCAATCAACTGGCCGCTGTTGATCTCGCCAGTTGCAGGACGAACGATGATCACGACGCCGATCAGGCCAAGCGCAATCGCAAGCGTCTTCCAGATCGTCATGCGCTCGCCAAGGAAACTCGCTGCCAGGATGGCGGTCCAGATCGGCATCGTGAATTCCAGCGCCACCACCTGGCCGATCGGGATCAGCGTCAGCGCGAAGAACCAGCCGAGCTGCGCCGAGTAATGAATGAGATTGCGCGCCAAATGCGTCAACGGCCGAGACGTCCTCAATGCATTGAAGCCGCCGGACAGGCGGATCAGGGGATACAGCATGATGAGGCCGATACCCGATCGCAATTCCATGATCTGGAAGACGTTCAGTTCGCGCGTTGCCTCGCGGCCGGCGACCACGACCACCAGCATCAGGCTGAGCCAGCCGGCCATCCAGAGGGCGGCCTTTGCTTTGGAAGGTGTACGGTCCATGGGAAAAGCGCAGGCGTGTGAGCGTTCGAGGCTTTCAGTCGTCAGGCCCGTATCGGCGACCTCGTGCCCGTTTGCAACCTGCAAATGCGCCGCTGGGGGTTGCAAGACCCGCTGACCGTCTTGCGGCTCGACAATTGAAGGCTGGACGTGCACATCATCGGGTGTGAACCGATGCCTTCCCTGAAATGATAACGATCAACGCGAAACGTGGAGAACACTCTCATGCGCATCTTGCAACCGGCCGATTGGTCGAAGCCGCGCGGCTTCTCGCATGGCATTGCTTTCGAGGGTGCCGGCCGCTGGATCGTCCTGGCCGGCCAGACCGGCGGCGATGAGAAGGGCGAATATCAGCCCGAAATGGCCGCGCAGGTCGCTGGCGCCTTGCGGCGTATCGTCCGTTTGCTGCGAGAGGCTGGCGCAGGCCCCGAGCACATCGTCCGCCTGACCTGGTATTTGACCAGCCGCAGCGAATACGAGGCGGCCGGCGCCGGTATCGCCGCGGCGTGGCGGGAGACCCTCGGGAAAAACTTCCCGCCGTCGACGCTGCTTTACATCGGCGGCCTGGTCGATGGGCGCGCCAAGGTCGAAATCGAAGTCACCGCCTTCGTGCCGGTCGCTTAGAGTCAATCGGCACTGTAGATCAAGATGCGATCAAGTGGAATCGCATCATGATCTCATCCCTTTGTTTGAGCGTGATCTCCGCGCAAACGCGTTTCGCATTTGTCGCGAGGGAAAACCGGTTTCCACTTTTCCCGATAATGCTCTAGCTGCGAGACAGCGAAATCGAGGCGCCTCTGAACTGGCTTTCCGCCTTGATCACGACCGACTGCTTGTTGCCTCTGGTCGTGAGCGTCAAGTTGGCAGTAAATCCGGGGCTTGTGGCGACGAACTGAAACACCCCGCCGCTCGAGCGCCCTTCGATGTTGCCGTTGATGTTGCGACTGGTCTCGCTCCAGGTCCCCGACACCGCGGAGCCTTGCGCCATGAGATTGCTGGACAGATTGAATCTGTAACTGTCGCTGGCGCAGGTCAGGGTCTGCTGCAGGCCGTTGCCGCCGGCGCCCACGGCGTAGGTGGCGCGGCAGCGAATTCGCTCGGTCGACCCGTCGTCCAGGGTGACCGTGCCCGTGCCGGTCCAGTTACCGGCCATGCCGGCGAATGGCCCGCTCGCTTGAGCGTGGCTGGCCGTCCCCCAAAGCGAAACGGTCAGCAGCGTGGCGGCAGCAAGCACCAGCCGCCGCGTGAAGGTGAGGAGCGGGACTTCTCGGCCCGCATGAACGCCTCGACGATTCTCATCGCTCGCTGCACGGTACTCCCGCAGATGCTTCATTCCACTACCCCCGTCCGGCATTGCCATCGAGTTGGCCGTTTTGCATGTGCACTTTTGGATATGCACCATTGAGCGATATAAACACAAGTCCTTGACGGCCCAATACCGCCGGACACATCAGCCCAGAAGCGGAGATTTTACCGCCGGCAAAGTTTCGGCGCAACGCGTTCGGACCTCGAGGCGGCATACCGGTATTGAAAAAACAAGGGCCGGATTTATTGCCGCGGCAGATTTGTCTGGAGCATGAGGGCCGAAACTTTGAAGGGGAGAGTGGTTTTCAAATCGAATTAGTCGGTGAGACCCGGTGCGCTGGTGGCAAATTGTTCGTCCTGGGGTTTGGCGGGAAGGCAATCATGTACTTTGACGTAGTCGATGACTTCGCCGAGCAATCTCTGGCCAAGCGGCGCCAACGCGCGCTCCCATAATTGCCGCGCCGTTTCGTCCTTTTTGACGAAGCACCAGTCCTGCGCGGCTATCGCACCCGCATCCATGCGGTCGGCCAAATGATAGACGGTGCCTCCTGCAATCGGATCTCTCTCGCGGATAGTCCATTCGATGGCGGCGATGCCGCGATGTCGCGGCAGCAAGGATGGATGATAGCCGATCCCGCCGAGCCTTGCCTTGGCCAAGGCCTCCTTGCTGATGCGGGCATGGCTGTGGGCGGTCACGATGAGGTCGGTGCCTTCAGCGATTTCCGCTGCCACCACAAGCCTGGGGTTCGCCTGGACGGCGACTTCAATTCCCACGGTGCGGGCAGCGGAGGCGAGCCGGTCGTCGGCGTCCGCAACGACGACCCTGACGACGTCGACACCGCGCTGGCGCAGCATATCCAGTGTCGTCACGCCAAAATGGCGGGAGCCGACGAGGGTGATCCGCATGGTACTTCCTCATCGAATGTTGCCCTCCGTCGATAACACGCCGCTGGCGGCAGTCACGATTGGCCGGGCCGGGTTATCAACAGGGCCGGGCTCGGGGAACCAAACTGTCTCCAGCCGAAGGAGCGATCCCGGCATGTCGGCGCGGCAATACAGCTCGGCGCAGCGCCGGCGGCAAGGCGAAGCGCGCCGAACCCCTCAGCGCGAGGAGAATTTCGGGATCTTTTCCGCAAATCCGTTGAAGCACTTCAGCCGCTCGTCCTCCTCCTTGACGTAGCGGCAGTCCATTACCCCGTTTGCGGGCGCCGATTTCGGTTTGGGCTTGGGCGGTATGACGGCGTCGTAGCAGTCAAGGCGATCCTTGGTCTCGTCATCGATTTCGAGGCAGGCCAAAAGCTTCTCGGCCATGGATCTCGGAGGGCCGTGCGACTTCCTGGCATGCAAGGGCGGCTTTCCCTCGACAGGTTGTGCGTCGCTCTGCGCAAAGGCTGCGGTCGCATGCAGCAATACGATCAACGCAAGCATTCTCTTCATGGCGTGTCCTCTTGGGCCCTATGCTGTACATCTACAAGGCGATCGATAGGCATGGCAACACGGAGAAACAAACAAGACCTGCATTTGCATCCGCCAGACACTGGAACACGGCCATTTCATGGATTTTTGATTGGTTCGCTGCGCAGACCATCCTGTTCGATATGGTTTTTGGGGTGGCGCCGATCCATGATGCCCTCTAGAATCAGATGATGGGCAGTGGAGTGAGAACATGAGAATTTTCAGGTGCGCGCGGATCGTCCTTCCCTTGATGTCGGTTGCGATGGTCTTCGCTCTTTCGGCTCAAGCGCAGGAGCACGGCCAGCCGCCCTCAGGGCAGGGCAAGCCGGGAGCGCAGCGCCCGGCTCCAGTGCGCGCCGGGCAAGGCCGTCCGCAGGGCTTCCGCTATGCGCGAGGCGTTCAGGAGCGAAATTTTGGAGGCCACGCCTACCATGGCCGGCTGGCATGGGAAGGCGGGCAGTGGCGTCACGAAGCTCATAGCGGGCGCTACGGCTGGTGGTGGGACGTCGGGGGCGTCTGGTATTTCTATCCACAACCCATGGAGGGCCCGCCAGCCTACGTTTCCGACGTGGAGTTCGCGGATGATTATGGCGGTCCGGATGGCCCGCCCGTCGCGGGCGGTTATCCGCCGCCGGTGGCCTATGCGCCGCCGCCGCCGCCCCCACCGCCGCCGGACCCGGCTGCCAGCGCGGTCGGTGGCGCCATTGTTGGTGGGCTCCTCGGCGGCCTCATCACGGGACGACCGGGCGGGGCGGCCGTTGGTGCGATCGCGGGTGGAACGGCGGGCGCCATTGCGGGCGCGCAAGCGGCCGCGCGACCCGGTTATTACCTCGCGCAGGGCAATTGCTACTTCCGCTATCCCTCAGGGCAATACGTTCTGGTCGATCCGCGCAGCTGCTACTGAGTATGTGCTGCCGCCACGATTGTGGCGTGTCCGTGAAAATAGCCGGCGCCGTCGGACCGACGGCTGCCGGGAGCCCGCGGATTTTTTTCAGCGAATCATTTTCCCTCAGATGAAATGCCTTGAGGTGTGACAAAGCGCCCTCACGGTCACTTTCCACGTTGTGGCTTGCAATGGGGAAGGCTATGGCGTTTTCGAGCGAGTTGTATAACGGTTCGCGCGAAGAAAACGCGTCAAAACATAAGATTAGGACCGCGGTGCTGGTTCAATCAGAACTGAAAAGGTTCTAGTGTGGCGGTTTGGACGCCCGCATCGCTCATCCAGGCGGAAATGACGTGAGCAAGCCGAACATGCGAAAGTCTTCGCCGACATCGCTCCCATCCTTGAGCGTTCGTATCGATCTGGACACGCAAGGTCGGATCGGTCCCGGCAAAATCCAGCTGCTTGAGAATATACGCTCCTGCGGCTCGATTTCTGCTGCGGGACGCGCGATGAACATGTCCTACAAGCGGGCGTGGGACCTGGTCGACGAGATCAATCGTATCTGCCGGCGCGCGGCGGTGGAACGTCAGGCAGGCGGCAGAAATGGCGGCGGCGCCATGCTGACGCCTTTCGGTCTGTCGCTTGTTGCACGCTACAGAAAAATCGAGCGTTCGGCCGAGAGCGCAGCCCGCAAGGAATTGCTGGCGCTACGGGCGGACATGGGCATTCGCAGAAAAGCCTGAGCTCGTATAGCCGGGCGCCATCGGTTCCACCATCGCCGTCATCGGATAACGCTGCCTGCTCGCGAGCGATCGCGCAAGCTGACGCCCTCGCGCTGGCGTCAGCTCGCCGGCTGCGTGGATGCGGCAAAGCCGGCTCCGCCCGGCCGGTTACCCTGAAACCGCCAATCGACCCATAGCGGAAGCAAATCAATTTTAGGTAGCAACTGTTGCCTAATTGCACTTTGTAATAGAGACCTGCCTGCGATATGTCCGGTCATATACAGCGCCGGGTTGGTTGTGCGCTATGTCCGTTGACATCCAGCGATCAGCTGATTCAACGGTCCGCGGCTCGTCCGCCGATCCGGGCTCGTCAATCCGGAGGAAGTCGAGAATGAAAAAAACGTTCGTATTCGCGCTCGCCATGGCGGGCCTGGTATCCGGCGCACAGGCTGCAGACATAGACTGGTCTTCGAAGGCCCCACTGCAGTTCAGCGACCCGCTTCCGGATAGCTTGACCTTTTGGGGCATCACTTTCTACGCCACGCTCGACCTCGGCTATGCCTACCAGACCAACGGCCGCCCGCTCGGAAACGTCGTTTCCGGACTGGAGTTCATCCCGTTCACGACCACCCGCAACTACACCGGACAGTCGATCTCCACGGTCGCCCATAGCGGCCTGGAGCAATCGAAGATCGGCTTGAAGTTCGACATACCGGTCGTCTCCGGGTGGAACGCCGTCGGCAGGGCGGATACGGGTGTCGACCCGCTAACTGGAAGGCTCTCCGACGGCTGCAGCTCTTTTATCCAGAACGCCGGCGTTCCCTACAACCTGCAAACCTCAAATGCCGACAGCGGCCGTTGCGGCCAGGCGTTCAACGGCCAGCTCTATGGCGGCCTCAGCAACAAGCAGTACGGAACGCTGACGATCGGCCGGCAGAACTCCTTCCAGCTTGACGCCATCGGCGCTTACGATCCGCTGAGCCTGTCCTACGCCTTTTCGCTGCTCGGCTATTCCGGCACCAACGCCGGCTCCGGCAGCACGCAAGCGGCGCGCTGGGATAACGCGGCGAAATACGTCTATGATTTCGGCCCCCTCAGCGCAGGCATCATGTATTCCAACGGCGGATCGAACACCGGCATGTTCGGCAGCGGCTACGGGGGCTTCATCGGCGGGCACCTTGGCGGCTTTTCCGCAGAGGGCGTCTATACCAAGGAGCACGGCGCCGTAAACCTGCAGAGCTCGGTCAACGACGTGTTCGGCGGCCAGACGCTTGCCGCCAACATCGCCGACAACACGCTGTGGTCGGTGATGGGAAAATACACGTTCGAGTTCGGCGGCCGTCCGGCGGCTCCGTACCCGACCAAGGCAGCAAAGGCCGAGGTCCCCGGCGATCGGCTGACGATCTTTGCCGGCTATACCAATCTCACTCAGGCAAATCCGAGCACACCGGTTGGCTTCGGGGGCGCGGCCGGCGGATATCAGTTGACCGTCTCCGCGACGCTTCCCGACAACAACGCCTTCACCACCGACAGGATCCTTCAATTCTTCTGGACGGGCGTGAAGTACGAGTTCGCCTGGGGGCTCGCCCTCACTGGCGCCTATTACCACGCGAACCAGAATTCCTTCATCGCCGACGGCGCGCCTTGCGTTGCGGGCGGCGCCAGCAAGAGCGACTGCTCCGGCGCCTTCGACCAGGTTTCATTCCTTGCCGACTATGTGTTGACCAAGCACGTCGATCTCTACGCCGGCATCACCTACGGTAGGGCGACGAACGGTCTGGCGTCAGGATTCCCGGGCACACCGGGGGCCAAGTTCGGCTTTGCCGGCACGGGAACAAGCGTCGACACGACTTCAGCCATGACCGGATTCCGCATCAGGATCTGACGCCCGCGACCATTCCTGCAGGGTATCGCCAGGCCTGCCGTTGGATCATCAGTCCGGGGCAGGCCTTTTGTTTGTCCGCAAGGCCGGGAGCCTTTTTGGTTCTGATTGAATCAGAACCGAGGCTCCAATCTTTTGTTTTGACGCGTTTTCTCCACGCGAACCGGTATCCACTTCGCTCGAAAACGCTATAGGCCTGTTTTTCGGAAATTTATCGATCCGGCCCGCCGCCAAATCCGACGATGGCTTTCGAGCGCAATGCTGGACGTTCGAATAATCGGCCGCGATATATCCCGTCAAATATAACAAGAACGGTCGAAACCCGCTTTATCGGTGGACCGCCCATATATCATTTAATTTTGTAACTGTTGCTTTATTGCACTTTGTGACCGGCCTTACTTGCGATATCTCCGATGGAATATAACGAAGAGCGCGCAGACGCTGAAAAGCGCGCAGATGCTGGTTCGCCGATCACGAGATAGCAGGATTCGATCCGGAATCCTGACGATGGGGCTCGTCAATTTGGGGAGTGATTGAGATGAGAAAAACGCTGGTATTCGCACTCGCCATGGCGAGTTCGGTGGCTACCGCCGACGCTGCTGACTGGGTTCCGCCGAAGGTGCCGGATGTACTTCCTGACAGCCTGACCTGGTACGGCGTCACCCTGTACGCGACATACGACGTTGGGTATGCCTACCAGACCAACGGCCGCCCGATCGGAAGCGTGGTGTCGACTTTGGAATACATTCCCTTCACGACCACCCGAAACTATACGGGTCAGGCGGTCTCGACGATTGCTGGAAACGGCCTGCAGCAATCGAACATCGGCTTGAAGATCGATACACCGATCGGCAACGGGTGGAAAATTGTTGGCCGGCTCGAGACGGGGTTCGACCCGCTGACGGGCCAGCTCGCCAACGGCTGCGTCTCCTTTATCCAAAATGCCGGTCTCATATACACCTCGCAAACGTCGAACGCGGACAGTGGTCGTTGCGGCCAAGCTCTCAATGGGCCTGCCTACGGAGGCATCGGCAACCCATTATTCGGCACGCTGACGGTCGGCCGACAGCAATCTTTCCAGCTCGACGGCATCCAGAAGTACGATCCGCTGAATCTCTCCTACGCCTTCTCGCTGCTCGGCTACTCCGGCACCAATGGCGGTGTCGGCAGCACACAGGCGGCACGCTGGGATGACTCGGCCAAATATTTCTACGAATGGGGACCTGTTCATGCCGGCGTCATGTTTTCCAACGGCGGTTCGAACACCGGAATGTTCGGACAAGGGTACGGCTTTGACGTCGGCGGTTTCTATGGGGGCTTTTCGATCGACGCCGTCTACACCAAGGAGCATGGCGCAGTGAATCTGCAGACCGCGGTGAACGATATATTTGGCAGCCAAACTCTTGCCGCCAGCATATCGGACAACACCGCATGGTCAGTCATGGGCAAATACACGTGGGAGTTCGGATACCCGGTCGCTCCTGCCCCATATCCCACCAAGGCTATAAGGGCTGAGCCACTGGTCGACAAGCTGACGCTCTATGCCGGCTACACCAATATCAGTATGGGTAACCCAAGCAATGTGATTCTCCTGGGTGGCGCTGCCGGCGGTTTTCCGCTCACGGTCTCCGCGACCTTGCCCGACAACAACGCGTTCACTACCGACAAAGTCCTGCAATTCTTCTGGACCGGCCTGAAGTACGAGTTTGCCTGGGGACTGGGTCTCACCGGTGCCTACTACCACGTAAACCAGAACTCCTACATCGCCGACAACGCGCCCTGCGTCTTGGGCGGCGCGAGCAAGACCGATTGCGCCGGCGCATTCGACCAGGTCTCCTTCGTCGCGGACTACGCGCTGAACAAGCACCTCGACGTCTATGCCGGCATCACCTATGCCCGGGTGACCAACGGCCTGGCTTCGACGTTCCCGGGCACGCCCGGCGCCAAGTTCGGCTTTGCCGGCACCGGCACCAGCGTCGATACCACGACGATGATGACGGGGTTCCGTATCAGGATTTAGAACTACAGGCCGTTCTGGCGTCCAGCAACAAGCCTGCTTCCGGATTTACCGGGGCAGGCTTTTTGTTTGTCGGTCGGCAGGCTTGATCCGCTTTGGACGCCAATTCACGATCGGCTCATCGCATCGCCGAATTCGATGCGACAACATCGCCGGTCGCTTCTTTCAGGCCCATCGCTCAGGTGCGGATATGGTTCTGCATTCGAATGGCCGATAACGCTGCCCTGCACGATTGCCGGTAAAACAGGTTGATGATGAACGCGACCATGATCGAACCCCGTTGTTTGATCATCGCGCCATTCGAACAAATCTCGGTTTCAGCCTGGTTTCGTACTGGCCGGAAAATGGTTTCGTCGGCAGCTAACCGATGTCCGACCGACCGGCGGTCGTGCTCCGTGATGGTCGGATGGCAGGTCGAACACGGGGTGCTGCCCAATGACGCGAACTTCGGAATCTGGACGGTGCGAATGTTCAGAAACGAAGCGTTCAGCCGTTCATCAGCCAAGAGACGTTGGAGCGAAAACTGAAGATCCGGCCATCACAGCCAGGACGGATTGTTTCGCCGCTGCCGAACCTCCCTGCCTGGTTTGATACAAATCAAGCAGTGGACGGGGAATAGATGCCTAATTTTCCACCCGTCGCGTAAGCACTGGAGTGATTTTCATGAGAAGGATTTCATTGGTAATTGGTGTGCTGGCCGCCGTCGCCGCGACCTCGGCATCGGCGCAAAATCTCAACTTGACCGGTGCGTATAGATGCGTCGAGGTGTGCCGGGGAGGGCAGGTTGGCGCTCCCGCCTTCATCACCCAGAACGGTCCTCAGCTCAACATCCTCAATGAAGCCGGCGAGGCGTCCCGTGCGTGGCCGGATTGGTTTGCACCGGCGACGCGTATCTGGGTCGAAAACTACAACTATGGGGCCGTTTACTCTCCTGACGGCATTCTGGTCCAGTTCGACAACGGCACGATCTGGCATCGCGACCTGGGATTGCCGCCTCCGCCGCCGTCCCGCTATCGCAAGTAGGACCGCCCGGCGGTAGCGTGTCCGCCGCAATTCCAAACCGGAAGAGCTTGAGTCATTGGAGCGGCGATGCTTACGTTGCGGTTTGGCCTTGCATCTCTCGCGGCACGCTTGGCTTGAAGGAAGAGGCGGCAATTGGCTATGCTAACGGCTTCGTCGCCTCTGATTTGAAAAATCGGCCTGGTGGGGCGACCCTGCACAGGGTCGCAAATGATCTGTCGAAGAACGGCATTTTGGAGCAGCTGTTGCGGAAAGGATGAATGGTTTTCTTTACACTGCGCTGGAGCAGATTGAATCCGGCAAATAGCAAGTCTCAAGTATTCCAGAACAACAAAAAGGGGTTTTAAGATGATGAAATACGTTCGAACATTTACCTACGCCATCGCACTGGGCGCTCTCGCATTGGCTAGCCTTTCGACGCCATCGCGGGCGGAAACCGGGACGATCCGCGCCGTCTTCACGAGCGGTGGATTCATCATCGGCGTGGGCGGGGGACAGGGCGTACTCACATTCCGGGGCCACCACTATCCGTTCACGGTCTCCGGCATGAGTGTTGGGGCGACGATCGGCGCATCGACCACTGAGGTGGTCGGACGAGCCCGGAATTTGCACTCGCCGGGAGATCTCGCCGGCACCTATAGCGCGATCGGCGCCGGCGTAGCGGTTGCCGGCGGCGCCGGCGGCGTCGCCCTGTCGAACTCCCGAGGCGTGGTTCTGGAGTTGCACGGCGTGAGGGTCGGTCTGCAGCTGTCGGCCGCCGTCGGCGGGGTCACGATCACCATGCGATGAGGCAAAGTCCCATGACAAACAGTGCGGCGGCCTGACGTTGAATGGAGGCCGCCGCTTATTCAGCCGTCGAAACATTGCGCGATGGACGCTCCGTTACCATTCGGGCGCTCAGACCCGAGGACCGGAGCGGCATGCTGTCGGCAGTCGAGCGTGTCGGCGCCCAATCGCTCTACCGCCGTTTTTTCGGTCCAAAGCGTCAATTTACCGAAAAGGAGACCGACTTCTTCGTCAATGTCGACTTCGTAAAACATGTCGCACTGGTTGCCTCTCTCGACGAAAGCGGCCAGACCACGATTATCGGCGGCGGGCGTTACATCGTTACGCAATCCGAAACGGCCGAGTTGGCCTTCGCGATCGTGGACGAATACCAGGGACAGCGAGTTGGGACGGCACTGCTTCGACATCTCGTGCTGATCGCCCGCGAGAGCGGACTGCAGCAACTCGTCGCGGAGGTGCTGCCGGAAAATACGCCGATGCTGGCGCTATTTCGCAAGTTCGGGTTCTCCGCCAGGAGGGGAAGCGACGCGGCCGTGCACGTGACATTGAACCTGTCGACGTGAAGAGACGAATTTTGAGAGCGAAAAGGCGACCGGGAGAAGGATACGCAACGCGAAGATCAGGTCATGAGATTGCTCAAACGTCTCTTGCAACGCGTCCTTGTGCTGGGCCTGGGCATATTCAGCGTCTGGTTCATCGTGTTCGTGGTCTTCAGAATTGCCGACCGCAGGCTTCCCTGGATGCTGGCGCTCGGCATCACCTACGGGATAGCTGCCTATATCATTCTTCCGCGCGTCATCCGCCTTGGCCTCAAGATCCTTCAGCGACAACGCGTCCCGAGCTATACGATTACCGGCGACGGGTTGCCCGGCGATCCCGTGAACGTCGCCCTGGTCGGCACGCTGCAGCAACTGCGTGCGGCCTTCGCGGCGACGGGCTGGTTCGAGGCGGACCGCTTAAGTCTGGCCAGCTCCTGGGGCATGGTCCGCGCCTTTGTCTTCAACAAGCCGTACCCCACCGCGCCCTTCTCGACGCTCTACCTCTTCGGACGCGGCCAGGACTTCGGCTTTCAGAAGCCGATCGATAACAGTCCGCGTAAGCGCCACCACGTTCGGTTTTGGGCGCTGAGCCTCACGCGTGCCCGTAGCACATGGGGTGAGGCCGACTTCTGGCTGAGCACGGAACGGCCGTCAGACGATGAAACGGTGATCTGGGTCGGCGCCGGGACAAGGGACACCGGCCTGTCGCTGACACACCTGTCGTTTCAGGTCACACATGCCACAGATTCCGATACCAATGCCGAGCGCGATTTTATCCTCGCCGAACTGGCGAAATGGGGGTGCATCGAGGGCGTGACCATTTATCGGTCCGGCCAGGACCTGCCGACCGGACGCATCAATCACTATGTGACCGACGGCGAGATTACCCTGGCGCGGCTGGCCACGCAGGCAGCGTGATCCGTCGGCCGTTCAGCCTCGCAGGGAGGCGCATTGCAACAAGAAGTGGCGCACGCGCCGAACGCCTCTGTTGAGGCAGATCAAACCATTGATGCGTCGCAACGATATAGGGGTTGATCCGCTGTTTCACCTGCGGACGATCGTTCTGCCGCTAGAGCATGATCCGGAAAAGTGGAAACCGGTTTTCCGAAAAGATCATGCTCAAACAAAGAGATGAGATCATGATGCGATTCCACTTAATCGCATCATGATCTAAGGTGCTTGTATTTGGAGGTCCCTGACCGCTACAGGTGAAGACCAAGCCGTTCCTTTGGTCCATTTTGCCTTTGGTCCATTTTGGAGAAATGAGCATGTTTGGAATACGCCGACTGAGCGCAATAATCGTCATGCTGTTTGGTACAGCCATGCTGCAACCGGCTCATGCAGTGGAACTGACGGGGGTGTGGGCTTCCCAAGGTGACCTGTGCAAGATGGTGTTTACAAAGAAAGGCGATGAGGTCGTATTCACAGAGCTTTCGGATCTCTACGGTTCAGGCTTCATCATCGACGGAAACCGGATCAGGGCAAAGGCCGCCCATTGCACGATCACTTCCAGAAAGCAGAATGGCGACACTCTTGAGTTGAACGCAAATTGCGCCAGCAGCGTCGCAACCCAGAGCGCCACGTTTCTTCTTAAGGTGATCGACGACAACAACATCGCCCGGATAATACCGGAGATCGACAATTCGCAGATAAAATATACGCGCTGCTCATTTTAGTGTGGCGGTTCGGGCTATTCGGTCGTACTCGGCAGAGGAGTTTTGCGATGGCCGAAATAAACAAGCTCTCCGTGGCCAAGGTTCTCGACAAGTTGCGCAGCAACGACGCAAAGGACAACCGCTCGAAGCTCGATCGGCTCGACGACGAGATCAAGGCGGTTGACGAAGAGGTGCAGCGGTTAAGAGCGCAGCGAAACCGCCTCAAGCGCGGCCGACGAGCGAGTACGATTGACCGCGGCGGAGACGCATAAGGCTCGTTCAGCGATAATGCTGACCGATCACCCCGGCAACACGGGCTGGACGCCGCCGTTACGACGTGATCCGGACGCAATCAAACCTACCGCCTATGCATTGATCATTGGGTTCGCAGGTGATCATAATGCGACCGAAGCAAACAGGATTTCGGGTGTCGGCAGGACGAAGGGATGCCCGGTGTATTTCGCATGGCAGTTATCGCAAGATATCCATCGCAGGGTTTTTTTCTATTTTTTCAGCGGTAAGGCAAGCGCAGGCGCATAGCGTTTGCTCCCGTTGCGCCCGGCTACCAGTTTAACCAAACGAACTTTCGGGGAAGAACCATGCGGCGTTTCGCGATTGAAGTTGTCAACTTTTCTTCAGCCACACTGGTCCTTCTTGCTTGTTTCGGCACAAGCCTGAACGCGCAGCAAGGCGCACCGGCGGCGATTGCGGTCGGTACGGTTGAAGCCGAGCGCAGGCCGATAGAGAAGAGCGGTGTGCTTGTCGGTCGGGTGGAGGCGATGCAGCGGGTGGAAGTACGCGCTCGCGTGACGGGATTTCTTGACAACGTCCTCTTCAAGGAAGGTGAAATGGTCAAGCAGGGTACGCCGCTCTACCGGATAGAAAAGGGATTGTTCGAAGCTGCGGTTACCGCGGCGGAAGCAGCGCTCGAGCGAAGCAAGGCGGCAAAGGTGCTGACCGATCTGCAACTTAAAAGGGCGCAAGACCTGCTCGACAGGAACTCCGGCACCGTTGTCGCACGAGATCAGGCGCATGCTGCCGATCAACAGGCCGATGGTCAGGTTCTTGGCGACCAGGCCAACCTCGAGACGGCAAAGATCAATCTCGGCTACACCGACATAAATTCACCGATCGCAGGAAAGGTCGGCAAGACAAATATCACCAAGGGCAACGTCGTCAGCCCCAACAGCGGTGTCCTGACCGTCATCGTCAGCCAGGACCCGATGTATGTCAGCTTTCCGGTCAGCCAGCGGGAGTACCTTGCGGCGCGAGAGCGAAGCGCAAATGTCGGAAAGATAAAGGTACGTATCCGCTTCTCGGACGGCACCATCTACGATCAGGTCGGCGAGATCAATTTCGTGGACGTGTCGGTGAGCCGGTCCACCGATACGATCCTGGTGCGTGCGACTTTTCCAAACCCGGACGAAAAGCTGATCGACGGTCAACTCGTGCAGGTTATCCTTGAAAGCGGCGAACCCGAGGAGAAGGTCCTGGTGCCGCAAGCCGCGTTGATCGCCGATCAGGCGGGTATCTATGTCTTCGTGGTCGAAGACGGCAAGGCCGCCATCAAGCGGATCAAGATAGGGGCCGAGGTCGGTGTTGACGTGGTCGTCGATCAGGGCCTGAACGGCGGTGAGCAGGTCATCGTCCAGGGTCTTCAGGGGGTGCGGGCCGGTGTGCCGGTGCAGGCTTCACCGCTGCCAAAACTAATCGACCGGAGCTGATCCCATGTTGGCCTCCGTATTCGTCGACCGTCCGCGTCTGGCAATTGTTATCGCGATTGTCACGACGATCGCGGGCGCCCTGGCGCTCTTCACGATTCCCATCGCGCAATATCCGGATATCGTCCCTCCGCAGGTTTCGGTCACGACATACTATCCGGGCGCCAATTCCGCAGTCGTTGATGCAACGATTGCCCAGCCGATCGAAGCCCAGGTCATCGGCGTCGACAAGATGATCTACATGAAGAGCGTCAGCGGCGACGATGGCAGCTATTCGCTCGTGGCGTCGTTTGAACTCGGGACCGATCCCGATATCAACACGGTAAACGTCAACAATCGTGTCCAGGTCGCGCTTTCGAGCCTGCCGCCCGAAGCCCAGCGCCAGGGCATCGTTGTGAAGAAGAAGTCGTCCGCCTTGCTTGGCGTCATAGCTGTCTCCTCGCCGAAGCTTACGCACGATGCGCTTTATCTGTCGAATTACGTCACCATCAATCTTCTCGACCAGATCAAGAGTACGCCCGGCGTCGGCGATGCCGCGCTGTGGGGTCCGCAGGACTATGCCATGCGGGCCTGGGTGAACACGGATCGCCTGACCGGGCTCAATCTGACGACCGGGGACATCATCAACGCCATTCAGGCCCAGAACATCCAGGCCGCGGTCGGCCGGATCGGCGCACGGCCGATTTCCAACCAGCAGCAGCTTCAACTCAACATCCAGACCAAAGGCCGACTGAATACGGTTGCCGAGTTCGAGAAGATCGTGATTCGGACCAACGAGGACGGCTCGATTCTCAGGCTCGGCGATGTGGCAAAGCTCGAGCTTGGCGCTGCAAACATGGACCGCGAAACACGCTTCAACGGAGCGCCCGCGGCGGCGATCGCGATTTACCAATCTCCCGGCGCGAATGCGATCAAGACGATGAACGACGTGAAATCCCGCCTGGCGGAGCTTCAAAAGCGGTTTCCGGAAGATCTGACGTGGACAGTCACCTACGATCCGACGACCTTCGTCAAAGATACGATGCGTGAGGTGGTGAAGACGCTTCTCGAAGCGTTTGTTCTCGTTGTGATCGTCGTGTTCCTTTTCCTTGGCAGCGTTCGCGCAACCCTGATCCCGACCCTGGCGGTTCCGGTCAGCCTGATCGGTACTTTCGTTGTGATGCTTGCGATCGGTTATTCCGCCAACACCGTTTCGCTGCTTGCCATCGTGCTCGCAATTGGCATCGTCGTCGACGACGCGATCGTCGTGGTCGAGAACGTGGAGCGGGTGATGGAGGAGCATCCGGAGCTCTCGCCGGCCGACGCGACCAAGCGCGCGATGAGCGAAATAACCGCACCGATCATCGCCATCACGCTGGTGTTGTTGTCGGTCTTCGTTCCGGTGGCTTTCATTCCCGGAATCTCGGGCGAACTGTTCCGGCAGTTTGCCGTGGCGATTGCCGCGTCGATGTTGTTGTCTGCCGTCAACGCGCTCACGCTTTCGCCTGCGCTGTGCGCCGTCTTGCTGCGTCCTCACCATGGTCCGCGCCGCGGCGTCATCGGATATGTCATGCGCTCGATCGATTACGTGCGCGATGCCTATGGTACGGTGGTCGCCCGCCTGGTGCGCATATCGCTGATCGGCATCGCGATGGTTGCGATTTCGGGGGCGGGGATCCTGGCGCTTGGAAAAATCAC
Source organism: uncultured Alphaproteobacteria bacterium (assembly GCA_963721935.1). GTDB lineage: Bacteria > Pseudomonadota > Alphaproteobacteria > Rhizobiales > Xanthobacteraceae > Bradyrhizobium. The sequence goes on from CAVRMY010000041.1 coordinate 121,696, forward strand.
TCCCACCGGCTTTCTCCCCGAAGACGATCAGGGTGGACTGTTCGCGATCGTTCAGCTGCCGGGCGGCGCTTCTGTCGCGAGGACGGCCGAGGTGGTCAAGAATGCCGAAGCCATCTTGCGCGAGGACCCTGCGGTAGAAGACACCACATCCGTCGTCGGCCTGAATTTCATCGACAGCTACTCGCAATCGAATGCGGCGTTCATCGTCGTCACGCTCAAACCGTTCGAGGAGCGCAAGGATAAATCGCTCGGCGTGCGCCAGGTGATCGCGCGGCTCAATCCGAAGTTCAGGGCGGTGCGGGGAGGCGCGGTGGTGCCGCTTGCGCCCCCGCCGATCCTCGGCCTCGGTAGCGGTGGCGGCTTCGCCTATGTGCTGAAGGATCTGCGAGGTGCAGACCCCAAGGAACTGGCGCAGGTATTGCGCGGCCTGACGGTCGCCGCGAACCAGGACCCGAAGCTCAATAACGTCTTCAGCACGTTCTCGGCTACCAACCCTTCCATCTATCTCGATATCGATCGGGACAAGGTCCAGGTCCTCGGCATCAAGTTAAACGATGTGTTCCAGGCGCTGCAGGCTTCGCTTGGCGGCTATTTCGTCAACAACATGAATCTGTTCGGTCGAACCTGGCAGGTCCAGGTCCAGGCCGATGCGGCCGACCGGTCGAGGGTCGAGGACATTTTCCGGATCAACGTGAGGGATAAGGATGGGAACATGGTTCCGCTTCGCAGCCTTGCGGAGGTCAAGGTCGTTGTCGGACCGCCGGCGTTGATCCGCTATAACAATCTGAGAGCCGTGACGGTGCAGGGCGGGCCGGCGAGCGGGGTCTCTTCAGGGCAGGCGCTGAACGCGATGGAGCAGGTCGCCGCAAAAACCTTGCCTCCTGGTTACGCGGGGGAATGGACCGATACGGCTTTTCAGGAAAAACGTGCCGAGGGCAAGACCGGTATCATTCTCTTCTTCGCGCTCCTGTTTGCTTACCTCTTCCTGGTGGCACTCTATGAAAGCTGGAGCATTCCGATCCCGGTCCTGCTTTCGGTCACAGTCGGAATCCTCGGCTCCTTCGGCGCGATCGTGCTGGGCGGATTGACGCTCGACCTCTATGGCCAGATTGGCATGGTCGTGCTGATCGGACTTGCCGCCAAGAACGGTATCCTGATCGTCGAGTTTGCCAAGGAGAAACGGGAGCAGGGGGTGCCTCTGCTTGAAGCCGCAACCGAAGGCGCGCGCTTGCGCTTCCGCCCGGTGATGATGACCTCGTTCGCGTTCATCCTTGGGCTCTTGCCGCTGGTCGTTGCGTCCGGCGCCTCCGAACTGGCGCGCCGTGGCGTCGGGACACCGGTGTTCGGCGGCATGGTCCTCGCTTCCTTCATCGGCATTTTCGCAATCCCGCCACTTTACGTGATGTTCCAGGCAATTCGCGAACGGTTGAGGCCCGCCTCGCGCCCCGCGACCGAAAAGCAGCCTCCTGCGTCGCAAACCGATCCTGCGAAGCATATCGCGGCGGAATAGTTGTCGGGCTCATCCGACGAGTGAACCGCCCCGCTGGCCGTTCGGCGTACATGACTTTTGTCGTCGACTACTTGGATACCTTTTCCCAGAAGGACCCTCGGAGAGCGCCCGACGAGGATTGCCGGACGCATAACCTGTTCAATCCCGACCAGACCTGAAAAAAAGTAGACGTGACTGAGCTCACGCGCTGATTTCGTTCAGGTGCTTCGCCCTTCTTGCAACCCCGCCACGCGGGACCGGCCAGCGCCGGTTCTGACGGCAGACGAAGACGAATTCTTAAACGATTGATGGTGTTATAAAAAGGCCGCACCGCCGCGCGGCCGAGTAGCCGGGCGCCGCCCTTTTCACCTACCCCAGAGAGCGCTAGCGCTCGGCTACTTCGATTGAAGCGCTCCAGGGCATGATCCGCAAACGCGTGCAGCCTGATCAGAAGATCTCCTCAAGGGAGAAATTCAGGCCGCGATAGCGGGAGATTAACCTGATAAGCAGCCCACTCCATAATTCGGGCGGCCGCGGTCGCGATTTCTCAGCGCGCGCCAGAGGGGAGGAAGGCCTCGGCGTGATAGACTTCCGCCTGATCGATCGGGACCAGATATTTGTCAGTCAAATGGACGGCGCCAACCGAGAGCACAAATCCCAGGGCAATGGCCAAAACCGTAGGGAAGACGAATTCCAGAGCTATTACTTTACCGGTCATCGCGGACACTCGCTTTGACCTACCCCGCGCGAAGGATGCCATCTCGCGCTGAGTCGGGAAATCAGAAAACCCCTACGATTCCCACGAGAAGGAAATACTTTTCACAACCGCTTGGGATGATGAGGTTGCCCGCATTTTTGCCATCAACATCGGAATCTGCGCGGCGATCCCCGCTAGGTCAGTCCGGCAGCGGTCCAGGATTTTTCGCCGTCGCGGGCTTGATCCCACCGCGGCCGGATCGCTCAACCAGAGAGGTCAGGCCCATGATGATCAGCGGGACCACCAGCGCAATATAGGCGTTGTCGATGCCGAACGGGTTGCCCATCAGGAACCAGGCGATGGTTGCGATCAGAGAACAGAGGATGCTGACAAAAGCTCCCCTTCTGGTGCCGAACCACGGTGCGTAGAAGACGAGCAGGACCAGAACCGAAAGCGAAGCCCGGATCGCCTTCGCCAGGAACGTCACCTGGAGAACGTTGGGCGCGTAGATTGCGAGCGCGATCGGCAGCAGGCCGACGACGATTGTGGTCACGCGGATAAAATACAAGGATCGTCTCCCGTCATCGGTGCTCGTCACGATGCGGGCATAGAAATCCTTGTAGAGCAGCGTCGCGGTGGCAACGCTGATCGCGGCGATGCTGCCGAACATCGACGCCGCCAATCCCGCCGCGACCACGCCTGCCATCACGCCATCCATCTTTGCGATCAGCGCTGAGAACGCGTTGATCGACTTTATATCGGGAAAAAGCGCGAGCGAGCACATCCCGATCAATGCGGTCGCAACGCCGAACGGCACCAATAGCAGTGCAGCATAAAGGCTCGCGGTTTGCGCCTCTTGTCGCGTTTCAACGGTGTTGATGGCCTGAATGACGTATTGGGTCGAGAAGATCGCCCCGACACCGGCGATGAACCACGCAAAGATCTGGCCAAATCCGACATGGCTCCAGGAAAACATGTCGCCCGGAAGCAGCGCTCGCAATTCCCCGATGCCGCCGACCCTGGCAAGTCCGAAATACAGCGCGACGCCGATGCCGAAATATTTTACGAGCGAATGGATGACATTGGTGTAGACCACCGACCTCATCCCGCCCAAGAAGACGTAGAAGACCGCGACGATCCCGCAAATGATTGTGGCTGCCGTGCGATCGACGGCAAGCAGCCCGCTCAATACCGCACCTCCGCCCGCATAGATCGCCACCGCCACGATCTGCAGGGCAAGGATCATCACCAGCGAGGTCGCTATCCTGGTCTGCGGTCCATAAACCTCGGCAAGGACCGCGGAGATCGTGTTGTGCCCGGATGCCTTGTATTTCCCGGCAAGCAGCCAGCCGTAGAACAAAAACCCCGCGCCAAGCGCGATGATGTTCCACGAGGCTGAAATGCCGAACTGATACGCTTCCTGCGCCGTGCCGACGCTTGCCGACGTCCCAATGAATTCGGACATCAGCATCAAGCCGACCAGAGCGGCGGGAACGGTCGAATGACCGCTCGTGCCCGACGTAAAGGTCGTCGTGGAAGTGACGGAGCGCTGGACCAGGGTCGTCAGGACGCCGAGACCGACCATGTAAGCGGCGACGATCGCCAGAGCCAGATAGTTGGTTTGCATTTCAAGACCGCAATCGATTTGTCCAAACGGGCGGCTTCAGCAATCTCCTCATCCCCGTCGATATCATGTCCCATCGTAACGATTAAGCGGATCAGGGGCCGTGGCGAATACCGGTTCGGGTGTGCCAGTTCGTCTCATTGTCCCCTGGATTTGCCCCTTCTAAACTGGGTATCGCAAGGCCTCGGCAGTGCATCCGACTGGTTCCGGCCGTCTCGGAAATACTGGCTTTGAAGCTGGGCTTGCTGCTGGTCGATCGTGTGGGCACATGAGTGATCGTGAGCCTCTCATTATAGAAATTTTGGGCGGGGGCGAGGCAAGCAACCCGATCGTAGTGGATCGCGTCATTGGTGGAACGGTCCACTTGGATGAGGCAAAACGGATCGGCCGCCACCTTCTCTCCATTGCCGACCCTGCGCTCGTCCGCCCGCGAGGATTTCGGATCCTGGGTCCCGGGCGTGCGTTGCTTTACGCATGGCGAATCGGCGAAGGCGATCCGACGCTTAATTAGCGGGGCGGTAAATCCAGATTTGCTGCTGGACCAACACGGACGTGATCGCGCGGCGAGCGAGACGGCAAAATAGGTCCGGGTCGGAACGAGCGCCGGGTTATGTCCCCGATCATATCCAACATCATGTTCCCATTCATGTGAGCGAGGCGGAGCTACGCGGAAAGCTGAGTGGAATCTTTGGGGAGCATGGTTTGTTTTTAAGCCGATTGTCACAGGACCGTAACAAGCGCTGCCTATGTCTTAACCAAAGGTAGTGTTGCGCAAAATATCGCGTCCAGGAAGGCGCCGATTTTTCCGACCATCCTGGTATGACTTCAACATCGTTACGGATCATGCTCGCAGACATCGCTGTTCATCCAAGCCTTGCCGCGGCCGCAAGAGTTTGGGTAGTGGCGGGCGCGATCGCGTTGTTTGTGCCCGCCGGCGGGGCGGCTCATGCACGAGTTGCCGGGGTCCCAGAAGCCTTCGACTGCGTGATCGAGCCGCAGCAGTCCGTCAAATTGTCCAGCGCAGTTGCCGGCGTCATTCGAGAGGTTCTGGTTGACCGCGGCGACGTGGTCAAACAAGGGCAGGTACTTGCCAGGCTCGAAGCCGCCGTCGAGGAAGCCAATCTTGCGCTCGCACATGCCAAGGCGTCGAGCGACGCGCCGATCAAGTCGGCCGAGGCCAAGCTCGAATTCCTGCGCCGCAAGCACGAGCGCTCCGAAGAACTGGTTGCAAAGAAGATCGTGGCCGAGGCCACCTTCGATGAAAACCTCGCCAACGCAAGGGTGGCGGAACAGGACGTTCGGACCGCGCAACTCAACGCACATATCGCCGATCTCGAGGTGAGGCAATCCGAGGCGGTGGTGGAGCTACGCGTGCTGCGTAGCTCCATCGACGGCATCGTCACCGATGTGCTGTTGCATCCCGGCGAATATCGAAACGACCAGTCGCCGATCCTTACCCTGGCGCAAGTCGACCCGTTGCGGGTCGAGGTGTTCGTTCCGACCCGCTTCTATGGTCAAATCCGCAACGGGGAAACCGCAATCGTCGAACCGGAGGCGCCGATCGGCGGCCTTTACGAGGCCACTGTGACGGTCGTTGATCGGGTACTCGATGCCGCAAGCGGGACGTTCGGCGTTCGCTTGCGGTTGCCAAACCCGGAGCTTCAATTGCCGGCGGGTTTGAAATGCAAGATCAGGTTCCGTGATGTCATCGCGCCGACGGTCCAGGCAGCCGACCGGCCAAGTGTAGAGCTGCGCTGACCGCATGTTCGTGGATTGAGGATGCATGGTCGATCTCAGCCGGTCTCCGCAGCAAGCCGCTGATCCGGCGCGGTCCCTCAATATCGGCCGCGCCGGACCGCCAGCTCATGCGCCGGCCGGCCTTTGGGACATTATATCGCGAGGTGGCGCCGATCTCGGCGAGTTCTGTCAGGCGTGGCTGGCCCTGCAGTGCGGCATGGTCGGCGGCGCAACGGCGGGGCTGCTGTTGCTTCGCAACGCTGCGGCAGCCGACGCGCCTGCCTATGTGCCCTCCGCCGCCTGGCCGGACGCACAACGGGATTTGACGCAGCTTGCGCAAATTGCCCAGCAGGCCGCCGGCGAACGGCGCAGCGTGGTCGCCCGCCTTCACAGCGGAAACACCAGTCACATGCAGACGACGGGAGCGATCGTCGCGCATCCGATCGGGTCCGGCGGCGAGGGGCCGTTTGCCATCATCACCGTGGCAATCGGAGCCCGCACCGACCTCGATCCGCAGACGGTGGCGCGGCAGCTTGCATGGGGTGGCGGCTGGCTGGAAATGTTGATGTCGAGGCAGCGTGCGGACGAGGGTGCGCAGATCGTGGCCCGCGCCGGCGCCGGCCTCGATCTGCTTGCGGTCGCCGGCGAGCATCGCCGCATCGAAGCCTCGACCATGGCGCTTGCCAACGAACTGGCGGGGCGTCTGAAGTGCGACCGGGTTTCCATCGGTATTGTCAACAATCGTCGCAATGCCGTCGACCTCAAGGCAATGTCGCATACGGCACATTTCATCAAGAAGAGCCCGATCGTTGATGCCATCGAGAATGCGATGGAGGAGGCGCTCGATCAGAAAGGTTCGATCAGCCTTCCGGCAATCGCGTCAACGGGCCGGCGAATTGCCGTCGCCCATCGCGCGGTCCTCGAAGCGGCGGGCGGACGCGCAGCGGTTGCGTCTGTCGTCATAGTGAGCCGGGGCAGGCCCATCGGGGTGGTACTGCTCGAACGTCACCGCGATCAAACGTTCAAGGACGACGAAATCGCGCTGTGCGAAACCATCGCCGAGCTCGTTGGCCCTATCATCGAGCTGCAGCACAACAATGACCGCCTGATCTCGGGTCGGGCCGTCGAGTTGATCCACGACGGCACGCAAGCGCTGTTCGGACCAAGACGGCCGGCGGTGAAGCTTGCAGCCATGGCGACGATAGCGGTCGTCGGAATTCTCGCGATTGCCAGGGGTGAGCATACGGTCTCGGCCAAGTCAGTCACCGAAGGATCGGTACAGCGGGCGATCGTTGCTCCCTACGACGGGTATGTGCAGACGGCACCGATCCGTGCTGGCGACCGGGTACGCGAGGGCGACCTGCTCGCAAAACTCAACGACAAGGATTTGCTGCTGGATCAATTGAAAGCACGCAGCGACCGCGACCGGCTCCAGCAAAAATATCGCGATGCGCTCGCCAAACATGATCGCCCCGAGATGAGTGCGCTCGCGGCGCAGGTCCGGCAGTCCGAAGCGCAACTTGCGCTGGCCGACGAAAAGCTGGCCAGAAGCCGGATTGCGGCGCCCTTCGATGGCATCGTGGTCTCCGGCGATCTCAGCCAGAATTTGGGATCGCCGATCGAGCGGGGCAAATTGCTGTTTGAAATCGCACCGCTCGATCAATACCGGGTGGTGCTGCAGGTCGATGAGCGCGACATCGGCTATGTCGATGTCGGCCGGAGCGGACGGCTCGCGCTTGCCGGGCTGCCGGCTCAGCCGCTGTCACTCACGGTCACCAAGGTGACGCCGGTCGCCGTCGCCGAGGAAGGACGCAACTTCTTTCGTGTCGAGGCCCGTCTCGATGACGCCAGCCTGAGGTTGCGACCGGGAATGGAAGGGGTGGGCAAGATCGACGTTGGGCGGGCGTCGCTGGTCTGGATCTGGACTCATTCGCTGGTCGAATGGATCTGGCTGACCGCCTGGAAGTGGTTACCCTGAAGGCTGAACGTGGCAAGCGAACCCTTTCTCAGTTCCTCCTGGTATCGCGTCGCGCGCTTGCGTCCCAAACTGCGCGATCACGCCCGGATCCGCAGACATCGCTATCGGGGACGCATCTGGTACGTCCTGGATGACCGCCTGTCATCCCGCGTGCACCGGCTCTCACCGTCAGCCTATATCTTTGTGGCGCTGATGGACGGTCGCCGCACGGTGGACGATCTATGGTCGAATGTCGTGCGCCAAAACGGGGAGAGCGCACCCACGCAGGACGAGATCGTTCACCTGCTCGCACAGCTGCACGCATCGGATCTCTTGCAGAGCGATATTTCGCCGGACTCGCTCGAGGTATTTGATCGTTTCGTCACGCAAAAGCGCACACGGTTGAAGCAGATGCTGCTTAATCCGATGTCGCTTCGGTTGCCGATTTTTGACCCCGACCCGTTCCTTGAACGCACCCTACCGCTGGTGCGCCCGCTGTTAGGCTGGTTCGGGGGGCTACTGTGGTTCGCTGTCGTCATTCCAGCGCTGGTACTGGCCGCCGGGCGTTGGTCGGAGCTTTCGGAAAACGTGACCGATCGATTGCTGGCGACTGAAAACCTGCTGCTGCTGTCGCTGGTTTTTCCTGTCGTGAAGTTGCTGCACGAACTGGGCCACGGCTATGCGACAAAGGTTTTTGGCGGAGCAGTCCATGAATTCGGCATCATGCTGATCATGGGCATGCCGACACCTTACGTCGATGCATCCTCGTCCTCCGGTTTCCGAAAGAAAAGCCGGCGCGCGCTCGTGGGCGCAGCCGGCATGATCGTGGAAGTATTCGTGGCGGCGCTGGCACTGCATGTCTGGCGGATCGCCGAACCGGGCGCGGTGCGGACGTTGTGTTTCAACGTGATCACAGTCGCAGGCGTTTCGACGCTGATCTTCAATGGCAATCCGCTGATGCGATATGACGGTTACTACATCCTCATCGACGTCCTCGAGATTCCCAATCTGGCATCCCGCTCGGCGCGGTTGTGGCGTGCGATGGGCGACAAATATGCGTTCCGCGTTGCCGATGCGCGCATTCCGGCCGGCGCCCCGGGCGAGTTCAAATGGCTGGTTTCGTACGCGCCGGCGGCCTTCATGTACCGAATGAGCGTACAATTCGGCATCGCGCTGTTTCTTGCCGGCCGGTTCTTTTTCATCGGCGTATTGCTTGCTTTGTGGACCGTCGTGACCGGCATCCTCATTCCAGTTTTCAACTCGCTGAAATACGTGGCCACCAGTCGGACCTTGCAAAAGCACCGCGCGCGGGCGGTAGGATTGACTGCGGGATTGACAGCGGCCGCGGTCATCATGCTGGCGGTCGTTCCCTTCCCGCTGCATACGGTCAGCGAAGGCGTGGTCTGGCTGCCGGACAACGCGATCCTGCGGGCCGGCACGGACGGCTTCGTTCGGCGGCTGCTGGTGGCCCCGGATACGATCGTTCGAGCTGGCGATGCGTTGATCGAGACCGAGGAGCCGCAGCTCGAGGCCGATGTCGAGACGCTGACGTGGCGCGTCGAGGAACTGCAATCGGCGCTTGACGCCGCGCGTTTCAGGGATCGGCCCGGTGCGGAGGTCGCCGCGATCGATCTAGCCTCGGCGAAGTCCGAGCTTGCACGTCGGGACGAGCGGGCAAGGCACCTCGTGGCGCGGAGCGAGGCCGACGGCACTTTCGTACTCGCCAAATCCGAAGACATGCCCGGCCGCTTTTTCCGCCAGGGCGAGGTGCTGGGCTACGTCACACCGGCGTCCAGCAACATCGTTCGCGTCGTCGTTCCGCAAGACGACATCGAACTTGTGCGCAATTCGCTCCGCGGCATAAGCGTCAAGCTCGCCGGGCGCATGTGGGAGACGAGTTCAGCGCGGCTGGTGCGCGAGGTGCCCGCGGCAAGCAGCGAGTTGCCCAGCAAAGCGCTGTCGACGGCCGGAGGCGGCAGCTTCGCCGTCGATCCGGGCGACCGTGAAAGCCGCAAAACCCTGCAGCGTTACTTCCAGTTCGATATCGAACTGCCGCCTGAAGCCGCCGCGATTGCATTCGGCAGCCGCGTTTATGTGCGCTTCGAACACGAAAGCGAGCCTATGGGCTTTCAATTGTTTCGCCGACTGCGGCAACTATTCCTGGCTCGGCTGAATGTTTGACGCCATCATGCGATCACGCCCCTTGTGGCCGGGCGAGGAGTTGATCGGACCATATGCGGAGCGTTCCGAACCTGAAAGGTCGAAGCTCGACGGTTTCATCGCCCGAGCCTATGCAGCGCTGTCATCACGGTTGAGGCGCGACGGCTCAGCGAAATTGATCCGGATGGCCGATGCTGTCGACGCGCTCGCGGACGAATTTGCCGGACTGGCGGACGAAGAGTTGCGTGGCGTCGCCGAACGCATTCGCATCGAGCTGACGCGGCGTGGCTTCGAGCCGCAACCGGTGGCCCGAGCCTTTGCATTGATCCGCGAGGTCAGCACGCGGCGTCTTGGACTGCGCCACCATCGCAGTCAAATCATGGGCGGCTGGGCGATGCTCGAGGGCGGTCTCGCCGAAATGGAGACCGGGGAGGGCAAGACCATCACCGCCCTTCTGCCTGCGGTCACTGCGGCGCTTGCCGGCAATTTCGTTCACGTCATCACAGTAAATGAATATCTCGCCGATCGTGACGGCGAACAGACCCGTCCGGTCTACGAGACGCTCGGATTGAGCGTCGGACTGATCAAGCGCCAGCAATCCACGCAGGAGCGGCGGGCCGCCTATGCCTGTGACGTGGTATTTTGCACCAACAGCGATCTGGTGTTTGATTATCTGCGCGACCGTATGGCGCTGGGCCATCGGCGCAGCAGGCCAAGGGTACTGATCGACGACCTGCTGGGCAGCAAGGCCGCCGGCTCATCGCTGTTGTTGGGGGGCCTGCATTTCGTCATCATCGACGAAGCCGACAGCGTGCTGATCGACGAAGCGAAGACGCCGTTGATCTTGTCGGGAGGTGACGATGAGCCCAACGCGGGGCTTTATCATCTGGCACTGGAATTTGCCCGGCAACTGCAGGCTGGCGTCGACTACGAGATCGATGAAGGCAGCCACAGCGTTGCCCTGACCGTGCGAGGGCGAAAGCGGATCGGCGAGTCGGTGGCGCTGAAAACCTGGTCGGACGCCGATTTTTTGTGGCAATCCAGGCGCGCGCGCAACGAACTCGTCGAGCAGGCGCTCACGGCGCTGCATCTTTTTCGCCTCGACAAGCATTACATCGTCGTCGACGGCAAGGTGCAGATCGTCGACGAATATACCGGCCGCGTGATGCCGGATCGGAGCTGGGAACGCGGCCTGCACCAAATGATCGAGGCGAAGGAGGGCCGCGACATTTCCGGGCAGCGCAAGACGATGGCCCGCATCACCTATCAGCGTTTCTTCCGCCGTTACCTGCGCATGTCGGGCATGTCGGGAACGGTCGGGGAGGCCGCCGGCGAGCTTTGGGCGGTCTACGGCCTGAAGGTCATTCGGATTCCCACGCATCGGCCATTGCGGCGGCGCCATCTTGGAACGCGACTTTTGGCGACCCGCGCGGAAAAATGGACCGCCGTTATCGAACAGGCGGCGGCCATGGCCGCCGCCCATCGCCCGGTTTTGATCGGCACGCGTTCGGTTCAGGCTTCCGAACAGGTGAGCACCCTATTGGCTTCTGCCGGTCTGGCTCACGACGTACTCAATGCGCGGCAGGACAAGCAGGAGGCCGAGATCGTTGCTGCCGCGGGGCAGGCGGGCCGGATTACGGTTGCAACCAACATGGCGGGGCGCGGGACTGACATCAAACTCGGGGCAGACGTTGTCGAGGCAGGCGGTCTTCACGTGATCCTGACGGAATTTCACGAGTCCGCCCGTATCGATCGGCAGTTATTCGGCCGGTGCGCGCGCCAAGGCAATCCGGGCAGCGTTGAAGCGATCGTCTCCCTGGAGGACGAATTGTTCCTGCGATTTGTCGGGCCACGCCTGCGCGTTGTTGCCGAATTTCTGCTTCGACCGAGGCCAGGTCAAGGCGCGGACCGGCGCATCTCACGGCGTCTGGGTGAATTGCTGCGTTCGGTCGCGCAGCGCAATGCCGAGCGGATGCATGCAGAGACGCGTCGCGAAACGGTCGAGCAGGATCGCCGCTACGACAAGAGCCTGGCCTTTGCCGGCAAATCGGAATGACGTATCGGCGACAAACCGGCGTGCGCTCCGTTCGTTCGGGCAAGCACCGGCGGGTCGCGCGTGCCTGACCCTGGGGTCAGGCGGCGTCGGGATCCGGCTGAAAGATGCCAAACGTATTTCCCTCGGTATCGACGAAATAGCCCTGCCAGCAGACGCCCGGGACTGCGAACTTCGGAAGCGCGGTCATGCCGCCGCACTTCAGGATGGTATCGGCAGTCGAGTCGAAGTTGCTCACTTCGAAGGAGCAGACATAGGCATTCGCGCCACTGCGGGGAGGCGGGGCGGGTGCCGGACGTTGGAGCAGACCGCCTCGGCCGTCGGCGGTTTCAATACGCCAGTACTCGACGGGCGTGCCTTTCGCCCTGTTGAATTTCCACCCGAAGATATCCGTGTAAAAGCGCTGGGCGCGGTCGGTCTGGTCTGCCTGAATTTCAAAATAAGCTGCCATGGTCGGCTACTCCCAAAATGGTTGCGACCGGTCAGGTGCAATCGTCAAATCTGAAGCGATGGTCCATCATCGGCCGTCTTCCTGTTCCAGTCGAAATCGGGCCGAACGTCCGCACCTTTCGTGCCGCACGCCTTGCTAGAGAGCATGATCCGGAAGGAGACCGGTTTTCCCTCGCGACAAACGCGAAACGCGTTTGCGCGGAAATCATGCTCAAACAAAGCAATAAGATCATGATGCGATTCCACTTGATCGCATCATGATCTAGTGCTGATTTCGCGGACTTCGATCGATATCTATCGTGGCCGCAGCCATCGAAGCCATTCGCCGCGCCTGCGCTTTCCCTCGCGCGGCTCCTTCTCAAGTCTTTGGCCGGCTGCAGCGATTGGCGGCGATTGCACCTCGAACTCGCCGAGCAACTCGATCTTTTTGCGAAAACTTGCTTCGGGTTCTGGCGATTTGCCAAGGAAAGCCTGCAGTCTCTCGCCGATCTCCTGCGAGATAGCCTGACTGTGGGTATGGTCAATATCAATTCGGTCGCGCATAAATTTCCTGACTCGACCCCGGTTTTGGGCCCGCAAGCTCTGGGGACCGAGACCCCCGCCTTTGGCTATCTGCGCGAGCGTTCGTTTTGAACAGCGGGTCCGCGTAATGACCTTTGGCTATCCGCGACATGCGCCGTGTCTTAACGGCGGGCGGCGGTCTCGCAAGTAGAATTCGCCGCGCCGCCTTTGGTTCCGAAGGCAGTGGCCAACGAGCAGATTTGTGGACCGCAGGAGCAACTGTTTTTGAACGAAGTTCGGTTATTTTCAGGGCATGAGCATTCGTTCGGACGATATCGAAAAGGCAATTCGGTCTCTTAGACAGCGCCACCCTCTGCTCGTTGCGTGGCTGGAGGCCATGGATCGGCTCGAGGGCCCCCACTGCCGCAGCGTGATGGCCGGCAATGCCAGCTCGCAGCGCCGGCCCCTGATTCCATCGGTCGAACGCCATCCGGTGGGCCGACGACGACCGCCGCATTTGGTTGTGGTCACGCCCGGTCCAATCCGGCCATAGGCCGTTTTTGGGTTTGCCTGGTGGCGGCGTGCCCCGGTTTGCGGGCCTTCGCTGCGATCGCGCTTTCGCTTATTCTTCAAGCATGATCGTCGCGCCAACGCGTGCCGCGCTGGTCGCGAGGGAAAGCCGGTGCCGCAGCTCGCAAGCTTTGCTTCCCCATCACGTTCCTGGTCATTGTGTATCGCGCCTGGCGCACAGGATGACTGTGTCCGGCATATCGGATTGGTTCGGGCGAGGATCGCAGGCGGCGCCGGAGTCGCTGATCGTCTTGGGCGTTTGCTCAACCGACCCGGTTCGCGACAGGCAGGTAGCGCTCACCAAGACTTCATCGACGCTGCACATCGCCGGCCGCGATAAGCCGTTCTCGGGCGATGCGCGGACTACGCGGAAATGTTGGGGAGGAGACACCCCGTTCTCGCCATTCTTGCCAGCCGGCCCCTGTGGACCTTGCAGACCGGGCGGACCCGCCGGTCCAGCAGGACCTGGATCGCCTTTGGCTCCCGCATCTCCCTTGTCGCCCTTGGGGCCGGAGCATCCGGCAACGGCCAGAGCCAAGGTGCCCGCCACAATGAAAAGTAGGCGCATATCCTCTCCCGATCGAGCCAAGCGCAGTCCGCCCAACGTTCGCGGAACATGGATAGTTCCCGGCGGCACCTGCATGGCTCGGCGACCCGGCTCGGCGCGTCGGGGGCGATCAGGGGGCTCGGGCCAATCCCCTTGCCTCTTCAGTGGCTCAATTGGCGCCTGGCGGCCGATCGGAGGGTTTTCCCAGCTGTATGGATACCGACTGGATCGTTGTGGGTTGCGGGCTGACGTCCAGCGAAATCACTTTTGGGGCGGGTGTGGCAACCGGGCGCTTTTCGCACATCGCTTCGTAGCGGAGTGCCAAGTCCTGCAGCCGCTTTTTGGTGAAGATATCGGCGTTTCCGGCCAGGGCGCGGCAGCGCGCAATCAATTCCCTGATATCTTCGTCTCTCATGGCTCCAACGCAATAATTCAAAAGAAATTCGTGATCGATCCAGCAACAGGACCGGCCCCGGACACGGGCTTTGTCAGCATAGCCGAGATATCGGAACGGAGTCATCCGTATTTGAAGGATTTGGCTCGCAAGCGAGCCTGCCTGACAGCCTAACGTCCGGTGCTCAGCACCCTGGTGCGCCAAAGCTCTTCGAAGGTGTCGGCAACCGAAGGTGCCCAGGCTTGTGCCTCCATGGGATCGCCGGGGTTCGCCACGGGCGTTGCCCTTGCCAACTCCTTCTTGGGGCCCGATCGGGCTGGAGATCGCGACGGCCATTCAAGCAAGGATTTCGACAGCCCTGGCTTGCCTTCATACCAGCATTTTCGTTCATCGATGATACGATAGGACCACCAGTGCCCGTGCCGATCTGACGGAGCCGCATTGCATTGCTGTTTCGCCTGTGCGGTTGGCACCACGATTGGAAAGAACGCGGCAACACAAACAGCCAACGCGACCGATCTATTCTGTTTCCTCATCTTCAAACGCTACTCGTTGCTGCAATCTACTCACGGCGACAACCAACTCCGGCCGTTCAAGAACTTCGATCAATTTGTCGAGGACGCGCTCATAATTGTGTGGGCGCGGTTGAAAATATTCTTCCAGTATGCGTTGCGCTTCGCTAACGGCCTGAAGAGCTAACTGTTGATCAGTCATCACTTCTTACCCTTTTGAACGGCTGCGACAAAGCAAAGGCGAAGAATCAAGCCACTTTTTGAACTATCCCATCAATTTTTGTTTCAAACATGGCTTCGACCGCGGCCAGGGAGGCGAGCCAGGCGAATGGATTACCGTTCTGGAGCCGGATGGTCGTGGGCGGCGGTGGCGGAATACTGGTCGTTGCGAACGTCGCTTGAAGCAAGCAAGGCGCCGCTACCCGGGGCGCGCGGATCTTTTAGCCGGGCACAACAAAGTATTGGTGCGGCGCCGGCCAAATGTCGGGCCGCAAAACAAACACGTTACTCGCGAGCGGCCTGGCTTAAATCGAGCCAAAAGCCGTGGCAACGATGAGCAAGAAGCTCACCGCGGTCGCCGCGATGAATATTCGCTCCACGATGTCCATGGGAGTCCCCTAACGCCCACGACCACGATACGTCCGAAAGCGCACGATGTCTGCAAAAAAGATTTAATTGATTAGCGGCAATGGACCGCGGCGATTTGTGCCTTCACGAATTGGTTTGCAAATTCCCGCCGCCCTGCCGCTCGCGCTTGAATGGAGGCAAGCCAAAAGCCGGCGCAAAGATCAAGGCCGACGCCTCAGCATTTTGATGCGTGCCGGGTCGTTTGGTCACAAGCGCGGGCGATGCCGTTGCCCTCCTTCGCTTCGCAGGCCGAACGGCAAGACGGATCGCAACCTCGTGTGAGCCGTCGAAAACCTCATTTAGCTGGCTGCAAGCGAGGCAACGCAACTCGCCCCATGCCTAGTTATCCACAGGTCGGGCAAAACTGGCTTGCTGTCGTAAATCCTTAACGAGTCTTGGATATTTTGCCTTGGGTCGGGCAAAGTGATCGGGTTATCCACATGCGGACTCCTTGGACGCTATCAACCGCCGAAGCTCTCATCTTCTTTGGGTTGGTGTTGGTCCTGGCCGGCGCAGGAACCTGGGCATCGGCCATTTAGCGATGCCAAGCCTTCTTCGGAGCGCCCTGTCCTAAAAGGCGTAATCAAGCCATTGCGCTGCCGCCAACGCCAGGCAGAGAAGCATCCCACAAGGCAATGCTGATCTGGAAGGCTTGCCGGATGCGTGCCCCCCGAAAAGGGCG
Organism: uncultured Alphaproteobacteria bacterium; assembly: GCA_963721935.1. Classification (GTDB taxonomy): domain Bacteria; phylum Pseudomonadota; class Alphaproteobacteria; order Rhizobiales; family Xanthobacteraceae; genus Bradyrhizobium. The sequence goes on from CAVRMY010000041.1 coordinate 137,696, forward strand.
CTGGACTTCGGCAACGCAACAACAGCGCTTGTCAGGCATCAGCCTCTAACTCAGCCAATCAGGCCCCAGGTCGGCGCCGCGCTCACGACGATGATCCCCGGCACTTGACCCATCGATGGATGCTGGCTGTAGCGATAGTGGTCAAGCGATGCGGCCCGTCAACGTCAGCTGCTGGCGGGGCGAAGCGGACCTCATTCCGCCCTGTCGAATGTCAAGGTTGCCACAATGGTTTGCCCGGTTCGCGTGAATGTGACAGGCGTCGTCTTGATGGTAAGTTTCGTCCCATTGATCTCAAAGTAGCGAACCTGATCGCGGCCAATCCATTCTGGCCGCCAGGAAGTCAGTACATGGTAGACAACCGTATTTCCCTCGACGGTGTACCTCGCTGCATATGCCCCAACGATCGACCTGTGAATGTCCGCTCTCTCAGCATCGGTGTAAACTCCGGACGCGGGTGGCTTCATCTCGCCTGCGGCAAGAAACATGACCATGTGCCCACCCGGTGAAAATTGAATCAGTCCTGTCGGATGATCGCCGTAGGGCCGGCTCGTCTCTTTCGTGTCTGCGACGACCAGCGAGAAGCTCGTCAGCTGCCATGTGCCGACGAGAGCATTCTCTGCGGAAACGGCAGGCAAAATTCCGGCCCAAATGGCCGCGGCCGCAAGGACGGCAACAGTGCTCCATTTCATGGATGCCTCCTCGGAAATATCCGCGAAAACATTGGTAGCATCGTTCGAGCGACGACTATGTGAACGAGATCACATGCCAGACCAGGGAGCCACATCGCGTCGCTCGGCCGCATTTATTTCAGGCTTGACCACGACCAGACAACCTTCGCCTTTGCTTTGTCCTCGGCCCGGTCTCGACCAGCCGGCTACCATCCGTGCGCGCGCAAGCGGATCTTGTCGGCAGGGATTATTTTTGGCCGGGCGGGGTCGCTCCAGGCGATTGATCCGGCGGAGGCGGTTGGCCGCTATCGGTCGCAGGTACGCTGCTTCTGAGTTGGTCTGGCGCCGTGCAGTCGCCGGCCCAAAGCTTCGTACCCCTGACCGTTCCCACGAGCGTGCAGCCGGCCGGTGATTTGGGCTTCATCCGAGCCGTCGATTTACCACCCATCGTCGGAGGCTTGGCCGCGTCCTGAGCGTAAACACTGGTCGAAAGGATCAGCGCTGCCGCAAGCAGATAAAGCTTCATGATCAAACTCCTTCTCCAAGCGGCGCGTCTTTTATGTCGGCTCGACAGCAAGCGAAAGATAATCCGAAAAGATAATCCGAAAGTGTTGCAGCTGCGCCTGTTCCCAGAATCGCCCATTGTTGCCATCATTGACGTCAGCCGGTTCACTTGACCAGCGCACTGGCTAGGCTCGGCACACTGTCGGCGGGGGCTGTGTGCCGAGCCGCCGAATACGCAAAGTCAACGAAAGACCCCGCCGCCGCTCATGGCGGCCAGGGTTTTTCAGTCCGGCTCAGCCAAACTCTTCGCTGCACGACAGAGCAGCCAGAAAAAGTAGCCGACCACCGCAAGAAACGCCGCGGTCTCCCACGCGTCCGCATCGGCGAGCTTGCCTGTCACGACCGCCGCCGAGATCGTGATCGCCGCTATTCCGCACATCAAGGTTATCGCCAGACTGACCAGGTAAACGATGAGCCAGGCGAGGCGAAGCATTATCTCGTGTTCGCTCGCAGCCCGATCTTGACCGGGCGGCGGACGGCCTCGGAACGTAGGGGAAAGGGCTGCGCCTGCCGGGCGATCCAGTCGCGCAAGGCCTTTGGCGGAGGCGGCCGTGTCCGAACAACGACGGTTTTAACCGACGTTGGATCGAAGCCGAGCTCCTCTGGATTTGGAGTCATTGTCGATCCTCCTGCTTGCCCAGCGCCTGTCCGAGCCGAAATAGTCTCTTTAATCAATTAAAGCCGTTGGAAACAGATATTCCAATGATTTCAGCGTGGTGATCCCGCTGGGACTCGAACCCAGGACCATTCGATTAAAAGTCGAATGCTCTACCACTGAGCTACGGGATCACTTGCTGCGCTGTGTAGGGGGCGGCCGGGTGCGGGTCAATAGCATGGCAAACCCTGCGCTCCACCGCGCTTTTGCCGACCGTTCGCTATCGAGCCCTTCAACTTGCCTCGCGGTGAATTTCGGAGGCCACAGGCTGCGACGAGCCCACCACCGTCGGAATAGCCACAGGCCGCAGGCCGATCAGTTCGGCGGTGCGTATGCCGGTCTGGCGCCAGAAGGCGAACGAATTGATCCGTGAGGTCTCCAGGATCGCAAGCGCGACCGCTGACAAGAAGGGCAGGCTTTCCAGCACGAGAACGAAAGCGAAAATGTAGATTTCCCGGATTTCCTTGAAACTGTTGGTGACGACCAGCACCACGGCACCCACCAGCAAGAGGACGCCGATGACGGCTTCCCAGAAAGCCTGAAACTCGATCGACATCCGCGACAAGCCGCCCTTGGACGTGCGTGCGAAGGCCAGACGTTCGGTGATCAAGCCATTGGCAACGGCGCGCGACACGGTCCACTGCACCGACATCGCGGCCACCATCGCTCCCAGCATCTGTCCCCATTTTACGGGCACGCGCAGACGATAGAGGATAAGGAAATGCAGCAGCGAAACAACGAATCCGGCAATGATCGGCAACGTGAGGATCTTGTCGGGAATCGCGATGTCGGCGAACGCGACGATCGGTACCCAGATCAGATTGAGGATCGCGACGAGCACGCCGAGCGTTTCGGCGCCAAGCCAGTTGAGCCAGCCCAGCGAAAATTCGCGCTTCTGGTCGGGGGTCAGCCGGCTCGCGCCCGGCAAAAAGCGGCGCCAGTGCTTCTTGACGATCTGGAAGCCGCCATAGGCCCAGCGATGGCGCTGCTTCTTGAAGGCCTCGTAGGTGTCCGGCAGCAGGCCGTGACCGTAGCGGTGATTTGTATAGTGGGTCAGCCAGCCCTGTTCCTGGATCGCAAGCCCCAGATCGGTGTCTTCGCAAATCGTGTCGCCAGCCCAGCCGCCGGCCATGTCCATCGCCGCGCGCCGCATCAGGCACATGGTGCCGTGTACGATGATGGCGTTCTCCTCGTTGCGTTGAACCATGCCGATATCGAAGAAGCCGGCATATTCGCCGTTCATGAGATAGTGCATCAATGACCGGTCGCCGTCGCGATGATCCTGCGGCGCCTGGACCAGCCCGACGCGGGGATCGGCAAACGCCGGCACCAGGTCCTTCAGCCAGTCCGGCTCGACCACATAATCGGCGTCGATGACGCCGATGATCTCGGCATCCGCGGCCGTCCGCTCCATGGCGATGCGCAAGGCGCCGGCCTTGAATCCCTCGACCTTCTCCGCATTGATGAACTTGAAGCGTTCGCCAAGTGCGCGACAGTGATCCTGGATCGGTTGCCAGAACGCCGGATCGGGCGTGTTGTTGATGATCACGACGCATTCGAAGTTCGGATAGTCGAGCCTGGAAACCGCATCGAGCGTCTGCTTGAGCATATCCGGTGGCTCGAAATAGGCGGGAACGTGAATGGATACCTTCGGGATGCTCGCAGCTTCTGTCGCGGGCAACACGGTCGCGCCCTTGACGAGCAGGCGCCTTGGCTTGCGCCCGAAGGCGATAGCGGCGATTTCCTCGATCCTCGCCATGGCGATCAAAACCAGAGGCACCAGGAGAATCAGACCAAGCGTCAAGGCGAAGGCCGAGCCGAACACGAAATAATGCCCGGCCCAATAGGCAAACACCGTGGCAGCCCACGCGCCGACGCCGTTCGCGGCGGCCGACAGCAGCATGGATTGCATCACCGTCGGCTGCGCCAGTCGCAGGATCGGCAACGACATCAGGATGCCGACGAGCAGCGCGATGGTCGCAAGCTTCCAGTAGTCCGGGTTGACGATCGGACCGGTCCAGCTGAATTTCGGCTCGCGCGCCGCGTTCAAGATGCCCCAGTAGGGACCGACGCCACCCTCAAAGAATTTCCAGGGCTGATCGATCGCCTCGACGATGTTGTAATCCATCCCGATGGCTTCGGCGCGGTTCACGAAATTGCGCAGAACCGTGGCCTGCGCGAAAGCACCGGGAACTGCGTTGCGCAAATTGTAACCCGCGCTCGGCCAACCGAATTCCGCGATCACGATCCGCTTTCCGGGAAACTGATCGCGCAAGAGCTGAAACATCGCGACCGCCTGGTCCACCGCCTGCTTGTCGGTGAAGTTTTCCCAGTACGGCAACACATGCGCGGCGATGAAATCGACGGAATATGCAAGCTGCGGATAGTCGCGCCAGATGTTCCAGATTTCGCCCGTGGTGACCGGCACATTGACCGATTTCTTTACCCGTTTGATAAGCTCGATCAGATCGTCAACCTTCTGCTCGCCACGATAGATCGTTTCGTTGCCGACGACGACGCCGATGACGTTGCTGTTGTGCCGGGCAAGATTGATGGCGGCGTCGATCTCGCGCTCGTTGCGCTCGTTGTTCTTGTCGATCCAGGCGCCGACGGTGACCTTGAGACCGAATTCGGCGGCAATCGGCGGCACCAGCTCGACACCGCCGGTCGACGAGTAAAGCCGGATCGCGCGGGTGATCGTCGACAGCTTCTTCAGGTCGTCGCGTATCTTCTCCTCGGTCGGAATGTTGTCGACGTCGGGATGGGCGGTCCCTTCGAACGGCGCATAGGAAACGCTCGGCAGAATGCCGTGAAAATCGGGAGCCTGTTGCTTGTCCCGTAATAAGCCCCAAAGCGCGGCGTGAGCTGCGGTTACCAACACCAAAACGGCGACGACGGCGCGCATCGCGACTAGACCATACGGGGCCTGCATAGGGGGAACGCGAACCCGTCCCCTAGGTTCGGCAGATACGGGAGCGATTCTAAGGATAATCCTGCCACGTGATTTAACAACTGGTATGACGCGATGGCGTTTTGAGGGCGCGGCGTCTCAACTCGTCTGGACCGACAACGTTCCGGAGGAGAGTGCCGCTACTTCGCCGCCGCCGGTGCTGCCGCTGCAGCCGGCACGGGCGCTGCCGCCGCGCTGCCGGCCGTTGTCGGCGCAGGGGCGGGCGAGGCCGCCGCGGCCGCCTGTGGCTGGGCGTTGGGATTGATCCAGCAGGCATGGACCCGGTCGTCCAGGCTTTTTTGTACCTTGTCGTCGATCTGCGCACCAAACCGGGTCAGGCAACGGAAGGTGGCCTGGACGTGTCCGCCGGGACAGCCGAACCGGTCGTAGAGATCAAGGTGACGGAAGGCGGTATCGAGGTCGTCACGCCACATCAGGCGAACGACCCGGCGGCCGAGCCAGACGCATTCCGGGTTGCCTGCGGGACCATTGATAACCTGAGCGGCTTCCGCGAACTCATCGGTCTTGCGCTGGTTGTCCCGGGCGGCATCGGCCGGACTGGCCGCCGCTGGTTTGCCGGACTGGTCCGGCGCGGCGGGCGTACCGCTCTGGGCAAGGGCCGCTCCGAGACCGATGGTGAAGGTCAGGCCGGGAACGGCGAGGTGACGCAAAAACGCAATCCAAAGCTGAAACACCCGCTGACGCATAAATTCCCCGAACTGGTTCCTGCCCACGTCTTTGCCGCTACGCATGCCGTCCAAATAGGTCCCCAATGCGGCGGAGACCTGATCGGGAATCCCATGGCGGACATTTTGGATTTTGTCCAGCAAAGTCACAACTTTATCGCTTTGTGGTAAAATCGGTCCGGCCGCGGGGCGGCGGTTTGACCTTCCCGCTCTTGGCAGACGCCCGGTGACCTAGTAATCGACGGTCCCTGCCCGGAGGATGGAACTGATTTCACGACGCACGCCGCTGGCGCTTCTCCTTGTTTGTCTTGGCACGATCGGCGCGGCGTGGTGGTGGCTCGCCAAGCCGATCGTGCTGGCGCGCGCGCCGATCGATCCGGATGCCAAATTGATGTGCGTGTCCTACGCCCCCTTTCGCGGCGAGCAAACGCCGCTCACGCCGGCGACGCAGGTGAGCGCAGAACAGATCGCCGAGGATCTCGCCCAGCTTGCCAAGATAACCGACTGCATTCGCACCTATTCGACCGACAACGGACTCGATCAGATCCCGGAAATCGCTGCCAGGGTGGGATTGAAAGTCATTCAGGGAATTTGGTTGACCAGCAACCGTCAACGGAATTGGCGCGGATTTCGACCACCTTGCGGCTGACCAGGGAATATCCCGCCACGATTACGGCTCTGGTAGTCGGCAACGAGGTGTTGCTGCGTGGGGAAATGACCACAGCCGATCTTGCGGCCACCATCAGATCGGTCAAGGCCCAGGTCGCCGTCCCCGTTACCTATGCCGACGTCTGGGAATTCTGGCTGCGCAACCGCGAGCTCTACGACGCGGTCGACTTCGTCACCATCCACATCCTTCCATACTGGGAGGACTTTCCGGTCCGCGCCAAATTTGCGGCGGCCCATGTCGATGCCATCCGCCGGCGGATGGCGGTTGCCTTCCCGGGCAAGGAGATCCTGATCGGCGAAACCGGCTGGCCGAGCACAGGGCGCATGCGTGAGGCGGCGTTACCTTCGCGCAGCAATCAGGCCCGCGTTGTTTCGGAAATCCTTGATCTTGCCAAACGCGAGAACTTCCGGGTGAACTTGATGGAGGCTTACGATCAGCCGTGGAAGCGTCAGCTCGAGGGGACGGTCGGCGGATATTGGGGCCTGTTCAATTCCGTAAGGCGCGCATTGAAATACCCGCCCGGCATCGCCGTCAGCAATTACCCGCTCTGGAAGTTCCAGATGGCAAGCGGCATGGTTTTGGCGGTGCTGGTGTTCGCGGTAGCCTGGCTGACGCTTCGCCGCAGGCCGTGGACGCCGCGCCTGGTCTCCTGGGTGGCAGTCGGCGTGACGGCGACGTCGGCTGGAGTCCTGCTTGGAATTGCTGCCGACAAGATGTTTTACGAAAGCTACGGCCTGGGCGGCTGGCTTTTGTGGGGTTCGCTGCTGGCGGCTGCGATCGCCTCTCCCCTGGTCAGTGCCAACGCGCTGATGTCCGCTCGTTCGCTGCCAACCTTTCTGGAATTGCTGGGGCCCGGGAACTATCAACGTCGCTCAGTCCTGACGCTGGTCCTGGGGCTAACCCTGGCGGTCGCCGCCTCGATCGGCGCCGATACTGCGCTCGGCCTTGTGTTCGACCCGCGTTACAGGGATTTTCCCTTCGCTTCCCTGACCATGGCCGTCGTGCCGTTTGCCGCATTGACGCTGCTTAATCGCCCGAAAGAAGGATCGCGGCCGATTGCGGAGGCAGTATTTGCGGCGCTGTTTGCGGGGGCAGCACTATTTGTCGGATTCAACGAAGGTCCTGACAATTGGCAGTCGCTGTGGACCTGCGCCGTTTATCTGCTGTTCGCAATCACGCTGTGGCAGGCGCGGGCCGTGCAAATCCCAGAATAAGCAGGCCGATCGCCAGGCCCGACAGCACCGCATTGTACAGCACGATGCCAAGGCCCGCCGCGATAAGTCCGCCCGTGAGCAAAACAATGGATGGCCGGATGACGTGCAGCGTCGCGATAATCAGTGCAACAATGCCAAATACCGAATGACGAAACAGGTAAGTCGCGAGCGATCGAGCCTTGCAGAGCATGGTCTGAAGGCCGGCATCGCATGCGAGCGCGACGCCGGAAAATTCAATCGCAAGGTATCGCAGGTAAAGCGCATAACCGACCGTGACAAAGCCTACGACCAAGAGCCATTGCACCTGGTAGGGGCTGAGCCGAAACGGATTTTTCTTCACAGGCGTTATTTCCGGGTGCGTGGAAGCCAGGCCGACGCAGGACAGCATCGAATAACCGCTCTCGGCGCCGACGGGTAGCCACTTTTGTGCCGGGCGGGCAAGGCGAATTTGAGATGTTACTTTTGAAGGTTTCTGCGAGGAGCCGGTTAAATTGGATCAGGGCGTAGTTACAAGCCACTGGAGAAACGGTGTTATTTTACCTGATCTTATCCTTACCTGGAGAAGAAAGAGGAAACCGTCGATGGCTCCGGCTTCGAGGCCGGCTCCTCGGCGACGGGAGGCCGCCTGGAATTGGACCGCCTCTGGGGCGAGGGCTTGCCAGGGAAGGCGGGTTTGATTTCGGTCGGCGTCGTTTCCTCGGGATTTAGCGCCAGGCGCTGGCCCTCAAAAATGGCGGTGGTGCAGGGTCGTTCATTTGCGATCATCGATGCACAGATTTTTGCTGCCGCCGCCGCGTCGCCGATCGGTCCGGCGACGAGGCGTAGCTGCATACCCAACCCGTTACTGCCCTCCTTGATTACGATGATCGGGCGCAGCGCGACCAAGGGCGCGCTCGACCTCGACTTGAGAAGCCCGCGCCAGAGCGCACGCAAGCCCGGAATGGAATTAGCGCCGCCCAAATCCACTCCGAATTCGGTGCGCTGGATCGAAGGCTTGGGGACATTTGCGGCTGAATCCGTCTCCGTGTCTTCCTCATTGGGGGGCACGGACGCCACGATTTCCGGCATCGGCGCTGCCGTGATGACCTTTGGCGGCTGCATGGGTTCCAGCAGTTTTGGGGCGGCCGGATCGGGCGGCGCCATCATCGATTTCGAGGCCATCAGCGAGGTTGGCGGAGCCGGCGTGTTCGCTGTTGCCGGCGGCTCCGATGGCGTTGCGGTCGGCCCGGGTTCAGCGCGAGCAATGGCTGCCTGCGGTTTCTCGCTGGCCTTGGCGGGCGTTGCCGGCTTGTCGGCTGACGTGGCCGGGATAGCCGCAACGGGTGAAGCGGCCGGCTTTTGCGCTGGTGAGAGCGTTTCGGATGGCGCTGCCACCGCAGCGGTCGCCGGCGGTGGGGGTGCGGAGGTGGACCCGGCCGAAGCCGTTGGAGAGGGCGCGGGACCAGCGGAGGCTGCAGATGCGGCAGTCGGCGAAGTTGCGGTTTGCGAAGGGGTGCCCGCGGAATTCTGCCGCGCAACGGCCCCCGTCACCGACTCAAACCCTTGCTCGAGAATGGCAAGGCGCGAGTAAAGCCGGTCTCGATCTCCGTTCAATGTCTCGATCGCCGAGGCCAGGCGCCGCGCCTCGTTCTGGTTCTCCCTGACGACGGACTGCATCTGCTGAGATTGGCGGGCCAGATCGGCGGACGCGATCTGCTCGCGTCTCGTGCCGATTGACGATTGATTGGCGAGGATGGCGACGATGACGGCGCCGACCGAGGCAACTGCCCACGACCCGAGCCGCCAAAGCGTGCGCCGGTCGAATTCATCTTCCTCCGCCAAAAGTCCCGACAGCGCGCCGCCGGTGTTCTCGGCATCGAAGCCGCCTGCCAGACCGTGAGAATCTTTCGCCATAGGAATATGCTTCGGCCCCCAAAGCCCCAACCGAATCAACGTGAACATTAACAGGAAATGGGTCTCGACCTTGAATCCCACCGGACGGGGTGACGAATACGTGTTTCCATGGGACACCAAAACGCTTTATGACGGCGAGCATCGCAACGTGGTCGCCCGAGGGAACTGGATGCCTGGCAGGACTGTCCTGACGATCGTGCTCGCGGCCGGCGAGGGGACGCGCATGCGGTCGGCCAAACCCAAGGTCCTCCATCCCGTGGCCAATCAGTCGCTGCTGGCGCACGTCCTCGCTGCTGCTCCTGGCGCAAACACGGCCTCGCTTGCGGTCGTGATCGGGCCGGATCATCATGCGGTCGCCGAAGAGGCGAAGCGGGCGCGGCCGGATGCGGCGATCTTTGTTCAAAGCGAGCGCATGGGAACTGCTCATGCGGTGCTGGCTGCCCGCGACGCCCTTGCACGCGGCGCCGATGATCTTCTCGTTGCGTTCGGCGATACGCCGCTGATTTCGGCACAGACCTTCGATCGGCTGCGGGTGCCGCTGAGCAACGGCGCGGCGCTTGCGGTGCTGGGCTTTCACGCCGCAGACCCCAGCGGCTATGGGCGTCTTATCGTCGAGGGTGATCGTTTGCTCGCAATTCGCGAGCAGGCCGACGCCAATGCCGCGGAGCGCGCCATCACACTCTGCAATGCCGGCGTAATGGCCTTTGATGGCCGCACCGCGCTCTCGATCATCGAGAAGATCGGCAACGCCAACAGCAAGCGCGAATATTACCTGACCGACGCCGTTGCGATCGTTCGGGACCTGGGATTGGAGGCCGTCGTGATCGAAACCAGTGAGGATGAAGTGCGCGGTATCAACACCAAGACGCAGCTCGCGGAAGCCGAGCAGGTCATGCAGGCAAGGTTGCGCAAGGCTGCGCTCGATGCGGGCGTCACCATGATCGCACCTGAAACGGTTTACCTTGCTGCCGATACGACCTTCGGCAAGGAGGTTACGATCGAACCGTTCGTGGTCATCGGCCCCGGCGTCTCGATTGCGGATGGAGCGATCATCCATTCCTTCAGTCACATCGTGCACTCTTCGATCGGCAAGAACGCTCTGGTCGGGCCCTTTGCGCGCCTGAGGCCCGGAACATCGCTTGGTGAGGGGGCAAAAATAGGCAATTTCGTCGAGGCGAAGGCCGCAACGCTCGAGCCCGGGGTGAAGGTCAATCATCTCAGCTATGTCGGTGATGCCCATATCGGTGCCAACGCCAATATCGGAGCCGGTACCATCACGTGCAATTATGACGGCTTTGGCAAGAACAAGACCGAGATCGGCGAGGGCGCGTTCGTCGGCACCAATTCGTCGCTGGTCGCGCCCGTCAAGATCGGCAAGGGGGCCTATATCGGCTCGGGCTCGGTGATTACCCGCGACGTGCCTGACGACGCGATGGCCGTGGAGCGCAGTCCGCAAACCAACCGCGAGGGCGGCGCCAAACGGTATCGCGAGATAAAGACGCGGGGCAAAGCTCCAAAAAGCGGCAGTTGATGGCCCACTTGTTAAGCTTTCCGCTTAACGCTGTTTCAATCCGCAATAATTATTGAGTATCTCGGCTTGGCCGAATTTCGTTAAGAGTTGCAGAGCGCATCTTTCATGACCTGGGGAAATTGATCCGAATGTGCGGCATTGTCGGCATTCTCGGTCGCGGAGCGGTCGCAGAGCAATTGGTGGATTTGCTCAAACGTCTCGAATATCGGGGATACGATTCCGCCGGTGTCGCGACACTGGAAGGCGACCATCTCGAACGCCGCCGCGCGGAAGGCAAGCTGAGGAATCTCAAAACCCGGCTGAAGGCCCAGCCGCTTCAAGGTCACACCGGCATCGGTCATACGCGCTGGGCCACGCACGGAAAGCCGACCGAAAGCAATGCTCATCCCCATGCCACCGACAACGTCGCGGTGGTTCACAACGGCATCATCGAGAACTTCCGCGAACTCCGCGCGATGCTGGAAAAGCAGGGCGCGAAATTCTCGAGCGACACCGACACCGAGGCCGTAGCCCATCTTGTCAACTCCTACCTGCTCAAGGGCAGTTCGCCGCAGGAAGCGGTGAAAGCATCCCTGCCGCAGCTGCGCGGCGCCTTTGCGCTGGCATTCGTGTTTCGCGGCCATGGCAATCTCATGATCGGCGCACGCAAGGGTTCGCCGCTGGCGATCGGCCATGGCAATGGCGAGATGTATCTGGGTTCGGACGCGATCGCGCTCGCGCCCTTTACCGACAGCATCAGCTATCTGGAAGATGGCGACTGGGTGGTTCTGACCCGCGACGGCGGGGAGATCTACGACGCGAGCGGCGCGACGGTAAATCGCGAGGTGCTGAGATCCGGCGCCTCCTCCTTCCTGGTCGACAAGGCAAATTATCGCCACTTCATGGCCAAGGAGATCCACGAGCAGCCGGAAGTCGTCGGCCACACGCTGGCGCGATATGTCGACATGTCGACGGAACGCGTCATGCTTCCGATCAAGCTGCCCTTCGATTTCAAGGACATTCAGCGCATTTCGATCACGGCCTGCGGAACCGCGAGCTACGCCGGCTATACCGCCAAATACTGGTTCGAGCGTCTCGCTCGCGTGCCGGTCGAGCTCGATGTCGCCTCCGAATTCCGTTATCGCGAGGCGCCATTGCGCAAAGGCGATCTCGCCATCTTGATTTCGCAATCCGGCGAGACCGCCGATACGCTGGCCGCCTTGCGCTACGCGAAGTCACAGGGCCTGCATACGCTCTCCATAATCAACGTGCCGACCTCGACGATCGCGCGCGAAAGCGAAACCGTGTTGCCGACGCTTGCGGGGCCTGAAATCGGCTCGCCTCGACCAAGGCCTTTACCTGTCAGCTGATGGTGCTCGCCGCGGTCGCGGTAGGGCCGGCAAGGCACGCGGCGTACTGTCGGATGGCGATGAGGCCAAGCTCGTCCACAGCCTTGTCGAAATTCCCCGCCTGATGTCGGCGGCGCTGGCGACAGAACCGCAGATCGAAAAGCTCGCGCGCGATATTTCGAAGTCGAGGGATGTGCTCTATCTCGGCCGCGGTACCAGTTATCCGCTTGCGCTGGAAGGCGCGCTGAAACTCAAGGAAATCTCCTACATCCATGCCGAAGGTTATGCGGCCGGCGAACTCAAGCACGGGCCGATCGCCCTGATCGACGAAAACATGCCGGTGGTCGTGATTGCGCCACACGACCAGGTGTTTGAAAAAACCGTTTCCAACATGCAGGAAGTGGCGGCTCGCGGTGGCAACATCATCCTGATGACCGACGCCAAGGGCGCCGCGGAAGCCACCATCAAATCGCTGGTGACGATCGTGCTTCCGGATATGGGCGCGACTTTTGCGCCGATGGTCTATGCGATACCGGTGCAGCTTCTCGCCTATCATACGGCTGTCGTCATGGGCACTGACGTTGATCAGCCCCGAAATCTCGCGAAATTGGGTGACGGTGGAATAAATTCCCCCGC
>CAVRMY010000042.1:0-440998 GCA_963721935.1 uncultured Alphaproteobacteria bacterium
CCTATGCGGCCCGACCTTATCCCGTCAGGCGGCGCGGCCTACGAGCTCGAGCTTTATCTGACGGCCGCCGATTGCGAGGGCCTTGAGCGTGGTTTCTACCACTACGATCCCGATCAGCACGCGCTGACGCCGATTGTCGTTCGGCCGCAAGAGCTCGATGCACAACTCGGGGCGGCCGAATTCGCCATGGGTGCTTCCGGCAGGCCGCAAATTCTCATCACGATCGCTGCACGATTTGGCCGCGTCGCATGGAAGTATAGTTCGGTGGCTTACTCCCTCATCCTCAAGGATGTCGGCGTGCTGCTCCAGACCCTCTATTTGATGGCAACGGATATGAAGCTCGGCGGCTGCGCAATAGGCACCAACAACATCGAGCTGTTCGCCAAAATGACCGGCATGGAATTCTTCGTCGAAGGTCCGGTCGGCCAATTTGCGCTCGGTCGCGCCCGCAGAGCGGATCGTGCCCAGGAGTCGCCGCACTGAGCCCGGGCAAGCTCATTGCCGGGCTTGCAGCAACAATAAGCCCCTAAGGGAGCCAACACGGGGAGAGGAGCGCGATGACGATAGTGCAACGCTGGTCGTTACCAAGAGGGCTGATATTGGCGGGAGCCCTCGCCGGTCTTGCATTCGCCGGCGCGGCGCGGGCCGAGCAGATTGTGGTGAGCAATTACGGTGTCGCCGCCAACGGTATGCCGTATGCGGTAGCGATGGAGATGGGTTTCTTCAAGGAAGAGGGCGCGGACGTCTCCGGCATCCTCTCGTCCAGCGGCGGCGGAACCACCATCCGCAACTTGCTCGGCGGCAATCTTGACTATGGCGAGGTCGATCTCGCCGGCACGGTAGCGGCCATCGAGCAAGGCAACGACCTGCACATCATCAGCGACAACGTGCTCACCGTCGGCGAGTTCGTCTGGGCCGTGAAACCGGATTCGCCGATCAGAAGCCTGCAGGATTTCAAGGGCCACAAGATCGGCTACACCAATCCCCGCTCCACCAGCCAGGCGCTGAACGTCCTGCTTGTGCAGACGATCGGTCTTACCCAGGCCGACATCAACCCGGTCAAGGCCGGAGGTTTTGGCGAACAGATCGTAGCCCTTGATATTGGTGCCATCGACATCGCAACGCTGGCGGATCCGGTCTGGTCAAAGAACAGCGCCAAGCTGCGCACCGTGGTGCGGGCCGCCGACGCGCTCCCCCCACTCTGCAATGTGGTTGGTGTCGCCACCGGCAAAGCAATTGCCGAGCATGGCGATTTCCTGCGAGCGGTTTTGCGCGCGCGGCGCAAGGCCGTCGAATTCATGCATGCCCACCCCGACGAGGCCGGCGACATCGTCGCCAAAGTCTACGATCTCGAGCCCGCCATCGCCCGCCAGGCGGTGCGCAATCTCACCGCCATGGCCGCGGGCGCCGCCCGCCCCTACTGGGGAGCCGGACGCTTCGACATCAGGGGAATGGACGCCATGATCGCAGCGCAGCGCAGCGTGGGTGCATATTCCGGTACGCCGGACTGGGCCAAGATGGTTGACCGCAGCTTCCTCGCCGACGACCTCAAGAAGGACTACTAGTGGACACTCCGCCTCCAATCCACGTTTCGCTGCGCGGCGTTACCAAGGTCTACGATTCCAAGCTTGGCCGGACCCACGCGCTGGGACCGATCGATCTCGATCTTCGGCGGGACGAATTCTTTGCCGTGGTCGGTCCGTCCGGTTGCGGCAAGTCGACCCTGCTCGACGTCATCGCTGCTCTCGCTCCGCCCTCTTCCGGCGAGGTGACGTTCGAGGGACGGCCGATCGGGAGCAGCGTACCGGACGGCGTCGGTGTGGTATTCCAGGAGAACGCCTGTTTTCCGTGGCTCGACGTGGCCGACAACATCACTTTCGGACTGCGCCGGCAGGGAATCGAAAAAGCGGAGATCAAGCGGCGATTGCAATACGCCCTGCAATTGATGGGCTTGCAGGACTTTGCGCGCGCCTTTCCCGCTCAACTGTCCGGCGGCATGCGCCAGCGCGTGTGCATCGCGCGAACGCTGGTGATGCAGCCGCGACTGATTTTGCTCGATGAGCCGTTTGGTGCGCTCGACCAGCAAACGCGCCTCTTGATGGGCGACGAACTGCTTCGGATCTGGCGGGCGACGGGTGCGACGGTGCTGCTGATTACCCACGCGCTCGATGAAGCCGCGATGCTGGCCGACCGCGTTGCCGTGATGTCGGCGCGGCCCGGGCGGATACTGGAGGTAATCAAAACCGGCTGGCCGCGCGAACGCGACAGCCAGATCGTCTCGGTTGCCGAGTTCGGCACGATCACTGCGAGGCTTTGGACGCTTCTGCGCGAACAATCGATGCGGGCGCTGCGGCCGGAGTCGGTGTAGATGCGCATCGTCCTTTACCGGCTGCTTGCGGTGTTGCTGCCGCTCGCGTTGCTGGAAATCCTCTGCCGCGTGCAGATCATCAAGCCGCTGACACTGCCGGCGCCAAGCCGAATAGTGCTTGGACTGTGGATGGTGATCGAGAGCGGAACGTTCAACGCCGCCATTCTGAAGACGTTGACCAATGTCGGCCTGGCTGCCGTGTTGTCGGTCGCAGTCGGGATCATGGCAGGTGCGGCCATTCATCGTGCCAGCGTTTTGCGCGCGGTGCTGGAACCCTTGTTCTCCGCCTATTACGCCATCCCGATCTACGCGTTCTACCCGTTATTGATCATCGTGTTCGGCCTTGGCGACCTGCCGCAGGTATTGATCGGTTTCATGCTTGCCGTGGTGTCGATGATCGTCAGCACGCTGGCCGGCCTGGACAGCGTTCCGCCGGTGCTGGGGAAGACCGCCCGCGTGATGCAACTGGGTCCGGTCGCGACCATGCGCAGCCTGACATTGCCTTATGCGGCTCCTTACCTGTTCACTGGCGTCAAGCTTGCGGTCGCCTACGCCTTTATCGGCGTCATCGGCGCGGAATTCATCATGTCCGGCACGGGGCTCGGCTACGAGATCCGTTTTGCCTACGACAATCTCGACAACAACATCATGTACCCGCTCATTCTATTGATCCTGCTCCTCGCGGTGGCGGTCAACATGAGTCTGGATCATTGGGAGCGCCTGCTCAGGGCGCGACGAGGTCGCACCTGATGCGTCGGATAGTCTACGCCAATCCGTCCCTGTTTCTTGTGGTTGGGCTGCTCGTCATCTGGCAGGTCGTCTTCTGGTTGGTCGGCCGCAATGCCTTGCTGCCTCCATATGAGACCATGCTCTACCTCGCCAGATCGCTGCAGACGGCGCGATTTTGGGGCCACATCGCGGAGACCGGAGCCGCTTTCATCTTCGCGCTGATCATTTCGGTGGTGGCCGGATTGGCGATAGGTCTGGGGCTCGGCATGAATCGGGTGGCAGCCGAGGTGTTCGAGCCATTTCTGCTCGCCGGCAATTCGGTGCCGAAAATCGCGCTGTATCCGATCGTCTTGCTGATATTTGGCATCGGTATGCCGGCAAAGATCGCGTTCGGTGCAATTCACGGCGTAGTGCCGGTGGCAATCTTCACGCTCGCGGCATGCAACAACGTACCACCCATCCTGTTTCGCACCGCGGCAGCGATGCGGCTGACGCGCTGGGACACGATTCGCTCCGTGCTGCTGCCAGCAGCCTTGCCGGACATCTTCTCAGGCATCCGCATCGGCTTTTCGCTCACCCTGATCGGCACCATTCTGGGCGAAATGTTCGGCTCCCAGCGCGGGCTCGGCTTTCTGCTGATGACGGCCATAGGCCTGCAGAACATCCAGGTCATCATGGCCGTCACGCTGCTCCTTGTGCTCGTGGCGGCAACCGTGAATACCCTCCTCTTGCTGCAGGATCGCCGGTTGCGCAACCCGGGTGGGCACTCCCGATGAAGGGCTCGCAAATCGCCAATCGCCGCCTCGTCGCGGGCTTCTTGCCTTGACTTGCCGCAGGGATTTCCCGCTTCCCTCGTCGCACAATGGATACGCCGGGCAGAGCTCGGTCTCGCCAGAGCGGTCGTGGTTGCGACCAAGGCGAACGCCACGGCCGCGCTTGGAATTTTGAGCTTCATTGAAGAGTTCAGCACACGAAAAGCAGCGATACGACGCCCCGGCGGTGCCGCCGACATCGTGCCGCCTGTCGATGCGGCGAAAGCGGGCTTCTCGTCCCTATTGAGCCCTATAGGCTTCAACCGCATGTGCCAGGAAAATGCTGGCGCTGAAAAGTGCAATAAACGCGGTGGCCAACTCAAACATGGAAATCATCCTTACGCCGAAATGCGCCCTGTTAAGGCTGCCTTATTAAAAGCTCCGCGTTTCAGGATGGTTTCATCGCCTCGGAAAAATGGTTTCGTTGCGGCAATTCCTCGGTTGTCGTATTTTTGGCAGGTCTGTGTTGCGGCCGGGACACATGGCGGGGACACATGGACCAAGACTAGTCTAATAGACAGCACACATGCACAGGTTGCCGCCAATGGGTTGGCGCGCGGTTTCGAATTCAAAAGGTCTTTAGATGATGAGGCATCGATGTCCTTCCTGAGAGAAGGGTGAGAGTTCCCTCCGGAGACATGGGTGCGCAATGGAACCTGCTGCGGAAGGCCCATCATGCCTGGAAAGGATGGCCCGCCGAAAAATATGATCCATCTCACACCAGCGTCGTGATTGAGGCGGCCTGTTGCATCATCTGTCTGGCGGTGGAGGCTTGATCCGGATTTGGAGTCGAGTCGGTACCGAGTAAATGTTGCCCTCTAAATCGAGGGTCACGTCCACGGTTCTGCCGTCCTCCAATCTGGCGCTGCCCCGCCAAATCCCGCGGCTGTCCTTGTCCAAATTCGTCACGTCATAATAGCCTTTTTCTTCAATTCGCAACCTCGCCTCATCCTGATAGAGGTTGTCAAAGCCTTTTGACCTGGCTTTCGGATTCGGCTTGGAAAATTCAAACGGAGCCAAGGCTGAGTACGACGGATAAATGGTGCCGGAGTAACAAGAGCTGGTTGGATTGAGTCCGAATTTCGGACAGGGATTCAAGGGCGCCGTCGGCCAGGCAGAGCGCTGTGTTGGAAAGGTCGCATAAGCGGACGGTCGCGTAGGCTGGGTCTGGGCAAACGCGGGCACGGTCGATGCGATTGCCAACATTGCAAGGAGTATTCGTCGGCTCATTGAAAAGAACTCCCGCGACACCTTAACACACCTCGCTCTGGATGTATCAGCGGAGCAAGTCGGCGCTCCATTGCGGGCAGCTTGCGGTGCCCTCCCGCCGGCGTGCGAACAGGTGAGCAAGATCCGCTCCGCGCAGCGTCAGCGGCAGATCGCGCGGTGAAACGCGAAAAAAGCCCGGCGGAAAGCATCCAACCGGGCGATTCGCAAATATACCTTTGCAATCAAAGGTTCACTTGAAGCAGGTTTAATTTGGCAGGTCTGTCCAAAAGGAACAGGCGGGTACGTCAGACTTGCACTTCCGCGCCTCGCTTAGATCACCGGCGCGGCAAGGTTCCGACAAAATATGTCCAAAAAACTGGGCGCGAATTCCTACTTTCCGAGCAGTAAGGTGCGAAAATGAAAATTGCCGACCTCAAATCAATGTCAGTAGACGAACTGTGGTCTCTTCATGAACAGCTTGATTCAATCCTATCCAGCAAAATTGTTGAGGAAAAGCAACGCCTGGAGCATCGACTACGTCTGATGAAGCGCCGCAATGCTTCACGTGGTCACGCGCGGCGAGCTTATCCACCGGTGCGCCCGAAGTACCGAAATCCCAACCAGCCTTCAGAGACATGGGCCGGTCGCGGCAAACAGCCTCGCTGGCTTAGTGCCCAGCTTCGATCCGGCAGAAAGCTCGACGATTTTCGAATTAGACCTTCCTGAGGCTCTCTAAGGTCTGATCTTGTTGCAGGGCTTGGGCAGGGCAATCTCAAGCGGCGGGGCCGTTCGAGCCAACTCCTCAATTAGAAGCGGAGTCACCTTACAATTCCTCAAGTTCAGCCCCCACGAGATGAACCACTTTGACGAGTCGCTCGGTTACCCCGGCGCGACTGCCCATAATGAGGGTTTTTAGAGCGGGATTTGTTCAAGCAAGTTCGATCGTCGCTGATTTCAATCGAGTGCATTCATCGACAGTCGGCGCAATGGAGCAGCGCGCCGCCATCCTGCCCGGCAATATTAAATCGTCGAGTTCACGTCGGGCGGTACTTACTCTCGGTAGCGCCGGATCAGCCAGATCGCCGCAAGCACGATGAGCGATCCGGCGACCGCTGCGACGATGTCTCGCAGCGAGACCGAAACCTTGTCGAGGCCGGGAAACAGGTTAAACAACCGGAAGAGCAATCCGCCGATTAGCGCGCCGACGAGACCGAGGCCGAGATTGCGAAAAGTACCAAAGCCCTCGCGGTCCCAGGTAATCAACCGCGATGCAAGGCCACCGCCGATCAAGCCAACGACAATCCAGACTATCATTTGTGAAGCTGATGGCATTTCATTGCTCCATTTACGCCACGACCAGCCTGAACAAAATCTCCGCGCGCGCAAACGGATTTTGTCAAATCGGCAAGGATCAATTCCGGAAAACTCCAGATCAGACCGGCCTGAAGAGGCGATCAAATTTTGTTCTAACCTGTTGATTTGATTGGTCGGGGCAGCTGGATTCGAACCAACGACCTGCAGTACCCAAAACTGCCGCGCTACCAGGCTGCGCTATACCCCGATCGTTTGGAAAGCCTGTCGATACACGCTTAAGCCCTCGCCAGCAAGACGAAAGCCCGGCCTGAAGCGGCCGCGTCCAGGTTGCCGGAGCCGCCGGGTTTACCTGCCGTTGAACAACGGATGGGCCACACGATCGCCGGGCGCGATCCCATATTTCTGTGCCGTGCCGGCGATCACTTCCAGCACTGCCTTGGCGAGGCCCCGCGACGGAATGATTTTGGTGGACAGCGGCTCGGTGTTTTCCGCAATGCGCAAAATCCGACCGTCTGCGCGGATGAAGATCATGTCGAGTGAAATGTAGGTATTTTTCATCCACATCGACACTTCCTGTTCCGGCGAAAAATCGAACAGCATTCCCTTTCCGTCGGCCATTTCCTTTCGATACATCAGCCCGGTGGTCTTCTCCTCTTCGGTCGTTGCCATCTCGACGGAGAATACGTGCACACCCGTCTTGGTCACGATCTCAAGCGGTTGCACGTTCGCTGCGCGGGCGTTCGTTCCCACGAACACGCAGGCTGCGAACGCGAGCGCGATCGTCGCCAGTCGCGTGCTCGAGCCGCCGCCGAGAAACCAACGGAAAGTCGTAAGCAACACTCACCTCGATAACAGAAGGTTCCAACAGCCGCTCGGCAGAGCGTCCGGTTTTTCCGCGAGAAGTCTCGCTGGTTCATCGTCTGTCGCAGAGGGCGAGCCGCCGACCTCGACGGGATTCACCCACATCCTGCGACCAGCGCGCGCCGACCGTAGCCCAATGATCGTGGCAAATACCAGTCTTCCGCGGGCGCCAACAGGCCTTTTTCGGCGTTCGGGTTAGTCCGGCTGAAAAATTACGTCGCGCTAATGCGACGAAAGTCCGGGAGAGCCAGCTTCGGGTTGGATCTCGGCCGCCATCATGCCCTTGGAACCCGGCCCGAACCGCACCAATACATATTGGCCGGGCCGAAGCTCGGTCATTCCGTACCTGCGTAAGGTTTCCATGTGGACAAAAATGTCCGGGGTTCCCTCCCCGCATGTCAGGAAGCCGAACCCACGAAGCCGGTTAAACCATTTGACCTGCGCCCGCTCCAGGCCGCTGGTTGGGGTGACGGTAACATGGGTCCGCGGCGGCAACATCTGGGCCGGATGGATCGCCGTGGATTCATCCATCGAAATGATGCGGAACGCCTGATACCCCTTGGCCCGCTGCACGCATTCACAGACCAGCCGCGCGCCCTCATACGCGGTCTGGTAGCCGTCGCGTCGCAGCACGGTGACATGCAGCAGCACATCGGGCCAGCCATTATCGGGAACGATAAAGCCATAGCCCTTTGATGCATCGAACCATTTGATGACGCCGCTGATCTCGACCAGATTGGCGGCCGCATCGCCCAAGCCCTGCAGGGCATCTATCGCCGGATCACGTTGATTGCCGGCTGCAAATCCGCCCGACCCGATCCAACTCGGTGCCGCCCCGCCGGACGGTGCCCCCCCGAGCTTCTTGGACTCAAATCCGTCCGACCCCATGACCCCGGACCCCACACATGATCAACGTCTCGCCGTCAACGGCGCCCGCCGCGCCCATCCATGAAATTTCATGACGACGCCACGCGAATCTCTCGAATCAAAAGATAACACTCTCGCTTGCGGCGCATAGACAAAAAACGATTCTCCCCGAACCTATGAACAGGCTTGCACAGCCGCGAATCAGGTCGGCATCAATTCCCCACGAACGGCCCAAGCGTCTCCCCGATGTCATGGCGGATCACCAGATCGGCGATTTCATCCTGTTCGGTCGGCTCATTGTTGATAATCACCAATCGGGCGCCTGAGTTCTTGGCAATTAAAGGAAATCCGGCGGCTGGCCAGACCACGAGCGACGACCCGATGGCAATAAACAAATCGCATTGCCGGGCAATTTCAGTGGCGCGGCGCATGGCTTCCTCCGGCATCGCCTGTCCGAAGGAAATCGTGGCCGTCTTCACCGGTTCGTCGCAGACGGTGCAGTCAGGCGCGTTGCCGGAGGTATCGAAGCGCTGTTTGACCCAGGACAGGTCATAGGCCTGGCCGCATCCGAGGCAGCGCGCGTAAGTCGTGTTGCCGTGGAGTTCGATGACATGCTCTTCCGCAAATCCTGAAGCTTGATGCAAATTATCAATGTTCTGGGTGACGACAGCGGGAATCTTGCCGGCCCTGTACAACGAGGCGAGCGCGCGGTGGCCGCGTCCTGGCGTCGCGGCCGTGAAGGTCTGCTCCATGGCAAAACGCCGCCGCCACGCTTCGTTGCGGGCGTCCGCACTTGCAACAAATTCATCGAAGGGTATCGGCCGGTTGCGGCTCCACAATCCGCCCGGCGAGCGGAAGTCGGGAATACCGCACTCGGTTGAAATTCCGGCGCCGGTAAATGGGACAATAATGGAAGCCTCGGCGATCAAGTCGCCGAGCCGCTCCACACCGCTGCGAACGTCCGAGGCAATCACGTGCGAAATGTCCGTGGCTTCGACCGTCACCATTACAGCACGTCCGGCCGGATTTCCATTTCGATGACGCGCCGAAACTCTTATCCACAATCACAATCGGGCAAAGGCGCATCCAATTCGTGCCCCAATCGCGGACGCCAATGAACAACGGCACGACTTAAAAAGGGATCGGGCGATCGAAGAAGACGACGACCTCCGCCGAACACGAGAGCGCGAGGAGATAGCTGCGCGTGGCGATTTTCAAAGCAACGCAGCGACGGTTCGAACGCGAGCGAAGAATATGACGCTTGCAAAGTGCCGCGTCGGAAGCGCTTTCGCGCGCTCGAACGAGCGCCATCGCTGATTTGGACAGTATCTGCGGCCACGGGCGATTGTATGGTGCGAAATCTCGAGCAATCAGTCGCGAAGAAGGCCGCGTCAGACCCGCGTCGAAAAAAAGCCCGGAAACGAGTTCCGGGCTTTTGGATGCAGCTTCCTCGATTCTTACCAGTAGTGGCGGTGCCAGTAACGGTGGCGCCCATACGGGCCGCCGTAATAAGCATAACCGGGACCATAATACGCCGGCCCGTAATAGGTGGGACCGTATCCGTAATAGCCGTAGCCCGGCCCGTAATAGCCGTAAGCGCCGGCCGCACCCGCAGCAATCGCGCCTGCCGCTAGACCGAAAGCCAGGCCCGGGCCTATTCCGCGCGCCTGCGCCGGCGCTGATACGACGGTCGCTCCGACTGTCGCAATCGTCGCCAGAATTGCTAGCGTTCTTTTCATTTTCTCTCTCCTCCTTCCAATGCCTGTTCGATAACGCCGGGCTGTTTTGTTGGTTGCAGAGGGAACTCCGCTACCAGGTGAACGATTCCATCACGTCGAAGGAACCGGTTGATGGTCAATCGAGCTCATCGCGAAAGCTTTGCGAGTTCATCAGGGAACCAAATCGACCAATCGAAATTCGTGCCCGCGCTTGCGCCATTCGCGGCGCGAACCAAAGCGCTCTTGAAAAAATGTGCAAAAAAAAGAAGGAGCGGCTCTCTTGCGAGCCGCCCCTTCGGCGCATCGTTTGATGCCTCGCCGCGCTTTTACGGACAGGGGTGTCGCAGCCCATCAAATCCGAGATAAGTGCCGGACGCCGGATCGTAGGACCGATAGCGCTGCGCGCAATAGGAAGCGTCTCCGGCGACGTTCTGACCCACGACGACAGAATTGTCTGTGTCATAGTAATCGCCGTCAGAATAGGCGTAATCGCCGCCAGAATAAGCGTAACTGTCGCCGTAATAAGGATCGTAGTAGCCATCGGAGTAGACGCCATAACCCAGCGCGCTACCAGCAGCCAGGCCTGCTACGAAGCCGGCGCCTGCGCCCCAGCCGCGACCACCGTCACCGCGGAAGCCACCTTCACGGTACCCGCCTTGCGCATATTGCGCTCCACCTCGGCCGGCAAAGTTGCCACTTCGTGCGGCTACATTCGCTGCGCCCAAATTGGCTTGCGCGCCGCGGAAGTTTGCCTGCGCTCCGACCGCGGCAGGCCCGCCTGCTCGCATGCCGCCGTAGTTTCCGCCGCCAACGTGCATGCCGCCTGCTGCACGCATGCCGCCACTACCGCCACCGCCGCGCACGTGTTGCGCCAGCGCGGGAGTCGCGACCGCCAGCGAAAGCGACAGGGCCGTCGCCGCTAGAATTCCGAGTTTGGACATTTGTTTCTCCATGCGAAAAGATATGAGGACAAACATCGCTGCCGAACGATCGTTCCGGTCCAGCATTCTCAAAGTTGCTCGGCTTCGGCTCGCCCGCGGGAACAACTCAGTGAACTATCGACAGAATGACGGCGAGCACGACGGCGCCGATCAGCCCCGCGAGAAAAATGGCGCGGCGAGCCGGCGTCCTGAGGATGATCTCGCCGCGCCCCGCGCCTTTTCAGCAGGATAAGGTTTTTCATCCATCACACACCTCAACAGGTAAGAACTCCAAAGACCGTATGGTTCCGCCCGAATTCGACGCCCAACCTCGGTGGCGATATGATGCCTTTGCTGCTATTGAGTTCCGGGACAAAGCTGACGGCAAATTCCTTCGATCCTCTCACGGAGTAGATGAAGCATGCGATATCTTCATACGATGCTGCGCGTACGCAATCTCGACACCGCGCTCAAATTTTACCAGGACGCGTTGGGGTTGAAGGAGGTTCGACGCGTCGACAATGACAAGGGAAAATTCACGCTGGTGTTTCTGTGTGCCCCCGAGGACGTAGAACTTCTGAAAGCATCCAGGGGACGCGGCGCGCCGCTGGTGGAACTCACTTACAATTGGGAGGAAGAAAAATATGGCGAGGACCGCTATTTCGGTCACCTCGCCTATGAGGTCGACGATATCTACGCAACCTGCGAACGCTTGATGAAGCTAGGCGTCACCATCAACCGGCCACCGCGCGACGGGCAAATGGCTTTCGTTCGCTCGCCCGATCTGCATTCGATCGAACTCCTGCAAAAGGGCGATGCAAAGCCCCCGGCGGAGCCGTGGACCTCGATGCCGAACACGGGTCATTGGTAAAGGTCGTTCGGAACCCTGCTGCCCGACCCGCGTTGTCGAATCCTTAGAGGAATTCAAAGGAGGTTCTAATGGGACGCGGAATTCTGCTCTGGCTTTTGGGTGTGCCGATCCCGGTCATCATCCTGCTGTGGTTGTTCTTTGGCCGCTGAAGACCGACCGTCAATGCATCGGTGCAGATCAGGCTGTCGCCGACCGCGAGGCCTGATTTTTTTGGCATCAGATTTCCGCATATCTCGATTGTGAAATATCCGAAGCCACAAGACGCCTGCTTTTTTCCGGAAATTGAGATATCACCGCGCGGGTCAAACGTGCGGAGCAGGTATCTTGTCGGACAACGCGCAGGGCAACATCACGATTTGGGGTCGGCCGAATTCGGTCAATGTTCAGAAGGTGCTTTGGTGTCTGCATGAACTTGATCTCGCCTATGAGCGGATCGATGCCGGCATGGCATTCGGCAAGAACCGTGAACCCGGATATCTCGCAATAAATCCCAACGGTCGCGTACCCACCCTCGTGGATGGCGATTTCGTGCTATGGGAATCGAATTCGATCATGCGCTATCTTGTCCGCGCTTACATGCCGCAGTCCCCGCTCTATCCGCGCCCGCCAAGGGTGCGCTCAGGCGTCGACCGCTGGCTCGACTGGACGCTCTCGACACTGCAACCGGTCGATCGACCCGTGTTCTGGGCACTTGTCCGGACACCGGTCGAACAGCGGGACATGGCCGCGATCCAGAAGGACGCCGACGCCGAAGCCGCGCAGTGGCAGATCGTCGATGAGCAATTGGCAACGCGGCGCTTCATCGAAGGCGAGGAGTTCACGCTGGCGGATATCGCGCTTGGCGCTTATGCCCGGCGCTGGTTCGGTGTTGAAGGCATCAGCAAGCCACGGTTCAAAAACCTTGAGCGATGGTTCGCCCAGTTCGCCAGCCGACCGGCGTTTGTGAAGATCGTCGCACCGCCGATGTCGTGAGGGCTTTTGTCAGCCGGAAGCACGGACTCGCTGGGCTTCACTTGACGAACTTGACGCCGAATGTTTTGCCGCGTCGCCAGATCACCTTGCAGGTAAGCCCCGTTCTTGCGTCGCGCGAAAATGCGAGCCGCACCATGCCCGCCAGCACGCTTGCATCGGCGACCGTGATTTTCGCGCCCGAAGAAGACATATCGTGCACCACGCACCGACGCGCCGCGAAGCCGCCTTCGAGGGTGACCCACGCAGCCTGCTGCACCGACTTGCGCGCCTCGCGTTTCCTGGCAGGGGGCATTTCTTAACCCGGGAAAGAATCTTGCAAGGTATCTTGCTAACCGACTGGAGCTTTAAAAACCGTTGCAATCCGCGAGCTCGACTGGCACGCCGCCGCAAGATGGCTTTTTTTGCCGCTAAAAGCCGGCGTCCACGCGGCTTGCCCGGGCGCGCAAACGCCACTATACGTTCGCCCGCCACTTCCAAGACTGCCGCAAACGGTCCTGAGGTGGCAGGGCACGTCGCTGCCTCAAGGCCCTGATTTGCCTGTTAAATTTGTTTCGAGTTAAGGTAAGGCGGCGACGCCTCGATCAAGTCGGTCGTGGCGAAGCAGTTGTTTAGCTCCCTTCGTCTATCGGTTAGGACGCCACCCTTTCACGGTGGAGAGAGCGGTTCGATTCCGCTAGGGAGCGCCAATCGTTGGCAGCGCTAGTCGCCGGCACTGCCCGCGCGGCCATTACCTCAGAACGGGCAGGTCTCCGACAAGGTTTGATAGCTGGATCGCCAGCGCGCGAAGCCGGGCATTCGCTTCGCGAAGCAGAGTCGCGTCGTCTGTCTCCTGATGACCAGTTTCATCGCCCGGAAAAATCGCAGGCTCTTCAAGCAGTCCCGACATGACTTCAAAAAATTCGTCGTGCAACGGCTCGTGAAGAGACGTCGCGCTGACCGCCTCCCGTTGCGATACAACGATCGCGTCGTCCTTTTCGTATAACAGATGTACCGTGCCCATGGGCAAGTCCCCCTTTGATTTAGACGTGCCCCCAATCCTGTCTGAACAGGTTCGATTGAGTCGCTGGCGATTTTGAGTCCAAAATGGGACCAATGGCTGAGTTTGGTGCGTCGCCTGTGTGACGATACGAATATGATCGCGCCCTGATCGGAGAGCCCTCTGCGCCGAATGGACGGACGATTGTCTACCGGGGTTTCAGGTCCCACCGGCGCTGGCTTGTGAACGAACGCTGCATGCGTTTAGATGGGTGGCTCCGGTCGGCATTCCCTCCTGGAACCCCAAAACCAAAGCAGAATGAAACATGCGAAATCTCGCGATCCTGGCTTCCGTGGCTCTTGCTGGTTGTTCGCTCGGCGCGCTCAATCTGAGTCAGACCAACTATAAGGGACAACCGCTCAGCGCGGTCACGGCAAAGCTCGGTCCGCCGAACGAGACGCAATCGATCGCGGGACAAAAGGCCTACACCTGGATAGTGGGCAACGCGCTATATGAATGCCGAGTCAAGGTCGTCATGGCGGGTGACGTCGTCGACACCTATGAGGGAACTGGCGACGTCAACACTTGCTCCCAGTACGGCGCCCTGTCCGGGGGGCTAAAGGGTTACGAGTAACAGCCCGATCCTGGCCCTCGAGACCGGCACCGCTCAACACAATGAACAAAAACTTCAAAGTGGATGGCGCCCGGGTCCTTGCCGATCTCAACGCGCTCCGCGCCATCGGCGCCTACAAGAGCGGCGTTCACAAGCCGACATTTTCGGAACCACACATGCGCTCGCTGACGTGGCTGGCGCAGCGGATGCCGGAGGCATCGCTTGTGGCCGAGATCGACGGCATCGGCAACGTCCTCGGCACAAGCGCGAAGGGTGGGCCGAAACTGCTCGCGGGATCGCATCTCGAAAGTCAGAATTTTGCCGGCTGGCTCGATGGCCCGCTTGGCGTGGTCTACGCACTGGAAGCCGCCCGCGTCATCAACCCCGACCCGACCGTCAGCGGCGCCGTTGAAGTCGCGGCATGGTGCGATGAGGAAGGACATTTCGGCCATTTCCTCGGTAGCCGCTCTTATATTGGCGACGTGGCAGAGGCGGATATCGACGCTGCACGGGATCGCAATGCCGACCGCACCATGCGGCAAGCGCTGCGGGAGGTGGGTCTTGCGGGCCGTTCGCGTGCCAAGGTCGAGCGCGGGCGGCATGTCGGTTATATCGAGGCCCACATCGAGCAAGGCATGACGCTCGAAAACGCTGGTCTCAAGATCGGCGTCGTCACCTCCATCGTCGGTATCTGGCAATACCGGATCAATTTCACCGGTGAGCAAAATCATGCGGGCACCACACAGATGAAGGACCGGAAGGATGCCGGGCTTGCGCTGGCCCGGCTATGCGTAGCGATCGACGATCGTTTCCCGGCATCATGCGGTCCACGGACGGTATGGACCACCGGCCGTATTTTGCTCGATCCGGGCGCTCCCAGCATCATCCCCGGCGGCGCCGAAATGCTGTTCCAGATTCGCGACGACGATCCCGAGGTGATCATCCGGCTGGAGCAGTCGCTGCAGGACCTGACCGCAGAGGTGGGCCGAAAATGCCGCTGCTCTTTCGAAGTGAAGCGCATTCGGACCGGCGTCCCTGCCCTGATGAATGACCGATTTCAACAGGCCATCGAAGATGCCAGCGCAACATTCGCTGCAGGAAAATCGGTTCGGATGCCGAGCGGCGCCGGTCATGATGCCCAGGTGCTGGCCACGGTCATGCCTGCCGGCATGCTGTTCATTCCTTCCATTGGCGGCATCAGCCATCACTGGAGCGAAAATACCGACGAAGCCGATATCGTCTTGGGCGCCGAAGTCTTTGTCGAGGCCTGCCGGCGATTGCTGGCAGGATAGCAGGGCCACGCGGCAGTCTATTTACCCTGCCAGCGCGGTGGCCGCTTCTCCGCAAAAGCCTTCGGACCTTCCACATAGTCAGCCGAAGCGATCATGTCACGCACCGCGGGGTATTCCCTCTGCGCGACCATTGCCTCGGGCAACGTGGCATTCAGTCCCTGCATTGCCGCCTGTTTCGACGCACGGATGGACATCGGACTGTTCTGGCAGATCTGAGCTGCCCAGCGTTCTGCGGCGCTCAGCGCCTCGCCGCGAGGCACCACCTCGTTGACAAAGCCGAGTTCAAGGCCTTCGCGAGCCGAGACGTGGCGGCCGGTGAGGATCATGCCCATGGCGCGTTTAAGCCCGATCTGGCGCGGTAGCCGCTGCAGGCCGCCGGCCAGCGCGGCAAGGCCGACGCGTGGCTCGGGCAGCGCGAAAGTGGCGTTTTCCGACGCAATGATGAGGTCGCAGGCAAGCGCCAGCTCGAATCCACCGCCCATTGCCACACCGTTGACGGCGGCGATGATCGGCTTGTCGCAGTCGAAGCGCAAGGCCAGCCCGCCAAAGCCGCTCGAATTCCAGCCGCGTTCGCCGCCCGCCGCCTGCCATTTCAGGTCGTTGCCTGCGCAGAACGCCCGATCGCCGCCACCGGTAAGGATCGCCACCCATTGATCCGGATCGGCGGCGAATGCGTTGAACACCTCATGCAATTCGAAGTGGGCGGGCTTATGCAGGGCGTTCATGACGGCGGGTCGGCTTAGAGTCACGACCGTGATGCGGCCGGAGTGCTTTACGTCTACAAACTCATAAGTCATGGGGTTTCCGTTTGTTCGCTTTCGTGCGCCTGCGCAATGGAGCCGGGCTGGCTCACTGCGGCTGAATCTGGTTGCAGTTGGTACGTCCGGACATCAGGCAGTCCTGCATCTTGCTGGCGGCCGTCAGTTCCCGCGCAAGCCATAATCCCACCACCAGCAGGACGACCGCAATCAGCAATCCCGCAATCGCAGGCGTACGGTTTTCTTTCGGTTCAGGTTCTTCCATCGCAGTGTCGTTCTTTTACTCGCAAGTTTAATCCAGTCTGCGACGGCCCCAGGGAATAGCCGCCCAAACGCGTTCGTGCAGATAATACCATGCGATCTTGGTTACGATCTCGACGCCGGCGATCGAGCCGGCGATCTCGACCCTGCCCGTGAAAAACCAGCTGATTGCAAACGTGTCGAGGGTTCCCAGCGTTCGCCAGCTGATGGCCTTGAGAACCGATCGTGAATGTGTCTCTGCCCCACGGAAAAAAATCACCCCGCGCGTCTCCCTGTTCATGACTCCCAATCTATCACGCGGCGCCATCCCTCAGTCAGACGATGTCATGCGCCGGAGGAAATGCCCCATGGAGCCTGCGTGCGATTGCGTGCATTGTGATAGCAGACATGGACGAAACGCATTGATCTAGCTTGAATAAATATGATTGCCGAGCAAATGACCATCGGCTCGCGTTCTGGTTGAACGGCTTAACAGAAGAGTTCAGGTAAACCTCATGCCCTTTGACCGCACCTGCCAACGCCATGGGCGGCTGAACGATGCGCCGACCGATGCGGAAATCGCGGAATTTTCGGCAAAAAGGCGCGCGCCCCGACCCCTGACAATCTGCGAAAAACTCAGTCGGCCGCCTCAAACCCAATTGCATCCGATCGCTCGATTGCCCTGAAAATTGGTATATCCGCCGTTGCGCCGGAGTGGATTTGACGGTCGCAAATGTTAGAATCGGATCGCTGGTGTGGCGCTTCAGCTTGCCTTTCACGCGGACTTCCGAACCAAAGCCACACTGGAATCAACAAGATGCCAGCGTCCTTTCGATTTCCGAAGTTCGCAAACGGAGGCGCTGCACAATGATGCGAACTTCGGGACACTAGATGCTTGTCCTCGAATCCCTCCCTACCGTCATCGGTACGGCCGCGGTGGCGCCCGCGTTGCTGATGCTTTGGCTTGTGGTCGCCGCGGGCGAGCGTCCGGGCCCGCCAACCAGGGTTTGGACCGCCTTTCTGCTTGGAGCTGCGAGTATTTCGCTTCTGGGGGTCGTGCGCGCGCCAATCTTGTCGATCCTGCCGGCTCCTGGAAACCCCTGGCTTGCGCAGGCGATGCACTCGCTTTTCGGCGTCGCGCTGCCCGAGGAAACGGTCAAGCTCCTGGTCATCGTCGCGGTCTCGGCGCGGCGTAGGCCCTTCGCCGATCCGATGGATACGGTGGTTTATGGCGCAGCCGCCGGACTGGGCTTTGCCGCCTACGAAAATCTCGCCTATCTCGTCCTGCACGCCGATATGTGGCAATCGCTTGCCGCGCTGCGCAGCGTGTTGACCGTACCGTTCCACGGCGCACTCGGCATCATTGCCGGCGCGTATCTCGCGATCGCGCGCTCGGGAACCGCGCTGGGCGCGCACCGCCACCATCGGGACTGGGCGCGTATTTCCAGCCGTGTCCTGGTGCTGGCCGGACCGGTCGCCCTGCACGCGGCTTTCGATTTTCCGCTCCTCACGCTGCAAAGACATCCTGACATCGACCCCACCGCGCGTTTGTTGTTGGGTTCGGCGAGCGTGCTGGTCGGATTCAGTTCGATCGGATTCGCCGTCCGCCTTATGCGGCGCGTCAGCCGCCATCACGCGCCGCGAACCGATGTCGCCCGTCAACGGTTAAGTCAGCTTCGGCGAATGTGGGCGCTTTTGGTGGTCGGAGGCGGTGCCGGATTTGCCGGTGCGGCCTTCGTACTGACCTCGATCCACCACTGGCTCTTGAACCCCGATCGCAACGTGGCGTTCGTCCTCGTCCCGCTCGGCCTCGGCTCCATCGTTGTCGGTATCGCGCTGCTGGCCGTCACTACCGCGGTCTACGTCCTGGGCCGCGATCGCATGCGCACGAATTCGCAGGGTTTTTCGTCAGCACCCGGCCGAGGGTAGATATACCCGGCGGCAAGTCGGGGGCAGTAGGCGTTCCGAAAAAATTTGCCCCGATTACCGGCCGTCCTCGCTGTGTTATATTTCTGCCGTCATAATGAGGTTTCATTCTGAATTGCCAGCACGGGAGATTTTGCGATGACTGTTTCCCACGAAATTACGGAGCTGCAGTCGAAGATGCGAGATGCAGTGCGCGAGCATTGGAAGGCGTTCCTGATCGAAGGCATCCTGCTGGCCATTCTCGGATTGGCGGCCATGATCGTGCCGCCACTTGCAAGTCTTGCCGTTACCATTTTGCTGGGATGGTTGTTCCTGATCAGCGGCATCGCCGGCCTGGTGCTGACGTTCTGGGCTCGGCAAATGCCCGGCTTCTGGTGGTCGCTGATTTCAGCGATACTCGCCGTCGTTGCAGGCGCGATCCTTCTGGCCCAACCGGTGCAGGGAGCGCTTACGCTGACAATCGTCGTCGGCGCCTATTTCCTCGCCGAGGGCGTTGCAACGATCATGTATGCGCTGGAGCATCGCAAGGAATTGTCACAGCGCTGGTCCTGGCTGCTGGTTGCCGGAATCATGGATATCCTGATCGCAGCCATCATCATCGCGGGACTGCCGGGATCGGCACTCTGGGCCATCGGGCTGCTGGCCGGGGTCAATATGCTGTTCGGCGGCGCGACCCTGATCGGAGTGGCGCTCGCGGCCCGCAACGGCTGATGCGCTTGCGGTTCGATTGCAACGTCGCAATCCCCGGATAGCGCTTCGCGCGAAGTGTATGGTGATCCGCGTGAAGAAAACGCCTCATACGTCGTGCCTCGGTTCTGATTTAGTCAGAACCGAAAGGCTCTAGCAGCCGCGGCAAATGCTCTTGATCTTCTTGTCGAGCGCCGCATCCTCACGATTGGCGGGATTGTTCGGGCTATTGATGTCCTTCTCCGAGGGCACCTGATCGGCACGCGGCTGCCTGTGGCCGACCGGTGCGGGCCATGGCCCCTGCTTGTCGGATGACGAGCCTGTGCCGGTTTGCGCGATTGCCGCCGAACCGGCAATCACGATTCCCAGCGTTGTCATCAAAAACAGCTTTCGCATCTTGGCTTCTCCCGTCTCAGAGAAATGCGATTACGGCTCCGGGGGATATAAATGGACGTCACCGCAATAGTCGACAATACGATAACGCCTTTCGGCAGGTTGTTCACGCTCCGCGGAAAAAGAATTTACAGGCTCAAGAAAAGTCGGACCAGCCGGCGCCTTGCCATGGCCGCCCGGAATATCAATGACGTAGTCTGGCTGGCATAGTCCCGACACCCGTCCATGCAGCGCAGCCATGATTTCCTGGCCCCGCTCCAGCGTCGTTCGCAAATGCGAAGTACCCGGTGCGAGATCGCCATGGTGCAGGTAATAGGGCTTGATCCGGCATTCGACGAAGCAGCGCATCAATGCCTCGAGTACTGCAGGATCATCATTGACACCCCGCAACAGGACGGACTGGCTTACCATCGGGATGCCGGCGTCGACGAATGCGGCGCAGGCCGTTCGCGCCGTTCGGGTAAACTCTCTTGCGTGATTGGCATGCAATGCAACCCAGGTTGTCGCGCCCCGCACCTTGAGCGCGGCGATCATTTCGCGGTTTATTCGCGCTGGCTCTGCGACCGGCACCCGCGTATGGATTCGGATGATCTTGACGTGATCGATCCTGGAAATATCCGCCATGATCTCCTTGAGGCGCCGTGGCGACAGCATCAGAGGATCGCCGCCGGTCAGGATCACTTCCCAAACTTCCGAATGCGCCCGAATATAGGCGAGCGCATTTTCGTAGGCACCCTTCGACAGCGCGCTCGCCTTGCCGGGCCCCACCATCTCGCGTCGAAAGCAGAATCGGCAATAGACCGCGCAGACGTGAACGAGCTTGAATAGCACCCGATCGGGATAGCGATGCACGATTCCGGAAACCGGCGAATGCGCGTCGTCTCCTATCGGGTCGGCCCTTTCGTTGGCCTGCGTCACCAATTCTTCCGCGCTCGGGATATATTGTCGCGCAATCGGATCATGGGGATCATCGGGGTCGATCAGCGCGGCAACGTCCGGCGTCACCGCAACCGCATAGCGCGCAGCGACCCTTTCGAGATCGGGAAGGTCGCTAACCGGGACGAGCCCGTGCGAGGCGAGTTCAATCGGTTCCCGCAAGGTCGTGATCGGCTTGAAATGGTTGGTGCTCATGTCTGCCCTGCGGGCGGCGTCCACACCACCTGATCGACCGCTGTCGCACCGCTCGCCAGCATCACCAGGCGATCAAAGCCGAGCGCAACACCGCTTGCTTGCGGCATGCTGTCGATCGCGGCCAGGAAATCCTCATCCAGCGGGTAGCGCTCGCCATAACGCCGCTGTTTCTCGTCCATCGCCTGCGCGAAACGGCGGCGCTGTTCCGCAGCATCGGTCAATTCGCCAAATCCGTTGGCCAGTTCAACGCCGCAGGCGTAGATTTCGAAACGCTCGGCAAGGCGAGGGTCTGTCGAACTGGGGCGCGCCAATGCCGCCTCCGGCAGCGGATATTCATACAACAGAGTCAAGCGATCCCGGCCGAGCCTGGGCTCGACGTACTCGACCAAAACCTTGCTGAAGATATCGGACCACGTATCGTCGTCCGCAATTCGCACCTTGGCGCTGGCGGCTACCGCCAGGCGTTCGCGATCACCTTCTCCGTCCCCGATCGTGGCAAGCAGATCGATGTCGGCGAAACGCTCGAAAGCTGCAGCCACCGTCAACAACTCGGGTTCGGCAAAGGGATCGGCGCTTTTGCCCGAATAGGAAAATCGCCCAATTCCGGTTGCCTGCGCCGCGTGCGCGATCACGACCACGACATCGGCCATGACCGCATCGTAAGTCGCGTTCGCACGGTACCACTCCAGCATGGTGAACTCCGGCAAGTGCAGGCGACCGCGTTCACGATCGCGGAACACCCGCGCAAACTCGAAAATCTTCGTCTCGCCGGCCGCCAGAAGCTTTTTGCACGCGAATTCCGGTGAGGTCCTTAGATACCGTTCGTTGTACCGGCCATCGGGGCCGAGAAGCTGGGTGCGCGGCGCATGCAGGTGGGTCTCATTTCCCGGCGAGACCTGCAAAACCGCAGTTTCCACCTCCGTAAAGCCCTGCTCGTCGAACCACGCCCGGATCGATCTGGCGACGGCATTGCGCGCCCTCAAAAAGGGCCTGACGTCGGCATAGCGACTTGCCGACCACCACGGCGACGGTTGGGGGCTAGCCCTGTCTGCAGATTTCAGAGTCATATCGACCATGCGGGGTTTGGCACTTCACCGATACTCACCACATCTCGATGACCAAATGCGCAATTGGAATCAAGTCAATCCATTTACTCATTCGCAGCGACTCCCCGGCAAGCCCTGTCATTCCGCGACACCAGGCAAGCCCGTCGAACGCGGGCATCAACAAAGCCCGTAAAACGCTGGCATCGCGCGGCAAAATCAGTATGTTGCAGCCCGAAACCGGCCTCGTGGCCTTGGACGATCACGTCCGGCAAGGCCGGAAGGCCCAGGAATATCAGGAAAGACAGCTTTGAAAGTCATCGCAAGTTCAATTCGCAAGGGCAACGTCATCGAACAGGACGGCAAGCTCTACGTGGTTCTGAGCGCGGAGAACATTCATCCCGGCAAGGGAACTCCGGTCAGCCAGATCGAAATGCGCCGCATCAGCGACGGAGTGAAAATTTCGGAGCGCTACAAGACCACCGACCAGGTCGAGAAGGCGACCATCGAGGACCGCAACTACAACTACCTCTACGAGGATTCCGACGGCTTCCATTTCATGAACAATGAGACCTACGATCAGGTCCAGGTGCCGAAGGACGTTGTCGGTTCGGCCGCGGCCTATCTTCAGGAAAACATGACCGTCAAGCTTTCGATGCATGACGCAACTCCTGTCGCGATCCAGTTGCCACAGCGCGCGACGCTTGAGGTCGTCGAGACCGAACCGGTCACCAAGGGACAAACGGCGTCTTCGTCCTACAAGCCGGCGGTTTTATCCAACGGCCTGCGCACCGCCGTACCGCCTCACATCACCGCGGGCACGAGGATCGTCGTGATGACCGAGGACGGTTCCTATGTGGAGCGAGCCAAGGACTGACGCGGCTTTTCCCTCGCGACAGGCGAGTGCGCCTGCGCGGAGATCATGCTTAAACAGTGAGCCAAGGCGCGACGGTGATTCGAGAAGTTCATCGTCCGTTAAAGGCCTGGAAGGACGGGGTTTGCGCCGGGGGGCGTGGAAGTGGGAATGGGGGCTGTACGTTTCGTCGCGCGCTGGCTGGCATTTTTCCTTTCGCTGACAGCCGGCATTGCGGGCGTCATGGCGGACGAATTCAGGACGCCGGCTGTCAAGGCTATGCGCGTCGATTGGAGCGCGGCGCTCGATCAACTTCGGTCCGAGATCGGCACTCAGCCCGTTGCCGTATCCACGTTCACGTTTTCCGGCAGGCGCAAGTCGCCCGGGTTCGATCCTCGGTCCAGGCCGGCGCTGGTTCAGCTCAACGCGGTGACATCGACCATTTTCACGGGCATAGGCCGCAGTCCGGTGCCCGTGCTGCTGCCCTTCGACACGGCCGCGTTTCTCGGCGCGCAATCGAGCGGCGCTTCCGCCGGGCTATCGCACTATCAGGCAGGTTTCAGATCTGTCGATATGTTCGACGCCGGCCCTGCTGGTTACGACGCCGTGTTTTCGCTCGAGCCCGGTGCCGGCGAAGGAATGCCGCAACGAATCTTTGCCAAACCGATCGAAGTGCAAATAACGGGCTCGGTCCTGATCTATGACGTCAACGATCCCCTGGGCGGCAGGGGTGAGCCGGTGAAAGCGCTGGCCGTGCAATTTCCGGACCTGCGGCGCTTCATCCGCGAAGGTTACGTTCGTTATGCCTTCACCCGCTTCGGCGTTCCCTACGTTGTTTCAATCCAGTGCCTGGATAGCGCCCCGCGGCCGCGGCGTTTGGCGTGCCGCGAAGCCTATCCCGTCGCAGAGCGGTTTCTGAAGGCGTTGCGGGTTGCCGGCGGTCTTCCCGGACAGGCGCGCTCGGACGCATACCCGGAAATCGCTGCGCGGCCGCGTGCATCCTCTGCCGACTTCACCTATCGCCCGCCCGGCGACATTAGCGGCCGGAGCGAAGTCCGCAGGCAGAACGGCCGCGCCGATTTCACCGCCTATTCGCAAATCCGGTTTCCCCTCGAAAAGGCGCCAGCCTTTGCTCATTCGCAATCAAAGGGTAACCGGGAATCAGGGCACATCGACATCTCCAGCGGGCCTACTACTTATCCCTGGCAGGACAATTTTTGCGAAGCCCGCAGTTACGGCGTTGGACAGTGCGCCAGCGGGTTCGGCCACCAGGGCCAGGACATTCGTCCCGCACCATGCCCATCAATCAGCCAAGCACCCGATCACTGTGACCCGAAGCGGCAAGGCGTCGTCGCGGTCCGCGACGGCGTCTTGATCCGCGCGCCGAAGCAACAAGGGGTGACGCTGCAGGTCAACACCCAGACCGAACACGTTCGCTTTCGTTACATGCACATGAACCCGGCGGCCATGGATGCCGACCAAATCCTCAACGGCCGTCACGTCGAGGAGGGCGAGAAAATTGGCGTCGTCTCCAACTATCTCGACCGCCCCAACGGCACCAGCCGCCATCTGCATTTCGACGTACAGGTTTTCGCGCGTGACGGATGGATTTGGGTCAACCCGTATGTGACGTTGATCTCGTCCTATGAGCGGTTGATCCGCGGGCACGGGAGAGAGCTCGAACCGCAACCAACGGCTTCGGCCGCGGTAGCTCACGCGATGCCGTTGGATGTGAACCATCCCAGCGCACGGAAGGCGGCAAGAACCGAGTTCTAGAATTGCGCGAGCCTCTCTCGGCGGAGGTGCGCCGCTTGTGCATCGAGAAACCCCGCTCCGTCGGCAACGAAGCGGGGTCGGAGTGCCGCGCGGCTGGCCGGTAGGCGTTGCTCAGAATGGTTGACCAACACCGATCTTGGCAGATTTGTAGGCCTCCGCTCCATCGACGCTCATCTTGACGCGCGACGTATCAAAAGCCTGCTGGCTGCTGCACCCGGCAACAGTCAGCAAGAGCAGGAAGATGAATGCAAAGCGCATGGGCTGGCGAAGGTTAGTGTTTGCCCTTGGGCAAGGCGCTGATGTCGTGCTTCAAATCCTTGACGTCGGCGTGGATGTCCCGCTTGTCAGCCAGAATGTCCTTTCTGTCGGCAGCGATGTCCGCCGCGATTTTGCTTACAGCCTTCCAGTCCTTGTCTGCCATCGCGTCCTTTAATTGAGCCTTGTCACTTTTTATGTCCGCACGGTCGGCCTTGAGATCTTTGAAATCTGCCTTCAGGTCCTTAAGATCCTTGCCGATGTCCGCCCAATTCTTACCGTCTTCGGCCAACGCTGGCGCTGCAATAAAGCCCGCCAATACCGCCCCAACTGCCCATTTCATGTCCGCGCCTCCATCGTGTGCCAAAACGAAAGTGTGCCAAAACGACGCATGCTGATTACCAGAGATAATTCGCGCTGGCTGTGACGAATTCGACACGATTGGCGACAAAGAAGTGCCCGGTTTTGTTCATGTACATGAACGCATGACGAAAGCCGGAGACGGCCGATGCAGAGGGCGCCGTAGCCTTTGCCGCCCCTCTCCCGGCGCAGATAGGGTGAAGCGATGAAGCAGCGTGATTCTCATTTCTTGCTGACGCGCCGCGCGCTGCTGCGGTCCGGCGCGGGCGCGCTCATCCTGCTTGCGCATCCCCTCGCCGCGTTCGCCGCGGCGCCCCCCGGCTTCGACCAATGGCGAGATAATTTTCGCGCCCGCGCCCTGTCGAAGGGGATATCGGAGGCGACCT
The DNA here is from genome assembly GCA_963721935.1 of uncultured Alphaproteobacteria bacterium. Lineage (GTDB taxonomy): Bacteria > Pseudomonadota > Alphaproteobacteria > Rhizobiales > Xanthobacteraceae > Bradyrhizobium. The sequence goes on from CAVRMY010000042.1 coordinate 25,331, forward strand.
GGACCCGCGTGATGGCTCATATCGAGCCCGATATGTCGGTCTTCAAACAACTGGGAAACCAACCGGAATTCCACGAACAGATCTGGCAGTACATCAACCGCCGGGTTTCGGATTGGCGAATCATTGCGGGCAAGGAGGCGCTGAAGAAGAACGAGGCGCTGTTTGCAAGAATCGAAAAGGAATACGGCGTCGAGCGCGGCACGCTGCTGGCGCTGTGGGGCGTCGAATCCGCCTATGGCGATCCGCTGGTGCAGCAGAATCACATGCGGCCGGTATTTCCCGCGCTCGCCGCGCTGGCCTGGAACGAGCCGCGCCGCCGCGCCTATTGGGAGAGCGAGCTGATCAATGCGCTGCGCATCGTCGATCGTGGCTGGAGCACGCCGGAGGAAATGCGCGGATCGTGGGCCGGCGCGATGGGACACACCCAGTGGATGCCGGAGGTGTGGCTGAATGTCGGTATCGATTACGATCACGATGGCAGGATATCGCCCTTCGGCAAGCCGGACGACGCACTTGGTTCGACCGCGCGTTATCTGGTGAGCCGCGGCAATTATCACCGCGGCGAGCATTGGGGCTATGAAGTCCGTTCCAACGGCGCCTCTTCCGGCGGCAACCGCAGCTACGCAGCCTGGGCGAGCGCCGGCGTCGCGCGCGCCGACGGCGAATCCTTTCCGCAACCGGGCGCGTCCGCACAGCTCTGGACGCCGGTGCCGGGCGGACCGAGCTTCCTGCTGGGTCCGAACTTTTATTCGGTGCGCAGCTACAATCCATCCATGAACTATGCACTGGCGATTTGCCATCTCGGCGATCGAATCCTGGGCGGCCCTCCCTTCATCCAACCATTCCCCGGCTCTGAGCGCGCGCTGACGCTTGCCGAGGTCCAGGAGATGCAGGTCCGCCTGACCAAGGCCGGCTTTGACACCGGTGGCACCGACGGCCGTGTCGGCAACGACACCATGCAGGCGATCCGGGATTATCAGACCAAGATGGGGCTTTTGCCCGCGGACGGCTATGGCGGTTTGAAGGTGCTGGCGCGGCTCAGACAGGGCGGTTAGCTGATCTCCATCATTGCGAGCCGACGGGTCCGCGCAAAGCGCGGCCCGATGACAGGCTCCGCGAAGCAATCCACAATCGCGCCATCGGGATGGATGGATTGCTTCGTCGCTTTCGCTCCTCGCAATGACGGGTTGGAACACTGTCGCTCTACCTTATCACCAGCGGTCCCTGATCCGGCACGGCCACGTCGAGCAGGCGCAACTGCACGCGTTCGGCTCCCTGCCAGCGATCGACCGCGAGCGATCCCGCCGCGTGCAGCACCTGGCCGCGATGCGCGGCGAGCGCGTTGCCGAGTTTCTGTCCGATCGATCGGAACGCGATGCCGTTGACGATGGCGCCGTCGCCCGACTTGAACCGCACACGCAAATGCGCCTGCCCAACTTCATCGGCGTAGACGAGCTGATGCGATGGCAGCGCTATCACCGGCTCCGGGTTGCCGCTGCCAAAGGGGCCGGCGCGGTTGAGCGTGGCAACCAGCTCCGGCGTCACGCCTCGCGCGCTGACGGCACCATCGACGAAGATTTCGTTGACATGGCGCGACCGCGCCACATCATGGGCGAGCGCGCTTTCCATGTAGGCGCGGAATTCGGCGAGCTTTTCCTTTCGCAAGGTTACGCCTGCGGCCATCGCGTGGCCGCCGCCCTTCAGCAACACGCCGTCGTGAACAGCCTGCCGCACCGCCTTGCCGAGATCGACGCCGCCGATTCCGCGGCCCGAACCGGTACCTATGCCACCGGGCTCAAGCGCAATGACAAATGCGGGCCGGCCGAATTTCTCCTTCAACCGGGATGCCACAAGACCAACCACGCCGGGGTGCCAGCCCTCCGACGCGGTGACGATCACCGAACCCTTGTCTTCGAGCCCGAGCGAGGCCAGCGCTTCGGCTTCGGCCTGCGCCTCGGCCATCTGCTCGATGACGCGGCGCTCGCCGTTCAATCGATCGAGCTCGGCGGCAATCCGCGCCGCCTCCGAGACATCGCCCTCCAGCAGCAGTCGAACGCCGAGATCGGCGCGTCCGATCCGCCCGCCCGCATTGATGCGTGGTCCCAGCATGAAGCCGAGATGCCACGCTTCGGGAGGACCGTTCAACCGCGACACATCCATCAGCGCGGTATGGCCGACATGATCGCGGCGGCGCATGGCGATCAGGCCCTTGGCGACGAAGGCGCGGTTCAATCCGGTCAGCGGCGCAACGTCGGCCACCGTGCCAAGTGCGACATGGTGCAACATGCCCAGGAGATCAGGCTCGGGCATTTCGCTGGTCCAAAATCGGCGATTTCGTAGTTCGCGATTGACCGCCACCAGGGTGATCAGCACGAGACCGACGGCGGCGAGATGGCCGAGGCCGGAGAGGTCGTCTGGCCGGTTGGGATTGACCAGCGCCTCTACCTCGGGCAATTCATCGCCGCTTTGGTGATGATCGATCACCACCACCGACATTCCCAGTCGTCGCGCTTCCGCCAGAGGCTCGAGGCTGGTGGTGCCACAGTCCACGGCCACGAGCAGCGTGGCCCCTTTGCCGGCGAGCGCGCGCACCGCCTCGGCATTCGGGCCATATCCCTCAAAAATCCGGTCGGGGATGTGGATCAAAGGATCAAGTCCGCAATGGCGCAGGTGCCAGGCGAGCAGTGCCGCGGATGTGGCGCCGTCGACATCGTAGTCGCCGAAGATGGCCACCTTCTCGCCGCGCGTGGCCGCATCCGCGATGCGTCTGGCGGCCGCCTCCATCTGCGTGATGGTGTAAGGATCCGGCATCAGTTTGCGGATGGTCGGATCGAGGAAGTCTTCGACCGCGTCGATCTCGACATCGCGTCCTGCCAGCACCCGCGCCAGCATTTCGGGCAGCTGATGGCGCTGCGCGATCGCGAGCGCCCGCGCCGCCCCGCGCGCATCGAGCCGGTCGCGCCACATTTTTCCGGTCAGCGAACGCGCCACGCCAAGGAAAGCCAAAGGGGCTTCGACGGGCAGTGCGGATGCGGGAAGCGTCATGATGTCGTCGGAAGATAAGCGGGATAATTGCAGGTGCAATGATTTCGTGTGCGACAATCACAGCTTATACACGCTGCTCTGACTGGCTTCCTTCGTCATCGCGAGCCACGGACACCGCCGTCATGGCCGGGTATAGCGGTTCGAAGAACGCCGTCGCTTCCACTTGCCGATGACCCGGCCGTCCGCGTTTGTATCCGGACGAAGAAAGCAAGACGTGGATGCCCGAGCAAGACGTGGATGCCCGCGACAAGCGCGGGCACGACGAAGGTGAGTGGTCTGCTCACTGTTCACAAGGCACGCTTCCGCTTTCCCGCGACGCGAGTAACGCCCGGGTTCTGTCAAACATCACCCTCGAAGAAACGGAGGGCGCAGGGAATGCCGGGCGCTTGGCCGCACCCGCGGCCTTGTGTGCGAAAAGTGAAAGCACACAAGCATAGTCACCACAGGTAGGCCGAAACATTCCGGCATTCCCCGCGCGATGGTTTTACGGTTTCCTTCGTACTCTCCCCGGGGACCGGGCTTTCTTGCCCCCGTCGCTTGCAAGATCATCAATCTGCAGGCTTGATATCAGCGTCGGGATATCAGGACCACACGACTTCGCCGTCCGCTTCGAAAAGGCGCCCGTCTTGCGCACCCAAAGCGTCCATCGCATCCCGCACTCCACGTTCGTGACGACGCGCAACGCCCCTCCTGATGAGCGCGGGATGGATTGGCTCTATTGCTGTTTCTACCAAACGAAAAAGCAAAAAATTTTTGCAGAGAGGACTGGACACGACGGGCAAATCAGTGCCGCCAATCGTAGAAGGCGGATTAGCCGAAGGCGTAATCCGCCATGCGGCTCTAGCGGCGGATTACGCTGACCGCCCTGCCAGGTACGCCGCGGCCTCCATCGTCATTGCGAGCGCCAGCGAAGCAATCCATGGTCGGAGCAACGAGCAAAGAGTGGATTGCTTCGTCGCATTCGCTCCTCGCAATGACGCGGATAGTTGCGGATTAGCCGAAGGCGTAATCCGCCATCTCGGCGGCTTTAGCGGCGGATTACGCTGACCGCCCTGCCGGGTACGCCGCGGCCTCCATCGTCATTGCGAGCGCCAGCGAAGCAATCCATGGTCGGAGCAACGAGCAAAGAGTGGATTGCTTCGTCGCATTCGCTCCTCGCAATGACGCGGATAGTTGCGGATTAGCCGAAGGCGTAATCCGCCATCTCGGCGGCTTTAGCGGCGGATTACGCTGACCGCCCTGCCGGGTACGCCGCGGCCTCCATCGTCATTGCGAGCGCCAGCGAAGCAATCCATGGTCGGAGCAACGAGCAAAGAGTGGATTGCTTCGTCGCATTCGCTCCTCGCAATGACGCGGATAGTTGCGGATTAGCCGAAGGCGTAATCCACGCTGCAACGCGCTCAACACCCCATTCGCCCAGCGAGTTCGCCAAAATCGGCCGCGACGATATCCCAGTCGCCGGTCGCCTCACGATCGTACTTCTGCAGCGGGCCGTATTCGGTTGGCCGCGCGACGAAGGCGGTCTTCAGTCCCAGCTTCTGGGCCGCCCTCAGGTCGTGATTATGGGCGGCGACCATCATTACCTGTTCCGGCGGCAGGCACAGCAGCCGCGCGGCGCCGAGGTAGGTTTCGGGGTCGGGCTTGTAGTGCTCGAACAATTCCGCCGACAGGATGAGATCCCACGGCAGGCCAGCGAATTTCGCCATCTCGGTCAAGAGCGCAACATTGCCGTTGGAAAGCGGGCCGATGATGTATTTCGTCTTCAGCCGTGCCAAGCCGGCAACGCTGTCGGGCCAGGGATGCAGCCGATGCCAGCCCATGGTGAGGTAATGCAGGTCCGCATCGTTCAATCCGGAAATCGAGAGCTGTTCGACCAGCCTTTCCAGCGATCTTCGATGAAGTACGTCGAGTATCACATAGCCGCGCTCGGGATGCTTTCTCACCTCGTCCATCGACGCGGCGTAGACCGCGCGCCAGCCGTCGACCAGCGCAGTCCAGTCGGCCTTGAACCCGCGTCTTTCGCCCCAGGCGGTGAAATCGGCGATCAGGCTGGTGCGCCAGTCGACAACGGTGCCGAACACATCGAATACCAGCGCCTTCACTTCCGAAATATCGGACACGATGTTCGCTCCCGACTTTTGTTGTTGAACGACCGGTCCTCAGTCGAGGTAGAATTTGTCGAGCTGCCGGTGTTCGGCCCTGATATAACGGACGGTACCTGTCACCGAACGCATGACGACGGTTTCAGTTTCGATAACGCCCTTGCGGAACTTGACGCCGGAAAGTAGCGAACCGTCGGTGACGCCGGTTGCGGCAAACAGACAGTCGCCCTTCGCCATATCCTCGATACCGTAGATCATGCGCGGATCGGCGACGCCCATCTTGCGGGCGCGTTCGCGCTTCTCCTCGCTGTCGAGGATCAGCCGGCATTGCATTTGCCCGCCGATGCAGCGCAGCGCGACCGCGGCCAGCACGCCCTCGGGCGCGCCGCCTGTTCCGATGTACATGTCCACGCCCGTATTGTCGGGATCGGCACAATGGATGACGCCCGCAACGTCGCCATCGGTGATCAGGCGCACGGCCGCACCGGTGGAGCGAACGCTGTTGATGATGTCGGCATGCCGCGGACGATCAAGCACAAGAACGGTGATCGCCGATGGCTCGACGCCCTTGGCTTTCGCAAGCCGGCGGACATTGTCCGCGGGCGGAGCGTCAAGCTCGACAACGCCCTTGGGATAGCCCGGACCGATCGCAAGCTTCTGCATGTAGACGTCAGGCGCATGCAAAAGCGTGCCGCCATCGGCCATCGCCATCGTCGCGATCGCGCCCGGCATGCTCTTGGCGCACAGCGTCGTACCTTCGAGCGGATCGACGGCGATATCGACCCTGGGACCGGCGTTCAAGCCAACCTTCTCGCCGATGAACAGCATCGGCGCCTCGTCGCGCTCGCCCTCGCCGATCACGATCGTGCCTTCGATCGGCAGCTTGTTGAGCTCGCGCCGCATTGCATCCACCGCAGCCTGATCTGCGGCCTTTTCATTGCCGTGACCGCGCAGCCGCGCTGCCGACACCGCAGCCCGCTCCGTCACCCTCACAATTTCGAGCGTGAGAATCCGCTCGAGCAACAGCTGCGGCGGAACCGAAATATGGGTCGACATCGGCGAACTCCTCTCAAGACTTGACTGGCGCGTCTTTCAGCCCGCATCGCGCCGTCAGTGTCGTCGGTCCGGGCTGCACGTCAGTTCTTTTCAATCCGTATCACTTGCGGGCGCCCGCTGATCACCTTGTCGCGCTGCACCGCCTGCAGCGCACGATGTACCGCGTCTTCGTGGGTAGCGTAGGTGATCAAGATCACCGGTACCGGCGCAGCTTTCCCCGTCGCCGCGTTCACGTCAACGCCATCGCGATGACGTTGCACAATCGATTCGATGGAAATTTTCTGCTCGGCCAGACGGGTAGCGATGGTTGCGGCAGTCCCCGCCAGATCACGGGCCATCAGGCGAATGTAGTAACCGCCCTCGTGTCGCTCCATCGGCGCTTTCCTGGTAGTTCGCAACCGCTCGACCGGACGCCCGAACGGCAGGGCACGAATTTCCCGGGCGACGTCGGCGATGTCGGCGACGACGGCCGACGCGGTGGCGGCTCCCCCGGCGCCCGGACCCACCAGCGTGATCGGGGGGATGCCCTCGCCGTCAATGGTCACCGCATTGGTGACGCCCATGACCTGCGCGATCGACGAGGATTTCGGCACCATGGTCGGGTGCACGCGCTGCTCGATGCCTTTGGCCGTCCGCACCGCCACCCCGAGCAGCTTGACGCGGTAGCCGAGTTCCTCTGCCGCGCGCAGGTCTTCCGGCGCGATCGATGAGATGCCTTCAACGTAAACCGAGCTCTGGGCGACCCTGGTACCGAAGGCGAGGCTTGCGAGGATGGCAAGCTTCTGCGCGGTGTCATGGCCATCAACGTCGAATGACGGGTTGGCTTCCGCGTAACCGAGCCGCTGCGCGTCCTTCAGGCATTCGGCGAACGACAATCCTTCCTGCTCCATTCGCGTCAGGATGTAGTTGCAGGTTCCGTTGAGAATGCCGTAGACGCGATTGATCGTGGTTCCCGTCAGGCCCTCGCGCAGGGTTTTGACGACGGGGATCGCCGCGCCAACGGCCGCCTCGAAATTGAGCGCGCCGCCATGCTTCTCGGCGAGATGCGCCAATCGGAGCCCGTGCCTGGCGATCAGCGCCTTGTTGGCGGTGACGACCGACTTGCCGGACTTGAGCGCGGTTTCGATCGCCGACAAAGCCGGCTCTCCGGCGCCACCCATCAGTTCCACGAAACAGTCGATCGCGGGATCGCCGGCAAGCGCCAGCGGGCTCTTGGCCCAGGCGATGCCGCGCAGGTCAAGGCCACGTTTTTTCACTTTCGAACGCGCCGTGACAGCCGCGACGCGGATGCCGCGCCCGCTGCGCGCCGACAGGGCCCTGCCCTGCTGCTCGAGCAGACGGACCACCTCGGCGCCAACGGTGCCGAGCCCCGCAATACCCACCTTCAGGGATGCGACCATGACGCGAAAAACCTGCCGGAGAGACCAGTTTGGTGGAGTGGATTCGACCTGGCGTTACCTGATCCTGAAACCTCCTCCCCGGGTCAAGAGCGGGGAGACACTTTCCGGGATCATGCCTAGCGCCGGTTGGCGAGCGGAACGACGTTGTGCAACGTTTCAAGGCCGCTTTCAAGGAAGCGGCGCACCCCGCGGGCCGCCTGGCGGATGCGCTGCTCGTTTTCCACCATCGCGATGCGGACGTAACCCTCGCCATGCTCGCCAAACGCAACCCCAGGCGAAACCACGACGCCGGATTTCTCGACCATGAGGGTCGCAAAATCCATGCTGCCGACGCCGCGGAAGGCCTCGGGCAGCGGCGCCCACGCAAACATCGAGGCCTCAGGCGGCGGAATTTCCCAGCCGGCCCGGCCGAATGATTCGACCAGCGCATCGCGGCGCCTGCGATAGGTGTCGCGCATCTCGCGAATGCAATCATCCGGGCCGTTCAGCGCAGCGGTCGCCGCCACCTGGATCGGCGTGAAGGCGCCATAGTCGAGGTAGGATTTCACCCGCGCCAGGGCCGCAAGGATCCGCTCATTGCCGACCGCAAATCCCATCCGCCACCCGGCCATCGAAAAGGTCTTCGACATCGAGGTGAATTCCACCGTCACATCGATCGCGCCCGGGACCTGGAGCACGGAAGGCGGTGGATTGGTTTCGTTGAAGTAGACTTCGGCGTAGGCAAGATCCGACAGGATGAAGATCTCGTGCCGTTTCGCGAAAGCCACCAGATCCCTGTAGAAGTCGAGGCTGGCGACAAAGGCCGTCGGATTGGAGGGATAGCAGACGACGATGGCCAGCGGCTTGGGAATCGAATGGATGATGGCGCGCTCGACGGCCTCGAAGAATTGCGGCGTCGGCTCGGAAGGCACCGAGCGGATCACCCCGCCCGCCATCAGAAAACCGAACGCGTGAATCGGATAGCTCGGATTGGGACACAGCACGACATCGCCCGGCGCGGTGATCGCCTGGGCAACATTGGCAAAGCCCTCCTTGGAGCCGAGCGTCGCAACGACCTGGGTTTCCGGATTGAGTTTCACACCGAAGCGCCGGTCGTAATAGGCCGCCTGCGCCTTGCGCAGGCCGCCAATTCCGCGCGAGGCCGAGTAGCGGTCGGTCCGCGGCTTTCCGAGCGTCTCTTTCAACTTCTCGATCACATGGGGTGGCGTTGCCAGGTCTGGATTGCCCATGCCCAGATCGATGATGTCGGCGCCGGCGTTCCGCGCGGCTGCCTTGGCCCGGTTGACCTGTTCGAACACGTAGGGCGGCAAGCGGCGGATGCGGTAAAAATCTTCCATAGAACCTTGCTCCGGCAACCGGCAGGGACAAAATCGTCCACATTCTTGCAGCGAAACTGGCTTCGGTCTCGTCCAGAATTCGCACAAAATCAGAGATTTAGTGCGAATTCAGGCGAAAATACTATATTTGCCTCGATTTGCGGTTGGACTGCACTCTTTTAGCACGGTCGCTTGGCCGCGCCAGTCCGCATCACCGCTAGTGGAACGAGATCACCGCAGCACTAATGGTCGGATGATTTCGCCGCCGCCTCTTTGGCTGCAATGGCGGCGGCCTGGCGTTCCCTCGCGGCGACCAGTTCGCTCTGAATCCTGGCTCGCTCGGCAGGGTTCATCGCGGCTTCTTCGCGTTCCGGCGGCAGTTCGTTCACCGGGAGATAGCCGGCTGCATCCTTCGGACGGGGCGGCGCGTCGGCGGGAGTGCCGGTCAATGGCAGGTCGGCGATGGATAACGAGCAACCGCCCAAAACCAGCGTACCCGCGCCCAGCGCAAACACGGCCAGCACCGCCGCGAGCAATGCTCCCGGCGGGCGCACCCTGATTGCCTGACGCCTCGACATGCCGTCGCGATCCCTACCCCGCCGAACCTGCCGCCCCTTAAATCGGCTGATACCGGCCGCCCAAATCATTGTCGCCTGAAAAGATCAAAAACCCAAATGACAATCCCACCGCCTACGGCCTCAATATGACCGCACAAAGGTAAAATGTCGCAGCGCAGCACGCCATTTGTTAGGTTTTGTTTCCAGATCGCCGCCCTCGATCTGCGCGGTGACGAAGACGAAACGAGCCTATAGTGTCGAGCCATGATCAACGTCACGACAGAATCCCGGATCGCCACCGGGAAGTTCGACCCCGAAGCTTTCGCGATGAACCTTGCGCGAGCGATGGAGAATTCCGGCAAGGCGCTGGCGGCCTATCTGCAGCCGCGCGAGAATGACGAGGCAAAGGACAGGCCGCCGAACGAACTCACCGAGCTCGTCAAGACGTTCAGCGCGGTTGCGGAATATTGGCTCTCCGACCTTGATCGCGCGAGCGAAATCCAGACCAGGATCGCGAAGTCATATCTTGATCTGTGGGGCTCCTCGGTGCGCCGTCTCGCCGGCGAAGAGGCTGCGCCTGCGATCGCGCCGTCCCCGCGCGACAAGCGATTTGCCGATCCGGAATGGAAATCGAACCAGTTCTTCGACTTCGTGCTTCAGCTTTATTTGCTGACCACGCAGTGGGCGCACGATCTGGTTCGCAACGCCGAGGGCCTAGATCCTCACACCCGCAAGAAGGCCGAGTTCTACGTTCAGCAGATCACCAATGCGCTTTCGCCTTCCAACTTCGTGTTGACCAATCCTGAAGTGCTGCGCGAGACGCTGACGTCGAACGCCGACAACCTGGTTCGCGGCATGAAAATGCTGGCCGAGGACATCGAAGCCGGCCGCGGCACGATCCGCATCCGCCAGTCCAATTCGTCGGCCCTGCAGGTAGGTGTCAACATGGCGACGACGCCAGGCAAGGTGATCTTCCAGAATGATCTGATGCAGCTGATCCAGTACGCGCCCTCGACGGAGAAGACGCTGCGCACGCCGCTCTTGATCGTGCCGCCATGGATCAACAAGTTCTACATCCTCGATCTGAGGCCGGAAAAATCATTCATCAAATGGTGCGTCGATCAGGGCATCACGGTGTTCGTGATTTCCTGGGTCAACCCGGACAAGAGTCTCGGCGGCAAGACCTGGGAAGATTACATGAAACAAGGTCCGCTGGCGGCGATGGATGCGATCGAGCGCGTCACCGGCGAGATGAAAGTCCACACCATGGGGTACTGCGTCGGCGGCACCCTGCTCGCGACGACGCTGGCCTGGCTTGCGGACAAGCGCCGGGTCCGCGTGACGTCGGCGACTTTCCTGGCGGCACAGGTCGATTTCACCCACGCCGGCGATCTTCTGGTGTTTGTCGACGAAGACCAGATTTCGGCGATCGAACGCGACATGCAGGCCTCGGGGGTGCTCGAGGGCTCGAAGATGGCCATGGCGTTCAACATGCTGCGATCGAACGACCTGATCTGGTCCTATGTGATCAGCAATTACCTGAAGGGAAAGCAGCCTGCCTCGTTCGACCTGTTGCACTGGAATTCCGATGCGACGCGGATGCCGGCGGCCAACCACTCCTACTACCTGCGTAACTGCTATCTGGAGAACCGGCTTTCCTCGGGGACGATGGTGCTCGACAACACGCTGCTCGATCTTTCGAAGGTCAAGGTGCCGGTCTACAATCTCGCCACGCGCGAGGACCACATTGCGCCTGCGGATTCAGTCCTTTACGGCTCGCAATTCTTCGGCGGCCCGGTGAAATATGTGCTGTCGGGATCGGGACATATCGCCGGCGTGGTCAACCCGCCTTCGCTGGACAAGTATCAATACTGGACCAACGACAATATCAGGGCTGCCACCCTGTCCGATTGGCTCAAGGGCGCCAGGGAACACAAGGGTTCGTGGTGGCCCGACTGGCGAGAATGGCTTGTCGCGATCGACCCCGAGCAAGTGCCTGCCCGCGCCGTCGGCGGCGAAGCATTGCCTCCGATCGAGGACGCGCCGGGCAGTTACGTCCGCGCTCGCGCATAGCGCAACCAGCCTTGCTCGGGTATAAGTACGAGTCCGCAAGGGACGGACGGCTTAGCCTGCAGGGGGAAATGATGACGCCCGAGTTGTTCTGGTTGACGTTGACGGTGATTCTGACGGGGCTGTTATGGGTCCCCTACATCCTGAATCAAATCTCGGTACGCGGACTGATGGGCTCGATGGCCAATCCTTCGCGCACCGCCAAACCGCATGCGGAATGGGCGACGCGGCTGATGTTCGCGCACGACAATGCGGTGGAAAATCTGGTGGTCTTCGCCCCGCTGGTGCTTATCCTCGCGCAACTCGATTACTCGACCAAGTGGACGGTCTACGCCACCGCCGTCTATTTCTGGGCGCGGGTCGCGCATCTCATCATCTATACGATGGGCCTGCCGGTATTCCGCACGCTGGCTTTCACGGTCGGATTCCTCGCCCAGGCCGTGCTGGCGCTCGCGATCTTCAAGGTGGTTTGACGCCGGCGCCGAAAAACTCAGCATGACGAAGACGGCATCCATCGATGTCGGAGCCTGGATCGAGGGTCAGAGGTTCGGCCGTTTCCAGATCGGTTTGATGTTCTGGATTTGCACCTTCATGCTCATCGAAGGCTACGACATGCAGGTCGTGGGTTACGCCGCTCCTGCAATCATCAAAGCGTGGCACTCGGACAAGGCGGCATTCGGCGTGGTGTTTGGCGCGGGCCTTGGCGGTTTCATGCTGGGCGCCACGATCCTTGGCAACCTTGGCGACCGCTTCGGCCGCAAGCGCTTGATCGTTGCGGGCTCGCTGTTGTTCGGCCTCTTCACCCTCTCTTGCGCCTGGGCCGACGGGCTCACATCGCTTCTGGTGCTGCGAACCATCGCCGGCGTAGGGCTCGGCGGTTCGATCCCCAATGCCATCGCGCTGGTGACGGAATATGCCCCGCCGCGCGAGCGCGCGACCCGGGTCGGCATCATGTTTATCGGTTACACGATAGGCTCCGCCCTTGGCGGCGTCATCGCCGCGCAACTCATTCCGGCCTGGGGCTGGCCCAGCGTTTTCGTCGTGGGCGGCGTGCTGCCCATCGCGATCGGTCTTGTCCTACTCTTCGTGCTGCCGGAATCGGTGCGCTTTTTGATGGTGAAGCGCGACCGCACCGACCTCGTGCTCGCTCTGTTGCGCCGCATCCGCCCCGACCTCGCCATTCCCGAAAACGCCTCCCTCGCGATCGAAGAGAAGAACAGGGAAGGCTTGCCGGTGGCGTACTTGTTCGCGGACGGTCGGGCGTCGATGACCGCGCTGTTGTGGCTCGCCTATGCCGCCAACATGGTCTCGCTGCACTTTTTGACGAGCTGGCTGCCGACCGTTGTCGCCGAGAGCGGCGTGCCGCTGGCTCACGCGGTGATTGCGACGGCGCTCCTGCAGGGCGGCGGCGCAGTCGGAAGCCTGGCGGTCGGCCGGCTGCTCGACCGCATCGGCACGCTTGGCATCGTCGCCGCCTTCCTGGTCGCGGTGCCCTGCGTTGCGGCACTCGGCCATGTCGGAACCAACGAGACCCCGCTCATGGCGCTGGTGATTGTTGTCGGTGTCTGCATCATCGGCGGCCAGGTCGGCATCAACGCGTTGGCCGGCACGCTCTATCCCACCTATATGCGCTCGACCGGCACCGGCTGGGCGTTCGGCGTGGGCCGCGTCGGATCGATCCTTGGGCCAGTGATCGGGGGTCAATTGCTCGCCTTCGGTCTGCCGCTCGGCATGCTGTTCGCGGCCGCCTCGACGCCGGTTCTGATCTCGGCAAGCGCCCTGTTCTTTCTCGGGCGGCTTGCGATCCTGCGAAACCGCGCAGCGGAAATGACGGCTCAATCGGCCGCGATGGCATCGCCGCTTTATCCGGCCCCGGAAGGCCATCGCCCATGAACGAAGTCCCGCTCACGCTGGCGATCAGCCGTTATGATCATGTCGACGATCTGACTTCGGGGCGCATCGTGCCCGAAGGCATCCGCCTCACATGCCTCAGCTTGCCGATCGAGGAAATCTTCTTCCGCTTTCTGAAATACCGCGAGTGGGACGTATCCGAAGTATCCTTGGCGAAATACGCCTCGCTGATTTCTCAAGGCGATCGCTCATTGACCGCCATTCCGGTGTTTCCCTCACGCATCTTCCGCCATTCTTCGATCTATGTTCGCCGCGATGGCGCCGTCCGCACGCCGCAGGATCTCGCCGGCAAACGGATCGGCCTGCCCGAATGGGCGCAGACTGCGGCGGTTTATTCGCGCGGGCTGCTTGCGCATCAATACGGCATCGATCTTGCCGGCATCGAGTGGATACAGGCCGGCGTCAACGAGCCGGGCCGCGGCGAGAAAGTGGCGCTCAACCTGCCGCCCGGCATTCGCCTGACACCGGCGCCGACAAAGAGCTTGAGCCGGATGTTGGTCGCAGGCGAGGTCGATGCGGTCTTGTCGGCGCACCCGCCCGACTGTTTCGAGAACGGCCACGCCAACATCACCCGGTTGTTCGAGGATTACATGACGGTCGAGGCCGAATACTATCGCACGACCGGCATCTTTCCGATCATGCACGTCATCGCGCTGAGGCGCGCTGCGACCGAGGCGCATCCCTGGATCGCCATGAACCTCCTCACAGCCTTTGAGGAAGCCAAGCAACGCAGCGTCGCGCGCGCTCTCGAAGTGACGGCGCCGCGTTTTCCGATTCCGTGGTGCTTCGAGCATACGCGGCGGGCGCAGCAACTGTTCGGCCAGGACCATTGGCCCTATGGCGTCGACGCCAACCGCACGACGTTAGAGGCCTTCCTGCAATACGCCCACGAGCAAGGCGTCTGTCACCGCCGCCTCGCGCCCGAAGATTTGTTTGCCGAACAGGTTCTGTCTCGGGTCAGAGTGTGAAGGGGCGATGGATCGATCGCTCGATGTCGCCTCCCTGACGCTGGCGATTTTCGAAATTCTCTGAAGTCCGTAGCAACCATTAAGTGGCGGGAGCGCTATCCACCCAGGGGGTGCCCCGCGCGACGACGGTGTTGGCGTAGATCAGCAACTTTCTGGCGCAAGCGATGAGAGCAGCGTTATGGGCCTTTCCTCGTGCGATAAGCCGACCATAGAGGCTGATCAAGGCTTTGTTCCACCTGAAGGCGGCGGGGAGCGCGGCGGCATATAGGGAGCGCCGGAGGCGTCCGCGGCCACCGGAGATGTGGCGCTGACCTTTGTGTTTTCCGCTGTCGTCGTCAAAGGGAGCAAGCCCCGCGAGCGCTGATGCCTCTTCGCGGCTGATATAGCCGAGTTCGGGCATACGGATGATCAGCGCAAGCGCGGTGCGCTCACCAATGCCGGGAACGCTCAGCACGAGCTCAAGTCGAGCAGCGAGGTCGTGGTGGGCGCGCAATTGCTTGGCAATGAAGCGTAACATCGCCAGCCGTCGTGCCTTCAGCCTGGCGATGTCGGTGACAACCATGCGTCGCAGCCGAGGCTCACCGATATGTTCGAGCCGGATCTTGAGGCGCGCAATGTCCTCCTCGATCTGTTCGATGAAGGTCAGCAGGTCTGCAAGCTCAGTCAGACGCTGATCTGGCGCGATCCGTGGCTCGTTCATCGTAGCCGCACAGGCCGCAATCAGAACGGCATCGAGCGCATCGTTCTTGGCCCGGCGCAAATGCACCCGGCCAAACGCCTTGACCTGGATCGGCTGCAATACCAGCACGGTTAAGCCCGCGGCTCGCAAATGCTCCACCACGCCGCGCTCGTAGCCGCCGGTCGCCTCGATGCCGACCCGGGTGACGCCAGTCCTGGCCAGATTGGCCGCCAGGGCGCGCCATCCGGCCGGGGCGTTGGCAACCTGCCAGCGTTCAGGCCGATCGTGAACCGCGATATCGAGCTTAGCTTTGGACGTATCGATCCCGGCCGTCGTTATGTTAGTCTGTGTCATCTTCCTCGACCCCTGCCTTGTGAAGCGAACCAAGTTGTTCCGGCAACCATCCGGGTCCGATGAAGGTGCTGGCGCGATCTCGCTACGGGGCAGCCAAAAGCGGCTCAGGGCGGGTTCGATCCGATCGCCAGCGGCCTGCCGCGGAATGCACGCCGCGGCAGGCCATTCCTCTCGGAACATCCAGACCATATCTGATTGCGCTATTACAAGGGCGGATTAGCCGAAGGCGTAATCCGCCGCCCCAACGACACCGTCGACAAGTATGCTATTTTCGGCCTCATGCCGAACTATCGTCGTGTATTCGTTCCTGGCGGTTGCTGGTTCTTTACGGTCAATCTACTGGAGAGACGCCAAACCCTGCTCGTCGATCATATAGCGACATTGCGTGAGGCGGTGGCCAAGACGCGGCAAGGTCGGCCTTGCATAATCGACGCGATCGTCGTGCTGCCCGATCATCTTCATGCGGTCTGGACCTTGCCGCCGGGCGACTCCGATTTCTCGACCCGCTGGCGGCTCATAAAGAACCATTTTGCGAGGGCTCTACCAAAGCGGGAGCGGCCTAGCCCGACCCGGGTCGCGCGCAACGAACGCGGCATTTGGCAACGAGGCTTCTGGGAACATCTGATTCGCGACGAAGCCGACTATGCTCGGCATATTGAATATTGTTACATCAATCCGCTCAAGCACCGTTTGGTGACGCGCGTCCGTGATTGGCCGCACTCGTCATTTCATCGCGATGTCCGTGCGGGAATCTTCCCCCTGGATTGGGCGGGCGATATTCAACAGAGCGGCGAGTTTGGGGAACGATAGAGTTTCGCGGGTGTGGGATTAGCGAAAGCGTAGACCTGACGGCGGATTACGCCTTCGGCTAATCCGCCCTACGCCCTACGGGCTTACAGCTGTTTCTCGGCAAGCCCGAGCATCAGGTGCATGTTTTGTACCGCCGCGCCGGAGGCGCCCTTGCCCAGGTTGTCCAGTCGCGCGACGAGAACGGCCTGACGGTGTTTGTCGCTGGCAAAGACGTATAGTTCGAGTTTGTTGGTCCCGTTGAGCCCCTCCGGCTCGAGGTGGCCACTCTTGCCGGCCTCGTTCACGAGCGGCATCGCCGAGACGTAAGTCGAACCGGCGTAACGCTGTGCCAACGCAGCCTGCAGATCAGCCCCGCTCGGCTTGCCGGGCAGCGTGTCGAGCTGCAGCGGCACCGAGACCAGCATGCCTTGCCGGAAATTGCCGACCGACGGAATGAAGATCGGCCGGCGCGTGAGTTTCGAGTAAAGCTGCATCTCGGGCACGTGCTTGTGCTCGAAGCCGAGGCCATAAAGCTCGAACGAAGGCGCGCTGCCGTTCTCAAAGCTTGCGATCATCGACTTGCCGCCGCCCGAATAGCCGCTCACCGCGTTGACGGTGACGGGATAGTCTGCCGGCAACAGGGATGCGTCGACAAGCGGCCGCAGCAGCGCAATCGCCCCCGTCGGATAGCAGCCCGGATTGGAGACCTTTCGCGCCGTGCGGATCTTGTCGGCCTGATCCGGCGCCAGCTCCGGAAAGCCGTAAGTCCAGTCGCTCGCAACCCGGAAAGCGGTCGAAGCGTCAAGCACCTTGGGGCGTGCGGAGCCCATGCTGTCAACAAGCGCGACCGTCTCTTTTGCGGCATCGTCCGGCAGGCAGAGGATCACCAGATCTACTTCCTCCAAAAGCGCCTTCTTTGCCACGGGATCCTTGCGTTCGTCGTCGGCGATCGTCTTCACCACGACGTCATTCTGCAGCCGCAGCCGCTCGTTGATGCCAAGCCCCGTGGTGCCGGAGCCGCCGTCGACAAACACTGCAGGCCTGACCGAGACGCCAGCCGGCCGCGGCTGCCTCGTGCCGGACAAACTCATGACACGCTCCCTTCAAGGTCGTTGGTTTTGCCAGCGAAGGCCTGCGGTCTTGTCTCGCGCATCAATCGCGCTATCTGCCTTGCGTCGGCGTCCTCCTGCAAGGCGAGCGCGCCTGCCACGGCCGCGAAATCGGCGTCCGATTTGGTCTGGTTGAGCTTGAAGCTGCCCTCGACTTCCGTGACCGTCATCACCAGGCCCACGATCGCCTTTTTCATTGTATCCAGCCGCCCCGCTGTCATCTTCGTCGGCGTCCAGGGCGATTTGGGCGCGAGCCATTTCTCGAACTTGGCGCTGAGCGTCTCGATCTGCACCGCCAGTTCGTCATCCGACAACGGCCGTACCGTGCCGGTCAGGTGCACCGACTGGTAGAGCCATGTCGGCACCTGCTCCGGCGAGACGTACCAGTCCGCCGATACATAGGCATCCGGGCCGTTGACGACGAGGAGCCACGACCTCGCCCCGCCGGCGAGCCTGATCAGCGGATTCTGGCGGGCAACGTGAAACACCGCGTGCGGCGTGCCGTCGTCGGCATGATCGATATAGAACGGCAGCGAAGACGCTATCGGCTTCATCCCGTCCCAGGCGCAGACATTGCCGAACCCGCGCGCGTCGGCAAAGGCAAGGCTGGCGGCCCGATCCTGCTTGAACAATGGCGGCGTATACATTGCGAACTCCTTCCGAGAGCGAAGGCCGGATCAGATCGCGCTGACGGGAGGGATCATGCCGCGGATCGGACCCAGCGGCAAAGGCGATGATCTTAAACGCGAACGACCGCCCATACCGCTGAAATGCGGCGGCGGGCAAAAAGATGGGTCGCGGCGTTGATCATGGGCGCGGCTATAAGGCTCCATGGAGCCGCCGTCAAGGTTTGCCAGCCCCGATTCCCGCAAGCCTGGGCGTCAAACCACACGCCAAAGCCACTCCGCGATCTGCGCGATCACGTCGCCGAACAACAATAGCGCGGCCGCCCAGACGAACGCCGACACGAAGTTCGCCAACTGGAAGTGCCAGTAAGGCATCTCGAATATCCCGGCCGCCAGCGGCACGGATGCGCGCAGCGGTCCGAAGAACCGGCCGATGAAAATGCTCGGCACGCCCCAGGCTTTAACGAACGCCTCGCCGCGCGGCAGGATTTCCGGATAACGCGACAACGGCCACATCTGGGCGACGTGTTCCTTGTATTTGAAACCGAACCAATAGGAGACCCAGTCGCCAAGTGCCGCACCAATGCTGCCGGCGACCCATACCGGCCAGAAGCTGATGCCGCTGACGCCGATCAGCGCGCCGATTGCAACCAGCGCTCCCCAGGCCGGGATCAGTAACGAGATGAATGCAAGCGATTCACCGAATGCCAGCAACAAGACGATCGGCGAGGCCCAGGCTTGATGGTCGCGCACGAAATCCGCCAGCGCGCGCGTGAGATCTTCCATTCCAAAAAGCCCTTCCCGGCAACAATACTGTTTAAGCTGGCCCGATCAGGAACATCAAGTCACAATGGCGGCGAGGCAAGGTCGGCTGCCCCAACCGGAATTCAAATCTCCGCGAAATTGAGGGATAAGCATATGATTGGGTCATTGATGATGTGTGTCAGCGTTCTGGTTCTGCTGGTGGGGATGCTCGCCGGGATCGCGATGGGCATTCAGCAGGATTTTGCGCTGGCACCGGCGCATGCACACCTCAACCTGGTCGGTGGCGTCATGTTGTTCCTGTTTGGCCTGTACTACAGAATGGTTCCCGCCGCCGGCGACAGCCGGCTGGCGAAACTGCAGGGTTGGCTCCATATTGTGGGCGCTATCCTGTTCCCGGCAGGGGTCGCCATCGTGATCCTCAAGGGCGCTGCGTTTATCGCCGTACCGGTGGTGGGCTCACTGTTCGCACTCGCTGCGACGGCGCTCTTTGCCGTCATCGTGCTCCGCACTTCTTACGCCTGAGAAAATACGCGAAGCCATCTTCCTCATACACTCTGCCCGTCACTTTTTAAGCCCAACCGTGGCATAGTCAGGCGAGATGATTCGCTCGCGCGGTGTCGCGCGTAACCATATGAAGAATTATGTCTAAACCATTGAAATCGAACGTGAAAACAAAGGGTACCGATGATCTGTTCGGCCCCCCCGGAGCAAAGGGGAGGACCGCGCTGAGGGTCGCTTCGCGCTCCAGCACTGCGGAGGGCGGTTACACCGCACGCGACATCGAAGTGCTGGAAGGGCTCGAGCCGGTACGGCGGCGGCCCGGCATGTATATCGGCGGTACCGACGAAAAGGCGCTGCATCACCTTTTCGCCGAGGTTATCGACAACTCCATGGACGAGGCGCTCGCGGGCCATGCCACGTTCATCGAGGTTGAACTGAGCGCCGACGGATTCCTGACGGTCACGGACAATGGCCGCGGCATTCCTGTCGATCCGCATCCGAAGTTTCCGAAAAAATCCGCGCTCGAAGTCATCATGTGCACGCTGCATTCCGGCGGCAAGTTCGACTCCAAGGTCTACGAGACCTCGGGCGGCCTGCACGGCGTCGGTGTATCGGTGGTGAACGCGCTGTCGTCGCGGCTGGAGGTCGAGGTCGCGCGCGGTCAAAAGCTCCATCGGATGGCGTTTGAACGCGGCCATCCCAAGGGCAAGCTGGAAGACCTCGGCAAAGTCAACAATCGGCGGGGTACAAAAATCCGCTTCAAGCCCGACACCGACATTTTCGGCGCCAAGGCCACCTTCAAACCGCAGCGCCTGTTCAAGATGGCGCGCTCGAAAGCCTACCTGTTCGGCGGTGTCGAGATTCGCTGGCGCTGCGACCCGGCCTTGCTCAAGGGCATCGAGGACGTACCCGCCGAGGACAGCTTTCATTTCCCCGGCGGACTGCAGGATTATCTCGCCGCCGCGATCCACGCCGATACGCTCGTGCATCCGGATATCTTCTGCGGCAAATCCGGGCGCGTGGGCGCTCACGGCGCATGCGAATGGGCTGTGGCATGGACCGCCGACGCCGACGGCTTTCTGTCCTCATACTGCAACACGGTGCCGACCCAGGACGGCGGCACCCACGAGTCCGGCATGCGCAGCGCGCTGTTGCGCGGCTTGAAGGACCACGCCGAGCGCGTCGGTCAAGGCAAGCGCGCTTCCTCAGTGACCTCGGAAGACGTGATGGTGGGTGCGGCCGTGATGCTTTCGGTGTTCGTGCGCGAGCCGGAATTTCAGGGCCAGACCAAGGACCGTCTTGCGACTGCCGAGGCGCAGCGCATCGTCGAGCAGGCCATCAAGGATCCGTTCGACCATTGGCTGTCGGGCAATCCGCTGCAGGCCAACAAACTCCTGGATTTTGTGGTCGAGCGCGCCGAGGAGCGGCTGCGTCGTCGCGCGGAGAAGGAGATTTCGCGCAAGACGGCCGTCAAGAAGCTGCGGCTTCCGGGCAAGCTTGCCGACTGCACCAATACGGCCGCGGAGGGGTCCGAACTGTTCATCGTCGAGGGCGACTCGGCCGGCGGCAGCGCCAAGCAGGCGCGCGACCGCAAGACCCAGGCGATCCTGCCGCTGCGCGGAAAAATACTGAACGTCGCCTCCGCAACCAAGGATAAGCTCACTGCCAACGCGCAGCTCGCCGACCTTATTCAGGCGATCGGCTGCGGCACGGGCGCGCACTACCGCGAAGAGGATTTGCGCTACTCGCGCATCATCATCATGACCGATGCCGACGTTGACGGCGCCCACATCGCCTCGCTCCTGATCACCTTCTTTTATCGGACGATGCAGCCGCTGATCGACCAGGGCCATCTGTATCTCGCCGTGCCGCCGCTCTATCGCCTGACCCATGGCAGCAAGACAGTCTATGCCCGCGACGAGGCCCACAAGGAAGCGCTGCTTGAAAAGCGAATTCAACGCCAACGCCAAGGTCGATGTCGGCCGTTTCAAGGGACTGGGCGAGATGATGCCGGCGCAGTTGAAGGAGACCACCATGGACCCGGCAAAGCGGACCATGCTGCGCGTGGTGCTTCTGACCGAGGACCGCGAAGGCACCGCCGATTCCGTGGAGCGGCTGATGGGCACCAGGGCCGAGGCCCGCTTTGCGTTCATCTCCGACAAGGCAGAGTTTGCCAGCGACGATCTCCTGGACGTTTAGCCGGCGGCTGGCTCCCAAAAGCGCCCTAATCTTACTGCGTCATAACCGACTTATCCCCTCATCCTGAGGAGCTTGCGCGAGCAAGCGTCTCGAAGGACGAGGCCCGGAAACAGGCAACGTGGCCTTCATGGTTCGAGACGGCGCAAGGGCGCCTCCTCACCATGAGGGTCTTATGACGCAGTAAGACCAAGACCCGAGTTTTGGCATTCCGTGAGCAGCCGCGGTATTTTCAGCGACTGTGACCCGCCGGCAACATCATTTCGAGCAAAATCTGCTACCTGATACCGCCAGGATCGGTTGTATCTGTATCCCCGCACACCCTCAGGGAAGTTCGAGGAATCGAAATGAAGAAACTGGTGCTGGCGGTGACGGCGGTGGCAGCGTTTGGCGGAACGGCTCTCGCAGCCGACCTTCCGGTGCGGACCTACACCAAGGCTCCTGCCGTGGTCGAGCCCACTCCGGGCTGGACCGGCTTCTATGTTTTCGGCGGCGTCGGCGGCGGCGTTTGGGATTCCGACACTAACACAGTGACTAATCCGGGCGGAGCACCACTTACGGTTAACCAGCGGATGGGCGGTGATGGCTGGTTCGGTACGGTTGGCGCCGGCTATGACTGGCAGTTCAATAGCTCGTGGGTAGCGGGCATCTTCGCAGACGGTCAGTTCGGCAGCCTCAGCGGATCGATCAATGACAATTTTGCTGGTCTTACCGGCCAGGAGAAGCTTCGTGACACATGGGCGGCCGGCGTTCGGCTCGGATATCTGGTGGCCCCCAATGTCTATTCCTATGTCAACGCCGGCTTTACCCAGTCGTATTGGTCGAGCGCATCGCTCATGTTCACGACCGGTGGCGCGGCCGTCGCCAATCTACCTTCCTTCAATCGCAGCGGCTGGTTTGTCGGCGGCGGCGTCGAGAACAACCTGAACATTTTCGGCATCACGGCGCCGGGCTTGTTCATGAAGACCGAGTATCGCGCATCGTATTTCGGCGGCGTCACCCTGCCAGAAACCGTTGCCGGCATCCCCGATGGCGAGTCCGTTACCTTCAAGCCTTTCGTGCAGACCATCAGCACATCGCTGGTGTACCGCTTCAACTGGACCGGCCCGGTCGTCGCGAAGTAACTGATCGCGGCTGAAAATCAGTATAATCAACGCCTCCGGTACCGCCGGAGCCGCGTTGCTGCGGCGTTTTCCAGCCGATGTGCCCGCCCTGCAACAGCTTTTTAGGGGGGATCAGCTATAACTACCCTGAGATTCGGTGCATTTTGCACGCTTGCCGCGTTGCTGGGCTGGCGCTAGCGGGGAAGTTGAAAATGAAGAAGCTGGTTCTGGCTCTGGCAGCGGTCGCAGCGTTGGGCGGGTCGGCTCTCGCAGCCGACCTTCCGGCCCGGACCTACTCCAGGGCGCCGGTCATTGAGCCCACCCCAAGCTGGACCGGTTTCTATTTCTTCGGCGGCGCCGGCGGCGGCGTTTGGGACGCCAACACCGGCGTCGTGGCCACGGGTACCGGCACCTGCATCCTGTGTACCAACCAGAAGCAGGGCGGCGACGGCTGGTTCGGAACAGTCGGTGCCGGTTATGACTGGCAGTTCAGTGGCGACTGGGTGGCCGGCATTTTCGCCGATGGTCAATTCGGAAGCCTCAAGGGCTCGATCCAGGATCAGGTCGCGGGGGTTACGGGTTGGGAGAAGAACAAGGACGCCTGGGCTGTTGGCGTTCGTTTGGGCTATTTGGTCGCGCCAACGGTGTATTCCTACGTGAATGGCGGTTACAGCGGGTCGGATTGGTCGGGCACGACGCTGCTGGGCTCGGCATCGGGTCTTGCCTCGGGCCTCCACACCAATTCGTTCACCCAGAATGGCTGGTTCATCGGCGGCGGCGTCGAGAACAAGCTGGCTCTCTTCAGCTTCCTCGGTCCCAACTGGTTCATGAAGACCGAATATCGCGCCGCCTACTACAACACCAAGAACCTGAGCGAACTTGCGGACGGCACCAACATTTCAAATGGCCGCGATATCACCTTCAAGCCGTTTACACAGACCATCAGCACGTCGCTGGTCTATCGTTTCAACTGGACCGGTGCGCCGGTGGTCTCGAGGTATTGAGTCCATCGTTGCCCAACGTAAAAGCCCCGGCATGATCCGGGGCTTTTTTGCGTGTTGAATTTGCGTGTTGACTAAAGCGCGATGAGATTTGGTTGAGTAGTCATCGCGCTTTAGCTCCCCGATTGAGCATGATCTCCGCGCAAACGGGGAGCGCGTTTGTCGCGAGGAAAACCGCTGCGCACTTTTCCGGATCATGCTTTAGAGACTTCACGGCGAAGCGCCAATCGTCTTGTATGATCGGGCCAACCGTCGATCGAGGAAATTTCATGCGCACATTGCTTTTGATCCTGGGCCTCATCGCACTCGCGTTCGGCCTTCTGTGGATCGGGCAAGGCACGGGAATGATCGACTGGCCGGCATCGAGCTTCATGATCAGGCAAATCCAATGGGCCGGCTATGGCGCGGCACTCGCCGGCCTGGGCCTGGTGCTGATCTGGCAGAGCAAGCGGTGAGGTTTGCCGGAAGGCGGCGCATTTTCGGTGATGGTTCAACCGCAGGGCTGCGGGGAACGATCCCGCCCGGTCACGCTGCTGGCGAGTGCACATGCTCCGGTCGGACACCGAGCGCAACGAAGCGCGCGGTGACGCCCTGCAACCAGGGTATCGCATTGATGATGCGTGCAAACATCGGCGGTCGGATCGGCTGGTTTCCTCCGCTGATGGCCAGGCTGATGATTCTGTTTTGAACGACAACCTGCATCGCCTGCGTCATTCGCACCGCCAGCTCGCGGCGGCGCCGAACGGCATCGAGTTCGCTTTCGGATGGGCAGCCCTTGGCCGACAATTTTGCTGCCAAAAGGTTTGCGGTTGCGACAGCATCCTGGATAGCGAGATTGACGCCGACGCCACCCACCGGCGACATCGCGTGTGCGGCGTCCCCGATGCAGAGCAGTCCGGGCCGCGTCCAATGCTTCAAGCGGTTGATCGCCACCGTCAGCAGTTTCACATCATCCCAGGACCCGACCTCTGAAATTCCAGAGGCAAGGATCGGCGCCATCGCGACAACATCGCCGCGAAACGCATCGAGCCCGCGCGACTTCACCGCATCATGCTGCCCTTTGGGAATCACGTAGGCGCATTGCCAGTAGTCGCCGCGTTCGAAGGTGACGAGCATTTTGCCGGCTCGAAGCCTTGCAAAAAGGCTTTCGTTCTCACCTTCCCGCTTGCCCGCGCGAAACCACAGGACATCCATCGGCGCACCGATCTCCAGGACCTCGAGCCTTGCGCTCTCGCGCATGGCCGAGTGCCGGCCGTCGCAGGCGACCGTGAGGTCGGCGCGAATCTCGACAGGTCCCTCGGGTGTGTCGGCGTTGACACCCGCCACGCGATCGCCTGACCAGACGAGGTCGGTCGCATTGGCGTTCATCATCACCTTGAGCGAGGAAAATCGCCTGCCGCTCTCGCGCAGGAAATTGAGAAAGTCCCATTGCGGCATGAAGGCGACGTAGGGGTATTTGATTTTCAGCCGGCTGAGATCGGCGATGCGAATGGGCTCGTCGCCGAATATGCCATCCATTTTCTGCAGTTGCTGGTGCGGAAGTTTCAGGAAACCGTCGATCAGCCCCAGTTCGTCCATCACCTGCAGCGTCGAGGGATGGACCGTATCGCCGCGAAAGTCCCGGAAGAAATCGGCGTGCCTTTCGAGCACCAGCGTCTCGACGCCGGCCCGCCCCAGGAGATATCCCAGCATCATGCCGGCCGGGCCGCCTCCGACGATGCAGCACCTCACGTGGAGGGTGCGAGGGACGATCGGCTGTTCGGTGGAAGTCAGCGCATCCATGACTGGGCTCTTGCCGCAGATTTGGCTCTTGCCTTAGCGTTTTTTTGAAAACGCTGCCCCTGCTATCTGTCAACTCGACGGATACCGATTGGTTCGAGGGTTGCAGGTCTCAGTTCAGGTCGGCGTTGGCAGCGAAAGCCCAAGCAGGTCGACATTCGTGCAAAAACATTAAGCTTTTTCAACGCTTCCGGGCCATGCTCCATTGACTTTGGCCAATTCCTCCCTATGTTCCGCTTCGACGCGGCGCGGTATCGAAGCGCGATATCCTGATTGAGCCGCCTGTCTGCGTACCCCGAAAATCCCGAGCAAATTTGCGTGCCGTTCCGGGGTTGTACGCGACAGCTTTTCAGGATTCCAGGCGGCGGATCTACCAGAGGCCTTTCCACCAGAGGCTCATCCACCAGAGGCTCAATGTCTTTTTCCGATCTCGGCTTGTCCGAAAAGGTGCTCGCAGCCGTTGCGGCTACCGGTTACACGATCCCCACTCCCATTCAGCAGCAGGCGATTCCCCACGTTCTGGCCCGCCGAGACGTCCTCGGCATCGCCCAGACCGGCACCGGCAAAACTGCCGCTTTCGTCCTACCGATGCTCACGATCCTGGAAAAGGGCCGCGCCCGCGCCAGGATGCCCCGCACCCTCATCCTCGAGCCGACACGCGAACTGGCCGCGCAGGTCAAGGAAAGCTTCGATCGGTACGGCGCCGGACAGAAACTCAACGTCGCACTCCTGATCGGCGGCGTTTCGTTCGGTGACCAGGATTCCAAGCTTACGCGTGGCGTCGACGTGCTGATCGCAACGCCGGGCCGGCTGCTCGACCACACCGAACGCGGCGGATTGCTGCTCACCGGCGTCGAACTTCTCGTGATCGACGAAGCCGACCGCATGCTCGACATGGGCTTCATCCCCGACATCGAGCGTATTTGCAAGCTCGTGCCATTCACGCGACAGACGCTGTTCTTCACCGCAACCATGCCGCCGGAGATCCGGCGCATCACCGAAACATTCCTGCATAATCCCGAAAAGGTGGAAGTCTCCAGGCCCGCCACCACTGCCGTCAACGTGACGCAATTTCAGGTGCCTGCCGGTCGCGAAGCGCATCAGAAGCGTGAGATCCTCCGCCGCCTGTTGCGCGACGCCAAGGACCTCAACAACGCGATCATCTTTTGCAATCGCAAGCGGGAAGTTGCGGTGCTTCACAAGTCGCTGCTGAAACATGGATTCATCGTCGGCGCCCTGCACGGCGATATGGATCAATCGGCGCGTACCGCCGCACTTGACCAATTCCGAAAAGGCGAAATTCCGCTGCTGGTAGCCTCCAACGTCGCAGCCCGCGGTCTCGATATCCCCGCCACCAGCCACGTGTTCAATTTCGACGTTCCACATCACGCCGATGACTATGTCCACCGCATCGGCCGCACCGGGCGCGCCGGCCGCGCCGGCACCGCGATTTCCATCGTCACCCCACTCGACCAGAAGTCGATGGCGGCGATCGAAAGATTGATCGGGCAGAGCATTCCGTTCGCAGAACGCAGCGCCGAGTCCGCGCCCGACGACGACGGTGAGCCGCAAGCCCGCGAGCGTCCGAGAAAAGGCGACAAGGAAGATTCGCGCGGCCGCAAGCCGCGCCGCCAGCGCGAACCCAGGCGCAACGGACCAGGCCGCGGCTCTGAAGCGCCGCCGCAGCCACCGCTTCCCGCATTTGCGGCCAATCCGACGACCTCACGCGCGCCTTCCATCGGCCGCGCCGTCCCGCCGCGACAGGAGCCGGCGTCATCGGAGCCGGCGGATCATTCCCATCTTCCGGCCTTCCTGCTGCGGCCGATCCGCGCACGCGTCTGAACGGCGCATTCTCGCAATTGCGAACGACGCGGCGACCCGTTTACGGGTCATTCATCAACGTCCGTTAACTTGCCCCCCGATAATTAATGAATTCGGCGCGGGAAGCGAGGGGCGCTGTCCATCGCCTGGGGACGATCAGTGCTCGACGAACATGAACGCACAATGGCCTTCGCTGAACTCGCGTTGGGCCAGATCAGATCGTTGCGGCAAACCGCCGTCCCTCGCAACTATGAAATCTGGTACGTTTACGCCACCGGCTACAATTCTCCGCTCAACAAGATCATCAACGAGACACTGGCGCGCAACGGCCATTTGACCGAAGCCGATCTCGAACAGATCTACGAAACCTATCTCTCCCACCTGAAAACCACCGATCGCATCGACAAGGTCGGCGCGCGCGTGATCGGCGAAATCGACGACGTGATGCGTCTGATAGATGACGCGCTCGAGATGTCGACCAGCTATGATGCGAGCCTCTCCGGGGCCAGCGAAAAGCTCACCAGTGCGCAGAGCCGCGAGGAAATCAGGTCGGTCGTCGATACGCTGACCAAGTCGACCCACGAGATGCGCGACACCAACAAGGCACTGGAAGAACGGCTGGCGCTGTCGAGAACCGAGATCAGCAATCTCCAGCAAAGCCTCGAGGCGATCAGGGCTGAAAGCCTGACCGATCCCCTCACCGGCCTTGGCAACCGCAAATATTTCGACCGTTCGATCGAGACGCTGGTCCAGAATGCGATGGCCTCCGGCGAGCCGCTTTCATTGTTGATGTTCGATATCGACCATTTCAAATCCTTCAACGATTCCTACGGCCATCTCACCGGCGACCAGGTGCTGCGGCTGGTAGGCATGTCGCTGAAGCAGACGATCAAGGGACAAGACATCACTGCCCGCTACGGCGGCGAGGAATTTGCAGTCGTGCTCCCGAACACGGCGCTTCGTCAGGCGCTGACGGTTGCCGACCATATCCGGCGCGCCGTGATGTCGAAGGAATTAAAGAAGAAATCCACCGGCGAAATTCTCGGCCGCGTCACCATCTCGGTCGGAGTGTCGATGCTCAAGCCGGGCGACGATACCGATTCGCTGATCGAACGCGCCGATGCCTGTCTCTACGCCGCCAAGCGCGCCGGCCGCAACCGCGTGATCTGCGAGGCCGATCCGGAATACGCGGCGGAGGTGCAAGCCGACGTGGCCTGAGTCGCTCCCACACGCCGCTCAGGACGAACTTTTTCTCTTTGCCGCCTGCTTCCGCACGGCTTTCCCGCCCGATTTTTTGCCATCGGGCTTCCGCGTCGCGGCCTGTTTGACCACCTTCGTTTTTTTTCGCGCCTTCGGCCGCTTGCGCAGGGCCGCGCGCTCTGCCGCCGCCAAGGCGGCCCGCGCCCATTGGCTGAACTCCTGCGGATCGTCGTAGAGCCGCTCCGGCAGCTGCCAGTACGAGTTGACCGTCACGATCCTGGCCCTGGTCTGATATTGAAACGGCCTTCTCCGTTCGGCCTGAAAGAGCGGGATGGTCTGATCGTCCGCGCGCAAGTAGAGGCCTCCGCGCAGCGCCAGCGCGAAATTGGTCCCGTCAGCGGAAATTCCAAAGCCGGAGAACATCCGGCGGATCGTCACCGGACCGAAGTCTGCGAAGAGGTCGATCAGGAAATCGCGGTCCATCGGTACACGCCGCTCTCACGTCGTGTCCCGAACATGATATTCACGCCTGGCTCGTCGCCGGCTTGAGCTGCACGGACTCGCCGCAACCGCAGGCGCCGACCTGGTTGGGATTGTTGAAGATGAACTGGGCTTGCAGCTTGTCGGCCTTGTAGTCCATCTCGGTCCCGAGCAGGAACAGCACGGCCTTGGGATCGACCAGAATCTTCACGCCCTTGTCCTCGACGACCTCATCGGTGAGACGGACATCGTGGGCATATTCGACCGTGTAGGATTGTCCGGCGCAGCCGCCGTTCTTGATGCCGACCCGAAGGCCAACGATTTCGGAGTCGGCGCGCCGCATCAGTTCGCCAATACGTTGCGCGGCAGCGTCCGTCAGCTTCATCACCTGAGGACGGGGACGCGGCTTTGCCTTGGGCGTTGGGGAAGCGGGTGTCATATGAGTCATATAGTCAATCCCAAGTCGAATTCAAACAGGCCTTTTCAATGCCGGCTTCGTCATCATGGATGAAAACGCTTCACCACATGTTAAGCACAAGGCGCGCTTCATCGGACATCCGGTCCGGCGTCCACGGCGGATCCCATACCAGGTTAACATTGACTACGCCGACGCCGGGAACGCTGGCGATCGCATTCTCCACCATCTGGGGCAATTCTCCGGCCGCCGGGCAATTGGGCGTGGTCAGCGTCATCATTACGTCGACGGAGCGGTCGTCCTTGAGGTCGACCTTGTAGATCAGGCCAAGCTCATAGATATCGGCTGGAATTTCCGGATCGAACACGGTCTTCAGCGCGGCGACGAGTTCGCCGCTCAGCCGCTCGGTTTCCTCCGCCGGCAACGCCGAATGCGTTTCCATGTTGGCGGTTTTGATTTCAGTGTCCTTGGCTTCGACGGTGTCGGTCATGAGAACAATTCCCGCGCCTTGATCAGCGCCTGTGCCAGCTGATCGACTTCTTCGCGTGTATTATACATTCCAAACGAGGCGCGGCACGTCGCCGTCACGTTGAACCGCTCTAAAAGCGGCATCACGCAATGGGTTCCGGCGCGTACCGCAATGCCCTGACGATCGATCACGGTTGCGACATCGTGGGGATGGGCGCCCTTCAATTCGAACGAGATCAACGGACCCTTGCCCTTCGCGGTGCCGATCATGCGCAGCGAGTTGATTTCGCGAAGCCGTTCCTCGGCGTAAGTCAGAAGGTTGTGCTCATGCGCCGCTATCCGCTCCTTGCCGATCGAATTGACGTAATCGATCGCAGCACCGAGCCCTACCGCCTCCACGATCGCCGGCGTGCCCGCCTCGAATTTATGCGGCGGATCGCCATAGGTGACCCAGTCCCGCGCAACTTCCCGGATCATCTCGCCGCCGCCGTTATACGGCCGCATCGCCACGAGGTGATCGTATCTGGCATAAAGCACGCCGATGCCGGTCGGCCCGTACAGTTTGTGACCGGTGAAAACGTAAAAATCCGCGCCGATATCCTGCACGTCGACAGCAAGATGAACAGCGGCCTGGCTGCCGTCGACCAGCACCGGGATGCCTCTCGCATGGGCGATCTTCACCACGTCCTTGACCGGCACGATGGTGCCGAGCGCGTTCGACATCTGCGTGATCGCGACCAGCCTGGTTCGCGCGCCCAGCAGCTTCTCGAATTCGTCGATCAGGAAGTTGCCTTCGTCGTCCACCGGCGCCCATTTGATAACCGCACGATGACGCTCCCTTAAGAAGTGCCATGGCACGATGTTGGAATGATGCTCCATGATGGAGAGCACGATCTCGTCGCCGGCGGCGATGTTCGGCTCGCCCCATGAGGAGGCCACGAGATTGATCGCTTCCGTCGCGTTGCGGGTGAAAACGATCTCCTCGGCGCGCGCGGCGTTGAGAAATTTTGCCACCTTGGCGCGGCCGCCTTCGTAGGCTTCGGTCGCAGCGTTGGCGAGATAATGCAGGCCGCGATGCACGTTGGCGTATTCGGTCTTGTAGGCTTGCATCATGCGGTCGAGCACGACATTGGGCTTCTGCGCCGAGGCAGCGTTGTCGAAGTAGACCAGCGGCTTGCCATAGACCTTCAGCGCGAGCGCGGGAAAATCCTCCCGCAGCCGGGCGACATCGTATGAACCGTTTGCCACAGCCGGATGCATGATCATCCTCGTGCCGCCAGCCAGCGTCGCACCGTCGAGATCGCAAGCTCGCGCAAGGCATCGCCAGCGATCGATTCGATCGCCTCGCCGACGAACGCCTGGATCAGGAGGGACTGCGCTTCCTTCTCCGACAGTCCACGCGCCCGCAGATAGAACAGGAGGTCTTCATCGAGCGCGCCCGTGGTCGCGCCATGGCCGCAAGTCACGTCGTCGGCGAAGATTTCAAGCTCAGGCTTGTTGTCGGCTTCGGCTTCATCCGACAACAACAGCGCCCGCGTCATCATCTTGGCGTCGGTTTTCTGCGCGTCGGGACGCACCATGATGCGGCCCTGAAACACCGAATGCGCGCGATCGTCGACGACCGCGCGGAAGACCTCACGGCTCCTGCAACCCGCAACCGCGTGATCCAGAAACAACGTCGTGTCGGCGTGCTGACGGCCGTTGACCAGGTTGACGCCGTTGGCGCTGACTTCCGCGCCCTCCCCGGCGAACGTCAGGTACGCCTGATAACGGCTCACGCCGCCGCCGCTCGTCATGTTGAACGTGTTGAGGCGAGCTTTCGCAGAGAGCGTCAGGATCGCGGTCGAAATGTTGATCGCATCGCTCGCATCGATCATCAGACGCACGTGTTGCAGCTCGGCGCTCTCGCCAAGCCAGACGGTCAAGGCGTCGTTGGCCTGATAGGAACTGGTCCCCTCGGCCGCAATAAAGCTCTCCAGCAATGTGGCCCGCGCGCCGTTACCGACTTTGAGGAACGAGCGGGTATAGCTTGCTGCCGACGACCGGGTCGCCACGTGCACGATCTGAAGCGGCTTGGCCAGCGTTGTGCCATCGGCAATCGTAATCAGCACGCCGTCGGTCGCCATGGCGGCGTTGAGCGAAATCATCGCGCCATTTGCCGTACCGTTATCGAGCAGATCGGCGCCAGCCGAGCCGCTGGCATCCTCGAGTGCTTCGCGCAGCGCCTGGACGTGAACGCCAGCCTCGAGCGCAGAAAGATCCGACAGCGTCGGCGCCAATACACCGTCGACAAGCACCAGACGGTGCGCGGCCGCACGGGACCGGTTGCCCAACGCGGCCCTGGCGCGTTTCAGCGCTGGCGCCTCCGGTGCGGCGGCAAGCGGCAGCACCTCGCGCATCAATGCGCGCAGGTCGGTGTACTTCCATTCCTCGATCCGCCGATGCGGCAGGCCGGCGCGGGCGTAAGCCTCAAAGGCCCGCTGGCGTTCGTCGGCGATCGCGCCCGCGCCAGGCAGCCGCTCCCGCGCCGAGACGAAGGTATCGTCCGGCGTTCGCGCGGTGTCGGTCTTTGCCAGTGCCAGATTCATCATCAATTCCGTCTTGAACTTCGCAGCCTGCGTCAGGCCGCGTCATCAAACTGCGTGTAACCGGATGCCTCGAGTTCCAGCGCCAATTGCTTGTCGCCGCTCTTGACCACGCGCCCCCTGGACATCACGTGGACGAAATCCGGCACGATGTAGTTCAACAGCCGCTGATAATGTGTAATCACCACCACGGCGCGATCGGGCGAACGCAGCGCGTTGACGCCGTCGGCGGCAATCCGCAGCGCATCGATATCGAGCCCGGAATCCATTTCATCGAGAATGCACAGGCTCGGTTCGAACAGCGCCATTTGCAGGATTTCATTGCGCTTCTTCTCGCCGCCGGAGAAACCGACGTTGACGCCGCGCTTGAGCATGTCCTGGGGGATGTTCAGCTTTGCTGCCACCTGGCGAACCTTCTTGAGAAACTCCGGGGTTGAAAATTCTCCCTCGCCGCGCGCCTTGCGCTGCGCATTGAGCGCGGTGCGCAGGAACGTCATGGTCGCAACGCCGGGAATTTCGACCGGGTACTGGAAGGCGAGGAACACGCCCTTGGCGGCGCGCTCGTCCGGCGACATCTCCAGCAAGTTCTCGCCCCTGTACAGGATTTCGCCGCCGGTGACGTCATAACCAGGCTTGCCGGCGATGACATGGGAGAGCGTCGATTTGCCGGAGCCGTTCGGCCCCATGATCGCGTGCACCTCGCCCTCGTTCACGGTGAGCGAAAGCCCATGGAGAATTTCGCGGTCATCGACGCGGACCTGCAGATTTTTGACTTCAAGTAAGGCCATCATATTCTTCCGTTGTTACTTCGTCTCGAAACGCGCTGTCAGCGCGCCTCGCAAGACGTAATCGAGATCGTTTCTCTCATTGAGAGATAGCCTCAAGCTCGCAAGGGCTCTATCCAACCGAGCCCTCAAGCGAAATCGAGATCAGCTTCTGTGCTTCGACCGCGAATTCCATCGGCAGCTGCTGCAGCACGTCCTTGACAAAGCCGTTGACCACAAGACCAACCGCCTCTTCCTGGCTCAATCCGCGCTGCGTGCAATAGAACAACACGTCTTCGGAGATTTTCGACGTCGTCGCCTCGTGCTCGAACAACGCCGATGAATTCTTGGCCTCCACATAGGGAACCGTGTGGGCGCCGCATTTGTCGCCGATCAGAAGCGAATCGCAGGCGGTGTAATTTCGCGCGCCGGTCGCCTTGCGATGCGCCGTGACAAGGCCGCGATAGGTATTCTGCGAGACGCCTGCGGCGATGCCCTTGGAGATGATCCGGCTCGTCGTGTTCTTGCCCAGATGCAGCATCTTGGTGCCGGAATCGACCTGCTGGTGGCCGTTGGAGATCGCGATCGAATAGAACTCGCCGCGCGAATTGTCGCCGCGCAGGATACAGCTCGGATATTTCCAGGTGATCGCCGATCCCGTCTCGACCTGGGTCCATGAAATCTTCGAGTGGTGGCCGCGACAGTCGCCACGCTTGGTGACGAAATTGTAGATGCCGCCCTTGCCCTCGGAGTTGCCGGGATACCAGTTCTGCACGGTCGAGTATTTGATCTCGGCGTCATCGAGCGCGACCAGTTCGACCACGGCGGCATGAAGCTGGTTTTCGTCGCGCTGCGGCGCCGTGCAGCCTTCGAGATAGCTGACGTAAGAGCCCTTGTCGGCGATGATCAGCGTGCGCTCGAATTGCCCGGTATTGCGCTCGTTGATGCGGAAGTAAGTCGACAATTCCATCGGGCAGCGCACGCCGGGCGGCACGTAGACGAACGAGCCGTCGGAGAACACCGCCGAATTCAAGGTGGCGAAGAAATTGTCCGAAGTCGGCACCACCGTGCCCAGGTACTTCTTCACGAGTTCGGGATGCTCGCGGATCGCCTCCGAGATCGGCATGAAGATCACGCCGGCCTTCTTCAGCTCTTCCTTGAAGGTGGTGGCAACGGAAACCGAGTCGAACACGGCGTCCACCGCAATTCTGCGCTCGCCAGCCGGGCGGACAACACCTTCGAGCACCTCGACCTCGCGCAAGGGAATGCCGAGCTTCTCGTAGGTCTTGAGGATTTCCGGATCGATCTCGTCAAGCGAGGCGACCTGCTTCTTCGGCTTGGGTGCCGAGTAGTAATAGAGATCCTGGTAATCGATCCTGGGGTAGTTGACGCGCGCCCAGGTCGGCTCGGTCATGGTCAGCCAGCGGCGATAGGCCTCCATGCGCCACTCGAGCATCCAGGCCGGCTCGTTCTTTTTTGCCGAGATGAAGCGGACGGTATCTTCCGATAGCCCCCTTGGGGCCTTTTCGGACTCGATGATCGTCTCAAACCCATAACGATACTGATCAACGTCGATCCGGCGAACCCGATCGACCGTCTCTTGTACGGCAGCCATTCTAACCTCCGCTCGCGGTTTCAAGGACCGCGGTGGATCAATCGCGCAAGACTACTACGATGTTTCACGGACGAAATCACCTGCTTAGAATCATTCAAGCCGTGTTTCGTCGCTGCTCTTTAAGTAGGTTACCAGCAAGCTTTCGCCAAGCCTCAATGCAGCGATTGATGTCCGCTTCTCCTGTGGACCAGCCCAGACTGATCCGCACCGCTCCTCGTGCGATTTCGCCCTTAAATCCCATGGCCTCCAGCACATGGGAGGGCTGCACCTTGCCGGAAGAGCAGGCTGAGCCGGAAGAAACCGCAATCCCGGCCAGATCGAAGCCGATCACGGCGGTTTCGGCCTTCATGCCAGGAACGGTAACCAGTGTGGTATTCGGCAACCTTGGGACCGTATCGGAGAATACGACGGTTCCGGGCGTCTCCCGTAGACCGTCCTCCAGCCTTCGCCGCAGGCTTTCGACGCGGGCCGCATCGGTGTCCAAGGCCGCGATCGCAGCTCTGACGGCGGCGCCAAAGCCGGCTATCCCTGCAACATTCTCGGTTCCCGCACGTCGGCGCAGCTCCTGTCCGCCACCGCGCAGCAGCGGTTCCAGGCCGCCCAGTCCCTCGCAAAGCATAAGCGCTCCCACCCCCTTCGGGCCGCCAATCTTGTGCGCTGAAAGCGTCACGAGGTCCGCGTGCAACTCCATGACGTCAAGAGGTATTTTCCCGAAGGCCTGGATCGCATCGACATGCAGCAGGCCACCCTCGCCGTGGACAATCCGGGCGGCCTCGGCAACCGGCTGAATTGCGCCGGTTTCGTTGTTGGCCAGCATCAACGACACCAGCGCGGGCGGCCTGCCCTGCAACAGCTCGCGCAACCTGCCGATATCGACAAGCCCGCAGGCCGTTACACCGATCGTGTCGACCGCCTCACGTGGGAAGCTGCCGCCTGACAGCACCGAGGCATGTTCAATGGCCGAAATCAGCAGCCGCTTGATTGGGGGATTGGGCCCCTTCCGGAGCCCCGGCTGCAGCGCCAACGCATTGGCCTCGGTGCCGCCCGAGGTGAAGATGACATCGCGCCGCCGGGCGCCAACGGCTGCGGCCACCGCATAGCGGGCGTCCTCAACCAGGCTGCGGGCCTTTCGACCCTCGGCGTGAACCGACGACGGGTTGCCGAAAGACTCGAACGCGGCCGTCATCGCCTCCCGCGCTTCGCGGCGAAGCGGCGCCGTCGCGTTCCAGTCCATGTAGATTCGCTCAGGCATTGAAGTAATATATTACCTTAAGAATTCCTCGTATTGCAGCTCATTACACCCTGCTTGCCCTTGCCCCAACCCGTTGGCCCCGAACCAATCGCCTCAAGCCAATTGGCAATCGCAGCGCCGCGTTGCAACCGAAAGGCGCCGGTGTCCTCAAGGGCCCTGTCGAATAGTCAAAACCCTTGCTTTTTGCCCCACGGCTCATGGTAGAACGCGGCCTCCAGTTCACCGGCGCCGTTTGCGTGCATCGCCCAGCGGCGCCCGATCAGCCCCTTAATCCCCGCAAGGTTTTGTCTCGCGAGAAGCCGGATAGAGCCAGCCACAAGTCGGTTGATGTTGCCAAGGACCATCAATGCCTGAAGTCATTTTCACCGGCCCGGCGGGCCGTCTCGAAGGCCGTTACCATCCGGCCAAGCAGAAGAACGCGCCGATCGCGATGATCCTGCACCCGCATCCGCAGTTTCACGGCACGATGAACCATCAGATCGTCTACCAGTGTTACTATGCTTTCGCGCATCGCGGATTTTCCGTTC
The DNA here is from genome assembly GCA_963721935.1 of uncultured Alphaproteobacteria bacterium. Classification (GTDB taxonomy): domain Bacteria; phylum Pseudomonadota; class Alphaproteobacteria; order Rhizobiales; family Xanthobacteraceae; genus Bradyrhizobium. The sequence goes on from CAVRMY010000042.1 coordinate 61,785, forward strand.
TGCGTTTCAATTTCCGCGGCGTCGGGCGCAGCCAGGGGTCGTTTGATCACGGCACCGGCGAGCTTTCGGATGCGGCGTCGGCACTCGACTGGGCGCAAACCATCAACCCGGAAGCGCGCGCTTGCTGGGTGGCGGGCTTCTCGTTCGGTGCCTGGATCGGCATGCAGCTATTGATGCGCCGGCCGGAGGTCGAGGGCTTCATTTCGATCGCGCCACCGGCCAACCTCTATGACTTCTCGTTCCTTGCTCCCTGCCCGTCGTCGGGCCTCATCGTGCATGGCGAGAAGGATGCCGTCGTGCCGCCCAAGGACGTCAATACGCTGGTCGAAAAGCTCAAGACACAAAAAGGCATCGTGATCGACCAGCAGATCATCCCCGGCGCCAATCATTTCTTCGACGGCAAGCTTGAGCCGCTGATGCAGACGGTGACCGGCTATCTCGACATGCGGCTCGCCAACGTGCGCTGACGCGCAACAGCCTTTTCGGTTCCGATTGGATCAGAACCGAGGCTCCAACGACACGAGCTGTCAGGCCGCCAATGCTTTTTCCTGCAGCTGCGATATCCAGGAATTTCGTCGTTTCAGGAAATCGCGCAGCAGAGCCGGATATTCGGCACTGACCGCGTCGCGAACCGAGGGCCGCGCGGCAAGCGATGCGCGCCAGCGGGCGAGCTTCGTCTTGCCGGTCAGGATACCGAAATCGCCGATTTGGTCGAACAGGTCGAAATAGCGAAATACCGGGCCGAACACCGCATCCACCAGCGAGAAGTTTTCTCCGTCAAACCACGGCAAGGCCACGACGCGCTCCTCCAGCCGCGCAAAACGCTGCTGGAGCTGCGCGGCCCTGGTTTGAAACCCGGCCTCGCCAGACGCGCCATAGAGCCCCGCAATATCGCTGAGGATTGCGGAGCCGAATTCGATCCAGCCACGGTGCTCGGCGCGGTGCAGCGGGTCGGCCGGATGCAACGGCTTCGGCTGCGTCTCCTCCAAATATTCGAGGATGACGGCGGATTCGAAAATTGCGGTGTCGCCGACCCGCAGAACCGGCGTCCTGCCGAACGGCGAAATTTTCAGGAACCAGTCCGGCTTGTTGGCGAGGTCGACGTCGATGCGCTCGAAGGCGACCGCTTTCTCGGTCAGCGCGATCACCGCACGCTGCACATAGGGACAAAGCTTGTGGCTGATCAGCTTGAGGGAAGCGGCCATGGCAATCTCGCAGTTTAATGCAGATGCATCAATTTGGATGCACTTGCATTAAAAAGTCAAGATCGATCCGACAGCCTTCGCCCGAAACTGATCAGGGCCTTGCAATCACGCCGCCGGTCATCGGGATCGGCACGCCCGTCGTGGCGGGATAGCTGAGCGGCAAACCCTTGAGGCCGCGCGCCGCCAGGAAGCCAAAGGCCTGGGCCTCGATCGCGTCGGTCGACCAGCCGAGCGCATCGGCGGCCTCGACGGGAGAAGGATACAGCCGTTCGCGCAGCATCCGCATCATGGTGAGATTGCGCGCGCCGCCCCCGGCCACGACCCAGCTGCGCGGCCTCTTGGGCAGCAGCGCAACCGCCTTGGCAATTGCCGCCACGGTGAAACCCGTGAGCGTCGCGGCGCCGTCCACCGGCGCCATGTCGCCGAGCGCGAGGTTGGCAAACTCGTTGCGGTCGAGCGATTTCGGTGGCGCCAGCGCAAAGAAGGGATGCTTCAGCGCCTGCGCGATCCAGGCCTGGTCGACCCTGCCCTGGGCACCCAGGCGGCCATCGGCGTCAAAGCGCTGACCCGTCACGCGGTTCATGAAATCATCGAGCAGCGCGTTGCCCGGACCGGTATCGCAGGCGATCAGTACGTCGCCATCGATATAGGTGATGTTGGAGACCCCGCCGATATTGAGCACCACCATCGGCCCTTCGCGTTCGAGCGACTGCGCCAGCGCGCGGTGATAGACCGGAACCAGGGGTGCACCCTGCCCGCCAGCTTCGACGTCCGCGGCGCGGAAATCGTGCATCACCGGAATATGGATCGCTTTGGCGAGCGCCGCCGCGTCGCCGATCTGTACGGTCATTTTCTTCGCCGGCCGGTGCAGCACGGTCTGGCCATGAAAACCGACAATGTCGATATCTTCGCAGGCGATGCGGTTCTGGGCGGTGAAGTTCGCCACGGCCTCGGCATGCGCCACCGTCACGGCGTACTCGGCCTCGCGCAGAATGCCCGGCCGCGCGTCGCGCTGGGGCAGGTGAACGGCTTCCATCAGCGCACCGAGCATGAGGCGGCGTTCGCTGTCGGTGTAAGGCCGGTATCCGGTCGGGCCAAACGCCTTGACGCGCCTGCCATCGGTTTCAAGCAAAGCGACATCCACCCCGTCAAGCGAGGTGCCGCTCATCAAACCGATTGCCGTCAACATCATCGCAATCAAGTCCCAGCCGCGCCATACCGGCTTGTGCCAAACGGGGACATCTTATAATGCCACAGCGCGGTGCGGCAGTCCTTGCCGGCAGTTTCCGCCATTTTACTGTAAATACCGTAAAACACTGGAATGATCAGAGTCGAACGACAAATGACCGCCTTTAAATCTGATTTTCTCAATGTGCTGCAAAGTCGCGGCTTTATTCATCAGATTTCCGACCCGCACTCGCTGGACGCGCTGGCGGCGAAAAGTGAACTTGTCGCCTATATCGGCTTCGACTGCACCGCGCCTTCCCTCCATGTCGGTTCCATGGTGCAGATCATGTGCCTGTACTGGCTGCAGCAGACCGGCAACAAGCCGATCGCGCTGATGGGCGGCGGCACCACGCGCGTCGGCGACCCTTCCGGCAAGGACGAGACCCGCAAAATTCTCACAATCGAGGAAATCGAGCGCAACAAGGAGGGCATCAAGCAGGTGTTCTCCCGCTTCCTGAAGTTCGGCGACGGCAAAACCGATGCGATCATGCCGGACAACGCGGAGTGGCTGACCAGGCTCAACTGGATCGAGATGCTGCGGGATATCGGCCGGCATTTCTCCGTCAACCGGATGCTCGCGATGGATTCGGTGAAACTCCGCCTCGAGCGCGACCAGGAAATGAGTTTCATCGAATTCAACTACATGATTTTGCAAGCCTACGACTTTGCCGTGCTCAACCAGCGTTACGACTGCCGCCTGCAGATGGGCGGGTCCGATCAGTGGGGCAACATCGTCAACGGCATCGATCTCGGCCGTCGCATGGGGACGCCGCAATTGCACGCGCTGACCACGCCCCTGATCACGACTTCCTCGGGCGAGAAAATGGGCAAGACGGCATCGGGCGCGGTATGGCTCAACGCCGACATGAAGAGCCCCTACGACTACTGGCAGTTCTGGCGCAACACCGAGGATGCCGACGTGGCGCGCTTCCTGAAACTGTTCACGACGCTGCCGCTTGACGAGATCGAACGTCTGGCGGCGCTCAAGGGCGCGGAGATCAACGAAGCCAAGAAGGCGCTGGCCTACTCCGCAACCGCGCTGCTGCATGGCGCGGAAGCTGCACGGCAAGCGGCGGAAACGGCGCGGCAGACTTTTGAGGAAGGCGCGATCGCGGAGAACCTGCCCAAGGTGGAAGTTTCCCGCGGCGAACTGGAGGTGGGGATCGGCGTGCTCGCCTGCTTCGTCAAGGCAGGCCTCGTCGCCTCGAATGGCGAGGCGCGCCGCCAGATCAAGGGCGGCGGCCTGCGCGTCAACGATATTGCGGTCACCGACGAGAAAATGATGCTCAGGCCGTCTGACCTCACCGCAGAGGGCGTGATCAAGCTTTCGATGGGCAGGAAGCGACACGTCCTGCTCAAGCCTGCATAGGCTCATTCACTTTTCACGCTTGCGCCGTAGCGCGGAAACGCGCTCTCTCTCGCGGGATGGAGCGAGGCACAAGGCCTGAGGAAACCGCGATCGCACCGGCCAAGCCTGCCGGCACGGCGCTTGGCGTGCTGGCACTCTGCTTTGCGCTCTCGGTTCTCGGCCGCGGCCTGGGCGAGAGTTTCACCGTATTCCTGCTGCCGATTTCCGAAAGTTTTGCCTGGGATCGAGCCCAGGTCGTTTCCGTCTATTCGCTGACCGCGCTCGCCGGCGGCCTCGCCTCGCCTTTGATCGGCAGGCTGTTCGATTATTCCGGACCCCGCAGCGTCTACTCGCTTGGTCTGCTTCTGCTTGGCGGCGCGTTCCTGTTTGCCGCGAGCGCAAAACACCTCTGGCAATTGCAGTTCAGTCTCGGGCTTGCCGTCGGATTTGGCATCGCGCTGATCGGCAATGTACCGAATTCCATCCTGCTGGGCCGCTGGTTTGGCCCGCGTCTGCCGACCGCAATGGCCGTGGTCTATTCCGCGACCGGAGCCGGCGTGCTGGTATTGCTGCCGGCCTCGCAACTCTTGATCGAGCATTTCGGCTGGCGCGGCGCCTATGAGATCTTCGGCGGCGCAGCGCTCGCCGCTCTCGCACCCCTCTTGATCCTGCCGTGGCGACTGTTCTCGAGGGGATCCCCGCACGTCGTCAGGGGTCCGGCAACCAACGTCCCGGACGAAGGCTGGAGGCTTGCGAGCGCCATCCGCCATCACGCATTTTGGGCGCTGTTTTCGACGTTCTTCTTCACCGCGATCGGCATGTATGCGATCACCCCGCAAATCGTCGCATACCTGATCGATGCGGGATTCCCGCCCCTGGAGGCGGCGACCGCCTGGGGCTTTTCGGGCGTGGTGCTTCTGTTTGGCATGCTCGGCGTCTCCTGGCTCGACGGCATCATCGGGCGCAGGCCGTCGGTGCTGTTTTCCTACGCGCTGTCGATCCTCGGGATATTTCTGTTATGGCTGCTGCAATGGTATCCGAAGTTCTGGATACTCACAGGCTTCGTCGTCTGCTTCGGCAGCATGATCGGCTCGCGCGGGCCGCTGCTCACGGCGACCGCGATGAAGATCTTTCGCGGAAAGCGCGTCGGCACGATCTATGGGACCATCTCGATCGGCAGCGGGCTCGGATCGGCGTTCGGCTCCTGGAGCGGCGGGCTGATCCACGATCTGACCCACAGTTACAATCCGCTGATCGCATTTGCGCTGATAGCGGTGATCCTCGGCATGATCCCGTTTCTGGTCGTGCCGGCGCTGCGGCGCTGATTGGGCGCAACTGAACGATCCGTCGCCGCGTTCAGTTGTTGCTGTTCGCTGGAAATTCGACCGGGTTATTCTGCTTGCCGGTGTTGAAATCCCAAATCTTCCTGGCAACGCCCGGGAAGATCGCCGAAATCGGATTGACGTGAAGCGTGGGCTTGTCCGGGGTGCCGACGACTTCATAGGTGACGCCGAACAGCCCCTCATTGCTGCCGCCGCCCAGGACCAGTCCGAAGAGCGGGATTTGACTGAAGATATTGTTGAGGCCATAAATCGGAACGAAGGTACCGCTCATGCGTACCTGGTTGCCGGCATAATCGATGCTGCCCTCGATCGTGCCGCCAACGCTCGGACCTTTGAGCACGCCTTCGCGAATCGTCAGTTGCCCATTCAGCCGGGTAAACTCGGCGCGCAGACGGGTGAATCCGATTCCGGCCTGACTGCCGGCCGCACCGCCTGCCGCCAGGCGATCCAGCGCGCCCTCGCCCTTGACCGTGAAATCCTTCACGTTGAGCAAACCCTCTCGCGCGCTGGGTTCGACCGTCGGAGGGTCGAGTGCGAGTTGAAGCTGGCCGCCAACCACCTTGGAGTACAGGTCGGTGAAGCGGAGGAAAGCGCCGGCGTCATTGGTCTCCAGATAGATCACCTCGCGTCCCTGCCCGCGGCTGCGCAAATCCGCAGTCACAGGCGTGTCCCGTCCAAGCTTGCTGGTGAATGCCAAGCTTCGGATCGTCCCGCCGCGGCGGGACATCTTGGCATCGACGCTGCGCAGCGCCTCTCCGAAATAACCGGCAACCGCGCCCAACTTCACGTCCACGTCAAAATCGATGCCTCTGCCCCGGCTCCTGGCGTCAGGGTCCCTGCCGAAAATCGCCGACTTGAGGAAACCGCGACCGTCGAACACGTCGCCCCGCATGGTGACCTTGAGCACGCCGTCAGGGCCGCGATCGGCCCGCAGCGAGGTCTTGTCGCCTTCGGAAGGCGAATAGGTCGGGAAATTCACGTTGATCAGATCGCCGTTCTGATCGACTTCGATCGATCCCTTGATCGATACGCCGCTGCCTTCGATGACGATGTCCTCAAGACGGGTCGACTGCGGCTTCTGCACGACGTTGAAGGTCGCGCGGGTCGACTTGCCCAGGGGTTTGACCCAGCCCGGCAGGCAGTTGTCGAGTTTCAATGCGGTGAGGTCGGCATCGATGCCCATGCGCGTATCGCCGCCGATCTTGCCCATCAGCTTGACCGGAATGGCGCCGCTGACGGCGGGTCCGAGGTCGAAGCCGAAGCGCGCGCGGCTTGCGTCGTCCAGCGTCGCAAAAAGTTTGATATCCGCATCCCCCTCGCTCGGCTTGCGATAGTCGAGCGCAGCGGCCTGCCCGTTGATCTTCACATCGCCCTTGACCTGGTAGCCCTGATTGTTGGCGACGATCTTCAATGCGTTTGCCTCCAGCTTCTGGTTCATCACCAGCCGGTCGGCGGCGAAACCGCCGAGGTCGGCGGTGATCGCATAGGTCGTGTCGGCCCTGGTCAACTGGCGCTTGATCGGCAGGCCAAGCGTGACGGTGGCGGAAACCGTTCCCTTGCTCGCATTGGGATCGACGAGGGTTGCGGAGAACTCGCTGAGCTTGTCGGATGCGAGGATTTCCGCAACCGCCGGCACCGGACCATCGATCCGGAACTTCGCCCGCGCCGGGGAGGGTTTCGGCGCCATGTCGGGCACCTCGAACACGAAATCCGAAATGTTGACTTTGCGGCCAGCCGGAGTGTCGGCCACCCCCTGCCCGATCGTCACCGTCGCGGTCCGACCGGTCACATGCGCCTTCAAATCCGCGTCTCGCACCGAGGGCAGGTCATCCACCGGACGGACCGTCACCCCGTTGGCGACGATGTTGACGTTGAGGCCGTCCTCGGGAATTGGCGGGCCCCTGCGCGGCAGGTTTCGAACCGGCGAGTTGATGCCGACTTCGATGCGCTGGACCGAGCCGCGGTCGACCCGGTCGATCACCCATTCGCGAACTTCGGGAACGATCAAGGCGGGCCAGATTCGCTTGAGCGCCGATGCTGACATAGGCGTTCCGGCAAAACCCAATGTCAGCCGTGGTTCACCCGAATAGTCCACACTGCCGGTTCCGGCGACGCCGATTTCGCCGTTGCTGAAGTCGGCCTGGGTCAGCAGCACGCGGTGCTTGTCGGTGTCAAAGCGCATTGCCACCGCAACGCGGTTGAAGATCAGCGGCGGCTCGTTGTCGATGCCGGCGAGCACAATGGTGCCGCCGGAAAAGCCAAGCTGCCAATCCATGACGTTGTCGTTGGGCGGCTCGAGATGGGCGAGCAGCGTGATCCGGTTCTGCCCGGAGATGATCTTGAAAGGCGCCAGCAGCACCCGCCGTGCGGAGTCCCACTCGACGTTTACCTCGGCAGAATCGACCGCCATCGGGTAGTCGGGCGTATCGCTGTCGATGATATCGCCGCTACCTGCGGTGATCTTGCCGCGGAAATAGGTCGGCATGCCGTCGCGTCCCAACTCGCCCTTCAGTTCGCCGCTCAACGGCAAATCGGCGCTGTAGGTCAGGTCTTTCAGCCGCAATGCGAAGAGGATATTTGACGTCGAGACCTTGTCGGCTCGAATATCCACCGATCGCACGCCATTTGCAGGCGCTCCCACCATGACGCGCAGCGACCAGGCCTGACGTCCTTCCTCCCCGACGCTGAACGTGATCCCGCCGCCGCTGGGCCGGCGCAGGCTGAGGCTGATGTTTCGAAAATTCCACTTGTTGCCGCGCTGCTGATCGTCAACGATCAGGTTACCGTTCTTCAGACCGATCTCATTCAGGTTTTGCCCGTCAAGCCCCGTCAGGCTCAGGCTGTCGAGCCAGTCAAGCCCGGCAAGTAAACCACTCTGCGTACTCTCCGCGCCCGCCGGCGCCGCAGCCGGTCGCGCCGGCGAAGACACAGTGGGCGGTAACGCCGGTGTCACCTGGCGTGGAAAAGTCGGCGGAATGCCCGCCTCCTTCTTCGAGGCGACGCCAGTCGCCAGCGGACGCGCATTGTCGCCGGTGGAAACGGTGACATAGCCGTCCGGCGTAATTCGCACCGCGAGTTCGGCATCGACCAGATTGAGGCTCTCGGCACGCAGACGCCCCATCAGCAATGCGGAGCCGGAGAGTTTCACTTCGGCCTTTGGCGCACTGGCCACGATCGCATGGTCGCGATCCCGCACGATGATATCGCGGATACGCACGGCAATACGAATTCTCCCGGCACGCTCGATCTGCGTGCCGCCAACCTCGACGGTGTTGCCGTGACCTATGTTTTCCGCAATCGCCGAGGCGAGCCAGGGCGTGGCCATGTCGAGGTTGATTGGACCTGCGCCCAGCCGCCACCACAGTCCGCCGAAACAGCCGCCAAAGATCACGAGCAGGGAAGCAACGACAACGGCCAGCCGTCTCACCCAGCGCGCGCCGGAGAGATGGCGCCGAAACGATCCCAGGCGATCGGTGAAACTGTAGAAACGGGAATGCGACCTCGATAACAGGCGTCGAGCGCGGCGTCCCGCAGCCTCGTCGAGTTCGTAATCCCATTGGGCATCGCCGAGCTGCGGCAGCGGCACGTCAGCACGTGGCCTTGAACCCTGGGGCGACGTGTTCTTTAACATTGCCTCTCGGTGCTGATGCTGAGTTGGGGATTGATCGCCATCGGGGCACCGTCCATCGACACGCAACGAAGGCTCCCGTGCCGGCATTGCTACCAATCCTCACCTGATACCCCTCGCTCGCCGTGCGGGATCAAAGACTACAACCAACGAGCCGATGGGTAGCGTGTCGAGTTACCTTTGAGCATACTGCCGGTTGATCGGAATTTGCCCGGCAGCCGACGTGATTCCAGTTTGCCTCAATACCTCAATGATTGATCCGCGGAAAGCGACGAAAGGAAGGCGTATGTCCAAGAAAACGCGCAAGAAATCCCAGAAATCGCCGACCGGGAAGACGACCCGCGGTCCGTCCCGAACCAAACCGAAGCCGTCGCCCTCGAAGTCGCGCAGGCCACCTGCGAGCAAGACAAGCAAGAACGCAAAAATTGGGCAAGCCGGAAGTTCTGATTTGGAAGGATCGCACGGAGCTTCGTCCAAACCGTTAAAATCGGAAGCCGTCAGGAGGACTGCCGAGCCAGTACCCGGGAGAGCCGGCAGACCCAAGGCTACAGCGTCGGCAATCGCCGAGGGGGCGAACGCGCCTTCATTCCGCTTGCCTCGCGATGGCGGAAGCTCCGTCTCGCTTTCGGATTACGCCGGGAACAAACTCGTGGTGTTTTTCTATCCGCGCGCGGATACGCCCGGCTGTACCAGGGAGGCGATCGACTTTACGCGTCTGTCCCGCGCATTCAGCGAATGCGGCACCGCCGTGCTTGGCGTTTCCGCCGATCCAATAAAGGCCCAGGAGGTGTTCCGAAACAAGCACCAGCTTGGTGTCCCCCTCGCCTCGGATGAAACCCACGACATGCTGCAGGACTACGGAGCATGGGGCGAAAAATCGATGTACGGCAGGACTTTCCTGGGCATTCTTCGCACGACGGTGTTAATCGGGCGAGACGGCATGATCGTCAGGGTATGGCGCAACGTGCGGGTCGATGGTCATGCCGATGAAGTCCTCGCTGCCGCCCAAGCGGCTTAGAGCCTTTTCGGCTCTGACTGAATCAGAACCGAGGCTCTAATCTTTTGTTTTGACGCGTTTTCTTCACGTCGAACCGGTATCGATCCTCGGATCAAGTTCGAGGCGTGCTTCGCTCGAAAACGCTATGGTTCAGCACTACCGTTCGTGAAAAATTAACCATGACACGGTCAAATCTTCGCCAGATTGGGCCGTACCGGAATCCTTGACCTCCGACCGGCGCGGGAGTGCCGATGTCGTTCCGTTCCGGTCATCACACCGATTTGCACCACCACCCGCAGAATCATGCGCGGCAATCCGCCCGACAACCCCTCGGTCAAGCCGCATCAGCCCCGCAGCCAGGACAACACGCTCAGCGCGCCCAGAGCGGCTACACGCTGGTCCATGCGGGAAAGCAGGTTCGCTTCGGGCCGGTCGTGTTCTGGATCGTGATCGGCACCGTGACCTTGCTTGGCATTTGGTCGGCGGCGACCGCCACGTATTTCGCCTTCCGGGACGATGTTTTGACCCGCCTGATCGCGCGCCAGGCGGAGATGCAATATGCCTACGAGGACCGCATCGCGGAACTGCGCGCCAAAGTCGATCGCACCACCAGCCGTCAGCTTCTCGATCAGGAACAATTCGACCAGAAGCTCGAACAGATCATGCGCCGCCAGGGCACGCTGGAATCCCGTGCGACCGCATTGGGAGCCATCCCTGACATCACCGGCTCAATCAGGACGCCGCCGCGAGGTGCCGCCGGCGCCGATCCGGCCGCGTCGGCAACGCCAAAACCCTCGCCGATCAGCGATACCGCGGTCTTCGTTGCGCCGCCCGACCGTGAGGCTCGGCTGGAATCGCGCGCGCCGGTCGTGGTCAATCAGCCGGCAAGCAAGTTCGCCAAGAACCAGGGCGTCGACAACGTGATCGTTCGTCTGCAGAACTCGCTGGATCAGGTCGAGGGACGCCAGCTCGCTGCTCTCAGCTCGTTCGAGGACCGCATGGAGTTCCGCATGCGCCGGATGCGCGGCGTTTTCAGCGATCTTGGTCTGGACATCGGCGAACTGGAGGCCGCAACCCCGCGTTCGGCCATGGGTGGTCCCTATGTTCCGGTCAAGCTTCCCGCCGACGCCGGTCCCTTCGAGCGCCAACTTTACCGGATCAATGTCACCCGCGCTCAGGTCGAGCGCCTCAACCGGACACTCGCGCTGGTGCCGTACCGAAAACCCGTCATCGGGGAAGTGGAATTCACCTCCGGTTTCGGCGTGCGCAGCGATCCCTTCCTCGGCCGCCCTGCCATGCACACCGGGCTCGATTTTCGCGCGGCAACCGGCGACCCCGTGCGCGCCACCGCCAACGGAAAAGTCGCCTCGTCCGGGTGGGCCGGCGGCTACGGACGCATGGTGGAGATCGATCACGGCAACGGCTTGTCCACCCGCTACGGGCATCTTTCCGAGATCAACGTCAAAGTTGGCGACACCGTCAGGATCGGACAGGTGATCGGAACGGTCGGTTCGACCGGACGCTCGACGGGACCGCATCTGCACTACGAGACGAGGATCGACGGTGAAGCGGTCGATCCGCAAAAATTCCTGCGCGCCGGCGTGCGGCTGAGCGCGGGGTAGAGACATTTCGGTTTTGATTGCATCAAAACCGGGCTCTACTCTTTTGTTTTGACGCGTTTTCTTCACGCGAACCGGTTTCCACTTCGCTCGAAAACGCTCCAGATTTAATCCACATCCTCGACTTCGCCCGGCACCGTGCCGAAGGCGCGCTGCGCAAGCGTTGCCGCCATGAATTCATCGAGATCGCCGTCGAGCACCCCTGAGGTGTCCGAGGTCTGCACGCCGGTGCGCAGGTCCTTGACCATCTGGTAGGGCTGCAAGACATAGGAACGGATCTGGTGGCCCCAGCCGATATCGGTCTTTGCGGCCTGATCCGCAGCCGCCTGCTCCTCTCGCTTCTTCAACTCGATTTCGTAAAGCCGTGCGCGCAACATATCCCAGGCTTGCGCGCGGTTCTTGTGCTGCGACCGTCCGGCCTGACAGACCACCGCAACGCCGGTCGGAATATGCGTGAGGCGGACGGCGGATTCGGTCTTGTTGACGTGCTGGCCGCCGGCCCCACCCGAGCGCATCGTGTCGGTGCGCACGTCGGATTCCCTGATGTCGATCTTGATGCTGTCGTCGACGACGGGAAAGATGGCGACGCTGGAAAACGAAGTGTGCCGTCGCGCGTTGGAATCAAACGGCGATATCCGCACCAACCGATGCACGCCGGCTTCAGTCTTCAGCCAGCCATAGGCGTTGTGACCGCTGATCTGGATGGTGGCCGATTTGATGCCGGCCTCTTCGCCCTGCGTCTCTTCCAGATATTCGACCTTGAAGCCATGCTTCTCGGCCCAGCGTGTATACATTCGCAGCAACATCGCTGCCCAGTCCTGGCTCTCGGTGCCGCCCGCGCCGGCATGAACCTCCAGATAGGAATCGAAACGATCGGCTTCGCCCGACAGGAGTGCTTCCAGCTCGCGGCGCGCGACCTCTTTCTTGAGGGCGTGAAGCGCATTCTCCGCGTCCGCCACCACGGCCTCATCGTTCTCGGCCTCGCCGAGTTCGATCATGCCAATGTTATCCTCCAGTTCCCCCTCCACCCTGGCGATGCCGTTGAGCGCATCGTCAAGCGAGGTCCGCTCCTGCATCAGCTTCTGCGCCTTCTGCGGATCGCTCCAGAGATTGGGGTCTTCGGCGAGCTTGTTCAGCTCGGCAAGACGCGCGGTGGATTTTTCGACGTCAAAGATGCCTCCTCAGCAGCCCGACCGACTGCTTGATCTCTTCGACTAGACGTTCGATTTCGGCGCGCATGGCTTTCCTGATCTCTCGGCGGTCGTCATCGTGACGAGGTGGCGAGGATGTAGCGGCAGACGCCGCAAAGCGCAATCAGTACAAACCGCCAGTGCCGGGACGGAACAGGCTGCGGTCCGCATCCGGCGACGGCTGCAGGAGCTGACGGCCATCGGCGTCGGCGACGCCGATAACGGCGTAATTATCCGGTGGCGCGGTACCCGGTTTGAAGGCTTCGAGAATGGTCCGGCCGCTGTCGGGACCGGCTCGCATGCCACTCTTGGCATCGACGCGAATGAGCTTGATCCCGGCCGGCACCTTGAACGGAATTGCGGGCTTGTCGGCGAGCGCAAGCTTGAGGAAATCGCGCGCAATCGGTGCGGCCAGATGGCCGCCGGTGGCGGCGTTGCCTTTGCCCAGCGGGCGCGGCTTGTCGTAACCGAGGTAGATGCCGACGACGATGTCCGGCGAGAAGCCGATGAACCACGCATCCTTGGCTTCGTTGGTGGTACCGGTCTTGCCGGCGATCGGTTTTCCGACCTCCTTCACCACGATGGCCGTGCCGCCCTGCACCACGCCTTCCATCATGGAAGTCATTTGATAGGCCGTCATGGTGTCCAGCACCTGTTCGCGACGGTCGATCAATTGCGGCTCTGTCTGGTTCTTCCACCCCGCAGGCGCGTCGCAGCCGCGGCACTCGCGGGCGTCATGCTTGAAGATGGTGTGGCCGTAACGATCCTGGATACGGTCGATCAAGGTCGGCTTCACGCGCCGCCCGCCATTGGCGATCATCGAATAGGCCGTGACCATCCGCATGACGGTGGTTTCGCCGGCGCCGAGCGCATAGGAAAGGTAGTTCGGCAACTCGTCATAGACGCCGAAGCGGCGCGCGTATTCGCCGATCAGCGGCATGCCGATGTCCTGCGCGAGACGCACGGTCACCGTGTTGAGCGACAATCTGAGCGCGTTACGCAGCGTCGTCGGGCCGTTATACTTGCCCGAGGAGAAGTTCTCCGGACGCCAGACGCCGGCCCCCTGCCCCTGGTCGATTTCGATCGGCGCGTCGACCACCACCGTCGACGGCGTATAGCCGTTGTCCAGTGCCGCCGAATAGACGATGGGCTTGAACGAGGAGCCCGGCTGCCGATAGGCCTGTGTCGCGCGATTAAACTGGCTCTGATCGAACGAGAAGCCTCCGACCATCGCCAGCACGCGGCCGGTCCAGGGGTCCATCACCACCATGGCTCCCGAGACTTCCGGCAATTGGCGCAGCCGATATTGGCCTTCCACGGGATTGCCGTCCTTGAACAGCGGATCGGCGTAGATGACGTCACCCGGCGACAAGACTTGCGAGACCGCATTCGGCGTCCTGCCTCTGGCCGCTCCAGCCACGGCTTTGGCCCACCTGACACCATCCAGCGTGATGATTCCGGTTTGCCGTTCCTTGCTCACCGCACCACCGAGTTCGTGGCCGGGCTGAAAGCCGATCCGCGCCGATTGGTCGCTGGTTTCCAGGACCACCGCCATGCGCCAGGGCGAGATATCCGACAGCGATTTGACGTCGGCGAGCTTTACGCCCCAGTCGCCGGAAATATCGAGCTTGCCTTGCGCGCCCCGCCAGCCCTGGGCTTCGTCATAGTTGACGATACCGGCGGCCATGGTTTTGCGCGCCATCACCTGAACCTTGGGATCAAGCGTTGCCCTGACCGAAAGGCCGCCTTCGTAGAGCTTCTTCTCGCCGTAGCGTTCGAACACATCGCGGCGGACTTCCTCGGCGAAATATTCGCCGGCGAAGATGTGGGCGCCGTTGGTACGGCTGGTCACGTTCAACGGGTCCTTGCGGGCCTTGTCGGCGTCGGCCTGTTTGATCCAGCCATTCTCGAGCAACCGGTCGATCACGTAATTGCGTCGTTCGATCGCCCGCTCGCGGTTGCGCACCGGATGCAGCGCCGCCGGCGCCTTGGGAAGCGCGGCAAGATAGGCGGCCTCGGCCACGGTGAGCTCGTTCACCGATTTGTCGAAATAAACGAGAGATGCCGCGGCAACACCGTAGGCGCCGAGGCCCAGATAGATTTCATTGAGATACAGTTCGAGGATCTTGTCCTTCGAATAGGTCCGCTCGATCCGCATCGCCAGCAGGGCTTCCTTGATCTTGCGGGTGAACGAGACTTCGTTGGTCAGGAGAAAGTTTTTTGCCACCTGCTGGGTGATCGTCGAGGCACCCTGCGGTCGGCGATTGCTGCCAAGGTTTTGCGCGTAGATAACGGCGGCGCGCGCCATGCCCGAGAAGTCGATGCCACCGTGCTCGTAGAAATTCTTGTCCTCGGCCGCAAGGAACGAATTGATGACGAGCTTTGGAACCGCCTGAATCGGCAGATACAGACGGCGCTCCTTGGAATACTCGCCCAGAAGTGCGCCGTCAGCGGCATGGACGCGGGTCATCACCGGCGGCTCATAGTCCTGAAGCTGCGAATAGTCCGGCAGATCCCGCGAGAAATGCCAGATCAGCCCGGCCGCGGCGGCGACG
Source organism: uncultured Alphaproteobacteria bacterium (assembly GCA_963721935.1). GTDB lineage: Bacteria > Pseudomonadota > Alphaproteobacteria > Rhizobiales > Xanthobacteraceae > Bradyrhizobium. The sequence continues at coordinate 76,897 of CAVRMY010000042.1, forward strand.
CCCACGAGGAACACCACGGTTCCCGCGGCAAACAAGAAACCCAAGAACCGAACCAGCAAGCGCATTATCGAACGTCCGTTTCAGCCTGACGCCGGGACTACCGGCGGTTTGACGACAGGCGCATCATAGGTTGCCGCGAGGCGTTCGCGATCGATTCCCGAAAGCCTCGCGGCGTTTTTTTATAGTGCCGCCGCTGTGGCCAAACTAGGGCTTGGAGCGGGTACTCCCTCGGTCAGTTTCCGGCCCCCGCGGTTGCAAGGCCCTTGGCGAAGAAGCTGTCAATGGCGTGCGCCACCGATCCGGCGGTACGCGAGCGCCAGTGCTCGGATACCAGATGTTCGAGGTCATCCTTATTCGAGACGTAGCCGAGTTCGATGAGCACCGACGGCACATCGGGGGCCTTGAGCACCTTGAAGCCGGCGGACTTGAGCGGATGTTTGTGCATCCTCGTCGTTGTCTTCATCTCCGCCATCAGGATGCGGGCAAAACGGTTGGAAAATGTGCGCGTTTCGCGCTGCGCGAGGTCGATCAGAATGTCGGCAACCTCGGTCGGCTCCTCCGTCAGGTTGACGCCGCCGATGGCATCGGCCTTGTTCTCCGCTTCCGCCAGCCTTTCCGCCTCCGCGTCCGATGCCCGGTCCGACAGCGTGTAGATCGTTGCCCCCTGGGCGTCTCCCTCGCGGCGGGGCAAGGCGTCGGCATGAACCGAAACGAACAACGCCGCCGATTGATTGCGCGCAACCCGGACACGCTCGCTGAGCGGAACGAACGTGTCGTCCGTGCGTGTCATGACCACGCGGAATTTGCCGGCTTTCTCGATTCGATCGCGCAAGGCGAGCGCGAATTCCAGCACCAGGCTCTTTTCCGTCTCGCTGCCCGACTGCGTGCCGTTGTCGGGACCGCCGTGGCCGGGATCGATAACGATTACCGGACGCGGATCGGCAGGCGCCTCCGGCTTTTGCGCCGTCTCCACGTTGGCCACCGCTGGCGCCGCGGCCTCCTTGACGTCGCCGACCGCCGATTTTGCTTCCACCGTGGTGTCGGACGGCAGCGCCTGCAGGAAAGTCGCGCGGTCGACCTCCTCGAGTTCAAGCACGAAGCGGGGGGGCTGGCCATTTGCCGCGTCCAGCACGTAGGCGTTGGCAACCCTTGCCGGCCCGGTCAGATCGAACACAATCCGCGAGCCGCCGGGCATCACCAGGCCATACCGAAATGCCTTGATCAGCCCGCGGCCTTCCCCGCCAACCCCCGGGCGAAGCTGAAAGCTGACCTGCGGAATATCGAGGACCACGCGGTAGGGGTCGGCAAGCGGGAACGCGTGGAACGGGATTGACCGGCTGAGGTCGAGAATGAAACGGGTCTGCCTGTCATCGCCGGCGAGGCGAGCATCCGAGGCAATCGGGAAGTTCGCCGCGGGCGCAGGCTTGGGGGGCTGCGTTTCGACCGCCCCTGCCATACCCGGCAGCGAGCAAAATGATGCTGCGCCGCACAACAGCAACCAGCTTAGCAATATCGGGGGGTTTATGCGGCTGGCCAACGAATCTCTGCCTCCAGGCAGCCCCTTTTACCGCAATCGAACCACGGGGTTAACTGCGGCGTTAATCTTGGCGGTGAATAAGGCGAAGTGTTGCTACCGCGACGCCTCACTTGCACGAGCCGGTCAATCCACGTATGTACAACATGCTGACGGCTAAAATTCCCGGTTGTGTCGCGTTCAGCCTCCCGGTGCAGCGCAGGGACCTCCAAAAGGCGGAGATTCCAGCGTCTTTCCGGCCCTCCGCAGCCAGCGCAGCGCGCGGCTGACAAGGAGCGGCGGTTTCGAGCCCGAGCGGCGTCCGGTCCCAGGTTACCATCTTGTTCCAGGGACGGCTGTAGATTCGGCTTAACCGATTGTCGGGCCGCTTCGTCCCGATATGCGATCGCCGGTGGGCGCCTCGGCGCCGTGCCGGGCCTTCAGCGAGAGACAAGGTGGCACTTTTTGCCGCCAATCTGTTCAGACGGGCCGACGCTTGATGCGCCAGACTGTGTTGCCGACCATGATCCCGGAAAAAATCGCGCCGACGCGAAGCAGAACCTCTGCGCGTCGTCTCGCGACCGGATCGGCGGCTCCAGGATTGCGTTTTGGCCTTCCCCTAAACCCCGAATCAGGTGGACCGTCGCGTCACCCGGCCGCGCGAAACGCGCGCGCCGTCATACGCGCCCGCCGCCGCCAAGAGTTCAAAAATGCCCAACAAAATGCTTATCGATGCCACCCACCCGGAGGAGACCCGGGTTGTCGTGGTCCGCGGCAATCGCGTCGAAGAGTTTGATTTCGAGACCGCGCAACGCAAACAACTTCGCGGCAACATTTACCTCGCTAAGGTCACGCGCGTAGAGCCGTCGCTGCAGGCGGCCTTCATCGAATATGGCGGCAATCGCCATGGCTTCCTCGCCTTCAGCGAAATTCATCCCGACTACTACCAGATCCCCGTCGCCGATCGCCAGGCGCTGATCGAGGCCGACGAGCGCGCCCATCGCGAGGCCGAGGAAGAATCCGAAAACCGCTCCAACCGCCGCCGTCCGCGCCATCGCAGTTCGCGCCGCCGGGGCAATGGCGAGCGCATCCGGAGCGAAATCATCGAGAATGCGGGGCGCGAGCCGCAGGCCACCGGCGATCCGCAGGACCTCTACGAGCATGCGGTGCACGAGCTCGCCGAACACGATCACACCGATCACGATCACACCGGAAACGATCGCGCTCAGCACACCGATGCCGACTTTCATCATGGCGATGCCGGCCATGATGCCGAGCATCGGGAGCACGCATATTCGCACGATGACGATCGTTCGCACGAGCATGCGCATCCTGACGAGGAGCATGGCGACCTTCAGGCCGATGCTGCTCACGCCGACACGGTACCGGAGGCGCCAACTGCACTCAATGCGTACCTCGCGGAGGCGTCCGCCGAGCCAGAGCCTCCCGCCAGCGCGGAAATCCAGGAAGCACACGCCCATGACGAGGCTCACACAGTGGAACCGCGTGAGGCCGAAGCTCATGGCGATGCCGTCGCGCGTGGGGAAGATGAGGGTTCCGAACATGGCGAATCCGCCGGTGAAGAACATCCTGCCTCGCCCGACGAGGTCCATGCCAGAGGCGAGGAAACGGAGGAAAACCAGGACGAGGACGACGAAGGCGACGAGGCCGAGGAGGAAGTCGTCGAATCCGTCGGCGGCGACGACGTGCTGGAAGAGGTTCCCGAACGTCCCTACCGCCCGCGCCGCCAGTACAAGATCCAGGAAGTCATCAAGCGTCGCCAGGTGATGCTGGTACAGGTCGTCAAGGAAGAACGCGGCAACAAGGGTGCGGCGCTCACGACCTACCTGTCGCTTGCCGGCCGTTATGCGGTGTTGATGCCCAACACTGCACGCGGTGGCGGCATCAGCCGAAAGATCACCTCGGCGCAGGACCGTTCGCGGCTGAAGGAGGTCGTGCAGGATCTCGATGTGCCGGAAGGCATGGGCATCATTTTGCGCACGGCCGGCGCGGCCCGAACCAAGCCGGAAATCAAGCGCGACTTCGAATATCTCATTCGCATGTGGGAAACCGTGCGCGACATGACGCTCAAGTCGCAGGCGCCTACCCTGGTCTACGAGGAAGGCTCCCTGATCAAACGATCGCTGCGCGATCTCTACAACAAGGAAATCGACGAAATACTGGTCGCCGGCGAAGGCGGCTACCAGGAAGCGCGCGACTTCATGAAGATGCTGATGCCCTCCAACGTGCGTGCGGTCAAACAATATCGCGACGGCCAGCCGCTGTTCTCGCGTATGGGGGTGGAAAGCCAGCTCGATGCGATGTTCTCGCCGACGGTACAATTGCGATCCGGAGGCTATGTCGTCATCAACCAGACCGAGGCGCTTGTCTCGATCAACGTCAATTCCGGCCGCTCCACCCGCGAGCACCATATCGAGGATACGGCGCTAAAGACCAATCTGGAGGCGGCCGAGGAAGTCGCCCGCCAGTTGCGCTTGCGCGACCTCGCCGGCCTCATCGTCATCGACTTCATCGACATGGACGAGAAGCGCAACAACCGCGCGGTGGAACGCAAGCTTTCCGATTGCCTCCGCCAGGACCGTGCCCGAATCCAGGTCGGACGCATCTCGCATTTTGGCCTGCTCGAAATGTCGCGCCAGCGCATCCGCGCCAGCGTGCTGGAGAGTTCGACCGAACCCTGCCCGCATTGCGGCGGCAGCGGTCATGTCCGGTCGGTATCCTCGGTGGCGCTGCAATTGCTGCGCGGACTCGAGGAAATCCTGATGAAGGGCGCGACCCATAATCTCGTGGTGCGCACCCGCACCGATGTCGCGCTTTACGTTCTCAACCACAAGCGCGGTCATCTGCGCGATCTCGAAAACAGCTTCAAGGTAAGTCTTGCGGTGATTGCCGATCCGAGCGTGAGCGGGCAGCAATCGTTCGTGATCGATCGCGGCGAACAGGTCCACACCCTGGAAGCCGCCAAGGCGCTTCTGGCATCGCAGGCCGCGGCCAACCCGTCGCCAGGCGGTGAATCATTCGACGACGAAGAGCGGTTCGACATCGAAGTCGAATCGGAGGTGGAAACCGACGAGACCGAGGGGCTCACCGACGAGACCGCTGCGCTCGAAGAAACAGGCTCCGAGCCCTCAAACGACGGGCAGAGGCGCAGGCGGCGCAGGCGGCGGCGCGGCCGGGGTGGCGAGGCGCGCGAGGGCGGAGCTCCGCGCGACGAAAACGACTTCGCGCGAAGCGCATCCCTCCCGGCCGAAGCGACGGGTGGCGAGGAAAGCGATTCGGACGGAGAGGAATCCGAGGAACGGCCAAGCCAGGCGCGTCCCGATCAGGCAACAGGTGGCGAGCGGCGGCCGCGACGGCGCGGGCGGCGCGGCGGGCGCCGACGACGCGGCGGAGTGGAGGATGGTCTTGCCGGTTCAATCGTGGACGAACTCGAACCAACCACAGCGCCAGAGGCAACGAGCGCAGTCGCCGATTTCGACGGCTATCCCTCGCAGCCTGCACAATCAGCCCATCACCGGGAAACCGATGAAGCCCGGCCTGAGCAAGAGAGGGTGGATCGCGCTGCGCCGGAAGTGTCGCACCCTGGTGCCGAGACCGAGATGCAGGAGGCCGAAAGAGCCGCAGCGCGACGTCGCTCGACGGTGCGCGAGAAGGTAAGCTTCCTGGCGAACGCCCAGCCCGACGTGGCGGCGCCCGAGAGCCAGAGCCAGGTCGAGCCGGCAGCGGCCTCTGCCCCAGAACCAGCCCCGCAGCCTGCTGCTTCCGAATCCACAACCGAGACGCAGCCTCGCCGTGCAGGATGGTGGTCGCGACGCTTCGGCGGCGGCGAATAAGCTCAAATTTGCGGGAAATGAAAAACCGCCTGGTCAAACCGGGCGGTTCTGTTGTCGGTTCGAATGACAAGGCGTGAACCCATGACTTCGGACATCACGGCACTTCCGAAAAGTGCCACAAGCCGACGCCTGAATAGGCCGCGCTCAATCGCAATAGAAGGAGTTATTCGTCAAAGACCGTTTCAGGCATCCAATTCGAAAACACATTCGACTTGGAAATCGAACTGAAGAATGTCATTCTCGTCGCGTTTTCGATTTTTTGCGTTTTTACGCAGCCAGGGTCATTTTCGACCGAATTGAGCTGCCCGCGCGCGTCCGGTTTAACCCCGACAGCGACCAAACTACGGCCATCGCTGGAGGTCATGCCAAGACCTGACTCTCGCATCGCAACAGGTATAGGCCGGCTGCAAATTGCTGTAACCTTGAAAACTCCGGATTGGTCTGGAGACGCAAATGTTCGATATTGGGCCTTATTTCCGGCAACCCGTTTCGACCTTGAAAGCGGTCGCGTCCGATCCACTGGAGTCATGGTTACGGGTCCGGGAACAGTACGCGGCATACCGAGAAGGGCACACGCCACCAGACCTCTACAACACCGACGACGCATGGGAGTCCAGGTTGCGTTGTCTGCTTGATCTCTCGTCGCCAGCCGCAGTGAAGTCGGAATTCGACGCTTTGTGGCCTAAAGTGATGAGTGAACTGGAGGACAAAGGAGTTCGGGTTGGTCCGGCGAGCTTCAAGGGCTGGAATGATGGCGATGCCGGATTCGTTCGCGCGATTTGGTGCCTGGTTCGCCATCTGAGACCTGGAAATGTCGTTGAAACCGGCGTTGCGCACGGCGTCACGTCGCGCTTCATTCTTGAGGCGCTTGAGAGAAATGGGAGTGGCCATCTCTGGAGTATTGATCGGCCGCCAATGGAACCTGAGTGGAAAAAGGAAATTGGTATAGCGATTGACGGTCGATTACAGCAGCGATGGTCCTATATTCTCGGTTCAAGCAGGCGACGTTTGCCTGGCTTGCTTTCTCAACTCGGCGAGATTGATCTTTTCGTTCATGACAGTCTGCACAGCGAACGAAACGTTCGCTTTGAGATGGACCGAGCGTGGGCTAGTTTGCGGCCCGGTGGCGCGATCGTCGTCGATGATATCGATGTGAACCGGGGCTTCCATAGCTTTACACAATCTTTTTCTGGACTTCATTCTATTGTTTGCGAGGCCGAGCCTCTACGCCCTGACCTGAGGCGTTTCAATAAAAAGGGGATGTTCGGAATTATTCTGAAGAAGGCCGCCACCACTCGAAACGACCTATAATCGGAACCACGTGCCGGATGCGGGGAGGCGGTCGCTGTTTGGGCCGTTCACGCTGGAGGTTTCGCACAAATTGTCCGACGACATCGTGCGCAGGCCCGAACTATCGATTTGATTGGGGCGGCCGCGTGATTGCGAAGTACTGACGATCTGCAAAAATTGGCATCGGTCAGCCGTGCCACTGGCCGACCATGTACCCTTAATTAGCGTACCCGAACTACCCCGTCGTGACCGCCGTCTCCACGTCGGTCGGATCGATCTGCCGCCCCAGATTGGCAAGCAACCGCTCGCGGTCGAGTTCGCCCTCCCACCACGACACCACCACACAGGCGACGCCGTTGCCGCAAATGTTTGTCAGCGCGCGACACTCACTCATGAACTTGTCGATGCCAAGCACGACCGCCATGCCGGGAACGAGCCGCGGATCGACCACGGCAAGCGTCGCCGCAAGCGTGATGAAGCCGGCGCCGGTTATGCCGGAGGCGCCCTTCGAGGTCAGCATGGCCACCAGCAGGATGGTGATCTGCTGGCCGAGCGTCAGATCGAAACCGAGCGCCTGGGCGATGAAAAGGGTGGCAAGCGTCATGTAGATGTTGGTGCCGTCGAGATTGAACGAATACCCGGTTGGCACCACCAGACCCACCACCGACTTGGAACAGCCAAGCCGTTCGAGTTTTTCCATCAGGGAAGGCAGCGCGCTTTCCGAAGACGAGGTACCGAGCACGATCAACAGCTCGTCCTTGATGTAGGCAAGGAATTTGAAGATCGAGAAGCCGACGACCCGCGCGATTGTGCCAAGCACCACGATCACGAAAAGTGCGGCAGTGACGTAGAACGTCGCAATGAGGCCTACGAGATTGAGGATGGCGCCGGTACCGAATTTGCCTATCGTGTAGGCCATCGCGCCGAATGCACCGATCGGCGCGGCGCGCATGACGATTGCGATCACGCCGAAAACCGCCTGCGCGGAATCGTCGATGAAGGCGCGCAAGGTGCGGCCGCGCTCGCCAAGGGCCATCAGCGAAAAGCCGAACAGGATGGAAAACAAGAGTACCTGGAGGATTTCACCGCTTGCGAAGGCACCGACCACCGTATCGGGGATGATGTGAAGGAAGAAATCGACGCTCTTCTGGGCTTTGGCCTGCTCGGCGTAGGTAGCCACTTTTTGCGCGTCAGCCATCGCTCCGCCAAAGCCGGCGCCGGGGCGGACCAGATTTCCGACCAGAAGCCCGATGACCAGTGCAAATGTCGAGACCACCTCGAAATAGACCAGCGCCTTGATGCCGATGCGGCCGACTTTTTTGGCGTCCTGGATATGCGAGATGCCGGAAACCACCGTGCAGAAGATGATCGGCGCGATCACCATCTTGATCAGCTTGATGAAGCCCTCGCCGAGCGCCTTGATCCAGTCATTGGTTGCGAAATCGGGGAATTTCCAGCCGATGAGGGCGCCAAGGACGATGGCGATGAGTACCTGGATGTAAAGCACCCTGTACCAGGGTTTCGCTGCGCGCGTCGGGCCTGCGGTTGCGATCGTTGCCGCCATGGATTTCACCCCTGCTTCAGTTGCTGGTGTCCCTTCGATTTCCGAAGGTCGCAAACGAGGCCTGCCGCACCATGACACGAACTTCGGAATCGGGATACCATGGATCGCCGATCGCCTTGCGGCCCCGGAGAGCACAAAATCAATTGTGATCGCGGTGTCAATGGCGCCGGTCATTCTCGGCGTTGAAAACTTGCTTCACCCAAGCCATCGCGCAATACGCTCGACGGCCTCATGCATTTCGGAGGCCGAACGCGCATACGAAAAGCGGATGAACCTGTGACCGTGAAGGGGATCGAAGTCGATGCCGGGTGTTGCGGCAACGTGCGCCTTTTCCAGCATCTCTCCGGCAAATTTGAAACTGTCGGAGGTGAAATCGGAGACGTCGGCGTAAAGGTAGAACGCGCCGTCGGCGGGCAGAAATTTGGTCAGGCCCGCGCGGGGCAACCCTTCGATCAGTATTCGCCGGTTTTCCTCGTAGCCGCGTTTCACCCCCTCCATTTCGGCGCGGCCCTCGAATGCCGCCTCGGCCGCGATCTGGGACAGCGTCGGAACCGAGATCGCCAGATTCTGCTGCAGCCGCTCGATGGGGCGAACCAGCGATTCGGGCACCACCATCCAGCCGACCCGCCACCCGGTCATGCAGAAGTATTTTGAAAACGAATTGATCGCCAGCGCATCGGAAGAAAGCTCGATCGCCGATACGGCCGGGAACGCATAGTCAAGCCCATGATAGATTTCGTCCGAAATGAACCGGATACCGGCACTATCGGAGGCCGCGATCAGACCTGTCAGCGCCTCGCGTGACATCATCGTACCGGTCGGATTGGCCGGACTTCCGACCAGCACGCCCTTGAGCGGTGCCTTTCGGTGCGCAGCAAGCAGCGCCTCACCGGTCAGGGCATGGCGATTCTCGCTCGATGTTTCGATCATGACCGCTTCGCAGCCAAGCGCGGTCAGAATGTGCCGATACGGGGGATAGCCGGGAACCGTGACTGCGACCCGATCGCCGGGTTCGAACATGGCAAGAAAGCCCAGGATGAACGCGCCCGACGAACCGGTAGTGACGATAATTCGTTCGGAATCGACCGCAAACCCGTAAGTCTCGCGATAGTGGCGGGAGATACGCTGCCGCAGCGACGGAATTCCCAGCGCCGAGGTGTAGTCGATCCTTGCACCGTCAAGAGCCGCGTGCGCGGCCAGTATTGCCGATTTCGGCGCTGGTGCCGCCGGTTGCCCGACTTCCATATGGATGACGTGGCCGCCGGCCGCCTCGATCCGCGCGGCGGCCGCCATTACGTCCATCACCATGAAGGGTGGAACATTGCTTCGTCCGGACGCCATCAACAGGCCCCGTGCACGCTCTCCAAGTATCGCATCAAGCATCAATTTCTGATATCTCTCGCCCCGCCCAAGACTAGCCTCATTCGGCGGTTTGTTAGGGCATATCTCGTATCAGGCCAGCCGCCAATCATTAAAAGACTGATCGATGCTGCTCCGCATAGCCCTGCTCCGGAAAACGACGAAACTGACCGCCCTCGCCACTGCGCTCGCGCTCACGCTTGCGCCGCTGGCAGCCCTCGCCCAGGAGGAGAAGGGATTGGCGATCCTCCGCGACACGGAGACCGAGCAACTGCTTCGTGACTACTCAAGACCGATTCTGCGGGCTGCCGGTCTCGAGAAACAGAACATTCAGGTCACGATCATCAATCAGGCGGTGTTCAACGCTTTCGTCGCCGACGGTCGGCGGATTTTCGTCAACCATGGAGCGCTCCTGCAATCGGAGACCCCGAACCAGATCATCGGGGTGCTGGCGCACGAGACCGGCCACTTGGCAGGCGGCCATCTTGCCAGACTGCGCGAGCAACTTGCGCAGGCTCAGACCCAGATGATCATCGCGATGCTGCTGGGCGTCGGCGCCATCGCGGCTGGTGCCAAAAGCAACAACGGCAATAGCGGCCTGACCAATGTTGGTGCCGCCGCGCTTGCGGGACCGCAGAGCATGATCATTCATTCCCTGCTGTCCTATCAGCGCCAGCAGGAAGAAAGCGCCGACCGCGCCGGCGTGAAGTTTTTGACGGCGACGGGTCAATCCGCCAAGGGGATGTACGAGACCTTCAAGCGCCTGAGCAATGAAACCCTCTTTGCGGCTCAGGGCGCCGACCCCTACTTCCAGTCGCACCCGATGCCGGCCGAGCGCGTCGCCGCTTTGGAGGAATTGGCCCGCACAAGCCCTTATTGGGACAGGAAGGACGATCCGGCGCTGCAACTGCGTCATGACATGATGCGCGCCAAGATTTCCGGCTTCCTGGAGCGGCAAGAGACCGTCTATCGGCGTTATCCGTTGTCAAACGAAAGCCTTCCGGCCCGCTATGCCCACGCCATCTCGACCTATCTCCACGGCGATTTGCGCACCGCCCTCGTGCAGATCGACGGACTGATCCAGGCCCAGCCCGGCAATCCGTACTTTTATGAATTGCGTGGGCAGGCGCTGATGGAAGGTGGCCGGCCGGCCGAAGCGATAGTCCCCTTGCGAAAGGCGGTGCAGTTGTCGAATAACGCGCCGCTCATCGAGATGTTACTTGGGCAGGCGCTCGTGGCGACGGATAACAAGGCCTATACCGACGAGGCCATTTCGATTCTGCGTGCCGCCGTGTCACGTGAGACCGAACAGCCGCTCGGTTATATGCAACTGGCCATGGCCTATGGACGAAAGGGAGATTTGGCGGAGGCCGACCTTGCATCGGCACAGGCGGCGTTTCTCCGCGGAGACAACAAGACGGCGCGTGATCTCGCCTCGCGTGCCAAAACTCGCTTCGCCGTCGGTACGCCCGGATGGGTCAAGGCCGACGACATCGTCACCGCAAAGCCGCTGCCCGGCCAGAAGAATAACGCCAAATTCACCGACCCGAACAATTCCGAGCCGAAGACGTTCTTAAGAACCGGTCCTGCCAGAAACTTGCCTTGAGACCTCACTGACAAAGGATTTGCCGATGCCCCCGCTCCGCCTGCTCGTTACCGCCATTGCTGCGTTGGCATTGTGCGCCTTGCCAGGGGCCACCAGAGCGCAAGGTTTCTCCGACGGCCAGCGTGGCGAGATCGAGACAATCATCAAGAACTACCTGGTCGCCCACCCCGAGGTGCTGGAAGAGGCGATGGCCGAGCTGAACAAGCGCCAGGCTGCAGCCGAAGCCGAAAAGCACGAAGCGAGCGTGACTGAAAATTCGGAGACGATTTTCAATTCGCCGCGTGGCGTCATACTGGGCAACAAGGACGGCGACGTAACCTTCGTGGAGTTCTTCGATTACAATTGCGGCTACTGCAAGCGCGCCATGGCCGACATGCTCGATCTGATGAAGTCGGATCCCAAGCTGAGAGTGGTGCTCAAGGAATTTCCCGTGCTGAGCCAGGGTTCCGTCGAAGCAGCGCAGGTGGCGGTCGCCGTGCGGATGCAGGACCCGAGCGGCAAAAAATATCTCGATTTTCACCAGAAGCTGCTCGGCGGTCGCGGTCCGGCGGACAAGGCACGCGCGCTGGCGGCAGCGAAGGACGCCGGTCTTGATGTTGGCAGGATCGAAAAGGATCTGGCAGGCCCGGAAGTGCGCGCCACCATCGAGGAAAACTTCAAGCTTGCCGACGCGATGGGCATGAACGGCACGCCAAGCTACGTCATCGGCAAGCAGATCGTGGTCGGCGCAATTGGTCTGGAGGGCCTCAAGGAGAAGATCGGCGTCGCCCGCTGCGGCAAGGCGACATGCTAGCTTGATCGTCAAACGCCGAGAAATTCACTTCGAACAAAAGGCCGGCGAATCTCGCCGGCCTTTTTCTTTGCCATTCTCGTGCCGCGACAATTCATCACGCATTCATAAAACTCATCACGCATTCAGAAAACATATTTCACGGAACCAGAGAAATTGCGGAACTCACCCGATCTCCTTTCGTTGTCCGGCGGGCAATGACAACACGTGAGGAGAGACTAGATGTTTAATCGCTTTATGATCACTGCGGCCACGGCGGCACTGATCGCCGGAACCGGTTTCGCCTATGCGCAGGGAACCGGTGCGAGCAAGGAAGCGCCGGCGGCGACCCCTGGAACGCAGCAGAGCGCGCCCTCGGCTACTCCGATGAATCGGGAGGGCGGAGCCGAGCACGGCATGAAGTCGACCCAGTCCCAGGAAAAGATGCAGCCCCAGGGCACGAAGGCCCAGCAGGCTCAGGACATGAAGTCCCCCGCCAGGGAAGAAAAATCGGCGCAGGACAACATGAAAGGCGAGAAGTCCAAGAGCACGCAGAGCGAAGAAAGGTCGAAGAGCACGCAGAATGAAAAGGGCGCTGCCGGCAAGGACATGAAGGCTGAAGGCCGCGAGGATCGCACCGGCAACACCAAGGCCGAGGGCCGCGAGGAGCGCGGCAACATGAAGGCTGAAGGCCGCGAAGACCGCAACGGCATGAAGGCTGAAGGCCGCGAGGGCCGGTCGGAAACCGTTGGTCAGGCCGGCGCAGGTTCCAAGTTGACGACCGAGCAGCGTACCCGGATCACCACCGTGATCAGGGATCAGCATATTGCTCCCGTCAACAACGTAAACTTCGCGGTTTCGATCGGCACCCGCGTTCCGCGCGACATCGGCTTCCACCCGCTTCCGGCGGAAATCGTGACGATCTATCCGGAGTGGCGCGGTTACGAGTTCTTCCTCGTCCGCAACGAGATCGTGGTGGTGGATCCGCGAACGCTCGAGATCGTGGCCGTTCTCGAGGCCTGATCGCGACTGAAACGCGAATCCGGGGCGGGCCATCGGCCCGCCCTTTTTCTTGGCTGCCCTCCTGGGCGGTCACATCCCGAGCACAGACCGAGCCATTCTTCAGCCTTGGTTAACGAATGGTTTCCGTAGGTTCTGCCGGTGTTTTTACCAGGCGGATGAGGCATTTGGACGGCGCTTCAGCGGGCTTAAAGGCTTCCCCTCGCGCCTGTTGCAACCTATAACGCGCCCACCACCTCCGCATTTTCGAGATTTGGATGGCCAAGACAGCAGCCCAGACGATTTATGTGCTTAACGGCCCCAATCTTAACCTCTTGGGCACCCGCGAGCCCAAGGCGTATGGCCACGCCAGCCTCGCCGACGTCGAGAAATTGTGCGTAAAGACGTCGGCGCAATTCGGCCTGAGGGTCGATTGCAAGCAGTCCAATCGCGAGGGCGAACTGATCGATTTCGTCCACGAGGCCCATGCAAGGAAGGCGGCCGGGATCATCATCAATGCCGGCGGCTATTCGCATACCTCGATCGCGCTCCACGACGCGTTGGTCGCTGCCAAAATTCCGACCGTTGAAGTTCATATCAGCAATATTCACGCCCGTGAGGGGTTCCGCCATCATTCGTTTACAGCGAAGGCTGCCTTCGCGACGCTTTGCGGCTTCGGCATCGACGGCTACAGGCTCGCGATCAATGGCCTTGCGGCCAGGATCGGCGTCAAGGCCGAGGCCTGACCTGTCCGCTCGTCGCCATCAGGGAGATTCTGGATCAAGATCATGGCGGATAAACCGGCCGCAAAAATCTCAGGCAGCGACAGCGCGCTGATTCGCGAACTCGCTCTCCTGCTCGATGAAACCAGCCTCACCGAGATCGAAATCGAACGTGCAGGCTTGAGGGTCCGCGTCGCGCGCAACATCAGCATTGCCGCATCAGTCGCGTCAGTCTCCACCGCAATTGGGGCAACAGCTTCGGCGCCGGCAGTGGCGGCATCTTCGGCGCCTGGCGCCGCAGCCGACCTTTCCGAGCATCCCGGCGCGGTTCCCTCGCCGATGGTCGGCACTGCCTATTGGGCTCCCGAGCCCGGGGCAAAACCCTTCATCGAGGTCGGCGCCAGGGTTTCGGTCGGACAAACGCTGCTGATCATCGAAGCGATGAAAACGATGAACCAGATTCCATCCCCGCGCGCCGGCACGGTCACGCAAATTCTGATCGAAGACGGACAGCCAGTCGAATTCGGCGAACCGCTGGTGATCATTGAATGAGGCGAATGGCGAGTGGCCAAGGGCGAGTAGTTTTCGCTCAAACCCTTCGCCATTGGCCATCCGCCATTCGCCCTGGGAAAACATGTTCGACAAGATCCTGATAGCCAATCGCGGCGAAATAGCACTGCGTATTCTGCGCGCGTGCAAGGAGCTTGGCATCAACACCGTCGCGGTGCATTCCACCGCCGACGCGGACGCCATGCACGTTCGCCTCGCCGACGAGAGCGTCTGTATCGGCCCGCCGCCATCAAAAGACAGCTACCTCAACGTGCCCGCGCTGCTCGCCGCATGCGAAATCACCGGCGCCGATGCGGTGCATCCAGGCTACGGCTTCCTGTCGGAAAATGCCCGTTTTGCCGAAATCCTCGCCGAGCACAATTTGCATTTCATCGGGCCGAAGGCCGAGCACATCCGCTTGATGGGCGACAAGATCGAGGCCAAGAAGACGGCAAAAAAGCTCGGGATTCCCGTGGTGCCCGGCTCCGATGGCGCGGTCGGCCCCAATGACGACGCCATCGCGATCGCGCAAGGCATCGGTTTTCCGGTTCTGGTGAAGGCGGCCGCGGGCGGCGGCGGGCGCGGGATGAAGGTGGCGCAGACGCAGCAGGACCTGATGCTCGCGCTGTCGACGGCCGCCAACGAAGCCAAATCCGCTTTCGGCGATGCCTCGGTCTATCTGGAAAAGTATCTTCAGAAGCCCCGTCACATCGAGATCCAGGTGCTCGGCGATGGCCGCGGCGGGGCGATCCATCTGGGCGAACGCGATTGCTCGCTGCAACGCCGCCATCAAAAAGTCTGGGAAGAAGGCCCCTCGCCCGCTCTCGATGCGGCCGCGCGCGCCAAAATCGGCGCTACCGTCGCCAAGGCGATGCAGCAGATGAAATACCTCGGCGTCGGCACCGTGGAATTTCTCTACGAGGAGGGCGAATTCTACTTCATCGAAATGAATACCCGCATCCAGGTCGAACATCCCGTGACCGAAATGATCACCGGTATCGACCTCGTGCTCGAGCAGATCCGCATCGCCGCCGGTGGCGATCTTCCGCTGACACAGGAGGAAGTGGTCATCAACGGCCACGCGATCGAATGCCGCGTCAATGCCGAAAACCCGGTGACGTTTCGTCCCTCCCCCGGCAAGATCTTGCAGTATCATCCTCCGGGGGGCCTCGGCGTTCGCATCGATTCCGCCGTATACCAGGGCTACGTCATCCCGCCCTATTACAACTCGTTGGTGGGCAAGCTGATCGTGCAAGGCAAAACTCGCGGCGAATGCCTGATGCGGTTGCGCCGTGCCCTGGACGAAATGGTGGTCGACGGCATCGAAACCACGCTACCCCTGTTCAGGGCGCTGGTGCGGGAGCCTGACATCATCGACGGCGACTACCACATCCACTGGCTGGAACAGTACCTGGCCGGTCAGCCGCCGGCCTGAAGAGCTCGCCCAAAAAAGTCCTAAGTCGTGGAACCAAACGCTGCGAACGGCGTTTCGGTGCGTTGGGAACATTTCCCGTTCGGGGGATCTTTAGATTTCGTCTCGCAAGATATCTGGAAAGCCTCAGTCCCGGCGACAGCGCGCGGTTGGCCAGATCCTGCTGCTTTCGGCGGCGTTCCTCGTGCTGGTTGCCATCAGCGCCACCTCGGTGATCCTCGTCAACCAAGCGCGAGAGGATAACGCCTGGGTCGTGCACACGGTCGAGGTGGAGAACCAGATTTCGACCGTGCTGCTGCAGATCCGAAGCGCCGAAAGTGCAGCGCGGGGATATCTTCTGACCGCCGACGCGCACTTTCTCGCCGAACACGAAGCGTCGGTTGCAAGCATCATCCCCGCTATCGACAAGCTGGCTCGCCTTGCCGGCGACAATCCGGTGCAAATCGAAAACAGCGAAAAGCTGCGCGCGCCGATCCAGGAACGGCTCGT
The DNA here is from genome assembly GCA_963721935.1 of uncultured Alphaproteobacteria bacterium. Classification (GTDB taxonomy): domain Bacteria; phylum Pseudomonadota; class Alphaproteobacteria; order Rhizobiales; family Xanthobacteraceae; genus Bradyrhizobium. The sequence continues at coordinate 93,043 of CAVRMY010000042.1, forward strand.
CCAGTTGGCAAAGGCGATCGAATTCGTCAAACGCAACGACGGCGCCGGCGGCATCGCGTTGCTGCGTCAGTCGAGCACAAAAGACTCAATTCAACAGGTCGATGAAATCGCCGGCGCGATGCGCGCCGAAGAGAACCGCCTGTTCTCGCTTCGAACCGCGGAAGCAGACCGCACACAGCGGCTGGCCTCCGGCGTCACGGTCGCCGGGTCGGCTCTCGTGATCATGCTGGCCGGCATCTCGATCTTTCTGATACGGCGCTCTGCGCGCGCCCGTGATCATGCCGAGGTGCTGCTGCGTGATTCCAATCTCAACCTCGAAGCCACTGTCGAGGAGCGTACCGCCGACCTTCGGGAGGCCAACGACGAAATCCAGCGCTTCGCCTACATCGTCAGCCACGACCTTCGCTCGCCGCTGGTCAACATCATGGGCTTTACCAGCGAACTTGAGGAATTGCGCGCCGATATCTTCCAGCGGATAGCCATGCTTCGCCGTGTTGCGGCCGCGGCGCCGCCAACGCCGCTCGACGATGCAAAGGACGAACCCGTCCTTGAGGGCGAGGACAAGCGGCTGCTGGAGGACTTCTCCGAGGCGCTGGAGTTCATCAAATCGTCGATAGCCAAAATGGACCGCCTGATTTCGGCCATCCTCAATCTGACCAGAGAGGGACGACGCGAATTCCTGCCCGTGCGGATCGACACGCGCGAACTGATCGAGGCCGTTGTCGCAACCGTGGCGCATCAGGCTTCGGAGGCTCAAGCACAAATTCGCATTGAGCCGCTTCCCGAGCTCGTAAGCGACCGCCTTGCTCTCGAGCAGATTTTCTCCAACCTGCTTGACAACGCACTCAAATACCTCAAGCCCGGAGTTCCCGGCGAAATTTCCGTGCGCGGCCGGACCCGGCTCAACCTTGCGATTTTCGAGGTTTCCGACAATGGCCGGGGCATCGATCCGAAGGACCACGAGCGCATTTTCGACCTGTTCCGCCGCGCCGGCACGCAGGACAGGCCGGGACAGGGGATAGGACTTGCTCACGTGCGGACTCTGGTGCGACGGTTGGGAGGCACCATGTCGGTAGCATCGGAACTTGATGAGGGCAGCACGTTCACGATAACGCTGCCCATCTATTGGAGGGCCACCAATCGGAACAGGGATTCATGAATAAGCCAGTAAAAATCATCATGATCGAAGACGACGAGGGCCATGCTCGTCTGATCGAGCGGAACATCCGTCGTTCCGGCGTCAACAACGAGGTTCTGCCGTTCAGCAATGGTACAGATGCACTGCGCTATCTGCTCGGCGGCGATGGTTCCGGCCTCGACCACAAGGGCGAGGCACTGCTGATCCTGCTCGACCTCAACCTGCCGGACATGACCGGCATCGACATCCTGCGGCGGGTCAAGCAGACCAGGTATCTCAAATGCACGCCGGTAGTGGTGCTGACCACGACAGACAACTCCGTCGAGATCAAACGCTGCTATGAACTGGGCTGCAACGTCTACATCACCAAACCGGTGAACTACGAAAATTTTGCCAACGCAATCCGACAATTGGGACTGTTCTTCTCGGTCATTCAGGTACCACCCGCCGCGACATGAGCTCCGCAACGCCCACATTGCTGTACATCGACGATGACGAGGCGACGGCCCGCCTCATCGATCGCGGCATGACGCGGCTCGGCTTCAAGGTCATTCACGCCAGCAGCGGCGCGGAGGGACTGGAGCGGCTGGCGCACGGCGGCATCGATGTGGTCGCGCTCGATCAATACATGCCTGGTCTGGATGGCCTGGAAACGCTCAGCGGATACTGGCGATCCCCAACGCCCCGCCTGTGGTATTCGTAACCGCCGCGCAGGATTCGACGATCGCCGTCACCGCCCTGAAAGCCGGCGCAGCCGACTATCTGGTCAAGGATGCAAGTGGCGATTTTATCCCACTGCTCCAGGTCGCTATCGATGGCGCGCTGCGGCAGTCTCTCCTGCAAAAGGCGCGCGACGACGCGGAGGCCGAGGTGCACGCCTCCCGCGACCGCTTCGCGGCACTTGCCGCCGAGCGCGAGTTGCTGCTGCGCGAAGTCAATCACCGCGTCGGCAACAGTCTGCAGATCATTGCCTCGCTTCTGCATCTGCAAGCCAATTCGAGCGCGCAGGAGGACGTCAAGGCTGCGCTGACCAATGCAATGGGACGGGTTGCGGCGGTGGCGCAGGTTCACCGCAGGCTCTACACCTCGCACGACCTGAAGAGCGTGCTGTTGAACCAGTATCTCGACGCGCTGCTCGAGGATCTCAGGAGGTCTGCGGAGGGCAACAAGATGTCCCGCCTGACATTGAACGCGCAGGCAATCGAGATCGACCCGGATCGCGCGGTCGCGATCGGCATCATCGTCAACGAGCTCGTGATGAACGCGGTGAAATATGCCTATCCCGACGGCGCCGGACCGATCCATGTCGAGCTCACCGCGCAAGGCGACGCCCTGATGTTGTCGATTGCCGATGACGGCGTCGGCCTCAGCGCCAGGTCGGATCCGCGCTCGACCGGCATGGGACAGCGCATCGTCTCCGCGATGGCCTCGAAGCTTTCCGCAACCGTCGAGCGCGACGAAGCTCATGCCGGGACCCGGATTGTCCTGCGGTTTGGCCGCGTTGGAACTCCCGCAGTGAAGCCGTCCTGCGAGGCGGCAAGCCAGTAGCCGATACGTCGAATGAGAATCGTGGAGGCGAGCCCTGAACACGTGCCCGGCTCATGCCGTGCGAGGTCGCGCAAAAGCAGGTTCGTCATCGACCAACGCCCAATTCGTCTTTTGCGGTGATCCTGCTATCCTTTCGAAGCCATGACGTCGCGCGACTCCGCTTCTTCCGAAATCACCCCCGAAGTTCTCCTGCGCGCCTATGCCTGCGGCATTTTCCCCATGGCCGAGAGCGCCGATGACCCAAACCTGTTCTGGGTCGAACCGGAAATACGCGGCGTGATTCCCCTGGACGGGTTTCGCGTCACCTCTCGTCTGGCACGCACGGTGCGCTCCGAAACCCTCACCGTCACCGTCGACACCGCGTTCAAGGCCGTCATCGCCGGCTGTGCGGCTCCGCGGCCCGGCCGCGAGGATACCTGGATCAACAACCGCATCCGCAATCTTTATGTCGCCCTGCACAAGCTCGGACATGCCCACAGCGTCGAGGTCTGGAAGGACGATGACCTCGTCGGCGGACTTTACGGCGTCAACCTCGGCCGGGCCTTCTTCGGCGAAAGCATGTTTCACAACCAGCGCGACGCCTCGAAAGTCGCGCTCGTGCATCTGGTCGCGCGCCTGATCGCCGGCGGATTCGAGCTGCTCGACACCCAATACGTGACTGAACACCTGCGCAGCTTCGGCGCCGCCGAAGTCCCGCGGCGGCGCTACACTGCCCTGCTCGACAAGGCGATCAGGGGTGAAGCGGATTTCGCCAGATTGCCGATCGATCGGCCGATCAGCGGCGCGAGCGCGCTACAGATCATAGCGGCTCGCGGCAAGGCGGCGGCACCCATTGCCTGAACTTCTATTGCCTGAACTTCTGTTGCCTGAACTTCTATTGCCTGAAGATGCCGAACAGCCCGCCGGGTTGCGGCGGCGGTGGAGGCGGCGGCTGTTGCTGCTGGAATTGCTGCTGCGGCGGCAGCGGTCGTTGGGCCTGTTTCGCCGGCGGCGGCCGCTTCTGCTGCGGCGGGGGCGGCGCTGGTTTCGGCAGATCGGGCTGTGTACTGACGATGGTGATGTCAGGAGCCTTGCAGTCGGTCAGCCAGATATCGTAGATCGGGTGCTCCACGCCATGAAGGCCGGGGCTTGCCGCGAACATCCAGCCCGAAAAAATCCGCTTCACCTCGCCCTGAAGGGTGATCTCGTCAACCTCGACGAACGCGTCCGTATTGGCGGCCTCGGTCGCCGGGCGCGTATAGCAGGCGTCGGTCTTCACGCGCAGAGCGCCGAACTGGACGGTCTCGCCGATGTCCTCGTCAAAATTGATGATGCGGCCGGTGATCTTGTCGAGACCCGAAAAGCTTGCCTTCTTGTTGACGATCTTCTGCGCCGGCGGCTCGGCGACCACCTCGTCGCCCGGCTGCAATGTCGCCGGCGTCTGCGGAACACCCTTCTGCTGACGCTGACCGGGAGCCGAAGGATTGGCGCCAGGTGGTGCCACCGCGACACCCTGATTGGGCTGCGGCGGTGCCACCCCGACCGCGGGCTGCCCATTCTGCGGAACTACGGTCGTGCCCGGTGGCGGAGCGAGCGGCTGCGATTGCACGGATCCGGGCGGGGGCACCCCCTGCCCCGGTAGCGGACGGTTCGGGGTCGGCAGCAATCGGCCTCGCGGCAGTTCCGGCACCTCCTCCTCGTCGTCAGGCACCGCCTGTTGCTGATTGCCACGGGGGACATTGCCTGGTGGCCTCGGAGAATCGGAAAAGATATTGCCAATCTGCGCGCGCGCGGGCGGCGCAAGCGGTATCGTCGCAGCGGCAATAAAGGCCGCAAAACCGGTCAGGACAATGGTTCGAAGCATCTCGCGGCTTTAGCAGGCAAATCGGGCTTGCGACATCGTAAACGCTGCCGCCCCTCGCAGACCCCCCGGTTAACACGCCGAATACGGCGGGGAAAGGGCGGTTTGGGACACTCCCCCTCTGGTATATTTGCGGCGGCAACGATGGGCGCGCCTTTGCGCCTGCCGCACCTTTTCAGCCCGCGCGACAGATGGAATAGTCGGCTGCAACAAAGATCGCGTGCCGTCAGCAAGAACGGCAGCACCGGAGGAAAACAAATGACCGACCGCAGCTTCCGACTGGACGGCAGGATTGCCGTTGTCACCGGCGCTGCCGGCGTCATTGGGATGGCGACGATGCGGCTGTTGGCCGAGCGCGGGGCGCGCATTGTCGCGGTCGACCGTCTGCAAAGGGATGTGCAAGCCGCGATCGCCGATTTGCCGCACTCCGCGCAGGCCCTTGCGGTCGCTGCCGACGTGACGCGCGAGGACGAGGTCGATGGTTACGTGCGCGCGGCGGTCGATAAATTCGGCACCATTGACGTGTTTTACAACAATGCCGGCGTCGAGGGCGAAATCACGCCCATCGCGAAATACCCGCTCGAAGCCTTTCGGAAGGTCATCAACGTCAATGTGATAGGTGTTTTTCTGGGCCTCAAGCACGTTCTGCCGGTAATGCTCAAACAGAACAAGGGCAGCATCATCAACACGGCCTCGATTGCCGGCCTGGTCGGAGCGCCCGAGATTGCGGCCTACACCGCCAGCAAGCATGCGGTGATCGGCCTCACCAAAAGCGCCGCCGTGGAATGCACCGCAACCGGCGTGCGCGTGAATTGCGTCTGTCCCGGATTGATCGAGAGCCGTATGCTGAGTGCGATCATCGAAGGTCGCAACCCCGGTAAAAACCCCGTGCCGTCCGACAAGATCGTGGAGCGGATTCCGGCGCGGCGGCTGGGACAGGCTTACGAGGTCGCCTCCATCGTGGCATTCCTTGCTTCCGACGAGGCAAGCTACGTCTCAGGCTCCGCCTACACGGTAGACGGGGGACGTATTGCGAGCTGACGTCACGTCCCACGACAACCAAATGTCATCCCCAACGGCCCCTACCGGAACCAGGACTTACGCCCCATGCCCGTTACCCTCGATCCCGACGCCGCATTCGTCTTCAAGGCATTTCAGGAAGCAGGCCGGCCTGCGTATGAGACGCTCTCGCCCGACGAGGCGCGCGAATATTACCGGCAGGCGCGCTTCGTCACCAATCCCGAGCCGCCCGATCTGAAAGCGGTCATGCCGCTCTCGATCCCCGCCCCTCACGGATCGATTGCCTCGCGCATCTACACGCCAAAGACGCTAAGACAAACAAACGGGCTATCGCCGTGCCTGGTGTTCTTCCACGGCGGCGGCTGGGTGATCGGCGACCTCGACACGCACAACGTCGCCTGCCGAAAATTGGCCGACGAGGGCCAGCTCATCGTCATTTCGGTCGACTATCGCCTTGCGCCCGAACACAAGTTTCCGAGCGCCGTCGACGACGCCATCGCGGCCACGGCATGGATCGCGGCTCACGCGAGCGAGCTTGGCGTCGACGCCTCGCGGCTGGTGGTAGGCGGCGACAGCGCAGGCGGCAATCTGGCGACGGTGGTGGCAATCGCCGCGCGCGACGGCGATGGTCCTGCGATTGCAGGCCAGGTGTTGATCTATCCGGCGACCGATTTTGCGATGACCCAGCCCTCGCACAGCGAACCCGAGACCAGCATCCTGCTGACGCATTCCGTCATCAAATGGTTTTGCAATCACTATCTCAACGGCGCTGCCGACATCAGCGATTGGCGTGCTTCGCCCGCGCGAGCCAATACGCTGGTTGGTTTGCCGCAGGCCTATGTGCTGACCGCGGGCGCCGATCCCCTGCGTGACGAAGGCGACGAATACGCAAGACGCCTGAAGGAAGCCGGCGTTGCCGTGACATATCGCACCTTCCCGGGCCAATTCCACGGCTTCTTCACCATGGGCAAGCTTTTGCAGCAGGCCAATGTAGCCGCACAGGAAATCGGTGCGTGGCTGCGGGCGTTCAATTAGAGCCCAAACGGGTCGCGCCGCTGCTTTCTCTGATCAGGCTAAACTCGGCAACTCAAACCCATCGCCGAACGCGGCCGACATATTCATCGAACGCCGCTCCAAATTGGCGGCGCATCTTGGCCTCTTCGAAGGGGATGTGAACCCAGTTTGCAGTGGCAAAGAGGGCAATCGGCGCAAGAAACATCGGCCACGCGCCGACCCAAACCGCGATGCCGAGCGTAACCAGCACCAGCCCGAGGTACATCGGATTGCGGGTGTAACGGTACGGCCCATCGACGATAAGCACGCGGTTGGTCGGCGACATCGGGTTGATTTCGGTGCCCTCGCGGCGAAACACCGCGACAGCCCACACGGGCAGAATCCAGGGTACCAACGCAAGGATAAGGCCGAGGGTGGGAAGCGGAAAGCCCGGCAGCCTGGGCCAGCCCAATTGCCAGCTGACTACGAGAGCGATGAGAACATAGACCAGCGCCCAGACGGGCGGCGGAAGCTTGAGCACCGCTGTGCCTCCATTTCGATTGCCAAGAAGATGCCCGGACTGAACGAAACTCATACCTGCGCACATCATCCGGCTGCAACAGTCAGCGCAGAAACAGACGGTAACCAGATGTTACTTGGCGCGATCGAAGCGTTGCCGCATGTTTGCGGGGCCCGCCGTACCAAACCAGATGATCATCGTGACGAAAAGCGTCATCGCCCTTCCGGTGCAAGCATTGGCATGGCTCGGGGGTCAGGGCACCCGCGCCGTTGCAGCGCGGCGCCACCGCTGGGCGAGCTGCTAAAACCTTTCGTCACCGAAGCGGTTTTTCTGGTGCTCTGCACGTCGTTCCTTCGTGTAAACCTCGGCAGCTTGCGTGACTATTTGCGGCGGCCGGGGTCTTGTTCTGGCCGCGAGCGCATGGACCACGGTGGACGGGCCCTTGATCGCGGGCGCGGATACGGCGTTTTCAGGCGGACCGCAATCGGTTCGCGTGAAGAAAACGCGTCAATACGAACGGCAGAACCGGGACACTAGCGACGTGGAACCGTCTACCTCCATCGAGATTGCAAGGCACACGCTGCTGAGTTGCGGTCTCATTCTGGCGGTTGGGACGATCGCTGGGCTTATGGCGCAAAAAATCAGGATTCCGGATGTCGCGGTGTTCCTGGTTGCCGGGATTGCAATCGGTCCGCACGCGCTGGGATTTGTCGACATCAAGGCGGACTCGGCGCTGAACCAGATCATCCTGCTGTTCGGCGCGAGCTACATTCTCTTCGATGGCGGTGCGGCGTTGCGATTGGACGTCCTCAAAGGCGTGTGGATCACAATCGTCGTCCTCGCCACCATCGGTGTGCTGATCACGGCCGGCATCACCGGCCTTGCCGCCCATTATCTTTTCGGCATCCCCGCAAGCATTGCAATGCTTCTGGGTGCGTCGCTGGCCTCGACCGACCCGGCAACGCTGGTGCCGATTTTCCGCCAGGTTCATATCAGGGATCGAGTGGCGCAAACGGTAATGAGCGAATCGGCTTTCAACGATGCCATGTCGGCGATCGTCACGCTTGGCCTGTTGTCGGCGGCAGCCGGGGGCGCCGAGTTTTCGCTGTCATCATCGCTGGCAGCGCTGGTGGAGCAAACCGTCATCGGCATCGTCGCCGGCATCCTGCTCGGATATCTGGCAGCGCTCCTGATCGCCCACGAAAGATGGGCATTTCTGGCGGAATATGCGCCGATTGTCACGCTGGTCGCGGTAATCGCCGCCTATTTCGCCGCGAGCGGCCTTCACGCCAGCGGCTTCATGGCGGTGTTCGTATTCGGTATCGTGCTCGGCAACAAGGAAGTCTTCGGTTTCCGAATGGAAGCGGGCGAGGCGCAAAAACTCGATGAATTCGTCCTGACCACCGCATTCATCATGCGGATTTTCATTTTCATCCTGCTTGGGGCGCAAGTCGATTTCACGCTGGTCGGCCGCTATGCAATGGATGGCGTCTTCATTGTCGCCATCCTGATGCTGGTTGCCCGTCCGGCGACCGTCTTCCTGTGCGCCCTGCCCGACCGCCGCGCGCGATGGAGCATCCAGGAGATGCTCTTGATGTGCTGGACGCGGGAGACCGGCGTCATTCCGGCGGCGCTCGCCGGCCTTTTGCTCGGCATGAAAGCGCCAGGCGCACAGATGATCGCCTCGGTCGTGTTCCTTGCGATTTTGATGACGATCTTGATTCAGGCACCGACCACAAAGTGGCTGGCGCGCAGGCTTGGGCTGCTGGAGCGCGATCAGGCCCGTTCCGCTCCCGATTAAATCATGGCGGGCGCAGTGGCGTAAAACCCTGGCGCGAGATAGGCTTTTGGTCAACGACAATTGGCAATCCCCGGCAACAGTGGAGAATCCCATGGCCAAATTCATCGTCGAGCCGCATTTCCGCCTCCAGGAGTGGGTTGCAGATGAAAAGGGCTATTTCCACGACGAAGGGCTGGACTACGAGTTCCGTGAGCTGATCCGTTCAACCGGGGGCCAGCACCACAACAAGGGCGGGCAAGGTGCCTTCCAGAGCATCGAGCAGGGCCGCGAGGCCAACGTCAGTTGCGCCTGTCACTGGACGGTGAATGTCGCCGCGTCGAACGGCCATGCCAAATTGTATTCGGACCTGTACTCGATCGCACCGTCGGGAATTTTTGTTGCTGCCGGCTCGAAGGTGCGGACCCCGGCGGATCTCGCGGATGTGCCGATCTCGGTCGGCTTCCAGTCCGGAAGCCATTACTCTACGATCCAGGCGCTCGAACAATATATGCCAGCCACGAACATCCACCTGGTCTTCGAGGACGGCATGCTGTTCAGCCGCATGGAGCGGCTGATCGAGGGCAAGAGTGAGGCGGCGGCGCTGTTCAGCGGGCCTTATTATCTCGCCGAGCAGCTCGGCTTCCGCAAGATCATCGACACCACCTTCATGATCGCCGCCATGATCAAGGGCTCACCGGACCCGGAAGATGTTCGCCGCTACTTCCGCGCCCTGCGCTCGGCGCAGCGCGACATCGACCTTCGTCCGGAACTCTACACCCACTACTACAAGAAAGAATTCCCCGATCGCTTCCATGCGATGATGGATACGCGGCGCTGGGGACCGGGAGAAAGAATCGTATTCGAGCCCTACTCGAAGCAGGTATTCGAGGACTCGTTCGAATGGATCGCGGAACACAAAATCTTCGCCGAAGGCGGCATGGGGTCCGGCGAATACGATCGCTCGACGGTCTCCTTTGCGGCGAAGTAACGTCCGGCCGCGACCCAAAAGGAGCTTGCGCAATAAGCAGGCAGGGAAGCAAAGAGCAGGCAAAGAAAAAGGCCGCCTGGTTTCCCAGACGGCCTTTCCTTTCCTACGGCGGCCTCACATTCAACGGGCGATCTCAGGGCGTCCGCGCTCGGGGGCCTATCTCCCGGCTGCATCCTGATCGGAAGCCGCTGCTTATCGGGTCAGTCGCGATTCCGTTGCCCGAACCGTCGCGGTGGTTTCCCATCTCCGTAAGATGGCCCTATTGAGCCATCGACCCACGCGAGAGGCAACAAGCCTTCGGCGGCTGTCCCCGCTGTTCCCGTTGTTCACAGGCATTTGCCTAGCGCCCAGGGTCTCAGCTGCCTGGCGTCCAGGGCTGGTAGTCGCCGGTGGCCGCAGGCCGGCGGCCATCTGCCAGCGTCGAGCCTGAGGGCCGGTAGGCCGCGGGCGTTCCGGTCAGGTTCGGCAGATGCGGCTTTTCCCATTCGCGCGGCGTGTAGTGCTGCTCGGTCGGGGGCACGTCGACCGTATGATGCAGCCAGCCATGCCACGACGGCGGAACCTTGGTCGCTTCGGCATAGCCGTTGTAAATGACCCAGCGCCGCTCGAAGCCGAGCGTCGGGTCGATCTGGCCGCCCTTGGTGCGGTAATAGCGGTTGCCCTGCTCGTCGCTGCCGACCAGCTCGCCGAAGCGCCACGTCCACAATTGCGTGCCGAAGGTCTCGCTGTTCCACCACGTGAATAGTTTGAGCAGGAATTGTTTCATAAGGGCACGGGTGTTGGAGAATGGGGTGTTGGAGAAATGACGTGGCTCTGATGCCATCGGCGCGCCAGATTGTCCAGTTTTGAGGCGATGATCGGCCGCCCGGATGGTCACCACCCGATCAGGACCGCGTCGCCAGCACAACCCCTGCCAGCGTGAAAACGAGTGCGGCGATCTGGCCGGTGCCAAGCGGCTCATTCAGCGCGAGCGCGGAAGCAACGACGCCGATGACCGGGACCGCCATGGTACCGATTGCGGCAACCGATGCCGGAAGGCGGGCGAGAGCCGCAAACCAGGAAACATAGGCGACGCAAAACTGCACCACGGTCGCGTAGGCGAGGAGCAACCAGGCACCAGCCGAGAGCCCAGCCACATCGGCCTTCTCGAACAAAAAGCCCGCGATCGCCACCGGCAGGCACCCGATTCCGATCTGCCAGGCGGCCGCCGACACCGGCGGCAAGTCTATCGGCAGCTTCTTGGCGAGAACGGCGCCGACGGCAAACCCGAGCGCCCCGCCCAGCGCCATGATGATCCCCGGCCATTTCGACAAGCTCGCCGCAAAACCGTTGCCGCCGAGGATGGCGGTCAGCCCGGCAAACGCCATCGCCAGCGAGATGACGCGCAACAGGTTGGGCCGCTCGCCAAGAATCGGCCAGGCCAGGATCGAGGCCCATACCGGCATGGTGTAGGCGATCAAGGCAGCTTCGCTGGCCGGCAGCCATAGCAGCGCAAACCCCATCAGGACCATCCAGCAGCCGACGTTGAGGAATGCAGCGATCACCAGCCTCGGCCAGAGTTCGCGCGGCACGCGCAGGGTCTGGCCGCGCAGCAACGCCAATAGCGCCAGCAGGCCCGCGCCAACGACGCCGGTGGTGCCGCGCAACGTGAGTGGCGGCAGGTAGCCGAGCAGGAACTTGGTGATGGGCCAGTTGAAACCCCAGCCGACCGAGGTGATGGCGAGGAATGCAAGGCCCGCAGGCGCGATCCGCGTTTTCGCGCCCGGCCGATTCTGCAGTTTCATCAGGGCTGGACCGGTGGGAATCGACGGCACATTGCCGCTTGGACCCACATTGCCGCTTATCGGGATGGCTGGCCATCGCCAGGACGGCATGCCTGACCGGATGAGCCGTCGGATGAGCCGGGGGCATATCGGGTTTTGAGTCTCTCCAAGGCAAGGCCTTGGCCACAATAAATAGTTTGCCTGTGAACAGCGGGGCGAAGCTGTGCGGGAGCGGTCGAGGTCGATTTTTTTCGCTTGGGAATCCCTGAGGACTCACTGATACTTGGACCTGTCAGCGGCGGCCCGGCCCCCCTGTTATTCCCGGATTTCCACCATATTTAGTATTTGATTCAGGAACTCATACTAATCCTTGACGTGCGTGTTGGAGTCGTCCTAGCTTTGATCCCGTTCGGCGCGAGTTTGTTCGGGTCCCGCCGGTCGCTCCCTGAAGGGTTCCAGAATGAACACTCCGCCGGCCGGTCGAGGCAGCGGATACGGGCTTTTTTGTCCCTCATTCTTAAGCCTTTCGGAAGGCGAAAAACGAGCCAAATGGCGGTCAGGGCCGGATGGCTCTTGATCCAGATGGCTCTTGATAACGAGCCAGGTGGCTCAAAGTAGAGGGTGGCGTTGAGTGCACGAACCCGGACGGAACTGGGGAGTTCGGTTTGGGCCGTGCGGCCGGAGAACTTGCGGTCGGAGAAAAAGGCCGGATTCCACCGGTTGAGAAGCTTGCGGATGCTTCAGGCCAGAGTTGTCTTCAGCTTTGGTCGGGAAGGTTCGCTCAGGGAATAACACCCGGCAGCCGCGGCGGCGGCCGGCCAAGAAGAACGGGGCATGACCATGCGAATCGAACGGCGCCATACCACTGCGGGCCAGTCACCCTACGCACAGATTGATTTCAGATTGACGACATCTGAAATCCGCAATCCCGACGGCTCGGTGGTGTTCCGGCTCGAGAACGTCGAGGTGCCGGAATTCTGGTCGCAGGTGGCCTCCGACGTTCTGGCGCAAAAGTACTTCCGCAAGGCCGGCGTCGCAGCAAAGCTGAAGAAGGTCGAGGAAGAGACCGTGCCGTCGTGGCTGTGGCGCTCGGTGCCCGACACCGAAGCGCTTGGCCTCCTGCCGGAATCGGAGCGTTACGTCAGCGAGCTTTCCGCCAGGCAGGTGTTCGACCGGCTGGCCGGCTGCTGGACCTATTGGGGCTGGAAGGGCGGCTACTTCACCTCGGAGGACGACGCGCAGGCCTTCTTTGACGAGCTGCGCTACATGCTGGCAAAGCAGATGGTGGCGCCGAACTCGCCGCAATGGTTCAACACCGGCCTGCACTGGGCCTATGGCGTCGATGGTCCCGGCCAGGGCCACTATTACGTGGACTTCAAGACCGGCAAGCTGACCAAATCCAAATCGGCTTATGAACACCCGCAGCCGCACGCCTGCTTCATCCAGGGCATCGAGGACGACCTCGTCAACGAGGGCGGCATCATGGATCTGTGGGTGCGCGAGGCGCGCCTGTTCAAATACGGCTCCGGCACGGGGTCGAACTTTTCGCGGCTGCGCGGAGAGGGCGAAAAACTTTCCGGCGGCGGCCGCTCGTCGGGCCTGATGAGCTTCCTCAAGATCGGCGACCGCGCCGCCGGCGCCATCAAATCCGGCGGCACCACGCGCCGCGCGGCCAAGATGGTCGTGGTCGATGCCGACCATCCCGATATCGAGACCTATATCGACTGGAAGGTGAAGGAGGAGCAGAAGGTCGCCGCTCTCGTGACCGGCTCCAGGATCAACCAGAAGCACCTGAAGGCGGTCTTGAAGGCCTGCGTCAACTGCGAAGGCTCGGGGGACGATTGCTTCGACCCCGAGAAGAACCCGGCGCTGCGGCGCGAGATCAAGCTCGCCCGCCGCGCGCTGGTCACTGACGCGATGATCAAGCGCGTCATCCAGTTCGCAAGGCAAGGCTACAAGGACATCGATTTCCCGGTCTACGACACCGACTGGGATTCTGAGGCCTACCTCACGGTATCCGGCCAGAATTCCAACAATTCGGTGTCGCTGAAGGACGATTTTTTACGCGCGGTAGAGACGGACGGCGACTGGAGCCTGATCGGGCGCACCAACAAGAAGGTGACCAGGACTCTTAAAGCACGAGAGCTCTGGGAGAAGATCGGCTACGCCGCCTGGGCTTCTGCCGATCCGGGGTTGCACTTCAACACCACGATGAACGACTGGCACACCTGCAAGGCGTCAGGCGACATCCGCGCGTCCAATCCGTGCTCGGAATACATGTTCCTGGACGACACCGCCTGCAATCTGGCTTCCGCCAATCTGCTGGCTTTTTACACCACCACTGCCGCAGGCGGAGAGAGGGGACGCTTCGACGTCGAGTCCTATGAGCATCTCTGCCGGCTGTGGACGCTGGTGCTCGAAATCTCGGTGATGATGGCGCAGTTCCCGTCGAAGGCGATTGCGGAGCTGTCTTACGAATTCCGCACGCTGGGTCTCGGCTTTGCCAATATCGGCGGCCTCCTGATGACCATGGGTCTGTCCTACGACTCCAGGGAAGGCCGCGCGTTATGCGGAGCGCTGTCTGCGATCATGACCGGCACGGCCTACGCGACATCAGCCGAGATGGCGAAGGAGCTTGGCCCCTTCCCCGGCTACAAGAAGAACGCCGGCCATATGCTGCGGGTGATCCGCAACCATCGCCGCGCCGCCCACGGCGAATCGCGCGGCTATGAGGCGCTGTCGGTCAATCCGGTGCCGCTCGACCATGCCTCCTGCAAGCAGGCCGATCTCATCGCCCACGCCAGGGCCGCCTGGGACAAGGCGCTTGCGCTTGGCGAAGCCAACGGCTTCCGCAACGCTCAAACCACGGTGATCGCGCCGACCGGCACGATTGGTCTGGTCATGGATTGCGACACCACCGGCATCGAGCCTGATTTCGCGCTGGTGAAATTCAAGAAGCTCGCCGGCGGCGGCTACTTCAAGATCATCAACCGCGCCGTCCCCGAGGCGCTGCGCGCGCTCGGCTATCGCGAGTCCGAGATCGCGGAGATCGAGGCCTATGCGGTCGGTCACGGCTCGCTTTCCAATGCGCCTGCGATCAACGTTTCCACCCTGAAGGCCAAGGGTTTCACCGACGAGGTCCTGGCCAAGGTCGAGGCGGCGCTTCCGACCGCCTTTGACATCAAATTCGCCTTCAACAAATGGACGCTCGGCGAGGATTTTCTGCGCGACACGCTGAAGCTCGAGCCGGAAGCCATTGCGGCACCGAATTTCGATCTGCTGGCTGCGATCGGCTTTTCCAAGCGCGAGATCGAGGCGGCGAATGTTCACATCTGCGGCGCCATGACGGTGGAAGGCGCGCCGCACCTGAAGGCCGAACACTACAGCGTGTTCGACTGCGCCAACCCCTGCGGCAAGATCGGCAAGCGTTACCTGTCGGTGGAGAGCCACATCCGGATGATGGCGGCCTCGCAACCGTTCATCTCGGGTGCGATCTCCAAGACCATCAACATGCCGAATGACGCAACCGTGGAGGACTGCAAGGAAGCCTATCTCCTGTCCTGGAAGCTCGCGCTGAAGGCCAACGCGCTCTACCGCGACGGCTCGAAACTGTCGCAGCCGCTGAACGCGCAGCTGATCAGCGACGAGGACGAGGAGGACGACGCGGTCGAAAGCTTCCTCGACAAGCCGATGGCCGCGCGCACGGCAGCACTTTCGGAAAAGGTGGTCGAACGGCTGGTCGAACGCATCGTCGTGATGCGCGAGCGCGAGCGGATGCCGGATCGCCGCAAGGGCTATACGCAGAAGGCCGTGGTCGGCGGGCACAAGGTCTACCTGCGCACCGGCGAATATGACGACGGGCGTCTCGGCGAAATCTTCATCGACATGCACAAGGAAGGCGCCGCACTGCGCTCCTTCATCAACAACTTCGCGATCGCGGTTTCGCTCGGCCTGCAATATGGCGTGCCGCTGGAGGAATATGTCGACGCCTTCACCTTCACCCGCTTCGAGCCGGCGGGCCCCGTGCAGGGCAACGACTCGATCAAGTACGCGACCTCGATCCTCGACTACGTGTTCCGCGAACTCGCGGTGAGCTACATGGGCCGCTTTGATCTGGCCCACGTGGACCCGAACGAGTCCGGCTTCGACGCGCTCGGCAAGGGCGTGGGGGAAGGCAAGTCGCCGGAGCAGCCGAGCAGCAAGTATCTGTCGAAGGGCCTGACGCGCTCGCGCACGGACAATCTCGTGGTGATGCGCGGCGTTTCTTCACCCTCTTCTGGTGGGGGCCGAGACGAGCGAAGCTCGCTCGCGGGGTCGGCGGGCGATGCATACGGTGCTACTTCTCCCTCCCCCCTTGCGGGGGAGGGTCGGGGTGGGGGGTCCCGGGTGACTTCCCTCTCCTCCTCCGACGGCGCGGTTGCGCTGAAGCAGGAAACCCAGCATGACCTGTCGCCGACGGAAAAACTGGAAGCGCTGCAATGGAGCAAGGCGGGCGCGGCTGCAGCGGCAGCGCCTTCAAAGGCCGAACGCCGCGCGGAAGCCAAAGCCAGAGGTTACGAAGGCGAGATGTGCTCGGAGTGCGGCAACTTCACGCTCGTGCGCAACGGCACCTGCATGAAGTGCGACACGTGTGGGTCGACGACAGGGTGTAGTTGATCATGACGACTGATTGTAACGCACCGCAATTGGGTGACCTCCACCCCATAAATTCGCGCGATGCACCCTAAGTGTCGCGCGAATTACAACCTGGACCAAAACAGAAAATCCACGCCGGAGACGGCGGGTATTTTCTTCTTGAAGGTCGGTAACCCTACGGCAACTCGTCCTGGAGATAGTTGGTCAGCCGGACACCGGCGCCGTGGCATGATCGAGCTCCGTTTGCTCCTCGGAGGTCGGAGCGAGACCGCTTCGGATCGTCTCATAGGCCCACCAGCGCCCGTCTCTCGGCATGCTCGCCCGTCGCAGCGGCTCGGCCTCGGTGAAGATGAAACGCCGTCTGAAGGCCAGAGGACTTTCCGCGAGCAGAAACCCCTTCATGCGTTCGTGGCCCATGAACCAGGGACGGTCCAGGAATCGCGCCGGTTGGTTGGTCCAGATCGGAGGGGTTCCGAGATTCCACCGCATGGTCAGATGCTCGCCGATGGCTCCCAGAAGTGCGTTCATCTTAGGATCGTCGGTCAGGCCGGGGTCCTCGGAGATCCGCCGCGCGCGCGATCCAAGGTTAGCATCCTCGTAAAAGTCATCGAGGAAGCCGGCAAGACAGAATCTAAGCTTCTCGCCCTCACGAACGAGTTGCAGGACCTGTACCAGCGTGCCAGGTCGGATCAGGTTCGCTTTCCGCGTTTCGGTATGCATCGAGCAGGGTCTCAATCTCGGCTTTGATGCGCGGGTTCACCGTCGGCACGACGATCCCGGGCAGGTTAGGATAGCACTCCTTGAGCAAATCGACGAGCTGCTGCTCGGTTGCAAGTTTCGTCACCTTCATCAGGGCGACCGCATCGTCCAGGTCGCTTTCGATCTTTTCCGTGTCCTCGACCACGCGATTGGCGAGTATCTTCATGGCCAGCATGTAGGCCGGCGTGGGAAGATGGACCCGCAGTCCGACCATGGAGTTCGGGGCGCGGGGGTATTCCCCCGCCAGGATCAGATTCGGCTGGGGATCCCCCGGAGGCGGCGCCATGCGCTTCACCCCTTCGTTGATCCAGTCATGGGGCAGATCCAAACGCGCGGCAACGGTATCGGCTATCTCGCGAACGGCCACGCCACCGGTAAGGAACACCGCATCGACATCGCCCGAAGCGTTTCGAATGTCGCTGGCCAGGATCAGGCAGGATCCCCCATAGACGGCAATCTCGATCGTGATGCCGCGGCCGGCCGCAAATGCGCCCATCTCGTCGAACGCCCGCTCGATGATCTCTTTGGTGAGTTCCGTCTGCATGCTGTTGTTCCTGAGCCGACCCTCGCCGCTAAGGCGGAAAGTTGCAACTACTGACGCCTTTTTCGCCCTTCCAATCACCGCTGCAGCAGATCCTGGCTTCCCGAATAATCTTGCCGTTCGTACCCACAACGCACACGCTCGAGCATTCCAATGACACGTCAATTCCTGCATAATAGTCCACGGTCGTCTCTCCTCGATGCTTGGAGCGAGGCTCATCCCTCGACTCCGTCACACCATCAGTGTGAGGGACGACCGCCCGCCCTCCAAGCCAGCCGCGCGACGCGCGCTCCAAAACAGCGCCGTAGCTAGCGCGGCTGGCTTGGAGGGCCGGACCGGTGCCCGTTACCCCATCTACACTCTGAATCTGCCGCTAAAGCGATGGACGCGCGCGAATCCGCCCTACAGCCCTTGACTAAATCTTCACCCGATGGCCATCCCTCGCATATCCGCCATGCGCAAATTGCCCGTCGTGCCAACTTGCCGCACCCCTGCCCGCTTGCCGCCGCCACCCGACACACTTCACTTTCGCCGCCATCCCGGCCCGGCAAGAGGGGCGTATGCGCTATCGTCACGAAACGTGGGGCGGGAGGCGATGGACGCGAGGCGTGCGCTTGACGAAAGCGCGCTGTCGCGGACGGCGAAGTCGTGTGGTTCTGATATCCCGACGCTGATATCAAGTTGGCCGCGATGCTTTCGCATCGTGGCCTGCGACGGGGGCAAGAAAGCCCGGTCCCCGGGAAGAGCACGAAGGAAACCGTAACACCATCGTGCAGGGAATGCCGGAATGTTCGGCTTACCTGTGGTGACTATGCTTGTGTGCTTTCACTTTTCGCACGCAAGGCTGCGGGTGCAGCCAGCACCCGGCATTCCCTGCGCCCTCCGATCCCAAGGAGAGCACGAAAAGCAAACCTCGTGCGGACATGCAGCGAGATCGCGAAGCCATGCCTGTGGGGCCGTGCCCTGGGGATTGCGCGCTGTTTGACATTTTTAGACGCCCCAGCGCAGCGCCGCGGTATGAACGGGCGCATCCCATAACCGCTTAGTCTCGTCGTCAAGCAGCGACACCGTGACCGAGCAACCGGCCATGTCAAGTGAGGTCACGAAGTTACCAACCAGGCTCCGCGCTACGGTGCAACCCGCTGCCGCCAATCGTTTACGCACCGCGTCATACATCAGATAAAGTTCGGACAACGGTGACGCGCCAAAACCGTTTATCAGCAGGAGGACCTCTCCTTGCGCGCGATCTCCGAGATCGGTAGTAATCGCGTCGACCATCTCCGCAGCGATCGCGTTAGCGGATTTAAGCTTGACGCGCCGTCGTCCAGGTTCACCGTGAATGCCGACGCCCACCTCCATCTCGTCCTCACCGAGTTCGAAAGTCGGCTTGCCGGCTGCCGGGACGGTACAGCTAGTCAACGCGATTCCGATCGAGCGCGTGGCGGCATTGACGCGATCACCGAGTGCCTTCAGGTCCGACAGATCGCGCCCCTCTTCGGCGGCAGCGCCAACGGTCTTCTCCACAATCAGCGTGCCGGCCACGCCGCGCCGCCCGGTCGAATAGGTCGATGTCTCGACCGCGACATCGTCGTCGGTAATCACAGTCGCGACCATTCTTCCGGACATCTCGCGCGCCATGTCGAAATTCATGACGTCGCCTTCGTAGTTCTTCACGATGAACAAAACACCGCTGCCGGTGTCGGCCGCTTCGGCCGCGGCAAGGATGAGATCAGGCGTTGGCGAGGTGAAGACCTGGCCGGGACAGGCGGCATCCAGCATCCCGAATCCGACGAATCCGCTATGGAGCGGCTCGTGGCCCGAGCCGCCACCCGACAAAAGCGCAACCTTGCCGGGCTTGAGATTGCGGCGCAACACGAAAGGCGCGGTCTTGCCAAGCTGCACGATATCGGAATGCGCGGCGCAAAAGCCCGCCACACTTTCATTCACCACATCTTCAACGGCGTTGATCAGTTTTTTCATCGGTTCCTCCCCGCGTCCGCTGCGTTGGCCCTTGTTGTTTCAGGTGTCCTCGATCAACCTCGCTATCCTTTCAGCGAATTCGCCCAATAGCATGTCGAGCTTGTGATTTTTCTGTTCGCTGCCCAGATCGGGCAGCATGAGGGTCAGCCGCCTGCTTCGCTCGCGTTCTTTCAAGAGAAGCAATCGCCGCGGGTGCGCGCGATGGTAGGCGTCAAGAAAACGTTCCTTTTCCCGCACGGAGAAGTGGCAGACCTGCATGATGGCATGCACGTGCTGCGCGGGAATTGGCGTCTGATAGGCCGGGTTGGCAATTTGAGTGATGAAGCTGCGGTTCTTGCCGAGTGCCTCGGCCAGACGCTGCCGCATGCCTGACGGTCGGCGATCGAGGATGTCGCTCAGCAAAGACTTGTAGGCTGCAATCATATCCTGCGAATTATCTGGTGTGACTTGCGCGCTCATGCGACCTTGCCGGGATAGCGAGCGATCGTGGCTCGAACAGTTGCGAGCGAGCCGGGTGCGACCGAAAAGATCCGCAAGCCCTGATCGAGCAATGCCGCAACCTGCCCGGGTTCGCCGGCGAGGTCACCACACAGGCTCACCTCACGGCCAGAGCGGTGCACGCGATCGACGACATGCCGGATCAGGTCGAAGATTGCGCGTGAAGGGCGAGCGAGATCGGCAAGTTGCGGTTCGTCGCGGCTGGCGGCTGCCACATACTGGATGAGATCGTTGCTGCCAATCGAAAAGAAGTCCGCATCGAAATCCTCAACCGCAAGCGCGGCGGCCGGCACCTCGACCATCATGCCGAGCGGAGGCATCGTTGCCTCACACCCCTCGTGACGCAGCTCATCGACGGCGTCCCGCAACAACGCACGGCAACGCTCGAGCTCCGCCGGCACGGTGACCATCGGGATCATCACCTTCAGATTCCCCGTCACGGCCGCTCGCGCCAGCGCTCGCAACTGAACGCGAAACACGTCCAGGCGCTTCAGCGAGAGCCGAACCCCGCGCACGCCGAGAAATGGATTGAGCTCGCCTTGCTCCGTCAAACCCTCGATCGGCTTGTCGCCGCCAGCGTCCAGCGTCCGGATGGTCACTGGCCTGCCGGCCGCCCACTCGGCCATCTGCCGATAGATCTGATATTGCTCCTGTTCGGTCGGAAGCTTCTCGCGCCCTTGAAACAGAAATTCAGTTCGCATCAGGCCGATGCCGTCGACTTTCGAGGCATCGATCGCGCGCAATTCAGCGAGTCCTGTGATATTTATCATGACCTTGACGGGTTCGCCGCTTGCGGTCAGCACCGGGCCGCTGAACGAGGACGCGGCCTTGTGAGCCTCAGCCTGCTCGGTCAGGCGCCGTTGGTAATCAGCGCGCTGCGCAGGATCAGGATTGACAATGAGTGCGCCGGCATCGCCATCGATCACCGCTTCCGCACCGCTTTCGAGTTGCTCGACATCCACGCCCACGATCATCGGCACGCCGCGCGACCGCGCGAGAATGGCGACGTGGCTGGAGGGACTGCCTCTGCGCAACACCAGGCCACCATCCTGCCAATCGGTTGCGAGAAAGACCGACGGAGGCATGTCCTCGGCGGCTACGATTGCGCCTGCCGGTACGGCCTGATCGACCTCTCCGGCGAGGTGCCGCAGCACACGGTCACGCAGGTCGCGAAGGTCGGACGCGCGGGCCCGGAAATAACTATCTTCGGCCTGCTCGCAGGAGGCAATCTCCGGATCGACGGCCGCGCACCACGCCTGGTGTGCGCCCTGGCCGTCGGCGACCCCCGCAAAGGCTGGCCCGGAAAGATTCTCATCTTCAAGCAACGCGATCTGGAACGAGAGAATAGCTTGCGCATCGGCATCCTCCACCTTGTCGGTGAGCCCGATGAGATCTGACTTTGAGGCCTCAATCGCATCGGCAAGGGCCTGTCGTTCGCCAGCTGTAGAACCGGACCGCCGGCCCTCCGGCTTCGCAACCGTCAGACATACGAGCGGCGCAAGCGCGACCCCTGGGGCGGCGGGCCTTCCGTCGATACGGTGCGCGAACCTTTGGGTCTTAAGGTCCATCGGGAAAGTCCTCATTGACCAAAGTCACGAGGGCATCCAAGGCAGCCCGCGCATCCCTGCCCTCGGCACGGAAATAGATCGTCGAATCCTTAGGCGCCTTCGTGGCCATGACCTTGACGATGCTCTTGGCGTCGATCCAGGGGCCGTCCGGCGAGAGACCGAGATCGATCTTCGATTCAAATGCCTTGGCAAGCTTGGTGAGCTTGACCGATGGCCGCGCGTGCAGCCCGACCTCATGCCGCATGAGAACCGATGCGCGAATCTTGTTCATGCCGTCGTGTCCCGTTTCATACCGGTGTCAGCTCCTCGGCCGTCCGCTGCACCACGTCCAGCGTTGCGCCGGACGCCGCTTCGGTTGCCGCCATCACCGCCCCCTCGACGACTGGTGCATTGCAGACGACGACGCGGCCCCGCCGCGATTCGGGCAGCATTTCGATCGCCATTTCGCTGTTGGTTTCGGCGCCGCCGAGATCGACGAGGATCGCCACGCCCTTCTCCGACCACGCCCTGTCGATTGCCGCCATAATCGCCTCGACGCTGGTGCCCAGGCCGCCATCTGGATTGCCGCCGCACCAGCCGAGAGGCACTTCGCGGCCGACCATCTGCTCGACCATCAGCGCGGTGCCTCGGGCAACGTCCGCCGAGTGTGAAACGATGACAATTCCGACATTCTTGCTCATGCATGACCTTCCATGACGTCAACAACCGCGTCGAGGATCAGCGCGGACGACCGCGCTCCCGGATCCATGTGACCGATGCTGCGCTCGCCGAGAAACGACGCACGACCGCGGATCGCCTTCATAGGAATGGTTTTCTCGGCCGCCAGCTTCGCCGCAGCCTTCAGGCGCGCCGGCAGATCGTCTCCTCCCTCGCGCAGAACTCCAAGCACGGGAAACAGCACGTCCAGCATCGTCTTCTGAGCGACATCGGACTTGCCGCGTGCCCTGACCGCTTCTATCGCGGCAGCGAAGGCCTCGGCGACTTGTTCGCGGCTCACCTCGTCAGTAAGCGATTTGCCGAGCGACAGAAACAACGTGCCATATAGTGGGCCGGAAGCGCCGCCGACCTTCATCACGAGTGTTGTTCCGACACCTTTCAAGCCTTCACCGAGGCTCTTTGAGGAGAGTTCGTCGAGGCCAGCCAGCACTGCCTCGAAGCCGCGGCGCATATTCGTGCCGTGGTCGCCGTCGCCGATAGCGCGGTCGAGATCGGTCAGTTCATCCGCATTGGCGATCACGCGGTCAGCCACGGTCTTGAACAGTCGTTTGCGCGTATCCCGATCGATCATCATGCGTGGACCCCGTCGGTCGGGATCCGATTGCCGGCCTGATCGAAATAAAGCGGCTCTGCAAATTCGAGCGTTACCTGGTCTCCCGCATTGAGCCTTTGGGCTGGGTCTGCCAGGGTCACGAGCGAGTGGGTATCGAGTTTGAGATGGACATGGTTCTGGTCGCCGAGGTGCTCCACCCAGTGAACGCGCGCGCGGGGTCCCGGGCGATCGGAGGAGAAGATGCGAATATGCTCGGTGCGCAGGCCGACCGTTTGCGCCGTTGCCGGCAGGGAGTCGTCGGCCAATAGCTTCGCGGGAATGAGGTTGATCGAGGGCGTGCCAAGCCGACTTGCGACATAGGCGCTTGTTGGCCGTTCGTAGATCTCCCTCGGCGTGCCGAGCTGAAGCAGCATCCCCTCGCTCATCACGCCGATCCGATCCGCCATGGTCATGGCCTCGATCTGGTCATGCGTGACGTAAAGGATGGTGGTGCCCAATTCGCGCTGGATGCGCTTGAGCTCGAGCCGTAGTTCCGCGCGAAGCTTTGCGTCAAGCGAGGAGAGCGGCTCGTCCATCAGATAGACCGCGGGTTCACGAACCAAGGCCCGGCCGATGGCCACTCGCTGCATCTCGCCGCCGGAAAGCGCAGTCGCGCGATTGCCGAGCTTTTGCTCGATATGCAAGAGCTCCGCGACCTGCTGAACGCGCCGGCGAATGAAACTTTCATCCATTCGCCGCGCCGGCGATCGCAAGGGAAAGGCAAGGTTGTCGTACACCGTCAGGTGCGGATAAAGGGAATATTGCTGGAACACGAAAGCGACATCGCGCTCGGCGGGTACCTCTTTGGTGACATCTCTCCCGCGGATAATCACGCTGCCGTTGTCGGGCCTTTCAAGACCCGCGATCAGTCGCAACGTCGTCGTCTTCCCGGCGCCCGTAGGCCCAAGCAGCACGACAAATTCCCCGTCGGCGATCGATAGCGAAAGGCCGAGCACCGCCTCGACTGTCCCAAAGCGTTTGCTTACCTCGACCAGAGAAATTTCAGCCATTATACCCTCCCGCATGACGCGCCGAGGACAGCGCCCGTCCGTTGGAAGAGTCGAACAGCGATAATGTATCGGGCCGCAGCTTGAGTCCCACGGTTTCACCGACCCGAATCGGAGACGCTGCCGGCAGTCGTGCTTTGATCTGGCCATTCGCAGTGATAACAGTGACGATCTGCGTAGTGCCCAGATATTCGGCCCCGATAACGCGGCCGCGAAGTCCGGAGCTGTCGGCGAACGACACGTTCTCCGGTCGCACGCCGAGCATAAAGCCGCCCTCGGCCCGGTCTTCAAACAATTCCGGCATATCCACCGATACACCGTCGATCGTGATGACGCGGTCGCCCCGCTGCAGGGCCGTGCGTACGCCGAGAAAACTCATCGGTGGCGCTCCGATGAAATCGGCCACGAACATCGATTTCGGGAGGTCATAGATCTCCTGTGGCGAACCTATCTGCTCGATAAGCCCGCCATTCATCACGGCGATGCGGTCCGCCATCGCCATAGCCTCTAACTGGTCGTGTGTGATGTAGACTGACGTAGCATGAATCCGGTTATGCAGTTCCCGCAACTCACTGCACATCAACCTGCGAAACTCCGAATCCAGCGCTCCCAGTGGTTCGTCCATCAGGAACGCCTTCGGCCTGCGCACGATCGCGCGGCCAAGCGCGACGCGCTGGCGATCGCCACCGGAAAGACCGCCAACCCGGCGGTCGAGCAGTTGATCGATTTGAAGTAATCGTGCCGCTTCCAAGACGGCCTTGTCGATCTCCGCGCGAGGGTAGTTCTGGCAGCGGAGAGGAAATCCAATGTTCTGCCGCACATTCATGTGCGGGTAGAGCGCAAAGAGCTGGAATACGAATGCGATGTCCCGGGCTGAGGCAGGCAACGAGGTAACGTCCTCGCCACCAAGCAGGATGCGTCCCGAGGTTGGCAATTCGAGGCCAGCAATCATCCGAAGTGTCGTAGTCTTGCCGCACCCGGATGGTCCCAGGATCACGAAAAACGAGCCGTTATCCACAGTGAAGTCCACACCTTTGACGGCTGTGAACGTCCCGAAGGTTTTAGTGACGGTTTCGACCCTGATCTCTGCCATGGCGCTAGTCCGGAAAATGGCTGACGATCACGAAGCCCAGCGTTCCCACCAGGATAGTGACGAAGGAATAGCTGAACAGGCTCAGGGAGAATGGTTGCATCAGCATCACGACGCCGAGTCCGATAAGCGTCATGGTGGCTGTTTCGCACGGGCCACGGCGCAGCCAGCGTGGAAAGCGGGACGGGCGGTGTTCGATCTGTCCGATCATTTGCGCACCGCTCCGAAAGTTATGCCGCGCAACAGATATTTGCGCAGGAGAATTGTAAACACCAGGATGGGCAGGAAGAACAACGTCGTGGCGGCGGCTACCGCGGGCCAATCCTGGCCGCCCTCGCCGATAATGAAGGGGATGAAAGGCGGCATGGTCTGCGCGTCGCCGCTCGTAAGCAATACCGCGAAGGCATATTCATTCCAGGCAAAGATCAGGCAGAAAATCGCGGTCGCAGCTATTCCCGTCGTAGCCTGCGGCAGCACCACTTTGAAGAAGGCGTGCATGCGGGTATAGCCGTCGACCATCGCCGCTTCTTCATATTCGCGCGGGATTTCGTCGATAAACCCCTTCAGGAGCCACACCGCCAGCGACACGTTGACTGCAGTGTAAAGCAATATCATGCCAAGCTTCGTGTCGGTGAGACCGAGATTGCGGAACATCAGGTAGATCGGGATAGCGACTGCGATTGGCGGCATCATCCGCGTCGACAGGATAAAGAACAGCAGATCATCGGCGAGGGGCACTCGGAAGCGCGAGAAAGCATAAGCTGCTATCGTGCCGAGGCAGACCGCAAGAAATGTCGAGCCAAAGCCGATGACCATCGAGTTGATGAAGCGTGGTACCACCTTCGATGGTCCGGCGATCACCATGTTGCGCGAGCGCACGAGGCGCTCGTACCAGGTCTGCGGCGGCGGCAGGCTTGCCAGGAACTCAGGTGTCTGCCGCGAACGGGTGGTGAAAAGGTTGACGTAGCCTTCGACCGACGGCTCGGAGACGATCTTGGGCGGATAGGATATCGAATCGGGCGGCGTCTTGAAGCCGGTCAGGAAAATCCAGACCAGCGGCAAAATCGTGATGATCGCGTAAGCCGCGACAATGACGCCGCCGATCGTCTTCGACAGGGACGACGGCTCGGCAACCGAATGGGCGGTGACGGTGCTCATCGCTGCTTCACCCAATTCAGGGCTTTGACATAGATGTTGGCGGCGCCGAATACGGTCACGAACAGAATGATCGCCAGCGCCGACGAATAGCCGGTGCGCCATTTCTCGAACGCTTCGCGCTTGAGTGTGATCGACGCCACCTCCGTAGTTGATCCGGGACCTCCCGAGGTAAGGAGATTGACCATGTCGAACATCTTGAAGTTCTCGATTGCCCTGAACAGGACCGCGAGCATCAGAAACGGCATCACCATGGGCAGCGTGATCGACCAGAACTGCCGCCACGGCGAGGCGCGATCGACTTCGGCTGCCTCGTAAATGTAGTCAGGGATCGACCGCAGGCCGGCAAGGCAAATCAGCATCACATAGGGCGTCCACATCCAGGCATCGACCATGACGATGGACCAGGGCGCCAGCGCCACATCGCCGATCATCTGGAACGAACTCGGGTCGATCCCGGTGAAGAACGCCACCGCGCTGTTGAACAGGCCAATCTGCGGCTGCAAGAGAAAGGTCCAGAAATTGCCGACCACCGCCGGCGACAGCATCATCGGCAACAGGATCATCGTGGTCCAGAAACTGTGGCCACGGAAACGGCGGTTGATCAGGAGCGCCAGTCCAAAACCGAGCGCCGTTTCAATCGCGATCGACCAGAACACAAAATGTGCGGTCGCCTGCATGGCGTGCCAGATTTCCGGGTCGGAGAGGATGTCGCGATAGTTGTCGAGGCCGAGATAACGCAGCGGCGCGTTCGGGCGATTGGCGCGGTAGTTGGTAAATGAGAGTTGAATGGTCCACAGCAGCGGAAAGATGTTGATCGCCAGCAGCAACACGACCGAGGGCGTGATGAACAGCCACGCGATTGCCCGGTCCGACAACCCGCCAAGCCGGAACGCCAGTCGACGGGGCGTTCGGGCAACAGCCCGTTCCGCAAGAGTGGTCATGGTCATCCTGTCGTTCACGGATCGAAGGCATCGCCGAAGAAAGGTCCCCCGGCCAAGCGCCGGGAGACCGTCAGATTAGCCGAGGCTATATCTTCCCCTCTTCCTTGAACACTTTCTGCCAATCCTTGACCAGGAGATCGAGCGCTTCCTTGGCCGTACCCTTGTCGGCCACGACGTAATCGTGGATGCGCTTCTGCATATCGAGCAGAAGTTCGGCGTAAGCCGGTTCCGCCCAGAAGTCCTTGACGATATCCATCGACTTCAGGAAGTCGGCTGCAAACGGCGCGCTCTTCGGAAAGCTCGGATCGTTGAGCACCGCCTTATGGCAGGAGTAGCCGCCGAGCGACCACCACTTCTTCTGGACGTCAGGTTGCGCAAACCACTTGATGTAGGCCAGCGCGTCTTCCCGGTTTGGCGAATAAGAGACGACAGAGATGCCCTGCCCGCCCAACTGGGTGTAGTGATATTTCTCTTTGGGATTGACGAAGAAGCCGATCTTGTCGCCGCCGACATTTGGATCCTTGTAGAGGCCGGGGAAGAACGCAAAGAAATTCATCTGCATCGCGACCTGTCCGGACTTGAAGGCGTCGAGGCCCTCCGACATGTAGGCGTTGCTCAGGCCAGGCGCGGTGCAGCACTTGTAAAGTGACTTGTAGAACTCCAGCCCTTTCGCCGCCTCGGGCGAGTTGACAAATCCCTCCATCTCATAGGGCTTCTTCGGATTGTCATACTGGAAACCCCAGTCGTACAGCGCGTTCGTCACACCCATTGTGATGCCTTCGGAGCCGCGCTCGGTGTAAATATAGACGCCGTAGACTTTCTTGCCGTCAATTTCCCGCCCCTGGAAGAACTCGGCGATCTCCTTGAGTTGATCCCAGGTCTCGGGCGGAGCCAGGTCGCGGCCGTACTTCTTCTTGAAATCGGCCTGGATTTCCGGCCTCGCAAACCAGTCCTTGCGATAAGTCCAGCCGATCGCATCTCCCATCGCCGGCAAGGCCCAATAGTTCGGCGTGTTCTTCGGCCACTCCGAATACCCGACAACGGTTGCGGGCATGAAATCGTCCATGGTGATTCCTTCCTTCTTGAAGAAATCATTCAGCTTGACGTAATGGCCGTTCTCGGCGGCGCCTCCGATCCATTGACTGTCGCCAATGATGACATCGCAAAGCTTGCCCTTCGAATTGAGTTCGTTAAGGAAGCGGTCGGCATAACTCGTCCATGGAACGAACTCGTATTTCATCTCAATGCCGGTTTTTGTGGTAAAATCCTTTGAAAGCTCCACGAGCGCATTGGCCGGGTCCCATGCCGCCCAACACAAGGTCAACTGCTTGGCCTCGGCGGTCGCCTGGCTGCCGAGACAAGAGGCGACGATAGCCGCGGTCGCCCCAAACGCACGCACAATTCGGATCATTACAACCTCCCTGTTGTCGCAGATAAGGGCGATCTGCCCTCATCGCACTTCGCTGTGCACCCAGACCAACCCGGCCATCAAAGAAACCGCGAAAACGTTGTTTAGTATTATTGTTAAGTGAAAGACTTTCACTAAACATCCCGTCTGTCAATCGAAGGCGTCAACTTCCTCCTCTGATATTGCTGCTGCGCCGCAGTTGGAAACCCCTTGATGGCCTGAATGCGAGTTCAAAGGAAAAGGTTGAATTTGTTTAGTAAAATTGAGAGAGAAGTCCCAATTCGCAAAAGCGAAATGGCAGCACGTTTTACCTAAGCACTCAGCGTTCGATCACAGGCTATCTCGAGTTGGCGCCAAGCAAGGCCGTGTACCGAGCGCCCGGTATCGGCGGCGCGAACGATCGTTGCGAGCCGCAACAGCGCCGGGGTCGCCAGCGAGAATTCGTCGATCATCACATCGAAGGTGCGGCGTTTGCTGCAGCCGTCAGCTGTACTTCTGGGCCGGGCGGGAGGATTGAATTATATTGACTGCGGCAATCGGGATGATCACTCACCGGTCATTGCGCTGCCAGGGCCTTTTCCGGCTGCCGCCCTTCCGGCAGCGCGAGGTTTCTGCACAGGATGTCGTGTATCACGTCGAATACGCGCACCCCGAGTTCGCTGGGCATCGGGGCGAGCCATGGCGAAGCCTGCAAGGTGGTGCGCGCGTCGGCAAGGCCCTGTCGCCATCTCAGCTCCATCGTGGGACGGCTGAACTCGAAATCCTTCAAGGAACCTTGCGGTTCGTCGGGTCGGTAGATCAGCTGCACGATGTCCATCGTCGTGACGCATCCGTGGTCATAGAGCCGCTTGGCCTGTTCGGTGCTCGCGATCTCCGGCGGCAGCAGCCTGAGCAACTCATTGATCGCGTGTCTAACGTCGTGCCGTTCCCGCAACATATTTGTCGCCGATCGGGTTCTGCTGGAATAACGGATGTCCTTGTCGCGCTCGTTCACCTCATCGAGATTGGTCGGTCGATGATGCGCATGCGCGGGAAAGAGGTCGACCTGGAAGATCACCCGGCTGCGACGTGGATAGTAGTCCACCATGTATTGCAGTGGCGTGTTGGAAAAGAGGCCTCCATCCCAATACTGCTCGCCATCGATCTCGATGGGCGGAAACCCCGGCGGCAGCGCACCGCTGGCCATGACGTGCTCGACGCCGATCGTCATCTCTCTACTGTCGAAATAAGTGAAGTCGCCGGTCTCGACGTTGACGGCGCCAACGCTCAGCCGCATTTCGTTTCCGGCGTTGATGCGATCGAAATCGACAAGCCGTTCCAACGTGGCTTTGAGCGCCGATGTCGAGTAGTAGCTGACGTGTTTGTCGAATGGACACAGGGTCTGGGGAGACGGGTTGAAGAAGCCGGGTTGGCCGAACGCAATCGCCATGACCGCACTCGTCCAACGCTGCCACGCGGCAACCGCTCCGGTTGCATGAGGCCATAGCATGGTCGGAGCAGTGATCTCCTCCCAAAAGCTTCGCAAGCGATGCACGCGATCCTTGGGTGCATTGCCGGCGACAATCGCCGCATTGATCGCGCCAATGGAAATACCCGCGACCCAATCCGGCGTATATTCGGATGACGCCAGCGCCTCGTAAACGCCGGCCTGGTAGCTGCCGAGCGCGCCGCCGCCCTGCAGGACCAAGCCAACCTTCTTGTCGTAGGATGCCGGGCGCGCCGGCGCGATGCCTTCGTCCATGGTGGCCTCTCAACGAACTTAAATGACAACAACATGTGGGACTTCGGCCCACCTCTGAAGCCCTGCATGCGGCAACGAAAGAATAAAGAGCTTGTGAGCGGGCCGGCAACCGAACAATCCAATTTTACCGAGCATTTCTTCGGGCAGCTCATGGCGGACCTCAGGGAGAAGCACGGTGGCGTGCCGCAGACGTTCGAAAATATCGAACGTAACTGTCTATATTATTCGGCTTTTCAGAGAAGGCGGCAGGTATCACCTTGCGTGCACGAGCAGCCCGATGCTGGGTGAGCCGCTTCAAAGGAGCTTCGTCATGTCCAACTCTGTCTCAAGCCACGCGGTCGGCCAATTCGTCCCCGCCAACATTTCAAACGATTTCATCACGGTGATCGGGCGGGTTCTGATCGCAGCGATCTTCCTGCTTTCAGGTCTGTCCAAGCTCGCGGCGCCCAGTTACACCGTCGGCTATATTGCATCGGCAGGCCTGCCGTTCCCCTGGGTCGGATATGCGATCGCCGTAGCGGTCGAGATCGGTGGCAGTCTGGCCCTGATCGTCGGTTACCAGACCCGCGTCGCGGCCGCGCTGCTTGCTGCGTTCTCGATCGCAGCGGCGCTCGCATTCCACAACCACTTAGCCGACCAGAACCAGTTCATCCATTTCTTCAAGAACGTCGCGATGGCCGGCGGTCTTCTGCAGGTGGTCGCCTTCGGAGCGGGCCGATTCAGCCTGGACGCCCGCCGCGGCTGAAAGCTCGGCCCACCGTACTGCGCGGCGGCAACGCGACGCGCCAGCGCAGTACGGACAGATCCACAAATGGAGGCGATCATGTCGCAAATAGGACCTTTCAGGGCAGCTGTGACTGCCGCCTGGCGTGGAGATCGAAAGGGCGCTCTCCGACCTGGGCGCTTCGGGAGCGCGCATCCGGATCGCCGTTGTCGACGCCTCACGACGCAATCCTCATGAGCGCCGTTTCAGGAGCTATTCGCACGGACTTGCGCCAATCGACGCGGACGCCAATACGATTATGATCACCTCGACGTCGCCGGAGCAGGTGGTCGAGGACGCGGGCGCATCGCCAAATCAATTCGTAGACGGTATTGCGGCAGAGATAGCTCCATCCCCATGTTCAGTCGAAGAGGTCCTGACCGCGAGAGCGGTCGCGGCAGGGCGGAGCCGGCGCGAGAGAGAACAATCCATGCCTGCGGTGCAATCGAACGAACACAGTTGAGGTCGTCGCCGGCTTCAAACCAGGCAGCTGGCAGCAAGGAGAATAATCATGCGCAATGGAATGTGGCGGACCCCCAGCCGTGCAACGAGAGCGCTTTTCGTGTGTCTCGTTCTCGCCGTATCCCTGGGAATTGCGCGCCCGGCCCTAGCGGGCTCGCGCTTCGACGGGACCTGGAATCTCACCTTCGTGACCCAGCGCGGTGCTTGCGATCCCGCCTACAATTTCACGGTCGACGTGTTGAACGGTAGCCTCAGTCACCCCAACATCCTGACGTTCAGGGGCCATGTCGCTCCCTCGGGAGCCGTTCGCGCCTCAGTCAGGGTCGGACAAAAATACGCGTCGGGATCTGGCAGATTGTCGGGAGCGTCGGGCCGGGGTGTCTGGAGCGGCCGCTCGGGTGAGTTGCGGTGCGCAGGGGCCTGGACAGCCCAGAGGAATTGACCGCGGGCCGCGGCATACGTCTCCGACGGCAGTCGCCGAAGGGCTTCAAGATGGGTGTGGAGGAAACCGATGGGAATGCTTGTGAATGGCGAGTGGCGGGATGTTACTTTTGACACGTCGTCGACCGGCGGTCGCTTCGTGCGGCCACCGAGCGCCTTTCGCAACTGGGTCACTGCAGACGGCTCGCCGGGGCCGACCGGCAGCGGAGGTTTCGTTGCAGAGCGGGGCCGGTATCACCTGTATGTCAGTCTGGCGTGTCCCTGGGCGCATCGTACGCTGATCATGCGGCGGCTGAAGGGGCTTGAGGATGTCATCTCATTGTCTGTCGTGCACTGGCTCATGCGCGAGCGTGGCTGGACGTTCTCGCCAGGACCGTGCGTCACGGGCGATCCCGTCAACGGCGCGAAAGCACTGTATGAGGTCTATCTGGCCGCCGATCGGCAGTACACTGGCCGGGTGACCGTCCCGGTACTGTGGGACAAGGAGCGTCACACCATCGTCTCCAATGAATCGGCCGAAATCCTGCGCATGTTCAATAGCGCCTTCGACGAAACCGGTGCCGCGCCGGGTGACTACTATCCCGAACAACTGAGGACTGACATCGACGAACTTAACGGCCGCGTCTATCGCGACGTGAACAACGGCGTCTACCGGGCCGGATTCGCGACCACGCAGGAGGCGTATGAAGAGGCGGTGGGGTCATTATTCGAGACGCTGGATTGGCTTGAGGCCAGGTTGTCTCGATCGCGCTATCTTCTTGGCGACCGGCTTAACGAGGCCGATATCCGGCTGTTCACTACGCTGGTGCGGTTTGATGCCGTGTATCACGGCCATTTCAAATGCAACATCCGCCGCATCGCGGATTATCCGGCGCTCTGGCGCTTCACGCGCGACGTTTACAATCTCAAGGGCGTGGCCGAGACCGTGAACATGCATCACATCCGCCACCACTATTATGAAAGCCATACGACCATAAATCCGAGCGGCATCGTGCCGGTGGGGCCCGCACTCGACTTTTCGATCTCCGCCGATCAGCTGTCGGAAGTGGCCGACTGAGCTTAGAGGTGGAGCAGAACGGCGCAATGACTAATCGTGATTTGGCGCCCCGTCTGCGCGCCTGCAAGGCGAGCGTCGCTTACCACACAATCTGGCTTTTTCGCCTCGTTGGGAGGGCAGCTATTTTCGGGATTTTCGAATTCCTTTCGGCTGCTTTCGGCGCAGTGTTGCCGGCTTCGTTGGGCGGCGGAGCTTCGGCTCTCTTTGCTCGGGCGTCACCTGGCTCCGGAACCGCTCGATCAACCAGGAGCCGGCGGGACCGGGCGGCGAGTCCGACCGGTAGATCGCTTCGAACCTGTAGGTGAAGGCGAGCGCGCCGGGCGGGTCCAACCGGACGAGCGATCCGGAGTCGAGATCCTCCTGAACCATGGGAAGGGGCATGTTGCCCCAGCCGATACCTGCGCGCAGCAGCAGCAGCTTCGCGCCGAGATCCGACAGCCGCCAAGTCCGCGGACTGACGACGGCGAAATCGACCGACTTGGTCAATTCCGAGCGATCAGAGAGCACCAATTGAACGTGTTCGCGCACGGCAGCGTTCAGGTTTCTGCCGGCTTTCGCCAGCGGATGTTTCGGCGCGGCGACCGACACCAACTCGACCTCACCGACCCTGATCGGTTCGATGGCAGGGTGGGCGGCAAGCCCCGGCATCGGCCCGCTGATGCCGATCCCGGCCACGCCGTCAAGAACCAATTGGGTGACGGCGCCGAGCGCCTCAACGCGCAGCCGCAGCGCCACTGTCGGGAATTCATCCCGGAAAGCGGTAAGCGCATCGACCAGTCGCTCGGTGGGCAACATCACATCGACGACAAGGTGAACTTCCGGTTCTAGCCCCTGAATCAGGCCGCGCGCCTTCGCGCGTAGTGCGGCGATGCCGTCGGACACGGTTCGGGCTTCGGCGAGGATGCTGCGACCGGCTGCCGTAAGTTGCGGCCTGCGCGTGCTCTCGCGATCGAACAGCGGAAAGCCGAGTTGGGCCTCCAGGTTCGCGATCGCGTAGCTGATCACCGAATTAGCCCGGTTGAGGTTACGCGCGGCAGCGGCAAAGCTGCCCGCATCCACGATGGTGAGAAAGATCCTGAGCTGATCGAGGGTGGGTGCGCCGGGCTCGGATGCCATGTCGATTTTCTCGAACGGAAGAGGCGCAGTAAGCGACATTGGCGCTTGACGGTGCCGCGTGTGTCTACAATGGCTCCATCGTGGTCAGGATGGATATCGGCGTTTCAAGTCCGCGCAACATATGCTCGCCGAGCGGGCGCCAAGAACCCGGAGTCGCGCCGGCGAAGGGCGCGGTAGCCAGCAGTGGGTAGCCAAGCTTTTTCGTCAGGTCCTGCACCCGAACGACCTCGTTGACTGCTGATCCGACCAGTGTGAACTGCAACCGCTCAGGCACTCCTACATTGCCATAGATAAGCTGGCCCACGTGGAGCGATATGCCGAAATCGAATGCCACGTCGGCCGCTGCCGGCGACGGTGCGCTAAGCCGCCGCCGCGCTTCTCGGGCCGCGGCGAGCGCACGGCGGCAAGCCTCGTCGGCCGCACCCTCAAAACGGAACAGGCCAAGCACCGCATCGCCGATCAGCGAGACGACCTCGCCGCCATGGTCCAGCACCGAAGACGCCGTCATCTCGAAATAGCGGCCAAGAACGTGTAGGAAGGCCTCGGCCGACAGCCGGTCGGCAAATTCCGTCGAGCGTCGCAGGTCGCTGTACCAAAGCGCAGCGGTGATCTTTTCCCCGTCGCCGCGACGAATCAAGCCGTTAAGAACGGCTTGGCCTGCGCGTTTGCCAAGATAGGCGTGGGCTACGTTCTGCGCGACGTTGCGCTCGATCCTCGCCTTCAGCGCAATGCCGAGTTCGCGGGTAACGCGCTGCAGCTGCACGACCTCATTGTCCGTAAAACCGGCAGCCCGGTCGCCGAGCCAGGAGCAAATGATGCCGTTCTGACTGGCACGGCCGAAGCCCACTAAAAATACGATGTAGTCAGTACCGCCCAATGCCCGAAACTCTTCGAGGACCGCGAAGTCCAGAAGCGCTGTGTCGCCGGTGAGCCGACGACGCAGGACCGGCAGTCGATGGGCCAGGATATGGCCGAGGGGACTGCGCAAGAACTGATCCTGATCTCTCTGCTCGGGCCGGAAGTGTTCGACAACAACGCCTCTTTCCGTATTCCAGTTCAGCGTACTTGCATCATAAAGTGGGTGGAGTACCCGAAAGGCCACTTGACCCCGCAAGACTGGTATTCCGACGCCGCGCAGGCGTTGGCACAGCTCGCCGTAGAGTATCGCGGGCTCTGAATCCTGGAGGGCCTCGTCAGCCAACCACTCAACGATGGCGCTGCCCAAAACCATGGAAGCTGGCGCTTGCTTGTCCATAAGCAGGGAACTTATCCGAGATTCCCCCGGAAAACCTCGTCATTCTCCTATGGGTCCAATTTTCTACCATATCTAGCGTGTGCTAAATGTCGCGAAGGGCCATCCAGACCCGTGCACCGCGGCAAAAAAGCCGTCTTACTCGATGACATTGACGGGACGCGCCAGTGGCATCGGCCGGACGCTCCGCCCGTCGATGAGGGGCGACTGCAACAAACGGAAGTCAGAGAGGAGCCTATGGAGTCCGAAAGGGATGGTATCAACCCGGCGGCAAAGCCAAGCGGAACAGGTTGCGTCGAATGCTCGGCTCTGGGTGGATGGTGGTTGCATCTTCGCAGATGCGCCGAATGTGGTCACATCGGCTGCTGTGACGGTTCACCAAATCAGCATGCATCGAAACATAACGCCGCTACGGGTCACCCGATAATCACGAGCTTCGAGCCGGGCGAGCGGTGGTTTTACGATTATCGTACCGAAGAATTCTTCACCGGGCCGAAGCTTCACGCTCCTCACTCGCATCCGTTGGATCAACCGGTGCCGGGACCGGCCGGAGCGGTGCCTTCAAACTGGCAAACGCTGCTACACGAATAGGGGCGACGTCTCGTCGATGGGTCGGATGACCGGCGCACCTGGCGATAGCACGCATTCAGCCATGATACGCGAACAGCTCGATGGGGTCGCTGAAGCCTCGCACCGGATATTCGCCGACGCGTTCGAGATCGAAATCGCTTTGGACGAAGTCGGCGAACGCACGAGACAACAGCACCTTTCTACCCAATTGTTTGGTCAGGTTTTCGAGACGCGAAGCCATGTTGACCGCGGGACCGATGACGGTGAAGTCGAGCCGGGTGCGCGACCCGATATTGCCGTACATGACGTCTCCGACGTGGACGCCGGTACCGTAGTTCAGCGGCGCACGCCCGGTTTCGCCGTTCCTTTCGTTCAGCGCAATCATGGCCTGACGGGCTTCGGCCACGGCGTGCAGCAGATTTGCGCAGGCCGACGGCTGGCTGAGCGGAAAAATGGCGAGCAGACCGTCGCCGATAAATTTCAGTATTTCCCCGCCATGTCGCGCGATCGGCTCCGACATCGCGTCGAAATAGCTGTTCAAAAGATCGATGACGTCATCGCGCGGCCAGTTGTCGGAGATCCGGGTGAAATCACGTAGATCGCAGATCATGATGGCCGCGCGTACTGTCGTCCCACTTCCGCGCCTGGTGGCACCGGCCAGAATGAGCTCTCCGGCATGCGTCCCGACGTAGGTTTCGAGCAGCGTTCGCGCCAGCCGGTTCTTGACACGGATTTCGCTGACCAACGCCAGAACCGGCAACAGTCTCAACAAGCCGGCGATATGCGCGTCGTCGAAACCCCCTCGACGGTCGGTTGCAAAGGTCACCATATGCCGCTTGCCGAGCGTATGGTAAAGCGGCCACGCCACATAGTCGGTCAGGCCTTTCGCCCGCATCTCGTCGTAGACGGCGTGCTTGCGGCCCAGCGAAGGATCGCGTTCCAGATTCTCGCGCACCTCGGTGGCTCCGCCATGGATTTCGTTGGCCGGACTACCGATATATTCGGATCGCTCCCTGACTTCATAGTCGGATCTCGCAATCTCCGCCTCGCGCATCCCGTCGGCCCACATGATCCGGGCCCCAAGCCATTGCGGATGGTTGATCAGAATATGAAGCGACGCCCGCTTGACGGGAATGCCCTCTCGCTGGAGCCGAACGCACAGCTCAGCGAAAATATTGTCAATGAAGCGCTCATCGCGCGTGTCGTTTATCAAGCCAGTGCATAACGTCGCTGTCAGAATGCGCGGTGACGGGATCGATGTTCGGCGGCGCGTTCATATCTTGATCCTGGGCAGCGGATCGATGGTGCGAAGTATGTCGTGTCCCCGGCCTCGCCCTTACTGCGACGTTTGTTTTCTCAACTCCGCCACGTCCTGCGCGGTGACTTGCGATGCCTTTGCTCCGAAGCGCGCAGTGACGTAATTGGCAAGAGCTGCGATCTCGGCATCGGAATAGGCGCCGCCGAACGCAGGCATCGAGACGGCATGTTCCGGCGTCAACCGCCTGGTGCCGGAAAGCACCACCTGGACGACATTCGTTCCGCTGGGATCGTTGACCGCCCATGCGCCGGTGAGCGTGGCGAAGGATGAGATCGGGCTCTCGCCGGTCCAGCCATGGCAGCTGACGCAGGCGCCCTCGAACAGCATCTTGCCGCGTGCATCCGCTGTGCCGCCACCCTGCCGGTGCGAGGCGGGCGCCGGCGGCGCCAGCGTCGCCGGCAGATCGGGCGAAGCGATCGGAGGCACGGTTCGCAAATACGCCACCATGGCCCGAATATCTTCGGGCGCCAGCTGGCTGAAACTGTGGTCGACGGCCTCACCCATTGGGCCTGACGCCGTACCGTGACCGTCGGCATGTCCGATTGCGAGGTAGGCGACAAGATCCTCGTCGCGCCAGCCGCCAATGCCCGTGGCCTTGTCGGAACTGATGTTGAAGGCGCGCCAGCCCGCAGTCAGCGCACCTGCGAATTTCTTCCGGTTGTCGAGCGCGAATGCCAGATTGCGCGGCGTATGGCACTCGCCGCAATGGGCCAACGCTTCCGCAAGATAGGCGCCCCTGTTCCATTCCGGACTCCGGTCGGCATCGGGCGCGAAGCGGGTGTCCGGATTGAACAGCGCCGACCAGAAGGTCATGGCCCAGCGCTGGTTATAGGGGAAAGTCAGGGTGTTTTCTGGAGCCTTCGCGTGTACCGGCGGCAGGCTGAACAGATAGGCCTTGATCGCCAGCACATCGGCGTCGGTCATGTAGGAATAGGAGGCGTATGGCATCGCTGGATAAAGCCTTGCGCCGTCGCGGCGGACGCCACGTCGGACTGCGTCAAGAAAATCCTGATCGCTGTAATTGCCGATGCCGGTTTCCTTATCGGGTGTGATGTTGGTCGAATACAGTGTGCCGAACGGCAACCTGATCGCCAGCCCGCCGGCATATTCCTTCCCGCCGCCTGAGGTGTGGCAGGCCACACAGTCCGCCGCCCTCGCCAGGTAGGCGCCACGCTCGACCAGGCTCGCCTTGGCAATCGAAGAGGGAACACCGGTGGGATCGGCGGGCTTGTAATCCGCCAACGTCACTTTCTTGCCGTCCGAAAAGGCCATCGGGCCAGGGCCACGCAGGATCCAAACTCCCGCAGCAATCACGACCACGGCGATGGCGACCGCGCCAAGCAGAATTCGGCGTGCAGCGGAGCTCACGATTTCTTCCCCGCAAGCAGGGAGCGATCAATCGGCAACCGCCGCAAGGCGACGCCGGTGGCGGCAAAGATCGCGTTGCGCAGCGCCGGCGGTCCCGCGGTGACGCCGGTCTCGCCGATGCCGCCGGGCGCCTCGCCGCTCTTGATGAGATGAACCTCGATAATCGGCGCCTCGTCGATGCGCAGCATCCGATAGTCGTTGAAGTTGGATTGCTGGACGCGCCCCTGGTCGATGGTGACCTCGCCATACAGGGCTGCTGTCAGGCCGAAGATCAGCCCACCTTCGAGCTGCGCCACAACGGTATCGGGATTGACGGCAATCCCGGTATCGACCGCGCAGGTGACGCGACGCAACTTCACCTCGCCGAGTTCGTCGATCTCGGCTTCCACGACAGTCGCGATGAAACTGGCGAACGACGGCTGCACGCTGACACCGCGTCCAACGCGATCCGGCAACGGCTGGCCCCAGCCGGACTTTTCCGCTGCGAGATTCAGCGCGGCGAGCAGACGCGGATTCTTGCCGAGCATGCCGCGACGGAAATCGACCGGGTCCTTTCCGGCCTTTTTCGCCAGCTCATCCATGAAAAATTCGATGGCGAAGACGTTGTTGTTGGGACCGACGCCGCGCCAGAACCCGGTCGGCACCGCGGTTGGTTCGGCCCGCACGAATTCGACATGGAAATTCGGGATGTCATAGGGCATGTCGATGGCGCTATCGACGCCGTCGATGTCGACGCCGTTCTGGAACCCCGCCGGAAACCAGCGCGCCATGATGGACGAACCGCTGACGCGGTACTTCCAGCCGACGATCTTGCCGTCAGCGAGGGTCGCGGCAATGGTGTCGCGATAGACCGGACGATAGACGTCGTGCTGGATGTCCTCTTCGCGGGTCCACACCACCTTGACCGGCCCATCGACCTGCTTGGCGATGCGCACGGCTGCGACCGCCATGTCGGCCTCGAGCTTGCGTCCAAAACCGCCGCCGAGCAGGTGGTTGTTGACGATCACCTTCTCGACCGGAAGACCGGCCGCCTTCGCCGCCTCCGACTGCACCCGGGTCATGACCTGCGTGCCGGTCCAGATTTCGCACGAATCCGGTGTGACATGAACCGTGGCGTTGATCGGCTCCATGGTCGCATGCGCGAGAAACGGAAGCTCGTAAGCCGCATCCAGCCGCTCGCCTGTAGCAAGGCCCTTGGCGATATCGCCCACGGACTTCGCCACTGCGCCGTCCTTTTCGCTGGCGGCGCGCAGATCCCGCCAGATGTCGTTCGAGTTGAGGTGCGCATTCGGACCTTCGTCCCAATCGATCGCCAGCGCATCGAGGCCCTTCTTGGCCGCCCACATGTGATCGCCGACCACGGCGACCAAATCGTCCAGCACCACGATCTTCTGCACGCCCGGGATTTTTGTTGCAGCGCTGTCTTCGACCTTCGCGACCTTGCCGCCAAATACCGGACAGGCCTTCAGCGTTGCGAACTTCATGTTGGGCAATATCGCATCGATGCCGTAGACGGCCTTGCCGTTGACCTTGTCGGGGGTGTCGAGCCGCTTGAGCGGCTTGCCGATCAGTACGAAATCCTTTGGGTCCTTCAGCGGGACATCTTTTGGTGGCACCTCGCTGCTCGCCGCCAGCGCCAGCGCGCCATAGGAAAGCTTGCGCCCGCTGTCCCTGTGCATGACCTCGCTATTGGCGGTCGTGCAGCTCGCCGGATCGACCTGCCATTGTTGCGCGGCGGCCTGGACCAGCATGCTGCGCGCTCGCGCGCCGGCATTGCGCAAATGCGGCCACCACGCCCGGATCGAATTGGAATTACCGGTGGCCTGAATGCCGAACAGCGGATTGCCGTAGAGCTTGTCGCTGGGCGGTGCGTGCTCCAGCGCTACCCGCGAGAAATCGGCGTCGAGTTCCTCCGCCAGAATCATGGATATCGAGGTGTAGACGCCCTGCCCCATTTCGACCTGCGGCATCACCAGGGTCGTCGTGCCGGAATGATCGATGCGGATGAAAGCATTCGGCGCGAACTTGCCGGCGGTGTCGTCCGGCGGCTGCACCGGCTCGTTGACTGGCAGCGCGCCTGCGGGAAGGTGGAACGCGAGCAGAAACCCTCCCGCCAGACCGCCGGTCAGTAGCGCTCGTCGTGACACACCTTCGAAATTCCTCTCGGCAATGGTCATGACGAGCTCCTACGACTGACGTTGCGAAGCCGCCTGCTTGACGGCGGCGCGAATGCGCACGTAAGTGCCGCAGCGGCAGATATTCCCCGCCATCGCCGCATCGATGTCGGAGTCGTCAGGATTAGGCGTTGCCGCGAGCAGGGCGGCCGCAGCCATGATCTGCCCGGATTGACAATAGCCGCACTGGACCACTTCCAGCTCGAGCCAGGCCTTCTGCACCTTCGCGCCGACCGGCGAAGCGCCGACGCCCTCGATGGTGGTGACGGCGCGGTCCCGCACCGCGCCGACCGGCAGCATGCAGGAACGCACCGCCTTGCCGTCGATATGCACCGTACATGCTCCGCATTGGGCAATGCCGCAGCCGAACTTGGTTCCGGTCATGCCGAGCACGTCACGCAGCACCCAGAGCAGCGGCATGTCCGCGGGCGCATCGAACGATTTGGGTTCGCCATTTATTGTCAGGGTGGTGGCCATCGGAACCCTCCAATTCAGCGGCAACGGACCCGTTCGCCGCTTAACCCGTCGGGAATCTGATTGACGACGTCCATGATTTCCGTCGCGCTGCTATCCGTCAAGAAATCTGATCTATTCTTCGTGCATGCCAGCCCGGCGGCTGCAGCAAGGATCAGCCGCTCAACGACAAATCCGTACGCCGCATCAATGAGACCGGTCATCCGCTTCTCCGGGAGGACATAGATACGCAAGAATCCCGTAACCGCATCCGGCCATACTCTCCAACTATTGCTCCTACGGCCCTACACGATTGAGTTGACGATTTTTTCGTAATCGGCGTCTGAGAAAAGCCTGACCGTGGTGGTTCGAAGGTTTCCCATGGTTGCGAGCGACAGCACAAACTTGGCAACAGTCTCTTCGTCGCGCGCTTCCAGTTGCAGAATGAAGTCATAGGCTCCAAGCGCGAGCCAGGCATTCTTGATTTCCACGCCGAGTTTATTGGCCTTTTCGCGCGAGGCCGCGCGGCGGCTCGGCATCTCCTTGATCGTGCGCACGCCCTGATCGGTGTAATTGCAAAGCAGCATATACATGGACATGACAGAGTCTCCCTTGGCTTACAGGGCCGTCTACCGGTCCAACGCGAAGAAGCATGCCACAAATTGCCTGCGGAGCCGAGCCGATCTCCGGCTCGGGTACGAACAAGTATGAAATTGGAACCCGGAGATTTCGGCGCTTTCGCGCATTTGGCCCTCGTCATTGCTGTGCAATTGCGGGGAGCGTGAGCGACGAAGCAATCCAGGTCGTAAAATTCTGGATCGCTTCGCTTGCGCTCGCGATGACGCAACCCAGTAGCTCACCATATCAGGATGGGAAGAAAAAACCAGATGCCGCTTGCGCTCACAGGAGCTACACCATCTAGCTTCCCTGCGTGCTACTTCGCCACATAACCCCCCGCGCCCCCAACCACCCTGCCCGCCCGCGTAATCGTAACCGCGTCCGGAAAATCCTGCTCGAAGATCACGCCGAGATCGTCAAGCCTTCGAAGCAGTTCCTCCAGGCGGGTTACGCAGCCCGACGCGATGTCGTGCAACACCACCACGCTCCAATCCTCTCGCAAGACTTGCGTGACGCAGCGCTCGACCCATCCGTCGGGGTCGCGCCAATCTCCCGGCACGTTGTTCCAGATGATGGTTCTGAAGTTTTGCCGAAGCAGATAGTTGAGCGCGGCGCGGCTCAACAGGTGTGGCCCGATGTGTCCGCCGTTGCCGTAGGGTCGAAACAGTTTTTCGGGGTGCGAGAATTCTGCGATGCGCCGCTCGGCGCCTTCGATCTCATTGACCGCGTAAGCGAGGTCCGGCCGATCGCCCAATGCAACGCGATGTGTGAGTGTATGATTGCCGATCCAGTGGCCGGCCGCGTGGGCCTGCTCCATCAGGAAGGCGGCCGCGGGGTCATCCAGATTGCTCCCGATGACGAAGAACGTCGTCAAGATTCGTGCCCGCCCGAGAATATCGAGCACGCGCTCGGTGACACCGGGGGTGGGGCCGTTATCGAAGCTGAGCGTAACACGTCTTGCAGTCATACGACCTCTTGCCAATTCGCCTGCCGTCACGAGCACGGCATAAATGGCGGCCAGCATGCAAGCGGAATTCTGTGCAGTGGGGCCGCTTAAGGCTCGGCTGGTCCAGCCGCCCGGTACCAGGGGAGCGATCCCGGATGGACCGCTCGCCGCCCCTCAAGCCCGAGACAAATCGACATGAGGTTGAAAGCCGCAGCCGCATTCTCCCTTGAAAACAGCCACAATTTGCACTTGTTGATCCTCAAGACTCATGGCCAGACGATTCGAGATAGCGCGGGCAAATCGGGGGGGCGCCGTAGTGTTGAGATACGGAGTAGCCTATGCGTACCGAAGCGATCATTGTGTTCGTCCTGGTGGCGGCCACGCCGGCGTATGCGTCGAAAACCTGCATGACCATGGCCGAGGCGCGCCAGCAATACGCAACAACGCATCTTTATTGGCACGGGGCGGGGCATTGCTGGGATGCGACGCCGCCGCGGCACCGTGTGGTCCGCGTCAAACCGCGGGAAGACCAGCAGGCCCGGCGAGATAATCGCGAGCCTGTTGCACAGGAGCCGAAATGGCGCAACGCCATGTCGGAGATGTTGCCGGTTGACGCGCGCCCCGAGGCATTATCGGCGCCATCGCCGCCTCCCCCCGATGAAGCGTCACCGATGAACTGGCCCGATCGTTGGGTCGATATCGCCCCGGCCGCCTTGCCCGCTACCTTCATCCGCAAGGACGAGCCGACCGAGATCCTGTCAGCCGAGCGAAACGGCGACAATGGCAATTTTGCGATTACGCCGGTACGGCTGATCCTGATGTTCTTCGTCGTAACGCTGGCGATGATCGCGCTGCTGTCCCGCAACCTGCTCCACGATTGGCGGGGATAGGGCAACGGAGCGCCGCCGAGGCGATAGGAAGTTTCCAGTCGGACCTGATGCCGAGGAGGCCGCGAGGGCCGTCTCGAAGCATGGGCGGTTCATTTGCACGCTTCGAGATACCGGCTCGCCTCAGCTCTACCCATCAATCGCCACATGTGTGAAAGGCATCGTCGTCAACTTGCCCGAATCACGAGCGCATTTTGATTCCACGGCGCAATCAGCGCCGGTGCCTCCTGACTGCGTCCCATCCAGATTTAACCCTACCCCAGACTGGATGGGGCGACTTCTTGCGCCTGCCGACCAACTGGTCCGGCTCAGAAAGTTACCTTCAACCCGGTGTAGTAGGCGCGCGGCCGCGCGGGGCTCAGCGAGCGCGGATCGGTAAAGGCCGCACCGCCATTGGCGAAATTTGGAATGGCGCCGGTATCGAAGAATGTTCCGTAGGTGGCATAACGATTGTCGAACACGTTGTCGACGCGCGCGTAGACCTGGAATGTCTTGTTGATCTGATAGGACCCATGCAGGTTGAAAACCGCATAGGATGGCAGCTGCGGAAACTGATTGGATCCGTCACCGACAAAATACTGGCTGCTAACCCAAACCGCATCTCCCCCGAGCTTGAGCTTGTCGCTCACCCGGTAATCGATGCTGGCTTTGACGCGATTGCGCGGAATTGCCGGGATGACATTGCCCGGCAGGATTTGCACATTGCCGTTGGCGTCGGCGAACGGGCTGTTGGAGCCGACCTGAAGCGCATTCAGGAAGCGCGCGTCTACCAGCGAGTAGCTTGCGAAGAACTCCAGAACTTTGGATTTCAAACTGATCTCGGTCTCAATGCCCTGGCGACGCGTCGAGCCGACGTTCTGGAAGTATCCGAAGCCCTGAAGTATGGGACTGGGAATGGCAAGAATGTCATCTGTGTTATCGGTCCGGAAGAC
Organism: uncultured Alphaproteobacteria bacterium; assembly: GCA_963721935.1. Taxonomy (GTDB): domain Bacteria; phylum Pseudomonadota; class Alphaproteobacteria; order Rhizobiales; family Xanthobacteraceae; genus Bradyrhizobium. The sequence goes on from CAVRMY010000042.1 coordinate 137,625, forward strand.
CCCGAACTTCCATGCAAGCGTTCCAATGTTCAGATCCTGGCTGCCGCGAAAGCCACTTTCCAGCGTCTGGGACACGACTTGTTTGAGCGGCGGATCGGAAACCAGGAAGGCCGCGATGATGCAGGGGCGCGCCGGGTCGGCGCAGCCGAGTTCGAGCGGGGTCGGCGCCCTATTGGCCTCCGAATAGCCGGCGTAGGCCGTCAGGCCCGGAATGATCTTGTAGGTGCCGCCGATAATGGGATTGAAGTGGTTGAAGGTGTCGCTGCCGTTGAGCGAACTGCCGAGCAGATCCTGCAGTTCGATGTTGGCGTGGTTGAAGCGTCCGCCCGCCGTGATCGAAAATGCATTGGTGACGTTGAACGTATCGAGCGCATAGAGCCCGGCGTACTGATTGGTGGCGCGTACGTTTACCGGTCCGTCGGATACCGGATTGCCGGACTGCCCAAGGAATATGCCGCTGCCGACCATGACAAAATTCGGCAGGAATGTTCCAAGCTCCGCGGTTCCCGTGAAGTGCGTCTGGCTGGAATCGAAACTGGCGCCGACTACGAAATTGTTGGTGTGCCCGAACAGCTTGTCGGTGTTGGTCGCCTGCAGCGAGACGCCCGTTGTCGTGGACTGAGTGGTGGTACGATCGTTTTCACCAAGAACCGCGTCGGGACTGAAGGGATTGCTGAGCTGAACTCCGTTCAAGCCGTTTGCCGGCGTCGCCGGGCCGCCGAAACACAGCAAGGTCGGATCGGCTCCGCACGGCTGCGTGCCGGTCGGATTTGCATCCTGCGTTTGCTGGTTGAAAAGCCGCACATGCGCCGACCCTTCGACGGTCCAGGTCGGTGCGACCTCGACCTTGCCCAGCAGGTTGAGATATCCGACCTGGTTGGCCGTGGTTTGCGGCGTGGTGTAGGTCGAACCCCAATAATTCTGCAACAGCTCGGCGGGCGCCGTCGCCGAAACGCCGAAACTGTCTTGAGCCACACCCATATTGAGGTGAAATTCCGTTCCTTCATACCTGTAGCCGACATCGCCATAGAAGCGCTTGATGTCGGACGGCGAAAAGTTCCTGAACCCGTCGTCGTGCACGCCTTCGAGAGCGCCGTAGACCGCCCAGTTGCCGTACTGCTGGCCCCATTGCGCCGAACTCTGGATGCGGCCAAAGGAACCGCCCATGGTGTCGATCTCGGCACCATGATAGCTGAAGCCGTTCTTCATGGTGATGTTGATGGCCCCGCCCAACGCGTTGAGACCGAAGGCGGGATTGTTGGCAATCACCGCAACCGATTGAATGGCTGCGGTCGGGATCAGGTCCCAGTTTACCGTATCGCCGAACCCTTCGTTGATACGGACCCCGTTCTGGTAGACCGCCAGTCCCTGCGGCGTGCCCGACACCGGAGACGCAACAAAGCCACGAAACTGCACGCTGGGCGTAAATGGGTTGCCATTGACCTCATTGATCCCCACGCTCGGAACGTATTTGTCCAGCGACTCCGTGATGTTTGCCGAATGGACCTGCTCGATTTGACTGGAATTGACGGTGCTGACGGCCGCCGGCACCTTGTCGGGGTCGATACCGGTACCTGGTATCGGCGTGGTGGGGTACAGCGCCGGGGCCGACGCCGGGGTTTCAGCGGGCGCGGCGACTACGCGCGGTGCTGGTTTTGCTCGCGCGGCCCTTTGATTACGCTGCGTGGTGCGCACGACAGTGGTCCTCGGTTTGGCTTCTGTCGGAGAGACCACAATCGGCGGCAAGTTTCGATCATTGCCGGGCGGGTTTTGCGCACGCGCGAATTCGCTTCCGGCCGACAGACTTGTCGATACCAGCGCAATTACCAACAAACGCTCGCGCATCGGCCCCACTCTTCTGCGCCTTGTCCCCAAGCGCACTCTTCAAGGTTTCGAGTCAGTGCGCGCGGCAATGTTAAAGCCCGATCGGCTGCGATACAGCATAAAAAAATTCCGGGCGGATCGGGATAGTTTCGCAGTCATTTCGGGAATTTTTCCCGAGCAGCCGGATGGCTCAGATCACAGGTCGCGCGGGCACCAGCGCCTCGATCACCAGCCCCTCCGGCGTCGAATTCATGCTGACGCTGCCGCCAAGCGCCGTGACGCGCTCGCGCATGCCGATCGTGCCAAGGCCCGTCTTGTAGTCGGCTGGAAGTCCACTGCCATTGTCCCTTACCTCGACGCGAATTGCCGGTTGGCCGGCGTTCGAATTCAGTGTGGCAATGGAAATGCCGACCGAACTCGCCCCGGCATGGCGGAATGTGTTGGTCAGCGCCTCCTGCACGACGCGGTAAATCGTGAGCTCCGTGGTCTCGTCGAGCGCCCCGAGCAAGGGCGACACCGACAACTCCACGGACACGTCGGGATGGGTTTGCTGCCACATCCCGATCAGCCCGTTCAGGGCTTCGCCGAGCCCGAGTTCGGCAAGCCCGACGGGCCTTAACCGCTCCAGGATCTGGCGGTTGACCTGTTGCAGGGCGCCAAGCTGCTCCGTCATCGCCCGGCATCGTCGCAGCAGGAGTTCTGCGTCGGCGTATCCTCCACCGACTGCCGCCTCGAGCGATGCCAAATGCGCGCGCAAGGCGAACAGATACGGCCCGAATTCGTCGTGCAGTTCGCGCGCGACTTCCTTGCGTTCGGAATCCTGCAGCGAAACGAGCCTTCCCGCCAGTTGCCGGCGATCCTCCATCGCGCTGCCGAGAACATCCACGAGGTGGTTGAGCCGCCCGCAAATGGCGGCGAGCTCGGGCGGACCTGCCGGCGCGACGCGCGTGGAGTAGTCGCCGGCCTCGACCCTCGTCATCGCGCCGGCCAGGGAATTGAGCGGACCAAGCGCGCGGCTGACTACCGCCGCCGTGATCAAAAACAGCACGAGCGCAATGCAGGCTCCGACCACGAGCTGCGTCACGATGCCGTCCCAAATCTCGCTGATTTCGTCGGTGGGTTCGGAGCCAATGACCAGTGATCCCAGATCGTTGCCGTGAGACACCAGTGGAATCCGTATCGTGGTCGGCTCGGGCTTGATCAGCGCGACAAACCACGCGGGAGGCCGGCGCTCCCCCTCGCTTCGCGTGATCTGTGTTTCCGACGGCTCCGAAGGCAGCTTACCGCCTTCCCGGGAGACCCTGACATGGCGAAGCCGCTGGAGACCCTCCAACGCCCGTGCAACTCGAAGATCGGCCTCATCGACGCCATCCTCGTTGAGCCCCGACAGCAGCGCTTGCGTAAACTCGCCGGCGAGCCGGATCACGTTCTGGTCTTCTGCCTGCACACGCGGTCCCGCCTCCAGTACCAGCCTTGCGATGTTGGCGGCCAGACCGATCAGAAGGACCGCCGCGACAAGCAGATTGAGCCGCGTACGGAGGGAAAGCGTTTGCCACATGGGATCACGAGGAACGCGCAACATTGACACAGCAGTACACTGGAAGTCTAATCATTTACATGTATCGGCGGTTGGTGAGCGAGCGGTGCAGGTGAGCAGGAAAATGGGGCTGGCGTCCTCGCGAGGCGGGAGCGGCGTCGCCCGGCCGCGACGACCACTGCGTGTACTAATCGTCGACGACCATCCCATCATAGCATCGGCGTGCCGCGCGATGTTCGCCGACGACCCCAACGTCAGGATCGTCGAAGCATCCGATGCCGAGAGCGGTGAAGCCACATTTGCGGCGGAGCGGCCTGACGTCTGCGTGCTCGACATCAATCTTCCAGGTGTCACCGGCTTTGAACTGGCGCGCCGCATCCTGTCAAAATCACCGGACGAACGCATCATCATGTTCAGCATGAACGATGATCCGGTTTTCGCCAAACGGGCGATCGAGGCCGGCGCCAGGGGATACGTTTCCAAATCCGGCGATCCGGCCGAGCTTGCACGCGCCATTCGCGAAGTGGCCGGCGGCGGGGTCTTTCTGCCCTCTTTGCTGGCGCAAAAAATCGCATTCGGTGGAGTGCGAACGGGAAGCGACCGTTTGGCGCAATTGACTGCGCGCGAAATCGAAATCCTGCGGCTGCTCGCGGCGGGAAAAACCCTCTCGGAAATCGCCTGGTCGATCAAGGTATCCTACAAGACCATCGCCAACACATCTTCGATCATCAGGCGCAAGCTGGGCTTGAGAACGGCGGCCGAGATGGTTCGTTTCGCCATCGAGGAAAAGCTCGGCTAGTGTGGCGGTTCGGAAAATTCGCAAACGTGGGCGAGCGCAAACAATCGCTGTCCTCGTGGTACGATGGCCCCCGAACCAACACCCTGATATTTTCACAAAACTCATCCTCGCGCTGGAGTTCTAAATAATGACCCTTGAAACCGTCTCGCTCAATAAATCACACGGCGGCATGCAAGGTGTTTACAGACACGTCAGCCGCGAGACCGGAACGGCCATGACGTTTTCGGTCTACGTTCCTCCCCATCGAGACAGCGCCAGGCTTCCGGTGGTCTGGTATCTGTCGGGCCTTACCTGCACCCACGCCAACGTGACTGAGAAGGGCGAGTATCGCAGGGCTTGCGCCGAACTGGGGCTGATTTTTGTGGCGCCCGACACCAGTCCCCGCGGCGATGGCGTGCCCGGCGATCCCGCCGGCGCCTACGATTTCGGACTTGGTGCCGGCTTTTACGTCGATGCCACGCAGCCGCCATTTGCGCGAAACTACCGCATGTGGAGCTATGTGACCAAAGAGCTTCCGGAAACCATCGTCGCCAATTTTCCCGTGGATGCCGCCCGGCAATCCATCATGGGACACTCGATGGGCGGTCACGGCGCGCTGACCATCGCACTATCCCATCCTGCCCGCTACCGCGCCGCCACCGCTTTCTCACCGATCGTCGCGCCTTCAGAGGTCCCGTGGGGGATCAAGGCGCTCGGTGGTTACCTCGGCGATGGCAAGCAGGCCTGGCGCAAGCATGATACGGTAGCGCTGATCGAGGACGGCGCCCGATATTCTGAATTCCTGGTCGACGTCGGCGATGCCGATCCGTTTCTGAAGGAGCAGCTACGTCCGGAACTTCTGAAACGTGCGTGCTCCGAGGCAGATATCCCGCTCACCCTCCGCATCCAACAAGGTTACGACCACAGCTACTACTTCATATCCACGTTCATGGCCGATCACCTGCGCTGGCATGCCGAGCGGCTCAAGGCATAGTCTTCATTTCCTCAATGCTGCACACCGTAGTCTGGAGCGAGCAGCCGGTTGCGCAGCAAGTAGCTCATGGTGCGCGACCACGACTCGTCGGTGTTTCCGCGAAAGTCGGCACTCATGCCCGTGATAAGTTGCCCCGTGTGGGCGTCCCGCAAGTAGACATTCATATTGAGAATAAGCGCAGACACCTTCTGGACCACGCCGGTGATAGCTACGTCGGCGCCAAGTTCCTGGGCGAATTGCACGTCACAGCCGCCGCACGACTGCAGATTACTGGAGTGCGCTGCAGCATTAACCGGCGAGATATCCATGACGACGAATTTTCCTGCGTCCGCCAATCCCTTGCGCAACTGTTCAGTAATATCCTTCAGCCGCCGCTGCTCGTCCGCTTGCGGTCCCTTCATTTCGCCTTGCAGACTGGTATCGAACAGCTCGAAGTCGAACACGGCAGCCCTGGGCGGCTCGGCCGCAGCAGGCGAGAAGCCGAGAACGATCAGTGCAATGAAGAAACCAGGATTACATGCTGCCAACTTCGTATCCCCAAACCGTGAATTCGCTGTCCGGATCGTATAAGGTATTTCAGCGATGTTTCAATTCGGAACCATATCCCACATCGGTGCAAGGGAACTTTGCGGTTATTCGATCCGGCTGTTAGGCGGCCTTCTCATCGGTTTAAACGCCTGCATGACCGATGCGCTTGCCGCCGATCCAACCGAAATAGGCATCGGCTATCTACGCCGCGCCAAGGTCGAGCAGACGCTGTCGCTGGTCGAGCAACCCGCAGCCGATGACGGCATCGCGGGCGCCCGGCTTGCGATCGAGGACAACAACACCACGGGCAAGTTCCTCAACCAGCATTTCACCCTCGAGGAAATCCGTCTCAAGGAAGGCGAGGATGCGGCCAAGGTTGCGATCGCGCTGGCCGATCGAAACATAGCCTTCATCATTGCCGATCTTCCCGCGGACCAGTTACTCAAGGCCGCCGATGCGATCCGAGATCGTGGAACCGTATTGTTCAATGCCGGCGCGATCGACGATCGCCTGCGCGAAGAGGATTGCCGAGCCAACATATTCCACATTGCTCCCACACGCTCGATGCTGGCCGACGGTCTCGCCCAGTACCTCGTCTGGAAGCAGTGGAAGCGCTGGCTGATGGTGGTTGGTTCGCATGAGCAAGACAAGTTGCTTGCGGACGCGCTGCGACGGGCGGCATCGCGCTTTGGCGCCAGGATCGTCCAGGAGCGGGTCTTCGAGGACACCGGCGGTGCGCGGCGCACCGACAGCGGTGTGACGCTGATCCAGCGTCAAATGCCCGTCTTCACCCAACAGGCACCGGCCTATGACGTCCTTGTCGCCGCCGACGAGAGTGAAGTCTTCGCATCCTATCTGCCCTACCGGACCTGGGACCCGCGTCCGGTCGCAGGATCTGCCGGGCTGATCCCGAAAAGCTGGGACGCCGCGCAGGATCAGTGGGGCGCGGTGCAAATGCAGAATCGTTTTCTCAAGCTCAACTCGCGACACATGACCGCACTCGACATGCAGGCGTGGACGGCGGCGCGCATGATTGGCGAGGCCACATCGCGGGTGAACTCGGGCGATCGCAAGGCCGTGGTCGATTTTCTCAAGGGACCGGATTTTTCCGTTGCGGCCTTCAAGGGTCAGCGGCTTACGCTTCGACCCTGGAACCAGCAGCTTAGACAGCCAATCCTGCTGGCGGACGGCCGAATGGTGGTCTCGGTGTCGCCGCAGGAAGGTTTCCTGCACCAGGTATCGGAGCTCGATACGCTGGGAGTGGACCAACCCGAAACGAAGTGCAAGCTGCACTGAAATGCGATGGAGTTTTCGCGAATGTGGCGCCTCTGCCTGCTCACAGGAACTGCTTTCTGGGGAACTGCCTTCTGGCTTGCGGGTACCCTGCCTGCGGATGCTTTTCTTGCCTATGTGTCGAACGAGAAGAGCAACACCGTATCCGTGATCGATACCGATCAGTGGGCCGTCGTCAAAACCATCAAGGTCGGTCAACGGCCGCGTGGGATCGAATTCACCAGGGACGGCAAGTTCGTGCTGGTTGCGGTCGGCGACGACGACACGATCCAGATGATCGACACCGCCACGCAGGAGGTGGTTGATACCCTGCCATCGGGTCCTGATCCCGAACTCTTCATCCAGGATAAGGCCGGTAAGGTGCTCTACGTCGCCAACGAGAACGACAATACCGTCACGCTCATCGACCTTACTCGACGCGCAAGGATGGGCGATGTTCAGGTCGGCGTCGAACCCGAAGGCATGGCGATCAGCCCGGACGGAAAAATCCTGATAAACACGTCCGAAACCACCAACATGGCCCATTTCATCGATACCGAAACGCGCCAGATCGTGGCAAACGTCCTGGTCGGCTCACGTCCGCGCTTCGCTGCTTTTAAAAGCGACGGCTCCGAATTGTGGGTTTCGTCGGAGGTCGGCGGCACCGTCTCTGTCATCGATCCGGTGAAGCATGTGGTTACAGGCAAAATCACGTTCGAGATTCCGGGTTTGCGGAAGGAGGCCATCCAGCCGGTCGGCATCGGCATTACGCCAGACGACAAGACCGCTTTTATCGCGCTCGGGCCCGCCAATCGCGTCGCGGTGGTCGATACCGCAAGTCACCAGGTCGTCAAATATCTTCTCGTCGGACAACGGGTCTGGCACATGGCATTTACGCCGGACAACAAGTTTCTCCTGGTTACGAACGGCGTATCCAACGACGTATCCGTCATCGATGTCGCAGCGCTCAAGGTTCTCAAGACCATTCAGGTCGGCGAACTGCCGTGGGGCATTACAATCGCAAAACCATGATGCAGCCCGTCAGTCCGATCGCCCGCAAGAATGCAGCCGGTCTTTTCGAGCCGGCCGATGTCACTGCGCTCGCCATAGAGGGCGTCAGCCACAACTACGGGCCCCGCAAGGCGCTCGACAATGTCAGCTTCGCCGTTGGCGCCGGAAGCTTTACGGCGCTGCTCGGACTTAATGGTGCCGGCAAGAGCACCCTGTTTTCGATCGTTACCCGCCTGTTCGGCATGCAGGCCGGGCACATCCGGATCTTCGGCAACGACATCGAGCGCAACCCCGGCGAAGCCTTGCGCCGCATGGGCGTGGTGTTTCAGCCGCGCACGCTCGACCTCGATCTCTCTGTTGCGCAAAACCTTTTCTACCATGCCGCCTTGCATGGCATAGGCAGGGACGTCGCGCGGCAGCGCGCGGACGAACTGCTTTCGCGCATCGACCTTTCGGAACGTTTCGGCAGCAAGGTGCGCGATCTGTCCGGCGGGCAGATGAGGCGGCTGGAGATTGCGCGCGCGCTCCTGCATCGTCCGCGTGTCTTGCTGCTCGATGAGCCGACCGTTGGGCTGGACGTCAAGGCGCGCGCCGAGATCATCACCCATGTGAGGGAACTTGTCAGCGAGCAGCGCATAGGGGTGCTGTGGGCCACGCATCTTTTCGACGAGATCGAACCGGACAATCAACTCGTCGTCCTGCATCAGGGCCGGATTCTGGCAAACGGCACGGTCGCCTCCGTCGTCAGCAAGGCCCAGGCCCGTGACCTCCATTCTGCGTTCGTACAATTGACCGGATCCGGCCGTGCGTCCGAGGATGCCAGGTCATGAGCGCCATTTCGGCAAACAACCAACGGGCGGGATTCTCCTTCGCTCAATATCTGACATGCCTCAATGGCATCGTCTGGCGCGAGGGCCTGCGCTTCGTTCACCAGCGCGAGCGCTTCGTTTCAGCGTTGGTACGGCCGCTGGTGTGGCTGTTCATTTTCGCGGCCGGCTTTCGCCAGGTTCTCGGCATCTCCATCATTCCCCCCTACGAAACCTACGTCCTTTACGAGGTCTACATCACGCCGGGATTGATGGCGATGATTCAACTCTTCAACGGCATGCAATCGTCGCTTTCGATGGTCTACGACCGCGAGATGGGCAACATGCGCACTTTGTTGATCAGCCCGCTGCCGCGCTGGTATCTGCTGTTTTGCAAACTTATCGCAGGCACGGCGGTCTCCATTCTCCAGGTCTACGCATTCCTGGCGATTGCATGGTTCTGGGATATCGAACCGCCCCCGATCGGCTATCTCACGGTGTTGCCCGCCCTTGCGCTTTCAGGCTTGATGCTCGGAGCGCTCGGCATGCTGATCTCCTCGGGCATCAGGCAACTTGAAAATTTCGCGGGCGTGATGAACTTCGTTATTTTTCCAATGTTCTTTGCATCCTCTGCATTGTACCCGCTGTGGCGGGTGCAGGAAGGCAGCCCGATGCTTTACTACGTTTGCCAGTTCAACCCATTCACCCACGCGATCGAACTGATCCGTTTTGCGTTGTATGCGAAGATGAACTGGGTCTCGCTGGCCGTCGTGGTCGGTTGCACGGCGGTTTTCATGATTGGCGCAATGTTCGCCTACGATCCGTCACGGGGATTTAGCCGCCGCGGGCCCGCTGGAGGTGAGACATGAAATGGTGGATGGCATTTGGGGTTCTGGCTGCGGTGGTCCTGCCGACCGATCGAAGTTTTGCGGCCGACCCACGCTACCCGGATTGGCCTTGTGCCCAGGCCAAAGTGCCGGAAGTTTCACTGGCCGCGGTCTGGAACGGTCCTCCCCTCGATGACGCCACCAGCAAATGGAAGGACAACGCCGAGGTCAGTGCGCTGGTCCCACGCCTTGCGGCGCGGCGTACCCCGCTTGACCAGGCGGAAAAGACGATCGTGCAATTTCTCTCGGCATCGGCTGCCGACAAAACCGAGCGGGGCAAGCTGCTCTTTGCCGGATTGTTCGAAAAACTCAACGCCGAGCGCTCCGCGGTGATGAATGGCCTGGAACGCATAACCCGGAAGCAACGCGAAGCTGTCGACAAGGTTCGCAGCGACACGGTGGCCCTGCAGGCACTGCAAGACGCCACCGCCAAGGATCAGGCCAAGATCGACGAACTCAGCAACCAGCTCGTTTGGGAAACGCGAATTTTCGAGGATCGACGGCGGGTGATCAAGTTCGTCTGTGACGTTCCGACCGCCATCGACCAACGCCTGTTTGGGCTGGGCCGGGTGATCCAGCAGGAAATGGAGTAATTCATCAGCGCGTGAGAGCCGGCGCTTCGCCAGGCCTGGGCTCCGGGTGCGAGTCCTCCAACGGCAGATCCGCGAACTGCCAGCCGTCGGTTCCTTCCGGGTACCATGCGACGTTGGAGTATCCATAAGCCAACGCCCGCTTTGCCGCGTTCCATGACATCCAGCAGTCGGCCTGGCAGTAAATGACCAGGAGCTTTGTGTGATCGCCGCCGGAGGCGCGGGCCAGGCCATTACGCAGATAGTCCTCAGTCGCCGCCGCAAGCGTTCCGTAACCGGTGTCGGGCAGCCAGACGCTGCCGGGAATATTCAACCGCGGCTTATCGCGCCAGACCGTACCGGCAGGAAGATTCGGCGGCTTCGGTGGTCGCGGCAGCACATCGACAAAGCCGGCAGCCTTGGAGCGCCAGATCGCTTCGGCCTGCTCGGTCGTAAGCACCTGCGCGCCGGCGAGCGTCGCCGGAACGGGCGCACGATAATTTTCGTTGCGGTATCCCTGCGGCTCGGACGGCCCTTGTTGTGCGCGTGCGATACCGCTCAAGGCAATCGTTGCAACAACGATGCTCGCAATTGCCCACCTCATGGCTTTTTGGCTGACATCTCCGCGGTGATCGGATGATCGTTCTCATCAAGCAGCGGAACGCCGTAATCGAGCAGGATCTTGTTGATCGCGGGCTGGTTTTCGGCAATCAGACGGTTGAGCAAGCGTTTCCAGTTCTGGTCGGCCGGTCGAACCCCCATTCCGATTCGGTAAATCAACTGCGGTCCCGATTTCTCCTTGACCAGCGGGGTGACATGGAATTGTGGTTCGGCCTGCTTTGCGTAGTAGCCCGCCATCGGTCCCCATAGCACCGCGGCGTCGATTTCGCCTGACGCAAGATCTTTCATCATCGCCGCGGCGGAAGAATCGACGCGGGTGTCGATCATCAGGGGATATGGCCTGGCGTTGGCCATCAGTCCGTTCGCGGCCATGTAGGTCGCCGGCGGCGTTCCCGCAACAATGCCGAGATGCTTGCCTTTCAGGCGCTCATCGCCAAGCGAGGCGACGTCGTCCAGCCCGCCGCCCTGCCGCGCCACGAGCGCGTACGCCGTCCGATAGTAAGGATTGGTGCCCTGCACGATCTCGTCGCCTTGCGGGAAACCCATGATGACGTCGCAGCGATGGGCAGACAAGGTCATGCGCACGAAGCCGGTTGCTTGCGGAAAAAACGTGTAGTCCAGCTTCTTCTGAAGTTTTTCGGCGAAAAACTCGGCAAGCTTGTTTTCAAAGCCGGTGCCCTTCTCGTCGGAGAACGGAAGGTTGCGGGGGTCGGCGCAGACCCTCAGAACCTTTGGATCGACCAACTCGAAAGATAGATCGGTGCCGTCCTGCTGTTGCGCCCTTGCAGCATCTCGCGCGGCTATCCCGGCTGCGGTGACAAAAATCGCGGCAGTTATCAGCCATCGGCACAACCCGGCATTCGGCATCTCTATTCCTTCCGCTTGGTACAACCTGGCATCCACGGACGCATGGGCCGGCTCGCGTCCGACGATCCTCTCCCAAGCCTGCTGCAGTTTGGGCGTGACCTTGGGCCTTGGATGAGTTGAAGGTCCCGGCGCGGGGTTATGCGCCGGGACGATTTTGTGGTGTCACTGCGGCAGAGCGAACACCGTGAGCGTACCGCCAAGGGCGGTGTAGTTGCTCAGCGCCGCATAGCCGCCGACCGCGCCAAGACCCGCGGTCGGATCGGTCAGCCCGGCCGCAAGGCCAATGCCGGCCCAGCCGCCAACCCCGGACAGGATCGCCACATATTGCCGGCCGCCCTGCTCATAGGTCGTGACGTTGCCGATGATCCCCGACGGGGTCTTGAACTTGTAAAGCTCCTTGCCCGTCTTGGCATCCACCGCCTTCAGATAGCCTTCCAGCGTGCCGTAAAACACAACCCCGCCCGCGGTCGCAAGCGCACCCGACCACACCGAGAACTGCTCCTTGTTCGACCACACGATCTTGCCGGTCTTGCCGTCCCAGGCGATGAAGTTGCCCATGTTGGTCTCGCCCGGAGGCGGATACATCGACAGCGTCGCTCCCACATAGGGCTGGCCCGCCGTGTAGCTCACCTTGAACGGCTCGTAGTCCATGCAGACATGGTTGGTCGGCACATAAAACAGCTGCGTCTCCGGCGAGTACGCCGCAGGCTGCTCGTCCTTGCTGCCCAGCGCCGCAGGGCAGATCCCCTTGACGTTGTGGTCCTCGCCCTGCTTGTCGGTCGAGTACTGATCCAACACCTTCGGACGACCATAGGTCGGCGAGCTCTTGTTCATGTCCACCCCGGAGGTCCAGTTCACCTTCGGGTCGTACTTTTCCGCCACCAGCAATTCGCCCGTCGCACGGTCCAGCGTATAGCCCAGCCCGTTGCGGTCAAAATGCGTCAACAGCTTGCGCGGCGCCCCGTTGATCGACTGGTCGCTCAGGATCATCTCGTTGACCCCGTCATAGTCCCATTCGTCATGCGGCGTCATCTGGTAGACCCACTTCGCCATCCCGTTGTCCGGGTCGCGCGCCCAGATCGTCATCGACCACTTGTTGTCGCCAGGCCGCTGCTTCGGGTTCCAGGTCGAGGGATTGCCTGAACCGTAGTAAATCAGGTTCAGCTGCGGATCATACGAGATCCACCCCCACGTCGCTCCGCCCCCGATCTTCCACTGATCGCCTTCCCAGGTCTTCAGGCTGGAATCCTTGCCCACCGGCTTGCCCAGCGCCGTCGTCTTCTCAGGGTCAACCAGCATCTGGTCGTCCGGTCCTTCCGAATAGGCCCGCCACGCCTGCTTGCCGGTCTTGATGTCATAGGCCGTCACATGCGCCTGGACGCCAAACTCCCCGCCCGAGATCCCGATCAGAACCTTGTCCTTCACCACCAGCGGCGCCAACGTCCCGGTCGCGCCCTTGCTCGGATCGCCGTCCTTGGCCGACCACACCACCTTGCCGGTCTTGGCATCCAGCGCCACCAGCGTCGTGTCCGCCTGGTGCAGGAAGATCTTGCCATCGCCGTAGGCAACCCCGCGGTTGACCGTGTCGCAGCACATCACCGGGATCACGTTCGGATCCTGCTTGGGCTCATACTTCCAGACGATCTTGTTCTCGTTCGACAGATCCAGCGCATACACCGTGTTCGGGAACGGCGCATGCACATACATCATGTTGCCGATAATCAGCGGACCGCCCTCGTGACCGCGCAATACCCCAGTCGAAAACGTCCACGCAACCTGCAGCTTGCCAACATTGGCCGCCGTAATCTGATTCAGCTTCGAATACCGCGTATTGGCGTAATCGCCCGCCGGCATCACCCACCCTTTCGGGTCACCCGACATCTTCCCAAGTTCTTCATTGCCATAGGCGCCGCCAGCTCCTATCGCCGCTACCGCCGCAACACACGTCGCAACAAGCTCCTTGCGCATATCCATTCCTCCCATGTTGTGTCCAATTGTTCTATTTCTTGTGCCGTGAGCCACGTCTGCCCATTGCCATTCCGGCTTGCGGAGTACTTTTGCCAAAGCATCGGCACCCACGTAAGCTTCCAAAGACATCTGAACCGGCGAACCAAGGTCCAATTGAGGCCGGAAGATTACAAATGCTATGCCCGTCAGGCGGCGCGTACAACACAATATCTTTTGAATCCGTTGCTGCCGCGTGCCGCAATAATGGGCGTCACGAATGCTCCAGAATGGGCAGGCTACGGATGCTAACCCGCGTCTTCGTTCTTGCTTCTTTCGCTCTTTGGACCGGCTCAGCGCTTGCCCAGGGGCCAGCGGACGCGCTGCCGGTCAACGAAATTGCGCCTGGTTTGTTTGTGCACACGGGCCTAACCGCCCTGATGACGAAGGACAATGAGGGCGCGATCGCAAATGTCGGCTTCATCATTGGAGACGATGCCATTGCGGTGATCGATACTGGAGGCAGCAGGCGCGAAGGCGAGCGGTTGCTCGCCGCTATTCGCGCTCGTTCGGACAAGCCGATCCGCTATGTGGTAAACACCCATGGTCATCCCGATCACGTGTTCGGCAATGCAGCATTTGTGGCCGATGGCACCGAATTCGTTGGCCATAAAAACCTTCCCCGGGCCCTCGCTCTTCGCGGGAAATTCTACATCGACGCCTTTGGCCGGATCATGGGCGAGGAGTTGATTAACCAAGTGCGCATCGTGCCACCCACCCTTCTGGTCGCCGATACGCTCAGCATTGATCTCGGTCACAGGAAACTGACGTTGCGCGCCTGGCCGGTCGCCCATACCGACAGCGATCTTACCGTGCTCGACGAGCAGACCGGCACGCTGTTTGGAGGCGATCTTGTTTTCCTCGAGCATATTCCTGTAGTTGACGGCAGCATTCGGGGCTGGCTTGCGGCGATCGAGAAACTCGGCGGCATTTCTGCAAAGCGGCTGGTTCCCGGCCATGGAGCCGTAAGCGGCTGGCCGGACGCATTGGTGGACGAGCGTCGCTATCTGGAAAAACTGACGGCCGATGTCCGCAGCCTGATCGCCCAGGGCAAGCCCATTACGTCGGCAGCCGACGCCGCAGGCGCAACAGAACGGTCGCGTTGGAAGCTGTTCGACGACTACAATGCCCGCAATGCAACGGCCGCCTTCTCAGAAATTGAATGGGAATAATCCCCTTCGTGGCGTATGTTAGTCGTGCTTCGGGCGCCGAAAGGATCGCGGCCATGCTGGTTGGTGGTTTTCGCTGTTTCTTGATAGCTGGTCTGCTGGCGATCATGCCTTTCGGCGCTGGCCGGGCACAGGCTCCGACGCCTGATGGTTATGACCCGTGGCCAGGCCTCGTTCAGGACATCTTTGACAATCGTCCAATGGACGATGGCTCAGGAATTATTGCGATCGAGATGCCCTATCGCGCCGAAGATGCCGCGATCGTTCCTGTAACGCTGCGTGTCAAGCTTCCGCTCGTCGACCCACGTCGGGTCAAGGCGATTACGCTTGTGATCGACCAAAATCCAGCGCCAATGGCTGCGCGCTTCGAACTGGGACAGGACTCTTCCGTATCGGAAATATCGACCAGGCTACGTGTCAACAATTACACCAACGTCCATGCCGTCGCCGAACTCAGCGACGGCAGGCTCTACATGACAAAAACCTACGTCAAGGCATCTGGCGGATGTTCGGCTCCGGCGATCAAAAACGCCGACGAAGCAAGGGCGCGGTTGGGCCTGATAAAGTTCCGGCAATTTGCCAAGCCCACGGACGGGCCTCAAAATGGCGCCCGCGAGGCCCAGGTCATGATTGGCCATCCGAATAATTCCGGTCTGCAGATGGACCAGGTTACACGACTTTATATCCCGGCGTTTTTCGTCAATGAGCTGCGCATATGGCAGGACGATACTTTGGTCTTGGCGATGCAAGGCGGCATTTCCATCTCGGAAGATCCCAACATTCGCTTTTCCTACGTGCCGAACGGCGCCAAGCATATCCGCGTCGAGGCCAAGGACACCGACGGTCACGTCTTCCAGAACGAATGGAACGTTGACAATTCAGGCATGTGACACGGCATGACGCCGGTCTGAGCCGGGAGATCAATCCGCCGTCAGAAGCATCTCACTTCAGCTTCGGCCTGGGCTCGTCGCAGGTCGGCGAGCGCATTCGCGGCCTGTTCCGAGGAGCGAAACTCACCGCCGAGATTGCCGCGCACCTGAGACATGCTCAGGACCGTTTCTGCTGTGACGTAGCGGTCATACGGCAAAAGCGAAGCGATGATGTCGATGGAGCAGGAACACTGGCTGATCGCCTGTCGCGTTTCACCATTTGCCTTCAAACAGCCGAACACATATTCCGAACGGGCCACTGTGGGATAATCGTTGATATCGTCCGCGCGGGCGTGATCGGCCACAGCCAGCGCCAACAGGAGCGCAGTTGCACTGCGCCGCGCAAATTCGTTAAAGGCCAAGCATTCCTCCCGCTGGTGAGGTCGTGAACATTTGCTATTATAGGGACGGAAGGTCCATCAAGGAACGCCCGGCCGTGATTTTATCGCAGATGATGCGTATTCTCGCCGCGGCTGCGCTTGGCCTCGGTTTCCTCTGCCTGACTGCTGCGGCGCAGGATATGATGCGCGGCGTAAATCTGTCATCGCCCGACATGGTCTCGGCTGAAATGACCCGCGCAGAGGTCGAGGCCACGATCGCATCGGCGACGACCGCCCCGGCCGACTTCAGCGGAAAGAGATTGTCCAATCTTGACCTGTCCGGGCTTGACCTCTCACGTGCGATCTTTCGCAACGCGCGGCTCAACAAGACCAGGCTTGCGAACGCTGATCTCGATCATGCCGTGCTCGACCAGGCATGGCTGCTCGAGGCGGACCTAACCGGAGCCAAGTTAAGCGGTGCCAGCCTGTTTGCCGCGCAGATGGTCCGTGCACGGCTTGACGGCGCCGACCTTTCGAGGGCACGTGTTGCCGCTGACCTGACGGGCGCGAGCCTCGTTGGGGCCTCGATCGCGAATGCGCAGCTCGGTGCCGACATGCGTAACCAGTCGATGGGTCTGATGCGCGCGGTGCTGAAATCCGCCAATCTGGAGCGGCTGAACGCGCGCGAGGCGGATCTGTCCCGCGTCGATCTCGAATTCGCCTCGTTGAAGGGTGCCGATCTGACCGGCGCTTCGCTCAGGGGTGCCCAGCTTGGGGGGGCCGATTTGACGGGGGCTACGTTGACTGGAGCCGATTTCGACGGTGCCGATCTTGCATCGGCGAAATTGATTGCACCAATCGGCCTGGACCAGGCGAAAAATTTCGACAAAGCGAAAAATCGCGATCGTCTGATCCGCGAATAGACAAAATAACGCTCATGCGGGGGGAATTCGGCAATGATGATGCGATGGTTCCTGGCGTCGGTTCTTGTCCTGGCGGGCACCGGCCAAGTCGCGGCGCAGGGTAAAGGTATCCGGTTTTGGAACCTGACCACGGCAACCGTTTCGGGCTTGCAGCTGTCTCCGGCAGGAAAGGACAGTTGGGGATCGAACCAGACGCTCAACGACAAGGACAGGGAAGTCGATCACGACGAACGGCTTCGTATCACGGGAATCGAGCCGGGGCACTACAACGTCAAGGTCAGCTATCGCGACAAGCGGGAGTGCATCGTGCGCAATGTCGAGATCAGGGCCAACGAGGTGTTCTCGATCGCGGATAAGGATTTGACGAATTGCAGCAAGTAAGGCCGGCGTAAGTTTGCTGTGTGCAAGCTCATCCGGCTTTGGTTGTGGCCGCCGCGTCGGCCTTGTCCCTGCTGTGGGGATATTCGCAGCGCCAGCTTACGACATTCCATTTTGGATGCTCCCCAACCCACTGGGCGATGTAGGGGGGTGCGCCCATGGCGCACTGCCGCAACGATGCGCCCCCAGAAAACATCAAATGAGTTTCTTCGCAAGTCGCCGGCGACAACACCGCACAGACCGTTACCACGAGATCGATCGGGTTCATTCCAGACATCCTTTGCTCGGCATAGATCCCATCTAACCACAGCAGAGAGACGGCCGGAGCCGTGTAAAGTTTCAAATCCACGAGAGAATCCGCCGCCCGATACCGCCGGCGACTGCGGGATTAGAAGTTGAAGCCGAAAATCAGGCGAGCCTGATGACGTTCGAAATTGGTGAGATCGAGCGTAGCGCTGGATGCAGCCGGCCTGCCCCAAACCTGGGCGCTCCAGCCGAGCGTAAGCCTCGACTGCTCGGACAGTTGCCAATAACCGGTCGGACCGGCGAAGAAGGCTTGACCGGCGAAATTCTCCAAGCCCAGACCCTCGTATTTTCTGAGATAGCGCGCCTCGCCTCCGATGAGAAGACCCGGTCGGACTTGGGTCATCAACGCGAACGCTACGCCGTCCGTGGCTTCCTGCTCGGCCAATCCCGTTCCAGAGAAGCGAGTCCATTCCGGCTCGTAGGACAGATTGAGCGTCGCTACGACGCGGTCCGCGATCAACTCGCGCTCGAGCGCCAGCGTCATTTCCGTAGCGTAGTTTCGCACGAACGCGCCCGTCAGCTCGTCGATCTGGCGAGCCTGAGTTTCCAGCGCGAATGTCAGGCCGATTGGAGCCGTCCTCCGGTCAAACAATCGGTAACGTAGATCGAGGGAGGCACCTTGCCAGTTGACCTGCGAGCGATCCGCAAGAGCTGGAACGCCACTGATGTCATATCCGGCCAATGAACTACCAACCTCGATCCTGAAATTCTTGACGGGTACGAACTCCAATTCGATTTCCTGGCTGACAGCCGCATAGCTGCCCGCAGATTTGGAAACCCGACCCGTAGTCTGGCTCTGAAATTCACGCTCGCCCAGAGAGCCAACGTCCGTGCCGATCGTAAAGGCATAGATGTGCTCGGTATCAATCTCCTCGGCATGCAGATACTGAGGGAAAAGCGTCGAGACGATCAAGATCGCAGGCCGAAACGCTGCAGCGCCAAAAGACATCCGCGATCCGATATGCCACCAAAGGGACGGAAACGGCAATCATGCCCCAGAAGAATCCTAGCACGGCGCACGATCATTGGCGAGGTGCAGAAATTCTCTTCGCACCGCGGACGCCAGAGACAAGGGATAGGGTCGCGAACCGAATCTGAAAACGGTCGAATTGAAAAACGGTCGGATTGGAAGATGGTCGGAGGTAAGATCGCCTGCGCGCCAGGCAACTCCCCCTCGAAAAGAGGGTAGCGGGACGCCCACCTCGATCCAAGACGACTTTTTGAACCGGGCAGATCGTCCCGAACCGACTTACTTGCGTGCGGCGCAGGCGTACATGTTGATTTCCATGCCCACCGACACTTCGACAATTTTTGGAGTCTTCCAGGTCATTCAAACCTCCATGGATTTGCGCACGATGGCGCCACACGAAATTAGAACCGGCATCGACGTAACGCAAGTAGTCACTTCGAAACGTAATGTTGAGCCGTGTACAACGACTATTTCAGCAATCGGAGCAGCGCGCGACCCGCTCTGGTGTTCAGCTCCTTCGCGTCCAGGGTTCCGTCCTTGTCCGGATTGGCCGCATTGAAGCGTTGTTCGACCAGCCCGAGATATTCCTCCATCGTCAACGTCCCGTCATGGTCGGGATCGGCAGCGTCGAACTCGCGCTCGCTCAGCCTTCCCCTTAGCTCGCGCTTGTCGAGGGTGCCGTCATGATCGCGGTCCAGTTTCGCAAACACGGCGGATGCGGCCTTCTTGGCTTCGGCCAGCTCAAGGGTACCGTCATTGTCGGTATCGAGCATTCGGATCGCATCAGTTCGGCGGGAAGCCGCCAAAACCGGCGAAGCGGTACCGCAAAGCATGGCAACAGTGAAGGTCTGCAGAATGGACCGGCGTGATATCATGGTCTTCCTCCGTTAGGCCCAATCCCTTGGGTGGACCGCAGTTCTGCTGCCTGATCCCCCGAATATCAAGAGCCCTCGTCGGCATTCCAGTGATGCTCTCGAGGACCACTCTGCGGCAGGGGTATTGGTTGCTGGCGTCACCACAAGGGACGCGTCGTCCCCGGCGGGTTCATTTTTGCAAACGCAAATCGGGTGTTATTTGTCCATTATCATGCTTATGAAATTACCCATGGCTCGTTTGCATCAAGGTCCAGTGCATCTGCTCACAATGCTGCTTGGCCTTTTTGCGCAGCCAGCCCTCGCACAAGTCCTCACGCCGCCTGATCCGGCGCCCAAAAGCGAACCATTTCCTGCCGCAAAATCGCCCGCCCAACTCACCGGCAAGGAACGGCTTGGGAGGAAATGGATGGACGAGCAGCGGATCGACAATTGCAACGTGCCGATCGATAAGCGAGGAACCAAACCGCGATCGAGTAGCTGCCACCATGTTCCGACCGGATAGATCGGCTCGAGGATTTTCAGCATCGTTGCGACGCTGGCTGTACCTCGTGTTCGACAAAGCCGGGCCAAAAGCCGTGTATTGGCTCGCATTGACGCTGCTGGTTACCCTTCCATGCTCTGCGACACCTGCAGCGGAGCCGTCCGTGGCGCCGGGGCGCATGGTTCCCATCGGCTCGGTTGACGAACGCTTCCAATCCTACAACATCGAGATGGTCGAGGTGACCGGAGGCAGGTTTTGGAAACCATACTCCTCCGAAAGGTTCGACCCACATCCCGATCGGTTCGAGTACCGGCACCCGATTGATCTCGATAACCCGCGGCTGCGAAAGCTGGCGGCAGCACTCGGGCCCGCTTACCTGCGCGTCAGCGGTTCCTGGGCCAACGCCACCTATTTCGCCGACGCTAACGGTTCATCTGCACCTTCCGCAGGCTTCGGAGGCGTTTTGAGCCGGCAGCAATGGCGGAAAGTAGTGAATTTCGTCGAGGCTGTCGGAGCGGAGATCGTAACTTCGTTTGCGGTCAGCCCCGGCACGCGCGATGCAGCGGGTATCTGGTCGCCGGATCAGGCGCGCCGTCTGCTGTCATATACTCGTTCGGTCGGCGGGCGCGTAGCGGCCGCGGAATTCATGAATGAACCGAATGTTGCCCTGGGCGCGGCGGCGCCAGCAAGCGACGATGCGGCGTCCTATGCGCGCGACTTCAGGACTTTTCGTGCATTTGTGAAGGAATATTTTCCAAGCCTGCTCATTCTCGGTCCTGGGACGCCGGGCGAAACGAACTCTGCTTCGGATTTGCTTTCGGCATCGGGACCCGACGCTGTGGACGTGGTTTCGTACCACTATTATGGAGCACTATCCGAGCGATGCGGTGGCACCGACGCGCCCGAGGACGCGCTTTCCGAAGCGCGGCTGAACGGAACGGACCACACCGCCGCCTTTTATCGGGCACTTCGCGACAGGTTCGCCCCGGGAAAACCCATCTGGTTGACCGAAACGGCGGAAGCGGCGTGCGGCGGAAACCGATGGGACGCGACGTTCTCCGATACGTTCAGATACCTCGATCAGCTCGGACGGTTGGCCAGGATCGGCGTTCAGGTCGTGATGCACAATACCCTGGCGGCGAGCGATTACGGCATGGTCGACGAAAAAACGCTGCAGCCCCGCGCCGACTTCTGGGGCGCGTTGTTGTGGCGGCGCCTGATGGCACGCGTCGTGCTCGATCCAGGAGTGCCGATGGAGCCGAGACTTCACGTCTACGCGCACTGCCAGCGCGGCATCCGGGGTGGCGTGAGCCTGCTGATCATCAATCTTGATCGCGCGCCGCGCTCGCTCAGCTTACCCATGACCTCGCAGCGCTATACGCTCCGGGCCGCGAGCGCGCCGAACGAGCCGTTACTGCTCAACGACACCCCCTTGCACTTAAGCGCCGATGACGATTTGCCGCCCCTTGAGGGAGTCCAAACGGCCGCCGGCGCGCTCACGTTCGCACCATCCACAATCAGTTTTCTCACCATTCCCGAAGCAGCAAATCAAGCTTGTCAATAAAACCGCTCGACCCGGCTCGCTTCGTCGCCGGCGATGCCGTCGTGACTTGGTGAGCCGCTACAGCCAGTCCGTTGGCGGCCTGAGCCGCCGAACCGAATGAGCCGCTTCACGCAGCCTTGGCCTTCGATTTCGCCACATGGGTGGCAATCGCGTCCATCAGGACTGGCGACAGGCAATCGTATGGCTCCAATCCGAGTTCCTTGAGGCGCGATCTGATGCCAGACATTTGCGAAGGATCAACGCCGGACTCAATCACCGAGGACACGAACGCCGCAAATTGCGGAGCGGCCGATCCCGGCTCCGTGAAGAGCTCCGCATGGATGAAGTCCAATCCGTAGAACGGATGTCCCTTGTTCTCGATACGTCCGTACATATGCGTGCCGCAGGCCTTGCAGGCGTGCCGCTGGATCGCCGCCGCGGTATCGACAATCTGCAGCTTGTCGCCGTTTTCGAGAACGGTGACGTTTTCGCGCGGCACCACCGCCACCACGGAGAATATAGCTCCATCCGGCTTCCAGCACTTCGTGCAGCCGCAGGCGTGGTTGTGGGCAACGTCGCCCTTGATGCCGACCTTGACCGGCCGGTCCTTGCATTTGCAAACCAGGGTACCGCCGGCGAAGCTGCCCGAACCCTTCTTAACTCCGTTGTCGACCGATGGGTGGATATGAACTGTCATGGGCCTATCCTCCTGTTTGGAACCTGGTTGAATTAGTACACGACGACCGAGCGGATCGACTTACCTTCGTGCATGAGGTCGAAACCCCTGTTGATGTCCTCCAGTTCGAGGACATGGGTGATCATCGGATCGATCTGGATCTTTCCGTTCATGTACCAGTCGACGATCTTCGGCACGTCGGTGCGGCCGCGCGCGCCGCCGAAGGCGGTGCCTTTCCATACTCGACCGGTAACGAGCTGGAATGGCCGGGTCGCAATCTCCTTGCCGGCTTCGGCAACGCCGATAATGACCGAAACGCCCCAGCCGCGGTGACAGGCCTCGAGCGCCTGACGCATGACGCCGGTGTTGCCGGTACAATCGAAGGTGTAGTCGGCTCCGCCATCGGTCAACGCAACGAGATGCTGGACGATATCGCCGCTGACCTTCTTCGGGTTGACGAAATGGGTCATGCCGAACCGGCGGCCCCACTCTTCCTTACCGTCATTGATATCAACGCCGACGATCTTGTCGGCGCCCACCATCTTCGCGCCCTGGATCACGTTGAGGCCGATGCCGCCAAGCCCGAACACCACCACGTTCGCACCGGGTGTCACCTTTGCCGTGTTCACAACGGCGCCTACGCCCGTCGTCACGCCGCAGCCGATGTAGCAGCTCTTGTCGAAGGGAGCGTCTTGCCAAATCTTCGCTACCGCGATTTCCGGCAGTACGGTGAAATTCGAGAAAGTCGAACAGCCCATGTAATGGTAGATGGTCTTGCCCTTGTAGCTGAAGCGCGAGGTACCGTCCGGCATCACGCCCTTGCCCTGGGTGGCGCGGATCGCGGTGCAGAGATTGGTCTTCTGACTGAGGCAGCTTTTGCACTGGCGGCATTCAGGCGTGTAAAGAGGGATCACATGATCGCCGGCCTTGACGGACGTTACGCCTGTCCCTACTTCGCGAACAATTCCAGCGCCCTCGTGACCGAGGATGGAGGGAAA
This sequence comes from uncultured Alphaproteobacteria bacterium, assembly GCA_963721935.1. GTDB lineage: Bacteria > Pseudomonadota > Alphaproteobacteria > Rhizobiales > Xanthobacteraceae > Bradyrhizobium. The sequence goes on from CAVRMY010000042.1 coordinate 160,891, forward strand.
GATCCCCTCACTGTCGAAACCATCCAGCGTATAGGCATCGGTGTGACAGATGCCGGTCGCCTTGACTTCGACGAGAACTTCGCCGGCCTTGGGGCCTTCCAGATCAAGCTCGATGATTTCGAGCGGCTTCTTTGCTTCGAACGCGACAGCGGCACGTGTTTTCATTTTAAGCTCCACTTTCGCACTTCAATTCTACCTTTCAAACTTTGAGAACTGCAGCAGATCGATCTGCAATTCGCCCGTGACTTCACTTGCTTCCCATGCAGCTATCCTCGGCCTTCTCTATCGCCGGGGTCTTATCCTCGTGTTTTGCCGGCCGTGCGCGGCCGACGGCGTCGTTGGCTCGAGCCCGCAGATAAACATAAATGTCGTCGAGATAGCAGACCACGTTCTTGTTATCGCCGAACGCGGGCATGACGTTGTCCTGCGATGAAGAAACGTTTTTTCGGCCCGTAGCGACCACCGAAAGGAAGTCCGCATAGTCCATGGTCTTGAGTGAGTCCTTCAAAGCCGGCGCGTAGCTCGAACCCATGCCGTCGGGCCCATGGCAGACGTGGCACTCCGAGTGATAGCGGCGGTAACCGGAATAGGTGAACCAGTCCACCGTTCCGTCAGCTGCGACCTTGAAAGTCGGGTTACCCTCCTTGTCGAAATATTTTCCGTTCTCGGATTTAACCGCCGTTGGATCTCCAGCGTTGTCAGCGACCGCGACAGTTCCTGATGCCGCGACGGCCAGCGCGACAACTCCACACCAGATCTTGCGCAAGCAATATTCCTCGGCCTTGGATGAGTTGAAGGTCCCGGCGCGGGGTTATGCGCCGGGACGATTTTGTGGTGTCACTGCGGCAGAGCGAACACCGTGAGCGTACCGCCAAGGGCGGTGTAGTTGCTCAGCGCCGCATAGCCGCCGACCGCGCCAAGACCCGCGGTCGGATCGGTCAGCCCGGCCGCAAGGCCAATGCCGGCCCAGCCGCCAACCCCGGACAGGATCGCCACATATTGCCGGCCGCCCTGCTCATAGGTCGTGACGTTGCCGATGATCCCCGACGGGGTCTTGAACTTGTAAAGCTCCTTGCCCGTCTTGGCATCCACCGCCTTCAGATAGCCTTCCAGCGTGCCGTAAAACACAACCCCGCCCGCGGTCGCAAGCGCACCCGACCACACCGAGAACTGCTCCTTGTTCGACCACACGATCTTGCCGGTCTTGCCGTCCCAGGCGATGAAGTTGCCCATGTTGGTCTCGCCCGGAGGCGGATACATCGACAGCGTCGCTCCCACATAGGGCTGGCCCGCCGTGTAGCTCACCTTGAACGGCTCGTAGTCCATGCAGACATGGTTGGTCGGCACATAAAACAGCTGCGTCTCCGGCGAGTACGCCGCAGGCTGCTCGTCCTTGCTGCCCAGCGCCGCAGGGCAGATCCCCTTGACGTTGTGGTCCTCGCCCTGCTTGTCGGTCGAGTACTGATCCAACACCTTCGGACGACCATAGGTCGGCGAGCTCTTGTTCATGTCCACCCCGGAGGTCCAGTTCACCTTCGGGTCGTACTTTTCCGCCACCAGCAATTCGCCCGTCGCACGGTCCAGCGTATAGCCCAGCCCGTTGCGGTCAAAATGCGTCAACAGCTTGCGCGGCGCCCCGTTGATCGACTGGTCGCTCAGGATCATCTCGTTGACCCCGTCATAGTCCCATTCGTCATGCGGCGTCATCTGGTACACCCACTTCGCCATCCCGTTGTCCGGGTCGCGCGCCCAGATCGTCATCGACCACTTGTTGTCGCCAGGCCGCTGCTTCGGGTTCCAGGTCGAGGGATTGCCTGAACCGTAGTAAATCAGGTTCAGCTGCGGATCATACGAGATCCACCCCCACGTCGCTCCGCCCCCGATCTTCCACTGATCGCCTTCCCAGGTCTTCAGGCTGGAATCCTTGCCCACCGGCTTGCCCAGCGCCGTCGTCTTCTCAGGGTCAACCAGCATCTGGTCGTCCGGTCCTTCCGAATAGGCCCGCCACGCCTGCTTGCCGGTCTTGATGTCATAGGCCGTCACATGCGCCTGGACGCCAAACTCCCCGCCCGAGATCCCGATCAGAACCTTGTCCTTCACCACCAGCGGCGCCGACGTCCCGGTCGCGCCCTTGCTCGGATCGCCGTCCTTGGCCGACCACACCACCTTGCCGGTCTTGGCATCCAGCGCCACCAGCGTCGTGTCCGCCTGGTGCAGGAAGATCTTGCCATCGCCGTAGGCAACCCCGCGGTTGACCGTGTCGCAGCACATCACCGGGATCACGTTCGGATCCTGCTTGGGCTCATACTTCCAGACGATCTTGTTCTCGTTCGACAGATCCAGCGCATACACCGTGTTCGGGAACGGCGCATGCACATACATCATGTTGCCGATAATCAGCGGACCGCCCTCGTGACCGCGCAATACCCCAGTCGAAAACGTCCACGCAACCTGCAGCTTGCCAACATTGGCCGCCGTAATCTGATTCAGCTTCGAATACCGCGTATTGGCGTAATCGCCCGCCGGCATCACCCACCCTTTCGGGTCACCCGACATCTTCCCAAGTTCTTCATTGCCATAGGCGCCGCCAGCTCCTATCGCCGCTACCGCCGCAACACACGTCGCAACAAGCTCCTTGCGCATATCCATTCCTCCCATGTTGTGTCCAATTCAACCTTCCGCGCGGCTTTGCCTTGCCACGCGTCAACTCGCACCTTGAAGACTTCAGTTTGCAGCGCGTCATCTGTTTGCAGCGCGTCACCGGTTCTCCGCGCGACGAAAATGTCGACGAAAACAGCGCCGCCCCACTCGGGAGTCTCGCGGCCTGATCCGTCAGCACCCTTGATCCGTCAGCACAGAGAGCTATTGGGTATGACAACTGTTGGGTATAGGTGAGCAATGCCGTCACGCGCGGCGGTTTCTTCCTCCCGTATCCGAGCTCATGGCTTCGTCCGAGGACGAACCACGCGCATTATTGTAATTTTCGTCCGTATCCCTACCCGGTCCGGCGTCCGGAAACTTGCCCAAGAGGGAAACAGGTTTGCTCAAAAGCGAAACCGGGCAAACTTTTTTGTTGCCGTGGAGTTAATGGCGGCCTCTCACCCAGCCCCTTACCTTTTTGCTAAGGCGAACCGGGGTAGCTTCCCCTTGACGACGCCAGTGGTTAGTCCGAGGATTGGAACTCTCGCCAGCAAGGAGCGTTCGGACGAGCGACTACTGGCCTGGTTGGCCGCTCGCGCTCAGGACGCCATATTTTGATCTCGATTCGCTCATGTGGTTGCGTCATGCCAAATTCCGTGCATTCCCTCAGCACTTCCGGCCTGACGCCCAAAAGGCAGATCGAATGCTGGACCAATGCACTGACGGAGCTGTGCGGCCAGTTCGACGTGGATCCGCTCGACGCTTCGTCGCTCGAGGGTCGGGTCAACTACACGACCGTTTCCCGACTGAAGCTTTGTCAAATCGAGGTCAGCCAGCATCGGATCGCTCATCCGATTTCCCAGGCCGGACCCGGCGAGCACCCCTTTGTCAAGATTCTGTTCCAGACATACGGCGTTTCCCATTTCGAACAGAATGGCAGCCACTTTGACCTAATGCCCGGGGATTGTCTCGTCTATGACGTATCCTGTCCGCACACCATCGTCAGCCCGTCGCTGACGCGGCACGAGGTCGTCATCGTGCCCACCGAATTGCTGCAGGAGCGCGGCTTTCATCAGGCCAAGATTCCGGCCTGCAAGGTTTCGGCTCGCACCGGTACGGGGCGCATCGCCCACGACTTCATGCATGTCACTTTTGGTGAGGCTCCGAAACTGTCGCCGCAGACTGCTCACGGCGTTGCCGACACGCTAATCGATCTCCTGCTGTTGCCGCTTCGAGAGGCCGGTGCGACGTTCGATCGTGCGGGACCGGGCGCGCTTTACGAGCGCGCGCAGGCGTTCATCCATGATCACTTGCGCGATCCCGATCTTTCCATCGACCAGATCTCCATGGCACTCGGTTGCACAAAACGGTACCTGCACATGGTGTTCAGTGACAGGGGAATTACGGTCAGCGAATATATTTGGCGAGCACGGCTGCTGAACTGTCGTCAGGAGCTGGAAATCCCCGGGAACAAGACGATCACCGATGTCGCGTTTTCATGGGGCTTTTCGAGTTCCTCTCACTTCAGCCGTATCTTCAGGAAGTATTTCGGGATCGTGCCCTCCTCCATTCAAAGATCGCAACAGAGAAGCCTGTCCCAGGCCGGCGCCGCGCAACCGCGGGCATAGATTTTCCGAACGGGCAAACCTGTGTCCTCGGCGCTCGGCCTTCGGCAAACCCAGACATCGATCAAGAATTTTCGCCCTTACTGCTGCGGGCCCGAAAGCGCAATTTCACGCTCGGCACGGAAGACGTTGCCGTAAAGGCTCGCGATCCACTGGCGGCCGCTCGAGGTCATGTTGAGATAACGGATTTCGGTCTGAATATGCGGCGCCACGCAGTTGAAATAGAATTGCGGATATCGATTGACGATGTCGGCGGGTGAATCATAGCCGAGCTGCCTGTTCATGCCTACCTCCTCGAATTCGTGATACAGCGCATTGGCTTTCCGGATGTAGTTGGGATCGCCGAGTTGCCCGATGAAATCCGCCGCACGAACGATTGAGGCCTCCTCACCGAATTCCTGACCGTCCCGCGGCGGGAACCGCGTGCCCTCGATCGCGTCGGCGATGCGCTGCCGGTTGAGCCGGGTAACCTCCTCGATCCTCCTCATCACATAAAGCTTCGAGCGATCGACGTGGTGCTGCATCAGACCTGCATCCGACGAACCTCGCGGCAGTCGTACCTTGTTCTCGAATGCGTCGACTACGAAACCATCCTGGTCGTCCTCCCTGAACAGGCCGCGAACATAACCGATGTCATGAGTCAGGCAGGCGATGATGACATGTGCGTAATCGTCCGCGCTCATGGGGTCGTGCAACGAGCGGCCGCGAAGAATATCGTGACCGGCAAGGGTGACGAGAAGCGTGTGCTCGACGTTATGATAAAGCGCGTCGCTGTTGCCGATGCACTCGAGCGCGAAACGGGCAACGGCGGGCACCGTCTCCGAGAAATCGGTCTGCGCGGCCCCGAAGCGATGGCGCATGAAGGATCGGAGAAACCCTTCCAGGGCTTCCGCCGCGAGCTCCGGCAAAGTCATCATGATGCGCCCCGCCTCCGGTAATTCTTTTGCGCGCCAACTCCTGACTTTTTTCACCTGTGAGACCAGACTAATGCATCTCCGCTTCCGCTACCATACGCCGGGTGCCGCACACCGCTCGAAAAAAGCGCCGTGTGGCCGTCGCCCGCGGCAATGCGGCGCCTTCAATACGGCGGCTTCCTCTTTGCCCGCTGCGCCTTTGTCGCTTCCATCCACCATGACAGATCGTCTGCAAAGCGTGGAAACGCCCGCTCGAGCGCTCTGCCTCCCTCGCCGGTCGGCTTGCCTTCAACGCAGAGGGCTTGGGAAATCGATCCCACAGCAATCGTGCTGGAGATCACCACCATCCCCATCTCGGAAAGCGTGCCATGCCAGGCAAGCGCGGCGCGTGCGCCGGCAAAGCGGCCGGCCGAGTAGCTGGCAACCGCAGCAGGCCGCCAGAACCACTCCTCGAGGAAATGGTCCGTCAGATTCTTCAGGCCCGGTTGTACGCCCCAATTATATTCCCCGGTGACGAAGACAAAGCCGTCGGCCTTGCGAATTTTCTCCGCAAGGTCTTCGAGCGCATCGGGTGCCTCCCCGCTCGGATATTCCTTGTACATCCGATCCAGCATCGGCAAACCCAGCGCTTTTGCATCAACCAGCTCTACATCCTCGCCGCGGGTCCGCAGGCCCTCGACGACATAATTCGCAAGTCGGATGCCCATGCGATCCGACCGATACGAGCCGTAAAACACCAGAATGCGATGGGTCATTACCAGTCAACCTAGCATGCTGTGCGGAGGATTGCTCCGGAAGAGCGCAGGAAGCTTTTGCAAGCCTTCTCGCTCGCTTCAAACTGCCGCGTCTGGCAGCAAGTGGTTGCGGAAAGTTCGGTCGATCGCCGGATTGCCCCGGGAGCAAGATGACCTCGTACAAGTCGATCAAGCGTTGCCTGGCAGAAGGGCTGCGGACGAGCGGCATGGCTCGCCGCGGCCCTCTTGGTCATCTATGGTCAGCTTTGATGCGGTCCTCGCATCATCTTCATGGCGTCCTCGACATGACGCCACTCCCTTGCTTCCTCAGCATCGCCTTTGCGCTCGCAAGCCACCGCATTCTGGGCTGCCTGGGCGATTGCCGCCAAGCCATGCTTCTCCAGCATCTGTCGCGCGATGGTGTGAATCTGCATCTCGGATATCATCCCGCTCTCCTTGAAGTTTTGGATCAGCCGCCGCCATCGGAACGGGCCGTTCATCAGTGGCACGACCTTCAAACCCGTGAGCCGACGGTCTCGTTCCCCGGGTATGCCGCATATAATCGTGCGTCTGGTCCCGTTCGCGTCGTGCAGTGCGGAAACCGCAATTCCGGCCTTGATTAATTCTTGACGCGAACGAACCCGGCAAGCTTCGTCTTCTGGGTTTCGCACCAGGTGGTCATACCCAAGCGCTTCTGGTCCAGGTCCGTCGACTGCGTCGCGATGGCGACTTCAGTCATCAGGTCGTCGGCCTGACGTTCGCCCAACTTCCCGCCTGTATGCAGATAGGCGATAGCCTTTCGCACCTGCTCGGTGGTGCCATCGGGCATCTGCATTTCCTGCGCCTTCTGCACGAGATCCTGGTACACAACGTCCATGCCGGGGCATTCCACCTTTGCGGCAAAGGCCTGTAACACCAATGCCACATATTCCGCGCGCGAGGCGGCGTGCGCCGGCGTAACAAGAGCAAGCAACCCGGCAGTTAACAAAAAGACGAAACGCATCGATGGCTCCCTTGGTTCGTCGGAAAACTAGCCCCGACCAAAGCAAGGCGCAACCTCGGCAAGATCCCGAATGAAATCAAGATTGCTGGGCGGTTCCGATCGGTTATCGCACCACGTCAAGTTTGACGTTCGCGACACCCTTTCCAACCATGCCCAAACTCTCGGCCGCCGATTGGGAAACGTCGACAATTCGACCTGCAACATACGGGCCGCGGTCATTGACCCGAACGGTCACCGACTTTCCTGTAGCGACGTTGGTTACGCGCAACCGGGTGCCGAACGGCAAAGTCGGGTGTGCGGCCGTCAGCTCATGGGTATTGAATTTTTCGCCACTCGCGGTCTGTGTTCCCTCAGTGTAGAAGCTGGCTATTCCGTGCGAAGTCGTCGGCGTCTCGCCTGCCCTGTTGTGAGTAGCCACCGTGGTATGCCTCGTGGCCAGTGCGACACGCGGGTTCGTCCCGGACGATGTCCGATCATGCCGGAACGATGCCTGTCGGCTTGGAGATTGGGCGCAAGCCGCAAGCAATGCCCCCGTCAACATGACGATCATCAAACGCGTCAAATTGGCCGTGGCCGAGCGTTGCGACGCGTCGGGATCGAAGTGCGAAACTCCGGCACAGTGGACGGAATACATATTGCATCCTCGGTCTGTGTCCCCAGCGCGCTAACAGCGGAGTTCAATCGGGGCAGAACCGTGGCGAATGATGAGAGGACAGCGCCTCGACAGCACGATTTCGGACAGGGTGTGCCCCTCGAGCCACAGCGCGGATGGCGTGACCTGTCAAAGTTCCCCGAGCTCGGGAGGCTCGAACCAATTTGTCAGTGACAGACCGCCATCGACCGCGACCGCGGAACCCGTGACATAGGCCGATATCCGGTTGGAAAGCACCGCAAGCGCCATCGGCGCGAGGTCGGAGGCCTCGCCGAGCCGGCCAAGTGGAATGTGACGCACCAGCGCCGGATCAGCGACAAATCCGCCGGCCGCGATCGCGCCGGGAACCAACGCGTTGACCCTTATTCCGAAGCGGCCAAAGGTCTTCGCCAATTCCTTGACCAGCATCGCCATCGCTGCTTTCAACGTCGAGTAGTGCGGCAGGTTGCGCGGCGTATTCGCGTGCAAGGACGTCAGGAAGAGGAATGAACCCGGCAGCTTCGCCGCGATGAGCTTTCGCGCAAGTTCCCTCGCGAGGTAAAAACCGGCATCGACGTTCACCGCGCGCATCCGTTCCCATGTTTCCGCGCCGACGGCAAGCGCGTGGTCAGCTTCGCGGCGCGGTGGCGAAGCGCTGTGGACGAAGTGAGTCACCCGTCCGACTGCCGCTTCGGCATCGGCCAGCAGCGTCCGGCGCGCCATTTCGTCGGCCAGATCGCCTACAAAGGCTACAGCAAGGTCCGGCCGCGAACAGGACTTGACGGCCGCGGCGACTGTCTCCTTGTTCACATCGGCAAAGACGGTGCGGACCCCTTCGCCGACCAGCGCCTGTGCGATGGCGCGGCCAATTCCATTGCCGGCGCCCGTCACAAGCGCTGCTTCGCGCGCGGGATCGAATGCTTGATCGAGCATACTCATTGGATGGAACTCCGTCGGGTCGAACCAGGATCAGTACAGGTCGCTTAAGGGGGTCTTCAGCACATCATGCCGGTTTGCGAGGGCTGCAGCCACAATCAGTGTGGCGTCAGAGTCACGTGCCGCACTTTTCCGTCCATTAGACCACTTATGCAACATATCCGAATTTTCAGACTCATCTTGCGCTGCTATTGCTTGTGCGGCGCTTCGCTTTTTTCCAGAGGCAGGACATGACTCAGGTCTACTTTCACTGTTCCAATGCCGACGGAGCCTGGGTCGATCGACGTGGCGCAATCATCGCAGATTTGATGGAAGCGCATGAGCAGGCCGCCCTCGTGGTTCGGTCTCTACTCATGGCCCCCACCGCCGAAGACTGGCGCGGCTGGGTTCTGCATGTCAGCGACGATCTCGGCGAAGAGATTTTCGCCGTGCCATTCGCTTCCATTCTCGGCAAGTTGCATTGAGGGAAACGCCATGTCGGCCACGCTACTCTCATCGACACCGCTTCGCCGCCGTCTCAATGCGATCATGGCGAGCTGGCAAAGGCTGATCAAAATCGCCGGCGATCGTTATCGGCCTGAACTTCACTACATGCGCGGTCCGGGTCCGAGGTGGCACGCAAAGCATCCTCTGAGGCCTTGCGCGCTGGCGGGCGGCGGGCAACGCTCGCGGAGGGCCGGAGATGCCTGACAAACCGGCGCGTAAACTGGTGCGCCGGGCCGCCCTCCGATAAGGCATCGCTATCGGGCGGGTGATCAGCGATGAATGATCTCGACAGAGCAACCGAAGTCTTGCAAGCATTGATACTGGCCAAACGAGCGCCGCCGCAAGAGGCATTGTCGATTTTGAATGGCCTCGTCGGCCTGCTAAGAGCCGACCACGACGACCAGCGGCTGGAACTCGAAGAAGCCCGGTCCGGCGCGTTTCTGGCGATTTGCGAAATTGGAAAGTCACTGCATCGCGGGCAGCCGGCGGACCACCTTTGGGAAACGGCGATCCGGACCACCGAGCGGTGGATCGCGCTCGCCGGATGATACTGCGGCTCGTGGCGCAAGCGTACCGGTTTCGATGGGTTCCGGTTCGCTGGGTTCGGGGTCGATGGGTTCGGGGTCGCTGCGCAATTGCCTCGAGCGGCCGCATTTTCCATTTGTTAAGCAAGCTCGTGTTTATTGAATAGTCGGTTGGACGCTGAATTAGACGGCCAAAAATCGCCCAAATCTTTCCTATCTGAATTGGTTTCAGCTCAATTCGGGGAAGTTTGCCATGCGGATCGCAACATTGATCTTCGTTGGTTCGACGACTGTTATGGCGGCGCTCATGACGTCGGCGCTGGCCAAGAATGCCTCCCTGAATTCTCATGCCAACGCCAATGCGCAGAAGGCCGACGAACAACCGGCGACACAAGGATGCCACGCCTACCAGAAGGCAGCAGATGGATCATGGGTCCAGTTGTCATGCCAGGAGGTAGGCCCGACCGCACAGGCGCCAACGCGCGGCAAATCGGCAACCCGCGCCCCTGACGAAGAGACGCGCTAGCCATCCGCCCTGCCAGAACCCATGGCGAGCTCTGCCCGCCCACGCACCTGGTCCTTCGGACCGATACGCCGCAATGTTACGCGGCAGCCGGAATTCTTCTCCAACCCCTTGTGCACGGAAAATCGTATCGACAAGGTGCTGGACCCCGGTGCACCTTTCAGGCACGAAGGCTGCTTCGGGCACGATAAGTGCAAGCTTGCTTCAGCCGGGATTCAGTCGCCAGGAGACTCCATGATTTCCGCAAATGCCGTGCACGTCGTCAGCCATCCCCTTGTCCAGCACAAACTCACCTTGATGCGCGAAGCCGACCGCTCCACCAAGGGTTTCAGGGAGCTTTTGAACGAAATCGGCATGCTGCTTTGTTACGAAGTCACCCGCGACCTGCCGCTCGAAACCGTCGACATCGAGACGCCCCTCATGCCGATGAAGGCGCCGAAAATCGCCGGCAAGAAACTGACCTTCGCGCCGATCCTGCGCGCGGGCGTCGGCTTTCTCGATGGCATGCTTGCCCTGGTGCCGTCGGCACGCGTCGCCCATGTCGGTCTTTATCGCGATCCCCAAACCCTGCAGGCGGTCGAATATTACTTCAAGGCGCCGCATGACCTGACGGACCGCACGGTCATCCTGATGGATCCGATGCTGGCAACGGGTAACTCCGCATGTGCCGCAGCTTCGCTTCTGAAGACGCGCGGCGCCCGTGACATGCGCTTCGTGTGCCTGCTCGCGGCTCCCGAAGGCATTGAGCATTTCCTGGCCGAGCACCCGGACGTACCGATCTGGACTGCGGCCGTCGACGAAAGGCTCAACGATCACGGCTATATCCTGCCGGGCCTCGGCGATGCCGGCGACAGAATGTACGGTACGAAATAGCGCACGACGTCGGATAATCAGTGCCGCTTGAAATACTGCACCTCACGCTCATGCTTCTCGGCTGCGGCGCGCGATTTGAACGTGCCGAGGTTACGCCGCTTGCCGGTTCTCGGGTTGACCTTACGGGAGTAGAGCCGGTACTCGCCTGATTTCAATTTTCGGATCATCGTATGCGCCTTTGCCGCTGTTGACCTGTGACATCAATCCCGCCACGCCTACAACTCGTTTCAACGTCTACGGTTTCCGCGGAACAAACTGCTGGTCACCGAAGGGTGAAGCATCCGGCACGCGCATGACAATGTAGCCGCGCCCGATCGACTGATGGCAACTGTTGCACCCGTTCGTCAGATCGTTATAGGCCTTGGCAAATTTCCCGCCGTCCTTCGCATCGATCGCGTCGGCCACAGCGGAAACGGGCTGCGCCATGGTCGTGACATTGGTTACCGGAATTCCCTCATAAAAGGAGGCCGCCTCCACAAGACTAGCCTTGAGCTGGCGGGCTTCGTAGGCCGCAAGTTCCCAATTTGCGGACTTGCCGGCGAACCAGAGTTTCATATGACGGATTTGCACAGCATTCATGATGTCGCCAAGCCGCGGCACGTAGGGCGATGACGGAGGAACGTTGACCCCGGTTTGGGCCGCGCTCGCCAGCGGGTACACGCAAACCAGAAGAACGATCACCTGATGCAGTCTCATCTCATGCTTCCTGTGCCCCATGCAAGTCGATGACGCTTCGCGTCTGGAGCTGGGGACGCGAATTCATGCGAAAACTAACTGCCGCCGCCGGCAGGCCTTTTGCGTTCGATCAACAGCGAGCCGCTTGGCGTCCTTTCGGGAGCTTACCGGATCGGCTCCAATCCCAATTCACGCAGCGCAGGTGCTGCCCTTGCCGAGGCGAGAAATTGCAGGAAATAGCCGGCTTGCCCAACCTTCGTCGACGAGGCCAGCCGTCCGGCGGAAAACAGCGCCGCCTCCTGCAGATGAAGCGGGATGGCTCCGACGATCTCGACGCCGGCGACCTGTTTAAGCTCGCTGATCTGTTGAACCGCAAGGTCCGCCTCGCCAGACATCAACCGCTCGGCGGTAAATCCCTGCGGGACGATGGTGGCGCGTCCGTTGATTTCAGGAGCTATCCCCATTTGCTCGATCAATCGCACAAAGAAAATGCCGCTGGCTCCCAGTCCCGAATAGGCGATCGACCGCGCCGACAACAAGGTCGCGCGCAGCGCATTTTCAGTTGCGATATCGGGATGGGGCGTGCCGGCCCTCACGGCGAGGCCAACATGGGATCGCGCCAGATCGATGCAGCTGTCCGGGTCGACCTCGCCGGCGGCAGCGAGACCGGCAAGCCCCTCGCGGGTTAAAATCACGACGTCGGCGGTCTCGCCTTTTTGCAGGCGATCGATCAGCGCCAGCGTCGGGGCGAAGTCGGCGTCGACGCGAAGGCCGCTTGCCGCTTCATACTCGCCGGCAAGGCTTCGAACCGCACCCCTCAAGGCGAGTGTCGAAAGCACGCGCAGACTGTTTTCCATCCCTTCTCCCCTCCCGGCGTGCAGCTATTAGCACGGCAATCACGCGGCCAAAACGCAACGATCCGCCAAGGTGCCGGCCTCGGCGGATCAGGTCTGACCCGGACGGGCTGGTGCGAACGCGTTATGCGGCAGCAGCCTTGGCGGTCGGCACGGACGCGATCGTCTTCAGGATCTGGGATGCGATCTGGTAGGGATCGCCTTGCGAATTCGGGCGGCGATCTTCCAGATAGCCCTTATAGCCGTTGTTGACGAAGCTGTGCGGCACGCGGATCGAAGCGCCACGATCTGCGACACCAAAGGTAAAGGTATCGATCGAAGCCGTCTCGTGCTTGCCGGTCAGGCGCATGTGGTTGTCCGGTCCGTAAACGGCAATATGCTCGGCGCGGTTCGCCTTGAAGGCTTCCATCAGTTTCTCGAAATAATCCTTGCCACCGGCTTCCCGCATGTACCTGGTGGAGAAGTTGGCGTGCATGCCCGAGCCGTTCCAATCGGTGTCGCCGAGCGGCTTGCAGTGGAATTCGATGTCGACGCCGTATTTTTCCGTCAGGCGCAGCATCAAATAGCGGGCCATCCACATCTCGTCGGCGGCACGCTTTGAGCCCTTGCCGAAAATCTGGAATTCCCACTGGCCCTTCGCAACTTCGGCATTGATGCCTTCGTGGTTGATGCCGGCCGCGAGGCAAAGATCGAGATGCTCTTCCACCATCTTGCGGGCGACGTCGCCGACATTCTTGTAACCGACGCCTGTGTAATAAGGCCCCTGCGGAGCGGGATAACCGCTCGACGGGAAACCAAGCGGGCGGCCGTCCTTGTAGAAGAAATATTCCTGCTCGAATCCAAACCATGCGCCTTCGTCATCGAGAATGGTTGCGCGCTTGTTCGAGGGATGCGGCGTTTTTCCATCGGGCATCATGACTTCGCACATCACGAGAACGCCGTTGTTGCGCGCGCCGTCGGGATAGACGGCAACCGGCTTGAGCACGCAATCCGAACTGTGTCCCTCGGCCTGCATCGTGGAGCTTCCGTCGAAGCCCCAAAGCGGAAGCTGCTCCAGCGTCGGGAAGGACGCGAATTCCTTGATCTGGGTTTTGCCGCGCAAATTCGGGGTCGGCGTGTATCCGTCGAGCCAAATGTACTCGAGCTTGTACTTGGTCATTGAGCCTCTCATGAGTTGATGATGCAAAAGGCGTGAGACCGAATATACGATCGGCACACGCGTACCCGGCCACCATCGGCCAAGCCGTTAACAAGCAATAAAAGTGCCAGCCATTGCAGCGCAGCACGAGCCCCGCGGGCGATGTCGAAGGCGAAGTTGATCGCTCGGCGCCAGCATCGCGTCGCCCCGAGGGTGCGGCAAAGGCGCGCGGCGGCAGCGCGGTTCGCAATTGGGCCAGTCCTCGCTTGGGCGCTGACGGCGCCTGTTTCTGCGGCAGCGCCGGGGCTGACCCTTCAAGCCGCTCAATGCTTCGGCAACTTCCGGCAACATCCCGCAAGATCCCCGCTGTGTCTGCGCAACCTCGATGACCGTCATGCGATGGCGAGCTCGCGATTGCTTTGCTGAGGGCAAAACCGGAAATGCCCACATTTTATTCACTGGATGATTTTTCCTTGATCATGTTGCACGGCCGACGCGCAGGGCCGATATCGGATTCTCAGTAACGACTCACGAACGAGTCGGGCGCAGCATGCGTTAAAGCCCGACCAATGGAGATACCGATGAATGGCAATTTGAATCACGGATCCGCCAGGATCTACCAATTCCCCGCCGGGGGCCGCTCGGCGCTCGGCGCACGTCGTCAAGGGGAAGCAGAGACGCTCGCTGATCCCGCCGCCGAGCGCGTCAACGTCGCCCTGTGTAGCGGCAGTTGGTACCACGAGGCGGCAATCCAGGAGTCCAGGCAATCCAAAGGGGCACGTGAACGCTGATGCGCGTTGCGGGCTCGCCGGCCATCGGCTGTCTTCGATGTGCCCTCAAATGCGATGACAGCAAATGAGAAGGGTCGGAACGAGAAAGTTTCGGCCCTTTCTCATGTCACCACGCATGCGGTCACCGGCCGCCGGAGGTGCCTGATGCTGGCGCCGGCGCTCGTCGGCACGAAGGTCACGCCGCTGCCGGAATAGCGAGTACCCGACAACGTCAGACGCTTCCTCAGCGTCACGGCCCTTCCGTTGAGTTGCAGATAGGCGCGGGAATCGTGGGGATAAAATCCGACAATGAAGCGCGTACCGTCGACACAGCGATAGCTGTTGAAGGTCTGCGCCGACGCCGGCGATGAGGCTGCGAAAAAGCCGGCAAATGCAAACAGCACCGCATGACAAACGGCGCGCTTGTGCGAAATCATGTCCACCCCTCGGCCCGGATTTTTCTCGGCCCAACTGACGAGCCAGGGGGGAAATAGCCCCGCGAACGGCAAGTGTATAGCCCTCGTCGAAATGCGCCGGGCCAATGCCTGAAAAATTCAGGGCTTTGGAAAAAAGCAAGGCTTCAGAAAAAATCAAGGCTTCAGAAAAAATCTAGCCTTTAGAAAAAATCTAGCCTTTAGAAAAAATCTAGCCCTGGAAAAGTGACGCTTACGCAGCCGCATCCATTTCCATTTCGGCGTCGAGGTCGGCGATGACATCCTCGAAAGCGGAGATGGCCTGCTGGACCGCGGCAATCTGCATCAATTCCCAGCCGCTGACCGGGCCGAGGCGATTTTGCAACGCAACGACCAGATCCCGCCGCTGCTCCTTTAGCTGAACCAGCGGCAAACCGTGGTCAGGCAGATTTCTTAACATGATAATTCCAGCCCCTGAAATGAGCGACACCGAGCTATAGCCCGATGTTTCTCAATTCCGCTTACGAAACTGCGGCCAATTTTAATCGATTGCCGCGCAGAGCATGTTCCCTGCGGCCTTTCCTTGCGCTGCGACAGCGGTCGCCGAATGCGTCAGGCGCTTTCAAACATGCCCGCCACATATTCAGTTTTCAAACAGCCCAGTCTTCGTTCATTTCGCGACGATGCGGACGCAGTCCTCTATTCCCGCGACGCAGATCGCGCCCGGGTGCTTGCAAAACGATGCCCCTCGACAAACCGAGGGCGCAGGGAATACCGGATGCGCGATGCACCCGCAGCCTTGTGTGCGAAAGGTGAAAGCACACAAGAGTAGTCACCACAGGTTCACCGAAACATTCCGGCATTCCCTGCACGATGGTTTTACAGCTTATACCGCGCTCTTCCCGGTGATCGGGCTTTATTGTCACCGTCGCCTTGCGATATTCGCAAGACTTGACGCCGGCGTCGAGGCATCAGAACCACGCGGCTTCGCCGTCCGCAAAGCGTGCTCTCGTCAGCCGCCCGCCTCGCGTCCATCGCAGCCCGCGCTCAACGTTCGTGACGATCGCGAAACGCCCCTCGTGTGAGCGCGGGATTGGACTGCTCTATTGCTGTTTCTACAGAATGAAAAAGCGAAATATTTTTCGCGTCAGGACTGGACAAACGGGCAAATCAGTTTCACCGCGCGAGGGCGACGCCGCGTCATAAGCGGACTTGACCCGCGAATCCATCCATCGGCCCCCGCGAAAACTTTTTAAAGGGATGATGGGTTGCCGGGCCTTCGCCACGCCGAGGGGGCCTCAGACCCGCAGGCGGGTCAAGCCCGGCAACGACGGCCCAAAAGCGACATTGCAAACAAATTTTGCTTCACGCCAAAGCACGATGAGATTTGGTTAAATCCTCATCGCGCTTTAGCTCCCTGATCGAGCATGATCTTTTCGGAAAACCGCTGTACACTTTTCCGGATCATGCTCCAGTCCCGAAAGCTTTCGGAGATTTGCCATGGACGGACAAGTCATTGTCGTGACCGGCGCCCTGGGCGCGCTCGGCAAGGTGGTGGCGGCTACCGCCGAAACGCGGGGCGCGCGCGTTGCCGGCGTGGACCACGCGGCATCGCAAGCCCAAGCCACGCCTGGCTGGATCGAGCTTGGGGGCGTCGATCTGACGGATGCGAGCCAGGCCAAAAAGGCGATCGATGCGGCGGTTGCGCATTTCGGCAGGCTTGATGTGCTGATCAATATTGCCGGCGGCTTCGCGTTCGAAGCCGTCGCAGAAGGCGATCCGAAGACCTGGCAGCGCATGTATGCGCTCAATGTGCTGACGGCGCTGAACGCTTCGCGGGCATCGATCCCCCACCTTGCGATTTCCGGCGCGGGGCGGATTGTCAATGTCGGGGCGATGGGCGCGTTGCAGGCCGCCGCCGGCATGGGACCCTATGCAGCCTCGAAGGCCGGCGTGCATCGCCTCACCGAGGCGCTCGCCGCCGAATGGAAAGGCAAGATCACCGTCAACGCCGTGCTGCCCTCGACGATCGATACGGCGGCCAACCGCGCCAGCATGCCGAACGCGGATTTCTCAAAATGGGTGAGGCCGGAAGAATTGGCCAACGTGATCCTGTTTCTGGCAAGCGATGCGGCGAGCGCCGTTACCGGCGCGCTGATCCCGGTGAGCGGCCGGGTTTAGGCCGCCTCCGACATCGTGCGGCCTCGAAAAGACGCCATGCCTTCCGCGCCCATGCCGGGCAACAGAAAATCATTGCGATGAGATCGCGGTTTCATTCACTGGCATCGATCCGCGCCAAGAATCGGTTTCGGAAGTCATGGAGCACGAGCGATCCCCACCCGTTCGCGATCTGCCATCACGAGCGCGTGGTTTATCCGTTCAAAGCGCCCGTCGTCGCGCCAGGCGGCAAGTCGTTCGGCAGCAGGCGCCACGGGCGGCCGGCCCGGGTGACATAGAAGATGCCGCTAACGATCTCACGTTCACGCGATCTGCCTATCGCGCCAGGCTTTGGCGAGTGAGGCGCGATCACGCGCCACTCTGCGTCCGTCAGATCGGTCTGGTGTCGGGTGACAATTCGGCTATGCTGTCGTCGAGTAGTTGGCGTCCCCATGGCGAATCCAAGTTGGTTCAAGAAGCCTCTCGGAATCACGGCGGGCGCCAATGACATAACCCTTTTCCTTTTTCAAAAACTGCCTTTGACAAGGACCTAGGGGATCGAAATTGGATATCGACGGTTGGCTCCGCGGTATCGGCTTCGCCCAGTATGCGGAAATGTTCCGCGCCAACGACATCGACATCGAGCTGCTGGGCCGGCTGACCAGCGACGACCTCCAGGACATGGGCGTCGTGTCGCTAGGCCATCGCAAAAAGCTGCTGGAGGCGATCGCAGCGCTCGTTGCGGCGCCCGAAGCTCCCGCCCGGATACCCGTCCCCGCAACTGAGCCGAAGACCCCGGACATCGCAGAGCGCCGCCAGGTCACCGTGATGTTCTCGGACCTTGTCGGCTCGACGGCGCTCTCCGCACGCATGGACCCTGAAGACCTTCGCGAGGTCATTTCGGCCTATCAGAATTGCGTTGCCGAGACAGTGCGCCGGTGCGATGGGTTTGTGGCTAAATACATGGGCGATGGCGTACTCGTGTATTTCGGCTATCCGCAGGCGCATGAGGACGACGCAGAGCGAGCCGTGCGCGCGGGGTTAGAGTTGATCGGGGCGGTCACTGCGATCAAATCGCCAGTTCCCCTGCAAACCCGCGTTGGGATCGCCACTGGACTGGTCGTCGTCGGCGACCTGATCGGATCAGGGGAGGCACAGGAGCGCGGCATCGTCGGTGAGACCCCGAACCTCGCGGCGCGCCTGCAAGGGATCGCCGAGCCCAACATGGTGGTCATTGCTGAGGCCACGCGAAGGCTTCTAGGCAATTTGTTCGAGCTTGAGGACCTCGGCGCCAAGGACCTCAAAGGCATCGCCGGGCCGGTGCGCGCCTGGGCTGCGCTCCGGGGGAGTTCGGTGGAAGGCCGCTTCGAGGCGCTGCACACGACCGGCTTGACCGCGCTCGTCGGGCGGGAAGAAGAACTCGACTTGTTGCTGCGACGCTGGTCGAGAGCAAAGGGGGGCGAAGGCCAGGTGGTGTTGCTCTCCGGCGAGGCAGGTATCGGGAAGTCGCGGCTCACGGCGGCCCTTCTGGAACGTCTCTCCGGCGAAGCGCACACGCGCTTGCGCTATTTCTGTTCGCCGCAGCACACCGACAGTGCGTTCTATCCGATCATTGGCCAGATGGAGCGCGCCACCGGACTTACGCATGATGACACCGCCCAAATAAGGCTCGAGAAGCTTGGTGCGGTTCTCGCCCAGACCTCGACCTCGACGCAGGATGCCGCACTCTTCGCCGAGATGCTGTCGCTGCCAAACGATGGAAGGTATCCAGCACTGGACCTTGCGCCGCAGCAGCGCAGGCAAAGAACGCTGGAAGCGCTGACGTTGCAACTCGTGGGCTTGGCCCACCAGCAACCCGTCCTGATGATTTTCGAGGATGCGCATTGGGTCGATCCGACGAGCCTGGAGGTGCTCGGTCGGACGGTCGACCGGATTAAAGCCCTTCCGGTCTTGCTGATCGTCACGTTCCGTCCCGAGTTCGACGCGCCGTGGGAGGGACAGTCGCATGTGACGAGCCTGACGCTGAACCGGCTTGGGGAGCGTGAAGCGGCTGCCATTATCGCGCGCCTGGCCGGGAACAAGGCGCTGCCGGCGGATGTGCTGGCGGAGATCGTGGAGCGCACCGACGGCATTCCCCTGTTCGTGGAGGAGATGACGAAGGCGGTGCTGGAGGCGGAGAGCGAGGGAGCGGCCCTTCGCACGGCTGCGGCGGTTCCGTCTGCGGCCCTGGCGGTGCCGGCAAGCTTGCACGCCTCGCTGATGGCGCGGCTCGACCGGCTCGGCCCGGCCAAGGAGGTGGCACAGATCGGGGCGGCGATAGGTCGTGAGTTTTCCCATGCCCTGCTGGCTTCGGTGGCGCGCAAGTCCGAGGCGGAACTGGGCTCGGCGCTTGACCGTCTCATTCGGGCTGGCTTGCTGTCCCGGCAGGGCTTGCCGCCGCAGGCGAGCTACCTGTTCAAGCATGCGCTGGTGCAGGATGCAGCCTATGGCACTTTGCTGCGCGAGCCGAGACGCGCGCTTCACGCCCGGATCGCCGAAGCCATCCAAAGCCAATTCGCCGAGACTGCCGAGAGCCGGCCGGAGATGCTGGCGCACCACTGCACCGAGGCTGGGCTGATCGAGAAGGCCGCGGGCCTGTGGGGCAAGGCGGGACAGCGGTCGCTGGCACGCTCGGCGCTGGTCGAAGCCGCGACCCAGCTCACCCGCGCGCTGGAGCAGATCGCGACCTTGCCCGGCACGCCGGTGCTGCGTCGTGAACAGATCAAGCTTCAGGTCGCGCTCATCACCCCACTCCTCCATACCAAAGGCTACGCCGCCGCCGAGACCAAGGCCGCTGTGGAGCAGGCCCGCTTGCTGATCGAGCAAGCCGAAGCGCTCGGAGAGCCTTCCGAAGACCCGTTGCTGTTGTTCTCGGTTCTTTACGCCTTCTGGGTAGCGAGCTACGTGGCATTCAACGGCGATGTCATTTGCAATCTCGCGACGCAGTTCCTGGCCCTGGCGGAGAAGCAAAGGACGACAGTCCCGCTCATGGTCGGGCATCGCGTCATGGGAACCTCCCTATTGACTACGGGGGACATCGCGGCCGGCCGGGGTCACTTGGATCAGGCGATCGCACTTTACAATCCTGCCGAGCATCGTCCGCTGGCGGCGCGATTTGGCCAAGACGTTGAGGTGGCAGCCTTATCCTATCGGTCGTGGGCCCTGTGGTTGCTTGGCTATCCCGAGGCGGCGCTCAGAGACGCGGATGACGCGCTCAAGAAGGCACGAGAGATCGGCCAAGCCGCCACGCTGATGTACGCTTTGTTTCACGTTGCGATACCATACACCCTCTGCGGCAATCGCGACGCGGTAGCCGCACAAGCCCGAGAGCTTGCCGTTTTGACCGAAGAAAAGGGTTCCCCATTTTGGAAGGCACTCGGAGTGATGAACCAAGGCAGCACATTGGCCTTGGCCGGAAGGGCTTCGGACGCGATTGAAATGCTGATCTCCGGGATTACTGCCTATCGGACAATGGGAGGAAACAACATTGTGCTACTCTTTCTGCCGCACTTGGCGCGCGCCCATGCAGAGCTAGGGCAATTCGAGGAGGCTTGGCGCTGCATCGGCGAAACGACGACCGCGGCGGAAACAACCAAGGAAAAATGGTGCGAAGCCGAAGTTCATCGCGTGGCCGGCGAAATCGCCCTGATGTCGCCAGAGCCGGATGCAGCAAAAGCCGAAGCCTGTTTCGAGCGAGCGCTCGCGGTTGCACGTCAGCAGCAGGCTAAATCCTGGGAGCTGCGCACGGCCATGAGCATGACGCGGCTCTGGCGCGATCAGGGGAAGC
This sequence comes from uncultured Alphaproteobacteria bacterium, assembly GCA_963721935.1. Lineage (GTDB taxonomy): Bacteria > Pseudomonadota > Alphaproteobacteria > Rhizobiales > Xanthobacteraceae > Bradyrhizobium. The sequence continues at coordinate 181,613 of CAVRMY010000042.1, forward strand.
CGCAACAAGCTCGCGAACTGCTCGCGCCGATTTACGGCTGGTTCACCGAAGGCTTCGACACGCTCGATCTGAAGGAGGCCAAAGCGTTGCTCGATGAGCTGCACGCCTGACGGCCGATTTCGAAACGGCCTCTAATCTTACTGCGTCATAAGACCCTCATGGTGAGGAGGCGCCTTGCGCCGTCTCGAACCATGAAGGCCACGTTGCCTATTTCCGGGCCTCGTCCTTTCGAGACGCTTGCTCGCGCAAGCTCCTCAGGACGAGGGGATAAGTCGGTTATGACGCAATAAGGCCAAGGCGTGATGAAGTTATGTCAGCCTAACCGCGAAAGAGCTGCGCTCCCTCTCCCTTTTGGGAGAGGGTCGGGGTGAGAGGTTGCGGTATCTCGTGAGAGCAATGTCCCCTCACCCGATTTGCACTGGACGATGCTTTCGCATCGCCAGGACCAAATCGACCTCTCCCCGCCGGGGAGAGGTCGACCGAACCAGCCGACGAAGCAATTCAACCAAAACTTCATCCCGCGTTAAACTCGCTCGCTGAGTCGTCGGCCATCACGTCGGAGTCCCCCTTGGAGACCGCGCTTTATCTGCCTGTCAAACGTTTCCTCGAGAAACTTGGCTTTACGGTCAAGGGGGAGATCGCCGGCTGCGACCTTGTCGCGTTGAGCGGCAGCGAACCTCCGATCGTGGTCGTCGGGGAGCTGAAGCTTTCGTTCAACCTCGAACTGATCTTGCAAGGCGTGGATCGCGCATCCGCCTGTGACGAAGTATGGCTTGCTGCAAGGCTTTCCGAACGCGGCAAGGGACGCGAGAGCGACGCGCGTTATCGCAACCTCTGCCGCCGATTGGGTTTCGGCATGCTTGCGGTCACGAAGTGCGGCGACGTCGAGGTGATCGTCTCGCCGACAACCGCTCCTCGACGCGATCCGAAGAAACGCTCTCGCCTCGTGGCCGAACATCGGCGGCGCCAGGGCGACCCCGCACTCGGCGGCAGCACGCGCGCACCGATCATGACAGCCTATCGCCAGCAGGCGCTCGCCTGTGCGCTGGCCTTGTCGGAAGGACCCCGGCGCCTGCGCGATCTCAAGCCGGAAATCCCGGATGCGCCGAAAATCCTGCAGCACAATGTGTACGGCTGGTTCGATCGCGCCGAGCGCGGAATTTACCTCCTGACCGATGCCGGACGCGCAGCGCTCAAGCGATGGCCGCAGCAGCAGGCTGGTTTTGCCGGCGCAAGCGAACCGGCGCCGTGACGGCGTGCGAAAAAAATTCGCACGACGCATAGCTGGTTTGCCACATCAAATTCATATTGCAATGCAACATGTCATTCGTAGATAGTTGTCTTGATCAAGACAGAGGGCCGCGATGAGCCAGGACTGGAACACCAAGTATGGACCGCGGCGCGTGCGGCGCGACCCGCCGACGCTGGAAGAAGCAATCTTCGCTGCGACCGGTATCACCGACGACCAGAACGAGCAGGCGGAAATCGCAGCCTCCCTCATGGGGCTGCCGATCGAATCCGTCACGGCCGAAGTGAAGAAGGCCGGACGCACGCTGGCGCGCTCGTCGACTCGCGTGATCGCCGGCGAACAGGGCGCCCAGCGCTCGGTCGTCGTCGAGCGCAAGGTCGTCCGGCGGTTTGGTAACGACAAGCGGATCGGCACCTGACAGCCGGCGATCTGATTTTGATTCGATATTCGCTGTTTTGCACGCAATCAGCCAGCGTGCCTGCTGCAAGCAGGCCTTGGTCAGGCGATCTGCATCCAGCCGTACATTCGAAACAGAAGCCTCCAGTAAGCGCGATAGAAGCTCATCATCGTGCGCGCGGCATCAAGCGGCGTAACCATCGGCACGGTGCCCCTCGGACGCGCATTTGGCCGAACGCCGGGCCGCTTGCCTTGCCGTTCAGGCTCAAGCTGTGGCTGCTGCTTCAGATCGATGGTTCCAATGGACTCGCCATGGCGGAAAGTCAGATGCGCGCCAAACTTGTTGGCGAGCGCGCGCATGGCCTCGTTTTGCGCGCCCGTCGTGATCCGCAACCAGCGATAGCCCTTGGCGCGCGCTTGCGCGATCAATTTCCGGAACAGGATGCTGCCGACACCCTGCCGGCGCACGGGCGCTTCCACGCTGAACGCGATTTCGGGCTGCGAATCCGGTGATCCATCCGGCGGATGCAGCTCCGCCGCGCCTCTAACGAGGCCGTCCTCCAGATAGGCGATCACGACGGTACCGTCGCTGGCGCATTTGGCGGCGTAGCCTTCGATGAAGCTGTCGTCCATGAACCCGTGGAAGCGATCGTGCCGGCTTTCGCGATCGAGCCGCAGCAGGTGGTCGCGCAGCAGCGGTAGTTCTTCATGCTGGCTGAGCGTGCGAACCGTACCCTTGCCGGACGTCGAAAGTGGATTGTGCTGGTAGCTCACTGTCAAAACTCCTCTTGGTAGCCCTCAAGGAGGCGTCGAATCCCTAGACGTCAGATATTGTGCGATGCAACAAAAATACAAGCCCAGCTTAACCATCGGAAATGACAACAGAAAACTTAGATCTTGCACTTCCCGGCCACAATCGGACCATCCGAGGCGGTTGCAGAGGAGTGTTCACAAGACCATCTGGGTTTGGGTCACCAGGGCGATCAGCTTGCCGTCCTCGGTTTCCAGGCGGGTCTGCCATACCTGGGTACGGCGCCCCCGATGAACGGGCGTCGCGGTGGCGATCAGGGTGGCTCCCTCTTTCGCGCCGCCGACGAAGTTGGTCTTGCTCTCGATAGTGGTCGTGCCCCTGGCATCCTCGGGCAGATTGATGACGGTTGCCGCAGCGCCGACCGAGTCCGCCAAGGCCATGATTGCCCCGCCGTGAATCGTATGGTTGAGCGTGCAGAGATCGGGGCGAACCAGCATCCGCGCCACCACCCGATCCCTTTCAGCTTCCGTGAATGTGACGCCTTTCAATTCGGCAAAGGGCATCTTCATCGAACGGATTTTCTCAAGTGGCGTCATTATCGGCAGCCCTCCTGCGGAAATCACCGCGTCATGTTCCTCTGATCCGGGATCTGCGGTTGAATCGCAAACCGACAATCAATTCCACCCCGACCGCTTCCAGAATCGCGGCCGCATCAATACGGTTCTGCGCTCGCCTCATGCCAACGGAAACACCGGATGACCCGCAATCGCAGTATGTTGTTTGTGTCGCTTCTGACGCTTGCGGGCGGGGGACTCTTGGTGCCGGCTTCGCCTCTGCTCGCCCAGCATGTCTCGCGTGAACAGGATATTGGCGATTTGCGGCTCGGACAACGCGTCAAGGTCGACGACGGAACCTGCCCGGCTGGTCAGATCAAGGAGGTCTCCGGCACCAGGATGACCTCAACGGGCATCGTGCGGACCCAAAAGTGCGTCCCGCGTCTCGGACCCAAGCATCGATAGGGGCCGTTCCGAAGTCCGCATGACAGACAACTAGTCCAAGGGCTCGAACATGCACTGCAGGGTCGGCTTGGCAACTTTTGTGAAGGTCGCACCGATCTGGGAACGCTTCGATGCCGGCACCCAGTCATCTTCGATCATGGGCACGCCGGTTTCGCTGATCCCCCGCAGCAGAGCCAGGCGCAGATCATTATCTTCGACGACCGCAGCCGCATAGTCGTGCAGGCAGCCGCAAACCGATTCCGGATGCGCCCAACGTCCCAGCATGTGGGGCGCGCACTGGCGGACGAAATCGGCGCGCGGGTCGGACAGCTTGACCTGCGACAGCATTTCCGCGCGTGCCGCGGTGCCTTGAAGCAGACATGCAATCAACGCCAGCGCGTATGGTCGAACGAGCATCCCTGCCCTACCTAGTATGGCTTTGGTTCGGAATCATTGCACGGCTTCGTCCCTTCGCGCCGCAAAGATAACTGGGGGCGCGGCCGAAAGGATCTGAGAACCGCTGTAGACGAACGTCCCGATGCCCGGCGGGCCGCTATCGGATGGCCCGGCCAAAGTTGCCCCGGTCACGAGGAAGCCCAAGGCAAGAATGAAGCTGAGGGATCGCATCTGACTTTCTCCGGTGTTCTACCGCGTCGTCCGCCGTTTTCGGGGCGGACTGTTAACCAAATGCTGTTTCCGGAGTTCTGCTTCCCAAGCAAAAATGGTTTCGGCAGCGTTGCAGGGTTGTTTCGTCGCCGTTGGCGGCCGTAAAAAACCCAACTACCGCAATTGGATAGCTCGTCCGCTTGAATCACAAGGTCGGTCATTGAGCTGGCGCAATGACGGACTGCGCGGGCGCGGATAAATGAACCAAAACCCTTTCTTCGACAACTCTCGCAAGATCGCCTGCAACTGCCGTGGCAGGTTGCGCGTTGGTAGGGGAACGGCCGGGGAACAACGTCGTGGGCAAGGCCAGCATTGATACGAACGCTACGAGCCGGGCCGGCAAGCGCGATCGGCCAACGGCTCGATGTTCGACCCCCAATTCGAATTGGGCCAGCGGCTCCACGCCGCTAACGCCTGGACCAAACGACATCGGATCGAAATTCTGCGGCGCAATGTCGGAGCAGCACGGCCAGGACGGTCGGGGCAATCTATCCGTGCCGCAAAAATTTGTGCATTTGGTTGGGTGCTGCGATCCCAATGCCGCTACCCGGCGTGGAATTCGTCCAGACCCGAAGCAAGGCAAGCCAAATTGGCATCGTTCGGGGTGACGCTATTGAATGAAGTCGCTGCACTTTTGTACCGCCGTGTCGCTCTGCCCCCACGGCATGATCGGCACCGACGAGGTCGAATTCTTCGGCGAGCCTTCGATCAGCTTGTCCGAATAGACCATGTAGACCAGGACGTTCCGTTTGGCGTCGCAACCGCGCACGATTTGCATCTTCTTGAAAAACAGCGACCTGCGCTGCCGGAACATGTCGTCGCCCTGCTCCATCTTGCTCTTGAAATGGATTGGGCCGATCTGACGGCAGGCGAGCGAAATATCCGACACCTCTTCGGCAATCCCCAGCCAGCCCTTGATGCCGCCCCGCTCCGGCACCGTGAAGTGACACGCCACTCCCTCCACCTCCGGATCGTCGATACCGTAGGTCGCAAGCTTGTCGTTTGGGCTCAACCACTTGAACACCGTCGAGCGACGGAAGATCAGGTCCGGTTCGTCGGCGGCAACGGCGATGGATGCCGGCCAGGCAATCCACGCAAAGATCAAAAAGGCCCATCGTGCCCAACGCGTGTCATGGTTTCTTGCAACTTGGCGTGCCATGAATATCTCCGAAAGACTGAGCGACAACGATGTAGGCGCAGCTTGCCCTTTGAGGAAGGCCGGGGTACCGCCGGGTTTAACGTTATGTGAGGCTTTTTTGCTACGCTTTGTGCTAGAATTGCCGTGTCGGGAAGCGCTGTCTGGCGGGCGCTTATCTGCTCTGAGAACTCGAATCTGAGAACTTGAATCTGAGACGTTGAAATCTGAGACGTTGAATCTGAAATGGCTGGATTCGAAGGTAGTGCGCGTGAGCGAGTATCGAGTTAGTTCCTTGGCCGAGCGGCTTTGCCGGATTGCGATTTTCACGGCGGCGGGAACGATTGGCGCTACCTTCCCGGCGGAAGCGGCGATCCATTACTGGCAATATTCCGACCCCGGCTATTCGCAGTTTGCGCCGATGTTCCCGCAGCGGCGCCAAAAGACCCACCATCAGCCCAGCCGAAAATCCGTGGTTGCGGACAAGAAAGATTCCAAGCCGCAGGGGCCGCTGATCATCTCGATCTCAATCGCCCGGCAAAAGCTGCAGATTTACGACGCCAACGGCTTGTTCGCGGAATCTCCGGTGTCCACCGGCATGCCCGGACATGCGACGCCGATGGGTGTTTTCAGCGTTATCCAGAAGCAAAAGTATCACCGTTCGAATATCTATAGCGGCGCGCCAATGCCCTACATGCAGCGGATCACCTGGTCCGGCGTGGCGATGCATGCCGGCGTGCTGCCAGGCCATCCCGCCTCGCATGGCTGTATCCGCATGCCGATGGCCTTTGCGGTAAAGATGTGGAACTGGACCAGAATGGGCGCGCGCGTCGTCATCACGCCAGGTGGCGTCGCTCCGGAAAGCTTCGCGCACTCCCTTCTTGCGGCGGTCAAGGCGCCTCCGCAAGCCGCTGCCGACGAGCAGAAGGCCGATGCGCCGTCACTTGGCAAATCCGAGAATCCGGCCGTGGTCGAAGTCTCCACGAGGCCCGCAGTTGCGGAAGCCAGGATCGAACTGCGTTCGAGCATCGGCGAGGGTGCGGCGCCTGCGGCAGATGAAAAGCCGCTCTCGCCAACGTCGCAAAGGCGAACCGCCGATGCCAGCAAGGACCAGCCGGCGTCAAATCCACCCGTTATGATGTCCGACGCCACACCCGAGGTCGCAAGGACCGAAGCCGGCGTGAACAACGTCAAGGCTCCGCCCTCCCGGGCGGACGCGGAAAAACCTGAGGCCAGGCGGGAAACCGGCAAGGCATCGTCAAGTCCGGCCGATGCGGAAGCGGCGAGGAAACTCGATGCCGCGTTTCCGCTCAAGCGCACGGGCCAGATCGCGGTTTTCATCAGCCGCAAGGATTCGAAACTTTACGTGCGGCAGAATTTTTCGCCGCTGTTCGACATGCCGGTGACGATCGCGCCGGACGAGCGGCCTCTCGGAACGCACATTTTCACCGCGCAGGTCGACAAGGACGACGCCAACGTCCTGCATTGGTCATCGGTTTCGCTACCCGCTCCAGCCAGGCACGCCGAGCGCCGGGGCCGAGACGAATCGAGATCTCCAGCGACGGAACGCCGCCAGCGCAGGCCCGATCGAGCCGCAGCAGTTGCCGATGTCGGACAGTCCTGCCGAGGCGCTGGATCGTCTCAGTCTGCCTGCGGATGTCATGGCAAGGATCTATGAATCGCTCTCGACCGGCGGCTCGATCATCGTTTCCGACCAGGGTATCGCTGCCGGTGAGACCGGCGAGGGAACGGATTTCATCGTTTCGCTTCGTTGAGTCCTGAACGGGCGGGCTGCCCGGTCGACGGTCGATTTGCGCCGGAGGCTGGGCTAAAAGACCGCCGGTATGGACCAATCTCCCTCCCGGACCCCGATAATCCAGCCGCTGCCCCGCGGGGCACGAGATGCGCTGGTGCAACTCACGCTGCTTGGCTGGGGCGGTGGCCTCGCGGCAATCGTGGCGGGGCTTGCGGTCTCGTTCCTGCTGTTCGGCTACGCGCTGGTCTACTGGCGCAACGCCGACATGGATCTGATGGTGATCTATAACGCACTCGTTCTCAACGACGGCAAGCCGCAGCAATTCTTCGATCACACCGCCTATCTCACCATCCTTTCGGTGAAGTACTGGTTCCAGCTCCTGCACGGTCTCGGACTGCTCGACAGCTATTCGCTCTCGACTTTTCCGAGAGCCTCCGACCCAAAAGCGTTTGATGCCGCCATGACGGCCGCTGTTCGCGCCGGGCGAGTTCTGGCGTGGCTGATCGCAAGTGGTTGCGTGCTGGCCTTTGCGGCGCTCGTCCGTCTCATCGTGCGTGACTGGCGCGTCGCCCTGATCGCAGCCTTCGCATTCGCCTTCTCCGGCGGCATCGCCGTACACTCGCGTATTTTGCGCAGCGAATTGATGGCGGCGTTTCCGGTCATCCTCGCGCTGATGCTCCTCATCGTGATCGCACGTCGCGCCAGTATCGCTCGTCCTCTCTGGATGGGACTTGCAGCAGCGCTCTGCGTGTTCGGCCTGGAGAACAAGGTGCAGGCGATCCTGCTGATCGGCGCCCTGCCCATCCTGGCCCTGCCGTTTGGAGGCAAGCAAGGCGCGAGCGCTTCATTCTGGCGCAATCCTCGCTCGGGGATCGCGGCGACGATCGCACTGACTGTCACAGCTGTAGCGGCGGCGTGGGCCTCATGGCCGCTTGTCGCCGCCGGTTACGATCGCATGCTTCTCGACGCGGCGCATCTCCACCCGTTGCTGCTCGGCCGGTTTGGCGCCTACCAGCTGGCACTGCTGGCCTTGATCGTCACTTGCATGGTCGCCTTTGCCGTTTTCTGGCACGTCAGCGGCGCCGAAACGCTGGCTTCGATCGCGGCGATGATCGTTGGCGCATGTGTCGCCTTGCTTGCGCTCGATCTCGACTACAACGCGAACAATGTCATCGCGGTGTTCAACCCGCTGGAAAAAATGCTGAGCTTTGCGGACGCGGACACAGCCGCCGCTGCAAACGGCTCGAACCTGTCCGCCGTTGCGCGGCTCATTCTCGATGGGGTGGCATCGGTTCTTGCGCGCTACAGCTTCGTGCTTCACTCCTCGCCGCGGCCGGCGGTTTTTCTCGCCTGGCTGATCGTACCGGGCATCGTTTATGCCTGGCATCGCGGTCAAAGGCAGGTTTCGCTTCAGGCGCTCCTTTTGTTTCTGGCTGCCGCCGCAATCGATGCCATCGGCGTGCGGCGCGGATTGAAATCCGAATATTTCATTTTCACCGACCCGCTGATCATCCTCGCCGGCGCAATCCTGCTCGATAATCTGACGGAGCTGCGCACCTGCAAATGGGCACCGTCGATTGCCGTTGCCCTCTTCGTCCTGCAAATCGTCGTCGGCCAGTCCGAGCCTGTGAAGTACGCCTTCATGCGCCGCGGGCCCGAACCGATATGCGAATGGAACCGGCATTACCTCCCCTTGATGCCGCTGTACTGGTGCGCGGCGACCAATCCCCGGAATTAACCGGTTTGGCCGACAAATCCGGCAGCGGAGAAAAAGCCTTTGCCGTGGCCGCGCCGGACCAACTAGGCTAAGATGATTGGGGGCGCGAATCCGCACCGACCATTCGGAAATTTCGGGGTCGGGCGCGGGACAAGGGTAAGGAACAAGCAAGATGCGCATCGTGGCAGGTTTGATTCTGGCGGGCACGGTTTCGCTGTGCGCGACTGGCGCAGCATGGTCGCAGACCGCAGCCCCCAGGAATACTCCGGCACCCGCTGCCGCGGCAGCACCCGCCCCGCCCCCGGCGGCAACCCCGGCAACGGCCAAGACACCTTGCACAAATCCCGATGCGCTCGGGATCGGGCGCGTCGTTGAGGTCGACACCACCGGAGGACCGGGATTTGGCTTCGAACACTTCAAGCAACTCGATTTCCTTCGTGAGAAGGAAGTGGTGCTGACATTCGACGACGGCCCGTGGCCGCAGAATACGCCCGCCGTCCTGAAGGCGCTGGCGGACGAATGCACGACCGGCGTTTTCTTTCCAATCGGCAAGCACTCGACTTACTATCCGGAAATCCTGAAACAGGTTGCCGCGGCCGGCCACACGATCGGTTCGCATACCTGGTCACACGCCACGCTGACCAACAAGAAGCTCACCGAAGATCAGCGCAAGGAGGAAATCGAGAAAGGTTTTAGCGCGGTGAAGTGGGCGCTCGGTGCGCCACCCGCACCCTTCTTCCGATTCCCGGCGCTGCAGCACCCGCCCGAAATGGTGACCTACCTCGGCACCCGAAACATCGCCATGTTCTCGTGCGATCTCAACTCGTTCGATTTCAAGGCGCGCAACCCGCAACAGGTGATCAACGTCACCATGAAGAAGCTCGACAAGCTGGGTAAAGGCATCATCCTGATGCACGACTTCCACAAACATACCGCGGAAGCCCTGCCCACCCTGCTCCGCAAGCTGAAGGCCAGCGGCTATAAAGTCGTGCAGATGAAGGCCAAGGGCCCCGTGCAGACCCTTCCGCAATATGACGAAGAACTCATGAAGGACGTCAAGTTGCCGACGGTAAGTTCCCGTCCCGTTTCCAGCGTCGTGCAGACCATTTCGGAATAGTCCGACCTCGCAAGGTCAACCTCCGTGGCCGCGTTCTGCATCGAAGGTTATGTCATCGTATCTGCGGACGGCATGTTGGCGAACGCCGACGGTGTCATGCCGGACGAGCTGAAATTCGAGGGCGACAAGCGATTTTTTACCGCGGCCCTCGATCGCGCCGACCTTGTCGTGCACGGCCGCCATTCGGCGGAAGACCAGCCAGGCTCGCCTTTGCGAAAACGCGTCATCGTGACCCGGAGCGTCGCCGCCATCGCCGCCGATCCGTCCAACCCGAACGCTGCGCGCTGGAACCCGGCGGGGGCTTCCTTCGAGGCCGTCTGCGACCATGCGGGCATTCGTTCGGGAACGATCGCCATCATTGGCGGGCCCACCGTGTTCGACATGTTCATGGATCGTTTCGACACGTTCTGGCTTTCGCAGGCGTTGCGGGTCCGGCTGCCCGACGGAGAAGCGGTGTTCTCAGGCGTTCCCGCCCGCTCCCCGCAGCAAATCCTGGCCGCGCACGGCCTTCAGGCAGGCGATAGCCGGCGTCTCGATCCCGACGACGGCGTCATCGTCACGCCATGGCGGCGGGTGGCATCAGACATCATAGGCAGGCTTTGAGACCGGCACCAACCGCACCGTTCCGGCGACGATGAACAGGGCACCGATGATCGAGAGATTCTTCAGTGCATGAATCATGTTGTTCCTGGCATCCGCGCCGGTCTGATTCCAGAAATCGTGGAAGTAGAAAGTCGCAGCCGCCACGAACAGTATCAGCACGATCGCTGCAAACCGCGCGCCGAAGTTCAGCGCGATCATGAGGCCGCATAACAGCTCGATCGTGCCGGCCGCGATCGCGAGCATTTGCGCCATCGGCATTCCGGTCATGGATTCGAGTTGCGAGACGTAGCTTGCAAGAGCTGCCGGAAGGACGATCTTTTCCGTCATCTGTGTCGTCGCCGCGATATCCAAAAGCTTGAAAGCGCCGGAAACGATGAAGAGCACGGCGAACAGAACTCGCCCCAAGGCTATAAACGCTGGCATGATCGGCCTCACTGGAATCGCGGGATCGCTGATGGCGGCGCGATTATGGGCATTCCGCCGCGGCTTTTCAAACGCTCAATCGATTCCCCGGCAGACATCATTTCGCATCGGCAAAAAACGGGATGATTTGGGTTGAATGCTCGGCGAACCGGCCCGGTTCGCCTTTTTCCGCTTGCGTCGGCCCCTTTTTCACCATGCCTCAGCTGAACAGAGCCGGTTGGGAGCGGCCCGCATGCTCCTGCGCTTCGACGGCGGCGACCGCGGTCATGTTGAGAATCCCGCGGGCAGTCACCGACGGCGTGAGGATATGAGCCGGCCGTGAAGTGCCGATGAGGATCGGCCCGACCGGCAACGCGTCGGCGATGGCCTTGATCATCGAATAGGCCACGTTGGCGGTGTCCAGGTTCGGCATGACCAATATATTGGCCTCGCCTTCGAGTTGCGAGTGCGGCAGCACCAGCTTGCGAACTGTCTCCGAAAGCGCGGTGTCGCCCTGCATCTCGCCATCGGCCTCGATCTCGGGGTGGTTTTGTTTCAACAGCGCGGTGGCGCGCCGCATTTTGCGTGAAGATTCCGTATCATAGCTGCCGAAATCGGAGTGTGACACGAACGCGATTTTCGGCTTGATATTGAAGCGCTGCACGTGGCTTGCCGCCAGTGCCGCCATTTCCGCAAGCTCCTCGGCGCTCGGGTTCGGCCGCACCTGCGTATCCGTGAGGAAATAAGAACCCTTGCTCGTGATCAGCAGTGCGAGCGCGGCGAAGTCGCTCACCCCCGGGCAAAAGCCAATGATCTCACGTACGTGACGCAAGTGGCTCATGAAGCGGCCCTCGATGCCGCAGATCATCGCGTCGGCCTCGCCGCGACTTACCGCCAGCGCCGCAATCACGGTTGCGTTGGTGCGCACGACCGTGCGCGCGGCATCAGGTGTCACGCCATGCCGGCCGGCGATGTCGATATAGGATTGGACGTAGGATCGATAACGGGGGTCGTCCTCTGGATTGACGAGATCGAAATCCTTTCCGGCCTTTATGGCAAGGCCATATCGCTTGATCCGCAATTCCACCACCGACGGACGCCCGACCAGTATCGGCCGCGCCAAATTTTCCTCCAGAACGACCTGGGTCGCATGCAGGACCCGCTCATCTTCGCCTTCGGCGTAGATCACCCGGACCGGTTGGGTCTTGGCCTTGGCGAAGACCGGTTTCATGATCAGCCCGGAGCGGAACGCGAAGCGCATGAGCTGAACTGAATATTCCTCGAACCTGGCGATCGGCCGGCTCGCGACGCCCAACTCCATTGCCGCCTTTGCGACAGCGGGCGCGATGCGAAGGATCAGTCGCGGATCGAACGGACTGGGAATCAGCGAGCCCGGACCAAATCCCTGCGCCTCGCCGCTTTCGAAACCGGGCGCAACTGCGTCCACCGGCGGTTCGCGCGCCAACTGCGCGATGGCGTCGACGGCGGCCTTTTTCATCTCCTCGTTGATCGCGGTGGCGCCCACGTCCAGCGCACCGCGAAAGATGAACGGAAAACACAGGACGTTGTTCACCTGGTTGGGAAAATCGGAGCGGCCGGTGCAGATCATCGCATCGGGGCGGGCTTTTCGGGCCTCATCCGGCATGATCTCCGGATTTGGATTGGCAAGCGCCATCACCAGCGGCTTGTCGGCCATCTGCTTGACCATTTCCGGCTTCAATACGTTGGGCGCAGAGAGGCCAACGAAAATATCGGCGCCCGGGATTACCTCGGCCAGCGTCCGTTTGTCGGTGTTCTTCGCATAGACTGCCTTCCAGCGATCCATCAAGGTCGGGCGGCCTTCCCAGACGACGCCCTCGATATCGCAAACCCAGATGTTCTTGCGTTGGGCGCCCATCGAAACCAGGAGATTGAGGCAGGCGATCGCCGCCGCACCAGCGCCGGAACACACGATCTTCACATCGGCAAGGTCCTTGCCGTTCAGCAGCAACGCATTCTTGATGGCGGCAGCGACGATGATGGCGGTGCCATGCTGATCGTCGTGAAACACCGGGATTTTCATCCGCGCCTTGAGTTGGGCTTCGATCTCGAAGCACTCCGGCCCCTTGATGTCCTCGAGATTGATGCCGCCGAAGGTCGGCTCGAGCGCTGCCACCGTCTCGACCACGCGTTCGATGGTGTCGGCGGCGATTTCGATGTCGAAGACGTCAATGCCTGCGAATTTCTTGAACAGGACCGCCTTGCCCTCCATGACCGGTTTCGACGCCAGCGGGCCGATATTGCCGAGGCCGAGCACGGCGGTGCCGTTGCTGACGACCGCGACCAGGTTGGCGCGCGATGTCAGGGATGCAGCTTCCGCTGGATTGCCGGCGATTTCCGTGCAGGCGGCGGCAACGCCCGGCGAATAGGCCAGCGCGAGGTCGCGTTGATTGGCGAGCGGTTTGGTGGCCTGAATTTCGAGCTTACCCGGCCGCGGCATCCGGTGGTAAGCGAGCGCTGCTGCGTGAAGATCATCAGAGTAGGACGCCATGCATTCCCCCACTGTCTGCTTCCGCCCGAAATAAACTTCGACGGCTAGTGTGGCGGTTGAGAACTCCGCATCATTGTGCAGCACCTCCCGCTTGCGAACTTCGCAATCGGGATACTGGTTCAGTTCGGCGTCAGATTGAGCCGAATGTGAAGCTCGCGCAACTGCTTCGCCGTAACTTCGGAAGGCGCGCCCATCAACAGGTCCTCGGCCCGCTGATTCATCGGGAACAGCGAGATTTCGCGCAAATTGGTCGTACCGCACAACAGCATGACGATACGATCGACCCCCGCCGCCATTCCGCCATGGGGCGGCGCGCCGTACTGGAATGCGCGATACATGCCACCGAAACGATCGATGACCTCCTTCTCGCCATAGCCTGCAATCTCGAACGCCTTCACCATGGCCGCGGGCCGATGGTTGCGGATACCGCCGGAGGCGATCTCGTAACCGTTGCAGGTGATGTCGTACTGGAACGCCTTGATGGTCAGGGGATCCTTGGTCTGCAACGCCTCCAGACCGCCCTGCGGCATCGAAAACGGATTGTGCGAGAAGTCGATTTTCTTGTCTTCCTCGTTGTATTCAAACATCGGAAAATCGACGATCCAGGCGAGCTCGAACCGATCGCGGTCGATCAGGTTCAGTTCTTCCCCGAGCCTGGCGCGTGCAAGGCCGGAAAATTTCCAGAATTTTTCCGGATCGCCGGCGACGAAAAACGCCGCGTCGCCTTCCCTCAGTCCGAGCTGGGCGCGAATGGCCGCCGTCCGCTCCGGCCCGATATTGTTGGCCAACGGACCCGCACCGTCGCCGCTCTCGCGCCAAAAGATGTAGCCCAGCCCGGGCTGGCCTTCACCCTGCGCCCAGGAGTTCATGCGGTCGCAGAACGCCCGCGAGCCGCCACCCTTTGCCGGGATAGCCCATACCTGGTTCTTCGAATCTTCCAGGAGCCGCGCGAACACCTTGAAGCCGGAGCCGCGAAAATGCTCGGAGACGTCCTGCATGACGATCGGATTTCGCAGATCGGGTTTGTCGGTGCCGTATTTGCGCAAGGCTTCGGCAAACGGGATGCGCGGCCAGTTCCTGGTCACCGGCTTGCCGTTGGCAAACTCTTCGAACACACCCGTAATGACGGGCTCGACGGCTGCGAAGACGTCGTCCTGCTCGACGAAACTCATTTCCAGGTCGAGCTGGTAGAATTCGCCCGGCAGCCGGTCGGCGCGCGGGTCCTCGTCGCGGAAACAGGGCGCGATCTGGAAGTACCGGTCGAAGCCGGACATCATCAGGAGCTGCTTGTACTGCTGGGGCGCCTGCGGCAGCGCATAGAAGCGCCCCGGGTGGATCCGCGATGGCACCAGAAAATCGCGGGCGCCTTCCGGCGACGACGCGGTGAGGATCGGTGTTTGAAATTCGAAGAATCCTTGATCTTTCATGCGCTTGCGCATGGAATCGATGATCGCTCCGCGTGTCATTATATTCTGATGCAACTTCTCGCGGCGAAGGTCGAGGAAACGGTACTTAAGCCTTATATCCTCAGGATATTCCTGTTCGCCAAAGACCGGCAGCGGCAACTCCCCCGCGGGCCCCAGCACCTCGATCTCGCTGACGTAGACTTCGACCGCACCCGTCGACAATTCCGGGTTTTCGGTCCCTTCGGGACGGCGGCGCACCTTGCCGTCGAGGCGCACCACCCATTCGGACCGCAGCTTTTCAGCATCCCGGAAGGCTGGCGAATCCGGGTCCACGACGCATTGCGTCAGGCCATAATGGTCGCGCAGATCGATGAACAGCACGCCGCCATGGTCGCGAATACGGTGGCACCAGCCGGACAGGCGAACACCCTGTCCGATATCGCTCGCTCTGAGCGCGCCGCAGGTGTGGGACCGGTAACGATGCATGGATGTTCCAGAATTAGATGTCGGAGGGTCAAATCGAGCGGCCCTGCGGGGTGAATCTCGCATTCGCTACCGTGGTTGGGATACGAATGTTGGAATCGGACTGCCAGTGCCGGCCCGAGGAGGTTGAGGGTTTACCCGAGGCTTTCCGACGCGGCAACCAAATGCGGGGCCAAATGCGCCGCTTTCAGGTGGCGTCGGGACAAAAAAAGAGGGAGGAAAACGAGGGATGAGTGCTGTGGGTTGGTCAGCGTGCCGAGGAAACCGGTCGGCAAACCGACCGGCAACTTGATTGTCTAATCGCAACAGATGCCTATCTTGATGCCATGACGGTGCATTTCCCCTTCCAAAATACCTACGCCCTGCTCCCGGATGGTTTTTTCGCGCGGGTCGCGCCGACGCCTGTGCTGTCGCCGCGGCTCGTCAAACTAAACCGGCCGCTGGCCATTCGTCTTGGCCTCGACCCCGACGTTCTGGATAGTCCTGAGGGTGCCGAGATCCTCGCCGGCAAGCGTGTTCCCAATGGCGCGGAACCGATCGCCATGGCCTATGCGGGCCACCAGTTCGGTCACTTCGTGCCCCAGCTTGGCGATGGCCGCGCCATCCTGCTCGGTGAAGTCATCGACGTCGATGGCGTGCGCCGCGACATTCAGCTCAAAGGCTCCGGGCCAACGCCATTCTCACGCAGGGGCGATGGCCGCGCCGCGCTCGGCCCGGTGTTGCGCGAATACATCGTCAGCGAAGCGATGGAAGCACTGGGGATTCCGACCACGCGTTCGCTTGCCGCGGTCGTTACCGGCGAAAGCGTGATCCGCGAAACTGCGCTGCCGGGAGCCGTGCTTACCCGGGTTGCGTCGAGCCATATTCGCGTCGGAACGTTCCAGTATTTCGCGGCGCGCGGCGACATCGAGGGTGTGCGGCGGTTGGCCGACCACGTCATTGCGCGACACTATCCGGAAACTGTGGGCGCCGAGCGCCCCTATCACGCGCTGCTTGCGGGCGCGATCGCGCGGCAGGCCGACCTTGTCGCACGGTGGCTGTTGGTAGGCTTCATCCACGGCGTCATGAACACCGACAACACCTCGATCTGCGGCGAGACCATCGACTACGGCCCTTGCGCCTTCATGGACGCTTACGATCCGGCTGCGGTGTTTTCATCGATCGACGAGCAGGGACGCTATGCCTACGCCAACCAGCCGCGAATCGCGCTGTGGAATCTGACCCGGCTTGCCGAATGCCTGTTGCCGCTGTTCTGCGAGGACAAGGATAAGGCCATCGAACAGGCGCAGTCCATTCTCGGAGAGTTCGCGCCGCGATTCACCAGTGCCTACCAGGCAGGCTTGCGCCGGAAGACGGGCCTGCTCACCGAGCACGAAGGTGACGAAGCGCTGGTGCAGGACCTTCTGGATGCGATGGCCAAAAACCGGGCGGACTTCACCCTCACCTTCCGTCGGCTCAGCGAGGCCGTTCTGGAATCCAGTGGCGATCAAAGGGTGAGACTGTCGTTCGCCGACCCCGCCGCCTACGACGAATGGGCGCTTCGCTGGCGCCAGCGCATCGATGTGGAGAAATCCACGCCCGCGGCGCGGTCGAGGGCGATGCTTGCCGTCAATCCCGCTTTCATTCCGCGCAATCACCGCATCGAGGCGGTCATTCAGGCTGCCGTCAATCACGACGACTTTGCGCCGTTCGAAGAGCTTTTGACGGTGCTCTCGAAGCCGTATGAAGATCAGCCGGCATTTTCGGAATACGCGCAGCCGCCAGAACCACATCAGCGCGTGCTCCAGACGTTTTGCGGGACGTAAATCGTTAACCTTCCGTGCAATATTGGGCTCGGCCGCCGGCCGCCGCGCCTCGAAAATTAAGCGGCAATCAATGCTCCCCGACAAATCTGGCGATTCGTTTGGGGAGATTGATCGTGGACGCGCTGGTTTTCGAATTCATGGGACTTGCGATGCTGGCTCTTTGCGTCATCGTGCTGGCCGTCCCTGCCGCGCGTCGACCCTCGGGCCGTCACACGAGCGACTTCTGAGCCGCCGCGTTTTGCTGTCTCACGCTTTCGAGCGAAATGTAAAACGGTTCGCGTAGAGAAAACGCGTCAAAACAGAAGATTAGAGCCCCGATTCTGAATCAATCAGAACCGAAAAGGCTCCAGCCCCCTTGACATATCTGCGC
Source organism: uncultured Alphaproteobacteria bacterium (assembly GCA_963721935.1). Taxonomy (GTDB): domain Bacteria; phylum Pseudomonadota; class Alphaproteobacteria; order Rhizobiales; family Xanthobacteraceae; genus Bradyrhizobium. The sequence continues at coordinate 198,997 of CAVRMY010000042.1, forward strand.
TTTCGGCAGAACGGCCTGTGGGAAAAGCGCTATGGACCGTTCATGGAACTGATTACCACCACCGCCGGGCTTGCCGCCGCATGCGAGCGTCTTGCCAGGCACGGCGTCATCACCGTCGATACCGAATTCCTGCGCGAGACAACCTATTACCCGTTGCTTTGCGTCGTGCAGATGGCAAGCCCCGACGAGGCCTTCGTGATAGACGCCCTCGCGGAGGGCATCGACCTCAAGCCCTTCTTCGGATTGATGGCTGACGAGAAGGTGCTCAAGGTATTTCATGCCGCGCGTCAGGATATCGAGATCGTCTGGCATCAGGTAGGCGTCGTGCCCCATCCGATCTTCGACACCCAGGTCGCAGCCATGGTGCTGGGATATGGCGATTCGATCGCCTACGATCAGTTGGTCGAGCGCATTACCGGCCATCGGCCCGACAAGACGCATCGTTTCACCGACTGGTCGCGCCGGCCGCTGACCGAGGAGCAAATCCACTACGCGGTCGCCGACGTCACCCACCTGCGCGACGTGTTCGCTGCACTGGACTCCGACCTCAAGAAGCGCGGCCGCAACGACTGGGTGAGCGAGGAAATGGAAGTTTTGACGAGCCCGAGGACTTACGACTTTCACCCGGAGCGAGCGTGGGAACGGCTGAAGACACGGGTGCGCAAGCCCAGGGAACTCGCGGTGCTGATCGAAGTCGCAGCCTGGCGCGAACAGGAGGCGCAGAGTCGCGACGTACCGCGCAGCCGCGTCCTGAAGGACGACGCGGTCGGCGATATCGCCACCCATGCCCCGACCAGCCTCGAGCGGCTCGCCAGCCTGCGCTCGCTGCCGAAAGGTTTCGATCGGTCAAAATGGGGCGGCGACATTGTCGCCGCCGTTCAGCGAGGTCTGGCACGCGATCCCTCGACCTTGCCGAAGATCGAAAGGCCCCGCGGCAATTCCAACGGCGCGGCGATCGTCGAACTGCTCAAGGTTTTGCTCCGCATGACGTCCGAACGTCACGCGGTCGCGAGCAAGATAATCGCAACCGTCGACGATCTCGAGCAGATCGCGGCCGACGACAACGCCGACGTCGGCGCGCTGCACGGCTGGCGCCGCGAATTGTTTGGCGAGGCGGCGCTTGCCCTGAAACATGGCCGCCTCGCGCTGGCCATCGAAAAAGGCAGGGTCGTCAAAGTCGTCCGAAGCTGACGCGCCGGCCGGCCGAAATTGCCGCTCGGAAATTGCCGCCGGGACCGGGATGGCGCGGGGTCAAGGGCCCCACGCCTGATGTCGGCTATCTCGCCGCCATGAGGGGTCCGAATGTCAGCAGCCCAAAGTTACCGATTGCCGCGAGCCGCCGCGATTTGCCTGCAATTCTCAAGGCGAGCCAGCCGGTTTCGGCCCTCAAATAACGGCCTCCAGAGGCCCATGTTGTTCCCATGCCACAGGGGTTTGGCGCGATTGGCGCGGTCCTTCCGATTTCTCGCGTCGCCCCAAGAGCTTGCTAACATGCGAATTTCGTGTTGCAATCCGGCTCACAATCGGAATTAGGCCGATCGGCTGTGCGTTTCGCGACTAGGAAATTCAGCAGACATCCGCAAGCCCGTTTGTGGCGCGGCACGCGTTTAGCGTGGCTGCGTCTTTTTTACGTCTAGACCAGGAGACAGGCGATGCAAAAAGGCACCGTCAAGTGGTTCAACCCGACAAAGGGTTATGGGTTCATCAAGCCGATGGTCGGCGATAAGGACGTGTTCGTCCATATCTCGGCCGTCGAGCGTGCCGGGCTCACGACCCTCAATGAAAACCAAGTTATTGAATATGACCTTGTGGAAAATCGCGGCAAAACTTCCGCAGAGAATCTGAAGGTCTCCTAAGCCTCGTCACGATCCGCGCAGGCAATCTGATGTACCCCCGGCCCCTGCCGGGGGATTTTGTTATTGCTACCTGCCTTTCGAGGGCGATGCCGGCGATATCAGGACATCACCGCAGACACCGTCACCCTCCAGCCTGCAAATACCGCCGTCGAGACGAAGCCGACCGCTCGCCACAAGGCGAAGCGCATCCGGATAGATGCGATGCTCGATCGCAAGGACGCGCGCTGCGAGACTATCCGGCGTGTCGTCGCCGCGTACCTCGACCGCTCCCTGCATCACGATGGGCCCTGCGTCAGTTTCCGGAATGACGAAATGGACTGTCGCGCCTGATATCCTGACTCCGGCTCGCAGCGCCTGACCGTGAGGATCGAGGCCCGGGAAAGACGGCAGCAGCGACGGATGGATGTTGAGCATCCTCCCATACCAGTGCCGCACGAAATCTGCCGAAAACAACCGCATGAAACCACCCAGGCAAACCAGCTCGATCCGGTGTTGGTCGAGCGCCGCCTGCAGCACGGCCTCGAACGCCTTGCGATCCTCACCGAAGGTTTTGCTCTCGATGCAAAGCGTAGCGATGCCGCTGGCGCGCGCCTTTTCGAGGCCGCCCGCCTGCCCCCTGTTGGAAATCACGAGCGCGATCTCCGCGGGGAAATCCGCCGCCCTGGCGGCCTCAATCAGGGCCGTCATGTTCGACCCGCGCCCGGAAATCAGGATTGCCACACGGCGCTTCACGACGCTTCCTGCGGATCGGATTTCACCATGAGAGATCGAGATGACCGTTATAGACCACGCGGTGCTCGCCTTCCGCGGCGATCACTTTGCCGAGCGGCGTCACGCTTTCGCCGGCATCGGCCAGAACTTCGCTGACTGCCTTGACGGCTTCCGGCTCGACGATGGCAACCATGCCGATCCCGCAATTGAAAGTTCGCAGCAATTCGTCTTCAGCAATGTTGCCGCGCTCCGCCAGCCATTTGAAGACCGGCAGCACGGGCAGGCGCGCGAGATCTATTGCCACGCCCAGATGGCGCGGCAGCACGCGTGGAATGTTGTCGGTGAATCCGCCACCGGTGATATGGGCAAGCGCCTTGACCGCACCGGTCTGCCGGATCGCGCGCAGGCACGATCTCACGTAAAGCCGCGTCGGCGCCAGCAACGCGCCTGCGAGCGTCATGACCGGCGAGAACGGCGCCTGAGCATCGAAGCCAATCCGGGATGATTCGACAATTCTGCGGACGAGGGAAAACCCGTTGGAGTGGACGCCCGACGAGGCCAGCCCGAGCACGGTATCTCCGGCTGCAATATCCGGCCGCGGCAGCAGTGTCCCGCGTTCGGCGGCGCCAACTGCAAAGCCCGCCAGATCGTAATCGCCGTCCTTATAGAGCCCCGGCATCTCGGCGGTTTCACCTCCGATCAGGGCGCAGCCGGATTCCCTGCACCCCTCGGCGATGCCGGCAACGATGGTTGCGGTGGCCTCCGGATCGAGCTTCCCGCAGGCAAAATAGTCCAGAAAGAACAACGGTTCTGCGCCCTGAACCACGAGGTCGTTGACCGACATCGCGACCAGATCAATCCCGATACCGCCATGCATCCCGGTTTCGATGGCGATCTTGACCTTGGTGCCGACGCCATCGGTTGCCGCGACCAGGACCGGGTCCTTGAAGCCCGCCGCCTTCAGATCGAACAGGCCGCCGAAACCGCCGATTTCGGCTTCGGTTCCGGCCCGCGCCGTCGCCCTGACCATCGGCTTGATCAGATCGACCAGGCGATTGCCGGCATCGATATCAACGCCCGAATCCGCGTATGTGAGCCCGTTCTTGCGCCCGACCATGGCCCGTTCCAAGTGATGGCCGCTGGTTACGTCGGAATCCGGTCGTGCGCAATGGCTCGCAACGGGTGCGCGCATATACTATGTAGACGGGAACCGGTTCACCCTCATTGAGGCCGGGTCTTTCGGAAATCAGGCCGGCGGCCGGGAAAAGACCGAGTTGAGCATTCCAAATATCATTACGCTGGGCCGCATCATATTGGTGCCCGTCATCGTCTGGGCGATCGCCTCCAGCCAGATGGAGATCGCATTTGCGATCTTCGTCGTCGCCGGCGTCAGCGACGCAGTCGACGGATTTCTTGCCAAGCAATTCAACATGGCGAGCGAGTTGGGGGCGCTGCTCGACCCGCTCGCCGACAAGGCGCTGTTGGTCTCGATCTATGTCGCCCTCGGCATCTGGGGCGCCGTACCGCGCTGGATTGTCATTCTGGTGGTCTCGCGCGACATCATGATCGTGTCCGCCGTGATCGTGTCGTGGCTGTTCGACAAACCGATCCCGATGAAGCCGTTGATGGTCTCCAAGCTCAACACGGTGGCGCAGGTTGCATTTGCAGCGCTGATCCTTGCATCGCTCGGCTTCGGCTTCAACCCGATGCCGTATGATGTAATCCTCATGGGTTTTGTAACGGTCTTTACATTGGTTTCGGTATCCCTCTATCTCGTGGAATGGGTACGACACATGAGCACGATCGAGGCGCGCCGTTGATCCTTCTATCCTGACATTCGCAAAGCCGTCCCCCGCAACGGGCGGCGAATGCTGGAATCGGACCGCACGGCGCGCCCCAAGGATCGCTTGCTTGGTACGGAGACTTGCGTGGCAGGCCGCGACCAACCTCGTCAGCTGGCATTTGCGCTGCCACACGCAGAGAGCTTCACGCGTGAGGACTTCCTCGAAGGACCGGCAAACGCCGCCGGCCTTGCGCTGATCGATAGCTGGCCGGACTGGCCGAACCGGATCATGTTGCTGGTCGGTCCGGAGGGTTCGGGCAAAAGCCATCTCGCCAGCATCTGGGCCGTACAAGCCGGCGCCCGTTCGACGGCGGCGCACACGCTGACCGCCGATGCCGTACCGAACGCACTGGCGACCGGGGCGCTTGTCGTCGAAGAGCTCAGATCGTCAGATGTGGACGAACGCGCACTGTTCCACCTGCTCAACCTGGCGCGCGAGGAGGGAGCGTTTGTTCTGATGACCGCGCGCACGCCGCCTTCCGCATTTCAGATCGAGCTGCGCGATTTGCGCTCGCGGTTGCGGGCGTTGCCGATGGTGTCGCTGCTGCCGCCCGACGATCATCTGTGTCGCGCGCTGGTCGTCAAATTCTGCGCCGACCGTCAACTTGCGGTTGACGAGGCGGTGGTCGGCTATCTCTCGACACGGGTCGAACGCTCATACGCCGCCTTGCGGAAGGCTGTGGAGCTTCTCGATACCGAGGCGTTGCGGTTGGGGCGGCCGGTCACGCGGGCGCTGGCGGCCGAACTGCTCCGCGGCGAGCGCTGATTGCTTGCATCTTGACGACAGCCGTCACGGTAACATCATGTCATCGAAACGTCACCGCGATCAAACATGGTTTGCCTCGTCCCTGCGAAATTCGCTGCCGTGGCCTGATTTGAGATGGATCAGAACTTTATGGAATCGCTGCAAGTCATTGCAATTAAAGAGAAAGAATCGGAAGTTGGCGCGGTTGCGAGCATAGCCAGCAGTCCCGAACAATTCATCAATCGTGAGCTTTCCTGGCTGCATTTCAATCGCCGGGTGCTCGAGGAGTCGGTGAATCCCGGCCACCCCGTGCTCGAGCGGGTGAGATTTTTGTCGATTTCCGCCAATAACCTTGATGAATTCTTCATGGTCCGCGTCGCCGGTATCAAGGCCCAGGTGCGCGAGGGCATCGCCGAGCGCAGCCCTGACGGCCTGACGCCTGCCGAGCAACTCAGCCTTATCAACGAAACGGTTTCACAACTGGCCACCGACCAGCAGGCGATCTGGCGCGATCTGCGCGGCATCCTGGCCGGCGTCGGCATCGTCCTTGTCGACGGGCGCGACGTCGCCAAGCCCGAGCGGGCCTGGATCGAAGACCATTTCCTCCACAATATTTTTCCGTTGCTGACGCCGCTTGCGATCGATCCCGCCCACCCGTTCCCCTTCATCCCCAGTCTCGGGTTCACGGTCGCATTGCAGTTGGCTCGCGTCTCCGACGGCAAACCGATGAACGCTCTCATCCGCATGCCCGGCAAGATCGATCGCTTTGTCCGCCTGCCCGCGGCCAAGGACGGCGCCGTGCGACTGATCACGCTCGAACAGGCCACCGGCCTTTTCATAGGCCGGCTGTTTCCGGGTTACACCGTCAAGGGCCAGGGCGCGTTCCGAATCATCAGGGACTCCGAACTCGAAATCGAGGAAGAGGCCGAAGATCTGGTCCGCCTGTTCGAAACGGCGCTGAAGCGGCGACGCCGAGGATCGGTGATCCGGCTCGAAATCGAAGCAAAGATGCCAGAGGAGCTTCGCGCCTTCGTGCAGCGGGCGCTTTCGACCGCCGACGACGAGGTTCTTCTTGTCGACGGCGTGCTGGCGATGAACGAGCTGTCGCAATTGACCCGACTTGACCGGCCCGATCTCGAATTCACGCCCTATGTGCCCCGCCATCCCGAGCGGGTGCGAGATCACGGCGGCGATATCTTCGCAGCCATTCGGCAAAAAGACCTGATCGTCCATCATCCTTACGAATCCTTCGACGTCGTGGTGCAGTTCCTGCAACAGGCCGCCCGCGACCCTGACGTCGTCGCCATCAAGCAGACCCTCTACCGCACTTCGAATAATTCGCCGATCGTGCGGGCGCTGGCGGAAGCGGCCGAAGCAGGAAAGTCGGTGACCGCGTTGATCGAACTGAAGGCGCGGTTCGATGAGGAGGCCAATATCCGATGGGCGCGCGACCTGGAACGCGCGGGCGTTCAGGTGGTCTACGGATTTCTCGAACTGAAGACCCACGCCAAGCTGTCGATGATCGTGCGGCGCGAAGGCGGAAACCTGACGACCTACGTTCACACCGGGACTGGCAACTACCATCCGGTTACGGCGCGAATTTACACCGACCTGTCCTATTTCACCTCCGACCCGATCATCGGACGGGATGCCGCGCGCGTATTCAACTACATTACCGGTTACGCCGAACCGAGCGACATCGAGAAGATGGCGGTGTCCCCGCTCACACTGCGCAAGCGAATGCTCGAGCACATTCGCGGCGAGACCGCCTACGCCCGTCACGGCAAACCTGCCGCGATCTGGCTGAAGATGAACTCGCTGGTCGATCCGGAGATCATCGATTCGCTCTATGAAGCCTCCCAGGCAGGCGTTTCGATCGAACTCGTGGTTCGCGGCATTTGTTGCCTGCGTCCGGGTTTGCCGGGGCTCTCGGAGAATATCCGCGTCAAATCGATCATCGGTCGCTTCCTCGAGCATGGCCGGATCTATTGCTTCGGAATGGGCCAGGGCCTGCCGAGCGCGAAAGCGGCTGTGTATATCTCGTCGGCCGACATGATGCCGCGCAACCTCGATCGGCGCGTGGAAATCCTTTGTCCGTTGCAGAATCCGACGGTGCATCAGCAGGTTCTCGAACAGATCATGGTCGCTAACCTGAAGGACACCGAGCAGAGCTGGCAGTTATTGCCGGACGGTTCGTCAACGCGTATGAAGGCCACGAAAGGCGAAGAGCCCTTCAACTTGCACAATTATTTCATGACGAATCCGAGTCTCTCAGGCCGTGGAAAGTCACTCAAGGAATCGTCTCCGCGCCGCCTCACCCGCCGTACCGAGCGTCAATCATCCTGAGGGGAAATGCCTGTGAAGCGGCCGCGCAAGCGCGCCCCAAGCGTCGCGGTCATCGATATCGGCTCGAATTCAGTGCGCCTCGTCGTCTACGAAGCGATGGCGCGCAGCCTGATCACGATCTTCAACGAGAAGGCTCTGTGCGGATTGGGTCGCGAGGTTCAGTCCACCGGCCTGCTGGCGCCCGACGCGGTCACCAAGGCCCTGACCTCGCTGCGTCGCTTTCGCGCGCTCTGCAGGGTGATGAAAGTGCGCCGCGTTCATGCGATCGCCACAGCCGCTTGCCGCGACGCCAGCAACGGAGCGGACTTCATCGCCAAGGCCGAGCGCATCTGCGGGGTAAGAATCGAAATCCTGCCGGGCCCACGCGAAGCGAAGCTGTCGGCGCTGGGTGTGGTTTCCGGCGTGCACAAGCCCGACGGCATCGTCGGCGATCTCGGCGGCGGCTCGCTGGAACTGATTGACGTGCGCGGCAATCGCATCCGGGGCGGCGTGACGCTGCCGCTCGGCAGCCTTGCCCTTCAGGATCTGTCTCACAAATCGCTCAAACGCGCCGAGCGCATCGTCAAATCCGAGATTTCCGAGGTCGCGCAGATCACGGCCGGCCGCGGCCGCGCTTTCTACGCGGTCGGCGGAACCTGGCGCGCGCTGGCGCGGATCCACATCATCCAAAGCGAATATCCACTGCGGGTCATGCACGGCTATTCGATTCCGGCCCAGGAAGCGCTCGACTTCGCGCGGCGTTTGCGCCGTTTGGTGGCCGCAAACATGCTGGCCGATATCGAGGTCGTGGCCGATGCCCGCCGGCCATTGCTGGCCTATGCCGCGCTGGTTCTCGAATACATCATTCGGGTCGCCAAGCCGAAGACCATCGTGTTTTCGACCTTCGGAGTTCGCGAGGGCCTGCTTTACCAAATGCTGCCCGAGGCCGAGCGCACGAAGGACGGATTCATCTGCGCAGCGCAAGAGCTGAACAAGTTACTGTCGCGATCGGCTCGTCATGCCGAAGAACTGATCGAATGGACCGATCGTCTGGTGCGGGTCGTCAAATTGCGCGAGACGGAAGAGGATCGCCGGCTGCGCCATGCTGCCTGCCTGTTGTCGGATATCGGATGGCGAGTGCATCCCGATCATCGCGGCGAGGAAACGCTCAATCTGATCACCAACGGCAATTTCGGGTCGATCAGCCACGAAGGCCGGGTCTTCGTCGCCCTGTCGGTTTTCTTCCGCTACGCGGGATTGAGCGTGGAAAACGAGCCGCCGGCGATCATGCAGGAGATGGTGCCGCCAGCGATGCTCGAGCGTGCGCGCCTGCTGGGTGCCGCCTTTCGCGTCGCCCATCTGATATCGGCGGCCCGGCCTGGCGTCCTGCCAGCCACCCACTTCCGCACCCAGGGCCGCAAGCTGATGCTGGTGTTCGAGCACAAGCTGGTCGATCTGGTGGCCGACCGCGTCGGCAGCCGTTTCAAGCAGCTTGCGCGGCTGGTTGGCCGTTCCGGGTCGATCGTAAGGCGCTGAAGCGGTGGCGTTGTTGGCATCCTACGGCCGGTCGGCAGACCGGGCTGCCGCCTCGCCGACAACAGGCGATGCCGGATTCTTCGGTTCTTCCAGCTTTGGCTTTCGCCAGAACGAGCCCAGCGCGAGCACCGCGAAGGCCCCGAGAACCGAGGCGATATATTCGTCGAGCTCTCCCTCGAGAACGAAGTGTGGCGATACGCCGAAGATCGCCGAGCTTGCGTCGAGATGAAGTGCGATGGTGCCGTCGAGAAGCCGGTGCAGGTGGGGCTGGACTGCCGGATCGGTCTCGATCACATCGCCGGCGATCCAGCCGAGCAAAATAGCACCGAGCCAAACCAGAACGGGAAACCGGTCCAGCACCAGCATGATCAGCGCGGCACCCGCAATGATCATGGGAATGCTGATGGCAAGTCCCAGGATCAACAGCGAGAGCTTGCCGTTGGCGGCGGCGGCAACCGCGATCACATTGTCCAGACTCATGATGATGTCGGCGATGACGACGATGCGGATCGCGTGCCACAGCGTGGTGCCCGCGGCGATTTCGTTGCTCTCGTCTTCGGGCACCAGAAGCCTGGCGGCGATGACGATGAGCGCGACGCCGCCGACGAGTTTCAGATAGGGCAGCGTCATCAGCGTTGCCACGATGCCGGTGAAAGCAATCAACAGCACAACGGCGATGCCGGCGCCGATGACCATGCCCCACAGGCGATGCCGGCCGTGCAGGCCGCGGCAGGCCATCGCGATCACCAGCGCATTGTCGCCAGACAACAGCACGTTGATCCAGATGATCTTGCCGACCGCCAGCCAGAACGCCGGCGTCTGCATGTCGGCCTGGACCTGCCCGAAAAAGCCGCCGATGTTTGCGGGATCGACGACCTGCAACAGCAAGTTCACAGCCTGCCCTCCCCCTTGGGCCGCTCGGGCGTGTCAATCAGCCGACGATTTCGTTGCCGGAGAAGAACTGCGCGATCTCGATTGCGGCCGTCTCGGGTGCGTCGGAACCATGAACCGAGTTTTCGCCGATCGATTTCGCGTGCAGCTTGCGGATTGTGCCCGCCGCCGCCTTGGAGGGATCGGTTGCGCCCATGACGTCACGGTATTTCAGGATGGCGTTTTCGCCTTCGAGAACCTGAACCACCACCGGGCCGGATGTCATGAACTCGACCAGCTCGCCGAAGAATGGACGTGCCTTGTGGACGGCATAGAAGGTTTCGGCCTGTCCGCGCGTCATGCGAATGCGCTTCTGCGCCACGATCCGAAGCCCGGCCTTCTCGATCAGCGCGTTGATGGCACCGGTCAGGTTGCGCCCGGTCGCGTCCGGTTTGATGATGGAAAAGGTGCGTTCAATCGCCATGATTTGTCCCTGGAACTGCGGATGGAGGCTGCGGGCTTATATCGGTGCTGCCGACGCACGGCAAGCGACGGCTACCAGGAGGCGAATGGCGCCGGCCGGCGATTGTCGCCCGGAAATTACGACAATTTCACCGAGGTGAACCCTTTCTGAAACGGTCATCCTGCCTTCATTCACCCTCGCGCGCGTAGGCTTCCATAACCGGACGGCTTTAACTCTTCGACAGGACGTTCAGGGACAATATTTTCATCTGGCGCTTTCGGCGCCGTAGCTTCAGGAGATGACCATGTTACGCAAGTTCTCGCTTGTTGCAGTTGCCGCGGCATCGCTCGGCGTGGCCGCGCTGGCGCCCACCTCCGCTTCCGCCTGGGGTGCCTGGCATGGAGGATGGCACCATGGTTGGGGTTTTGGCGGCCCGCGCATTTATGTTGGCGGACCGGTCTATGGATACGGTTATGGATATGGAGGCTGCTATGTGAGGCACTTGGTTCCGACCCCCTGGGGACCTCGCTGGCGGCTGATCAACCGCTGCTACTGATCCATTTTCCTTAAAAAAAGCCCCGGTCCGGTCATGGCCGGGGCTTTTGCTTGAGTTCTGTTTCGGGAACCGTTCGGCTGTTCAACAAAACTTAACTAAAGCTCTAGCGATCGGTCCTCCTCGGAAACAATTTCTCTCCCGTTGACTTGGTTCACCATTACTTCTTGTCCGAAGTGCAGGAAGGCGGAGTGCGCCATGGACGGTCGAACCGACGACGACAGCGAACCGATTGATCGCAAGACGAGCCGGTCGATCTGCAAGGCGGTGGCCGAACGGCTGCAGGAGAACCTTGGGTTGGAACCCTCGCAGCGCTCATCCAATCTCGAGCGGCTGATGGACGAGTTGCGCCGGCGCGACGAAGCGGACGGGTCGCCTTAGCACAAACTCCTGCGCACGAACGCATTGCCCGCCGCAACTGCGCAGCCAGCGCTTGCCTTTTCCGGCGACTGCGGTGAAAAGCCCGGATGCTTTCAATTACCGATCTTTCAATCCGCGTAGCCGGGCGGCTTCTCATCGATCACAGCTCCGTGCAGATCGTGCCCGGCGCGCGCGTGGGCTTGGTCGGCCGCAACGGGGTTGGCAAATCGACATTGTTTCGCGCCATCCGCGGCGAATTGCCGATCGAATCGGGCACCATCGCAATACCTGCCCGCTGGCGGACGGGCAGCCTTGCGCAGGAAGCGCCGGATGGTCCGGAGAGCCTGATCAACATTGTGCTGAAGGCCGACTTCGAACGCGAGGCACTTACAAGCGAGGCTGAAACCGCGCACGACCCGATCCGGATCGCCGAAATTCAAACGCGGTTGGTCGACATCGAGGCCCACTCCGCGCCGGCCCGCGCCGCCGCTATCCTCTCTGGCCTCGGATTTTCGGCCGCCGATCAGGACCGGCCCTGCTCGGAGTTTTCGGGCGGTTGGCGCATGCGCGTAGCATTGGCGGCCACCCTGTTTGCAGCACCCGACCTGCTGCTCCTGGACGAGCCCACCAACTATCTCGACCTCGAAGGCACGCTCTGGCTCGAAGACCACCTGGCCAATTATCCGCGTACGGTAATCATCATCAGCCACGACCGCGATCTGCTGGACACATCTGTCCAGCAGATCCTGCACCTCGATCGGGGCAAGCTTTCGCTGTACAAGGGGACTTACTCATCGTTCGAAGAGCAACGCGCCTTGCGCGAATTGCAGGACCGCAGGCACGCCAAGCGGCAGGCCGACGAGCGCAAGCGCCTGCAGGCCTTCGTCGATCGCTTCAAGGCCAAGGCTTCGAAAGCCCGCCAGGCTCAATCGCGCGTCAAGATGCTGGAACGGATGAAACCAGTCACGGCGCTGGTGACACGGGACGTAGGCGACATCACCTTCCCGGTACCCGAGAAGATGCTATCGCCCCCGATTATCGCGGTGGATGAGGTTTCGGTCGGCTACGATCCGAGGCGGCCGGTCCTCAATCGCGTTACATTGCGGATCGACACCGACGATCGCATTGCCCTGCTCGGCGCCAACGGCAACGGCAAGTCAACGCTGGTGAAGCTGCTCGCCGACAAATTGCCGCCGTTCTCCGGCCGCATCACTCGCGCGGAAAAACTTGCGGTCGGATATTTTGCCCAGCATCAGCTCGATGAGCTCGACCTCGATGCATCGCCTTATGAGCACGTCCGCAGGTTGATGCTGGATGCTCCCGAAGCCAAAGTGCGCGGGCGCACCGGCGCCATCGGCTTTTCGGGGAAGGCCGGCGATACGCTGATCCGCAGTTTGTCGGGCGGCGAAAAGGCGCGGCTGTTGTTGGGGCTCGCGACCTTCGAAGGTCCCCACATGATCATCCTGGACGAACCGACCAACCATCTCGATATCGACAGCCGCGCAGCACTTGCGGAAGCGATCAACGAATTTCCCGGCGCCGTCATCATGGTTTCGCATGACCGCTACCTGATCGAGGCGTGCGCCGATCGATTGTGGATCGTTGCCGACCAGGCCGTGACTACCTTCGACGGCGACCTCGACGATTATCGCCGCCTGATCCTCTCGGCGCGCAACGCGCGTGCCGGGTCGCGCGATCGCGTCGGCGCCCTGCGCAGCGACGGCCGCGACAGGGTCCAACGCGACCTCAGGGAAAAGCGCACTCCGTTGAAGCAAAGAATTTCGGATGCCGAGACCGAGATCGCGCGCATCAGCGACATCATCGCCAAGATCGATGCAGCGCTCGCGCTTCCGGATTTGTTCAAACGCGATCCGAAGCAGGCGGTCCAGCTCGGCAAGGCACGGGCGAGTGCGGCGGATGCCCTGCAGCGGGCTGAGGAAGAATGGCTGACGGCGAGTTCGCAATACGACGAGGCGTCAGGCAAGACCATGCCGATCGAGTAACGCAATCAGGTTGCCGCGGGTTTTTTCTTCTTCGGCTTGGCGGTCTTTGGTTCGGCCACCGGATCAGATCCCCGTTCGATCGAGCTCAACCGCCCGGCGGTAAAGGTGTAAATCCCTGCGCGCTGTCCCCGCGAAAACGTGACAACTGCAACCCGATCGCCGCGCTCGTTATTGGAGATATCGACGCTGTCGGGTGCGCCAATTCCACGCACGACATCGCATTCGGTGTGGCCGAGCGCCACGTTCCCCGTGGTCGATGGCGCCACGGCTGAACCTTCGGACGATGCGTTGGCATTCGCCGGAACGCCTGCGGCCGCCATCCCCGGGCAGGCACCATCGGCGCTGACGAGATCGGCGGCGGTGACTGGCCTGTCGGGGCTGAGCGGCGGCGTATCGATCGAAACGTTTTTGATGAAAAGTCGGCCGCTGCGCGAAAACCATTCCGCATCTTTCGACAACAGGTCGGAGGAGAAGATATCGGAACTCGTGGCTCCGCAGCCCGCCAGGATCGGGGCGAACAAAACCAGCGCCAGCAATGGTTTGCGTTTGTCTCGCACGATGAACTAAACCCCAACCCCGCTCCGAGCGACTGTCCGAGCATCATTTTGCGGCACGACCGTGGCCTTGTGCAAGCTCACGCGCCGAAACCACAGGTTATCATCAACCGGCAAAACCTGCTAATCGCGCCGTTGCCATCGACCCCTCTCGTCTGCCTGCCAGTAGGTCACCTCGAAGCCCCGCGCCTTGCAATCGGTCCACGCGCTGCGCGCGGCCGCACGCGCCTCGCCATCCTCCCCGTTGAAGACCAGAACGATGCGATCATAAGAACTTGTGTCCCCCGGCAGGGGGGCGCTATCGACCAGGAACCTGACGTTGGCCCGATTTGGGTTGCCTTCCTCGACCGCCAGCACGATCGGATGATCGTGGGCGTCACTGGCGCGCCAGGTCACGTGCGGCAGGAAGGAATCATCGCGATAAGTCCACAAGTGAGCGTCCAGCGCGTCGGCGCGCTCTTCCGAAGTCGACTGCACGACCACGCGCCAGCCGCGCTCCAGAGACTTTTCGAGCAACGGCGGCAGCACGCTTTCCAGCGTCATATCCTGCAGATGGTAGAATAGAACTTCCGTCACCGGCTTGGTGTCCCGGTTCTGTCGAATGTCAAATCCGCCGCGCCAGTGTCCCGCTTCAAATCCGCAGCGCTAGCGTTCGTAATGATCCGCCACCAGCCGGTCAAGCAACCGAACGCCAAAACCCGAACCCCAGCTTTGATTGATTTCCGTTTTCGGCGCTCCCATGGCGGTACCCGCGATATCGAGGTGAGCCCATGGCGTGCCGTCAACGAAACGTTGCAGGAACTGCGCAGCGGTAATCGAACCGCCATGACGGTTGCCGGTATTCTTCATGTCGGCGAATTGCGAATCGATCTGCTTGTCGTACTCCGGGCCAAGCGGCATGCGCCAGACGCGCTCTCCCGTCGCAAGGCCGGCTTTGTTCAACCGCTCGGCCAGTTCGTCGTTGTTGGAGAACAAGCCCGCATACTCGGTGCCTAGCGCAACCATGATTGCTCCGGTCAGCGTTGCCAGGTCGACCATGAATTTCGGCTTGAACCTTTTCGCCACGTACCAGAGCACATCTGCCAGCACCAGCCGGCCTTCGGCGTCGGTATTGATGATTTCGATGGTCTGGCCGGACATCGAGGTAACGATATCGCCCGGGCGCTGCGCGTTGCCGTCCGGCATGTTCTCGACGAGGCCTATGGCGCCGATCACGTTGGCCTTTGCCTTCCGCGCAGCCAGTGCATGCATCAATCCGACGACGCAGGCCGCGCCGCCCATATCGCCCTTCATGTCCTCCATGCTGCCGGACGGCTTGATCGAAATGCCTCCAGTATCGAAGCATACGCCCTTTCCGACAAAGGCGACCGACGGCTCGCCGCGCTTGCCGCCGTTCCAGCGCATGATCACTGTCCTGCCGGGTTGCCTGGAGCCCTGGGCGACGCCGAGCAGCGCGCCCATGCCAAGCCTTGTCATGGCCTTGACGTCGAGCACTTCGACATTCACGCCGAGCTTGCGAAGCCGGCTGGCGCGGCGGGCGAATTCAACCGGGAACAGGACGTTCGGCGGCTCATTGACGAGGTCGCGCGCGGCGATGACGCCGTCGACGACATGAGCGTTTGGAGCGAATGCTTTTCGCGCGGCTGCCGGATCGCCGACGGCGATCGAAATATTAGCCCGTAACGGGGCGTCCTCACCTTCTTTCTTCCTGGTCTTGTAGCGATCGAATTTGTAGGCGCGAAGCCGGATCCCGGCAGCGATCGCCGCTGCCTGGTCGGGGGTCATCGGCCCCATCGGCAACTCGGCAACGATTGCCACGGCGTCGTTGCCCGCCGTCAGCTTGCCGGCAACGGTGCCGCCCAGCTTGAGAAAGTCGTTATCCTTGAGCTCGGAAAGCTTGCCAATCCCCGCGACGATCAGGCGTTTGGCCTTGAGGCCTTCGGGCGCCAATATGTCGAGCGTCGCCCCGTTTTTCCCCTTGAATTGATTCGTCTCGGCGGCCCGCCTGACCAACGTGGCGGCCGGTCCCAGCGTGTTCCGCGTCGCGGTCCCCAATTCCAGCCTGTCGTCACAAAACACCACCAGAACTCCGCGCGGGCCGGCGGACAGCGGGACGAAGCCGACCTTGACGGCATCGGTCATGGGAAAATCCTCCAAAATCAGTCTGTTACGGGGAGGCGGGAGCTCGCCGGTTCCAGGATTGTCGTCTTCGCGGCTGCGGTAGATATTGGTCGGGAGCCGGGTGCTGGCACACTATGGCGCCCTCTGTACCGAGCTGCCAAGCGTACCGGTGGCTGCGGCGCCACATAACCCGATTTCTTAACCATATGGCAAGCGCGCCATGGCTCAGCCATTATGTTGATGGATCAAAGGGATGGTAGTGAGAAAATATGCCAGCCACGGGCCTTGGCGGCACGACCATAACGGGGATCCCATTCGGGATTGGTTGGGAGCCGCCATTCGGTGCGCAAGGTGGGATTGTGCGATAACGATGGGGTCGATCGACAGGTATATCTTCCGCACGACGCTTGCGTCGTTTGCGGTGGTGCTGGTCAGCCTGACCGGGGTGATCTGGATCACGCAGGCGTTGCGTGGCATCGATCTGATGACGAGCCAGGGGCAGACGATCCTGACCTTCCTCGGCGTCACAAGCCTGGTGATTCCGGCGCTCGTTTTGATCATCTCGCCGATCGCGCTGATGATCGCGATCTCGCACACGTTGAACAAGCTCGCCACCGATTCGGAAATCATCGTGATGAACGCGGCCGGCTTCTCCCCGCTCCGGCTGTTTAGCCCGTTTCTCCTGGCAACGCTGGTGGTGGCGCTGCTGGTGGCGTTCATCGCCTCCTACCTCGCCCCCGACGGCTTGCGCCGCCTCAAGCGATGGGATGCCGAAATTACCGCCGACGTGCTTGCCAACATTCTGCAACCAGGCCGCTTCGCACAGCTCGATGCAAACCTGACAATCCGGATCCGGGAGCGACAACCCGGCGGACTGCTCGTCGGCATCTTCATCGACGACCGCCGCGACCCGAAAGAACGCATCAGTATCGTCGCCGACCACGGCACCATCGTCAAAAGCGAGAGCGGCTCCTTCCTGATCCTTGAGGACGGAAATCTCGAGCGGTTCGAGGCCGGCAAGCGCGATCCGGCGCTGGTGGCGTTCGGCCGCTACGGCTTCGACATGTCGAAATTTTCCAACCAGGGCCACAACGTCGCGCTTGGCATTCGCGAGCGCTATCTCTGGGAGCTGATGTCGCCGGGCGAATCCGATACGGTCTATCAACAGTTGCCCGGGCAATTCCGGGCCGAACTGCACGACCAATTCATGGCTCCGATCTATCCGTTCGCATTTGCGGCTCTCACCTTCGCGTTTCTGGGCGCTCCCCGCACGACCCGCCAGAGCCGAAACTTCTCGATCGGCGGCGCGATCCTCGCGGTGTTCGGGCTACGGATGGCAGGATTTGCCTGCTCGGTGTTGGCGGTCAAATCGCCGCTGGCTCCGCCCGTTCAATACCTGATGTTGGCCGTAGCCATCGGCTTGAGTTTCTGGATCATCGTCGCGGGCGTGGTCATCGAACCGCCGGCGGCACTGATCGAGGCGATCAACAAATCGAACGCGCGACTTATGCGCCTCTTTGGACGGCCCGCCGCAGCATGAACATGATCAACAACACCCTGGGGCGTTATTTCGCGGGCCGCTTCGTGGTTTCGGCGCTCGGCGTGTTTGCCAGCATTTTCCTGCTTCTGGTGCTGGTCGATTACATCGAAATGGTCCGCAAGACCTCGGGACTGGTCGAGGTCTCGGCGGTTGCGGTTGCGGAAACCTCCCTGTTCCGGGTACCGCAACTGCTCGAGAAGATGATGCCCTTCTGCATCCTGATCGGGGCGATGACCTGCTATCTTGCACTGTCGCGGCGACTGGAGCTCGTGGTGGCACGGGCGGCGGGAGTATCAGCCTGGCAGTTCATTGCACCGGCGCTGGTGAGCGCAATCGCGCTCGGGACTATGGCCACGATCGCCTACAACCCGATGTCTGCAAATTTACGTGAGCTCTCCAAGCGGATGGAAGCGGAGCTGTTCGGCAATGCTCCGGGCGGGGGCGTGCAGGATGCTTCCGGTTTCTGGATCAACCAGGTCAACAGCGACGGCCAGGCCATCATCAACGCCGCCCGAAGCGAACAGCAGGGCGTAAGGCTGACGGGACTGACCGTGTTCCGATTCGATAACGACTACCAGTTCAAGGAGCGGATCGAAGCGCAGCAGGCCACGCTCGAAGACGGACGGTGGCTGTTCAAATCGGTTCGGCGCTACACCCTCGATGCTCCGCCGGTCGACCAGGACAGCTGGTCGCTGACCACCAGCCTGACCCCGGCGCAGGTCCGCAACAGTTTTTCCACGCCCGAAACTGTGTCTTTTTGGCAACTGCCCGGCTACATCCGTTCGTCGGAAAGTTCGGGTTTTGCGACCGCCGGCTACCGCTTGCAGTACCACAAGCTGCTCGCCCAGCCGTTTTTGCTGGCGGCAATGGTGATGTTGGCCGCCTCGGTCAGCTTGCGTTTCTTCCAATTCGGCGGCGTGCAAAAGATGGTTTTAAGTGGCGTGGGAGCCGGCTTTCTGCTCTACGTTCTCTCAAAAGTAACCGAGGATTTGAGCAAGGCTGAGCTGATGCATCCGATCGCTTCGGCGTGGCTGCCCGTCTGCGTGGGTGGCCTCACCGGCTTTTTGGCCTTGTTGTACCAGGAGGACGGGTAGTGGGCGTTATCGCCGCCCTCCAAGGAAGGTGGACCGTGTTCGGGCGGCGCGCTGCGGTGCGCGGCCAACGCGTCCGGCTGACCCGATTCTGGCGGCCATATCTGGCGCTTGTTGTTTGCCTGCTGGCCGGCGGCGCACTCAACGTGGCGATGCCTCCTGAGGCCTTCGCGCAGGGCTTTGTCTACAATCCCCGGCCTCCCCGCCCCGTCACCGTGCGTCCCGCCAATGACGGACAGATGCTGGTCCAGGCCAACGAGGTCGATTACGACTACAACAACTCGCGTGTGTCGGCCGTCGGCAATGTGCAGTTGTTCTACAACGGAACGAGTGTCGAGGCGGACAAGGTCATCTACGATCAGAAGACCAAGCGGCTGCACGCGGAAGGCAACATCCGCATGACCGACGCCGATGGCAAGATCACCTACGCCAACATCCTGGACTTGAGCGACGACTACCGCGACGGGTTCGTGGATTCGCTGCGTGCCGACACCGCCGATGCCACCCGAATGGCCGCAACCCGGGCCGACCGTACCACCGGCAACTACACGGTTTTCGAGAACGGCGTCTACACGGCGTGCGCGCCTTGCAAGGACGACCCGAGAAAGCCGCCGCTGTGGCAGGTCAAAGGGATGCGCATCATCCACGACCAGATCGACAAGATGCTCTACTTCGAGAATGCCCAGCTCGAATTCTTCGGCATCCCCATCGCCTATATCCCGTATTTCTCGGCTCCCGATCCGACGGTGAAGCGCAAGACCGGCTTCCTGATGCCGGCCTACACGACGAATTCAACCTACGGATTCGGGGTTGAGACCCCGTTCTACTGGGCGATTGCGCCCGACTATGACGCGACCTTCAATCCGCGCTTCATGACCGAGCAGGGCGTCTTGCTTCAGGCTGAATTCCGCCAGCGCCTGATGGACGGCTCCTATCAAATCCGCGCCTATGGCATCGACCAGCTTAACCCCGGAGCTTTCGCCGGCCAGCCCGGCGATCGTCAATTCCGTGGCGGCGTCGAAACCAAGGGCGAGTTCGCGCTGAACGATAAATGGGTCTGGGGTTGGGAAGGCATTGCGCTTTCGGATTTCATGTTCCTGTCGGACTACCGGCTGTCCGTCTACAAGGATGCGATGAGCTCTTTCCTCGCCCTGCCGACAGAGGCTCCTTCGCAACTTTTCCTGACCGGCGTCGGCAACCGCAGCTATTTCGACGCCCGCACGATCTATTACCTCAGCCTGTCGGGTAACCAGTCTCAGGTGCCGGTCATTTGGCCGGTGGTCGACTATTCCAACGTGATCAACCATGCGGTGCTGGGCGGCGAGGTCAGCTACAAGACCAATTTCACCAACCTCACGCGCGAAAACGCCGTTTTCGACCCGATCAACAATATTGCCGCCCTCACCGGTGCGTGCTTGCCGACCTCGGCCGATCCCGCAAGGAGCATCGTGCCGGCCAACTGCTTGATGCGCGGCATGCCGGGCACCTACACGCGCTTTTCGGGTGAAGTGAGCTGGCGGCGCTCCTTCACCGACTCCGCGGGTGAAATCTGGACGCCATTTGCCAGCTTCCGCGCCGACGCGATCAACGCCTCGATCTCAAACCAGCCGGGCGTTTCGAATTTCCTGCCGGTCGGCGACACCGAGGCGTTGCGCGTGATGCCTGCGGTAGGCCTCGAATACCGCTATCCCTTCATCAACGTGCAGCCTTGGGGCACCACGACCGTCGAGCCGATCGCCCAGGTGATCATCCGTCCCAACGAATCCTATGCGGGCAAGCTGCCCAACGAGGACGCGCAGAGCCTGGTCTTCGACACGACCAATCTGTTCAGCGTCGACAAGTTCTCCGGCTACGACCGCGTCGAGGGCGGCGGTCGTGCCAACGCGGGCGTGCAGGCGACCACCCAATTCGACCGCGGCGGCGCGGTCACGGCGGTGTTCGGACAATCCTATCAGCTGTTCGGCCTGAACTCCTTCGCGGTGCAGGACGTGACCAACACGGGCGTCGATTCCGGTCTTCAGACCCCGAAGTCCGACTATGTCGCAAGCCTCAGCTATTCGCCCAACAGGACTTATACGATCTCGACGCGAGCACGGTTCGACCAGGCAACCGGAGACGTCCAGCGCTTCGAGGCCGAAGCCAGGGCGAACTTCGACCGCTGGTCGGTCAGCGTCCTCTACGGTGACTACGCCGCCCAGCCCGATATCGGCTATCTGACGCGCCGCGAAGGCATACTGGTCAGCGGATCGGTCAAGGTCGCCACGAACTGGGTGGCGACGGGAGCGGCACGATGGGATCTGGTGGCGAACCAGATCAATCAGTACGTGGTGGGCGCCGGCTATGTGGACGACTGTTTCATCCTGGCAGCCAACTACGTGACATCGTTCTCGTACGCGACCACGACCTCGCCGCCAATCCTCGGCCACGCCTTCATGCTTCAGCTCGGCCTGCGGACCCTTGCGAACACGAATGCCACATCGCAATAGGGAAGGTGCCGGCGCGAAAATCAGAAACGGCAAGCTAAGCGAACATGACCATGACGACTGTACTCTTCCGACGGCTTTCGGCTCTCCTGTTGGGCTGCAGCGCAGCCCTGATCGTGACGGGATGCTGGTCGCCGGTGCACGCGCAGGTCGCCGTCATGGTCAATGGCGAACCCATCACCAATTTCGACATCGAGCAACGCAGCAAGCTTATGATGCTGAGCACGAAAAAAATGCCCGAACGCCAGCAGGTGATCAGCGAGCTGATCGACGAGAAAGTGAAGATCAGGGAAGGGAAGAAATTCGGTATCGACCCGACGGCCAGCGATGTCGATCAGTCCTACGCCGCCATGAGCTCGCGACTGCACATCACGGCGGAGCAGCTTACGAAATCCCTGGAGAGCCAGGGCATTCGCCCCGACACTTTGAAGGCGCGCGTGAGGGCCGATATGGTTTGGAGCAATCTTATCCGAGGCCGATACAAGGAAAGCCTTCAGGTCAGCGAAAAGGACGTCAACGCCGCCGTGCAGGAACAAGGCATCGACGAGAAGCAGGCCACCCAGAGTTTCGAATATAAGATGCAACCCATCGTGCTGGTCGTTCCGCGGGGATCGGCCGGCGAGGCTCTCGAAACAAGAAAGAAGGAGGCTGAGGCCCTCCGCGCGCGAATACAGAGCTGCACCGAAGCGAACGCGTTTTTCAAGTCGATGCCGAACGCAGCGATCCGCGAGAGCGTGACCAAGACGTTGGCCGACATACCGCCGTCGCTTCGTGAAGTGCTCGACGGTACGCCGATCGGCCATCTGACCCCACCCGAACTGACCAAGCAAGGCGTGGAAATGGTCGTGTTATGCGCAAGGGAGCCGACCACGGTCGACACGCCCAAGAAGAAGGAAATCCGGGAGAAGATGTACGGCGAAAAATACGAGGCCAAGTCGAAATCGTACCTGCAGGAAGCTCGCGGCGCCGCGATGATCGAATATCGTTGCGCCGATGGTCGGGAGACAGCCGGCGCGCAACGCACGCCGAACGACGAATGTCAAAGCCGCTCGCGCTGACATCGGGCGAACCCGCAGGCATCGGGCCTGATATCACGATCAAGGCGTGGCTCCGCCGCGATGAACTCAACCTTCCGGCCTTCTATTTGCTTGGCGATCCCCAATCGCTCGGCGATCGTGCAAACAAGCTTGGTCTCGATGTCAGGATCGTCGAGGTCCGTCCCGAGGAGGCTTGCGTTGCGTTCGCGACGGCTTTGCCAGTCGTTGCCACCGGCCACGTGGCCACCGCGGCGCCCGCACACCCGGACAACACCAGTGCGGACGCTGCCATGGCCTCCATCCGTCAGGCGGTCGGCGACGTGATGGCAGGCCGCGCAAGCGCCGTGGTGACCAATCCGATCGCCAAGAGTATTCTCTATCGGGCGGGTTTCCGCCATCCCGGACATACCGAATACCTTGCTGAACTCGCCGCGACCGCAAACCATACGCCGCAGCCGGTCATGATGCTGTGGTCGACGCCGCTTGCCGTAGTGCCCGTGACCATCCATGTTTCACTACGTGACGCTCTCGCCCAGCTTTCCGCCGACCTGATCGTCTCGACGGCGCGCATCGTCGTTGCGGGCCTCAAGGCCTATTTCGGACTTGCCCACCCACGCCTGGCAGTGTCCGGCCTCAATCCGCACGCCGGCGAAGAGGGTTCGCTCGGCACAGAGGAAGGGACGATCGTGGCGCCCGCGATCGAAATCCTGCGCGGTGAAGGCCTCGACATCAGGGGACCGCTGCCGGCGGACACGATGTTCCACGAGGCGGCACGCCGAACTTACGATTGCGCGATCTGCATGTACCACGATCAGGCACTGATTCCGGTCAAAACACTCGCATTCGAAGACGCCGTCAACGTCACGCTGGGACTGCCTTTCATTCGCACCTCACCCGATCATGGCACCGCTTTCGATATTGCCGGAACCGGAAAGGCCAATCCTTCGAGCCTGATCGCGGCGCTGAGGCTGGCCGCGCGGATGGCCGCGGCGCAACCGGCATGAGCGCGATCGACGACCTCCCGCCACTTCGCGAGGTCATTCGCCGGCACTGCCTGTCTGCCCGTAAATCGCTCGGCCAGAATTTCCTGCTCGATCTCAATCTCACCGCGAGAATTGCGCGCGCCGCCGGTCCGCTTGAAGACGCCACCGTCGTCGAGATCGGTCCCGGTCCCGGCGGTTTGACGCGCGCGTTGCTGGCGCTCGGCGCACGGCACGTGATTGCTGTGGAACGCGATGAGCGGGCCCTGCCTGCCCTGGAGGAAATTTCAAGGCGATATCCGGGGCGACTGGAAATCGTCTGTACCGACGCGCAGCATTTCGATCCGCGCCCCTGGCTCGGCCCGACCCGCGCCAGGATCGTCGCCAACCTCCCCTACAACATCGCGACCGCGCTGTTGATCGACTGGCTTTCAATCGAACCCTGGCCGCCATGGTACGACATGATGGTGCTGATGTTTCAGCGCGAAGTGGCCGAACGCATCGTCGCGCGCGAGAATGACGAGACATATGGGCGGCTGGGAGTGCTTGCGAACTGGCGTGCAGAGACGAAAATCCTGTTCGATATCTCTGCGACGGCATTCGTGCCCCAACCCAAAGTGACTTCTTCGGTGGTGCGATTGCTGCCCCGCGCTGCGCCCGAGATATGCGATCGCCGGGCGCTGGAGCAGGTGGCGGCGGCAGCGTTTGGCCAGCGGCGGAAAATGCTGCGGCAGAGCCTGAAGTCGTTGGCGGTCGACCCGGCCCGGTTGGCCGCGGCGGCCCATGTCGATCCGACCCGGCGCGCCGAAACCATACCGGTCGGCGGCTTTGTTGCCATGGCGCGCGAATTGACGAATATACGCAGCACCAATTGAACAATCCTCTGGAGGAGAATGCCATGCCGCCCATGCGTCGCCAATCGCTCGTCGAATTCGACGCGCCGCTGTGCGAAACGATAGTCGACACGCCGAAGCCCGTGGGCCGGGAAGTACTGGTGCGGATCGAACGCTGCGGCCTTTGTCATTCCGACCTTCATATCCAGGACGGTTATGCCGATCTCGGCGGTGGCAAGAAACTCGATACCACGCGCGGCATGCAGTTGCCGTTTACGCTCGGCCACGAAATCGCTGGCGTCGTCGAGGAAGCGGGTCCAGAAATCCCGAGGGAAATGATCGGTGCGAGGAAAGCGGTATTTCCATGGATTGGCTGTGGCCAGTGCCGTGAATGCCTTCAGGGCGACGAAAACCTCTGCGCCAAACAGCGCTTTCTCGGCGTCACCATCGATGGCGGCTTTGCCAGCCACGTTTTGGTGCCCGACGCAAAATACCTTCTGGACTACGACCCCCTGCCGGTCAATCAGGCCGCAACCCTGATGTGCTCCGGCGTCACCGCCTATGGCGCGCTGAAGCGCCTGGTCGATCGGCCGCGGCAGCGCAATCTGCTCCTGATCGGCCTCGGCGGCGTCGGCATGATGGGGCTCGCCTTCGCGCAGGCCATGTTCAAACAGAAGATCTCGGTGGCTGATGTGAGCGCTGCGGCGCGACAGACCGCTCTGCAAAATGGTGCCGTGACCGCCTATGATCCTTCCGAAGCCGATATTGCCAAACGCATCCTCAAGGAGACCGAAGGCGGCTTTGACGAAATCGTCGATTTTGCCGGCAACGAGAAATCCATGGCCTTTGCGGTTTCAGTCCTTGCACGCGGAGGCAAGATCGCTGTCTCCGGATTGATGGGCGGCAATTTCAGCCTGCCCATGGTGCATTGGATTTACAAACGCATGACGATCGAAGGCTTCATGGTCGGAACGCTGGCCGAGGCGCACGAGCTGATGGCGCTTGCTCGCGCGGGCAAGGTGAAGCCGACGCCGATGAAAGAAGAACCGATGGCGGATGCCCAGAAGTGGATCGATGCGTTGCGGGCCGGGAAGGTCGTCGGGCGCATCGTGCTGAAAAACTGAGGCAACGCGTTTCGCATCGGCGGTTGCGAAGGAGACGTCCATGGGCTTCCAAAATTGCCTCAAGACCGATTGCCTCGACATTGGCTGCGCCGACCGCGCTTGGAGCGCTACGTGTTGTTCAGCGACGTGCTTGCCGGCGAGTAAAGCGGCCTGGAGGCAACCAAAAGGCTGCTTGTCGGGGCCGCCGGCGGCCTCCAGACAAGGCCGCCAAGCCTGAATTAAGCCCCATGCTTTCCGGATTTGCGGCGTAATGCCACCCAAGTTTTTGGCGACATTTGCCGTGTGAAGAAGTACCGCGTATCACCGGAGAGGCAGATGCCAGAGCGTACCGTAAAATTCGTGTCTGCCATCCTCGCCGGTATTCTCGCAGGCACCACGCTCGCAAGACCATCGCACGCCGAGACGCCCGCCCCCGACGATTGTCTTTTGAGTCCAAAAGGCGAGACCCCGCAGGGTTCCCATTGGCACTATCGCATCGAGCACGGCACCAAACGCCATTGCTGGTATCTCCGCGAAGGCGAACGGCTGTCGCAATCTTCTCCCCAGAACATTTTGCCACCGGCAAAGCCGCCCGCGCCGGCGCCCGCCGTGCCGCCGGCAAACCCGGCTCCGCAACGTTCGCTTGCCGACGCTCGCGCCGAACTCGCGCTGCAGCAAGCCCGCGGCGATGGGCTGGCTGTAGCTCCGCCCGCGCCCCCGGTGCGGGCCAGCGAGACGGCAAGAGCGGACGGGTCAGCCGAAAGCGCTTCACCGGCGGCGGCTCTCCCCTCACGTTGGCCCGATACATTCGGCGCGATCCCGCCGAGCAGCCAACAGCCCGCCAACAGCAATTCGGCGTCCAACACCCCGCCAGACTCGACCGTCTCGCCGGCGCCCGTCGACGCGGCGGTCATCCCCGCTGATGCGGATTCGTCGTCTCCGGGGGAGCGAGGCATCATGCCATTGATGGTCGCCATTTTTGGCGCCTTGACTCTGGCGGCTGCGATCATCGTCAAACTTGGCAGGCCACGACGGCTGCGGCCTCGTACTGTTCGCGGACGACGCGGCCCGATCTGGGAAACGACCGACGACGATCGCATCGTGCTGTCCGACCAGCCGGTGGCGAGCGCCTATATGCGGCGGCCGCGGTTTGCTCGAAGCTTCAGCGAAACCGACGAGCGAAAATCGAAACCCTATCCACGGCAATCAAGACGGGCTCAGGCATAGAGCCGGCCTAAGGCGATTTCCTCGAGTGGAATCGCCATCGCGCTTCGGCTCATTGTTTGAGCATGATCTCTTCGGAAAACCGGTTCTCGCGTTTCCCGGATATGGCTTATTTCTCCAACTGCCGCTGCAGCTCCCGCACGAACGTGGTCAGGCCGGTGCGGCGCTCGCGCTTGAGCCGCTCCGCCTTGAGGATCGACTGCACCTCGGCAAAAGCCTCATCGAGATTGTGGTTGATGATGATGTAGTCGTATTCCGCCCAGTGGCTCAGTTCGTGTGTCGCGCGGCTCATGCGCGAACGAATGACTGAATCGCTGTCCTGGGCCCGGCTGTGCAGCCGCTTCTCCAGATCGGCCGCCGACGGCGGCAGGATAAACACGCTGACAACGTCCGCCCTCGCCTTCTCCCGCAATTGCTGGGTGCCCTGCCAGTCGATGTCAAACAGCACATCCTGGCCCGCCGCAAGCGCGGCTTCGACCGGCGCGCGCGGCGTACCGTAGCGATTGTCGAACACGGTTGCCCATTCGAGCAATTCGTTTTGCCTTACCATCCGCTCAAACCGGACCTTGTCGACGAACAGATAGTCGCGCCCGTCGACTTCACCCGGCCGAATTGACCGCGTTGTCGCCGACACCGACATCCTCAAGCCAGGCATCTGCTCGATCAACAGGCGCGACAGCGTGGTCTTTCCCGCACCCGACGGCGAGGAAAGCACGAACATCAATCCACGGCGCTCAACCCCGTCATGACGCCCCACGGCCATGGTTCACTCCAGATTCTGGACCTGTTCGCGGAATTGCTCCACCACGCTCTTCAATTCAAGCCCGGTGTTGGTCAATTCGATATCGTTGGACTTTGAGCAACAGGTATTTACTTCGCGATGGAATTCCTGAGCGAGGAAATCGAGCCGCCTGCCCACGGGTCCGCCCCTTGCGATCATTTCGCGCGCCTGGGAAACGTGCGAGGCGATTCGGTCCAGCTCTTCGCGAATGTCGGCCTTGGTCGCAACCAAGAGCGCTTCCTGGTTGAGCCGGTCGGGATCGAACCGGTCCGATGATTCAAGAAGCGCGGCGACCTGCTCGGCAAGCCGTGCCTTGATGGCATCGGGTTTGCGACCTGGTGCCGTCTCCGCCCTGCTGGCCAGGCGCTCGATTTCATCGATTCGCTGCGAAAGGATCTGGCCCAGCGAGACGCCTTCACGACGGCGCATGTCGACGAGATCGCGCAGGGCCTGATCGAACGCCGCGGCGGCGGCATCTCTTGCGACCTTGTCCTCCGCCTCGTCGCTTTCCGGTTCGACAATCTCGATCACGCCCTTGATCGCGAGCAGTCCGTCGATACTGGGAGCCACCGCGTCGAGCTTGCCGGCGAGCGCGCCCGCCACCTTCACAATGGAGGCAAGGACCTCTTCGTTGACACGAACCGTTGACGCGGAACTGGTGCGCTTGACGTTCAAATTGGCATATACCGTACCTCGCGACAGTATTTCGCCGGCACGTTTCTTGGCGAAGGCCTCGAGCTCATCCCATCCTTGCGGCAGGCGCAGGCGAAGGTCGAGCCCCTTGGCGTTGACCGACTTCAACTCCCATTCGAACGTGTAGGGTCCGCTGGCACCGTGGCTGCGGGCGAAGCCGGTCATGCTCGACAGTGCCATCGGGTGACGTTCTCCGCAAAAAGTACCGCTAAAGATTCGCAAAACTGGACAAGGTGAGCTTAGCGCCAATCAGGCAAAAGTGGAATTTGCCGGACCTTCGCGACCTGCAGTCACTGCTGAACTACCGGGGACAGTGGTGTCGATTGCGCCGCGCCCTGCCGGGCTGGACGCGCCGGCTTTTTCGCCGGTGCGGGCTTGACCGTGGTGGCCGTCGGATTTGGATCGGCCGGCGCACCCGCCGCAGCCGGCGCCGGTTCGTCAGCAGGTTCGACCGTGTCGTTCTGGATCTGTTTTTCCATCGCGCGAAGTTTGGCGACGTTTTTCTGATGCTGGTCGTAGGAATCGCTGAATGCATGGCCTCCGGAGCCGTCAGCAACAAAGAACAGGTCACGCGTTCTGGCCGGATTGGCGGCGGCTTCGAGCGAAGCCCGGCCCGGATTGGAAATCGGACCGGGCGGAAGACCATCGACAACATATGTGTTGTAGGGCGACGGCTGCTGGATTTCGCTGCGCTTGATCGGCCGACCCAGCGTTCCCTTGCCGCCCACCAGGCCGTAAATGATGGTCGGATCCGATTGCAGCTTGATCTTCTGCCGCAACCGATTGACAAAGACTGCCGCAACCCTGCTGCGCTCGTCCGCCTTGCCGGTTTCCTTCTCGATGATGGAGGCCAGCGTGACCAACTGCTCCGGCGACTTGACTGGAAGGTCCGGACTGCGGCGCTCCCAGATCTCGGCAAGGATTCGTTTTTGCGCCTGCTGCATGCGGATGATCGCCTGCTCGCGCGGGGTGCCGCGCGGAAACTTGTAGGTTTCCGGCAGCAGCGTGCCCTCCCGTGGCAGCTCCCGCACGGTGCCTGAGAAGATATCGTTGTCCGAAAGCCGTGCGACGATCTGTTCGGAGGTCAAGCCCTCGGGAATCGTAACGGCGTGCTGGACCACCTTGCCTTCCACAATGGTACCGATGACATCTCTCAGACTGGCGCTCTTCGGGAACAGATATTCGCCGGGCTTGAGTTCCGAACGCGCCTTCAAGACAAAAACGGCGCCAACAAAGGCCCAGCGATTGTTGTCGATGACGCCCTCGCGCTGCAGGATGTCGGCGATATCGGTCATTCCCGCCCGCGCCGGAATGTTGACGACCTTGTCCTCCTGCAAAGGACCCGGTGCTTCGATCTTCTGCTTGCCGTAGATATAGCCGCCGCCGCCGCCGATCATCAAAATCAGAATGATGGTGATGATGGCGTTGCCGACGATAACGAACGGATTTCGGGCGCGCTCGGATCGCCTGGGCGGCGGCGGGACCTGCTCGGGCTCCAGCGCAGCGCGCGGACTCCGTGGCGAAATGGGCGGCCTCTCACTCATCGATGCAACCTGAATCCCGTCGGTTCAATCGTGGCCTCGCAAATTCTGCGGTGGCCGGTAGTCTGCGCCCGCATCTAGGAATCATCACCGAATGCGGCGAAACGGTGGACTTCTACTCGACAGGGTGCGCGTCAGTCGACCACCCGCTGCAAAATCACGGACGCGTTGGTTCCTCCGAAGCCGAACGAGTTCGACAACGCGACGTTGATTTCGCGCCTGCGCGGCGTTTGTGGCACAAGATCGATCGCCGTATGCACCGACGGGTTCTCGAGGTTGATCGTCGGCGGGGCGATATTATCGCGAATCGCCAGGATGCTGAAAATCGCCTCGATCGCGCCGGCGGCGCCGAGCAAATGCCCCGTGGAGGATTTGGTCGACGACATTGATACTTTCGACGCAGCGTTCCCAAGCAGCCGCTCGACGGCACCCAGCTCGATTTCGTCGCCGACCAGCGTGGAGGTTCCGTGCGCGTTGATATAGTCGATATCGGCAGCCGAGATTCCTGCGCGCCTCATGGCGGCGCTCATGCTGCGGAATCCGCCGTCACCGTCGGGCGATGGCGACGTGATGTGATAGGCATCACCCGACAGGCCGTAGCCGGTTACTTCGGCGTAGATTTTTGCGCCGCGATTCCTGGCGTGCTCGTATTCCTCGAGCACCAGGATTCCGGCGCCCTCGCCCATGACAAAGCCATCACGGTCCTTGTCGTAGGGACGCGACGCTTTTTCCGGGGTATCGTTGAAGCCGGTCGAGAGCGCGCGCGCGGCGCAGAAGCCTGCCATTCCAATTCGACAAATTGGCGATTCCGTTCCGCCGGCGACCATCACATCCGCATCGCCCAGCGCAATCAGCCGGCTAGCATCTCCTATGGCGTGCGCGCCGGTCGAGCACGCCGTCACCACGGAGTGGTTGGGTCCCTTGAGACCATGTTCTATCGATACATAACCGGAGGCGAGATTGATCAGGCGACCGGGAATGAAGAATGGCGATACCTTTCGCGGTCCGCGCTCCTTCAAAAGAACCGCCGTATCGGCGATGCCCGACAATCCGCCGATTCCGGAGCCGATCATGGTGCCGGTGGCGCAGCGATCTTGTTCGGTGGCCGGATGCCAACCGGCGTCATCGAGCGCCTGGCGCGCCGCACTCATCGCAAAAATGATGAAGTCGTCGACTTTGCGTTGATCTTTCGGCTCCATCCACTGATTGGGATTGAACGTGCCGTCGGTACCGTCGCCACGGGGAACCATGCAACCGATCTGGCTGGGCAGATCGGAGACGTCAAACGTATCGATCTTCCTGGCGCCGCTTTCGCCGTTGAGAATACGCTTCCAGGCCGGCTCGACCCCACAGCCAAGTGGCGAAACCATGCCGAGGCCTGTAACGACAACCCGCCGCATATTGACCACTCCGGCCCGCGATTCGCCGTCTCTGACAACAAGTCGCGGGACCGCGCGACCACGATCCTCCCGGCTTTGTCAGGACCGCTGCGGGCGTCAGCTCTTTGCGTTCTTTTCGAGAAATTTAGTCGCGTCGCCGACGGTCAAAATCGTCTCGGCGGCATCATCGGGAATTTCACACCCGAACTCTTCTTCGAAGGCCATCACAAGCTCGACCGTATCGAGGCTGTCGGCGCCAAGGTCGTCAATGAAGCTCGCGCTGTCGACCACTTTTTCGGGCTCAACACCTAGGTGTTCGACCACGATCTTCTTAACCCGCTCGCCAATCTCACTCATCGTTCAACCTCGTGCTGTTCCATTGGACCCGACCCCAAGACGTACGAGCCATCGTGGTCGATTATTTCCTTCGCAATCGCGCATAGTCTTGATTTGGCCCCGGTCTTGATTTGGCCCCGTTGGCCGACACGGACCCGGCGAACGACGGCAGGCTCCGCACCGCCAATATACAGGGTTTCAATGTCCTGCAATGGTGTTCTTTGCCCTTCCGCCGGTGGTTCGGTTATCACACTTCCAAAGCCTTGACTATAAGACTTGATCGGCTGGCCCGAGCGGCGTTTCGCCTCCCCGTCCCGACCGGGACAAGCCCTTAAATCATGGCCATTCCACCATTGACGTGAATGGTCTGCCCGGTGACGTAAGCCGCCTCGTTTGAACTCAGATAAACCGCCGCAGCCGCGATATCTTCGGGCGATCCCAGGCGCGCCGCCGGAACCCTGGAAAGGATTGCTTCGCGCTGCTTGTCGTTGAGCGCATCGGTCATGGGGGTTGCGATAAATCCCGGGGCTATGCAGTTGGCCGTCACGTTGCGCCTGGCGTATTCGGCGCCCAGGGTCTTGATCATTGCGATCAGCCCGGCCTTCGACGCCGCGTAATTGCTCTGGCCCGGATTGCCGGTGACGCCGACCACGGACGTGATCGCAATAATGCGGCCGAACCGCTTGCGCATCATCAACTTCGTCGCCGCGCGAGCCAGGCGGAAGGTGGCTGTCAGATTGACCTTGATCACCTCGTCCCAATCTTCGTCACGCAGCTGCACAAAGAGATTGTCGCGCGTAATGCCGGCGTTGGCGACGAGAATATCCACCTGTCCCATCGCCTGCTCGGCGGCGGGCACCAGTGCCTCGACCTCGGCTGCCTCGGCAAGGTTGCAGGGCAGCACATGGGCCCGCGAGCCAAGCTTGCCAGCGAGCGTGTCCAGCGCCTCACGACGCGTGCCTGAAACGGCCAAAGTTGCGCCCTGCGCGTGCAACGCTTGCGCGATTGCGCCGCCAATGCCTCCGCTCGCACCGGTGACGAGAGCCGTTCTGCCCGTCAGATCGAACATCATTTTCATCTCTCCATCAGGCTGACTTCGCGCCGATCAACGCGTCTTTGGCCGGAGCGATATCGGCGGGACCGCCAACCGAAATGCCCACCGCGCCCTCAGCAATGCGCTTGACAAGTCCGCTCAGCACCTTGCCGGCCCCTATCTCAAAAAACCGCGTCGCGCCGTGACTTGCCATATAAGCAACCGACTCACGCCAGCGCACCGTCCCCGTGACCTGTTCGACCAGTCGTCGGCGGATATCATCCGGCTCCGTAATTGGCGCGGCCAGGACATTCGAAACCAGCGGAGCGGCAGGTTTCCTGATTGTCACATCGGCGAGCGCTTCGGCCATCGCGTCAGCCGCCGGCTGCATCAGCCGGCAATGAAACGGCGCCGATACCGGCAGCATCATGGCGCGCCTGGCGCCCTTGGATTTGGCGATCTCGAGCGCACGCTCGACAGCCGCCTTGTCGCCTGAGACCACGACCTGACCGCCGCCATTATCGTTGGCCGCCTGACAGACCTGCCCCTGCGCGGCCTCGTTTGCGACCGCAACCGCAGCGTCGTAGTCGAGACCAAGCAAAGCCGCCATCGCGCCGACCCCGACCGGCACCGCTTTCTGCATCGCGCGTCCCCGGATGCGCAACAGCCGCGCGGTGTCGCTGATGCTCAGGCTCCCCGCCGCGGCCAGCGCCGAATACTCGCCGAGCGAATGTCCGGCAACAAAGGCGGCATCGGAAGCGACCGAAAAACCGGCTTCGCTCTCCAACACGCGCATGGTCGCGAGCGAGACCGCCATCAAGGCCGGCTGGGCATTCTCGGTAAGCTGCAGCGCCTCGGCCGAACCGTCCCAGATAATTGCCGTCAGCTTTTCACCAAGCGCGGAGTCAACTTCGTCGAACACCGCGCGCGCGACTGGAAAGGCTTCCGCGAAAGCCTTGCCCATGCCCACCGCCTGAGAGCCCTGCCCCGGAAAAGTGAATACTGCCGTCATCGACGCCCCCAGATATGCCCGCTAATGCCAGGTTGTGGCAAACGTAATAATTGTATCACATTTTCAATGACTTATGCCAAAATCCTGACAAAGACAGGTGTAACTTTGCGTATCGTCCCGAAGTTGGCCGAAAGACACCGCGGGAAGCGCCCGTGTCAAGCCACTGGCCGGACTGGCTCCGCCGGTATTGTGGCTTTCCCTTGCCAGCACGCTCAAAATCCGTATAAAGCGCGCCATCCGTGGATCCCAGCCGGGAGCTGAACGGACGGTCTCAGCAATTTCACCGTACCGAGTTTTTCACCGTATCGGCGATATTGATGTGGCAGGACCAGTTGGTCCGTCGTCCCGTGCTTCCGCCTTCTGAGCATGTCGAGTCCTTTCCGAAGGGTTCGAAGGGCTTGCCGCCGGGATCCGCGCCAACATTGGAAAGGACACCCATGCCTCTCTATGAGCATGTTTTTCTTGCGCGTCAGGACGCAAGTACCCAACAGGTCGAAGAATTGACGACCCAGATGACCGGCATCGTCGGACAGGCGGGCGGCAAGGTCACCAAGACCGAGAATTGGGGCGTGCGTTCGCTCACCTATCGCATGAACAAGAATCGCAAGGCGCATTTCGTCCTGCTGAATATCGATGCGCCGCCCGCAGCGGTCGCCGAGATCGAGCGTCAGGAGCGCATCAGCGAGGATGTGATCCGCTACCTCACCGTTCGCGTCGAAGAGCATGAGGAAGGCCCCTCGGCGATGATGCGCAAGGCCGATCGCGACCGTGAGCGCGATGACCGGGGCGGTGGCTTCCGCGGCGACCGCGAGGGCGGATACCGTGGCGAGCGCGATCGTGACGGCGGCTTCCGCGGCGATCGCGGCCCGCGCCGCCCGCGCGACGATGTCGAACCCGCGGAAGAGGAGTAAGAACAATGGCCGAAGCTGGCGCACGTCGTCCCTTTTTCCGCCGCCGCAAGACCTGTCCATTCACGGGTCCAAACGCGCCGAAGATCGACTACAAGGATTCCAAGCTGCTGATGCGTTACGTCTCCGAGCGCGGCAAGATCGTGCCGAGCCGCATCACTGCCGTATCCGCCAAGAAGCAGCGCGAACTTGCGCGCGCGATCAAGCGCGCGCGTTTCCTCGGGTTGCTGCCATACGTGATTCGCTAGTGTCGCTTTGGTTGAGAAGTCCGCAAGATGGATTTGCGGCAAAATGATACGGACTTCTGAACCGCCACGCTGACGATAATCGCGATCCGCGACTTGAGCGCCGCGGATCGCAAATCTTCATAAGGCTTCCGGGTCGTCCGGTTGCCGATGGTTGGGGTTTTAAGGACCTCTAACCGCTCGAAAGGAGCGGGACAGCTGATGATCGCGACTGTACTCATCGCTTTGGCGGCCGGCTGCGCGTCGGCCTTGATGTTCGCCTCGATCCTCTCGGGCGCGCTGACGGCTGTGTTGCTGTTCCACCTCGCGCCGTTGCCGCTGATGGTGGTCGGTCTTGGATGGGGGGCGCTGAGCGCTGCCATCGGCGGCATCGCTGCGGCGACGGTTCTCGGCGCGATCTTCGGCATTCACACCTTTATTGCCTACGTGCTTGCGAGCGGTCTACCGGCGTGGTGGCTCGCCCACCTTGCGATGCTTGGTCGACCGGTCAGTGCCAACACGGCGGCCGCAGGCGAAGGCACAGCGCTGGAATGGTATCCGCTCGGCCAAATCCTGCTGTGGGTCGTGGTGCTTGCTGCAATCGCAACGCTCGCGACATTGCTCGCGATGGGTTCCGACGGACCGTCGATGGTGCAGGCCATGCGATCCGGCTGGGCGCATTTTCTGGAGTCGGCCGGCATTGCGCCCACAGACCGCAGGCTGGACGCGCTGGTGCTGATAGCGCCCGCTGCAGCCACCATTGCCGCGGTGATGAAGCTGACGTTCAATCTGTGGCTCGCCGCAAAAGTCGCCGCGATGTCCGGGCGATTGCATCGGCCCTGGCCTGACCTGAAGGCCACGGCGCTGCCGCCGATGACGCTTGCCGGCCTGTGCGCGGCGCTGGCATTTTGCTTCTCGGGCGGGCTGATCGCGATGGTAGCGCAGATCGTCGCTGCGGGCTTGATGTTTGCCTACGCGCTTGCCGGTTTTGCCGTGCTGCACACGCTGACGCTTGCCATGAAAAATCGGACCGTCTGGCTCGCTTGCGCCTACGCCATCGTGGTGGTTTCCGCCTGGGCCGTGCTTGTGGTCGCACTTCTTGGCATTGCGGACGCCGTTTTCGGACTGCGTCGGCGCTATCTGCGGAGCAGACCGCCGCCCCTTCCCGCGTCCTGATTAACCCAACTCAACCCTTGATCCCCGCTATCTCAAAGGAGAACGAATATGGAAGTCATTTTGTTGGAACGCGTCGCCAAGCTCGGCCAGATGGGCGAAGTGGTTCGTGTCAGAGACGGGTTTGCCCGCAACTTTCTGCTCAAGCGCGGGAAAGCCCTGCGCGCGACCGCCGACAATCGCGCCAAATTCGACGGCATGAAGGCCGAGCTTGAAGCGCGCAACCTCCAGGCCAGGAGCGAAGCGACCAAAGTCGCGGAAAAGGTCGACGGACGCAACGTCATCATCCTTCGCCAGGCTTCCGAATCCGGTCAGCTGTTCGGATCGGTCAGCGTTCGCGACATCGTCGCATCGTTCCAGAACGACGGCGTCACGATCGGCCGCAGTCAGGTCATGCTGGACGCACCCATCAAGGCCATCGGCAAGCACGCGATCGCTATCGCCGTGCATCCGGAAGTCGAAGTCGGCGTCACCGTCACCGTGGCACGAAGTGCGGACGAGGCGCAGCGCATCAATCGCGGCGAGGACATCTCGACCCGTCAGGAAGATCAGGATGCAGCCGCCGAAGCCATCGCTGCCGCCGGCGAATTCTTCGATCCGGAAGCTCGTCCTGCCGATATGGAGCCGCAGGAAACCCCGGCCTCCGAGAAATAACGCGCTCCGATATGTTGGCTTGAGTGAGCCCAGCCCTGATCTGGCCGGGCTCGCCCATCGCGCGGCACCCTTCACCAAGGCGAAGCTATGCCGGAATGGCGCGTGCTACTGCGAGATCGGGGGCGCTGGCGACCCCGCGGCGGCAACCGGCGGCGAGGATGACGGCGACGCTGATTGCGACGCGGACTTCTCGGACGGCGCGGGCGCAGGTGCAGGTGCAGGTGCAGGTATCGGTGGCGGAGCAGCGGCGGGCTCGATGCTACCGACAAAGGTTGGTGTCGGCAATGGGCTTGAGACCGCAGGCTGGGCAGGTGTGGCAGGCGACGGATCTGCGCGCAACGCCGGCGTTTCGCTGCGGTTACCCTCCTTCGGCATCTCGACCCTGGCAGCCTCGGCCTTCCCTTCGGCGGAGGGTTTTGGCTCTTCTGCCTTGCCATCCTCTCGCCTGACGGTTTCGCCGCTGGCCTTGTCGTCCGTGGCGGGTTCAAATTTTGGCTGATCGTCCTTTGCTGCGGGGATTTCGTCAGAGCCCGGCCTGCTGCGCTTGCTCAGCCGCTGCTTGGCCGTCAGCTTGCGGCCATCCGGGCCGCGCTCGGTAGCCGCCTGCGCCGGACCTTGCCCATTGCGGCTTGCCTGTGGCGAGGAATCAACTTCTGGCCTGCTGCCCTCCTGGGAGCCGGCGCGACGCAATTTCCGGCCCTGCCGGTCGACCTGGTCGGATCCGCCGGCTGGCTTCGTATCGACATCCGGTTTGGCCTGGCGGCGGCCCTCGCCCGCACCATTGGAAATCAGGAAGGCGCTGAGCTGCGAGGCCATATCGCCGCTGGTCGTGTAATGCTCCCGCAGGAAGCCCGGCAACGATCCGGGCGAGACCGTCCTGAGCAGTCCGCGCGGGCCTTTGTGGCAGGCGTTGCAGGTACCCGCAAAAAGCTGGGAGGGGCTCTTGCCAGCTTCGAGATTTTGCGCCTGCGCCCAGGCGCAGGGCGCGGCAAAAAATCCAAGCAGAAGCGTCACCGCCGCTAAACTGAGCGCTCGGCTCACCATTCCCTTAGTCCCCCAATGCGGAAATTGCGGCCCGCGCCCTTTTAAATGGACACCGGCGGCGCGTCACCTTTTAGCCGATTATCCCGCGAATGGAAGCGCACTTATGACGCAACTGCGTGAACGCCGTCTTTCCGAATATCCGCTTGGCGAACAAGGGCCTAGCGCGCAGGTAAGATCACGACTATCGTTGTATTCAGATGTGTGGAACCTTTTTTCTCTCCACGCGTCGAATGGACGGCGGGGAACCACGATTCGTGTGGAATCCACGACTTACGGGATCGCTTTAATCGGTGGTTTCGATGGACCGTTTGTTGCGCTATTTCCTGCAGCAATTTATTCGCCGCGGTACGATGACCTTCACAGCCGCGGATGGGACAAACTTCACCTGTGGAGACGGAACTGGCGAACACGTTTTCGTGCGATTCCTGACGCCGAATGCCGAACGCAGGATTTTGCTCAATCCCGAACTTGCGCTGGGCGAGATCTACATGGAGGGAACGTTCGTCGTCGAAAACGGCTCGATTGCGGACGCGCTGGCAATCCTGATGGATCAGCCGGAAACGTTACCGGGCTGGGCCAGGCCGCAATGGTGGCTGCGCTATCTGGCGAGACATTTCAGACAATTCAATCCGCGCGGTCGCGCGATGAACAATGTCGCCCACCATTACGATCTCGATGGCCGGCTCTATTCACTCTTCCTGGATTCCGACCTGCAATATAGCTGCGCCTATTTCGAAAGGCCGGACGCGAGCCTTGACGATGCCCAGCTTGCCAAGAAGCGCCATATCGCCGCCAAGCTCCTGATCCGACGCGACGACCGGGTGCTCGACATCGGCTCAGGCTGGGGAGGCCTTGGCCTGTATCTGGCCGAATTGACTGGAGCCAATGTTAGCGGTGTCACGCTGTCGACGGAGCAATTCCACACATCGAATGCCCGCGCCGCAGAGAAAGATCTCGCCAAGTCGGCAAGGTTTCTGCTCCAGGACTATCGCGACGTTCCAGGCCCGTTCGACCGCATCGTCTCTGTCGGCATGTTCGAGCATGTCGGGGTCGACTTCTACGAAACCTATTTCAAGCGTTGCGCCGAGCTCCTCACCGAGGACGGCGTGATGCTGCTGCACTCGATCGGCCGCTCGGAGGGCCCCGACTCCACCAATCCCTGGATTGCAAAGTACATTTTCCCTGGCGGCTATATTCCTGCGCTGTCCGAGGCATTGCCTGCGATCGAGCAGGCCGGCCTGCTGGTGTGCGATGTCGAAATTCTGCGACTGCATTATGCGGAGACGCTGAGAGCGTGGCGCGAGCGTTTCATGGCACGAAGGGAAGAAGCGGTTCAACTTTATGACGAACGCTTCGCACGCATGTGGGAATTCTATCTCGCCTCCTCCGAAATGGCGTTCCGAAAGCAGAACTTGATGAATTTCCAGGTTCAGCTCGCCAAGCGCCAGGGCGTTGTGCCGACAACGCGCGACTATGTCGTGCGCGAAGAAGCAAGATTGCGGGGGCTGGAAAAGGGCAAGAAACCGCGCTTGCGGATCGCCGGCGAATGAGTCGATTGAACTGGCTTGCGAGCCTGGCTGCTAGTTTCGCAGGCTGAAACGAGAGCCGGATACCGGATGCACCGTTGCTGCCCGGGTCAGGTGGGCCTGAAATGCAGCCAGCTCGACCCGATCGATTCGATGCGTGCGCCAGTCGGCGCTCGAAATCTTCTCCATGGCCTCCACCAGCCTCAGCAACCACAGGGTCTGGGCCCTGCCGGTTTTCCATGGCTGAAATTGCTGGCTCATGCCCTGTCCTCTTCAACCGGCATTGCGAAGGCCGGAACGCTGTCAACGCCGATACCGCCCGCCGGTTCCGGTGAACTTGCCCGAAAGAAAATCAGCGGATGTGTAAGCTGCTTCACAAAAAGCCCGGCCGACCTGGTCTAAATCCGTCAAATGACCCAGAAAGCCCGGCCATCGTCGATCAAGGCGAGCGCGGACCTACGTACCGACTACGCACTGATAGCCGCCGCTATCGGGGCCTCCCTTTTTGCGCTGATCTATCTCATCCTGACCTGAACAGCGCCCAAGCACTACCCGGCGGCAAGATCGCCCCCTCAGTGTTAGGTACCGCCGTGCCGAAAAAGGTTCGGTCCGGCCCGGAAAACTTTTCCCGCCTGGCGGAAACGCAGAACGGTTCCTGCGGACAACGGTCAAGCGCCAATCGGACATGACGGTGGGAATTCCCAACTCCAGTGTGTGAATCGGGCATAAGGCGAGTTGCCGCTTCCGATTGCCCCGGGACTGGCGCCTTATCCCTGCCCCTTATCCGACAAAGTCCCGCGAACACTGAACCAAATGCCCCCACTTGATTCGAACGTTCTGAAGCTTGCGCCGGACGCCACGGCCCCGGCATATCGGAGTGCGCCGCACAATATCGAGGCGGAACAGAGCCTGCTCGGCGCGATCCTGGTCAATAACGATGCCTTCTACCGCGTTTCGGATTTCCTCGAGCCGAAGCATTTCTTCGAACCGATCCATCAAACCATCTATGAGACCTCGGGCAGCCTGATCCGGATGGGTAAGGTTGCCACCCCCGTCACGTTGAAAACCTTCCTTCCGGCCGACACCGACATTGGCGGGATGACGGTTGGTCAATACCTTGCGCGCCTTGCCGCCGAAGCAACCACCATCATCAACGCCCAGGATTACGGGCGGACGATCTATGAGCTGTCGTTGCGGCGGGATTTGATCCGGATCGGCGAGGACATGGTCAATGTCGCCTTCGACGCACCGGTAGATTTTGCGCCGCGCGCGCAAATCGAGGACGCGGAGCGGCGGCTGTACGAACTGGCGGAGCAAGGCCGCTACGACGGAGGCTTTCAGCAATTCGCCCAGGCTCTCACCGTTGCCGTCGACATGGCGGCAAAGGCCTTTCAGCGTGATGGAAAATTATCGGGCATCGCCACCGGTTTGCGCAATCTCGACACCAAGATGGGCGGCTTGCAGCCGTCCGACCTGATCATTGTGGCCGGCCGCCCGGGCATGGGCAAGACAGCCCTCGCCACCAATATTGCCTACAACGTCGCGAAGGCCTATCGCGGCGAGGTGCAGGCCGATGGCACGACCAAAGCGGTCAACGGCGGCGTCGTTGGTTTCTTCTCCTGCGAAATGTCGGCCGAGCAGCTCGCCACACGCATCATCGCCGAACGCACCGGTATCCCGTCGAGCACGATCCGCCGTGGCGGCATCACCGAAGCCGACTTCGAAAAAATCCGCGACTATTCGATCGAATTGCAGTCGCTGCCCTTCTATGTCGACGAGACCGGCGGCCTCTCGATATCGCAACTCACCGCCCGGGCACGCCGACTGAAACGCCAGAAGGGCCTCGACCTTCTGGTGGTCGACTATATCCAGCTTCTTCAGGGGACCGGCAAGCGGTCCGAGAGTCGCGTTCAGGAAGTCACGGAAATCACCACCAGCCTGAAGGCGCTCGCCAAGGAGCTCAACGTTCCCGTCATCGCACTGTCGCAGCTTTCTCGCCAGGTCGAAAACCGTGACGACAAGCGCCCGCAATTGTCCGACTTGCGCGAATCCGGCTCGATCGAACAGGACGCAGACGTCGTGATGTTCGTGTTTCGCGAAGAGTACTATCTTGCGACCAAAGAGCCGCGCGCGGGTACGCCCGAGCATGAGAAATGGCACACCGAGATGGAGCTTGCTCACGGCAAGGCCGAAGTGATCATCGGCAAGCAGCGCCACGGTCCCACCGGCACCGTCGAACTCCAGTTCGATGCCAGCGTGACGCGTTTCGGCGATATCATGGCCGACAGTCACCTGCCCGCACGAACGTACTGAAGC
Source organism: uncultured Alphaproteobacteria bacterium (assembly GCA_963721935.1). Classification (GTDB taxonomy): domain Bacteria; phylum Pseudomonadota; class Alphaproteobacteria; order Rhizobiales; family Xanthobacteraceae; genus Bradyrhizobium. The sequence goes on from CAVRMY010000042.1 coordinate 239,848, forward strand.
GTCTGGGCGGCGGTTGAACGGCCGCCGCGCTGTGCGTATGGTACGGCATGAACGTCGTCTCGGACCCAAAATCGATCCCGGCCAATTCCCTGCTGTCGGCCGAGGCAAACAAGGCTGCCGCATTGGGCACGGTCGCCGGCGTGCTGACGGTGGATCTCGATGCCGTCGTGGCCAACTGGCGCAAGCTCGAGAAGACCGCCGTGCCGGCCGAATGCGCCGCCGTCATAAAAGCCAACGCCTATGGCTGCGGACTTGCACCCGTTGCAAAAGCGCTCGGCAAGGCCGGCTGCAAGACGTTCTTCGTCGCCACGATGGATGAAGCGCGTGCCGCGCGCGCGGCAGTGCCCTCCGCCATCCTCTACGTCCTCAACGGCTTCATCCAGAACACTGGCGAGGCCTACGCCAAGATCGATGCCAAGCCGGTGATCGGCGACCTCAACGAGCTCGCCGAGTGGGATGTGTTCTGCCGCCGCTCCGGCTGGTCGGGTGGCGTGGCCATTCACATCGACAGCGGTATGCACCGCCTGGGCCTTACTGTTTCGGAAGCACAGGGCATTATTCCCAGGGTCAACGCCGGCGATCACGGTATCTCGCTCGTCATGAGCCACCTCGCCTGCGCCGAAAACCTCAATCACCCGATGAACGCGAGACAGCTTGCATCGTTTCGCGAAATTGCGAGCCTGTTTGCCGGCGTGCCTGCGTCGCTGTCGAATTCGTCCGGCATTTTTCTGGGCGGTCCCTTCCTCTTCGACATGGTGCGCCCGGGCGCCGCACTTTACGGCGTCAATCCAACGCCGGAAGCCGACAATCCGATGCAGCCGGTGGTCGATCTGAAGGCGCGGGTGCTGCAGATCCGCGAGGTCGATCGCGGCGAAACCGTGGGCTATGGCGGGACCTGGACCGCACGGCGGCCAACCAGGCTGGCGATCGTTTCCGCTGGCTATGCCGACGGTTATTTCCGCGCCGGCGGCAGCAATGACGGCACACGCGGAGCCGAAGTGGTGGTCGCCGGCAAACGCTGCCCCGTCGCTGGGCGCATCTCGATGGACCTGATGGCGGTCAACGTCACCGATCTCGAGAAGAACGCCGTGCGACGCGGCCACATGGTGACGCTACTGGGCGAAGGCATTACCGTTGACGAACTTGCACACCACTTTGGCACCATCGGATATGAGGTGCTCACAAGCCTCGGCGCGCGATACACGCGCGTCTACAGGGGTGATACGGTCGAGAATTGAACTGGCCCGAACGTCTTCAGTGCTTGCCGGCCGATGAAAGTCGCGACCTTCAACATCAACAACATCAATCGGCGCCTGCCGAACCTGCTGCGCTGGCTGCAACAGGCCAAACCCGACATCGTCGCCCTGCAGGAGCTGAAGTCGACCGACGCCGACTTTCCCCACGCCGCGATCGAAAATGCCGGTTATGGCGCGGTGTGGCGCGGGCAAAGATCATGGAATGGCGTCGCGATCCTGGCGCGCAACTCCGATCCGGTGCTGATCCGCACGGAACTGCCCGGCAAGGCGGGCGACCGCGAGGCGCGCTATATCGAGGCGGCGATCAAAGGCATCATCGTCGGCAGCCTGTATCTGCCGAACGGCAATCCGCAACCCGGGCCCAAATTCGACTACAAGCTTGATTGGTTCGCGCGGCTTCGAGCGCATGCTGCGAAATTCATCCGGCAGGATGTCCCCGTGGTGCTCGCAGGCGATTACAACGTTGCCCCGACGCCGCTCGACATCTATCCGACGAAATCATGGGACAAGGATGCGTTGATCCAGCCCAGGAGCCGCGCCGCGTTCGAGGCGCTGGTCGCGCAAGGCTGGACGGATGCGATCCGCGCCCTGTATCCGGCACGACCGATGTTCACGTTCTGGGACTACAAGCGCAACCGCTGGCCGCGCGACGCGGGCTTGCGGCTCGATCACCTGCTCGTCAGTCCGCTTCTTGCGCCTCGGCTGAAAAAGGCCGGCGTCGACCGCCTCGTGCGGGGCGAAGAGGGCGCAAGCGACCACGCGCCGGCATGGATCGTATTGAAGTAACAGAGCAGGGATTGTCGAAATCTCGATGCTTGGCGCCGGTTCCCCCCAACGGCTCGCCTTATCCCGATGCCCTGAAGGGGGATGAGATATCGGACCTGGTGAGATTGTCGACGATCTCGGATATCTTTGCGGCATTGATTGAGTCGAGGCCGTAGCGTCCCGCGATGTCCAGCCAGGACACCCACAGGGTCTTGTGGAAAATGGACGGCATGGAGCGGGCGCTTGTGAAGGCGTTTCAGAAGGTCGCACTTGTGGCGTGACTTATGCCCGGCGCGAACATTGCGAAGGTTTGATGCGGCATTTCATTTTCAGGTTGGGATTCTCATGGCTGAGACAGCATCGGCGGCTTTGATCGCTGAACTCGATGACGTCATAAAGGTCGGATCGCCGTCGCGGCAAACGCAAATCCTCGAGCAGGTCGCAAACCTGTTTCGGGCCGACGTCGATCGGCTTGACGAAACCCAGACGGATGTCTTCGACGACGTGCTCATTCGGTTGATGGAGCGCGTCGACGCGCAGGCATTGATCGATCTGAGCACAATTCTGTCCGAGATCGAGCTCGCCCCACGAGAGACGGTACGCCAATTGGCGTTCCACGAGGATGCAGCCGTTGCTTCCCCGGTGCTCGCAAAATCCAACCGCCTGTCGGAGAAACAGCTGATCGAAATCGCGCACAGCCGCGGACAGCAACATTTGCTGGCGATCTCGGCCAGAAAGAGCCTCAACGAAGCGCTGACTGAAATGCTGATCAAGCGTGGCGATGCCGACGTGTTCAACGCGCTGGCCCAGAATGCAGGCGCCCGGTTTTCCGAAAGCGGTTACGCGACGCTGGTCGGGAAAGCGGAACGTGACGAGAGCCTGATCGAACGGCTCGGACTTCGATTGGACATTCCGGCGAAGCTGTTGCGGAAAGTCCTGTCCATGGCCACCGACGCCGTATGGCTGCGGCTGTCAACGGCGACCCGACAGGGGACGAATGAGAAGGCCACTTCGCCGAACGCTGCGGCAAACATCGCGCCGTCGAGCCCGATCGATTATACCGAGGTGATGAACGAGGTCGTCGCGCTCAATCGCGCCGGCAAACTGAAGGATCCAACGGTAAACCGCTTTGCCGTGAGGGGCGAACACGACAAGGTCGTGGCTGCGCTGGCATTCATGACGGAAGTGAAGGCCGAGGAAATCGAACCCCTTATGAAGGGCGGCCGGCTGTATGGACTGATCGTCGCGTGCAAGGCGGCGAGACTCGACTGGTCGACGACGACCCAGATCATCCGCAGCAGGCCCGGCTGTCCCCCTGTGACCCAAAGAGAACTCGAGCAGGGCCGTGAAGTCTTCGATGCCCTCCTGCTCTCGGTTGCGCAATGGACGATCCGGTTCGGTGGGGATCGAATGGGCACGGCAAGTGGATCAGGCACCGAGCGAGCCGGGCCCGGCTCGCCCAAAACCGTCTGAATGCAAGGCCGCCCTCTCCAAGAGCGCGGCCACGATTCGATCTCGGGCCATCGCCGGTTCAGATGCGATCCGGAAAACGGATGATGAAATTGTCGCGATTGGGCATTTTCACCTTCGGCAGCGTCTCCGCATTCATCACATCGTTGGCGCCGATCAATTTGTTCTCTGCCAGGATATAGGCCGTAAGCGCGTAGACTTCGTCGTCGCTCAGCGAGCGCGGCGCCTGGAAGGGCATCGCGCGTCGGATGAAATCGAAGATCGTCGTCGAATTGCCTATGAAGTTCTTGATCGTCTTCTGTGCTGCCGAGATGCTGTCGATCTTGACATCGCTGACCACAGCTGCGGCGATGCCGCCCTTGCCGTTGTCGCCGTGACACGCCGAGCATTTCTCAGCGAATATGGGCGCGCCCTGCGCGGGCGTGCCGCTGCCCTTCGGCAATCCAGCGCCGTCGGGCATGACGCTGATGTCCCAGTTGGCGATGGCGGCCTCGTCAATCGGCTTGCCGAGATGTGGCGTCTCGGCCATCGAGGCATCGGCCACGACCGCCAGCAACAGCGAGCCGGCAAGCACGGCCCTCTTAGGCGTAAACATGCTTCACCTCCCCGTTGCTTCCCACACCCCAACTGGTGATCGAATTGTAATGCTGATTGGGGAAAGCCAGAACCGGCGGCGGCTTGGTCAGTTCGCCGCGCACGGCCACGAATTCGGCGCGCGTCGGTTGCACGTTGCCGGCTTCGTCCCAGGCACGGCTTTGCAGCGTCGCTGGACCACCATCCCAGCGCCAGGGCATGCGAAAGCGGGTGAACGCCTTGCTCAGCACCGGCTCCTGAAGCGCCGCCTGCGCCCAGCTCGCCCCGCCATCGGCCGAAACCATCACCTTTTCGATCCGCCCGGTGCCGGAATAAGCGAGGCCCGAAATCTCGTAGAGACCGGGTCCCTTCAACGCCATGCCGTGTGAAGGGCTGGTGATGAAGGATTTGACTTCCTGCACGAAATAGAACCGGTACGCCTTGCCGCCGGGCAGGAGCTGCGAATAGGTCCTCGCTTCATAGTAGCTCATGGCCGGTTCTTCCACGAGCTTGATACGGCGCAGGAACTTGACGTTCATGTTGCCCTCGTAGCCCGGCAGGAGCAGCCGCATCGGATAGCCGTTGCCCGGCATCAGACGCTCGCCATTCTGATAGAGCACGATCATGGCGTCATCGAGCGCCTTCTTCACCGGGACGCTGCGGCTGAGATGCGGCGAGTCCGCGCCCTCCGCGATCAGCCACTTCGCCTTGGGATCGACGCCGGTTTCCTCGAGCAGGGTCGAAAGCCTGACCCCGGTCCACTCCGCGCAGGAGACGAGGCCATGCAGGGCCTGCACGTTTTCTTGCAGCGGTTGCGGAGAAAACAGCGGCGCGCTGTTGCCGCCGCATTCCAGGAACGTAACCCGCGACGTCAGGGGATAGCGCGACAATGTTTCGAGCGTGAACTCCAGCGGCTGTTTCACCAGTCCGTGAATCACCAGCCGATGCTTGTCGGGATCGATGTCGGGGACACCGCCATGATTGATGGTGAAATGCAACCCATTCGGCGTGGTCGTCCCCTGCAGCAGGTGGTGAGGCGTGCGGGCGTGCGAATTGCGCGGCTCGTGATTGGGATTGCTCAGCGTCCGCACCACCTTTGCTTCGAACTTCGATGGCACCTGGTAGGGTAGCATCGGGTCGCCGAATTCAAGGCTCCAGGGATCATCGACGAGTGGTTCGGCGCCCGCCGCCGCGGATGACTGGCCGATGCCCGTACTCATCGCGCCCGCGAACACCATTCCGCGCCCAAGCAGTGCGCGACGATCGATCAATCCGTTTCCGGCAACAGCTTCCGAGTTCTCGCCGCGCATATCGCGGTCAGTGAACCTGGCCATCCCAGCCCTCCCTGAGTTTAGGGGACGCAGTCGATTGTCGTCGAGCGTCCCGGTTTGCTTCATACCACGGTAATCCTTCCCTTCCCCCGGGACAATCGGTCAAGCCTTGCTTTGCAATCGGACACGACGCAGCGTCGTGTTTCGCAATGCGAGAGCCGACCACCGATTCGGGAGAAAGACGCTTGGATTTCCTGTTCGTCCTCACGGTGGGCCTCTTCGCCGGCACGATCAGCGGCATCGTCGGCACCGGCTCGTCGATCATGCTGATGCCTGTCCTCATTTATGAGTATGGTCCGAAACAAGCCGTGCCGATCATGGCGATCGCCGCTGTGATGGCCAACCTGTCGCGCATCCTGGCCTGGTGGCGGGATGTCGACTGGCGGGCTTGCGCTGCCTATTCGCTGCCCGCGGTTCCCGCCGCGGCGCTGGGCGCGCGCACGCTTTTGGTGCTGCCCTCGCGTGCAGTCGATCTAGCCATCGGCTTGTTTCTGATCGCGATGGTGCCAGTGCGGCATTGGCTCGCCAGCCATCGCTTCCGCCTGTCGCTCTGGCATCTTGCGATCGGCGGCGCCGTGATCGGCTATCTCACCGGCATCGTGGTTTCAACCGGCCCCTTGAGCGTGCCGCTGTTTCTGTTCTACGGCCTCACCAAGGGTGCATTTCTCGCCACCGAAGCTGCCAGTTCCCTCGGCATGTACTTGAGCAAAACGGCGACCTTCGAACGGTTCGGCGCGCTGACGGCCGAAATCGCGCTGCAGGGTCTGATAGCGGGCTCCTCGCTGATGTTTGGCGCCTTCATCGCCAAACGCTTTGTCCTGCATCTCGAACCGGAGATGTTTCGGCGCCTGATGGACGCCATCATGCTCGCCGCCGGCCTTTTCACGCTGTGGACCGCATTTTCCTGAAAATCTCTGGGGTTATGCGCTGAAGATCAAGTCCGAGGTCAGCTTCGGGAGAACTCCGGCAGTCATTCCATGCTAAGGGAGGACCTTCGTCTTCGAATTTGTCGCCGATTGAAATCCGCCGATTGAATCCATGGCCAAGAACGCGCTCTCCTTTGTCTGCCAGAACTGCGGCGCGGCCTACAACCGCTGGCAGGGAAAGTGCGACGCTTGCGGTGAATGGAACACGCTGGCGGAAGAGGATGTAACCGGCGCGACCACAATGCCGGTCTCGGTGCGATCCAGGCGGAAGGGCCGCCAGTTCGCGCTGGAAAGCCTTAGTGGCAAGAGCCAGGAAGCCCCTCGCCTGGCTTCCGGCATGGCCGAACTCGACCGTGTCACGGGCGGAGGTTTTGTTCGCGGCTCGGTCCTGCTCGTCGGTGGCGATCCCGGCATCGGCAAGTCGACACTTCTGACGCAGGCCACCAGCCTGGTGGCTCGCGCGGGCCATCGCGCCGTCTACATTTCGGGCGAAGAGGCCATAGCCCAGGTGAGGTTGCGCGCCGAGCGGCTGGGTCTTGCTGACGCGCCGGTGCAATTGGCTGCGGAAACCTCCGTCGAGGATATCGTCTCGACCTTGTCCGATGGCGCGGTGCCCCGCCTGATCGTGATCGATTCGATCCAGACCATGTGGACCGACACGGTCGAATCGGCACCGGGGACGGTGACGCAAGTCCGGGCGTCGGCGCAGGCGCTGATCAGGTTCGCCAAGAAATCGGGCGCAGCGATCATCCTGGTCGGCCACGTCACCAAGGATGGCCAGATCGCCGGCCCCCGCGTCGTGGAGCACATGGTGGATGCCGTATTGTCCTTCGAGGGGGAAGGCTCGCAACAGTTCCGCATTTTGCGCGCGGTGAAAAATCGCTTTGGTCCCACCGACGAGATTGGCGTGTTCGAAATGACGGGCCTCGGCCTGCGCGAGGTCTCCAACCCGTCCGAATTGTTCCTGTCGGAACGCGACCTCGGCAGCCCCGGAACGGCCGTATTCGCCGGCATCGAGGGTACCCGCCCGCTGCTGGTGGAATTGCAGGCGCTGGTGGCGCCTACCTCCCTCGGGACGCCGCGCCGGGCCGTGGTGGGCTGGGACCCGAGCAGGCTTGCAATGGTACTGGCGGTGCTGGAGGCCCATTGCGGGGTCAAATTGTCGGGTCATGACGTTTATTTGAACGTGGCAGGCGGTTTGAGAATCCAGGAGCCCGCCGCCGACCTCGCTGCTGCCGCTGCCCTGGTATCTTCCCTGGTCAACGCGCCGTTGCCGACGGATGCGGTCTATTTCGGAGAGATTTCGCTCTCGGGCGCGGTTCGGCCGGTGGCGCAGACATCCGCGCGACTGAAAGAGGCTGCAAAGCTTGGCTTTGGCCGCGCCGTGCTGCCCGAATCGGCCCGCGGCGAGGTCGGGGGCGAGGCCGGCCTTTCTCTGGACACCGTTGGTGGGTTGACCAGCCTGGTTGCAGAAATCGCGGCGCGCGGCGCGCCAAAAGGGAACAGGGATCATCCCAATCGCGACAGCATTGCGGCGGAAAAAAATGCCACACCCGCGAGAATCCGACGTCACGAAGGCTAGGCGCAGGTGACGTTACCCGCCCTCGCCGCTATACATCCCGCGCGCGGGGGCCGGACCGGACAAACTTCATCCTTGCCGGGCGCCCCCGGGAACCGTCACCTAGTACGGTGCCGATTCGCGGTTTGTACTTACGAGCGGACCTGACCAGCCGATGCCGATAACGATCCTCGATCTCGTCCTGCTCGCGGTGATGCTCATTTCCGGCCTGCTTGCGATGGTACGCGGCTTCATGCGCGAAATCCTCTCGATCGCGGCATGGGGCGCCGCCGCGCTGGTGACGCTTTATTCCTTCTCCAAGCTGTTGCCGACCGCCAAGACCTATTTCAACAACGACACCATCGCGGCCGTGGCCGTGGTGGCCGGTGTCTTCATTGGTACCTTGATCGTGGTTTCGGTCATTACCGTGCGGATTTCCGACATGATCCTCGATTCCAGGATCGGGGCGCTGGACCGCACGCTCGGCTTCCTGTTCGGGCTGGCCCGCGGCTTGCTTATCGTCGTTGTGGCCTACCTGTTCTTCAGTTGGCTCGTCCCGGAAAAACAGCGCCCCGACTGGGTCACCGGTGCGAAGTCCAGGGTGGTATTGCAGGGAACCGGAGATTGGCTGATGGCGCTCTTGCCGGACGACCCCGAGAACACCATCTTGAAGAGATTCAAGAAGAATAAACCTGAAGATGAGCAGACTGACGCCGATCAGGCGCCGGCGTCAGGCGATGGCTATAGCAAGCCTGCGCGCGACAGCCTGAAAAAGCTGATCGAAAAGCCGGCGGGACGTTAATATCTGGCCAGAGAGAGGCGCGATGGACTGTAAACAGAGCCCTTCCGACGACGCCGAAACGCCCGGGCCCGACCCCGGCGCCCTCTATCTGGAACAACCCGACCTGGAAGGCGATACGCTGCGCGAGGAGTGCGGCGTGTTCGGCATTTTCGGCCATTCCGAAGCGGCCGCAATCACCGCGCTCGGGTTGCATGCCCTGCAGCATCGCGGCCAGGAAGCCGCGGGCATCGTTTCCTTCGACGGAGCCAGGTTTCATTCCGAACGGCGCCTTGGCCTTGTCGGCGACACCTTCTCCCGCCGCGAGGTAATCGAGCGCCTGCCCGGCAATGCCGCCGTCGGTCACGTGCGCTACTCGACCACCGGCGAGACCATCCTGCGCAATGTGCAGCCGCTATTTGCCGAATTGAACGCCGGCGGGTTTGCGGTCGGCCACAACGGCAACCTCACCAATGGCCTGACGCTTCGCCGCGAACTGGTGCGGGCCGGCGCGATGATGCAATCCACCACCGACACCGAGGTCATTCTGCATCTGGTTGCGCAATCCAAACGTAGCCATTTCATCGACCGCTTCATCGAGGCGCTGCGCGCAATCGAGGGCGCCTACTCGCTGGTATCGCTAACCAACAAGAAGCTGATCGGCGCGCGCGATCCGCTCGGTATCCGGCCGCTGGTGCTCGGCGAATTCGACGGCTGTCCGATCCTCGCGTCCGAGACCTGTGCCCTCGACATCATTGGCGCCAAATATGTCCGCAACGTCGAGCCCGGCGAAATCGTCGTTTTCGACGAGCGTGGTGCGCAGAGCCACAAGCCGTTTCCGCCGAAGCCGCCCCGTCCCTGCATTTTCGAATACATTTATTTTTCGCGGCCGGATTCCATCGTCGGCGGACGCTCGGTGTACGACGTCCGCAAGGCCTTTGGCGCGCAGCTTGCGCGCGAGAGCCACGTGCCGGCCGACGTTGTCGTGCCGGTGCCCGATTCCGGCGTGCCGGCCGCGGTTGGCTACAGTCAGCATTCCGGCGTGCCCTTCGAACTCGGCATCATCCGCAACCACTATGTGGGCCGCACCTTCATCCAGCCGACCCAGAGCGTGCGTGAACTCGGGGTGCGCATGAAGCATTCGGCCAACCGGGCGGCGATCGAAGGCAAGCGCATTGTCCTGATCGATGATTCGCTCGTGCGCGGCACCACCTCGAAAAAGATCGTCCGCATGATGCGTGACGCCGGCGCCCGCGAGGTTCACTTCCGCCTCGCTTCTCCGCCGATCCTCTATCCCGACTACTACGGCATCGATCTGCCTGACAGGGGCGGCCTGCTCGCGGCCAAACACGACCTCGAAGAGATGCGCGAACTGATCGGCGCGGATACGCTCGCGTTTCTGTCGGTCGACGGCATGTACCGTGCCATGGGTTATCCCGGTCGAGACCCTGCGAACCCGAAATTTTCCGATCATTGTTTCACCGGGGCCTATCCTACCAACCTCACCGACCAGAACCAGGTTGAACCGCAGCCGCGGCAATTATCCCTGCTGGCGGAGGCAAGCTGACCACTCGTCATTGCCGGGCTCGGCCCGGCAAGCAGCGTTTCGCGAGAATCTCTTCCGAAGTAGATGGATACGTGGGTCAAGCCCGCGTATGAAACCATGTTTGTCACTCCGGAATCGTTCCAATGACACTACTTCTCGCCGACCGGATCGCTCTCGTCACGGGTGCCTCGCGCGGCATCGGTTATGCCACCGCGTGCGCGCTCGCAAGGCGAGGCGCGCATATCATCGCGGTGGCGCGGACCCAAGGCGGGCTCGAGGAACTCGACGACGAGATCCGAAAGGACGGCGGCAGCGCCACTTTGGTGCCGCTCAGCCTCACCGATTTCGACGGCATTGCGCGGCTCGGTGCGGCCCTGCACGAGCGCCATGGCAGACTCGACATCCTCCTCGGCAATGCCGGTATCGCCGGACCGTCTTCGCCGCTCGGTCATATCGAGATGAAGCCCTGGAACGACGTAATCGCGGTCAACCTATCGGCCAATTTTCAAATGATCCGATGCATGGAGCCGCTGCTCAAGCGATCGGACGCCGGCCGCGCCGTGTTCGTCACCTCAGGTGCGGCGAGCAAGGCGACCGCCTATCTCGGCCCCTATGCCACTTCGAAGGCTGCGCTCGAGGTACTGGCGCGGGTATGGGCGCATGAAACGGCATCGACGCCGCTTCGCGTCAATCTGTTCAACCCGGGCCCGATCCGCACGCGTATGCGCGCTACCGTATTCCCTGGCGAAGACCCGATGACGCTCGACACGCCTGAGCAGGCAGCGGAACATATCGTGCCGATGTGCCTGCCGTCCTGGAACGAAACCGGCATGCTCTACGACTACCCGACCCGAACGTTGAAGCACTTTCGCGCGCCGGCGTAAGGCTGCCAGCCGCGTGTCAACGAATTTCCAACAGATGCGCTGCGATAACGCATTGCCGCGACGAGCAAGAAGGACTATCGCGATGACATCGGGCGAAGGTTCCTAAACAAGTGAGCCGGCCCGCTGCAACACGTGGAGGATTGACGATGACGACAACAATCGCGCGGCGCTACGCCGCGCTTCTCGCATTCGCAGGGGTTGGGTTGGCGACATCGGCGCTCGCTCAGGACAAGACGGCGAAAATCGGTGTGCTCAACGACATGTCGAGCCTTTACGCCGACATCGGCGGGCCTAATTCGGTAGCCGCGGTCAAAATGGCGGTCGAGGATTCCGGCCTTCCTGCCAAAGGCTGGAAGATCGATGTCCTGATCGGCGACCATCTGAACAAACCCGACGTCGGCGTCAATATCGCGCGGCAGTGGATCGACGTCGAAAAGGTCGATGCGGTTGTCGATACGCCCACCTCGAGCGTGGCGCTCGCGGTGTCCAATCTCGTTAGGGACAAGAACGCCATCCTGATCAATTCGGGCGGCGCCAGCGCCGACATTACCGGAAAGGCCTGCACGCCGAACACGTTGTCGGTGACGTACGACACCTACATGCTCGCCAACGGCACTGGCAAGGCGCTGACAAAAGCAGGCGGCGACACCTGGTTCTTCCTGACTTCAGACTACGCTTTCGGTCATGCGCTTGAGCGCGATACCGCCGCGGTCGTCACCGCCGCTGGCGGCAAGGTACTGGGCGGGGTCAAGCATCCGCTCAACACCTCGGATTTCTCCTCGTTCCTGCTGCAGGCGCAATCATCGAAGGCGAAAGTGGTCGGCCTTGCCAACGCTGGCGGCGATACCACCAACGCGATCAAGCAGGCTTCCGAATTCGGAATTGTTGCAGGCGGCCAGAAGCTCGCGGCGCTGCTGCTATTCATCAATGACGTACATGCGTTGGGCCTGAAGACCGCGCAGGGCCTCACCTTCACCGAATCCTTCTACTGGGACATGAATGACCAGACCCGCGAATGGTCCAAGCGTCTCCAGAAGCTCTCGCCGAAGGGAACGATGCCGTCGATGACGGTGGCAGGACTCTATTCGGGCGTGCTGCACTATCTGAAGACGCTCGAGGCCATGGGAAATAATCCGCATGACGGCGCCAAGGTCGTGGCCAAGATGAAGGAGCTGCCAACCGATGATCCGCTGTTCGGCAAGGGCTCCATCCGCATCGATGGACGCAAGCTGGTCCCGGCCTATCTGTTCGAGGTCAAGAAGCCCGAAGAATCCAAATATCCCTGGGATTACTACAAACTCGTAGCGACGATTCCGGCGGAGGAAGCCGCACGGCCACTCAGCGAAAGCGATTGTCCGCTGGTGAAGTAGCAGGTTGAACGTAAGCCGGCCGGAGCGTCCGGCCGGCAGTCAGCGGCTTGGCACCCTAGAGAGCGTGCGCACAGCGACCGCGAGTGCCAGCAGCAACAAGGCCGCGGCAAGCAGAAACGGCGCGCCCGGCAAATGCACCGGCGCCTGCGCGCTGATGAAATAGGCAAAGGTCAGCGTAAACAGGAACGGCCCGAGGAGTTGAGAAACGCTTTGCACGCTGCCTGTCGCGCCCTGCAGCTGGCCCTGCTGATCCGGCTTGACCCGTCGGCTATTGAGCGCCTGCAGCGCCGCCCCCGACACGCCCCAAAGTGCCATCGCGGGAATCCCCAGCCAGCTTGTTGGACCGCTCGGCGCGGTGCCGAAAATCAGAAATCCCAGGGCGCCGCAGATGAGCCCCAGAATCAGCGCGCGGCGTTCGCCGAGGCGGCCGACGATCGGCCCGATCGCAACGCCCTGCACCACCATGGCGCCAACGCCGACCATCGCCAGCGTCAGGCCGACTGTCTTTGCATCCCAGCCGTAGCGATAGGTCGCATAGAGCACGAAAGTCGAGGGCAGAACCGCATGCGATAGCTGGGCAAAGAAGTTCACCACCGACAGGCCGGCAAGTACGGGATCGGAGCGCAAGAAGCGAAGTGCGCCGATCGGATTGGCGCTTTTCCAGCGAAACGGAGACCTGCGATCACGTGGAAGCAACTCTGGCAGGATCGACAGGCCATAGAGCGTGTTGGCAAAACTCAAGCCGGCCGCCGCCCAGAACGGCAGCCGTGGATCGAGGTTGCCAAGCAAACCGCCGATCGCCGGGCCCAGGATGAATCCGGCGCCAAAGGCGGCACCGACCTTGCCGAACACAGCGGCGCGCCGTTCCGCGGGCGTTATGTCCGCGATATAGGCGAAGGCCGTTGAAACGCTCGCCGACGTGACGCCCGAGATGATGCGGCCGACGAACAGCCAGATCAAGGACGGCGCCATCGCCATCAGGACATAGTCGAGCCCAAGCCCGAAATTCGACAACAGCACAACCGGCCTTCGGCCGAACCGATCCGACAGGCTGCCCAGGATCGGCGAAAAAATCAGCTGCATCAGCGCCCACGCCGTGCCGAACAGGCCGAAGATACGGGCGGCTCGCGCGGTGTCGTTATCGACGAAGCTTTCCACGAGCTTCGGCAGGATCGGCATGATCAGGCCGAGCGCGAGCATGTCGAGCAGGATGGTGATGAAGATGAATGACACGGCCGCACCGGGCGCCGGCCGCGCCGTTTGCGAAACTTCGACTGTCGCCGCCCGGACCTGTTCGTTCATGATTGCCGCCTGCGCTTGTGCGCGAACGGGTTCGCCTTCTCGCGCAGCGATACACGCACCGGCGTGCCGGGCAGGTCAAAATGCTCGCGCAGTGAATTGACCAGATAGCGAAGATAGGACTGCGGCACTGCATCGGCACGCGAACAGAACAGCACAAAGCTCGGCGGCCGCGCCTTGGCTTGCGTGATATAGTTCAGTTTCAACCGCCGGCCCGAGACCGCAGGCGGCGGATTTGCGTCCACCGCTTGCTCGAACCAGCGATTGAGCAAGGCGGTTGGTACGCGCTTGTTCCACACCGCATACGCCGCTTCGATCGCCTTCATCAGCCGATCGATGCCCTCGCCCGTCAGGCCCGACACGGCAACGATGGGGGCGCCCGTCACCTGGGGAAGCCAGTGATCGGCATCGGCGCGCAGCGCGGAAATCGCACCGGATTTCGCTTCAATCAAATCCCATTTGTTGACCGCGATCACCAGCGCACGGCCCTCGCGCTCGATCAGATCGGCGATACGCAGGTCCTGCTCCTCGAACCTGTTCCGCGCATCCATCATCAGTACTACGACCTCGGCGAAACGAACCGCACGCAGCGCGTCCGCCACCGAAAGCTTTTCCAGCTTTTCCCCGATCCGCGAGCGCCGCCGCAGGCCTGCCGTGTCGAAGACGCGAAATTTGCGGCCGTTCCAGTCGACCTCCACCGAAATCGAATCGCGCGTGGTGCCGGCTTCTGCGCTCGTCAACAGCCGTTCCTCGCCGAGCAGGCGATTGATCAGCGTGGACTTGCCCGCATTGGGCCGGCCGACGACGGCCACGCGGATCGGACGTTTCGCCAGTTCCTCGTCCGTTTCGATGACGTCGTCATCGTCGAGCGCTTCGCCCGCCTCGGCAGGTTCAGGCCACAGGGCGCGCAGGGCATCGTAGAGATCGCTCATGCCCTCGCCGTGCTCGGCCGAGACCTGGATCGGCTCGCCCAGGCCCAGGGCGTAGGCTTCCATTGCGCCCGTTTCTCCCTGCTTGCCCTCGCTCTTGTTGGCGATGAGAACAACGGGCTTGTCGGCGCGGCGCGCGAAATCGGCAAAGGCGCGGTCGTTGGGCGTGAGCCCAGCACGAGCATCGATGACAAACATCAATGCGTCTGCGAGCTTGATCGCGGTTTCGGTTTGCTCCTGCATGCGTGCGGTCAGGGAGCCCTTCGCGCCCTCGTCGAGGCCCGCGGTGTCGATCACGGTGAACTCGAGATCGCCAAGCCGCCCCGCGCCTTCGCGGCGGTCACGGGTAACCCCGGGTTCGTCGTCGACCAACGCCAGCTTCTGTCCAACCAGCCGATTGAACAGCGTCGATTTTCCGACATTGGGCCGGCCGATAATGGCGATCGTAAAGGACATCAGCGATCCGGACGCGGGAAAAAATCCAAACAGCGCATGTTCTGGCGGCAACCGGACCGGGATCGCGCCAGGAGGTGCTCGATCAGAAAACTAGCGCGAGAACGAGCCGGCCGGCACCGGCGCCGGGAACGGCGCGGCCGATTGCTGCGTGGCTTGAGCCGGTTGCGCCGGCTGGGCAGCGGCAGGTTGCGCATCGGCCGGCTGGTCAGGCGGCGGGGTAGTGGTGCGCTGGCGCGCGATCTTCTTGGGCTTCGGGGGTGGCGGCGCGGCCGGCGTTGCATCCTCTTCCGGGGCCGCCGCTGCGTCCGTGCTCGCAGTCGCGGGCTGCTTGGTTTTCGACTTCGCGGCGCGCTTGGGCTTGGTATCCTGAGCGGGTGGCGCGGCTGGGACAGCGGCCTGCGCGTTCTGATCGGCCTCCTGCTGCGAGTTGCCCTTGTAAAGCGACTTGGGCACACCCTGTTCGAGACCCGGCACGCCCTCCGGAAAAACCGGCTTGCGCTCGCCCGGCAGCTTCTTCTTCGTGTCGATCCAATCAAGCCAGTCCATGGGATCGAAGCTGGAGACATTGCTCGAACAGCCCACCGATGCGCCCGAGAAGGCTACAAGAACGGAAGCCGCGATCAGACGTTGCATACGGCGCATGGTCGATGTCTCGTTCAAGTCGTTTCCCTAAGCCGTCAGCTCTTCGCAACCGGCGGAAGCAAAGCCAGCAATGCTTCGGCCCGCGAGCGCATCCCCGAGGGGGTCTCGCCGTCATTAGCCATCATGTCCAGCCACTGACGCGCGGCCGCGGTATCATTGGCGCGCCAGGCCGAGAGAGCCAGCAGCTCGCGCGCAGTATGACGAAACGTCGAGTCCGGCTTGGTCTCGGGCTCGAGACGCTGCAGCATGCCAGGATAGCTCGCCGTTTCCAACACAAGGCCGGCAGCGCGAACCCTCGCCAGATCCTGCTCCAGCGTTCCGACACTGCGATCGGCTGCAATTTCGTCGTAGAGCTTGGCGCCGGCCTGCGGATCTCGGGTCGCCGCCTCGGCCGCAGCCCGCAGCCGCGCCAGCATACGGTACCCCGACGGCGCGGTCGCTGCGAGTTTGTCGAAGGCAGCCTCCGCCTCGGAATGCTTGTTCTGTTCGGAGAGATTGACGGCCGCATCGAAAGCCGCACCCGCCTCGGCCGCCTTCTTTGCCTCCAAATATTGGTACCCGCGCCAGCCGCCGACCGCGGCGATGATCAAAAGCGCTCCCGCGATGATATAGATCGAATACCGATCCCACAGCTTTTTGAGCTGTTCCCGGCGGACCTCCTCGTCTACTTCGTCAAATAATTCAGACACTTAGGTAAATCCCATCCCGACCGACAAAGGCTTGATCGCCGCTGGCCAAAACCCGATCCCTCTGAGGCGGCGGCGTTACTCTAGTCATATGGCGGTGGCAAGGCAAAGCCAGCCCAATCAGGACGTTAACAAACCGCGTTCGGCGGTTATCCACTTGCAGCGTCAGGCGCAATTCCGACCGCCCTCAGCCCTTCGCCTTCATGGCATAAACGTGCTCCGGCCCCGGAAAAGCCCGCGAGCGCACGTCGGCGGCGTAGCTCTCGATCGCGGCCTCGATCATCGGACCGAGATGGCCATAGCGGCGAACGAATTTGGGGGCGTGGGGAGACAGGCCGAGCATATCCTCCAGAACCAGAACCTGACCGTCGCAGGCTGCGCTTGCGCCAATGCCGATAGTAGGAATGTCGATCGCTCCCGTGATCTTGCGCGCCAGCGGCTCGGCAACGGCCTCTATCACGACCGAGAACGCGCCGGATTGCGCTACCGCGCGCGCATCGTTCTCGATTCCCTCCCAGCTTGCCTCGTCGCGCCCCTGGGCGCGGAACGAGCCGAGCGTATTGATCGACTGTGGGGTAAGCCCGATATGGCCCATGACCGGAATGCCGCGTTCGACAAGGAATGCGATGGTCTCTGCCATTCGCGCACCTCCCTCGAGCTTGACCGCACCGCAGTGGGTTTCTTTCAGGATTCTGGCCGCCGAGTGGAATGCCTGTTCTTTCGAGGCTTCATAGGAGCCGAAGGGCATGTCGACCACGACCAGCGCGCGCTGCGACCCGCGCATGACCGCACGACCCTGCAGGATCATCATATCCAGCGTTACCGGCACCGTCGTCTCGAAGCCATGCATCACATTGCCCAGGGAATCGCCGACCAGGATCACATCGCAATGGCGATCGACCAGCGCTGCGGTATGAGCGTGATATGAAGTCAGCATCACGATCGGCTCGCCATTCTTGCGCGAACGGATGTCCGGCGCGGTCTTGCGCTTGATCGCGGACTGGACCGACATTTTCTATGCTCCTATCACGGGAACGCCGATCACGACGGGATGAAACGCGAAGGCCAGCGCAAGGTAGGCAACTATTCCGACCGCGAGCGCAACGGCGTCATTCCCCCAACCGCCGACCGCAATCGCGGGAGCGCCCGCGTCGCTACGCCGTTTGAGCGAGATGCGGTCAAATACCGCCCATCCCAGGAATGAGCCGAACAGGATGATCGAACCGAGGTCGCCATTGGCAAGCAAATGGGCCGCCGCCCACAGCTTGACACCTGACAGCATCGGATGCCTGACCGCGGTGTAAATGTGGCCACGGATGAAGGCTGCCACCACCAGAATGACGGCCGGCAGCATCAGCGCTACGGCGATGTGCTTGAGCGCCTTCGGCGGGTCCCAGAGGTCGATCCAGCCCGTCGCACGGTAGTGGGCAAATCCCCAGGCGATCAGCACCAAGCCCGCCAGCGAAACCAGCGCATAACCGGCCTTGTAACCGCCCTCCCCGAGCGAGACGATTGCCCGAGCCCGCAACTCGCGTTGCGTGGGCAGCGAATGCGCCCCGAGAAAAAGCGCAAGGCCCAAGATCATCACCCCTAATCCCACGATGTCTTCCTCCAAGCCGCAAATTTTCGGGCGTCCGGTATCACCTTCGGTGATGCCGACTGCAATGCGCCAAATTGGCAGGTCGCCCATGTCATTGCCAGCGATAAGCGAAGCAATCCAGTCGTCTCACGGTGGAAGCGTCTGGATTGCCTGCAATGACGGCGAACAAAAGGACGCGTTTAGGGCGTTGGCGGCTGCCTGCCCAGTTCGCGATTGTCAACGTAGCGAATCGCGATCGGTCGCCCGGCCAGGGCGCCGCCCAGACCGCCTGTGAATTTCATCGGCACACAGGAATTGAGCGAGTCGCTTATCGCCTTGAAGTAGGTATCCCGAACATCCGCCGGCACTCCGGCCGTGGCAAATGTCATACGCGGGGGACCGATCATGTCGCCGTCCCGTTTGAAACTGAAGCGCACCGTCATTTGCATGCCCTCCTTCGCGGCATCCACTTGCGGCGGCGTCCAGCAGGAGCGCAAAGCGGCAAACAGGTCGCCGATATTATCGAGATCGTGATCGGGCTTGTGGTATTTGGCGGCGTCTTCCTGCGCCGGCACGGTTTGG
The DNA here is from genome assembly GCA_963721935.1 of uncultured Alphaproteobacteria bacterium. Classification (GTDB taxonomy): domain Bacteria; phylum Pseudomonadota; class Alphaproteobacteria; order Rhizobiales; family Xanthobacteraceae; genus Bradyrhizobium. Next base: position 258,478 of record CAVRMY010000042.1, read on the forward strand.
ACCGTCAATTGCAGGTTCTGACCGTAGGGATAATCGATCTCGGGAATGCAGGGTCCCCGGTTGAAGACACTGCAGAAATACGGCGTGCATGGCCGATGGGAAAACACGCTGCAGGGTGCATGCCAAAATGGCGTAGCATCGATCTGGTGCCGCCGCCGCGCCTCGGCTGGCGCGGCGGCGAGCAGCCCGGCCATGGCGATGATCACAACAAAAGCGATGCGACGGAGCATGTAACGCGCCCTCACAAGCAGCACGGCACCGATTGTTATAACGCAGATGGGCTCGCCTGGTGAGGCGTGGAAGCGCGGACGCTGTTCACATCCGCGTTCACCGGTGACAGTTGGCGGCGGGCGTCACGCCTTCTTCTTCACGTCCTTGACGTTGGAGAAGGCAATACCCTGGGCGCGCTCCCTGGTGTAGCCGAGATAGAATTCATTCTTGGCAAGAAATACCGGATCGCCGTCGACATCGTCGGCGACGCCGGAGCCATTGGCCGCGATGAAGGCATCGAGCTTCTTGCGGTCGTCGGAGGAAATCCAGCGGGCCAACTGGAACTCGGAGACTTCGAATTCCACCGGCAGCGCATATTCGGCCTCCAGCCGCGCCTTCAGGACATCGAGCTGCAGCGGACCAACCACGCCGACCAGAGCGGGCGCCCCGTCGCGGGGGCGGAACACCTGGACGACGCCCTCCTCCGACATCTGCTGCAAGGCCTCCTTCAGCTTCTTGGCCTTCATCGCATCCGTCAAGCGGACCCGGCGGACGATTTCAGGCGCGAAGCTGGGGACGCCGACAAAGGTGAGGTCTTCGCCCTCAGTCAAGGTGTCGCCAATCCGCAACGTCCCGTGATTGGGAATGCCCACGACATCGCCGGCGAAAGCTTCGTCGGCCAGCGCACGATCCTGCGCGAAAAAGAACTGCGGGCTGGAGAGCGATATATTCTTGCCGGTCCGCACCAGCTTGGCCTTCATGCCGCGGCTCAGCTTGCCCGAACACAGGCGGGCGAAGGCGATGCGGTCGCGGTGGTTCGGATCCATGTTGGCCTGGATCTTGAACACGAAAGCGCTCATGCGCGGCTCAGCCGCATCCACCTTGCGCAGGTCGCTTTCCTGCGCGCGAGGCGGTGGCGCGAACCGGCCCAGACCCTCCAGCAGATCGCCGACGCCGAAATTGCGCAGCGCGCTGCCGAAATAGACGGGCGTCAAATGGCCCTCGCGGAACGCCCCCAGCTCGAACGGCTTGCAAGCTTGCGTTACCAGCGCCAGTTCTTCCCTGATCTCGGCGACATCGAGATTGGCGTTGAGGCGGGCGAGCTCGGCAATGTCGATCTGTTGCGCCGCGCCGGTCTTCGCGCCGCCGCCTTCCAGAAGGCGCACGCCGCCGCCGGCGACATCGTAGGTGCCGAGGAAATCGCGGCCACGACCAACCGGCCAGGTCATCGGCGCAGTATCGAGCGCGAGCGTCTTTTCGATCTCATCAAGGAGCCCGAACGTATCCCGGCTTTCGCGATCCATCTTGTTGATGAAGGTGATGATGGGAATGTCGCGAAGACGACAAACCTCGAACAGCTTTTGCGTCCGCGCCTCGATGCCCTTGGCAGCGTCGATCACCATCACGGCGGAATCGACCGCAGTCAGGGTACGATAGGTGTCTTCGGAAAAATCCTCGTGGCCCGGCGTATCGAGCAGGTTGAACACGAGCCCATCGAATTCGAACGTCATTACGGAAGTGACGACGGAGATGCCGCGCTCCCGCTCGATCTTCATCCAGTCGGACCGGGTATTGCGCCGCTCGCCCTTGGCCTTGACCTGCCCCGCCAGATTGATCGCGCCTCCGAACAGCAACAGCTTCTCGGTCAGCGTGGTTTTGCCCGCGTCCGGGTGAGAGATGATCGCAAAAGTCCGCCGCCGCGCGACTTCGGTTGCGAGCGGCGAGCCGGACGGCGAATTGGCGGTGAGTACGAGGTCGGACATAAGGACTGAGCGTTTGGCAGGGAAAGCATGCCGGATCAAGAAGGAACGGCGCAGCCCATATAGGGATTGATGCGGTCTTCCTCCAGTCAGAACCGGAACATCAGCAATACCAACCAGTAAACCAGCGCTGCGACTCCGGCCGCGGCCGGAACGGTAATCACCCAGGCGTAAACGATCGAACTTGCCACATTCCAGCGCACGGCCGAGGCGCGTCGCGCGGCGCCGACGCCGACGATAGCGCCGGTGATGGTGTGCGTGGTCGATACGGGAACCCCAAGCCAGGTGGCGATGAAGAGCGTCGCGGCGCCGCCGGTCTCGGCGCAAAATCCCTGCATTGGCGTCAGTTTGGTTATCCTCAGTCCCATGGTACGAACGATCCGCCAGCCCCCCATCAACGTGCCAAGCGCCATCGCGGCCTGACAGGCCAGCACCACCCAGAACGGCACCGAAAATTCCGCGCCAAGCTTTCCTTGCGAGAACAACAGCACGGCGATGATGCCCATGGTCTTTTGCGCGTCGTTTCCGCCGTGTCCCAGCGAATAAAGTGAAGCCGAAGCAAACTGCAGGATTCGGAAAGCGCGATCGACCGCGAACGGCGTCGAGCGAACCGACGCCCACGACACTACCGCGACCAGCACCATTGCCAGAACGAACCCTACGAGGGGCGAAAGAACAATCGCAAGCAGGGTCTTGGAAAGGCCGCTCCAGACTGCAGCCGAGAGTCCGGCCTTCGCCACCCCGGCCCCGACAAGCCCCCCGATCAACGCATGCGAACTCGAGGACGGAATACCCAATCCCCATGTGATCAGGTTCCAGACAATTGCCCCGACAAGGGCGGCAAAGATAACCTGCACATCGATCACGCTGGGTTCGATGATCCCGGTGCCGATGGTCTGGGCTACGTTCAGTCCGAATACCAGAAAGGCGACGAAGTTAAAGAACGCCGCCCAGAACACCGCATATTGAGGTCGCAGCACGCGGGTCGACACGATCGTCGCGATCGAATTGGCGGCATCGTGCAGCCCATTGAGAAAGTCGAACAGCAGGGCGACGGCGATCAACCCGACCAGGACCGGAAGACCAAGGGTGGCATCCACTGCGCGCCCCTATACCTGTTCGATCACGATGCTGTTGATCTCATTGGCCACATCGTCAAACCGATCGGCGACCTTCTCGAGATGGTCATAGATTTCGACGCCGACGATGAAGTCCATGGCATTGGCGTCGCGATGCTTGAGAAAGAGTTCCTTCAGCCCGATGTCGTGGAGATCGTCGACGCGACCTTCGAGCTTGGTAAGCTCTTCAGTAATCGCCGTCAGCATGGAGACATTGCTTCCGATCGACTTCAACAACGGCAGAGCGCGGTCGACCAGATTGGCGCACTCGACCAGCAGCGTGCCCATTTCGCGCATCGGCGGTTCGAAGGTTCGGACCTCGAACAGCATTACCGCCTTCGCGGTCTGCTGCATCTGGTCGATGGCGTCGTCCATGGATGTGATCAGGTTCTTGATATCACCCCTGTCGAACGGCGTAATGAAGGTGCGCCGGACGGCGGTGAGCACCTCGCGCGTGATGTTGTCGGCATCGTTTTCGAACTGGTTGACGCGCTGGCAAAAGATCGGTGTCTCCTCGCCGCCGCGCAGCATGCCTTGCAGCGACAACGCCCCCTGCACGACTGCCTGAGAATGCCGGGCGAACAAATCGAAAAACCGTTCCTCCCTGGGAAGGAAAGCGCGAAACCAGCCCAGCATCAGACCCGCCTAGTTGCTAGAAAATACTCGGCGCAAAGCCACTACGTCACATAACCGTCATAAACCATTTCGTGGAAAAATGCGCCGCACCCGACAACCGGGAACGGATCATCCACCGCTTTGTAAGGTCTTGGAATGCCGCGCCGTTGGAAAACCAGAACCTAGAGAGAGAGCCGGAAGTAATGCGCAATTTCGCCAATGACGCCGCGACGGAAGGTCAGAACGCAGACGACGAAAATCACGCCCTGTATGACCGTCACCCACTGACCGAACCCCGCCAGATACTGCTGCATGGCAATGATCACAAAGGCGCCGACCACAGGCCCAAAAATCGTGCCAAGCCCACCCACCAGCGTCATCAGCACAATCTCACCGGACATGCTCCAGTGCACGTCGGTCAATGACGCATTCTGCGCCACGAACACCTTCAGGGCACCGGCAAATCCGGCCAGCGTGCCGGACAGAATGAAAGCAAGCAGCTTGTATTGATCGGTCTTGTAGCCGAGCGAGATCGCACGCTGCTCGTTCTCGCGGATCGACTTGAGCACCTCGCCGAAGGGTGAGTTGACGGCGCGAAAGATGACCAGAAAGCCGAACAGGAAGCCGGCGACAATGACGTAATAAAGAACGGTCGGTTTGGCGAGGTTGAGGACGCCGAACAGATAACCTTGCGGAATACCCTGAATGCCATCCTCGCCGTGGGTAAATGGCGTTTGCAGATAGATGAAGTAAAGGAGCTGCGAGAGCGCCAGCGTGATCATGGCGAAATAGATGCCCTGGCGCCGGATCGCGACCAAGCCGGTTATGACGGCAAGGGCCGCGGCACCGGCCGTGCCGATCAGTATGCCAAGCTCCGGGGTAACGCCCCACACCTTCAACGCATGTGCGCTGATATAGCCCGCCGTCCCCAAGAACATGGCGTGGCCGAACGACAACAGACCGCCATAGCCGATCAGGAGATTGAAGGCGCAAGCCAGAAGTGCAAAGCAAAGCGCCTGCATCACGAAAAACGGGTAAATGCCGGTCAACGGCACGACCATGAGCAGCACCGTCATGATGGCGAAAGCGATCATCTCGTCCCGGATCGTGCGGGGGGTCAGCGGAATGCTATCGTCGGCCGTTACCGTCATCTTAGGTCGCCCGTCCCGTCAGTCCCGAGGGTTTCACCAGCAGCACCAGCACCATGAGAACGAATACCACGGTGTTGGAAGCCTCCGGGTAAAAGTATTTGGTCAGCCCCTCGATCACGCCAAGCGCAAAGCCGGTGATGATCGAACCCATGATCGAGCCCATGCCGCCGATCACCACCACCGCAAAGACCACGATGATCAAGTCGGCGCCCATCAGCGGGCGCACCTGATTGATCGGCGCCGACAATACGCCGGCAAGCGCGGCAAGGCCCACTCCAAGGCCGTATGTCAGCGTGATCATGCGCGGCACGTTGATGCCGAAGGCGCGCACCAGGGTAGGGTTCTCGGTGGCCGCGCGCAGGTAGGCGCCGAGCCGGGTTCGCTCGATCAGGTACCAGGTGAGCAGACACACCACGAGCGAGAACACGACCACCCAGCCACGATATATCGGCAGGAACATGAAGCCGAGATTCATGCCGCCCTTCAGTTCATCGGGGATCGCATAAGGCAAGCCGGACGAACCGAAATAGTTCTGGAAGAGGCCCTGCACGATCAGCGCTATGCCAAAGGTCAACAGCAACCCATAGAGGTGGTCGAGGCCGGAAAGCCATTGCAGCAGAGTCCGCTCCAGGATCATCCCGAAGATGCCGACCGCAATGGGTGCGATGATCAGCGCCCACCAGTATCCGATGCCCGCCAGATTGAGCAGAAAATAAGCGCAGAACGCGCCCATCATGTAAAGCGCGCCGTGGGCGAAATTGATGATGTTGAGCATGCCGAAGATAACGGCAAGCCCAAGGCTCAACAACGCGTAGAACGAGCCGTTGATCAATCCAACCAGGAGCTGTGCGTAGAGAGCTTGCATATCGATCGATCTTTCGCGCTCAATCTCGTTGTTATAACGCAACTCCGCCGGCATGAGGCCGGTGGGCAATCGAGGTTACTTCTTCACCAGTGGACAGCTGCTTTCCGAAAGCGGCCGGAAAGCCTGATCGGCCGCAGTCGTTCCAACCAGCCTGTAATAGTCCCACGGTCCCTTGGATTCTTCCGGCTTCTTGACTTCGAACAGATAGGCCGGGTGGATCTTGCGGCCGTCAACCCGGATCGAGCCCTTGCCGAACAGCGGATCGTCGGTCGGTATTTCCTTCATCTTCGCCACCACCTTGGCGCCGTCATGGGGATTGCCGCCCATCGCTTCGAGCGCCTTGAAGTAGTGGATCAGGCCGGAGTAAACGCCCGCCTGCACCATGGTGGGGCGCGCCTTGTTCCTCATGCGCTCGGCAAAGCGCGTAGAGAATGCTCGGGTTGCGTCATTCATGTCCCAGTAGAAGGTTTCGGTGAAGTTCAGGCCCTGCGCCACCTTCAGGCCGAGCGCGTGAACATCGGTAATGAATAGCAGAAGGCCTGCGAGTTTCTGGCCGCCCGTAACGATGCCAAATTCAGCCGCCTGTTTGATCGTGTTGGTGGTGTCGCCGCCGGCATTGGCCATTCCAATGATCTTGGCTTTGGATGCCTGCGCCTGCAACAGGAACGAGGAGAAGTCCGCCGTGTTCAGCGGATGCTTGACCGAACCTATGACCTTGCCGCCCGATTTGACCACGACCGCGGATGTGTCACGTTCCAGCGCCGCACCGAAGGCGTAGTCGGCAGTCAGAAAGAACCAGGTATCGCCGCCAGCCTTCACCAGCGCGCGGCCGGTGCTGTTGGCGAGCATGTAGGTGTCGTAAACCCAGTGAATCGTGTTCGGCGAACACTGGGCGTTGGTAAGATCCGACGTCGCAGCGCCGGTATTGATCATGATTGAGTTTTTCTCCTTCACGACGTTGTTGACCGCCAGCGCCACACCGGAGTTCAGCACGTCCATGAAGATATCGACCTTCTCGACATCGATCCATTGCCGCGCGATAGCGGTGGCGATGTCAGGCTTGTTCTGATGATCGGCGGAGATCAGATCGATCTTCCAGCCTTTGGCGGCCATGCCGGAATCCTCGATCGCCATCTGGGCCGCCAGAGTAGAGCCCGCGCCGCCGAGGTCGGAGTAGAGCCCCGAATTATCGGTCAGCACGCCCACCTTCACGGTCTTGTCCTGGGCAACAGCGAAACTTCCAGCGCCAAGGCTGAGCGCCGTGCCCAGCAACAGTGAAACGATAATCCTGGTTCTCATGGTGGTCCCTCTTTGGATCCCTGCGGTGTCTTGTTCAGACGCCGAGATAGGTGTGCAGCTTGTCCATATTGGACTGCAGTTCCGCGTTCGCGAAGCCATCGATGATCTTGCCGTGCTCGACAATGTAGTAGCGGTCGGCGACGGTTGCGGCGAACCTGAAATTCTGTTCCACCAGCAGGATAGTGAATCCCTCGCCCTTCAGCCGTTTGATGGTCTGGCCGATCTGCTGAATGATGACAGGAGCCAGGCCCTCGGTCGGTTCGTCCAGCATCAGAAAGCGCGCGCCGGTTCGCAGGATACGCCCGATTGCCAGCATCTGCTGTTCGCCGCCGGACAGCTTGGTACCCTGGCTGCTCAACCGTTCCTTTAGATTGGGAAATAGTTCGAAAATCTGATCCAGCGTCAGGCCACCGCTGCGGACGGCAGGGGGTAGCAGGAGATTTTCGCGAACGTCGAGGCTTGCGAAAATTCCGCGTTCCTCCGGGCAGAAGGCGATGCCCTTACGCGCAATCCTGTCCGATGATGCACGCGTGATATCCTGACCCTCAAAGCGCACCGAGCCGGTGCGCTTGCCGATGATTCCCATCACCGATTTCAGCGTTGTCGTCTTGCCAGCGCCGTTACGCCCAAGCAGGGTGACGACCTCGCCGGCGTTCACGTCGAAATCGACGCCGTGAAGAATGTGAGATTCGCCGTACCAGGCCTCCAGGTTCTGAACCGACAGCACGGGTGTGAGGGGTGCGGATCTGCCCACGGCGGCATCGGCCATTTTCACGTCAACCATGGCCTGCCCCCAGATAGGCTTCCTTCACGCGCTCATCTTTTGACAAATCGGCATAATTGCCCTCGGCGAGTACATGACCGCGGGTCAGCACGGTGATGATGTCGGACAGATTGGCAACGACGCTCAGATTGTGTTCGACCATCAAGATCGTGTATTTCGCAGAAATGCGCTTGATCATCGCCGCGATCTTGTCGATGTCCTCGTGGCCCATTCCCGCCATCGGTTCATCGAGCAGCATCATTTCCGGATCGAGCGCGAGCGTGGTGGCGATTTCGAGCGCACGCTTGCGCCCGTAGGGCATCTCGACCGCCGATGTATTGGCAAATTCGCTCAAGCCGACATCGTCGAGCAGTTCAAGCGCGCGGCCGTTGAAGCGATCAAGCACGGTCTTGGAACGCCAGAAGTCGAAGGAGTGGCCATGCCGGCGTTGCAGCGCGACGCGCACATTCTCGAGCGCGGTCAGGTGCGGGAATACAGCCGAGATCTGGAACGATCGCACCAGACCGAGACGCGCCACATCGGCCGGCGCCATCGCCGTAATGTCCTGTCCCTTATAGAGGATTTGGCCCGCCGAGGGTTTGAGGAATTTGGTCAGCAAGTTGAAGCATGTCGTCTTGCCGGCCCCGTTCGGTCCAATCAACGCATGGATGCTGCCGCGGCGGACCCGAAGGTCGACGTTGCGGACAGCAAAGAATCCTGCGAATTCCTTGGTCAATCCGTGGGTTTCAAGAATGAACTCATCAGCCAATCAAGGTTCCCCCCTCGGCGAACACCGCGATGCCCATCGCGCGTGGCCAATTTTTATCATTCGGCAGGTCTTCCCGAACGTCTTGGAATTCGCCCTGGGACCGCCGCCTCCTTAGCCGGAATATGCCGTCAACGCCACGCCTTAGGCAAGGCGGAAAGCTGGGCAAATCCTGCGGCTTGAAACGGGGCGCTTCGACAATAGTCGAATGGATGGAATGGCCGGGTCGTCATGATCAAGTGTCGAGGCGGGTGGAGGAACAGCAAACATTCGTTAACGCTGTTCCACGGCAATTGGCCGTTTTCATCAAATATTTCCGCTCTCGATCGATGGTCGGTCATTTGCATCGGGACGGGCACGGATCAGAACCTTGGAATTTGAAAGCGCCAATCCGACGATCGTCAAATCGATCAAGCAGCGTGATTTCCTGAACACGTGGCTGCGGCTATATGCCCGCGCGCAAATACTGCCGCGGATCGATGAATTCCAGCCCGCGAGGATGGAGGAGGAACTCCCCGATCTGGTTTTTCTGAGCGTCGAAAAGGCCGACGCTGCGCGCCTGATCATCGAGCGCGACGGCGCGCGAATGACCAGCGCCTTCGGTAACAGCGGCGCGGGCCGCTATCTCGACGAATATTTCGGCCACCGGCTCGCCCCCCTCATCATGCCGATTTATCATGAATGCTTGCGCAGAGCCCTTCCCGTCTACACCATCGCCGACGTCGACGACGTTTATGGCCGAAAGGTCGCTTACGAGCGCCTGTTGCTGCCGTTCTCCGAACAGGGCGGCGTGACACATGTGCTGGCTTCACTAAAGACCATCTGTGAAGACGGCGGATTCGAGATCAGGAATCTGATGCGGGGAAACGACGCGCTGCCGACGACACTGCGTCGCGCCGTCATCGATCGCGAACTTTTCCACCGCGCGCCGGGCCGCATTCCGGCCGGCGACCTGATCGAATTCGGCTAAGCCGCCGATTAGCGATTTCATCGGCGGACTAAACCCTCGCATGTCGGGTAAAGCGATCAGCCGACCGTATGAACCGGCTTGCCCAAATGCGATCAGGCGGCGCGGATCTCCGCGAGGAAGCGATTGACCTCGGCGCGCAGCGCTTCCGATTGTTCGGAGAGTTCGCTCGCCGCTCCGAGCACCTGGCCCGCGGCCGTCCCGGTTTCCGATGCGGCGCTGGTCACGCCGGCGATGTTGGTTGAGACCTGCTGAGTGCCCCGAGCCGCTTGTTGCACGTTGCGGGCGATCTCCTTTGTCGCGGCTCCCTGCTCCTCGATAGCCGAGGCGATCGCCACGGCAATCTGACTGATCTCGGCGATGGTACCGCGGATGTGATCGATGGCGTCAACCGTCGATCCCGTCGCCGCTTGAATGCTGATGATTTTCGCGCCGATCTCCTCGGTCGCCTTGGCCGTCTGATTGGCCAGCGTCTTGACCTCGGAGGCAACCACAGCGAAGCCCCTGCCGGCTTCGCCGGCGCGCGCCGCCTCGATGGTGGCATTGAGCGCCAGCAGATTCGTCTGGCTCGCGATGTTGTTGATGAGGTCGACCACCTGGCCGATCTGATGGGCCGCTTCGGCAAGGTTCTTGACCTGCGTGCCAGTCCGCTCGGCTTCTTCGACAGCAGCCTGCGTGACGCCCCTCGACTGCGCGATTTGACGACCGATCTCGCCGGTCGACACCGAGAGCTCGTCGGTTGCCGCGGCGACCGCCCGCACATTGGCCGAGGTTTGCTCGGAGGCGCCGGCGACGGCCGTTGCCTGGTGATTGGCGGCTTCTGCCCTTGCGGCCATGCCCTGGGCCGTCGCCTGCAACTCGGTTGCCGAGGAGAACACGATCTTGACGATCCCCGCTACACGGCCCTCGAAGCTGTCGGCCAGCTTTTTCATCGCCTCCAACCAGCGATCCTGCGTGAGCTTCTCCTTCGCCTTCACCTCGGTCTCCAAGCGCAGCTTTTCGACCGCATTGTCCTTGAAGATCTGAACCGTCTTGGCCATCGCGCCGAATTCGTCTCGGCGGTCGCTGCCGCGGATTTCGACATCAGTCGCGCCGGTAGCCAGGCGCCTCATTGCGTCGCCGAGGTCACCCATCGGCCGCAGGAGCCGGTCTTGGCCGAAGCGGATGAAAGCGATGATCGTACCGGCGAGCAGAAGCGTGGTCATGACAGCGGCACGGATGGCGATCGCCTGGACGTCGTCCAGCGTCGTGTGTACGTCGGCCGTGCTGGCCTGACGCATCGCGCGCAAATGGTCGTCCAGCCTGGCAAAGCCGGCGAGCGCCGGTCCATCGTCGATTTTCACTGTCTGATCGATCTCGGCAGTAGTTTTACCAGCCTGGATCATCCGCTCGGCCATGTCGGCCGCCGATTCGTAGCCCTTGATCACCGCTCCGATCACCTGCAGCGACTGCGCCTCATCGGTATCAACACCGACGCCCAGATAGGCCGCGAGCGCTCGCTCCGCCGCCTTGGCGTTTGCGCGCACGGCCTCGAGCCGCCGTGCATCGCGCCGCAAAACCAAATTCTTGAAATTGTGGATCATTCCACCATAACCGAGCGCCTGGCGCAGTTCGGCGACCAGGTCGGATTTGGCTGCGGTATGATTTTCGAACTCGGTCCAGGTCGTGGCGACACGCGTCGCAGCGCGTGAGGTCAGGATTCCGGCCATCGCGCCCACCGCCCCCACCAAGATCAGGCCGGCGGCAAGGATCGCGATGAACCGCTTTATCGAGAGGGTCATTCGCCGCCCCTCCCGTGCGCGGCGACGGCCCGATAGGCGCTATTCCCTGAGAACCAGGGCACGAGCAGGCCGAGCACGCCGAGAAGCGACAGGAGAACGGTTAGGATCGTCATCTTGCCCCCACGCGGATCGTCGATGCGCCGGCCGAGACAGCCTTGACCGGCGTCGAAACGCGCGAACTGCGCACCCCTCGCGCAGCTACTACGAAGTAAAGGAGAGCGCCTTAACGGGGCCTTATGGCGACCGTCACGATGGCGTGATGAACGCACGCTCGGCCTACTCGGCCGCGATACGATGCTCCGGGACATTCTCATGGACTGAGCGCAGTTCGTCGGTGAACGCGTAGACGATCCCAAAGGCCTTGCCGACGGACTGCCCGACATCGCTCAACACCGGAAACGACGGCGCATTTTGTGCCGATCTCGCCGAGGAGGTGCAAGTCGTTGCCAGTTCGGCAGCATCGCGTTATAGTTGTGGCATTGATCGTTATATCGTCAAAAGTGACGATGACAGATAACGCTCTCGGCCTGATTGATCACCCGATGCAGCAATGATCGGCATGCGGGTGAAAGTTGAAGCGAACAATTCCGAGTGTTGGCGACCGGAACGTCGCGGGGGAGCGCACTGGCTCAGATGCCTGCAGCCGACGACGTTTTCGCCGCGATCGAGGCCATCTATTCCGCCGGCCTCGACGAAACGCTTTGGCCGAAAGCACTTGGCGCCTTGACCGAATGCGTCGGCGGCGTCGGCGCGACGCTCGAAACCTACAGTTCGGATATGGCGCTCGACGAATTCCGCTCGTTTGCAATTCCGCCGGGCTCCGAGCTCAAATATCTCGCCGACTACCTGCAAATCAATCCGCGCCTTTCCCATCTCCGCTACATGAAGCCCGGCAGTCTCGTCTGGGATTACATGCTGCGAGACGAGCGGACCATGGATCGCGACCCGTTCTATGCCGACTTCCTGATGCCGATGGAATATCGATACTGCATCGGCGCCGCTCTGGCGGGCGCCGGTCCGCAACGCTCCTTCGTCTCCGTCCAGCGCGTCATCAAGCAGGGCCACGTCGCTCGGCCGGAAATCGAGATGATGCAGCGACTCTGGCCGCATGTCGGGCAGGCGCTCGATATGACGCGGCGGCTTAACTCTGCCGATCGCGTGCGCCGCTCGTTCGAGCAAGCGCTCGATCGTCTCGCTGACGGCGTTGGCCTGCTGCGTGCCGACGGCACATTGCTCTTTGCCAATGAGGCGCTGCAAGCCATCGGCCGCGCCAATGACGGCATCCGGCTGAGGAAGAACGTCATCGCATTTGCCAATGCCGCGGTGCAGACGCGGTTCGATTCGGCGCTCGCGTCGCTGCGAAAGTTGCACGACAGGGATTCGGCCGGCGCCCCGGCGGATTTCCACGCCGAACGACCTTCGGCAAGCCCGTCCTACTTCGTGTCGGTGCGACCGTTGGCCGCGGAGCGTGGCGGCCGGAGCGATGCGGCGGCCGAAGCGATCGTCTTCGTCCGCGATCCGCTTGTGGAGAACATCCCGGCGGTCCGCGTCTTGCGGGCGGCCTTCGGACTGACGCAAGCGGAAGCGGACCTGGCGCGGGCGCTGCAGTCGGGGGCTTCGATGAGCGAGTATGCGCGCAGCCGCCTGGTGAGCATAACCACGATCTACGCGCATCTGCGAAGTATCAAGCAGAAGACCGGCTGCAGCCGCATGGCCGAGCTGATCCACAAGCTCAATGGCGTTTACGTGCCGCTGCGCTGACCAACGTCGCGGGTATGCCGCTTCTGGAAATGCGTATCCGGCGAGCACCGGAGCTGGCTACGCCCAAAGGTAGCGCCTCCGGTCATTAGCGCGGTCATAAGGTCACTATGGATAATAATCCGTAGGCATCCTCATTTCTGATGACGTGTGCCGGCCGTCGAGTGGCTAGCTTCGTGCTCAACAACTACAGCGGGGGCTGCGATGCGAGGCTCGGGGATTTCGGCAATTGATAAAAACGGGCGTGAAAAAATCGGGCGGAGATATCGCGGAGCGGTCGTATTCGCGCGCCTTGCAATAATAGCTGCCATTCGCCATCGGGCTCGCTGCTACCCCCGGGCATGCCCAGGTTCGAATCACGGATGTAGCGGACCTGGGGGGCGACGAGGTGGTTGGGCCGATTAACTCGGTGGCAGCTATCCTCAATCAGCGTGCCTGCCTCACAACCGAGGAACGAGTAAAATTGCAGAGCTACCTGGAACGTCTGGCCCGCCAACTTTTTGACGACTTCATACGTTTAAACAACGCTGGCTTCGTGTCGAAGCGAGAGCTCTCCGACATAGCAGCGAGCAACGGGCCGTTGTCGTCGGGCGACCGCGCCCGCTTGAAACTATCCAATCTGGAACACGACCTCAAAAGATATTCAAGGGAAGTGGAGAACTATCCAACCTGCCCGCCGGGCAGCGTTTATCCCCAGATCGGCTTTTTCATCGGCGGTCATTTCATCAAGCTGACCGGGGACGTCAAATCAACCGAGAGGCTGGACGCAACCGGCCAGGTCACGAATCAATTTTCGGACAGCAAGGACCCTGTCGGCGGCGGCTTGATCGTTGGAGCCAAATTCACACCGTGGTCCAATAACGTGGTTCTGGCGCCGTTCGCATCGTTCGATTTCCTTCACGCCGCGGTCAACCACACCTTCGCTGGCGGCAGCTTCCTCGGCTCGACCGCCAACTTCATCGGCACCGCCGGCGTCAAGGTCGGCCCGCAGTTCCAGAGTTTCTGGGCCTACGGCATCGCCGGCGTCAGCGTGCTCAACGAGACGCTCAACGTCAACTTCCTCCCCGTAACAAGCTCGACCGATGCCAACGTCCCCGGTGCGACCATCGGCGCCGGTTTCGCCTACAAGCTGCCGAACCTCCCGAACGTGTCGCTGTTTGCGGAATATCAGCACACCTGGTGGCGGGACGGCAAGTTCAACACGCCGGCGGCCTCGCCGCTCTTCAACTACACGTTCGCCCGCCAGGACGATGTGGCGAAGCTCGGCTTTACCGTGTCGCTGGGCGCCCCGCCATTGCCCCCGCTCTCGAACCTCCCGGTCAAGGCGCCGGTCTCGAAGTGAGACGAGCCGGCTGGGCGGGGGTTGGCCGAAAGGCACAGCCCGCCTTGCCACCAATCCCCGACAGGCACCCATGAGGATGACATGAAACAAACCTTCGGTTGTTCGACGATCTCGCTCGTGGGAATTGCGGTGCTGGCGTTTATGGCAAGCGGCGTGTTTGCTCCGGCGGCGGCGCGGCTGCCGGCGAGGGGGCTGACACAGCAACAGCAAGGTGCCATTCGGCAGTACAACGCGCGCCGTCACACAAAGTTGCCCGCGCGGTCGCCCTCACGGCGGATCGGCTCCAATTCCGGCGCGATCAAAACTCCCTATGGTTACCGAGCCGGCGGCACCAAGCAGACGCCATACGGTGTCTCGAGCGGGAGAGCTATCCCCAACGGCGTCGTCTCCAGTGGAGCGATCAAGACTCCTTACGGCTTCCGAGCCGGCGGCACCACGCCGACGCCATATGGTGTCTCGAGAGGGAGAGCTATCCCCAACGGCGTCGTCGCCAACGGAGCGATCAAGACTCCCTTCGGTTTCCGGGCCGGCGGCAGCACGCTGACGCCATATGGCATCTCGGGAGGGAAAGCCATCCCCAACGGCGTCGTCGGCAGCAACTGCCGCAAGACTGCTTTCGGCTTTGCATGCTCCGACCTGCATCTCAAGCGCGACGTCGTTGCGCTCGAACGGCTCGATAACGGCATCTCGCTCTATCGCTTCCGCTACCTGTGGGACGACCGGGTCTATGTCGGCGTGATGGCGCAAGAGGTCGCGACGGTGATGCCCGCGGCAGTGATCCGCGGCAGCGACGGGTATCTGCGGGTCAACTACGGACGCCTTGGGCTACGCCTGCAGAGTTGGGACGAGTGGAAGGCCGCGCATTGCGGGCGGGCTTTCACGCCCTCGCCGCATTGCAACGCATGAAACTTTGCGACGCATGAAAGGCGCCGGGCATGAAGTTCCGGCGCGCTCGTGGTTCAGCACGCCATGAATTTTCCAGAGCGGGATGACAATTCTTCGAATCGTCATCCCTCCTACGCCCGCCGGGGCCGGCCTGCGACGACTTCTTTGGCGTAGACCTCCGGCTTGAAACCGACGAGCAACTTGCCGCCGACATCAAGCACGGGCCGCTTGATCATCGAGGGCTGCGTCAGCATCAGGGCAAGCGCCTTGCGCTCGTTCAAGCCTTCCCTGTCCGCGTCAGGCAATTTGCGAAACGTGGTGCCGGCGCGATTGAGCAGGGTTTCCCACCCGAGTTCGTCGCTCCACTGCTTGAGCTTGTCTCTGGCGATTCCTTGCGTCTTGTAGTCATGAAAGTCGTAAGCCACGCCATGGCCGTCGAGCCAGGCGCGGGCCTTCTTCATGGTGTCGCAGTTCTTGATGCCATAGATGGTGACGGCCACAAGCGATCCTCTCGCAAAAATCTGCCGGATCAAATGATCCGGCAAACCACGCCTCATACAGCATCGGCCGAAACTTCCAAAGCGCGGACCCTACTCGGCCGCGACACGCCGCTCCAGAACGTCCAGCACATCAAGTGGATCGGTGCGATAACGGTAATCGACGCTGGTATCGGCGAACAGGATCACCCCGTCGGAGCCAATGACATAGGTCGCCGACAAGGGCAGCGACCAATCGTCCGGCGTGCCGTTCATGGCGGGAATGTCGCGATTGAATCCATCATATACTGCGCGCAGTTCGTCGGTGAACGCGTAGACGATCCCGAAGGCCTTGCCGACGGATTGCCCGACATCGCTCAGCACCGGGAACGTCAGTGCGTTCTTCTCGGCGGTGGAGACCGTATCGTCCGGCTTCTCGGGAGAGATGGCGACCAAACTCGCACCGGCCGCAGCAAAGCGCGGCAGCAGCGACTGATAGGCCTTGAGTTCGAGATTGCAGTAAGGGCACCAGCCGCCGCGGTAGAAAGTCACCACGACCGGTCCCTTCGCCAACAGGCTCGCGACGTCGAAGCTCTTGCCGTGCGCGTCGGGCAGGACGATCGCGGGCGCCCGGTCCCCGACCTGCTTGCCACGCTTGCCAAAGCCGGTCTCGGCCAGATGCGCGATATGCCGCTCCATCATCGCACGGCGCTCGGCCGGCACCCGTTGCATCCAGCCGGCGCGGTATTCCTCAAGCTGTTCAGACAGTGTTTGGCTCATTGGTCCATCCAAAACTTCCAGTAGAACGATCGAGACAGTAGAGGCATGCCCGTCAGCCCGTTCAAATCAAATCCGCGTGCGACCGAGGCGCGCTGATCTAGGCGCCATTTCGAAGCGAGCTGAGCTGGTTGAGTACGCCAAGAATTTGCTGGTCAGTCTGCGCTTGCGGGAAACCGGCCTGGGTATCGGCAGTGAGCCACCCCTTGACCTTGTTCACCACGTCGTATGGCGGCGTGTTGTCTGCGACTCCGTCCCAGATGCTGACGATCTTGTCGCTCGAGGGCTTGCCCTCCAGGGCAGGGGAAACTCCAAGCCCGCCGAGTTTGGTCGCGATGTCGATGAGCGCCGAGCCGGAGATGGCGCCCGCGGCGCTAAGTTGCTTCGCCAAACTCTCGAACTGCGTATTGGTGAGATTGTGAAGATCGAACTGCCCGGCGATCTGCTGCAGGGTCGGTGGATTTGCTGAGGGATCGGATGACGCGGCGGTTTGTTCTTTTTCCTCGGATGCCCCAGATAATGTGGTCGCCGTGCCGTTGGCGCCCGATGTGCCGCCCGCCGATTGTTGAGCCTGGCTTTTTAACAGGGCGTCGATCACATCGGCGGAAAGCCTCGGAGTTGCAGTGAACCCCGTTGACGGCAAATTGGTCCCGACGCCAGAAGCAGAACCCTCGAAAGCATTCGATGCCTCGGTTGCGCTCAAACCCTGCAACGCCGCCTTGATCGAGCCGGATGCGTACGACTTGGGAAGATTCGCAAGGGGCACAATATTGAGGTCAGCAATCGAAACCATGAGAAACTCCATCGTCGATTTGGAGCACGTTGCACCGTGCCCCCAACACAATCAGACATGAAGCAAACGACATGCCAAACAAGAAGCATTGAAAGTACTTACATCTTTGGGTTGTCTATCGCTTGAGATAGGAATTTTCTGCCGGAACACAAGAAGCGCGTGGAGTCGGCGCGATTTTTTGCCGACAGTTGCAGATGAAGTATTTGGAACAATAAGGCTGGCTCGAGCCAAAGGAGCAATGGCGCCGATCGGTCATCCCTACCGGTCTACGCCGCTCTGACCGTTTCGAGGAACAGGTCGATCTCGCGGCGCAGGGTTTCGGACTGGTTGGAAAGTTGCCGCGCAGCCTCGCTTACTCCTTCAGCGGCGCCGCCAGTCGTGGCTGTTGCCTCGGCGATCTGCTCTATTGCGCCTGAAACGCCGTGCGCGCCATCGGCTGCGGCTTGTACATTGCGCGCGATCTCCTTGGTCGCAGTGCCCTGCTCTTTTATTCCCGAAGCGATCGTGTCCGCAATCTGGTTGACCTCATCGATCGTCGCGCCGATTCCGCCGATGGCGGCGACGACCTTGTTGGTCGCCGTCTGCATCTCGACGATCTTGGAGCTGATCTGCTCGGTCGCCGTGGTCGTCTGTTGCGCCAGGCTCTTGACTTCGGACGCAACCACGGCAAACCCCCTGCCCGCATCGCCAGCGCGGGCAGCCTCTATGGTGGCGTTGAGCGCGAGCAAGTTGGTTTGACCGGCGATGCCGTTGATCAGATCGACGATCTCTCCGATCTTTTTGGCGGCCTCGGCCAGGCCACCTACCGTTTCGTTCGTGCCCGCCGCCTCTTCCACGGCACGGCGCGTGATGGTGGTTGACTGCGCGACCTGCCGGCTCATCTCGGTGACGGAGGCGGAAAGCTCTTCCGTCGCAGCGGCGACGGCTTGAACATTCGACGACGCCTGTTGGGCAGCATTGGCACAGGCATCGGTTTGACGCGTCGTACCATCGGCAATCCTGGTCATGGTTGTTGCCGCAGTCTGCATTTCCGACCCCGCCGCCGAAACCAGGCCGAGAATCTTCGAGACCTTCTCTTCGAATGAGCGAATGAGCTCGGATAGCTGCTGACCGCGCCGAACCGCTCGCTCCGAATTGGCCTCGCGCTCCGCCTGCAGTCGTGCGGCCTCCTCCATCGCTTCCTTGAAGACCTGGACCGCCCGGGCCATCTCGCCCAGCTCATCGCGCTGCTCGCAGCCGGGAACCTCCACGTTCATCTGGCCTGCCGCCAGCATACCCATAACGCGCGTCAAAGTCGTGACCGGACGCGATATCATGCGCACGATGAAGCAGGCTGCAACACCGGAGAACACTGCGGCGCCAATGAGCAGGAGGAGGAAATTCCGCCGCGCCGCCGACATCCGCGCGAGCAGTTCGGAGACGACCGCCTGGCGCTGGCCCTCGCGTACCGTGACGTAGCCCTCCAGCAGCCGGCGCAGCTTCAAAAATTGAGAGCTGACGTCGCCCATCAACATGACGGCGTAGGAACCATTCGACTGGGCCATGTCGATGACCGGAAGCGCGCCTTCCTTGTAAACCTTGAAAGCTTTGACGATCTCGTCGACCGGGCCGTCGCCGACCTCGCCCGCGTGGGCGGCAAGCCTCTGCACGAGCTCGGCGGTCGTATCGGCCTGGCGCAACAGCGTCTCTGCGATCTGCTTGTGCTTGACATCGTCAGTCTCGTTGACCGCAAGCGATGTAAAGTCGCTCAGGCCCGCCTGAAACAGCGTCACCCCGTCGCGCGCCTCCATGGCAAGACGCAGTCGCTCGAACACAGCGGTGTCGAGCCTGCGCAAGGACGCATCCTGTTCGGCAAAATTGTAGATCGCAACTGCCGCCATCACCAGCATGGCGCACAGTACGATCGCCGGCGTAACCAGAACTTTCGCCCAAAGCGGCGAGTGGCGAAGCGTCGTCGCGGCTCCGAGGGTGGCGCGAAAGTTCACCGGTTGCTCCGCTATTTATAATATCCGGTGCCGCAAACCTTGTCGTTGACCTTGACCACGTAGGCGGACTTCGTCTGGATCTTCTTTGTCACGGGGTTCGGCCACTTGTAGTCGACCCAGCCCGAGCCATGTTCGAGGCCCATCTGGACAAGCTCGTAGCTCGCCTCCCGTCCATCGGGATCCTTCAGATTACGCAGATTCTTGCCGACCATGCCCGGATTGCCGCCGATCGCGACCAGCGTCACGTCCGGGCTGTAGCAGAACACATACAGCTCGCCTTCCAGGTAGCCACCGTCCTTGTTGGTGAAATCCTTGAATGCCTGCTCTTCGCCGACCTCCTTCACATGCGCGGCGGCCCTTTCAACCAGGGCCTTTGCTTCATCGGCGGTGGCGCCGAAGGCGCGGATGGAGGTCATCGAGCCGGCGCACACTAGCGATACCGATAACGTCAAAAGAACAGCTTTCCTCATCCAAGTCTCCTTACCGAGCGGGTCGGGTGGGTGGCGTGCAACTCGCGGAATCGCGAAACGTTACGGCGGGGAAGCTAAAAATTACTTAAGGTTGTGGTTTGATGATTGTTCTCCCCGCCGATGCGGCGTGATACCAGCACCCTTTGGACTGCAGGCGAGCGCGGCCAGGGCGAATGCGCCCGAGACCTCGACGCGAACCGGGCGCGTATCCCGATGATTTCCGCGGCTGTGGACCGTCTCTCAGCGTGTGTCCTTGTCGGCTGGAGCTCCGCCATCGGGCGCCACGATCAGCTCCGCGTCGGTCACGATATAGCGCGCATAGCGATAGTCGCGGATGAAGCTGATCTCTTCGTCGCGCCATTCGAGCCACATGAAGTAGCTGGGTTTCGCACTGTTGCTACCTTCGAACACGGCGATCACCTCGCGGCCGTCGACCCATGCCGGCGCGAGCCGCACGCCCTCGAACCTGGCGTAAATGGTGAAGAACCTGCCGACCTCCGCGGCACCGACGCGAAGTGGATAAGTGGACTGGTGAAGTTTCACATCGTCAGCCAACAGTGCCCGCAGGCCGTCCCAATCCCGCTCGTTGAAGAGCGTGACGTAGCGCGCGACCGCAGCGGATGCCGGCCTCGCCGCGGCAGGCGGGGCGGCCTGCGCATTGATCTCGCGAAGACGCGCGCGCCCGCGTGCCAGATGGGCCTTCACGGCATCGACCGTAAGATCGAGGAGCTTTGCGATATCCTTCAATGACTCGTCAAGCACGTCCTTGAGGATGACGACGCTCCGCTGAATGACGGGAAGCTCCGAAAAACGCGATACGGCGGTCTCGACCGCTTCCTGACGCATCAAGGCCTCCATCGGGTCCGGGTTGCCTTCATCGGCGATATCGCTGGCCGCCTCGATCGGCTCCGCCATTCGTACTGCCCGGCTGCGCAAGAGGTCGAGCGCGCGGTTGTGGGCGATCCGGAACAGCCAGGGTCGAAGCTGCGGCATTTCCTCGCTCTCCTCGAGCACGGCCAGCGCCCTGGCGAGCGTATCCTGTACAACGTCCTCACCGTCGATCACCGATCCCATCAACCGCGCACAGTAGCGGTGCAACTGGGGACGCAACTCACCGGTCAGAGCAAGAAGCTCCGCCCGGCGGTCGCTGTCCGGCGAGGATTGCCTTGCGTTCAAGCCGCCGCTCCCTCGAGTATGGTTATTCCCGCATCGCCCTTCAGTCCGAACACCACGCCTTCAGCGTATTTCGGGTCTTCAAGCAGCGATACAACTTTCTCGCCGAATTCCCGCGGTGGCATCGGCGTGCCCAACCGCGCCAGGAACTGGTCGCGTTCGATGCCCATCGCGCTGGCATAGGCGTTGGCGCCGGCGTCACCGACCCCGGTATCGCCAACCATCTGCAAAGGCACGATAGCCTGAAAACGAATTCCGAGATTTTTCTGCGCGGATACTGTGTTGGCATAGTTGGTCATCAGCCAGAGCATACGCTTGGCGCCGGCATAGCCGCCCGAAAGCGGCGATCCGTTCACCGCCGCGCCGCTCGATGCCACCAGCACGCGGCTGCCGGATTTGAGCGGCGTCTTCAGCGCAGCCTGCAACCAATAGAGCCCAGCCCTGACGTCCGTCTCCCACGTCGCACTGAAATCCGCCCAGCTTAGCTGGTCCAGCCGCCCCATCGGCGGCTTTGCTCCCGCGTTCAACACCAGTATGTCCGGATGAACGTCGTTCAGGATGCGGTAAGCCGCGGTCTCGTCCGTGACATCGGCTGTGATCGTGGCGACATCGAGCCGGACGCTGATCGCGGCGAGCGCATCGCGATTGCGGGCAACGACCGTCACGTTGGCACCATGCGCGACCAGCGCTTCGACCAAACCGAGGCCAAGGCCGCGGCTGCCGCCGGTGACGACAATTTTCTTGTCCTTGAGCTTCATGAGCGTGCTCCCGAATAAACAGGCGGTTCAGGCGCGGAAACAGGAAGTCAGTCGGTACAGCCTTGCTTGACTTTCTTTCCGCCTTCACTCGGCCTGGCTTCATTCCCAGGCATCCAGCTTGATCTCGTTTGGCGCCGGCCTCCCCTTGCCGGTTTCAAGCAACGATTTCAGGCTCAAGAGGAAGACGCCCCATTTGGTGCTGCAATGGTGCATGAACTCGACCGGCTCCTTCCAACCGCGTTGCTTGAAAAGCACGATGGTCCAGTCGCCTTCCTGCCTGAGGTCGAAACTCACCTTTGTACCGATCCACTCCTGCGGCCCGTCGACCACGAGCCACTCGACACGCCGCGCTGGATCGAGTTCGAGAACTTTCATGTCGATGCCGCCGGCGCCGAAGCGGAATTGAATGGTACCGCCGGGTTTGGTGTCCCCGCGCGTGTCGTTGGTCCACCAGCCGGACAGACCTTCGAGCGTGGTCAAGGCCTTATAGGCGTCACTGGGCGACGCCGACTTGATCCCGACCTTGTGCAAGATATCGACCATGTGGGATTGCTCCTGGTTCTGTGTCTCGATGCAGCTATGACGATCGAGACCCGGAAAAGGAGTCAGGCAAGCCAGAACCAGAGCCTCGGTTTTCTGATTGAATCAGAACCGAGGCACTAATCTCATGTTTTGCGCGTTTTCTTCACGCGAGCCATTATACACCCCCGGATCAAGTCAGGGGGCATGCTTCGCTTGAAAACGCTATGGCAGCATGCACGCGCGTTCGCCTCCCGCGGCACAAAATGCCCGGGGCGTGCACGAAGTTTGTCCCTCCAAAGACAGAGGGTGCAGGAAACACCGGGCGCCCGCCGCGCCCGCAGCCTCGTATGCGAAATGTAGAAAGCATACGAGCAAGTCCACCACAGGTTCACCGAATCACCCGGCGTTTCCTGCACAATGGTTTTAACGGCTTATGGCGCGCTCTCCCCGGCGATCGGGCTTTTTTGCCGCCGTCGCCAGCGCGGCGTGTCGGGCCCGTTTGGGCCGACATCGCCTTTCCGCCGACTTGATGCCAGCGTCGAGACATCAGGACCACGCGATTTCGCCGTCCGCACCTGGCGTCGTTCGTCTGACGATGCCGAGAGCGTCCACCGCATCCCGCCCCGCGTTCGTGACGACGCGTACGCCCCTCTTGTCGAGGCGGGACAGCGCGAATCGATAAAGCTGTTTCTACCAAACGGCGAAGCGAATTATTTTTGCGCCACCATCTGGACAGGGCAAATCACGTTGAAATACCTCAAGGATTTGATTTTTACGCGCAGGGGATATTGGACTCTTGGCAGGCCGTCCGGTCGAGGCAAGGCCAAAAAAGCGATCAGAACAACCCGGTGATTTGCTCATCGGCAGCGACAGATAATGAACGCGTTGATCACAAGGGCAAGTTTAGGAAGGGATCGACAACAGCGACACCCAATGGCTTGAAATGCCGAATATTCCGGGAAAGAATCGTCAAGCCGTGTTGCTCGGCGGTCGAAGCAACGATGATGTCGGCAAGTCCCGGGGCATGGCCAAGGCTGCGTGCCCGATCCGACATCGCGCCGGCGATCCGCGCCGCCATTCGGCGGATTGTTGTCGAGAACAACCGTCAGCAGCGCCATGATCGTAAAGGTCGGCGCGGCCGCAAAACTCAGCAATTCGGCTGCGGCCGACGCGGTTACGACGCCGGTCCGATCATGCTGCGTAATGCCTCCGGCGTCGGGTCCCATCATGTCGCGCCGGCGTCGCGTTTGCGAAAGGCGGCCTCACCGGCGTCCGACACTTCCACCCATTTAGGGTCAATGGGGGCATCTGGGACGTAGCTCTCGTTCCAGTTCCACCACTTGTATGGCCGGCTCCGTGGATAGCCCTCCGGCGAATCTTCCCACAACTCCTGGCGACCAAGCGCCGTCATGTCGAGGTAGCTCCAGACGGTGCCCATCGCCTCGTCGCCGCGGCTGTTTATGAAATAGGTGCGGAATACACGCTGGCCATCGCGGATGAACGCGTTGTGGCCGTGCCATTGATCCACACCAAAGTCGACGTCGAAACTGTCGGCGATGGTGTACCAGGGGATCTTCTCCCAACCCATTCGTGTCTTGAGGCGCGCAATGTCGGCCTGCGGCGCACGCGAGGCGTACACCAGCGTCGTGTCTCGCGCATTCAGGTGAGCGAGGTTGGAGACCTGGTCGGCCCCCAGCGAACAGCCGATGCACGCATGCTCCGGCCAGCCATGTACACCGGGCTCAAAGAAGGCGCGGTAGACAATCAATTGACGGCGGCCCTCGAACAAGTCGAACAGGCTCGCCTTGCCCGCAGGTCCATCGAACTCGTATGCCTTCTCGACAGCCATCCATGGCATGCGCCGGCGTTCCGCGGCCAGCGCGTCGCGGGCACGGGTCACAGCCTTCTCCTTCACAAGCAGCTGCTCGCGCGCAGCATGCCATTCCTTCGGCGACAGGATCGGCGGTGTGTTCATGGCGGGCAATGCGCCTTCACGGTCGGGTGACGTCGGCATGATCGACCTCCTTTTTGCTGCTTGCGACTGCGGCTCGGTTCGAGTGTTCTGATGGAACCAGGACGTTTGAGGCGCGGGAAAGGAGTCGCCTGCACCTTGATAATGCGGGCGCGCCCCTACGCCGGCACCGGCGCGGATCGATCGGCGGCCCTGGCCATTGGTCTGAACGTCAGCGCGATCAGAAAGGCGCCAAGTCCAACGGCCCAGGAACCGATATAGAGCCAGGCGTAGCTGCCGAACGTGTCATAGATCAAACCGCCGGCCACCGGCCCGGTGGCCATGCCGAGGCTGCCGGCCATGGCGGTGCCGCCGATCACGGTTCCCATCATCCGCAGCGGAAAGTTCTCGCGCGCGAGCACCGAATAGAGCGGCATGGTGCCGGCGTAGATGAAGCCGAACAGCGCTGCCACGGCGTAGAATGCGGCAAGCTCCCGCACGAATACATAGGCCAGCGCGCCGAACGCCTGAACGAACAGTCCCGCCACCAGCACGCGTTTGGCGCCGAGACGATCGCCGAGCAGGCCGAATGCAATGCGGCCGCCCATCCCGGCGAGGCCCTCCACGCTGTAGATCGTGACCGCGGCGATCATCGGGATTCCGCAACTGATCGCATAGCTCACCGTGTGGATGATCGGGCCGGAATGCGTCGCGCAGCAGAAGAAATTGGTCGCAAGCAGGATGACGAATTGCGGCGAACGCAGCGCCTGCGCCAGCGACATCTCAGGCTGGGTTGCGATGTCATCGGAGGATGCGGAGGGCCCGACTTCGAGCGCCGGCGCGCGGCGCACCAGGAGCGAGACCGGAATCATGATTGCGGCCACGACGACGGCCAGGATCTGCATCGAGGTCCGCCAGTCGTGGTTGGAGACGAGCCAGGCGACCAGCGGCGACATGGTCATCGGCGCCATCCCCATGCCGGCCGAGACCAGCGACACGGCAAGGCTGCGATGGCTGTCGAACCAGCCGGTGACGGTCGCCATCATCGGCGCAAAGATCGCGGCCGTGGCACCGCCAACCATCACGCCGAAGATGAATTGAAATGCGGCCAGCGATGTTGCAAAGCTCGCGAGCACAAGGCTTGCCGCGATCACCACCGAGCCGGTCAGCACCACCGGCAGCGGCCCCAGCCGGTCGGACAAGGTGCCCCAGATCATGCTTGTCAGTGCCATGGCGAGGAAGCCGATGGTCATGGCGCTGGAAACGCCGGTCACCGACCAGCCGGTGTCCCGCGCGATCGGCTGCAGCAGGACAGGCAACGAGAACATGCCGCCAATTGCGACACAGCCCAACAGGCCGCCGGCCGCGACGATCACCCAGCGATAGCGAGAACTGGTCATTTCCGCCTCTCCAATACAGCTTGTGTGCATGGAAGACGAACGGAAAGTCCGGGAACCGACAGGCCGCTTTGCCAGCGGTCTCAATCCCTCGCGCGGTTCCGAAAAGATCATGCTCAATCAAGGAGCTAAAGCGCGATGACAATTCAACCAAATCTCATCGCGCTTTAGCGCCACACCGTCGGCTTGTTCCAGGAATTTCAGTCGCTCCGCGCCACGACCTGCTCCAGCGCCGCGAAGAATCGCTGCCACCCGAATTTGGCGCCCTGATAGGCCTGTTGCTGATCCGCCCGGAAGCCCGACTGTTCCATGCGCAAATGCGTACCCGTACCCGTCGGTGTGAGAGTCCAGGTCACCACACTCTCCAGACCAAGGGCTGCCCAGGTGTAGGACAGCGTCTTGTTCGGCTCGACCGAGAGGACCTGGCAGTCGACTGCGCCCCAGTCTGCGCTGAGATTGAAACGATGGTCCACGACCGGCTTGAAGTCGTTTTTCATCAGCCACTCCTCGATCAGGTGTGGTTGCGTGAGCGCGCGCCAGATCTTTTCCGGCGGAAAAGGTACCTCGCGTTCGACAACGACGGAGAGCCTTTCGGTCGCACTGTTGGTCATTGGTCCATCCTTTTCAGCAGATCTTCGAGGCGGTCGAATTGAGTTTGCCAGAAGGCAGCCATTTGGCTTGTCCAGTCGATCAGCGGGCCCAAGGCGCCAAGCTGCGCGCTATAGTGCGTCTGGCGGCCTTCGTGACGGTCGCGCACGAGTCTGGCCTGCTTGAGAACGCCGAGATGCTTTGAGACGGCCGGTTGCGACACGCCGGAGCGAACCGTCAGCGACCCGACCGTCTGCTCTCCCTCGCGGCAAAGCCGCTCGAAGATCGCCCGCCGGGTCGGATCGGCTAGCGCCCTGAAGAGAATGTCATGAGGGTCTGGCATTGTAATCGATAACCAATTGGCGATTGACCAAGGCCTGTCCGCGGAAGATGTTCATTGCGCGGTTCAGCTTTTGGATTTTGACTTGTTCAGGGTCACGGCGGCGCGAACCAGGGTCTTCAACGCCTCCTCGTTTATCTTGTCGCCCTCATGAAAGTCGATGGCGCGCCTGGTGTTCCCCTCAAGAGACGAGTTGAAGAGGCTCGAAGGATCCTTCAGAGAGGCCCCCTTGGCGAAAGTCATCTTCACGACACTCTTGTAAGTCTCGCCGGTGCAGATCAGTCCATCGTGCGACCACACCGGAACCCCTCGCCATTTCCATTCCTCGACCACATCCGGATCGGCCTGCTTGATCAGGGCGCGGAGCCGGCCGAGCATCTTGCCCCGCCAGTCGCCGAGCTCCTTGATTCTCGCATCGATCAGTTGCGAGGCAGACTTGCCTTCCTGCGACCGGCTCTTGGTCATGTCCATCTCTCCGCCTTCAGTCTCAGCGCTTCCGAACCCCGGGCATTCTCAATTAATAACCAAATGGTTATTGGTTAGTCTATAACCACCGAGATATGGGTAAGTCAAGCGGAGCATTGCGTACTCCTAAGGGAAGAGGCAATCGAGTCAGCCGAGCTCGCAATCGAACTGAGGCGCTAATCCAGTCATCGACCGTGAAGAAGCAAAAGTTGACAAAATGATATCGTCGATCTGTCGGGGTTGCCGATCAGCGAGCAGATCACTGCCGCCGGCACTGCGAAAGCGCCTTCAGGCGCCTGCCCATTGCGATTTTTACCCTGGAACCGTAAGCTGCTACCTGGCCGGGGGTTATTCATGCGCATCTGCTGGCGAGCGGTTGCTATTGCGTTTGTTTCGCTTTCAATTGCTTCCGTGGCGCCCATGGCTGAGGAAATCGAGAGCGACGTGTTCGCCTCGATGGCCGGCAAGTGCAGTACGTTGAAAGTCGCCGAGCGCGATTTCGCCTGCACGTCCATGGCCTTCTCCCACAGCCCGGGGGGCCGGTCCGCGTTCACTGTTCCTCTCAACGATCCGGACGATGAAAATCACATCATCACGTTTTCGGGTGAGAACGGAAAAAGAGTGCGAGATGATCTGTACGAGCTACCGATAGACCGGGTCCTGTTGAAGTCGAAGGACAGCCCCAGAGCCGCCGGATTGCCGACACCCTCCGTCGAGCCCTCAACCGGGAAATGCATGCAGATCGGAAATTTCGCGATGCAACAGGTGTCCAGCGTGTCTTGTGTAGCCACCGACGGCAAGGGAAGGAAATATGAGCTTCAATTCGAGTCCGATGGCTCACCTATCAGGGTGAAGGCGATCAGGTTGGTTGATCCGGAAAGCGAACAGCAACGGGCCAGGTCGCTCGCCGCACACGTCGAACTGATCAAATGCCGCAATATGGCTGAAGTTCAGGCGATCCTGCCCAGGGACCGCACGGAATTCATTCTTCGATGCATGGAGCAATAAGGCCCGACACAAGCGGTCCGATGCCCTGAGGACCGAAACCAATTCTCGACAGCGCCTCCTCTCCTTTTTTGGAGCTTGGGCGGGGCGCCCTTTGAGGTGAAGCATGCGGCTATCGTCAGCTCTTTGGGCGCTGTTCGGCCTGGCGGTACTTTTGCTGGCGGGCTACGGTTTAAATCGCGGAATTTTGGTCGGGTCACGGATAGAGACTGCCCGTCTAAGCGATCAATATCCGGTGCCTTTCTACAAGAAACACTGTCGTTACCTGTTCTTCACCGGCGTCCAACAGGTTTGGACAAGTTCCGAATCGACCAGAGAAGAAGCGGAACAAAGCTCTTGTGCGCCGTTGAAGAGGGAGGCGGTCATTCATCGGCGCCACCGACCCTCTGATTTCTAGAAGGTCGGCTTGTCGGCGGAATCGCCCGCTATAACAGCGGCGCCGCGAAACTACCGAGCGCTGCCGGCCCATTGTCACGCGGCAGGCTGGTTGCCGAAGATGGAGAGCTCCTCTGAAGTGGACCTTGTAGTCCAGTTCCGGCAATGACATGGCATGACTGGACTTTCAAGTCCAATTGGTTTAAGCTATCGAGATGTCGGCAACCGAAGATTCCGGCTCTCGTCCGCCGACCGCTCGCGGTGCGGCGACGCGCTCGCGCGTCGTCAACGCGGCGGCCGATCTGATCTATGCGCGCGGCGTGGATCGGACGAGCCTGGGCGACGTGATGGCCGAGAGTGGCGTGAGCAAGTCGCAGCTTTATCATTACTTCGACGACAAGGACGCGCTGGTGCTTGAAGTGATCAACCTTCAGACCGAGCGCGTTCTGCACGCCCAACAGCCGCATCTGGGTGCCCTGGATTCGCTGCAGGCGCTACGGTTGTGGCGGGACACCCTGGTCCAACTCAACAAGCGCGCAGGTTCCGGGGGATGCCCGATTGGATCGTTGGCCAGCGAACTGGCGAATGATTCCGAAGCGGCGCGCAAACGCCTTGCAGCGAGCTTTGCGATGTGGAGCGATTCCATTGAACAAGGGCTTGCGAAGATGCGCGAGCGTGGCGCACTTTCACCATCTGCGAACCCGCATGAATTGGCTGTCGCCCTTCTGGGTGCAGTTCAGGGTGGTTTTCTGTTGTCGAAGACGACGCAAACAAGTCGCCCGCTGGAAATCGCGATCGACATGGCCATCGACCATATCGCCCGGCACATGAGTTCTGCCTCGCAGCGGGAACCGCGCAAGAGGCGCTGAGGATGCCGGATGATTCGGTTCCTGCGACCCCTCACTCCCACTCGATGGTGCCCGGCGGTTTCGACGTGACGTCATAGACCACGCGGTTGACGCCCTTGACCTCGTTGATGATGCGGGTTGCAGTTTCGCCCAGGAACTTCATGTCGAACGGATAGAAATCCGCGGTCATGCCGTCGGTCGAAGTCACCGCGCGCAAACCCACAACATACTCGTACGTTCGCCCGTCGCCCATTACGCCAACCGTCTTCACCGGCAAAAGCACCGCAAAGGCCTGCCAGATCGCATCGTAAAGGCCCGCTTTACGTATCTGGTCGATATAGACGGCATCGGCATGGCGCAGGATGTCGAGTTTTTCGCGCGTGATTTCGCCGGGACAGCGGATCGCGAGGCCAGGTCCGGGGAACGGATGCCGGCCCACAAAAATTTCCGGCAACCCCAGTTCGCGGCCCAAGGCGCGCACCTCGTCCTTGAACAGTTCGCGCAAGGGCTCGACCAGTTGCATGTTCATCCGCGCCGGCAGGCCGCCGACATTGTGGTGCGACTTGATCGTCACCGAAGGGCCGCCGGTGAACGACACGCTTTCGATCACGTCGGGATAAAGCGTGCCCTGCGCCAGAAATTCCGCCGCTCCTTCGCCTTTGCTTGCGATCTTCTTCGCTTCCGCTTCGAACACATCGATGAACAGCCGTCCGATGGTCTTGCGCTTCTGTTCGGGATCGGTGACGCCGGCGAGCTCACCCAAAAATTGCTTCGACGCGTCCACGTGGACCAACGGAATATTGTAGTGATGGCGGAACAGCTCGACGACGGTTTCGGCCTCGTTGAGCCGCAGCAGGCCGTGATCGACGAACACGCAGGTGAGCTGATCGCCGATCGCTTCATGGATCAGCACGGCGGCGACCGCCGAATCGACGCCGCCGGAGAGGCCGCAGATCACCTTGCCTCGGCCCACCTGGGCGCGGATTTTCTCGATCGCCTCCTCGCGGAAGGCGCGCATCGTCCAGTCGCCGGTGAGACCGGAAACCTTGCGGACGAAATTGCGGATCAGCCTGGCGCCGTCGGGCGTGTGCACCACCTCGGGATGGAACATCAGCCCGTAATATTTGCGCTTCTCGTCCTGGATGACGGCGAACGGCGCATTGGCGCTCACGCCGGCGACCACGAAACCCGGCGGCATCCTGGTGATGCGGTCGCCGTGGCTCATCCACACCGGATGCCGCTCGCCCACCGACCAGGTGGCATCGAACAATCGGCTATCGGCCTTCACCTCGACATCGGCGCGGCCGAATTCTCTGGCGTGCCCGCCTTCGACTTCACCGCCGAGTTGCGCCGCCATGGTCATCTGGCCGTAGCAGATCCCGAGTACGGGAACCCCGGAATCGAAAATCGCCTGCGGCGCGCGCGGCGAGCCCTCCTCGTGCACCGATTCCGGCCCGCCGGAGAGGATCACGGCCTTGGGCTTCATCTGAAGGAACGCCGCTTCGGCCTTCTGGAACGGCACGATTTCGGAGTAAACGCCCTCCTCGCGCACCCGGCGCGCGATCAATTGCGTGACCTGACTGCCGAAATCGACGATCAGAACCTTGTCGTGCGCGGAGGCAACCGAAGGCGTCAACTCGCGGGCGGGCTGAGCTGAGGTCATGGGAAGGAAGTAAACGACGGGGGGCGGCCTCGCAACCCTCAAAGGGCGGGCTAACAGCCGTCGTTGCGAGCGAAGCGAAGCAATCCACGCCTTTTTGCGCGGAGGGATGGATTGCTTCGTCGCAAGGGCTCCACGCAAAGACGGTTGAGGGTTAGGATGCCCGCTTCAGTACCGACACAAAAAACCCGTCCGTTCCGGTGCGGCGCGGCGTCATCAGAAGCCCCTCCGCCGACTGCAGGGTTGCTGCTCGAAACGCCTCTGCCCTGTCAGAGAGCGCGTCTGCGGTCTCTGCGGGCGGCACGACGGAAAATCCGGGATGACGCACAACGAAGCCATCGATCTGGTCGCCATTTTCTTGCCGAAGCACCGAGCAGGTGATGTAGGCGATACGTCCGCCGGGCTTGACCAAAGTTGCAGCCCGATCAAGCACCTCGACCTGGTCTTTCAGGCGTATCTCCAGCGCGCCGGGGCGCATCCGCCATTTGGCATCGGGATTGCGACGCCAGGTGCCGGTTCCCGTGCAGGGCGCATCGATCAGCACCAGATCGGCCGAAGCGCTGAGGCCGCCGAGCCCATCGCCCTCGCCTTTCGGTGGGCGCACCTCGCAATTGTGCACGCCGGCGCGCGACAACCGTTCGTAGATCGGCGCGAGCTGGCGCTTGTCGCGATCGGTCGCGATCAGCCGCCCCTTGCCCCGCATCAGAGCTGCGAGCGCCAGCGTCTTGCCGCCGGCGCCGGCGCAGAGATCGATGACCTGCTCGCCCGGCTTGGCCGCCGACAGCAAGGCCGCGAGCTGCGAACCCTCGTCCTGCACCTCGATCAGCCCCTTGATGAAATCCTCTTCCGCATGAATGCCGGGATTGCGCGCATCGGCGTCAAGCTTGATGCGAACGCCGATCGGCGACCACGGCGTCGGCATCGTTCCAAGATGCGCGGTCGAGGCCAGTACTTTTTCGCGCGTGGCCTTTAACGTATTGACGCGCAGGTCGAGCGGTGCGCGGCTTGCCATCGCGCTTGCCTCGGCGACGCGGTCATCGCCAAAAGCTTGCGCGAAGTAGCCATCCAGCCATTCCGGATAATCGCCCGCAACCGGTGCCGGGGCCAATTGCAGCGACCGCAACGTCAGCGCGGCGCGTTCGCGATCGCTCAGCGGCGAAGGCGCAAATCGGCTGCCGTCGCACAAGGCCGCGATGCTGTCGGCGTCGAGGCCGCGTTCCAGTTTGAGCATGCCCAGCAGGCGCGCACGCGGCGCATCCTCATCCATGATCCAGGCACTGGAGGCGCGTCGGCGAAACACGTCCCAGATCAGGCCGGAGATTGCGGCGCGGTCACCCGAGCCGGCAAACCGGTGCGCGGCGCCCCACTCCTTCAGGGCGTTGGCGGCGGGAACGCGCTGGGCGTCGATGGTCGCCATGATTTCGATGGCGGCCGAAAGCCGCGCGGCGGGGGTCATTCGATCCTTTCGGTACTACTATAGCGTTTTCGAGCGAAGTGGATACCGGTTCGCGTGAAGAAAACGCGTCAAAACAAAAGATTAGAGCCTCGGTTCTGATTCAATCAGAACCGAAAAGGCTCCAGGAGCCAGAACGCGTCAGATGAAAAGCAGCATCTTCAGTGCGAAATAGACCCACATTGCAAACAACACCAACGCGCCGGCGAACCACGCAAGCGATCGCCGGTTGAGATCGTTCGAGTTCACGAAAATGCCGGCATGCACGAAGCGCGTCACCACAAACACCCACGACAGCATGACGATCGCGAGGTCCGCGTGACGCAACGGCAGCGCCAGCGCGATCAGGATATAGAACAGCACGGGCAGTTCGAACTGGTTCTTGAAGCAGTTGCCGATCTGGGTGGCGCGCTCCGGCCAGTTCGGCTGGCCCAATACGATATCCCTGACCCTGGTCTCTTTGCTAACGAGCGCATTCCGGCGGACGCCGGCCATCCAGAGCAGAAGAGCGAAAGCGAGCCCGACCAGAACGAAGACGGGCAGCAGGACCATTTGAACGGACATGAAACTCCCCCATTTGGATCGCGAACAACCCGCTATAACGGCCGCCTCGATGACTGACAATGAATATGCCGCATTTGGCGAAAAGACCCGATGAACCGCCTTCGAGAGGTTAGATTCTGCCGTGTGGTTCCACTATTGTCGCGGCAAAGGTTCAATTCGCAGGGAGTGAAATGACATGCGCCTGAAGGATCGTATCGCCATCGTGGTCGGAGCCGGCCAGAGCCCCGGCGAAGGCATGGGCAATGGCCGCGCGACCGCGATCACGTTTGCTCGCGAAGGCGCCCGCGTACTGTGCGTCGACCGCAATCCTGCCTCCGCCCAGGAAACGGTCGACATGATCGTCGCCAATGGCGGCACGGCGGCAGCCTTCGAGGCCGACGTCACGAAGGAGAGCAACGTCAAGGCCATGGTGGCCGACACACAGGCCCGTTGGGGCCGGATAGACGTTTTGCACAACAACGTCGGTGTAAGCCTTGCCGGAGGCGACGCGGAACTGCTTGCCATCACCGAAGAGGCGATCGACCGCTGCGTGGCGATCAATCTGAAGAGCTGCATCTTCGCGGCAAAACACGTCATCCCGGTCATGCGGACGCAGGGAAGCGGCTCCAT
Organism: uncultured Alphaproteobacteria bacterium; assembly: GCA_963721935.1. Lineage (GTDB taxonomy): Bacteria > Pseudomonadota > Alphaproteobacteria > Rhizobiales > Xanthobacteraceae > Bradyrhizobium. The sequence continues at coordinate 291,967 of CAVRMY010000042.1, forward strand.
CATCAATATTTCCTCGATGGCAGCGATCACCACCTATCCCTACGTCGCCTACAAGGCAACCAAATCGGCGATGATCGCCTTCACCGAACAGCTTGCCTACCAGAACGCGCAATACGGCGTCCGCGCCAACGTCATCCTGCCGGGGCTGATGAACACGCCGATGGCGGTCGACACCCGTGCCCGCGCATTCAACAAGACCCGCGCCCAGATGGAAGCCGAACGCGACGCCCAGGTGCCGCTGCGCAAGAAGATGGGCACCGCCTGGGACGTCGCCAACGCCGCGCTGTTTCTGGCCTGCGATGAAGCAAACTTCATTACCGGGGTAACGTTGCCGGTGGATGGCGGGGCGAGCGTGCGGCGCGGCTGAGGTTCAGGACTTTTCTGACGAAGCCACCGTCAAACGCAGGAAGCTCATCACGCTGCCGGCCGCGGCAAATCCTGCGCCCAGTGCCAGCGCAAGCGTGGCGCCTTCGCGGTCTGCGAGCGCGAAACATAACGCGGCCAGCGCCGCCCCGACCGTCTGACCGGTAAGCCGCGCGGTCGCCACGATGCCGCTCGCTCCGCCACTGCGGTCGGAGGGCGCGCTCGACATGATCGCGCGGATGTTTGGCGTTTGAAAGAAGCCAAACCCAAGTCCGCAGATCACCATGCGCCAGACGATATTGGTGACGCTGGGCGAGGCCGGCAGCGTCGCCAGCAGAACCATCCCGATCCCCAGTATCACCAATCCGAGACCGCCGAGCAGGCCAGCCGGATAACGGTCGCTCAATCGACCGCCGATCGGGGCCATGATGCCGACGACAAGCGGCCACGGCGTCATGAAGAAACCGGTCTCGACCTGTGTCCGATGCAGGACGTCTTCGAAGTAGAACGGCAGGGAAACGAAAGCGAGCCCCTGCACCGAAAACGAACAGACGGCGGTTGCCGCCGATAAGGCAAACATCGGCCGGCGAAACAGGTCGATCGGCAACATCGGCGCCGGATGATCCGCGTGCCGGCGGATCAGGAGCCAGCCAAGTATGGCCGCGGCCGCAAGCTCGCTCACGACAAGGCCGGGCGATGCCTTGTGCGCGGCGCTTCCGATCCCGACAATGAAGAAACCGAGGCAGATCGCAGCCATGAATGCGCCGGGGAAGTCGAACGCGCGCACGGCGCGTGGCGTGCGCGGCAGCGTCTTCATGCCGATGCCCATTGCGACCAGGCCGAAGGGAATGTTGACCGCGAACAGCCAGGGCCAGTGACCGAGAGCCAGAATGAGGGAGGCAATCGTCGGCCCAAGCGTAAAGGCCGTGGCGACGACCAGTGCGTTGTGGCCAAACCCGCGTCCCAAAAGCCTGTTTGGATAGACGAAGCTGATCAATGCCGAATTGACGCTCATGATTCCGCTGGCGCCGAGCCCCTGCAGCGCGCGTGCGACCAGAAGGCTCGGCAGCGACCAGGCGCAGGCGCAGCCCAGGGAAGCAATCGTAAACAGCAACAGCCCGGCGAGATAGACCCGCTGGTGGCCGACGATTTCGCCGAGCGCGCCGAGGGGCAACAGCGTTGCTACCAGCGCGATCTGGTAAATATTGACCACCCACACCACGTCGGCAGGGCTGACGGCCAGATCAGATGCAATCGCAGGAAGGGCGATATTGGCGATCGCGGTGTCGAGCGAGGCCATCGCCAGCGCGGTGAAGATCGCAGCCACCGCCCATCGCCTGCGCTGTGGCGGCAAACCGTCAGGAACGGGCGAAAAGGTTTCGTTCGCTGCCTTTGTATCCATCAGAATCCCGCAAACTTCTCCAGGCATTCGAGGCGTGTCACCGCCCGCGGGCCGGATGTACTATGGATGGGAAGTTGCCCCCAGACGCCCCGTTGCATGATGCATATGCAAGGCGTGCGCGGGCGTGGACTTATAAGCGCGTAGCCAGGTAGCGATGGCGCCAATTCGACGATGGCGAGGCAGTTGGTTGCGAGTTTGTCGTAGCGGTGGCGATACGCCGACACCGCTCGATCTTGTTGAGGAACCCCTCGACGAGGTTGCGCGTGCGCCAAGGGTATCACACGGCCGGGGCCCAAAGCGGACGGGGGCGCCTTGATCAATGCCCGTTTCCGGCGCCCGATCTCAGCGAGTGGCCAGCCGTTTGTACGCCGAAATGGCCCGCTTGAGGTCGTCGAATTCGTCGCAGGGAATTAGGCAGAGGTTTGCCAGCGCCGCGAGCAGTTGCTCGGCCTTGTCTGGCTCGCCAAGCACCAGATAGGCTTCGCCGAGATGCTCATGTGCGCTGCGGTGGCGCGGATTTAGCGCCAACGCCTGCTGATAATGGCCAATGGCTGGACCCAGCTGACGCTGCCGCCGATAAGCATAGCCGATGTAGTTCTGGATATCGGCATTAAGCGGGTCGCGCAGCGCGGCGAGTTCGAGCGCTGTGATTGCACCATTCCAATCCTCTGCACCAAGCGCCTTCTTGCCGGCCTTGAAATCGGGGTCGAGCTGCGCCCAGTCTGCATCCGATGCGACCGATGCCATGGTGGTGCAGATCGGCCACTGTTCGGACGTGAATGCCGTCCTGGCCCCACCGCGGTCGGGCTCATTGAACAGCGGTGTATTCCCGTTCCGCCAGCCCAGCGGGCGTATGGTGTAGGCGGCCACGCCGGCAACCAGCGCACCAAGCATTGTAGCCAATGCGACCGCGCGGATCATCGTTGTCTCTCGGAATTGATGGCTGCCGGGGTTCGGCCAGGCGGCCGCGCACTCATTTTCCCGCACCTACAGCATCATCTCGGCGCAAATATGCCTTGGCCTCACGGATTTCCTGCCGCTCCGTATCGGCGCTCTTTGCCAAGTCCACCAGCTTGCCGAAATACTCTGCTGCCTTTACGCGGTCACCTGCGCTGTCCGCAGCGCAGGCGGCTCCCCACACCGCGCGGAAGCGGTTGGGGGTCTGCTTGAGTGCAGCCTCGAACTCGCTCAGTGCGGCTGCCGGCTGCCCCGTCTCAAGCAGCAACTCTCCCAGCAGTTCGCGGAACGGATACAGGCGATTCTCCATCGCCACGTGCTTGAGGCTACCATCTTCGCTGTCGGCCGCTGTTCGCATGAACTGCAAGGCCCGATCGCGCGCGCCTTCCTTCAGCGCGATCCATGAGGATATGGCAAGCATTTGCTCATCGGTGCGGTCGGCCCAGTAGGACTGGTCGGCGCGCTGCAGGGTCGTACGCAAGATCTTCATCGCTTCGATCTCTTCTTTGGCGCCTGCGAGATTGCCTGCCCGCGCCATGCCGAGACCGCGCGTGAAGCGGATCAGCAAATCGGCCATGGGATATTGGGTTTGGGTCATCGGCAGCGCGGCAGCGCTGGTCCAGTCCGCCCGTTCCAGGACATAGCGCGCCGGCATAGCCGCCTTGGCGGTGAAGTTGACGAAATTGATCGGACGATCGCCACGGTCGGCGGTGGCGAGCGACTTCTGAATCATCGCGGCGGCTTTGGTATCCTGCGCCAGTTGCAGATGTGCATACACCGTAAAATCTGCCGCGTGATAGTAGTCGGGCTGGATCTCAAGCGCAGACGCGTTCGAAGCGATGGATTCTTCCCAAAGTCCGACCATGGAGTAGATGTGCGACGGCATATGCCGCGCGTGCGGCACGGCCGGCGCGATGCCAGCATAGCGTCTCGCCGCCGCAATTCCCTTGTCGGCAAGCGGAGCAAAGTCGTAGGCGTGAATCAGGTAGTGCGTAACGCCTGGATGCTGCGGGTTCTGCTCGAACAGTTTCTCGAGAAGTGCGGCGGATTTGATCTGGTTGGCGTAGGTAAGATCGCCCTTCGGCGCCGAGGCTTGCAACGTCAACGCATAATAGGTCTGCACCTCGTAATCGTCGGGATAGCTTTGCACCATCCGCTCCATCGCGGCATTGTAGGCTGCCAGTCGCGTACCCACGGGGACCTTGTCATAGTCGCGGAAATAGGCGCTCAACGCCTCGATCCAGTCGCGTTCGCGCTGCGTCTTCGCTCCGACCGCGCGCGCCTTTTCGAGTGCGTCCCAGGCCGCCTGCGCCTCGGCCCGCGTCGGCGTGGTTGCCAGGGTGTTGCCCAGGTAGTCCATCGCCACACCCCAGTATGCCATCGCGCAGGTGGGATCCTGCTGTAGAATCCCTTCGAACCTCCGGCGCGCGATAAGGAACCAGTATGAATGCAACATGGCCACGCCCCGGTCGAACTCGGCCTGCACATCAGGATCGCAGGAGATCGGGAAGACTACCTTGCCGAGCTTTTGGTCTTGCTGGCCGATTGCGCCGCTGGTCAGCGCTGCAGTTATCAGACCGGCCGCAAACAACATTCGCCCCGATCGAGTCTTCATCGTAAGTCTCCTCCCTGGCTTGTGAGCGACGGTCGCGAGCTTGCCTCTTGATCGGGTACGTCTGCGTCTATTCCTTCGCCCGCAGATTTTGGCTGTCGTCTGTCCTGCAAAGAGCAGCTATGATGCGGAAATACGCATCGGTCCAAGGCGTACGAAATCGCACCTGCAAAACCAATATCGAATGAAATGCGCAACGGTTGCCTGCCAAAGGCCTTCGCGCTGCCCTTAACTTACAGGATTTCGGCACGTCCCATTGGCAGCCGGCGATTGAAGATTACACCACTTCCCGCGCTGGTGAAATAGCCGGAGACTTCCGCCAATGGACACTTTTTGGACCTCACGTTTTGGACCTCACGCGATGTCCGACTTGAGTCCGGAATGCGTATCAAAGCGGAAGTCCGCACGACAGACAAGCGGGCCAGCGCCATGAGAACTTCTGAACTGCCACACTATACGCCACCCGGATAGTTCGGGCTTTCGCGCGTGATGGTGACGTCGTGGACGTGACTCTCGCGCAAGCCGGCCCCGGTGATACGCACGAACTGCGCCTTTTCGTGAAATTCGGCGAGATTGCGTGCACCGACATAACCCATTGCCGCGCGCAAGCCGCCGGCCAGCTGATGCATGACGTTGCCGACCGGTCCCTTGTAGGGCACTTGTCCCTCGATGCCCTCCGGTACCAGTTTCAGCGTGTCCTTGATGTCCTGCTGGAAGTAGCGGTCGGCAGAGCCGCGCGCCATCGCTCCCACCGAACCCATGCCCCGATATGCCTTGTAGGAGCGGCCCTGCCAGAGGAACACTTCGCCCGGCGTCTCGTCGGTGCCGGCGAGCAGGGAGCCGACCATGGCGATATCGGCGCCCGCCGCGAGCGCCTTGGCAAGGTCGCCGGAATATTTGATGCCGCCATCGGCGATGACGGGAACATCGGCCTTCTTCGCCGCCTCCACCGCATCCATGATCGCGGTGAGCTGGGGAACGCCGACGCCCGCGACAATTCTCGTGGTGCAGATCGAGCCCGGGCCGATACCGACCTTGATCGCGTCAGCACCGGCATCGATGAGTGCCTGGGCGCCTTCCTGTGTGGCGATATTGCCGGCAATGACCTGAACCGCATTGGAAAGCCGCTTGATGCGGTTGACGGCCTCGAGCACTCGCAAGGAGTGACCGTGCGCGGTATCCACGACAATCAGATCGACGCCGGCTTCGATCAGCCGCTCGGTGCGTTCGAAGCCGTCCTCGCCCACCGTGGTCGCCGCCGCCACCCGCAGGCGACCTTGCGAGTCCTTGCACGCGAGCGGGTGAGCAACCGCTTTCTCCATATCTTTTACCGTGATGAGGCCGACGCAGCGGTATTGATCGTCGACGACCAGAAGCTTCTCGATCCGATGCTTGTGCAGCATGCGCTTGGCTTCGTCCTGGCTGACGCCCTCGCGCACGGTGACGAGGTTTTCGTGCGTCATCAATTCGGAGATCTTTTGCCTCGGGTCGGTCGCAAACCGCACATCGCGGTTGGTGAGAATGCCTACCAGTTTTCCCGGGCGACCCTGCCCGCCACCCGTGACCACGGGAATGCCGGAGAAACCGTGATCGTTCATCAGCGCCAGTGCATCCGACAGCATCGCATCGGGGCCGATGGTGAGCGGATTGACGACCATTCCCGATTCATACTTTTTCACCTGCCGCACCTGGGCGGCCTGGCCCTCGGGATCGAAATTGCGGTGGACGACGCCGATACCGCCCGCCTGCGCCATCGCGATCGCCATGCGCGCTTCGGTCACGGTATCCATCGCCGAGGCGATGATCGGAATGTTGAGCGGAATTGCGCGCGTGACGCGGGATCGGATATCGACCTCTGACGGAAGGATGTCCGAAAGGCCTGGCTTCAGGAGCACGTCGTCGAACGTGTAGGCTTCGCGGATCCCCTGGAGTCCCTGCACCTGCGCCATCACCAACTCCATTCCGCGGCCACTCGGCCGCATCTGGATCATGATGCGATTGAGTGGAATCGCATCATGATCTCATCCCTTTGTTTGAGGATGATCCTTTCGGAAAACCGGTTTCCACTTTTCCGGATCATGCTCCAGGATAAGCAAATCCGCCGGCAAAGTGGACTTTACCGTCGAATCAGAGCCCATCGGTAGGGTTGGCGGTGGTCGATAGCACGCCACCATCACGAATCAAAGGGTCCGAACCGGCAATCCCGCACCAGTGTCGGTAAAAAAGAAGCGACCCGGCAGGTGCCGGGTCGCTGTTTCAAGGACTGCGAAGCGCTGCGCGCCCGCTTCCGCTTTTCCTAGTTCATTTCCTGAGCGGTTCGAATCGTCCGCGTTGGAGCCGCGTTCAGGCAACGGCGGGCGGCCTCGATTTCGGCCTCAGAGGCGCCCTTGCTGCGCGCCCAAGCCTCCGCTGCCGGTGCGCTGTATTTCGCCACATAATACCGGACGACGGAGCACGACGCGCGATGGACAATGCCCTCGGAAGCAAATGCCTCGGCTGGGGAAAATCCAAGAACCACCGCGACTACAAGAAGCCAGCGTAATCCCATTCCGGATCGTTCCTTTTTTCGATGTGGGGGGAATGAGCCAGACGGCTCGGCTGGGGTGGTAGTCTCACAATGCCTTGAATGAAGCAAGGCTTTATCAAGCATGCCAAGCAAGGGAGCCATGCGGGGCCTCGGCTGTTAACGTTTCAGCGTAACGGGCAATAAGCATCCCGAACCTTTGAAGAAGCTTTCGCATGGAAATCATTGAAATTGCTTGTCGTGCACAGTCCCGCTGATTCCCTGGCTTTGCTATCCATCGCCTGCTAGAGGGGCACGTGCCCAGATGCCGCCACGCTTTCGCCCCTTTCTCGCCTGGCCCCGATCTCGATGAACAAACAACGCCTGATTCCGCTCATCGTGGCCACCGCCCTGTTCATGGAAAACATGGATTCGACGGTGATCGCGACGTCCCTTCCGGCGATAGCAAACGATATCGGCACGAGCCCGTTGACGCTCAAGCTCGCCATCACTTCCTACCTGCTGTCGCTCGCGGTGTTCATTCCTGCCAGCGGATGGACGGCCGACCGTTTCGGCGCGCGGCTGGTGTTTTCGCTTGCTGTGGCCGTCTTCATGGTGGGTTCGATCGGCTGCGCGTTGTCCGGTTCGGTCACCGATTTCGTGATCGCGCGCATCGTGCAGGGCATGGGCGGAGCGATGATGACGCCGGTCGGACGACTGGTGTTGTTGCGCTCGATCGACAAGAGCGCGCTGGTGAACGCGATGGCCTGGGTCACGGTACCCGCGCTGGTAGGACCGGTAATCGGCCCGCCGCTCGGTGGGTTCATCACCACCTATTTCTCCTGGCACTGGATCTTCCTGATCAACATTCCGATCGGGCTGCTCGGCATCTTCATGGCGCTGCGCTTCATCGACCCGATCAAGAGCGAAGACCCCGAGCGCTTCGATCTCTACGGGATGGCGCTGGCCGGTATCGGCCTTGGCGGAATCGCCTTCGGCCTCTCGGTCGCGGGTCTCAACCTGCTGCCGTGGTCGGTCGTCGCGGCGCTGATCGCGATCGGCTCGATCTCGATGACGCTCTATGTCATTCACGCCCGGCGTACCGCATCCCCGGTGCTGGATTTCGGCTTGCTTCGATTGCCGACCATGCGCGCCAGCATCATCGGCGGATTTCTGTTTCGCCTCGGCATCGGTGCACTGCCGTTTCTGTTGCCGCTATTGATGCAGGTCGGATTCGGCCTTTCGCCATTCCGCTCCGGACTGGTGACGTTCGCCTCTGCAATCGGCGCCATGGGCATGAAAACGCTGGCCGCGCGTATCATCAGAACCTTCGGCTTCCGCAACTTGATGACGATCAACGCGATCGTCAGCGCGATTTTCCTCGGCGCCTGTGCCTTGTTTACCGTAACCACACCGCTGCTTCTGATCATGATCATCCTCGTGGTCGGCGGCTTCTTCCGCTCGCTGCAATTCACGGCAATCAATACGGTTGCTTATGCGGAGGTCGAAACGGCGCGAATAAGCCGGGCTACCACGCTCGTCAGCGTCAACCAGCAGCTTGCGATTTCGGCCGGCGTGGCGGTCGGAGCATTCTCGGTGGAATCCACGTTGTTCTTGCGCCACTCGACCGAGCTGAGCGCGGATGATTTTGCGCCGGCTTTCCTCGTGGTTTCGATCATCTCTGCGCTGTCGACGTGGTTCTTCTGGCAAATGCCGGACGATGCCGGACACGAAATCTCCGGCCGCAAGGCGGTGGAGATATCCAGCCGCAAGGGCGCGGCGACGGCGGCGGTCAAGGTGGCGAGCGAGGAAACCCAGAACGCCAGGGATCAAAGGCTGGGGTGAACGAGGGGGCCGTCATTTCCGGGGCGATGCGAAGCATCGAGCCCGGAATCCATAAACACGGCCGTCGCTTGGAGATACGCGTAGCGCCGATTGAACGTGCTTCCCCTTCGCAAGCGTACTGACGCAGCAGGCCATTGCGGGCATTCGTGGTTATGGATTCCGGGCCTGGTCCTTCGGACCATCCCGGTCCGAAGCCTGTCACATGGCCTCGGCAAAATCTCAAGTGAAAAGAGGGCTTGGCGCCATTGCCCGATTTCCAGAAGTGTCACATGGTCCGACGTGTGACACTTTTGGGGGTGAATCTGTTCACCAATTAGACCTCGTCGAGCACGGCGTACAACTTCAGAAAAGGCTTCGACCGCGCGGCGCCACCGGGGTGGAATACTTCGGGCGACGGGGCGCGGGCGACCCAAGCAAGTTCTATGCAAGCGAGCTAAAGACGCTCGACGCCGCACCTAAGATGACGGCCACCGCTGTCCAGAGTGCTGCTTTCTTGTTGAGACGAGTCGTTTTTTGAGCCGCCTCGAACATGCCAGCCAGCCATAGCGTATTAGCGGCTTGGTGTTCGTGAGGAAGAAATGGACCCGGGTGTTCCTCCCTACCCCATCGATCAATCGGAACTATGCTTGATTTGAACCAGTAAAAGGCTCCCACAAGGCCAGTGATGAGCGCAGCGAATGCAAGCAGAATACTAATGGCTTTCATGCCTTTCTCCTCTCGCCGCCCAATTGCCCGCAACTTCACCCACAAGCCTGCATTTCATTTGCTCTCTCCTCCCGTCAAACCCGACCCGCCATCGCGGCACGAGCGTTGCGCGCCCGATCAGCCATACGCGTGTATCGCTCGACTTCCTTCATCGTGAGATGGCCGGACACGGACATGATCTCGTGGATGGTGCAGCCGCGCTCCGCCATGTCGGTCAGGCAACGCTTGCGAAGCCCGTGAGGCGTGCAGCGCGCGGGCAGTCCCGCCCTTGGCGATCTCCGCCGAGAACCAATCGGTGAGGCCCTGATCGGTGAACGATCCGCCTCTGGAGCCGACCAGCCACGTCTTCAGGCCGGTGGGCACCGTAGCCTTGATCACGGCGATCAACTCCGCCGGGATCGGCGTGTCAACGGTGATCGGCTTGCGCTCGCGGTTCTTGTACTGGACGTATTTCTTGATCTTCTCGCGCATCGACGCCGGTCGCCCGAGGTAATCGAGCGAGCCGAGATATTCCGCGCACAGCCACGCCGCCGTGCCAGGCCGCGCGCTTCTCGCCGGGAGCGACTTCAGCCACTGGCTCCGCCATCGCGGCCAGATACGCGGTTAGGAACGCCTTGCTGTCGCCGAGCGTCGCCTTGTCGCCGCGATAACCGGGTGGCGTCGGCAGTTCGACGGGCTTGTGACCCGGTCGCCGAAACCGAACGCGCCAGTTGCCGTCCTGCTTCCATTGCTGCAAATAACGCATCTTTATTCCTTCAACCTATCTTCCCAAGCCTGCTTCGCCTTGGCCACGTCGTCGCCGCCGTCGTCGGCATCGAGCACCTCGAATGCCTGATCCAGCGCATAGCGGTCCCAGAGCAGGCGGGTGTCGACGTGCTTGGGCTTCGGCATCCGGCCATCTTCGACCATCTCGTTAAACTTCGTCACGCCGACGCCGACATAGGCCGCCGCCTGATCGCGGGAGAGGCCGCGCGGGCACAGTTGCGGGAATGATCCGACGATCCCTTCGCCCTTCGCTGTCCCGCTGCGCGCCATACCCCTCATTTCTTCGAGGTCCGCTCGTGCTTCAGCGTTACGGTACGAAGCACGCGCAACTTGTCGAGCCGCGCCTGACGTTCGCCATCGCCCTTTGCAGCCAACACGTCATCAACGGCGCGCAACAGCGGCTCGCTGAGTTCGGCTAGCGTGATCCGTGAACCGTATTGGGCGAGGATGACCTCCATGTCCCTGATCAGCTCCCCGAGCTTGGCCTGCTTCTCCAGACCGGGGAAGGCGGCCAGCTCGTTGATGATCACACGATTGAGCGGCCAGCCTGTCTCCTTGGCCTTCGCCTCGACCCGTTCGAAGACGTTGGTCGGCAACCTCAAATGAACCGGGTGTCCCTCTCCAAGCGCTCGACGCTTCGGTCACCGCCAGCGCTCGCGCGCATCCGCGACACGGTGCGAGCCATCAAATTTCCGCTTCTGGGGCCAAAGCAGACGCGCGCTGGTCACCCCGGAATTTCGCCTTTTGACCCGAACCGGAAGTGGGTCACGTGTCGAGTTCGGAGGCTTTCAAACTATTCTCCGCAGTGCGGAAAATTCGCATCGCTCCCGTGACGTACTTCGTTTGATTGTGAGCACGTTCTTCCGACAATAGATACACGTTGCCGTGACGGGCGATCACGCCGACCCTTAAGAACTCGTTGAGCTTCCGAATTACCGTCGAGCGCGGCAGACCGACGTAATGCCCGATCTTCGTCGCATTCATCGGTCTGTTTTCTGCGTGACCCACCATGATTGCGCAGCCGATCAACAGCAGCGAATGGTCGACAGGTTTCTTGCCGAACACAAAATCCACCATCACGCGGTTGAGCGCGATGTACGCCTTCGCCAATGCAAGCCGCTCCAAACGGTGCATAATCGGATACGTCACGTGCACGTGATCCTCCTTTAATTGGCATCACCATAAAACTGACCGCGCTCGGATTATGCTTCAAGTTGAAAGTTGGGCGGCCCGTGCCGGGTTATGCGCGAGCTGACGCCTAAAGCAGAAGAAACGCTGCCACGAGCATCACGATGCCCACAGCGATGACGGTGATTAGGCACCCGTAGACTTGCGCTTCATCCGATATTTTGTTGTGGGGCATGCAGCTATTTGGGTTTTCGCGCCAAAATCGCGAGACCAAGGTCGCGGCCCGTTCCGACGCCGGTGCTGTCTCGCGCATGCGCTGGCGATTGTGACGCGGTGGCGTGGCCGGCCAGCCGGCCAGCGCCGGCTAAATTGCTAAAGACGTTGAGATTGCAAGCCGGCGTGCGAGCGCTGAGCGAAAATGGAGGGTGCGGGGGACCGACCGCACCTGTTAAGAATATCTGATGAGAGAAAATCCCTGGTTGCGTTTACCCGGGAGGCAACACGTCGCGAGATGTCCGCTATGCCCCGATAGCGACCAAGCTCCGCAGCGCAACGGAATGACGCGTGGGCCAGAAGCGGGCATTAAGCCCTTCATTTCTCTGGACTTAAACCGTCCATTTTGGACACTCACACCGTTGCGCTGCAAGTCGGCGGCAGTCTAATCGGGGTCAGTGATTATTCGATTTTTATGTTGGCGGTCTTTTGGGCTATCCGTTCAACCAGCAACCCAAACTGTGTACCGGGTTCTGCGGAGGCGCTCTTCACTGGATGCAGTGCCCGAGACAGCCTCTGGGGGTCTTGATTTGGGTGAGGATCTGAGCGTTACCGAAATGCGGGCTATCGCTGCCATTGATACGGCGCAAAGAGCATTGGTGCTCGCCAAGCGTGTCGGATGGATCGGTGCAATTGCGCTGATCCTTGCGATTGTCGCGCTGGTACACTTATCTCCAATCATGGATTTATGGGACTGGCTCTGGCTCGCGTGGATCGCTCTGTCAATTCTTATGCTCGGTTCCTTCCCAAGACGAGCCCGCGAAAGGTCAAAAGAAGATCACGACGAGGAAATCATTGGCGCGCAATAACAAGATTGGATGCGGCTGTTCAGCTAACGCATCAGCGCCACCGAGTTCCGCGCTTCGCGGCTAAACCAACGTCATCTGGCAAAATCAAAATCATGAAACGAGACGACGTGCTTCTCTGGCTTTCGCTTGTCTGGTTTGTCGCCCTCTGCGGAGCGGCGATTTGGGTGCTAATTTTTTGGCCTCCATAACGTTTTCGGGTTTTGACTGAATGGACAACAGAACGGAACGAGTTTCGCCGCCAATCTCATATGCTCGGAAGAACGCTGATGGCCTTTGGTATGTGACCGTGACATGGGGCAACGGTCGGAAAGAGCAGCTAGGCCCCTATAAAACTGAAGCCATCGCCCAAGAACACATCAAAGCGCAATTGGACGCATGGCATGAGGGAAACAAGCTGTTTCTGAAATCGCCGCGATAACACTCCCCCGCTGACTGGGCTGCGCACAGACGGTGGCCACGCCAGCGTCGGGCACATCACCGCGCAAGCGGCAGGCGTCAACATCGAGGCCATTAGAAGGCCGTCCAGCGCGCCGCCAGCGCACAGAGGCAAGCCACACGGGGCAGGCCGCGCCAGCGCACAGACGGTCAAAAGAACGGCCCGGTCAGCGATGCCGACCGGGCTGCTCAAAATTGGACCGTCCGTGGGCCGAAAAAATGTGACACTCGCTGGCGAAATCCAGCGATATTCAGCGATGCGTTTGCTCCGGATGTGACAGTGCTAAGTTGCTGAAAATACTCAATTCCGATAGACCATCCCGGAATGACAACTGCTGGATTGCTTCGCTCGCGCTCGCAATGACGCCGCATGGCGATTACGTGAGAGCAATCAAACTGTCGGCTTCGGCCCGCCGCGAAATCCCGTCGCAAGCACGTAACGCTCGGACGAATCCTGCCGGCTCGCTGCCGGCTTGACGTGGCGGACGCTGGCAAAGCCCCGTTTCAACTGCACCATCAGCTCGGCGTCAGCGCCGCTCTGAAACGTCTTGGCCAGGAAAGTCCCGCCGGGCTTCAGCACCTCGGCCGCAAATGCCGCCGCCGTCTCGACCAGACCGACCATGCGCAACTGGTCGGTCTTGCGATGCCCGGTGGCGTTCGCAGCCATGTCGGACATCACCACATCGGCGCGTCCTTCCATCACCGCGGTCAGCCGGCCCGGTGCCTCCTCGGCCAGGAAATCGAGCTGCACGAAGGTGACGCCGGCGATGTCAGGCATTTCCAACAGATCGATGGCGATCACCCTGCCCTTGCCGCTTGCGACACCGACGCGCTTGGCTGCGACCTGGGTCCAGCCGCCGGGCGCGGCGCCGAGATCGATCACCGTCATGCCGGATTTGAGGAAGTGATATTTGTCGTCGATCTCGATCAGCTTGTAGGCCGCGCGCGAGCGATATCCCTCGCGCCTGGCTCGTGTCACGTAGGGATCGTTGAGCTGCCGCTCGAGCCAGAGTTTTGAAGACAGTTTTCGCTTGCCACCGGTCTTTACTGTGACATGCAGCCGTCCGGTGGTGTCTTTCGCCATTCGATGTCCGACAGGTCTACCGGCTTGCGCTCAGCGCACCGTCCTCGCGCATCATCTCGACCAGCATCCCCTCGCGCAAGCCGCGATCGGCCACGCGCAGCCGCGGCAGCGGGAACGCCTGGCGGATCGCATCGAGAATGGCGCAGCCTGCCAGCACCAGATCGGCACGCTCGACACTGATGCAATGATTGGCGGCACGTTCCTGATAGCTCATGCCGAGCAGCCGCGCGATGGTCCTCGTGACATCGGCCTCGCTCATCCATATGCCGTCGATCCGGCGGCGATCGTAGCGCACGAGATTGAGATGCACGCCGGCCAGCGTCGTCACGGTGCCGGAGGTGCCGAGCAGGTGCATATCCGCAAGGTCCCCGCCATGCTCGGCCGCAAACGGACCGATATGCAATGCGACCTCTTCAACCATCCGCCGATAGGATTGCCTTGTGACGTCGCGACCGCCGAAATGTTCCGCCAGCGTGACCACCCCGAGCGGGATCGACATCCAGGCCCTGATGCGCGGCGCGGCGCTCGGCTCGCTTTGATCGCGCTCGATGCGGACCAGTTCGGTTGATCCTCCGCCGATGTCGAACAGGATGGCGCCGCGTCCGCGGGGATCGAGCAGCGGCGAGCAGCCGATCACGGCCAGGGCCGCCTCGGTTTCCCGATCGATCACCTCGAGATGGATACCGGTTTCGGCAGCGACCCGATCCCGAAATCCCTCCGCGTTCGAGGCAGCACGACAGGCTTCAGTCGCGATCAACCGCAGCCGTTTGGCCTTTTTGGACCTGATCTTGTCGCGGCAGACGCTCAGCGCCGCGATCGCCCGCTCGATCGCCGCTTCACTGATGCAGCCGGTCGCCGAGATTCCTTCGCCAAGGCGGATAATCCGGGAAAAGGAATCGACCACGCGGAAGCCGTCTCCGGTGGGGCAGGCTATCAGCAGGCGGCAATTATTGGTTCCGAGATCGAGCGCCGCATAAACCTCGGGCCCAGATACCAGTTTCGCCGCTCCGGCATCGTTTGCCGCAACCGGTATGATCGAGCTCCCGCGCGACGGCAGGTCGTCGCGAAGCCGCGTATCGTCCTTCATTCAAATGTCTTTCCCCGGCCAAGGCTGGCCGACGAGGAATGTCGTTTCGGTCAAAACTCTAGCAGTGCCACGACGCGGCGCAATAACCCTTGCAACAACCCTACATGGGACTATGCCCAATCAGGCGTTGTCGTCCGGCAGGGCGTGGTTTATCTGGGGGACAGGCCGCGAAAACAGCAGAAAACCGGCCATTTCGGGTTCTTTCAATGCAAGATCACACCTCTCCATCCTCCCTGGAAAACACTATTGCAGTGCAAAAATACGGCGTCGGACAGCCCGTCCGCCGCAAGGAGGACGACACATTGGTCCGCGGCAAGGGCAAATATACCGACGATTTCAATCTCCCCGGCCAGGCCTATGCCTTTATCGTGCGCTCAAGCCATGCGCACGGCGTCATCCGTGGTATCGACACCTCGGCGGCCAAAGCCATGCCGGGCGTGGTGGGGGCGTGGACGGGAACCGATCTCGCTGCTGCCGGCTACGGACCCTTCACCTGCGCGTTGCCCTTGAAAAGCCGCGACGGCACGCCGTTGTTGCAGACCAATCGCGTTGCTCTCATGAGCGACAAGGTGCGCTATGTCGGCGACCCCGTGGCTTTCGTCGTGGCCGAAACACTGGCGCAAGCTCGCGATGCGGCAGAGGCCGTCGTGGTCGATATCGATCCGCTGCCGGCAGTCACCGACCCCGAGGAAGCTGCAAAACCCGGCGCGCCGCAGCTTTACGGTCACATCCCCAACAATGTCGCGCTCGATTATCATTTCGGCGATGCCGCCAAGGTCGAGGCCGCCTTCGCCAGCGCCGCGCACGTGACGAAACTCGATATCGTCAACACCCGCGTTGCCGTGGTGGCGATGGAGCCGCGGGCGGCATTGGCCTCCTACGACAAGACGACGGAACGCTTCACCATTCAGCTTCCCACCCAGGGGGTCTCCGCCAACCGCACCAATCTTGCCAAGAACATCCTGAAAGTTCCGAACGAGAAGGTGCATTTGCTGACCGCCAACGTCGGCGGCTCCTTCGGCATGAAGAACGTCAACTATCCCGAATACGTCTGCATCCTGCATGCGGCCAAGGCCCTCGGACGGCCGGTAAAGTGGACCGACGAGCGCTCGACCAGCTTTCTGTCCGACAGCCACGGCCGCGCGCAAAAGATCCATAGCGAACTTGCACTGGACCACGAGGGCAAGTTCCTCGCAGTGAAGGTTTCGGGCTATGGCAATCTGGGCGCCTACATCACGGGAGTAGCGCCACAACCACTGTCGCTCAACATCGGCAAGAACCTCTCCAGCGTCTACCGCACGCCGCTAATGACGGTCGACATCAAGACCGTGCTGACCAACACCACGCTGATGGGCGCCTACCGCGGCGCGGGGCGGCCGGAGGCCAACTACTTCATGGAACGCCTGATCGATCGCGCCGCCGACGAGATGGGCATCGGCCGGCTGACGCTGCGCAAACGCAATTTCATCAAGCCGGCGCAGATGCCGTTCAATGCGTCATCCGGCATGACCTATGACAGTGGGGATTTCCGGGGCGTGTTCAACAAGGCGCTCGAGATTTCCGACCACGCCGACTTTTCCAGGCGCAAGAAGGAAAGCCGCAAGCGCGGCAAGCTTCGCGGCATTGCCGTCGGCTCCTATCTGGAAGTTACCGCTCCTCCGGGCGTCGAACTCGGCAAGATTGTATTCGGCGACGACGGTTCGGTGACGCTGATCACGGGCACGCTCGACTATGGCCAGGGCCATGCGACGCCGTTTGCCCAGGTGCTCTCGGCCCAACTCGGCATTCCTTTCGACAGCATCAAGCTCATACAGGGCGACAGCGACCTCGTACACACCGGTAACGGCACTGGCGGCTCGCGCTCGATCACCGCCAGCGGCATGGCCATCGTCGAAGCCTCGAGGCTCGTCGTCGAGAAGGGCAAACGCGCGGCCGCGCAACTGATGGAGGCAGCCGAGGGCGACATTGAATTTGCCGACGGCCGCTTCACCATTGTCGGCACCGACCGCTCCATCGACATCATCGAGCTTGCGCGCCGGATGCGCGAAGGCAAGATGCCTGAGGGCGTGCCCTCCTCGCTCGATGTCGACCATACGACCGAGCCGGTGCCCTCCACCTTCCCCAACGGCTGTCATGTCGCCGAGGTCGAGATCGACCCCGAAACCGGAATTGTGCAGATCGTGCGCTACACCGGCGTCAACGATTTCGGCACCATCGTCAACCCGATGCTGGTCGCGGGCCAGCTGCATGGCGGGGTCGCGCAGGGAATCGGACAGGCGTTCATGGAATGCGTCAGTTACGACGCGAACGGCCAGCCGATCACCGGCTCGTTCATGGACTATGCGCTGCCGCGCGCCGAGGACATTCCACACATGGAAATCGGCGATCATCCGGTACCGGCAAAATCCAATCCGCTCGGCACCAAGGGTTGCGGAGAAGCCGGCTGCGCGGGCTCGCTTTCCACGCTGGTCAACGCGGTTCTCGATGCCTTGTCCGAATACGGCGTTACCCACATCGACATGCCGCTGACACCGGAGCGCGTGTGGCGCGCGATCCGCGATGCGAAGGCCAGGGCGACGTGAGTAGTTGAAGGCCTCGCCAGAACGTCATGGCCGGACTCGTCCCGGCCATCCACGCCTTGATACAGAAAGAAAGACGTGGATGCCCGGCACAATGGGCCTGTGCTCGGGCCGGCGAAGCCGGACCCGAGTGCCGGACACGACGGACGGAACTTCAGGCTGAGCACCCTTACGCCACCGCCTGCTCGCGCGGCTGATAGATCGCAATGTGCCGACAGTGGGCGAGCGGCGTGCGGCCGTTGGCGAGGACCAGCGCGTCGAGTTCGACGAAGCGATGGCCCTTCTTCTCGTAGTTGCCGGTTACGCGGGCGCGGGCGGTCAATTCGTCGCCGCTGCGCGCAGCGCTGAGAAGCTGCATCCGGCTGCCGACATGAATCCATGGGCCGAGGATGGCGTTGTCGACCAGCACCTTGTTCATCACCCGCTGCAACAGGCCGGGATGACCCAGCC
Source organism: uncultured Alphaproteobacteria bacterium (assembly GCA_963721935.1). Lineage (GTDB taxonomy): Bacteria > Pseudomonadota > Alphaproteobacteria > Rhizobiales > Xanthobacteraceae > Bradyrhizobium. The sequence continues at coordinate 309,964 of CAVRMY010000042.1, forward strand.
CTTCGCGCGCATAGATCGGATCGCGTTCGCGGACATTGGCCAGATATTCCGTCGCGGCCTCGCCTGCCCAGGCGCCAGGCATCGTTCCAAGCCATTTGCCAACTTCATACGAGACGGCATCGACCGGCTTGCGTTCCGACATTGGTGCGATGGACGGATAATCTGCAATCGAGAGAGACGGTGGAGCTGCCGGAAGCGAGGCCGCGCCGTTCGCGCAGAGCTCGCCGCGGCTTTCGACCGCGATCGAAAGAACGCCATCGTTCTCTTCGCCGGTGACGTTGGCGATTTCGCCGTCATAAACCGGCTTGACGAAGCGGGCTTCGATCAACCCGCGCTCCAGAAAGGCGCGCCCCCACTTTTTCACCGGCAGGTGCATCATATAGGCCATTACGTCGACGCCGGGAACGAGGCCGCCGCCAAATCCGAAGCGGCGCGCGACGGTGTCGTCGTGTATCTTGTTCTCGGAAAATTTTGAGGTGTTGTAGGCCTCGACGCGATAGGTTTCGAGCCGGCCTGTCATGCCTGTTTCCCCTGCTTGGCTCATCGCCGGTAATCCTACGCAACGGGAACGCCGAGGCAAGGACGTTCGCGTCTTGCGCCTTTTCCTCGCATTTCCGCCTCCAATGGGCTACGCCTGCGCCGGCACAACCGTTCACCCCTGCCAGCCGAAGATCGAGCCGAGAAGCATGGCACCGCCGCTGATCCAGTTGAAAGACATTGCGCTGACTTTCGGCGGCACGCCGCTGTTATCTGGCGTCGAATTGTCGGTCTCGGCGGAGGAACGCGTCTGCCTCGTCGGCCGCAACGGCTCCGGCAAATCGACGCTGCTGAAGATCGCGGCCGGTCTGGTCGAACCGGATCGTGGCAGCCGCTTCGTGCAGCCGGGCGTGACGATCCGCTATCTGCCCCAGGAACCCGATTTTGCCGGCCATGCAACGACGCTGGCCTATGTCGAGGCAGGGCTTGGACCCGGCGACGACCGTTATCAGGCCCGCTATGTGCTGCAGCAACTTGGCCTTCGCGGCGATGAGGCGCCTGCGCATCTGTCGGGCGGCGAGGCCCGGCGCGCGGCGCTGTCGCGCGTGCTGGCACCCTCGCCCGATATCCTGCTGTTGGACGAGCCCACCAACCATCTCGACCTCACCACGATCGAATGGCTGGAAAGCGAGCTTGATGGCCGGCGTTCGGCGCTCGTCATCATCAGTCACGACCGCCGGTTCTTGTCCAACCTGTCGCGCGCGACCGCCTGGCTCGATCGCGGCCAGATCAGGCAGATCGACCGTGGTTTCGCTGCGTTTAAATCCTGGCGCGACGATGTGCTGGCCGAGGAAGAGCGCGAACAGCACAAGCTCGATCGCAAGATCGTCAGCGAGGAACACTGGTTGCGTTACGGCGTCTCCGGCCGCCGCAAGCGCAACGTCAAGCGGCTAGGCGACCTGAAGGCATTGCGCCGAGAGCGGCGCGAGTATCGCGGTGCGGCCGGCAACGCCAATTTGAGCACGGCGGAAGCGGAAAGATCCGGCAGGCTCGTGATCGAAGCCAAAAACATCAGCCGAACCTACGGCGATCGAAAGATCGTCGATGGTTTCTCAATTCGTATCCAGCGCGGCGATCGTGTCGGTATTGTTGGTCCGAACGGCGCGGGCAAGACAACGCTGATCGAAATGCTCACCGGCGCCAATCCGCCCGACGCTGGCACGGTTCGGCTCGGCGCCAATATCGCGATGGCGACGCTCGACCAGCACCGGGAAAGCCTCGATCCCAAATCGACACTGGCCGAAGCGCTCACCGGCGGGCGCGGCGATCATGTCATGGTCGGGGGAAAGCCGAAACATGTCGTCGGCTACATGAAGGACTTCCTCTTCGCCCAAGAGCAGATGCGCACGCCGCTGGAAGCGCTTTCCGGCGGCGAACGGGGCCGGCTGATGCTGGCGCGCGCGCTGGCCAAACCCTCCAATCTCCTGGTGCTCGACGAACCCACCAACGATCTCGACCTCGAGACGCTGGACGTGCTCGAGGAAATGCTCGGCGACTATCAGGGCACGGTCATTCTCATCAGCCACGACCGCGATTTCCTCGATCGCGTCGTCACGTCGGTCATCGCGCCCGAGGGCGACGGCCGCTGGATCGAATATGCCGGCGGCTACACCGACATGCTGGCGCAGCGCGGCGGCGAGTTGAAGCGGGAGGCGGCAAGGCCGGCTGTGGTCGAACGCGAGAAGGCCGCAACCCCCAGGGCCCCCTCGGCCGCGCCAAAGCGCCGGCTCAACTTCAACGAAAAGCATGCGCTGGAAACGTTGCCGAAGACCATCGCCGGGCTCGAGGCCGAAATCGCCAGGCAGCAGCGCATCCTTGACGACCCCGATCTCTACAACAAGGATCGCGCGAAGTTCGATCAGGTCTCCGAAGCCCTGACGAAGGCGCACACGGGGCTGCGGGAGGCTGAGGACAGATGGCTGGAACTTGCAGTATTGCGCGAAGAGATTGAACAGGCCTGACCGGCAGGGCGCTTTCTTCCGTCATTGCGAGGAGCGCAGCGACGAAGCAATCCATTCTGCACCTCGGAAAGATGGATTGCTTCGCTTGGCTCGCAATGACGAGGTTGATAAATCTGGAGCCAACTGATGACCACTCCGCTTGCCGCCAAAATCGCCCGCGAATATGGCACTCCCGTTGCCGTTATCGACATGGAGCGCGTCGAGCGCAACATCGCGCGGATCCAGGCCACCTGCGATGAGGCCGGCATCGCCAACCGTCCCCACATCAAGACCCACAAGAGCCCCGTGCTGGCGAAGCTGCAGGTCGCGGCCGGCGCCAGGGGCATTACCTGCCAGAAGCTCGGCGAAGCGGAAGTGATGGCTGAGGCCGGAATCGACGACATCCTGATCAGCTATAATTTGCTCGGCGAGGAAAAAATGGCGCGGCTGGGCGCGCTGCAAGCCAGGGCAAACATGACGGTGGCCGCCGACAATCCAGTGGTGGTCGCAAGCCTGACGCTGGCCGCAGCCGCCTCGGGGCGCCCGCTTTCCGTGGTGGTTGAATGCGACACCGGTCGCAAGCGCGCCGGCGTGGAGACGCCCGTGGAAGCCGTCGCACTCGCCCGCGAGATTGCAAGCACGAAGGGGCTCATCTTTGCCGGCTTCATGCTCTATCCGACCGAGAGCGGCTGGGCCGAAGCCCAGACATTTTACGACGAGGCACTGGCGGGCGTCCGCTCGCTCGGGCTGGACGCTGCAATGGTATCGACCGGCGGCACGCCGAACCTGAAAAATATCGGCAAGCTCAAGGGCGCCACCGAGCACCGACCCGGCACTTACATCTACAACGACCGCATGCAGGTCGCGGCAGGCGTTGCGAGTTGGGATGATTGCGCGCTGAACATCTATTCCACGGTGGTAAGCCGCGCGGGCGCCGATCGCGGTATTCTCGATGCCGGCTCGAAAACCCTGACCTCCGACACCGGCGGCGGGCTTGATGGCCACGGACTGATCCTCGAACACCCTGAAGCCAGGATCGCGCGCTTTGCGGAAGAACACGGCTTTCTCGACCTCACCCGCAGCAACACCCGGCCCGCGGTCGGCAACGTCGTGCGGATCGTGCCCAACCACGTCTGCGTCGTCGTCAACATGATGGACGAGGTCGTGATGGTGCGTGGCGATGAGATCGTCGGGACATTGCCGGTGGCGGCGCGCGGGAAGTTGCGATAGCGCATTCAATCGTCATTGCGAGGAGCAAGAGCAACGAAGCAATCCATTCTGCGGCTAGCGGCGCCATGGATTGCTTCGCGGAGCCTGTCATCGGGCGCGCGCTTGCGCGACCCGTTGGCTCGCTATGACCGCCTACTTCTTTGGCCCCATTACATCAAGCCACCCGAGTGCGCCCTGTCCCGCCGCCAGCCCGGTCGCAAAGCAGGCCTGCAGCAGATAGCCGCCGGTCGGCGCCTCCCAGTCGAGCATCTCGCCCGCGGCGAACACCCCGGGCAAGCGACGGATCATGAAGTCGGAATCGAGCTCATCGAACGATATTCCCCCCGCCGTCGAGATCGCGCGCGCGATCGGTGCGATGCCCGCGAGCTGAACCGGCGCGGCGTTGATCAATTCGGCGAGTTCGTTTGCCGGCAATGACGACAGTGACCTCCCGGACGCCTTTGCGGCCTCCTGCAACAGGCCGACGCCAACCGGAGACAACTGCGCCGCCTTGCGCAGCCAGTTGGAAAATGTCTGTTTGCCGCGCGGTGCCGAAAGCCGCGCGATCAGGTCATCGGTCTTGACATCAGGGCGCAACGCGATGCGCAGGGTCGCCTGCCCCGACCTCAGGATAGTTTCGCGCAATTCCGCCGTGAGCGCATAGACCGCACCACCCTCGATGCCGCCGCGGGTTATCATCGCCTCGCCGCGAACGCCATGCGCTCTGAACGACAGTGCGATACCCTTGAGAGGTTTTCCCTCGAACCGGTCGCGGAAGATATCCGACCAGGCAACCGTAAAACCGCAATTGGATGGTTTGAGCGGCGATACCTTCACGCCCTTTGCGCGAAGTGTTTCCGCCCATCCGCCGTCGGAGCCGAGCCGCGGCCAGCTTGCGCCGCCGAGCGCCAGCACGGTCGCGCGGGCATCGACGGCCGTCTGTCCGTCGGGCGTTTGGAACAACAGGTGGCCATTCTCGTCCCAGCCGGTCCAGCGGTGGCGCAGCGAAAATTGCACGCCCATCGCGTCGAGCCGCCGCAGCCAGGCCCGCAGCAGTGGAGACGCTTTCAAGACCTTCGGGAAAATCCGGCCGCTGGAGCCTACGAACGTTGCCAGCCCCAGTTCCTCGCACCACGCCCGCAAGCGATCCGGTGGAAACGCGTGGATCGCCGCTTCGAGATTCGGGCGCGCCTCGCGATAGCGATCGAGAAATGTCTCCAGCCTCTCGCTGTGGGTCAGATTGAGTCCGCCGCGGCCGGCCATCAGGAATTTGCGGCCGGCCGACGGCATCGCATCGTGGATCGTGACTTGCGCGCCGCCTTGCGCAAGGGTCTCCGCTGCCATCAACCCCGCAGGACCGGCGCCGATGACGGCAATTTCGGTTTGGAAAAGCTTTGTGGCGACAGGCAAGATCGACGTTCCTTCCGCGCCGAGGACCTGATCCTGGGAGCGCGTCTCGAAAGGATGCGCCGCGAGGTTGGCCTCATGGTTCGAGACGCGCGAAGACGCGCTCCTCACCATGAGGGACTATCCGTGCCCGGCCATCCCTACAACTTCACGCCGGCCCTCGCTGCGGCCTGGGTGACATATTTCTGGGTCTGCTGGAACGCGTTTTCCAGCGCCCGGGCCGTCGACATGTCACCGATCTCGCTGAAATGAGCCGCTATCGCCTCGGGCGTCCATTCGCTGCGCGGCAGGTTGATCCCTTCGCTTTCCATGATCTTGATGACCGCAAAGGAACCAGCGCCCGCCCCCATGATCGTGCGGGTCGGCGCATCGTCGCTCAGCAAATAAAGCACCGCCGGCGTGATCAATTCCGGCCGCATCAGCGCCAGCGCCTGTGGCGGCAACAATTCCTCCGTCATCCGCGTAGCTGCCGTCGGCGAAATCGTGTTGACGCGGATATCGTTCTTGCGGCCCTCTTCCGCCAGAACGTTCATCAGTCCGACGATGCCGGCCTTGGCCGCGCCGTAATTGGCCTGGCCGAAATTGCCAAACAGGCCCGATGACGAGGTGGTAAGGACGATGCGGCCATAATTGCGTTCGCGCATGGTGTTCCACACCGCCTTGCAGCAGTTGAAGGTGCCGTTGAGATGGACGTCCAGCACTTTGGCGAAATCGGCGATCTCCATTTTGGCAAAGGACTTGTCGCGAAGGATGCCGGCATTGGCGCAGAGCAGATCGATCTTGCCCCACTCCCTCGTTGCGCGGTCGACCATCGCCTGGACCTGCTCGAAGTTCGAAACATCCGCTCCGTCGGCCATTGCGATACCGCCTGCCTGTCGGATCTCATCGACCACTGCTTCCGCCGGAGTGAGCGAACCGCCGCTACCGTCGCGCGCGCCGCCAAAATCGTTGACGACGACCTTCGCGCCGCGGCTCGCCAGCCCAAGCGCATGCGCGCGGCCGAGCCCGTTGCCGGCGCCGGTGACGATGGCCACGCGTCCATCAAACCTGATTGTCATGATTTGAGTTCCCGAGGTTCTTCTTCCAGTCGTGCCCGGACTTGATCTGACTTGATCCGGGCATCCATTAAAACCGAGAATGTTTTTTGATCAGTGATGGATTGCCGGGTCAAGCCCGGCAACGACGGGGTATCAGGCAAAATAGATCAGGCCGATCCAGTCGGCCACCAGAGCGGGCTTTTCCTCACCCTCGATCTCGACCGTGACGCTGGTGCGCGATTGCAGCTCCTTCGGCTTGCGTAACGTCGCTTCCATCAGGGTAAAGCGGCCGCGCACGCGCGAACCGGCGCGCACCGGCGAGATGAAGCGCAGCTTGTCGAAGCCGTAATTCACCCCCATCGTCGTACCCTCGATCACAGGCATCACCTCGTAGGACATGATGCTCAGAAGCGACATCGTCAGGAAGCCATGGGCAACGGTCGTGCCAAAGGCGGTTTCGCGTTTTGCACGCTCGGGATCGATGTGGATGAACTGGTGATCCTCGATCACATCGGCAAAATCGTTGATCCGGCCCTGATCGAGCGAATGCCAGGACGACACGCCGACCTCGCGACCGACCATGTTCTGATACGCCTCGAGCGAAACCGGTGGCTTCTTCCAGACTTCGTTCATTCGCCGACTTTCCTCTGCAATTCGGAAAAATCCTCTTCACGGAATTCCACGCCTCGCATTGAACTGTCGCGGTCGTCGTCGTGCTCCAGGCGGCGCAATTGCACGCGGCGGATTTTTCCCGAAATCGTCTTTGGCAGTTCGGTGACAAGCTCAATTCGCCTGATGCGCTTGAAGGGTGCGAGCCGCGTCTGCTGGTGCCGAAAAATCGACAGCGCCACCTCTTTCGAGCTTTCGGTGCCCGACACCAGCAGAACATAGGCCTTCGGAATGGCAAGTCGAATGGGATCGGGGGCGGGCACGACCGCGGCTTCCGCAACCAGCTCATGTTCAAGCAGGACGCTTTCGAGTTCGAACGGGCTGATCCGGTAGTCGGATGATTTGAACACATCGTCGGAGCGGCCGACGAAAGTGAGATAGCCCTCTTCGTCGGCAAACACCACGTCTCCACTGCGGTAGAGGGCGCTATCCGCACCGGAGAGCTTGCCATCATCACCCTGATAGCCCTGCATCAGACCAGCCGGCCGGTCGGCGCCGAGCAGCAAGCTGACCTCGCCCTCTTTTGTGACATGCCCATCGGCATCGGTGATCTGCACGCGATATCCAGGCAGCGGCCGGCCCATCGACCCGACCTTCACCTTTTGACCCGGCGAATTGCCGGCGAGTGCCGTGGTCTCGGTCTGGCCGTAGCCGTCGCGGATCGTCAGGCCCCAGGCAGCGCGCACCTGATCGATGATCTCCGGATTTAGCGGCTCGCCGGCGCCGCAGACTTCGCGCAAGCTGACTTTGAAGGATGCAAGATTCTCCTGAATGAACAGCCGCCACACCGTGGGCGGCGCACACAGCGTAGTGACGCCGCATCGTCCGATGGCTGCGAGCAATGTCTTGGCATCGAAACGCGGCTGATTGACCACGAATACGGCGGCGCCCGCATTCCAGGGCGCGAAGAAACAACTCCAGGCATGCTTGGCCCAGCCCGGCGAAGAAATGTTCAGATGGATGTCACCGGGCTGAAGTCCCAGCCAATACATCGTGGACAGTCCGCCGACGGGATAGCTGCGCTGGCTGTGCCGCACGAGCTTTGGCCTGGCCGTGGTGCCCGACGTAAAATACAGCAGCATCGGATCGTCGGGCTGGGTAGGTCCATCGGGCACGAAGGTTTCGGGAAAATCCGCGGCCTCGTCGTAAGAGCGCCAGCCGTCTTGCCTCGACGGCGCGTTGACGACGATGCGAACGAGATCCCTGGTTCCGAGTTCGGCGAATTTTCCGATCTGGTCCTGCGCCGCCACCACGGCCCTTGCACGACCGCGATCGAGACGGTCGCGCAGTTCATCGGGCGTCAAAAGAGTTGTGGCGGGAATGACCACTACGCCGAGCTTCATCGCCGCCAGCATCGTCTCCCAGAGCGGAACGACGTTGCCAAGCAGCAGAAGCAGATGATCGCCGCGTTTCAACCCTTGCGCGCGAAGAAAGTTCGCGACCCTGTTGGAACGGCGCGACATTTCCGCAAACGATAGCCTGGCCTCGCTTCCGCTGGCGGCATCGACAATCCAGAGCGCCGGGCGATCCCTGGATTCGGCGTCGCGTGCAAGCTCGGCATCGAACCAGTCGAGCGCCCAGTTGAACGCAACAGCATCCGGCCAGCGGAAATCCGCGACAGCCTTGTCGTATTCGGTGCGGTGGCGGAGCAAGAAAGATCGTGCTTCCTGGAATGTAGTCATGTCCATGGCCTATTACGACAACGCGCTTACATTGTCGTCATTGCGAGGAGCCAACGGGTCCGGCCTTCGGCCGGCCCGATGACAGGCTCCGCGACGAAGCAATCCAAAACGGTGGTGCGCAGACAATGGATTGCTTCGCTTCGCTCGCAATGACGGTTTCAAACTATTTGCCCGCCAATCCGCGGACATGCCGGATGATCCCGGAGAAATCGACCCCGCCATTTCCCGCGGCGTCGAAATCCCTGTAAATCTCCTGGGCATGTTTGCCGAGCGGCGTCGCGGCGCCCACAGCCTTTGCCGCATCCTGCGCCAGCGTCAGGTCTTTCACCATCAGAGCCGAAGCAAAACCAGGCTTGTAGTCGTTGTTGGCCGGCGAGGTCGGCACCGGCCCCGGCACAGGGCAATAGGATGTCAGCGACCAGCATTGCCCCGACGATGTCGAGGCCACGTCGAACAGTGCCTGATGCGAGAGCCCCAATTTTTCGGCGAGCGCAAAAGCCTCGCCCACCGCAATCATCGAAACGCCCAAAATCATGTTGTTGCATATCTTCGCTGCCTGGCCGGCACCCGAACCGCCGCAATGCACGATCCTTTTACCCATTTTTTCCAGCACCGGCTTGGCTGCCGCAAACGCCTTTTCGTTGCCCCCGCACATGAATGTCAGCGTCGCACCCCTGGCGCCGCCGGTGCCGCCCGAGACCGGCGCATCAATCAACTCCACACCGTGTTTCGATGCCAGCGCATGGGCTTGCTTTGCGCTCTCGACGTCGATCGTCGAGCAGTCAATAATCAGCGCATCCTTGGTCATCGCCGGAACCACCTCGTTCCAGACGGAAAGCACGTGCTTTCCAGCCGGCAACATCGTGATCACAACGTCGGAACCCCTGACAGCGCCCACCGAGGTTTCAGCAATCGCAGCGCCATCGGCCCTGGCCTGGTCGCGCGAAGCCGCAACCAGATCGAATGCCGTCACCTTGTGACCCGCCTTGACCAGATTGGCAGCCATCGGGCCACCCATGTTGCCGAGACCGATGAATGCGATGCCAGCCATTTCCAATTTCCTCCGCTTCACGCGTCGCTATGTCATCTCGTGGAAAGTCAATTCGTCGGCGCCGATGCCTGCAAGATATCGCGCCAGTATCTCGGGCGTAACGTCCTCGACGTGGGGTGGCGACCATTTTGGATTACGGTCCTTGTCGATCACGGCCGCACGAATGCCCTCGCGAAAGTCATCGCTCCGGAAGACCTCGAGCGCAGCGCGATATTCCCGCGCAAGGCACTCCTCCAGCGATGAGGAAGAGCGCGCCAGGCGCAACAGCTTGAGCGTGACCACCATGCCGCGCGGTGATTTCTCGTTCAGCGCGTTGAGCGTAGCCAGCGCCATTTCCGAACCGTCGCGTTGCAGTGCCGCCAGAATATCCTCCATTCGATCGTATGAAAACCAGCGATTGATCTGCGACTGCATCGCGGCAACCGGCCCTGCCGTCTCGCCGGTTCCGAAATCGTCGATGAGACCCCTGACTTCGCTCGACGCCGTGCCGGGTCGGACTTCGGTAAGGACCTTACGCAGGGTTGCAAGCTCGCTCGACGGCACCACCGCATCGGCAAAGCGGGCATAAATCGCATCGGGTCCGTTCATCGTCTGAGCGGTCAATCCGAAATAGCTGCCGATTTCTCCCGGCGAATGCGACAGCAGCCAGGTGCCGCCGACATCGGGAAAGAAGCCGAGACCTACTTCCGGCATCGCAAGCTTCGTCCGTTCGGTGACGATACGATGGGCGCCATGCGCGGAAAGCCCGACGCCGCCACCCATCACGATACCGTCCATGAAGGCGACATAGGGTTTTGGGAATTTGGCGATGCGCGCATTGAGGGTGTACTCCTTCCGCCAAAGGACCTTGCCGAGATCGCCCTTGGCGCGCGAACTATCGTACAACGCGCGGACATCGCCGCCGGAGCAAAGCCCGCGGTCACCCGCCCCTTCCAGCAGAATCAGACAGACCGCGGGATCGGCCTCGAATTCGTCGAGCGCTCGGCCGATGCCGCGAAACATCTCCAGTGTCACCGCATTGATCGCCTTCGGCCGGTTGAGGCGTATGACGCCGGCGCCTCCCTCGCGCCGGACGATCAGGTCGCCATCCTCGACGGCAGCAACAGGTTCGGCCGTCATCCCGCGCCCTCGATCATTTTTCGCGCCACGATCAGCCGCATGATCTCGTTGGTTCCTTCAAGAATCTGGTGCACGCGCAAATCGCGCACGATCTTTTCGATGCCATATTCGCTCAAATAGCCGTACCCGCCGTGCAGTTGCAGCGCCTGGTTGGCGACCTCGAACCCGACATCGGTTCCGAAGCGTTTGGCCATCGCGCAGATCATGGTGGCATCGGGGTCCTTGCGGTCGAGTGCCGCGGCCGCGCGCCACACGAAGGTCCGCGCCGCCTCGAGTTCCGTCATCATGTCGGCAAGACGAAATTGCAGCGCCTGGAACTCGTCCAGGCGTTTTCCGAACGCCATGCGTTGCTTCATATACGCCAGCGACTTGTCGAGCGCGCTCTGCGCCCCGCCGAGCGAACATGCCGCGATATTGATGCGTCCGCCGTCCAGCCCAGCCATCGCGATCTTGAACCCGATGCCTTCCTCGCCGAGCCGGTTTGCGACCGGTACCCGCGCATTTTCAAAAATCACCGCGCGGGTCGGCTGCGCGTTCCAGCCCATCTTGCGCTCGTTGGCGCCAAGCGACAGCCCCGGCGTGTCGCCCTCCACCACAAGCGCCGAGATACCGCCGGGGCCATCCTGACCCGTCCGCACCATGACCACGTAGAGATCGCCTCCGCCGGCACCGGAAATGAACTGCTTCTGCCCGTTTAGGACATAGTGATCGCCGTCACGTTTCGCGCGCGTGCGAAGCGCGGCCGCATCCGAGCCCGAACCCGGCTCGGTCAGGCAGTAGCTCGCCAGATATTCCATGGTGCACAGCTTGGGCAGCCACTTCTTCCGCTGCGCATCGTCGCCGAAGGCGTCAATCATCCATGCCGCCATGTTGTGGATCGAGATGAAGGCCGACACAGTCGGGCAAGCTTGCGCCAGCGCCTCGAAGATCAACGCCGCATCGAACCGCGTCATTGCCGAGCCGCCGACATCATCGCGGATGTAGATGCCGCCGATGCCGAGCCTGGCCGCCTCGCGCATCACCTCGACGGGAAAATGCTTCTCCTCGTCCCAGCGGATCGCGTGCGGCGCGATTTTTTCGGCGGCGAACTGGCGCGCCATCTCGCGAACCGCAATCTGGTCCTCGTTAAGGGAAAATTGCATCCGTTGCCCGCACTTGTTGCTGTTGTCATTGCGAGGAGCGTAGGCGGCGAAGCAATCCACACGACGGCAAAGTGGGAATGGATTGCTTCGCGGAGTTTATCATCGGGCGCGCTTTCGCGCGACCCGTTGGCTCGCAATGACGGTTCGATTTTGTGAGATCGTGCGCCGCCGCTCAATTCATCGTCGGGATCGAAAACTCCGCGCCTTCCTTGACGCCTGACGGCCAGCGTGCCGTCACCGTCTTGGTCTTGGTGTAGAAGCGGATCGAGTCGGGACCATGCTGGTTGAGATCGCCAAAGCCGGATTTCTTCCAGCCGCCGAACGTGTAATAGGCGATCGGCACCGGGATCGGCACGTTGATGCCGACCATGCCGACGTTGACCTTGGCGGCGAAATCGCGCGCGGCGTCGCCATCGCGGGTGAAGATGGCAACTCCGTTGCCGTAGTCGTGATCCGATGGCAACGCGAGCGCCTCCGAATAATCCCTGGCACGCACTACCGACAATACCGGACCGAAGATCTCTTCCTTGTAGATCCGCATGTTCCTGGTGACGTTGTCGAACAGGCAGCCTCCCATGTAGAAGCCTTTTTCATAGCCCTGCATCTTGAAGCCGCGGCCGTCGACCGCGAGCGTCGCGCCCTCCTGGATGCCGATCTCGACGTAGTTCTTGACGCGCTCGACCGCCTCGCGCGTCACCAGCGGGCCATAGTCGGCGGACGGGTCGATCGAGGTTCCGATCTTCAAGGATTCGACGCGAGGGATCAGCTTTTCCATCAGCCGGTCGGCAGTGGTCTTGCCGACGGGCACGGCGACCGAGACCGCCATGCAGCGTTCGCCGGCCGAGCCATAGCCGGCACCGATCAAGGCATCCACGGCCTGGTCCATATCGGCATCCGGCATCACGATGGCGTGATTCTTCGCACCACCGAAGCATTGACACCGCTTGCCGTTCGCAGCCGCGCGCTCATAGATATATTGCGCAATCGGCGAGGACCCGACGAAGCCGACCGCCTTGATATCGGGGTCGTCGAGGATCGCGTCCACCGCTTCCTTGTCGCCATTGATGACGTTGAGAACTCCCGGCGGCAGCCCAGCCTCGATCATCAATTGTGCAAGCAACATCGGCACGCCAGGGTCGCGCTCGGACGGTTTGAGGATGAACGCGTTGCCGCAGGCGATCGCAGGCGCGAATTTCCACATCGGGATCATCGCCGGAAAATTGAACGGGGTGATGCCGGCGACGACGCCGAGCGGCTGGCGCATCGAATAGATGTCGATGCCGGGTCCCGCCCCTTCGGTATATTCACCCTTCAGCAGATGCGGAATGCCGCAGGCAAATTCGACCACTTCAAGCCCGCGCTGGACGTCCCCTTTGGCATCGGGAACGGTCTTGCCGTGCTCGCGCGCGAGCAGGTCTGCGAGCTTGTCGTAATCGCGCTGCGCAAGTTCGAGGAATTTCATCATCACGCGGGAGCGCCGCTGCGGATTGGTCGCAGCCCACTCCGGCTGTGCCGCTCTGGCGTTTTCGACCGCCGCTCGCACTTCTGCCTTCGACGCCAGGGCCACTTGGGCCTGTACATCGCCAGTCATCGGTTCAAACACGTCCGCAAATCGGCCCGAGGTCCCCTTGACCTCGCGGCCGCCGATAAAATGACCGATCATACGCATGCGTTCCTCCAAGACCTTTGGGTAACGGTTTTGCCAGCATCTTGCAGGCTTTACCGGGTTTGGAAAGGTCTTTCAGCGCGCAACGGATTTGCGAAAATGAGAAGTTGCAGCAGTTTCGGCCGCCTACGACCAATGTCGAATGCGGCCGCCCTGCAAAACCACAACTGCCGAAATTCTCAATTCGGGGCCGAGGTGGCCGCTTTTTTAAGGTGCGGCCTTCCTGGCCTTGCCGGCTTCGACCGGCCCAGCACAGCATCCCGGCCGGCGGACAGTATTTCATCGGAAAAATCACCGGTGCCGGCGATACGGGCCATCACCAGCGTCCCTATCATGGTCGCCATCGCAGACATCGCCCGCTTGCGGGCAACCTTGCGTGGGACGCCGTGGATCTGATCGGCGAGTACGTCGATCATCCGCTCCAGCCTGCCCGAGAATGCCCTTCTTGTCCTGGAGTTCTCGCGGGCGATTTCGGCCCCAAGCGTTGGTATCGCGCAGCCGCGGCCGGGATCGTCGCGGTGAAGGGGCGTCAGATAGCTATTCACAACCTTGGCGAGGCGCTTCTCAGGCGGGGCCCTTTCGGTCAGTTTTCGCCAACGCTCGGTGGATCGATCCATCGCATGCGTAAACGCCTCGATCACCAGCGCTTCCCGGGAATCGAAATGCGCATAGAACCCGCCGTGGGTAAGACCGGCATCCTTCATGAGGTCGGCAACGCCGATGCCGTGCGCGCCTTTTTCTCGGAGCCTTACTGACGCTTTCCTGACGATCCTCTCGTGAGTTTCGAGCTTGTGTTGCCTGGAATATCGCATAACAGTCCCATAAGATGTCTACAGTCATATAATAGCACCCGCGCCTCTAATACCATTGGCAGCGGCGGAAAGCTGCACTTTCTTTCGTTTGTGTCCCTTCCCTCACCCAAGATCGGCGCTGCCGGTCCTTGACAAGGTTCGATTTTACCCGGGAACTTGCACAAAACCCACCCCAATACACCCTTTGATTGCGAGACCGCTCATGCACATGCTCAATTCCCACTGCGGTGTCGATCGCGACGCCCGCGGCGTCGTCCGCCTGACGATTTGCAACGCCGGTTCGCTCAATATTCTTGGCTCTTCGGTCATCCAGGCCCTGTGCGAGGGACTGAGGACGCTTGCGACGGATGGACAAATTCACGTGCTGATCATCGCCGGGCAGAGCGAAAAAAGCCTGATCGGCGGCGCCGACATCAAGGAGATGGCCGGGCTCGACCAGGCATCGGCCGAGGTGTTCATCACCGGATTGCGCGATCTTTGCGAGGCTGTACGGACGTTTCCTTGTCCCGTGATCGCTCGGATGCCCGGCTGGTGCCTTGGCGGTGGGCTGGAAGTCGCCGCGGCGTGCGATTTCCGGATCGCCACGCATGATGCAAAGTTCGGCATGCCCGAAGTCAGGGTTGGCATACCCAGCGTCATTCACGCTGCAATGCTACCTCGCCTGATCGGCTGGGCGCGCGCCCGCTGGCTCGTCATGACGGCTGAGATTATCGATGCCCCGACGGCGCTCGCCTGGGGACTGGTCGACGTGGTTGCCCGGCAAGGCGAGCTGGATGCGGCGGTCGAAAAGACCGTTGCGGCGCTCCTGGAGTGCGGTCCGCTGGCGCTTCGCTCGCAAAAGGCCCTGCTCCGGCGGTGGGAGGAATTGCCACTGACGGAGTCGGTCAATCTGAGCATCGCTGTTTTCGGCCGGTCATTCCTGACTGACGAGCCGAAACGGATGATGCGGGCCTTCATCGACCGGAAGCGATGAGCCGCCACGCCGTGGCGCCGCCCGTTGGCGTCATGCGATCACGACATTTTGTCATCGAAACCGTCCATTGCAATTTTTGCACTGCATTATATGATACTTGTAATGTTATTATGCAGCTAATTGAGGATCATCATCGCCATGGCCGCAACGTCAGATCCCGTCGTCATCGTTTCCGCCACCCGTACGCCGCTTGGCCGCTTCATGGGCGACCTTTCTGGGTTGAGCGCCCATCAGCTCGGGTCCCATGTCATCGCCGCCGCAGTCGAGCGGGCCAAACTATCGCCCGAACGGATTGACGAGGTCTTCATGGGCTGCGTGCTGCCGGCGGGACAAGGCCAGGCGCCGGCACGGCAGGCCGCTCGGGGCGCTGGACTACCGGACGCAACCGGCGCCACCACCATCAACAAGGTCTGTGGTTCCGGCATGAAGGCCACGATGCTGGCTCACGACATCATCAATGCCGGCTCCGCCAACATCGTCGTCTCGGGCGGCATGGAGAGCATGACCAACGCGCCCTATTTGCTGGCGAAGGCACGCGGGGGATATCGCGCCGGTCATGACCGGATCATCGATCACATGCTGCTGGACGGCCTTGAGGACGCCTACGAGGCTGGACGCTCGATGGGCGATTTTGGCGAGGCCACAGCCGAAGCCTATCAATTCACGCGCAACGACCAGGATGCTTACGCGATGGAAACGCTGACGCGCGCGCGCAAGGCCGTCGAAGGCGGTGCCTTCAAGGCCGAGATCGCGCCGGTGACCGTCAAGGAAAAGGTCGGCCCGCGCACGATCGGCAACGACGAAATTCCGCTGAGAGTCGATCCGGCAAAAATACCGGGCTTGAAGCCGGCGTTCCGCCCCAACGGCACGATCACGCCTGCGGCGTCGTCGGCGAATGCCGACGGTGCTGCCGCGCTCATAGTCGCCAGGCGCTCCATCGCCGACAGCGAGGGTCTTCCCGCCCTGGCCGAGATCAAGGGCCACGCGACCCATAGCCAGGAACCGCAGTGGTTCACGACCGCTCCGATCCCCGCGATCCGCAAGTTACTCGACAAGGTCGGCTGGGGCGTCGGGGACGTCGATCTCTTCGAAATCAACGAGGCGTTCGCGGTGGTGGCAATGGCTGCGCAGCGCGACCTTGGCATTCCCCGCGAAAAATTGAACGTCAATGGCGGTGCCTGCGCACTGGGTCATCCCATCGGCGCAACCGGCGCACGTCTCATCGTCACACTACTGCACGCGCTCGAAGCACGAAATCTGAGGCGCGGCGTAGCGGCGCTTTGCATCGGCGGCGGAGAAGCAACCGCGATCGCGGTGGAGCGGTTGATCCACTGATCTAAAATCCGTCGCGTTTTCGCTCGCCAAGATCGCGTTTCGACCGGGAAGCGCGATACCATTTGCCCATCAGCCCGAACGGGACACGCCGTGATCTCCAATTGGCTATCCAGCGCCCTTGCCCGCCGCAACATTCATTACGGCTGGGTGATGGTTGGCGTCACGTTCTTCACCGCGCTGATTACCGCCGGGACGGTCGGTGCACCCGGCGTCTTCATCGTACCCCTGCAGCGCGAATTCGGCTGGAGCGCCGCGGAGATTTCCTCGGCACTGTCAATCCGCTTCATTCTGTTCGGCCTGATGGCGCCATTCGCCGCCGCGCTCATGAACCGTTACGGTCTGCGCAATGTAACGCTGGCTGCGCTACTGATCGTCGGCTGCGCGCTCGTCACCTCGCTGGCCATGACGAAAGTCTGGCATTTGATCCTGCTTTGGGGTGTCGTCATCGGCATCGGAACGGGGATGACCGCGCTGGTGTTGGGAGCCACCATTGCCGCCCGGTGGTTCAGCGCGCGGCGCGGGCTTGTGGTCGGAATACTCACCGCGAGCGTCGCAACCGGTCAACTGGTGTTCCTTCCGCTGCTTGCAAGTGTTACGGAGCGAATGGGCTGGCGCATCGCCCTGTTGCTGGTGTGCGCGATGCTCGCGCTGGCGGCGTGCGCCGTTCTGCTGGTGATGCGTGACCGGCCAAGCGACGTGGGATTGCGCCCCTTCGGCGATCAGGGCAAGGAGCCTCTGCCCGCTCCCCCTCCCAGCAACGCGCCAATCGCGGCTGCGGCGCTGTCGGCGCTGGCGGATGCGGCCCAAACGCGGGTCTTCTGGATCTTGTTTGCAACCTTCTTCATTTGCGGCGCGAGCACCAATGGCCTGATCCAGGTGCACTTGATCCCGATGTGTCTCGATTTCGGTATTCCGCAGGTGCAGGCTGCAAGCCTGCTGGCGGCCATGGGCGTCTTCGATTTCTTCGGCACCATCGTTTCGGGCTGGCTGTCGGATCGCTACGACAATCGCTGGCTTCTATTCTGGTATTACGGCCTGCGCGGCCTTTCGCTGTTGATGCTGCCGTTCACCGATTTCTCCTTCTACGGCCTGTCGCTGTTTGCGATGTTCTACGGTCTCGACTGGATCGCGACCGTGCCGCCGACGGTGCGACTGACCGCGCAGCGCTTCGGAGCAGAGCGGGCCAATCTCGTATTCGGCTGGATTTTCACCGGCCACCAGCTTGGCGCTGCCTTCGCAGCCTTCGGCGCTGGCCTCTCGCGCACAATGCTTGCCAGCTACCTGCCGGCATTCTTCATCGCTGGCGCGCTATGCGTGGTCGCGTCACTGATCGTGCTTGCGATCTCGCGAGCGCCCAAGCCAGTCATGGCTTAGGGCTTACGGCCTTGTCGTCATATTCGTTGCGGGGCCCGGCGTGCGCAACGGCTCGGCCAGGCGCGCGAATTCACACAACAATGAGCGTGTCTTGCGTGGGTCGATGATCTCCTCGACCCAGAATTTTTCCGCCGAGCGGAACGGCGAGCGCAGCTTGTTGAGACGATCCTCGATTTCCCTCAGTTTGGCCTCTGGATCCTCGGCAGCGTCAATGTCGGCCCGATAAGCCGCCTCGATGCCGCCCTCGAGCGGCAGCGAGCCCCAGTAGGCTGACGGCCACGCATAGCGAATCGAGAAACGGTCGGCAGGTTGATGCACGACGCCCGCGACCCCGAAGGAATTGCGCACAATGACGGTGCACCAGGGCACGGTACTCTGGTTGACCGCGGCCATGGCGCGCACACCGTGGCGTATGGTGCCCGCCTTCTCGGCCTCGAGCCCGATCATGAAACCCGGACAATCCATCAGGTAGACCACCGGAAGGTGGAATGTCTCGGCGAAGTCGACCCAGCGCACGACCTTCTGGCATGCGTCCGCCGTCCACGATCCGCCGTAGTGAAAGGGATCGCCGGCCAGCACCAGCACCGCGCGCCCCTCCAGCCGCGCAAGCCCGACAATGATCGGCCGGCCAAAATTTGCGGCCATCTCGAAGAACGACCCCGTGTCGACGACGGCGTTGATGATCGGCCGCATCTTGTAGACCTGGCGCCGATTGCGCGGCACCGCGTTCAAGAGCAATTCCTCCGACCGTTCCGGATCGTCGTTGCACGGAATCGTCGGCGAAAGCTCGTAGACCGATGACGGCAGGTACGAGAGGAAGCGCCTGGCACAGGCGAAGGCTTCTTCCTCGGTCTCGACGGCATGGTCGACACTGCCGGCGCGGGTCTGGATGTCGGCGCCGCCAAGTTCCTGTTTGCCGAGGTCCTGGCCGAGCCGCTTGACCACTGGCGGACCGGCAACGAACATTGCGGAGCTTCTTGTCATTACCGAATAATGGCTGGCCGCAAGGCGTGCCGCGCCCAGTCCCGCGACCGAACCGAGCCCCAGGCCCACCACCGGAACGCGGGCCATGTTCTCGGTCGTGTAGGCATACCAGCGCGTGCCGCCGATACCGCCGGGCAGGTTCGCCGCGCCCTTGGTTTCGATGGTCTTTACCGAGCCGCCGCCGCCGGAGCCCTCGATCAGGCGGACGATCGGCAGGCGGAAATCATGAGCCATCTCTTCGGCCATCAGCGGCTTTGCCGAAATCGACGCGTCCGCAGAGCCGCCGCGCACGGTGAAATCGTCGCCAACCACGACCACGGTCCGGCCGTCGATCTTGCCGCGGCCGAACACGCAGTTTGCCGGCGTCAGGTTCTTCAGTTCGCCCTGCTCGTCATATTCACCGGTGCCGGAGATGGCGCCGATCTCATGGAAGCTGCTGGCATCGACCAGCCTGTCGATACGCTCGCGAACGGTAAGCCGGCCCTGGTCGCGTTGCCGCTTGACCTTGTCAACGCCGCCCATCTCGCGCGCGAGGGCTTCGCGGCGGGCGAGCTCGTCGAGTTCCGGCTTCCAATTCATTCAAATCCCCCATGCCGGAGAAAATAATCCACTTGCAGGCCAAATTACCTCGGGCAATCTGCGGCTACAACTGGCAGCAGGTGCGTCCAGGAGTGATGCGGCAAGCATCGTGGAGGATGCAATGGCAGAAATCAGGATCGTCACGGAGGTCGCAGGCCGCATCTGCGCGCTTCCCCTCGAGGCCGGCGCAAGCGTCCGCGAAGGTGACGATGTTGCCTTTGTCGAAGCCATGAAGATGGAAATCCCGGTCGCCTCGCCCGCGTCAGGCAAGATCGCCTCGGTTCTTGTCAGCCTCGATGACATTGTTGCCGAAGGGCAGGTGCTGGCCATTCTTGCGATCTGAGCTCGCCGTCACACCACCTGCTCCACCGGCTGCATATCGATGTCGAAGGTTTCCAGAAATTTCGAAGTCATGATGTAAAAACCTACCGCGAGTTGCAATTCGACCAGCGCCGCCGGCGTCAGCCTGGCGGCAATCGCATTGAATGTCGCATCGGTCGGACGGCGCAGCCGAACGATCTCGTCGGTAAAGGCAAGCGCCGCGCGCTGCCGCTCGTCGAAGCAGGTCGCGTACTGCCAATTCTCCAGCGCGGCATTCTGCTCGTCGGTGACCCCGACATTCCTGCCGATCCGCTTGTGGGCCGCGACCTCGTAGGCCGCCTCGCAGAGGATGCCGGTTCGCGTGATGGCGAGCTCGCGGATGACCGGATCGAGTTCGCCTCGATGCCGGATCGCGCCACCGAGCCGGCAATATTGTTCGAAATAACTTGGCGAGTGCGCCATCATGCGGAAGATGTTGGCGTTGCGGTTCTTGCCCAGAATTTCGCGGGTGCGTTCGCTCGATTTCGAAGTATCGCAGTAGTCGATGCGGGCCATCATTCACCCCTGGGCTGGTTTTTCACGAATAACTGTTTCTAGCGGCCGGTCACACGAAAACCGTATCCGGCCGCCCCTGGCGGATCAACGAGATATGCTTTTGCGAAACTCGCCGATCGTTCCCGGTTCGCTTCCAAAATTCCTCACGGCGCGCATAAACCGGCTGCACGCGAGCCAAATTGCCGCCGTATTGCTGTTCGACCTTGGGACGGTCGATATTCGCTGAGTGGGGACTCGTCAAAGCGAATACTCGTCGTGGGGTGTTCCGAGTAAAGCCAACCGGATCGTCGGGCCTTAACGGGCAACGATGAATCATGCCCAAGTCTAGGGAGAACCGCATGAAGGACGCCACCAGAAGGGCGGCCTCGGAAGTGCTCGCGCAAATGCTGGCGGTGACGGCCATGCTGCTCATCGCCAGCATCGTCTTCCACTGGCGGTGAAGAACGAATCAGCGCGAGTGGCGAATGCGACGGAGCAATCCGGGACAACAGTTTTGCGTAGCCGGGGGATTGCTTCGTTGCGTTCGCGACGGTGATAACAATCGGTCCCAAAAACCATATCAGGCCTGAAAGACAACGGCATCCACCACCACGCAGCCCTTTCCGGCGCTGTCGAGCAGCACGGGGTTGAGATCAAGACTCATCACCCTCGCCGCAGGGTCGAGCATCAGTTCGCCGATCCGCAACACGGCATCGCTGAGCGTATCCACATCCATCGGCGCCTCGCCGCGTACCCCCGACAACAGCGGTGCGATTTTGAGTTTTCCAAGCGCCTCCCGGACTTCGTCGTTCGAAAATGGCGGCAGCAGCAGCGCGGTATCGCGGAAAATCTCGACATACTTGCCGCCATCGCCAACCGCGACCACCGGTCCGAACACCGGATCGCGGTGGGCGCCGATCATGATTTCCCGCCGGCCGCCGGCCATCGCCGCGATGATGACGCCGTCGAACCGGGCGCCCTGCCTGCGGATGATGCCTTCCATCTGCGACCAGATTTCGCCCGCCTCCTCGCGCGTCGTGACACCAAGCTTCACCAGGCCAAGTTCCGACTTGTGCGCGATATCGGCCGAACAACCCTTGACCACGACCGGGGCGCCGATCGCCTCGAACGCCGCAACGGCCTCGGGCCGCGACCTGCACAGCCGATGGGCCACCACAGGGATGCCCCGCTCGGCCAGGAGGGCGAGGCTGTCGGCCTCGTTCAGCATTGTGGTCGAAGCCGATGATATCAGGCAGGCGCGGCCAGCGCCCTGCGCCCTTCGAGCCTTCGTCCGCGTCATCAGTTCGCGATGCGCCAGGAATTGATGCAGGGCGGTAACCGCCTCGGTTTCGGTGGGAAACACGGAAGAGCCTTCGGCTGCGAATTGATCGGCCACGCTTTTCTGTGTTGCTGCGATCACGAGCGGTTTTGCGGTCTGCTTGCCGAAGGCGGCAGCGTCGCGGGCGAAGGCCTCCACATCGTAGCCGGGCCCCGCGACGGGAACGCCGATCAAAAACGCATCGGCAGCCGGATCTTCGGCAAGCACCGGAAGAATGTCGCCGAACAGGCGGCTATTGGACAACAGTGCCGCCGTGAGATCGATCGGATTGGTGGTGGTGGCAAAACTCGGCAGGATACCCTTGAGTTTTCTGTCGGTCTCGGCCGACAATTTCGCCATCGGCATGCCGACGGCGGTTGCCGCATCCGCAGTCATGACGCATACCGCACCGGAATTGCTGATGGCGACGAGCCGCCTGCCCCTGGGCTTCCAGCCCTTGAGATAGAGTTCGGTGGCCTCGACGAGGCCGCGCATATCCGGCGCGCGCCAGATGCCGTGCCGCTCGAAGAAGGCGTCGACCACGCGGTCTTCATTGGCAAGCGCGCCGGTGTGCGATTGCGCTGCCTGACGTCCGGCTTCGGAACGGCCCGATTTCAGTGCGATGATCGGTAGCCCACGCTCGAGCGCAACGGTGGCAAGCTCCTCCAGATATTTGGTCTCGGGAATACTCTCCAGATAAAGCAGCAGGAGTTTGACCTCGGGGTCCTCCGCCACCGCAACCGCGAGTTCGCCGACGGTGATGTCGGCATCGTTGCCGGTGGCATGCGTATGGCGGACGCCGATGCCACGCTCGCGCAGGAAGCCGACCGGCACAGTCGACAGCGCGCCGCTTTGGCTGAGCATCGCGACGTGACCTTCGGCGCGCTCCATATCCATGAACATGGTCGAAAAACTGGCGATGGCCCCGGTACCGAAATTGGCGAGCCCCTGCGAGTTGGGACCGACGATGCGCATGCCGGTCTTTCGTGCGGCCTCGACCATCCGCCGCTCCTTTGCCTTGCCTGCGACCGCATCGACTTCGCCGAAGCCCGAGGCCATCACCACGGCGACCTTGACGCCGTGGGCGGCGCAATCTTCCACCACACCGATGGCGTTGTCGCCCGCGACCGCCACGATCACCATCTCAGGCGCTTCCGGCAGATCGTCGAGGCTCTTGTAACATTTGTGGCCCTGCACCTCGCCCCGCGACGGATTGATCGGGAAAATGCTGCCCCGAAATCCGAACTTGTCGAGGTAATGCACCGGCCGCCCGCCTACCTTGTTGGGATTTTCCGAGGCACCGATGATGGCGACGGAACGTGGATCAAGCGCGGCCTTGAGACGGTTCATGATCTTGTCCTTGTAAAGTGCGGAACGAGGCGACCGGCAAAAAGTACGAAGCACGCCGTTACCTTTTCGCCGATGGAGAGATCATCATCGCCATGCGCCATCATGCGAAAGCCCTCGTCGGCATCGACGAGCACGATGTTGTAGGGAACGTGCGCGCGGGTCTCGGGCGTCGCCGCACGGCACACGAGCGACGTTGCATAGACCGTGCCCGTGCCGCTGGCGAGCTTCTCTGCGGGGTCAAGTGCGCCACATCCGGCGCAGAAGCCGCGTCGGAAGTATTGAATTGCGCCGCAAGCCGAACAGCATTGATAGACGATCGCCTGCGCACCGGAGGTCCAGTCGGCGAGGGGTTGCCGGCTGCCGCTCATCGCGTCCGCTCCAGAAACATGCTGACATGCGAGGACAGCACGCCGCCGTCGCCGTGCAGCAGCGCAATCGAGGCGTCGCGAACCTGACGATTGCCCGCGCGTCCCGTCATCTGCAGATGGGTCTCGACCAGATGTGCCATCGCACCTCCAACGCCGCAATGGCCGTAACTGAGGAGCCCGCCATGGGTATTGAGCGGCATCGCGCCGTTGTGGTCGAAATGCCCCGACCGCACCCGCGAGGCTGCCTCGCCGCGCCCGGCAAGCCCGAGGTCTTCGAGCAGCATCGCCAGCGTAATGGTAAAGCTGTCATAGATCGCGGCATAGCGCACATCGGAAATCGTAACGCCGGCGGCGTGCTTTGCCCGTGCGATCGATATCCCGGCGCCAAACTCGCCCAAAGCCGGGGCCGCCGTAACATGCTGATGGGTATGTGCCTGCGCGCAGCCGCGCACGCGCACGCCGATCTCGCCCGTGGGCTCGCGGCTAACGACAAATGCCGCCCCGCCATCGGACACCGGACAGCAATCCAGAAGTTTGAGCGGCAGTGCCACCGGCTTCGAGGCCATTACGTCTGCGACTGTAATCGCGTCGTGGAATTGCGCGCCGGGATGCAGTAGCGCGTGGCGGCGCATCAGCACCGCGAATTCGGCAAGGTCTTCCTCGCTCACGCCGTACTCATGCATGTAGCGCGATGCGACGAGCCCGTAATAGGCCGGTATGGTCGGGCCCAGCGGCACCTCATATTCGGGATGCCCGACCTGCGCCAGTGCCTGAATCGAGGCGTCGCGGCTCTGACCGGTCAGCCGGTTCTCGCCCGCCACGACCAGCACATGTCGCGCCACGTCGGATTCGACCAGATGATGCGCCAGCATGGCCATCGCCAGCCCCGTGGCGCCGCCGACCTGTACGGCGTGCGCATAAGCGGGCCGGATGCCGAAATGCTCGGCAAAGACGGTGGCCAGCATGATATGCGGCGCCACCGTGCTGTACCCACAGAGAATGCCGTCAATATCGGTTCGTTTCAGCCCGGCATCGGCAATCGCCAGCCCGCCAGCCCTGCTCATGAGGTCAAGCGACGACAGGCCCTCATGCCTGCCAAATGCCGTCAGCCCTGCGCCGGTGATGAAGCTCATGACCGCGACGATGGCTCAGCCCCCCTCCCCGTTTCGGGTAGGGGTTGGTGGTGAGTGTCCACACCGGGACTCATCGCCGGTTCCTCCCTTGACCTCGAGAGCGAGCTTCGATCGCCTCGGATGCCACGAGTGGGAAAAAAAGCAGCGCCAAACTCTCATGAACAATACTTCAAATCCCTAATACGATTTCGGCAGGTCCAGCACCTTCTCGGCGATGAAGCTGAGGATGAGCTGCGGGCTGATCGGAGCGATGCGCGGGATCAGGGATTCGCGCAAGTAACGCTCGACATGGAACTCCCTGGCGTAGCCGAAGCCGCCATGGGTCATCACGGCTTGCTCGCAGGCATGAAAGCCGGCTTCACCGGCGAGGTATTTCGCTGCATTGGCCGCAGGTCCACAAGGCTGATCCTGATCGTATTGCCAGGCCGCCGAAAGCGTCATCAACCAGGCGGCTTCAAGTTCCATCCAGTTTTTGGCCAGCGGATGCTGGATCGCCTGGTTCTTGCCAATCGGGCGGTTGAATACGTTGCGTTCCTTCGCGTAAGCCGAAGCCCGCGACAGGGCCACCTTGCCGAGACCAACCGCCTCCGCCGCGATCAGGATGCGCTCCGGATTCATGCCGTGCAGGATGTACTCGAAGCCACGGCCTTCCTCGCCCAGGCGATCTTGGAGTGGAATTTCAAAGTTCTCGATGAAGAGCTCATTGGAATCGACTGCCTTGCGGCCCATTTTCTCGATTTCCCGTACCGAAATGCGGCTGCGATCGAAGTCGGTGTAGAACAGGCTCAATCCGTGTGTCGGGCTCTTGACCTCCTCAAGCGGCGTGGTGCGCGCAAGCAAAAGAATTTTCTCGGCGACCTGGGCCGTCGAAATCCAGACTTTCTGGCCGTTGACGATGTATTTGTCGCCAGATCGCACGGCGCGGGTCTTCAACTGCGTGGTGTTGAGGCCGGTGTTCGGTTCGGTGACGGCGAAACACGACCTCTCGGCGCCCGATACGATTGGCGGCAGCATCCGACCGCACTGCTCCCTGGTGCCGAAAACGACGACGGGATTGAGCCCGAACACGTTCATATGCACCGCAGAGGCACCCGACATCCCGGCGCCGGATTCGGAAATCGTCCGCATCATGATCGCGGCATCGAGGATGCCCAGGCCAGAGCCGCCGAACTCTTCGGGGATGCAGATTCCGAGCCAGCCGGCATCGGCCAGCGCCTTGTGAAAATCCGCGGGAAAGCCGCCTTCCTTGTCCTTCTTCAGCCAGTAGGCGTCGTCGAAACGCGCGCAAATCTTCGCAACCGCGTCGCGGATCAATTCCTGGCTGGCTGTAAGCGCGAAATCCATATCTTCTCAATCCGCTTTACAGACCGGATGAAGCGATGGTCACGCCATCGCGCAGCAGTGCCGCGATCTCGTCGGCCGAAAATCCGGCCTCGTGCAGGATATCCATGCCGTGCTCGTTCAGGCGTGGCGCCAGCCGCGCCGGCTCGCTCGGTGTTTCAGACCAATTCGCCGATACCTTCATGCTGCGAATCCTGCCCTCGCTCGGATGTTCGACAACGGGAAAGAAATCGGTAGCGACCAGGTGCGGATCCTGCAATATGCTTTCGAGGTCGTGCATCGGCATAACCGGTATGTCGGCCTTGTTGAGCAGGTCAAGCCATTCCGCCGTGGTCCGCGTTTCGAAAATGCGAGCCAATTCGGCATAGACGGTGTCGATATTGGTGGCGCGGCCCGCAAAGGTGGCAAATTTCGGGTCCCGGCGCAGGTCGTCGCGGCTGGTAGCAGCGAAGAAATTGGCCCACTGTTTGTCGTTATAGACGATGACACAGATATAGCCGTCGGATGTCTTGTAGGGCCTGCGATCGCGCGACAGATGCCGCGCATAGCCTCCCTTGTCGAGCGGAGGATCGTAAGTCAGACCGCCCATGTGATCGCCCATCACAAAGCCTGCCATGGTCTCAAACATCGGAATGTCGAGGCGTTGCCCGCGGCCGGTACGATCGCGATGAACGAGGCTTGCACAAATTGCTCCGACCGCCGTGAGCCCAACGATACGATCGACAAGCGCATTGGGAACATAGCGTGGAACGCCATCGCCGGTCTTTGCCATCAAGGCCGGTAGCGCGGTCGCGCCCTGGATCAGGTCGTCATACGCCGGCTTTGCGGCGTAAGGCCCGTCCTGGCCGAAGCCGAATACGCCCGCGTAGATCAGGCGTGGGTTGATCTCCGAGACGACATCGTAACCAAGCTGCAATCGCGCCATCGCCTGCGGTCTGACGTTATAGACCAGGACGTTGGCCGACGCGATCAGCCGCAGCACCGCATCGCGTCCGGCCGGCTTTTTCAGATCGAGCGCAATGCTGCGCTTGCTGCGGTTGGTGTTGAGGAATACCGGGCCCATGCCGGGATGGCGGGTCGGTCCGATCAGCCGCGTCACGTCGCCCTCGAGGCTTTCGACCTTGATGACGTCAGCGCCATAATCCCCCAGCGTCTGGGTGGCATAGGGCCCCATCAGCACGGTCGTCATGTCGATGACCCTGACGCCACCCAGAGGTCCCATGGTTTCTGCTCCCGATCAAGTTTGGCGCCCGTCCGCGTGCTTCCTCGCGAACATGCTGCAGCGAATGTCAGACACGCCACACTAGTAACGGCACGCTGCAGGCAAGATCAAGGCTGCTCACCGTATAGGCCTGTGCGGCCTCATGGTCCGAGACGCCAAGCCCTTTGCTTGCACCATTCGATGACGACCTCGCTTCCGCCCCTGACTCATGCGCTTGCCTGGTCAGCCGAGTTTGCCGGAAACATTTTCCAAATGATCCCACGCGGTAGGGCCGTATTTCTGCTTCCACTCGGCGTAGAAGTTTGTGCTGGCAAGCGCCTTCCGGAAATCGTCCGGTTGAACATCAACGAAGGTGATGCCCTTTGTTTTCAGGTCCGCCTTCAGCGTATCGCTCAGCTTTGCAATATCCGCGCGCTCGTCAAGCGCCGATTTGTCGAGTTCGCGGGTGATGGCCGCCTGCAGGTCGGCCGGCAGCCTGGAAAAGGCGCGCTTGTTGCCAAGCACCCAATATCCGTCCCAAACATGCCCCGTCAGGCTGCAGGTCTTCTGCACCTCATAGAGCCGTGTCGTCGCGATGATGGCCAGCGGGTTCTCCTGCCCTTCCACCAATTTGGTCTGAAGGGCGGTGTAGACTTCGTTGAAGTTGATCGGCGTGGGAGCGGCATCCAATGCCCTGAACAGGGAGGTCAGAGGGGGTGCAGGCGGCACGCGCAGCTTGAAGCCCTTCAGGTCGGCAGGACCTCTGATTTCGCGCGTCGATGACGTGACATGGCGGAAGCCATTGTCCCATATCCTGGAGACCGTGAAGATCGGTGTCTTGGCGATCTCAGCGCGGACGTGATTGCCGAGTTCGCCGTCCATCGCCTTCCAGACCTCGTCGTAGTTATTGAAGGCGAAGCCGACACTGGTAATCCCGGAAACGGGCACGAAAGTCGCGAGGATGAGCGATGACAGGTTGAAGAACTCGATCGAGCCGTTTCGGACCTGCGTCAACAGGTCTGTATCGGAGCCGAGCTGGTTAGCCGGAAATAGCCTGATCTCGACGCGGCCCGCGGTCGCCTCGCGGATGCGAGTCAGCGCTTCCTGGGTGCGGAGGTTGACCGGATGGGTCGGGTCCTGGCCTGTGGCATATTTGAGCTCGAACTCGGCTGCGCTTGCGGGCCATTTGAGCACGGTGAGCAAGGGAAAGGCGGCGGCGCCCGCAAGCATGGTGCGGCGCGTTGGCTTGAAGCGGTTCGTCATGGTGGTTTCCTCCAGTATCGTGTTTTTGATGCGGGCTGTCAGGTCGTGCCGTTGAGGGCGCGGTAAGCGCGGATGACCTGGCTGTCATCTGCGGCGCCCTCTCCGCGACCAGAGGTCGAATTGAAAAGCTGATAGGCCAGCGCGGTCATCGGCAGCGCCGCCTTCGTCTCCCGGCCGGCTTCGAGCACGATGCCGAGATCCTTGACGAAGATGTCGACGGCGCTCGTCACCTCCGGATCCGGTTCAAGCATGCGGGGACCGCGATCCTTCAACATCCAGCTTCCGGCGGAAGTACCGACCAGAATGTCGAGCATTGTCTTGCTATCGACACCGATTTTCTCGGCAAGGGAGAGCGCTTCCGCCGCGACCACGATATGAACGCCGCAGAGAAGCTGGTTTATGGTCTTCACGGTGGCGCCCTGTCCGGCTTTATCACCGACGCGCAAAGCGCGGCTGCCCATCGCCTCGAGGACGGGCCTTACCTGCTCGAACAAGTCCTCGGGTGCTGCGGCCATGATGGTGAGGCTGCCGGCGCTCGCGCCGACGACGCCGCCGGACACCGGGGAGTCGACGAAGCGCCGGCCTGTCATCGCGACACGTTCGGCAATCGCCTGAACCTGCTTCGGTGGACAGGTCGCCATAAGGCAAACGACCGCCGAGGCTTGCGCGGCCTCGAGCGCCGCATTCGAGAACAGGACTTCTTCGGCTTGAGCGCCATTGACGACCATCAGCAAAATCGCGTCGGCACCTACGAAAGCCGCCTTGGCGGAGCCGGCCGCCACGCCGCCGGCGGCTTCGAGGTCCTCAAGGGCGGCAGGATTCACATCGTAACCGCAGACGGTGAACCCGGCCTTGACGAGGTTCCGGGCCATCGGTCGCCCCATTGCGCCGAGCCCGACGAAGGCGATGGTCTTCATATCGTATCCTTTCGCCGCTTGACCCGATGCATCCGCCTCTCGTTACGAAAGGGTGGTGCAATCAGAGCCAACTCTTGATCGCCGTTGTGACTGCCTGCGCGGATATACCGTAACGATCGTGCAATGTCGGAAGCGCACCGGCGGCGAGAAATTCGTCCGGAAGCGCGATCTGCCGGAACGCCGGGTGAATGCCTGAACGCATCAGCAAGCCAGCAACCGCCTCGCCCAATCCTCCAATCACGCTGTGGTTCTCGGCGACGACGACCAGGCGACCGGACTTGCCGGCTTCTCGCAGTATCGTCTCGGAGTCGAGCGGCTTGATCGTGGGGACGTGCAGCACCGCCGCCTCCACCCGGTCGTCCGAAAGCACCTTGGCTGCTTCGAGCGCGCGCATCGTCATGATGCCGGAGGAGATGATCAAGACGTCCTTGCCGCCGCGGATCAGCCTCGCTTTTCCAAGTTCGAACTTGTAATCGTATTCATCGAGCACCACTGGTACTTGACCGCGCAGCAGGCGCATATAGACCGGGCCCCGATGGGCGGCGATCGCAGGTACGACCTGTTCGACTTCGAGTGCATCGCACGGATCGATCACGGTCATGTTGGGCATGGCGCGAAACAGGGCGAGGTCCTCGGTCGCCTGGTGGCTCGGCCCGTAGCCGGAGGTCAAGCCGGGCAACGCGCAGGCGATCTTCACGTTGCGGTCTTCTTCCGCGATCGTCTGGTGGATGAAGTCGTAGGCGCGCCTGGACGCAAACACCGCATAAGTCGTTGCGAATGGCGTGAACCCTTCTGCTGCCAGACCTGAAGCTGCGCCAAACAGAAGTTGTTCGGCCATGCCCATCTGATAGCTGCGATCGGGAAATTCCTTCGCGAAAATATGCAGGTCGGTATATTTGCCGAGATCGGCCGTCATGCCGATCACGTCTGGGCGATTCCGCGCAAGCTCGACCAGGGCATGCCCGAAGGGCGCGGGTCTGGTTTTTTGCCCTTCGGCCGCGATCGATGCGATCATTGCGGACGTGGTCAGGCGCGGCTTACCGGATGGCGCCGACGTGGTGGATTTCATGATTGCCTCCCGGCTTCGAGTGCGGCAAGCGCAAGCTGCCATTCGTGCGATTCGACGCGGATGAAGTGGTTCTTTTCGCGCTGCTCAAGGAATGGAACGCCCTTGCCCATCAGCGTGTCGGCGACGATCATGCGCGGCTTCTTTGCCGGATGGGCTTTGGCGGCATCGAAAGCCGCAACCACCGCATCAATCTCGTTCCCGTCGACTCGCTGGACGAACCAGCCGAAAGCGTTCAGCTTTTCGACCAAAGGTTCGAACGCCATGACCTCTTTCGAGGGACCGTCCGCCTGCTGATTGTTGACGTCGACAATGGCAACCAGGTTATCGAGCTGGTAGTGCCCTGCCGATTGGATTGCCTCCCAGACCGAGCCCTCATCGAGTTCGCCGTCGGAGAACAGGGTAAACACCCGTGCAGTGGAGCCTTTGCGTTTCAACCCAAGACCCATGCCCACGGCAATGCTGAGCCCGAGGCCAAGCGATCCACCCGACATCTCCATTCCCGGCGTGTAGGAAGCCATGCCCGACATCGGCAGACGGCTTTCGTCAAAGCCATAGGTTTCGAGTTCGGCTTCGGGAATGATCCCTGCCTCGATCAGGGCTGCATAAAGCGCGATGGCATAATGTCCATTGGACAGCAGGAAGCGGTCCCGTCCATCCCATGCCGGATTTTCCGGCTGATAGCGCATCGCATGAAAATAGGCGACCGCAAGCACGTCGGAGATATCGAGAGCCTGCGCGATATAGCCCTGGCCCTGCACTTCGCCCATGCGAAGCGCATTGCGGCGGATGTTGTAGGCGCGCTCCGCCAGCGTAGGCGTGTTGGCGAGCGTCGTGGCGACGGTTTCCATGTGTTGTTTCCTCCTTCGGCGCGATCAGTGAATCAACATGCCGCCATTGACGTCGATGACCGCTCCCGTGACGTAGGCGGACAGGTCGGAAGCCAGAAAGGTGTAGATGCCCGCAACGTCATTGGCGTCGCCGAGGCGGCCGAGCGGAATGCCTTCGAGGATCTTCACCTTCATCTCGTCGGTCAGCTTTCCCGCGGTGATATCGGTGCCGATCAGGCCGGGCGTGACGCAATTGACGCGAATGCCATCGGGGCCGAACTCGCGGGCCATCGCCTTGGCAAGCCCGAGAACGCCGGCCTTTGCCGCAGAATAATGAGGCCCACCAAAGATACCGCCGCCACGCTGCGCAGAAACGGACGACATGCAGGCAATCGAGCCTGACTTGCGCCGGCGCATATGCGGGATGACCGCCTGCGAAAGAAACAGAACCCCCTTGAGGTTGACGTCTTGTATGCGCTCCCAATCGCTCGGCGTGATCTCGAGCAATTTCACCGGCTGGGTGATTCCGGCGTTGTTGACCAGAATGTCGACTTGACCGAAGGCTGCGATCACCGCTTCGATCGCCTTGGCGCAGGAAGCTTGATCGGCGACGTTGCAGGCCAGACCAAGGTGTGGTTCGCCCGAGCCACTATCGAGGCTTCGTGCAGCCGTTTCCGCAGCAGCACCATCGATATCCAGGATTGCGACACGGGCGCCTTCCGCCACGAACCGCCGGGCGGTTGCAAGACCTATCCCACGCGGCGAGGCCGCGCCCGAAATGACCGCTGTTTTGCCCTTGAGCAGCATGCCTTCCTCCCTTTGAGCGACTATCCGACGCGCCAACGTCTGGCGCTCATCTCGTTGGGGAAATTGAGTACGCTCCGGCCGCGATCCGGACAAACGCGCAGTTGTCTTGGATAGGTGAATTTGGTTCACTTATGGGATGCTGCTTTCCAATGTCCCGATTTCGGCGATCCGCGCCTTCGAGGCCGCCGCGCGCACAGGCTCCTTCCGCGATGCAGCGAGCGAGCTTCACCTGACGCCGAGCGCGGTCAGTCACGCGATCCGCAAGCTGGAAAGCACGATGAGCACCACGCTGTTCGAGCGGAGCGCCAGATCGATCCGATTGACGCCTGCCGGCGAGAACCTGATGCGGCATGCGGGTGCGGCGTTCGATAATTTGAGGCGCGGCATCGAGGAAGTCTCCGGCAGGGGGCCGCATCTGCTGCGCGTGCACTGCGCGCCGAGCTTTGCCGCGCAGTGGCTGGCTCCGCGTCTCGCCCGGTTCATCGCCGCCGAGCCAAAGCTGGAAGTTCGGCTCGCCGCAAGCACCGAATACGCCCGCTTCAGCAACGACGATTTCGATCTGGATATCGTCTACGGCCAGCCGAGGATCGAGGGCGTCGAGATCACCCCGCTGGGCGAGGAGACCATCACTCCACTTTGCACGCCGGAAATTGCGAAGAAGATTCGCAAGCCGAAAGACCTCTTCGGCCAGGTTCTCATTCGTTCCGAAGTCAAGCAGGTGCAATGGCACCAATGGTTCGCCGCCAATGGGCTCGAAGCTCCCGCGATCCACGGCATGCGTTTTGACCGCAGCTTCCTTGCTATTGCGATGGCCGCGAGCGGACTTGGCGTGACCCTCGAATCCACACGACTGTCGGAGCGCGAGATCGCTGCGGGAAAACTGGTTGCCCCGCTCGCCGGTCGTTCAGCCGACGTTCGATACGTGGGCCATCATCTGGTTTTTCCCCGCGCGAGCCGACAGCGGCGGGCGGTGCTTGCATTTGCTGATTGGATCGCGTCGGAGCTGTCGCTGGCTATAGGCAAGTGAACGCGGGTGTACGCCGGTCAGCAAAGCAATACGCCTCTCGGTTATGGCTGCCGGGGAGAGATCGTTGCAGTGCAGGCCGCGCAATCCAACCGAGTCTGCGGCAACGCCATCGATTCCGGCGGACTTGTGTCGGTTTGACGATCGGCGTTTACGGATCCGACCTACTTCCGCATCATTTCCCGCAAGCTCGTCTTGAGCACCTTGCCGTAATTGTTCTTCGGCAGCGCGTCGAGATAAACGTATCGCTTCGGCCGCTTGAAGCGCGCGATCGACGCAAGGCAATGGGCGTCAAGCCCGGCGTCGTCGGCCACGGCGCCATCCTCCAGCACCACGCAGGCGACGACGATCTCGCCCCAGTCGGCATCGGCAACGCCGATCGCCGAGACCTCGCGCACGTCAGGATGCGTCAGCAGCGCCTCCTCCACCTCGCGCGGATAGATGTTGCTGCCGCCTGAAATGATCACGTCCTTGGAACGATCCGATAATGTCAGGAAGCCGTCCTCGTCGAGCCGGCCGACGTCGCCGGTGCGCAGCCATCCGTCCTTGAGCGTCTCGGCATTGGCCTTCGGATTGTTCCAATAACCGAGCATGACGGCGGTGCCCTTGGCTTCGACCTCGCCAGTCTCGCCCGCCGGCAGCGGCTTTCCGTCCGCATCCGTTATGCGAACAGACATGACGCTCTGCGCGGGGCCGGCCGAGGCCAGCCGTTCGAGATAGCGCGGGTGATCGGTGCGCTGATGCCACTCGCGGCTCAGCGCCGTGATCGTCATCGGCGATTCACCCTGGCCATATATCTGGACGAAGCGCTGGCCCATGGTTGCGATGGCCTCGCGAATATCGGCGAGATACATCGGTCCGCCGCCATAGATGATGGTACGGATGCCCTCGCCGTTTTCGCCGCGGCGCCTGGCGACATCGACGAGGCGGCGGACCATGGTAGGTGCTGCAAACATCACGACATTGTCGAGTTGCCGGCCGAGATTGAGCACCTCGTCCGGATCGAATCCGCCGGATTCAGGGACAACGTGCCGTCCGCCCATGCGCACATGCGGGAAGTTGTAGAGGCCCGCGCCATGCGAGATCGGCGCCGCATAAAGCTTGGCGTCGCTCGGCGTCGCGTGATCGACATCGGCCAGATAACACATCGTCATCGCCACCAGATTGCCGTGGCTCAGCATCACGCCCTTCGGCCGCCCGGTAGTGCCTGAAGTGTAGAACAGCCAGGCGAGATCATCGACCTCGCGTTCCAGCGGCGCCGGGCTCCCCTCGCCCTCGCGCATGGCACGATAGGCGTGGCTGTCAACCGAGAGCGTTTTCATCGCAGTCGGCAAGGCGCTCTTCGCCTCCACCAGCGCTTCGACCGTATCGTCGGAAACGAAGGCCAGTTTCGCGCCCGCGTCGCTGCATATCCATGCGGCCTCCCGGCCATGCAGCTTGGCATTGATCGGGATGGCAACCCCACCCATCCACCAGATGCCGTAGAGGCATTCGAGATATTGCGTGCAGTTGGTCGCGAACAGCGCAACGCGGTCGCCGGGGGCAATGCTGTAGTCCCGCGCCAACGCCGCGCCGATCGCACCTGCGCGCCGGGCAAAGGTCTTATAATCCGCGTCAAGATCAAAGCCGGTCAGGAGCGCCGGCGCGACGGGACGAAGCCGCGCCGATGCCGCCAGCCATTCAGCGACGTTCATCGCTTCAAGCCCTACTTTGCCGGCTCCAGCACCGAGACATAGTTGGCGACCGCAGCACCACCCATATTGAAGATGCCGCCAAGCCTGGCATCCCTGATCTGCATGCCCTCCGGCGCCTGTCCGACGAGCTGCATCGCGGTCAGCACGTGCATCGAGACGCCGGTAGCGCCGATCGGATGACCTTTGGCCTTCAACCCGCCGGAGGGATTGATCGGCAGTTTGCCATCCTTCTGGGTCCAGCCTTCCTTGATGGCGCGCGCGCCCTGCCCCCTCGGGGTCAGTCCCATCGCCTCATATTCGATCAGTTCGGCAATGGTGAAGCAATCATGGGTTTCGACAAAGGAAAGGTCGGCAAGCCTGACGCCGGCCTTCTGCAGCGCGCGGGCCCAGGCGACGCTGCAGCCTTCGAACTGCAGGATATCGCGCTTTGACATCGGCAGGAAATCCTGCGCGTGGGCGGTTGCGCGGAAATTGACCGCCTTGGTCATCGACTTTGC
The DNA here is from genome assembly GCA_963721935.1 of uncultured Alphaproteobacteria bacterium. GTDB lineage: Bacteria > Pseudomonadota > Alphaproteobacteria > Rhizobiales > Xanthobacteraceae > Bradyrhizobium. The sequence goes on from CAVRMY010000042.1 coordinate 345,144, forward strand.
AGTTTCGGAATCGGCCAGCACCAGCGCGGCCGCACCGTCCGACACCAGCGAGCAATCGGTGCGCTTCAGGGGGCCGGCCACGTAAGGGTTCTTCTCGCTTTCGGAGCGGCAGAATTCGAAGCCGAAATCCTTGCGCAACTGCGCATAGGGGTTGGCGACGCCGTTCTTGTGGTTCTTGGCCGCGATCATCGCCAGCGCATCGGACTGGTCGCCATATTTCTGGAAATAGGCCTGCGCGATCTTGCCGAACACGCCGGCGAAACCGCCGGGAGTGTCACCATCCTCCGGCAGATATGAGGCGCGAAGCAGGTTGCGGCCGATTTCGGGCGCCGGCGTCCGCGTCATTTGCTCAACGCCGACGACGAGCACGATCTTTGCGGCACCCGCGGCGATCGCCCGGATACCCTGATGCACGGCGGCCGATCCGGTCGCGCAGGCATTCTCGACCCTGGTTGCCGGCTTGAAGCGTAAATCCGGATCGGCCTGCAATACGAGCGCTGCGGTGAAATCCTGCGGCGAGAAGCCGGCGTTGAAATGTCCAAGCACGATCTCATCGACATCGGCGGCAGCAATGCCGGCGTCCGCCAGCGCCTCGTTCGCTACCCGGACCACGAGACTCTCGACCGTCTCGGCATCGAATTTGCCAAACGGCGTATGCGCCCATCCGACGATGCTGGCTGTCATGGTCGTTCTCCCGTGCGTTCGATCAGGCGACGAACTTACCACCAAGTTCGTCTTCGATGTGAATACGGATAATATCGTCGAAGGTTTTTTCGGCCGTGGTGAAGCCGAGCTCCCGCGCGCGGCCGGCTTCGAAATTGCGCGGCCAGCCGGCGACAATACCCATGATAAAGGCATCCGGCTCGCGCCTGATCCGGCTTGCGACCTTCTCTCCAGCCACGCGCTTGAGCGCTGCGATCTGTTCGCCGACGGTTGCAGACAGGCCGGGCATCGTGAGGCTGCGGCGGGCACCGACAATCGCGCTGTCGATGGTCGCGGCATGGATCAAAAAACCCACTGCCGAACGCGGCGAGGCATGCCAATGCCTGACATCCTCGCCTACCGGCAGGATCGCGTCCTTTCCGGCCAGCGGCTCGCGCAGGATGCCAGAAAAGAATCCGGAAGCCGCCTTGTTGGGAAGGCCGGGGCGGATGCAGATGGTGGGCAGGCGGATGCCTATGCCGTCCATGAAGCCGCGACGCGAATAATCGGCCAGCAAAAGTTCGCCGATTGCCTTCTGGGTGCCGTAGCTGGAGAGCGGCGTCGAGAAGAATTCGTCGCCGATGGCTTCCGGATAAGGCGCGCCGAACACCGCAATCGACGACGTGAACACCAGGCGCGGCCTGTACCCATTGCCGGCGAGCCTGACCGCATCGAACAGCATCCGCGTGCCGTCCAGATTGATGCGATACCCCTTCTCGAACTCGAGTTCGGCCTCGCCCGAGACGATTGCCGCAAGGTGGAAGATCACATCGGGACGATCGGCGACCAGCTTCTCGGCAACGCCGGGTACGGCGAAATCGCAGGTCACGCTATTGACCGAAAATGTCGCCTTGGCGGGAGCGGCCGGCGCGACCACGTCCTGCAGGGTCATTCGGGTGATTTCGCGGCTACCAAGACGGCCGTCGCGCAGGAGTTGTTCGGTCAATTTGCGACCGACCATGCCGGCGGCGCCAAGAACCAGAATATGCAAAAACCTGCTCCCTCTATCGGCGCCCTAATTCAGTTTAGCCGTCATTGCGAGCGCCTGCGAAGCAATCCAGCCAATAGCAACCAAGAGATTGGATCGCTTCGTCGCTTGCGCTCCTCGCGATGACGGAACGAAATAGTCACTCCTTGACGGCTCCGGTCATCGCCGAAACGTAATGCTCGACGAAGAACGCATAGAGAATGACGAGCGGCAGCGAGCCTACCAGGGCGCCCGCCATCAGCGAACCCCATTTGTAGATATCGCCGTCGACGAATTCGTTCACGATCGCCACGGGCACGGTCTTGTTCGGCGTCGATTGCAGGAACGTGAGCGCGTAGATGAATTCGTTCCAGCACAGCGTGAAGGAGAATATGAAGGCCGAGATCAGGCCGGGAATCGCAAGCGGCACGACGATGCGTGTGAGGATCTGCCAGCGCGACGCCCCATCGATCAGGGCACATTCCTCCAGTTCGTAGGGAATGGTCTTGAAATATCCCATCAGCAGCCAGGTCGAGAACGGGATGAGCAGCGTGGGGTAGACGAGGATCAGCGACAATGGCGAGTCGAACAGGCCATAGGCCTGGATCACCGACGCCAGCGGGATGAACAGGATCGAGGGTGGCACCAGGTAGGCAAAGAAGATCAGCACACCGACGGTGTCCGCACCCTTGAAGCGCAGGCGCACGATCGCGTAGGCGGCAAGCACGCTTGCGATGATCGAAAGCGTGGTGGCGCCGACGGCCACATACATCGTGTTCCAGAGCCAGCGCGGATACTGGGTCTCGAACAGCAATTTGCTGATGTGCTTGAACGTCGGGTGAACCACCCAGAACGGGTTATAGGTGTTCATGTCGATCAATTGCTCGTCCGGCTTGATCAACGTCAGCGCCATCCAGTAGAACGGAAACAGCAGCACGAACAGGATCAAGAGCAACGGCAGGTAAAGCGTGACCACGCGGCGCGGCAACAATTCCAGATAGCTCATGCCCTCGCTATCGTCGCCGCGGGCGTGAGCCGAGACTTTCGCTTCGAGCGCGGAATCAGTCATTGCTCGATCCTTGCTGCCATTTGCGCCGCTGCATGCCGAACCACGAGATGGCAATTGCAGTCAGCAGGAACGGGATCATGGCGGTCGCGATCGCCGCACCTTCGCCGAGGCGGCCAGAGATGATGCCGCGCTGATAGCTCAACGTCGCCATCAGATGAGTGGCGTTCACCGGGCCGCCGCGCGTCAATGCCCAGATCAGCTGGAAGTCCGTAAACGTGAACAGCACCGAAAAGGTCATCACCACGGCGATGATCGGGGTCAGCAGCGGATAGGTGATGTAGCGGAAGCGCTGCCAATTTGTTGCACCATCCAGCGTCGCGGCCTCGTAGAGCGAAGGCGACACGGTTTGCAGACCGGCAAGCAGCGTAATCGCGACAAAAGGAACGCCGCGCCAGATATTGGCGAAAATCACGCTGGCGCGCGCCCAGTTCGTATCGCCCAGGAAATTGATGTTGTGTTCGATCAGGCCGAGCCTGATCAGCGACCACGAGATGATCGAGAACTGGGAATCGTAGATCCACCAGAACGCGATCGCCGACAGCACGGTCGGAACGATGAACGGGATCAGCACGATCGAGCGGATGATCGCCTTGAACGGCATGTGCCGGTTCAGCAGCAGCGCAAGATAAAGGCCGATGGCGAATTTGATGGCGCTCGCCACGATCGTATAGAGCAGCGTGTTGAACACCGAGAGCCAGAAGATGGCGTCGTCCCAGAGCCACAGGTAGTTCTCGAGGCCGATAAAAGCTCCGCCGCGGCCGATCCGCTCATCGGTGAAACTCATCCAGACGCCGAGGCCGAGCGGATAGGCAAGGAACAGGATCAGAAATGCCGCAGCCGGCAGCATGAACCACAGCGAAATCCAGTTGCGGTTATGCCGCAGCCTCGACCACAGCGGCGGCGTGTCGACGCTGGCGGCCTGTACGGGCGCAGATGTTTGAAGGGTCGTCATCGTGATCCAGGTCCATCCGGGGATGCGACACCCGGCCGCTCGTCAAATCGCAGTATACTGCCGAGCCTTGCCCGACTGAAAGAAAAGTTGCCGGCGCGGCGGGCCGCGCCGGCCATCCATCTTACCGGAAGATACGCTTGGCGGACCGTTCCGCCGAGGCCATCGCGGTCTTCACATCCTCGCGACCGGTGCAGTAATTCGCAAACATGTCGACCAGGACGAAGTCGGCAATCGCGGCCGCCGCGTTTTCGCTCATCTGGCCGACGCCCGCAGGCGTCAGCAACGTCTCACCGACATCGCGGAACGGCGTGTTCTTCGGGTCAGCCGTCCAGATTGGATTCTTGGTGAAGCCGAGCAGGAACGGCGAGAGATAGCCTTGGGCCGCCTCGATCCAGGGATTGAACTGGTCCGGATCGAGCATGAAAGCGGTGAAAGCCTTGCAGGCCTGCGGGAACTTGGTGAAATTGAAGACCAGGATCGGGAAGCCGAGATTGAGTTCCCGGTTTTTTCCGTCGACGCCCACTGGAAGATGAGCGTGGTTCATGTCCTGGGCGATCTGCGGATTTTCCTTTTTCGCCGTGACATAGATCGAGATACCGTTGACGGTCAGGAAAAGCTGACCGGCCAGAAACGCCTTGTTGTTGGAGCTGTCGTTCCAGGACGCGGTGCCCGGAATGAAGCTGTCGTAAAGGCCCTTGACGTATTCGAGTGCCTTGGCGGTCTCCGGTGAATTGATGATCACTTTGTTGTTGGCATCGATCAGGTTGCCGCCGTGCGCCCACAATGCCCAATGCAGCCAGGAATTGGCGTCGCCCGAAGCGTGTCCGAGCGCCATGCCGGCCGGCGTGCCATTTTTGTTGAGGCCCTTGATCAGGTCGGCAAAGCCGGCGAGGTCCTTCGGGAACTCCTTGTGGCCCGCCTTCTCCATGGCGGCGATGCGATAATTCACGAGGGCGCCGGTCACCGCAACGGGAACGCCAATCCACTTGCCATCGAGCTTGCCATAGGCCTCGCCCGCTTTCGACCAGCCGCCGCCCTTCTTGCCGAGGTAGTCGGCAACATCGGTCATGTCCGTGACCTTGGTCGGGAACAGGAAGGGCAGCGAGTAAAGACCCCAGACGATGTCAAGGCCCTGCCCCACATTGGCAGCGACGGATGCCTTGGGCTGGACGTCCTCATAGGATTCGTTGGATACGCTGATGGTCACGCCGGTCGCCTTCTGAAAGGCGTCGACGATCTTCACGAAGGCGACATCCTCGGCCTCGACAAAGCGCTTCCAGCGCAACAGGTTGATCTTGGCGCCCGCTTCCGGCTTCCACGGCGCGGTCTGCGCCCATGCCTTCGCATAACCCAGCAATTGTTCGCTCGACATGGTGGCAGCGACCGCGAGAAGGCTGCCGCCGCCCTTGAGCAAGGACCGCCGATCGACTGTAAAATGACTCATCGTCTCACTTCTCCCTTTTGAATTGGCTGTTTCATCGGCCAATTTCTTTGCCGGCCTATATGCGCTTGCCGGTGCCTTCGTCGAACAAATGCACCGCAGAAGGGTTCGGCTTCAGGCGGATCCTGTCGCCCGGATTGAACTGGTGGCGTTCGCGGAACACGGCAACGACCTGTTCGCCGCCGAGCTTGGCGAAGACTTGCGTTTCCGACCCCGTGGGCTCGACCACGACGATCTCGGCCTCCGCGCCGTCGTCGGCGATGGTGAAATGCTCCGGCCTCACGCCGTACACCGCAGGGCGGCCGTCGGAATTGGCCGGCGCCTTGGCGAGCGGCAACTTGACGCCGTTGGGGCCTTCGAAACCCGCGCTGCCGTTCACCTTGATCTTGCCTTTGAGGAAATTCATGGCTGGCGAGCCGATGAAACTGGCGACGAACTGATTGTCCGGCCGATCGTAGAGTTCGAGCGGCGAACCGATCTGCTCGACAATGCCGTCATGCATCACCACGATCTTGTCGGCCATGGTCATGGCCTCGATCTGATCGTGCGTGACGTAGACGGTCGTGGTTTTGAGCCGCTGATGCAGTTCCTTGATTTCCGTGCGCATCGCCACGCGCAACTTGGCGTCGAGATTCGACAACGGTTCGTCGAACAAGAACACTTGCGGATCGCGCACGATGGCACGGCCCATCGCCACACGCTGGCGCTGACCGCCGGACAACTGCCGGGGATAGCGGTCCAAAAGCGGCGTCAATGCCAGGATCTCCGCGGCGCGCCTGACGCCCTTCTTGATCTCCTGCGGATTCGCCCCGCGCAGCTTGAGCGAGAAGCCCATATTGTCGGCGACCGTCATATGCGGATAGAGCGCATAGTTCTGGAACACCATGGCGATGTCGCGCTCCTTGGGCTGAACATTGTTGACCACGCGATCGCCAATGGAAATCGTGCCCGAGGTGATGTTTTCGAGCCCAGCCAGCATTCGAAGCAGGGTCGATTTGCCGCAGCCGGAAGGACCGACCAGCACGACAAAGGCCCCGTCCTCGATCGGTATCGTCACGCCGTGCAGAACTTCGAAGCCGCCAAACGACTTTCGCACGTCTCGAATATGCACGGACGACATGAATTCCCTCCCGAATACGCATGCAGCCGGCTGCAACCGCGCGACGCCTTGATTTGATTGGGTCATACCAGACTTTTTCGATTGAGTCCTTGGATCAAAGTCGTAGAAATCACCTGCAGCCGCAAACCGTTGCGAAGCCTGCGGTGACGTGCGAACATTGGCTGCCAAAACAAGAATTACGCACAAAAACAAGGCGTGTGCGCTGCGGGAGAGCCCGAACCCATGAATAAGCCGCTAACCGGTGTCGTCAGGCGCAAACTCCGTTCCAGCGAATGGTTCAACAACCCTCATAATCCTGGAATGACTGCGCTCTATCTCGAGCGCTACCTCAACTATGGCCTGACCCGGGAAGAGCTGCAGTCAGGCAAGCCGATCATCGGCATCGCCCAGACCGGGAACGATCTGTCGCCGTGCAACCGCCATCACCTCGAGCTGGCCCACCGGGTCCGGGAGGGAATCCGCGCCGCTGGCGGTATCGCGATGGAATTTCCGACGCACCCCATCCAGGAAACCGGCAAGCGGCCGACTGCGGCGCTTGATCGCAACCTCGCCTATCTTGGATTGGTCGAGATCCTGTTCGGTTATCCCCTGGACGGCGTGGTCCTCACCACCGGATGCGACAAGACAACCCCCGCCTGCCTGATGGCGGCCGCAACCGTCAATCTGCCGGCTATCGTACTATCCGGTGGCCCGATGTTGAATGGCTGGCACAACGGCCAGCGCACGGGTTCGGGGACCGTGGTCTGGAAAGCGCGCGAGCAGCTTGCTGCGGGTGAGATCGACTACGAGGAGTTCATGAATATCGTGGCCTCCTCGGCACCCTCTGTCGGCCATTGCAACACCATGGGCACCGCCTCGACCATGAATTCGCTGGCCGAGGCCTTGGGCATGTCATTGCCCGGATGCGCGGCGATCCCTGCCCCCTACCGCGAACGCGGCCAGATTGCCTACGAGACCGGCAAGCGCATCGTCGCAATGGTCTGGGAGGACCTGAAACCTTCCGACATCCTGACGCGGGATGCTTTTGAAAACTGCATTGTGGTCAATTCGGCGATCGGTGGATCGACCAATGCGCCGATCCACATCAACGCGCTCGCCCGCCATATCGGCGTGGAACTTTCAATCGACGATTGGCAGAAATTCGGTCATCAGATTCCGCTTCTGGTCAACATGCAGCCAGCCGGCTTCTATCTTGGCGAGGAATTCCACCGCGCCGGCGGCGTGCCGGCCGTGGTGCGCGAATTGATGAAGGCCCGACGCATCCACGAAGACGCGATGACCGTGAACGGCCACACCATGGGCGACAATTGCCGCGATGCATCGCCACCCGATGGCGACGTGATCTACAGCTACGACGAGCCGCTGGTGAGGGACGCCGGTTTCCTTGTCTTGCGCGGCAACCTCTTCGATTCCGCGATCATGAAGACGAGCGTAATCTCCACGGAGTTCCGCGACCGCTATCTGGTCAACCCGAAGGACCCGAACGCCTTCGAGGGGCGCGCGATCGTTTTCGAAGGGCCTGAGGATTATCACGAAAGGATCGACGATCCCGCGCTCGATATCGACGAGCGCTGCATCCTTTTTATTCGCGGAACCGGCCCGATCGGTTATCCCGGCGGCGCTGAGGTCGTGAACATGCAGCCGCCGGCGGCGCTGATCAAACGCGGAATCCTTTCCCTGCCCTGCATCGGCGATGGCCGCCAGTCGGGCACGTCCGGCTCGCCGTCGATCCTCAACGCCACTCCCGAGGCTGCCGCCGATGGTGGGCTGGCGATCCTGAAGACCGGCGACAGGGTGCGCGTCGATTTGAACAAGGGGACCGCGAACATCCTGATCCCGGATGAGGAGGTCAGCAAGCGCCACGCCGAACTGAAGGCCAGGGGCGGCTTCGCCTTTCCGGCGAACCAGACGCCGTGGCAGGAAATCTACCGCGCGACTGTCGGCCAGCAGGCGACCGGCGCCTGCATGGAACTTGCCACGCGCTACCATGACATCGCCGGCCGGGTCGGCGTGGCCAGGGATAATCACTAGAGCAACTCGTCATTCCGGGGCGCGACAACGTCGCGAACCCGGAAATCCATAACCACGATCGTGCGTATGGATTTTCGGGCCTGCGCCGTACGGCGCATCCCGGACTGACAAGAAAAAAGGAGAACATCATGTCAGACCGCCTGAAGGGCAAACGCGCATTCATCACCGCGGCTGCGGCCGGCATTGGCCGGGCTTCGGCCATCGCATTTGCGCGTGAGGGTGCAAGTGTCTTTGCCACCGACATCGATGAAAAGGGTCTTGCTTCCCTCCTCACCGAAGGCGTCAAGGAGACGGCAAGGCTCGACGCGCGCGACACGGCTGCCGTGACGGCGATGGCCAAGCGTGTGGGTGGAATCGATATCCTGTTGAACGCCGCCGGCTTCGTGCACCACGGCACCGTGCTCGACTGCTCCGATGAGGACTGGGATTTTTCCTTCGACCTCAACGTCAAGTCGATGCACCGGACGATCCGCGCCTTTCTACCGCTGATGCTGGAAAGGGGCGGCGGCTCGATCGTCAACATCTCCTCGGCCGCAGGCGTATTCAAGGCCGCCCCCAACCGTTACGTCTACGGCGCGACCAAGGCGGCGGTTGCGGCACTGACCCGTGCGGTTGCCGCCGATTTCATCACCAGGGGCATCCGTTGCAATTGCATCTGCCCCGGCACCATCGAGACACCGTCCATGCTGCAGCGCGCGACAGCCGCCGGCCCCGCCGGGCGCGAGATGTTCGTTGCCCGCCAGCCGATGGGGCGCCTTGGCACCGCTGAGGAGATCGCTTCGCTTGCGGTCTATCTTGGCAGCGACGAGAGTGCCTTCACGACCGGCGTCGCGCACATCATCGATGGCGGCTGGACGCTTTGAATGTCGACCGCACGTGTCAACGTCATTGCGAGGAGCGTGAGCGACGAAGCAATCCAGACTTTCTTCTCGACGCTGGATTGCTTCGCGGAGCCTGTCATCGGGCGCGCATTCGCGCGACCCGTTAGCCCGCAATGACGACGAAGGCAATTCGGTTCGGAATGAAGGAAACGGCACCATGAACAAGATCGATCTGAACGGCCGCTGTGCGGTCGTCACGGGCGGCGCACAAGGTTTCGGGCGCGCAATCACCGAACGTTTTGTCAGTTCCGGCGCACGGGTCGCGATCTGGGATCACGACCAGCCATTCGCCGAGAGGACGGCCAGGGAAATCGGCACTGCCGTCGCTGCGGTCAGGGTCGACGTGTCCGATCTCGCCGCGGTCGAAAGAGCGCGCGACGAGACGCTGAAGGCCTTCGGCAAGATCGACATCCTCGTCAACAATGCCGGCATCGCCGGTGTCAACAAGACGGTATGGGAAACCGACATCGACGAGTGGCGCAAGGTACTGCGCATCAATCTCGACGGGCCCTTCATCTGCTGCAAGGCGATCGCGCCTGCGATGGTCAAGCAGAATTACGGCCGGATCGTCAACATCGCCTCCATTGCCGGCAAGGAAGGCAATCCCAACGCGGCGCATTATTCGGCTTCCAAGGCCGGCCTGATTGCGCTGACGAAATCGCTGGGCAAGGAACTCGCGCAGCACAACATCATGGTCAATGCGGTAACGCCGGCAGCAGCCAAGACCGCCATCTTCGATCAGATGACGCAAACCCACATCGACTTCATGCTTTCCAAGATCCCGAAAAACCGCTTCGTCCTGGTCGAAGAGCTTGCAGCGATGGTGGCGTGGCTGGCCTCGGAAGATTGTTCGTTCTCAACCGGCGCGGTATTCGACATCTCCGGCGGCCGGGCGACATATTGAGGGCGACCCCACGCGGAGGTTTCGATGTCGGCGCCGGCCGCACAGATGCGATTGACGTTAACCCTTCGTTAACCGTCCAGGCTCACGTTTCTCCGCAGGAAATGCGGCGGAACCGGACAGGCCGGAGCCGGCAGTCGCAAGGAAGGGTCGGCGGCGTAACGCCCGCCGGCCTTTCTTGTTGCAAGCACCTCGACGTGCTCTCGATTGGACACCGGCGCACCCTACGCGTAGAACGTGGCGGATAGCGCGAACTTCGGAAAGCGGGTACCCGGTCTGCGCGCGCTCGCCACCAGCGATTGCTCGCCGCTGACAATGGCGTGTGGTAGCCTCACGGCCGGTTCAATCGCGTCAGGACATCCGTGAACATCCCCCTCTACGGCATTTCCGTCTGGGTTTTGCCACTCATCATCGCAATCACCTTTCACGAGGCGGCGCACGGCTTCGTCGCGCACCATTTCGGCGACAACACCGCCTGGCAGCTTGGCCGTGTCAGCTTCAATCCGCTCCGGCACATCGATCCGTTCGGTACCCTGGTGATGCCTGCAATCCTCCTGATGGCGCATTCGCCATTCCTGTTCGGCTACGCCAAACCGGTTCCGGTAAACTTCCGGGCACTTCGAAATCCGAAGACCGATATGGTCTGGGTCGCACTGGCCGGACCCGCCACCAACATCGCGCTGGCGCTCGTTGCGGCCGCGGCTTTCCATGCCGTCGAATTTCTGCCGCCCAACGCCGCGCAGTGGGTAGCCGACAACCTGGAAAATGCCGTCGTTATCAATGTCATCCTTGCGGTGTTCAATATGCTGCCAATCCCGCCTTTGGACGGCGGGCGCGTCGCGGTTGGGCTTTTGCCCAAGCCGCTCGCCGTGCCGCTTTCCCGGCTTGAGCCGTTCGGAATGCTGATCCTGATCGGATTTCTGATCCTGCTCCCCTTGGCAGGTTCGCAGTTAGGTCTAAATCTTGATGTTATCTCGTCGATACTGCGGTCATCGACGGGCTACTTGATCCAACTTATTCTATCCATCACGGGAAACACCTAAGGAAAACGGACAGAGGCCATCGTGATCAAAGCTGCCGACATGATGATCGCGCGACGCGCCGATACACGGGCTCGGGCCGACTTTGCGACCTGGAACATGATGGCAAAATTGAACGGCACATCTTCCCTGCCCCCCGAGGCCCAGTCCTTCCTTGCCCAATACAAGGCGGTGCTGAGGGAAAACACCGAGGCCGAGGCCGGCGAAGCGATCATTCAGCTCATCTATAAAAGCTATTATGAGGAAATGGGCGGAGCGGGCGAAGCGCCCAACGTCAAGGTCCAATCGGTCGGGGCAAGCCAGACGAGCGGCAACGTCACGGCCTTCAAACGCCCCTCCCCCCAGCGAGCCAAGAGCGGCGGCGGTCCGCAGACGAAACCGAGGCTCCCGGTCGCCTTGATTTTCGCCTGCCTCGTCATCGTCTATACCGGTTTCCGATACTTCTTTCGCTGAGGCGTGATCGACGCCTGTTCTATGGTGAAGAAGAGCTGATTCCCCGCAAACCGATAATGGCCGGCCCGTCAGCTTCGACCCTTGACCTTGAAGATCACCGGCAGGGTAAAATTCAATCCCTCGTCGGCCACCGCCGGCGGCGGCTGCGGCACCGGATCGGATCGCCTGATCATGGCGAGCGCCGCTTCGTCAAAGGCCGCATCGCCGGATCCCTTCACGATGCTGGTCGAGAGCACATGGCCGGTGCGGTCAAGGGAAAAACTCACGACGATTTCGGCGTTCTTCTGGAAACGCTCCGAGGGGTAGCGCTTGTGCCGGTCGAGATGGGCGATCAGCTGCTTTTGCCAGGTGGCACGCAGGCGCTGGGCACTCGCGCCCGTACCTTGCGCGGGCGCTACCGAACGTGCGCCTTCCGGCATCGCCTCCGAGCTTGGCCTTGCGGTGGCCTCGGCGGCGACCAACTCGATCGAAGCGGACGTTTCGACCTTGGCGATCCTGGTATCGTCTTCCTTGGGCTTGTTGGCGCTGTCAGGCGCGACCACGCGGTCGGGATCGTCGCTCAACGTCGGCATTTCCTTTGGAAGCTCACTCTCCTTCTCCTCGGCCTTCTGCTCGGCAAGCGCAGACGAGGCTACCGACGCCTCGGTATCAGGCCCCGGCGGCAGATCCGTCGGTTCGAGGTGCGGCGAAGTTATTTCAAGCCCGATCTCGATTGCCGGCGCGCCGAACGTATCGTCAGGTTCGACGTTGCGCAGATGCGCCACCGCCAGCGCCGCGCCACCTATATGCAATGCCAGCGCTCCGAGGGCGGCACAAACCCACAGCCGTCGCGAAGGTCCTGGTTCGGTGTCGAGTTGGGGCATCGCTGCTCAAAGAATCAAAGGCTCGATCTAAGGCTTGGCATTTGTAGTCGCAGACGGCGGCGCAGTCGCGTCGGGAACGCCTTCCAGCGCGACGAGCTTGATCTTGGCGTAGCCGCCCGCGCGCAGGATTTCCAGCACGTCCATCAGTTCGCCGTAGGGTACCGCGCGATCGGCGCGCAGGAAGATGAAGCGATCCTTGCCACCGTCTGCCATCGCATCCAGCGTGCGGATCAGCTCTGAGCGCTTGACAGGCGTCTCGCCGACCGCAACCGCAAGATCTGGCTTGATGCTGACATAGGTCGGTTTGTCCGGCTTCTTCTGCGGAGTTGCGGTTGAGGTAGGCAGATCGATCGGCAGGTCGACGGTCGACAACGGCGCCGCCACCATGAAGATGATCAGAAGGACGAGGATCACGTCGATGAAGGGCGTGACGTTGATCTCGTGCGCCTCGGCGAAATCGCTGTCGTCGTCGACATCCGTATCCGCTATCGAGACGCCCATCGCCTACTCCGCGGCACGCGAATTCGAACTGACATGGGTGCGGTCGAGATCGCGCGACAGCAAACGTCCCGCAGCACCCGACGATCGGGCGACGAGTTCGAGGTAGCCCTTCGTAATCCGCGAAAAATGATTGTAGATGATCACCGCGGGGATCGCCGCCACGAGGCCGAAGGCGGTTGCAAGCAGGGCTTCGGCAATGCCGGGCGCGACGACGGCAAGGTTGGTCGTCTGTGATTTCGAGATTCCGATAAAGCTGTTCATGATGCCCCACACCGTGCCGAACAGCCCCACGAAGGGCGAAGTCGCGCCGATTGTGGCAAGCAGTCCCATGCCGAGCCGGATTCGGCGCGCTTCCGCCCGCACGATCTCGGCGAAACTCGATGCTGCCCGTTCCTTGATGCCGGCATCGCTGGAAATGCCCGCCGACAGCCGCGCCTCTCGCATCGCCGCCGATAGTAGCGACGACAAGGCGGTGCTGCTTGCGCCGAGGACAAATTGCGCTTCTGCCAGCGACCTTGCATCGGCGACCTTTGTCAGCGCAGCGCGCAGCCTTCGCTGCGCGAACGAAAGCTCGATCATCTTTGCGATGAAAATCGTCCACGTCACCAGGGACGCAAAAGCGAGGCCGACCATCACGGCCTTCACCAGTATGTCGGCCGACAGGAACATCGACCAGGGTGACAGTTCACGCATCGTTACAGCCGTCGATTTCAGCGACCGGCTGCCACCCTCACCGGGTACCGCTTCCGTTACAGCGGGCGATGTCGGCGCGACAGCGGCCGGCCCCGCCGGAACTGCTTGCGCCGGAGCGGGCTGCGATGATGGCGAAGCTTGAGGTTGCTGCGGAAGAGGCGGCGAATTCTGCTGTGTAAACGCTGGCTGCGCGATCGACACTGTCGCAACAAGGACCAAGTATCGGACCGCTCGAAGGCGTGAGGCACTCATGACCGGACTCATCAACGGAAGGGGCTCGTCACAGACACCGGTCAGTTTGACCCTTTCGAGGTCATACTCCCTTCCGCGACATCACTTTGCCGCGACGTTACCAGAAGGCTCAGCCAGTGTCTTGATCCGTTCCTTGATATCTCGAAGGGTTTTAAGGCTGGTCTGGATCGCCGAAGTCGGCAGATCCTGCAGCACATCGGTGGCAATTTCGTTGCGAAGACTGTCGAGGTCGTCAGCGAGCTTACGTCCCGCCGCTGTCACGAACAACCGGTTGGCCCGCCGATCCTTCGGATCGCTGCGCCGCTCGACCAGGCCGTGTTCGACCAGCCGGTCCAGGAGCCGTACCAGCGAGATCGGTTGCAGTTCGAGCACATCGGCCAGGTCCACCTGCGATAGTCCTTCCTGATCGCGCAAGCGGAACAGGACGATCCACTGCGCCCGCGTCGTGCCACGGCCCTTGGCGCGATGATCAATGTAATTGCGCAGGAATCGCGAACTTTCGACAAGCTGGGTGATTAGTTGCTTTTTGAGGTCGAGAGACATCTGTTCCTGGTCCCCCAGATTGCCAATTGTTTAGGAATATCAAGCTATAGTGTGTTTACACATTAAGTGCACGCATATTATATCTGGAAGGTCTATGAACCCTTTGGAAGACCCGCTACTTATATTTTTTTGAATCTCAAAGGCCGACATGAACAAATCGCGGACAACGCGCTGGATTCTGCTGTTTTTGGCCGTTGCCGGTGCCGGCTATTTCGGTTGGCAACGATATCATGGCGAAGGTCACGAGCCCGCTGGCAATACCACGCAAAAGGCAACCCGCAATGCGGTGCGCGTCGGCGTTGCTCCCGTCGAAAAGACCAACTTCCCTGTCTATCTGACCAGTCTCGGAACCGTCCAGGCCTTCAATACGGTGGTCGTTCGCTCCCGTGTCGATGGTCAGATCGACAAGATCGCTTTCCAGGAAGGGCAACTGGTGAACCAGGGCGACCTGCTCGCCGAGATCGATCCTCGCCCCTATCAGGCGACACTCGATCAGGCCAAGGCCAAGAAGGAGCAGGACGAGGCCAATCTCGCCAATACCAATCTGGATCTCCAGCGCTTCATCAAGCTCGGGGAGTTCGCAACGCGCCAGCAGCTCGATACGCAGCGTTCCAACGTCCAGCAGTTGACCGCCCAGATCGCCGCCGACGCGGCTGCGATTGCCAATGCGCAGACGCAACTCGACTACACCGCCATCAAGGCCCCGATCTCCGGCGTCGTCGGCCTGCGCCAGGTTGATATTGGCAACATCGTCAACGCCGCTACCCAGACCGGGATCGTTACGATCACGCAAATCGAGCCGATTGCCGTGATTTTCACGGCGCCGGAAGAGCAGTTACCCTATATAAACGAGGCTCAGGCCGTGGCGCCGCTCAAAACGATCGCGATCACGACCGACGGCAAAAAACCCTTGGCGGAAGGAACTCTCGCGGTGGTCAACAACCAGGTCAACTCGACCAGCGGAACCATCCGCCTCAAGGCCGTCTTCGAGAACAAGGATCACGCCTTGTGGCCGGGTCAATCCGTCTCGACCCGGCTTCTGGTGAGAACCTTGAAGGATGCGACCGTGGTTCCGGACGACGCGATTCAGCACGGAACCAATGGCCTCTATGCCTTCATCGTCAATCAGGACAGCAAGGCTGAACTGCGCCAGGTAAAGGTTAGTCAGTCGATTGACGGCCGCTCGGTGGTTGACAAGGGCTTGGCGCCGGGAGAGCAGGTCATCACCTCCGGCCAGTTCAAGGTTGCGCCGGGTACCCTCGTCAGCACAGCCGTGGCCAGTTCGGATCCGGCGCAAGCGAAGGTCCGGCAGGAATGAACGAGGGGATTTCAGCACCCTTTATTCGCTACCCGATCGGCACCTCGCTGATGATGGCCGGCATTCTTTTCGTCGGCCTTGTGGCCTATCCGCTGCTGCCGGTCGCGCCGTTGCCGCAGGTGGATTTCCCGACCATCCAGATCACCGCACAGCTACCGGGCGCAAGCCCCGAAACGATGGCGTCGTCGGTGGCGCAGCCTCTGGAACGGCAATTTGCGCAAATTCCCGGCATCGCCCAGATGACTTCCACGAGTTATCTCGGAACCGCCGCCGTCACCATCCAGTTCGATCTCAACCGCAATATCGACGGCGCCGCCAACGACGTGCTGGCCGGGATCAACGCTGCCGGCGGCCAGTTGCCGAAAAATCTTCCCTCGCCGCCGACATACCGCAAGGTAAACCCGGCGGATTCGCCGATCCTACTCTTGTCGGCAACGTCGGACAGCTTGCCGCTGACCACCGTGAGCGACTCCGTCGACGCCCAGCTCGCGCAGCAGATCAGCCAGATCTCGGGCGTTGCTCAGGTCACGATCGGCGGCCAGCAAAAGCCGTCGATCCGCGTCCAGGTCGATCCTGCCAAGCTGGTTGCCAAGGGGCTGTCGCTTGAAGATGTGCGCAACCAGATTGCGATCACGACGGTGGATAGTCCGAAGGGCAATATCGACGGCGAGAAGCGCGCATTTACAATCTACTCCAACGACCAGTTGCTGGATTCCAAAGACTGGAACAACGTCATCATCGCCTATCGCAACGGCGGACCGTTGCGAATTCGCGATATCGGGCAGGCCGTAACCGGACCGGAAGATGCCAAACAGGCAGCCTGGGCCAACGGCAAGCGAGGCGTGTTCCTGGTGGTCTATAAACAGCCCGGCGCCAACGTCATCGATACCGTGGACAAGATCAAGGCGCTGCTGCCGAGGCTGGTGGCTGGAATTCCTGCCGCGATCAAGATCAACGTCATCAGCGACCGAACCCAGACCATCCGCGCCGCCGTCGAGGACGTTCAGTTCACGCTGCTGCTGACCATTTTTCTCGTCGTTCTGGTCATCTTCGGTTTCCTGCGCAGCTTCTGGGCAACCGTCATCCCCGCCGTCACGGTCCCGCTGGCGCTATTGGGCGCCTGCGCGCTGATGTGGGTGTTTGGCTACACGCTGGACAACCTGTCCCTGATGGCCCTCACCATCGCAGTCGGTTTCGTGGTCGACGACGCAATCGTGATGCTGGAAAACATTGCCCGTTATATCGAGGAAGGCGAAAAGCCGCTGGCCGCCGCCTACAAGGGTTCCCGGGAGATCGGATTCACGATCGTGTCGATCAGCGTTTCGCTGGTCGCCGTGCTGATTCCGCTGCTGCTGATGGGCGGCATCATCGGACGTTTGTTCCGCGAGTTTGCGGTAACGCTCGCCATGACCATCTTCGTATCGATGGTCGTGTCGCTCACGCTGACGCCCATGATGGCGTCGCGCTTCCTGCGCGCCCACAGCGAGGCGCCCAAGCACGGCCGGCTTTACCAGTTGAGCGAGCGCGGGTTCGACGCCATGCTGCGCGCCTACGAGCGAGGTCTCGATCTCGCGTTGCGCTGGCGGCTCACGACGCTGGTCATTTTCTTCGCGACCGTCGGATTGTCGGTCTACCTCTTTATCATCATTCCGAAAGGATTCTTCCCCCAGCAGGATATCGGCCTGATCACCGCAACCTCGGAAGCCAGCCAGGATGTCTCCTTTGCCGAAATGGTGCGGCGCCAGGAGGCACTGGGCGCGATCGTTCAGGCTGATCCCGCGGTTGCCTCGGTGGCCATGGCGATCGGCGGCAATGGCCGCGCCGGCAACAACGGCAACGTCTATATCACCCTGAAGCCCCTTGGCGAGCGGGATGCCTCTGCAGCGCAGGTCATCGCGCGGCTGCGCCCGAAACTGGAGAAGGTCGACGGCGCGCGTCTTTACATGCAGGCGGCGCAGGACGTTCGACTGGGCGGCCGGCCGACGCGGACGCAGTTCGAGTTCACGCTGCAGGACGCCAATCTCGACGAGTTGAACGAGTGGGCGCCCAAGATCCTCGCCAAGATGAAGACGCTGCCGGAGCTGCGCGACGTCGCCACCGACCAGCAGTCGGAAGGCACGACGCTACAACTCAAGATCAACCGCGACACCGCTTCCCGCTATGGCATCCAGCCGCAATTGATCGACGACACGCTCTACGACGCGTTCGGTCAGCGGCAGGTGACGCAGTATTTCACGCAGCTGAACAGTTATCATGTGATCCTGGAGATACTGCCCGAACTGCAGGGCAACTTCGACACGCTGGAAAAGCTTTACATCAAATCGCCGACCACCGGCGATCAGGTGCCGTTGTCGACATTCGCGACCTGGTCCAGCGTGCCGGTCCGTCCGCTATCGATCAGCCACCAGGGCCAGTTTCCGGCTATCACCATCAGCTTCAACCTCGCGCAGAACGCCGCGCTCGGGCAGGCGACCGATGCCGTGCAAAAGGCAATGGCCGACCTCGGTACGCCACCCACGCTCAACTCGAGTTTCCAGGGTACCGCGCAGGCCTTCCAGCAATCGCTTGGCACCGTGCCGCTATTGATCCTGGCGGCACTGGTCGTCGTGTACCTGATCCTCGGGATTCTTTACGAGAGCTACATTCATCCGCTGACCATTCTTTCCACACTGCCTTCGGCCGGCGTGGGGGCGCTGGCGATCCTGATGGCGTTCGGGTACGACTTCAGCCTGATCGCGCTGATCGGCATCATTCTGCTGATCGGCATCGTCAAGAAGAACGGCATCATGATGGTCGATTTCGCGATCGCGGCCGAGCGCGACGAGCATCTGACGCCGGAGCAGTCGATCCGCAAGGCGGCTCTGCTGCGCTTTCGTCCGATCATGATGACGACCATGGCGGCGTTGCTCGGCGGCGTGCCGCTGATGCTGGGTACGGGGACGGGTTCGGAAATCCGCCAACCGCTCGGCTATGCGATGGTCGGCGGTCTGTTCGTCAGCCAGGCGCTGACCCTGTTCACGACGCCGATCGTCTATCTCTATCTCGACAAGCTTTCGAATGCCTTTTCGAAGTGGGGTCGATCGCGGGATGACGGCGACCGTCGTCTCGCCGAGCCTGGCACCGTCAAGGAAGCCGCCGAGTAACCGCGTTCGAGAGCGGTTACCTCAGCCGGTGCCAAGATAGGCCTTCTGCACCTGCGGGTCGTTGGCAAGATCGGCTGCGGCACCCGACAGGACGCTTCTGCCGACTTGCAGGACGGTGGCGAAATCCGCAACCTCGAGCGCAAGCTCGATCGACTGCTCGGCAAGAAGGATGGTCAGCCCCTGCCCGTGCAGCCGTTCAAAGGTCTCATACATCTTTTCCACCACGGCCGGCGCGAGGCCAAGCGAGGGCTCATCCAGCATGAGAAGTTTCGGATCGCTCATCAGTGCGCGGCCGACCGCAAGCATCTGACGCTCGCCGCCGGACATGGTGCCCGCGCGCTGGCTGCGCCGCTCGGCAAGCCTCGGAAAGATATCGTAGACGCGCTCGAGCAGTGCTGCGGCACGCGCCTTGTTGCGCAACGCCGTCGCTCCCAGCTTCAGATTGTTCTCGACGCTTTGCTGCACGAAAAGCCGCCAGCCCTCCGGCGACAGGGCAAGCCCCCGGCGCACGATCGAAAATGCGCTACTCCCCGCGATCTCTTGTCCGCCAAACAGGATCGAGCCGGAATGCACGCCGATCAATCCCGCAATTGCGTTGAGGACGGTGGTCTTGCCGCCGCCATTGGAGCCGAGCAGCGCGACCACGCTGCCCTCGGGCACATCGAGCGACACATCGCTTACGCCGATCAGGTCGCCGTAGCGAACTTCCAGATGCCCGATTTTCAGTAACGGCGCGGTCATTCCGGCGGCCCGCCCGCCAGTTCGATCGGGGTGTGGCCCGCGGCGGTCCGGGCGGCGCGCTTGCCCAAATAGGCTTCGATGACCGCCGGATTGCCGGTGACCTGCCGCGGGCTGCCGCGCGCGATCTCCCGGCCCTGATGAAACACCACCACGCGCGTCGCCAGCGACATGATGACTTCCATGATGTGCTCGACGATCACAAGCGTAACGCCGGAGCGATGGATATCGCGGACGAGATCGATGGCGAGTTGTACTTCGCGCTGCGTGAGGCCGGCCATCGCTTCATCGAGCAGGAGAACTTTTGGTTCGGTCGCAAGTGCACGCGCGATTTCCAGCCGCTTGCGTCCAGGCGTTCCCAGCGATCGGGCCGACGCGTCCGCCAGCCCCGCCATGCCGACGCGGTCCAGCACGGCCCGCGATTTCACCTCGGCCTCGGACCTGCGCGATGTGTGAAGGAACGCGCCGATCATCACGTTTTCCAGTACCGACATGGCCTCGAAGCTCTGCGGCACCTGGAAGGTTCGCGCCAGACCAAGACGCGCGCGCGCCTCCGGCGTGAGATTGGTAATGTCGCGGCCTTCGAAAAACACTTGCCCGGATGTCGACAACAGGTCGCCGGTAAGACAATTGAAGAAAGTGGATTTGCCGGCGCCGTTGGGTCCGATCAGGCCGAGAATATCGCCCCGCTCCAGCGTGACGGAGGCAGCATCAACCGCCTTGAAGCTGCCAAAGGCCCTGGTCACCTGGCGCGCCTCAAGGAGCATGTGCCGCTCCTCTCACCGCTTCGCCGTTCGGCCTTTTGCCGCTTCGTTCCATCCAGATCCGATTGATCAGCGTCAGGATGCCGCCGGGCTGAAACCGTGCAATCAGCACGATGATCGCGCCATACACGACAAAGGTCAGCCCGGCGCCCTTCCCGCCCAGGAGATTGTTGGAAATTTCCTCGAGCGGCACCAGGATCGCGGCCCCAACCAGCGGTCCGAACAGCAGTCCGGCGCCGCCGAGCGCAGCCATGATCAGTATCTTCACCGAGATCAGGATGCCGAGCCCGGACTTAGGATCGACAAATCCGAACATCATCGCGTAAAGCGCGCCTGCAACGCTGGTCAGAGCTGCGCTCAACATGTAGGCGTAGAGCTTGATGCGGCTTGCGGGTGCGCCGAGCGAGCGCGCCGCACGTTCGGAGTCGCGGATAGCGCGAAGGTAGAACCCCATGCGGCTGTTGGCCATCCACCAGGTAATGCCGAGCGTTATCAGCAGAACCGTCAGGAAGAGATAGTAGTACGGTAGCGCGGATATGAAGGAGATATCGAATACGTTCCGCGGCACGGTCGGCCCGCTAAGTCCGACCGCAGCGCCGAGATATGCGGTGTTGGTGACGATCAACCTGACGAGCTCGGCTACCGCTATCGTAGCCATGCTGAAGTAATGGCCCGATAGCCGAAGCGTCGGCACGCCGACGACGGCCGATACGGCAAGGCTTGCCAGAATGCCGGCGGGGATTCCAACCAGCGGCGAGAGCGCAAAATGCGCATAGGCGCCCATTGCCGCATAGGCGCCGCAGCCGAAGAATACGACGTGGCCAACCGATACCTGGCCCGGCATAGCCGCCGACGATGTTCCAGGCTGAAGCTGCGATCGCATAAAGCAGAACCAGGGCGCCGAGACGCTGCTGGAACGGCGTCGACAGCACCAGGGGATAGGCAACGACGAGCGCCAGCAGAACGGAGAGCCACAGCCAACGTCCCCGCATCACGTCTTGCCCATCAGGCCCTGGGGCCGGAACCAGAGGAATCCCAGAAACAGCGTATACACGACCATGTCCTTGTAAACCGCGCCGATCAGGTAGGCCGACAAGGATTCGATGACTCCGATCAGGAGGCCAGCGACAAGCGCGCCTGGCACGCTGCCGAAGCCACCGAGTGACACGGTCACGAATGCGACGATGGCCAGCGTTTCGCCGACGGTCGGCACGATGTAGAAGAAAGTCGCTATCAATGCACCGGCCAGACCCGTCGCCCCTGCGGCGATCGCCCAGGCAATCGCCTGCATGGTATCGGGGCGGATGCCCATCAGCTGCGCCGCCGTCGAATCCTCCGCGACCGCCAGCATTTTCGATCCCAGCGAGGTGCGCGTCAGAAGGAAGTGCAACCCAAGCGTCACCAGCAGGGCAACCGTGCCGGCAAGCAGGCGTGAGGCCTGGATCCGCAAGCCAAGAAAATCGAACGTGCCGCCGACAAGATTTTCCGGCAGCGACAGGAAATTCGCGCCGAACCACCAGAACACGGAATAGCGCAGCAAGAGCGCGAGCCCGAAGGTGCCGAGAATTTGCGCCAGCATCGGCCCTTTCATGATGCCGCGGATCAGCCCGAAGTAGACAACGACACCAAGCGTCGCGAGCACCAGCACGGCAAGCGGTGCCCCGAGCCACGGGCCGGCGCCGAAAAGCGTGTAGACCACGAACGCCACGTACATGCCAAGCATCACGAAATCGCCGTGCGCGAAGTTGACGATATTCATCATGCCCCACACCAGCGTGAGGCCGGATGAGAACAACGCATAGACGGCGCCCAACAACAGGCCACCTGCAATCACCTGGAGAAGTGTCAAAGACATGCGGGCGGTTCAGAATGTTGCGGGTTGATCCGAGGCGACGGCATTGAAAAATGGAGGGCGAGGGGTTCACGCCCTTCGGGAAACCTCACCAGCCTTTGTAGGGCAAGATGGGCGTCTTGGCAGCGCCGGCCTTCGGCCAGACCGCGACATAGCTTTCGCCATCCTGAAGCTGGATGATGAGGCCCGATGCCAGGATGTTCTGGCCCTTCTCGTCGAACTTGACGCCTTTGTAGCCCATCATCAACTGATCCGGCTTCAGGTCGGTCGCCCTGAGCGCCGCCTGGATTTTGGCGGGATCGGTCGAGCCGGCGCGATCGATCGCGTCGCACAGAACGAAAAATGCCTGCATCGCGCGACCGGTGGTGTCATCCATGTCGTCGCCGGTCTTCTTCTTGTACATTTCGGCGATCAGCGCGGTCGGCGAACCGGCGGGACCGACGCTCCAGGAGGAGCGATTGAAGACCCCTTGCGAGATCTTGCCGACGGCCTTGATGAACGACGGGTCTGAATAGCCGGAATCGTCTGCTATGATCATCGGCGGCTTGTAGTCGAGCGCCTGCATCGTCTTCTGATAAAGAATGGCATCGGGCGTGTAGGCGATCATGATCGCCACATCGGGCTTCTTCTCCTTCAACTGCAGCACCTGACCCTGCACATCCGTCGCGTTGATCGCATAGGGAATGTCCAGCGCGATGGGCTGGCCCTTTTCCTTGAAGGCGCTGGTGACGACGTTGGCAACCGAGACGCCGTATTCGGTCGTGTCATGGATGATCGCGATACTGTCGGTCTTGACCCCCGACGCTTTCATGTCCGTCAGAAACTCGTAGTAGATCCTGGCGATATCGGAGGCGATCGGCGTGACGCGGAAGAACCATTTGAAGCCGCGCTCGGTCAGATTGGCGGCAACCGACTCGCCGTTGACGAAGGGAATTCCATATTTTTCGGCGACTGCGCTTGCCGTCAGCGTGACGCCGGATTGATAGGCGCCGGTGATTGCCACCACCTTGTCTTCCGTGATCAAGCGTAGCGTCTGGTTCTGCCCGGTGGCCGGGCTGCCCTGGTTATCGCCAAACACCACTTCGACCTTGGCGCCGCCAAGCCCGGCGAGTTCCGCATTCTTCGCAAGCGGGAAATTGCCGAACTCCGGATGGGCATTGTTGATGATATCCATCGCGACTTCGATCGCGGCCTTGGTATGGGCGCCTGCGGTCGCGGCGTTGCCGCTCAACGGGAACACCGCGCCGATCTTGACGGTCTTCTCCTGCGACCAGGCGCTGCCCGTCGCCACAAGGAAAATCGAGGCGGCACAAAGCAGCCCCAGAATACGCTTGAATTTCATGTTTGATTGTCTCCGAGAGGAACCACCCCAGATCGGGTTCTCTTGATGCCAGGCTCTTTGCGGTCGGTATTGCGCGGCGCTACCGCCCGCGCGCCGCCTGTCTTGCTTGCGCTTTGAACATTGCATGCCCATTTTTCACGGGCAAGTTGGCGGACAGACGCCCTTCGTAGGGTTTCTTCCTGCAAGATGTCGTTAGCCGGGCTGAGACCATGGTCGATGACGCCTGGCTTTGAATCTCTGCCGACGCAGGCGGCAAGGTCGGCGGTCACCACAACGGCGCACAAGTCTCCGGGCGAGCGACCGCTGCCTGCACTCGCGCTTGCAAAGGCCACGACTGAACAGTAGAAGGTCTCGCTTGGCGCATCGAAACAGCCCGCGTTGCGAAAACCGCCCGGAATTTCATTCAAGATACTGATTTTGCTGCTACTTTTGGGGAATGGTGTAACGGTAGCACAACGGCTTTCGGGCTAAGCCGTTGAAATCTCTCGCCTGGTTTTGCAAACCCCCTCCATTTTGATCCGCCTGTTTCCGGTCACTTCTGAAACGTTTGCAAAACTCCTGCCCCGGCCCGTCGCCGCACGCTCGCTGCGACCCTGCGCCCGACGTAATCGGTCAAGCTGCATTTCAGTCCCGCGTTGCACAGCGGGTGGACAGAGAGAGCCATTTCGTTGCGATTTCATTGCGGCGTTCTCAGCGAGAACGGCTCGCTGCAGCATTCGGATCTTTCGATGCGCGTGTACTTGCGAGGGCTGGGTGAGCAGTCGGAGATTTGAGTCAGTGGTCCGCTACTCGCGACCACTACCGTGGGGGTCCTGTTTTCTTTTCGGCGGGCAGCGTAACTCGCTACGCGGCATCTTCAAAGTTTGCCAAGAACCGCTGAGTAGGTTTAAATCCCGGATGTGCAACCATCTCAAATTGCTACTCGAAGCGCCGCAGGATGCGGCCGAGAACCACTTTCAAGAAGGCAGACCAAGTTTGTTATTTGCGGCTTCGCTGA
This sequence comes from uncultured Alphaproteobacteria bacterium, assembly GCA_963721935.1. Lineage (GTDB taxonomy): Bacteria > Pseudomonadota > Alphaproteobacteria > Rhizobiales > Xanthobacteraceae > Bradyrhizobium. Next base: position 369,707 of record CAVRMY010000042.1, read on the forward strand.
AGCGCTCTAACCCCTCCAACACGACTGCCGACAAGAATGGCAGGCTCTGAATGATCAGAATCGTGGCGAACAAATCGGCCTCCAGGAGCCGGTAAAAATTGGTTGCAACCACCGTGATGCCGCCCGCGACCAGAAGCGCACCAAGCGCGGCTTCGGGCATCGCCGTAAAGCGGACGTGGACCATGCCGCCCCCGCCCTTGCGGGTACGGTGGAAATAATTTTTCCGTACCGGAAACGCAGCCTTGAAAGCTGCGCTCGCGACCGTCCATTGCACCGACATGAACACCACCATGGCGCCAAGCATCTGCGGATAAGGAACCGCGACGCGCGTCCGATAGGCGCTGACGAAGTGGAGCAGCGATACCAGAAAGGCCGCAACGCTCGGCAGCAACAGAAGCGGATCCGGGATGGCGACGACCTGGAAAACGACAAAAGGCACCCAGATCAGATTAAGTAGCGCGGCCGCGACCGCAACGATTTCAGCCCCGAACCAGCTGAGCCAGCCGAACGCGAATTCGCGCTTCTGATCATGATCGAGCTTGCTCTGACCTGGCAGGAACCTGCGCCAGTGTTTTTTCACGATCTGCACGGCACCACCGGCCCATCGCGCCCTCTGGGTCTTGAATGCCAGATAGTCCTGCGGCAGCAATCCCCAGCCGTAACGGCGGTTGGTGTAGTGGGCACGCCACCCCAGTTCTAGGATCGTCAACCCGAGATCGCTGTCCTCGCAAATCGTGTCGCTCGACCAGCCACCGGCTGCGTCCATTGCGGTGCGACGGATTAGGCACATCGTGCCGTGAACGATAATGGCATTCACCTCGTTGCGCTCGACCATGCCGATATCAAAGAAACCCGCATATTCCGCGTTCATGGCGGCGTGAACAGAACTGCGGCAGAAGTCTCGATGATCCTGAGGAGCCTGAATCAATCCGACCTCGGGGTCGGCGAAGCCAGGGACCAGATCCCTGAGCCATTGCGGATCAACCACATAGTCTGCGTCGATGACCCCGATGATCTCGGCATCGTCAGCGGTGTGCGCCATTGCGATCCGCAGCGCAGCCGCCTTGAACCCCTTGAGGTTGAGAACGCAAACAAACTTGAAACGCGGGCCTAGCTCGCGGCAACGTCTCTCAACCGGCTCCCAAAATGCCGGATCAGGCGTGTTATTGATGACGACCACACATTCAAAATCCGGGTAGTCGAGCTGCGCCACCGAGTCGATGGTCCGCAGCAGCATTTCCGGAGGTTCCCGATAGGCGGGGATGTGAATCGAGATTTTGGGCGTGCGCGCAGCCGAATCCCGCGGCAGCAAATTGAGCAGCCGCGCGGGCTTGCTCCCGAGAGCCACCGTCGTCATCTCGTGCACCCGGAACAATACAATCGGCGCCAACAGACCCAGGAGCGGGAGCGCGATCGCAAACGTGATCATCTCGCCATGCAGGAGGTAATGGTCGTGCCAGTACACCTGTACGCCTGCGCACCAGTCGCCGATCAAATGGTCGGCGCCGGCAAGCACGGCTGCCTGGCTGACGGTTGCTCCTGGAAGCGCCAGAATCGAGATCGACAAGAAAGAGCCAACGAGGACTGCGAGCAGCGCCGCCTTCCAGTAGTCGGTGTCGACCAGCGGTCCCGTCCACGCGAATTTGGGCCGCAACGACGCGTCGAGGATGCCCCAGTAGGGGCCGACATTGCCCTCGAAAAGCTTTTCCGGCTGATCGATCGCCTCGACAATATTGTAGTCGATGCCAAGCACGTTGGCCTGTGCAACGAAGTCGCGCAGCAAGCGGGCCTGGCTCAACGGACCCGGGACGGCGCGCTCAAAATTGTGTCCCGCACTGGGCCAACCGTACTCCCCGATGACGATTTTCTTTCTCGGATAGGCCGCACGCAGCTTGTCGTAGATCGCGAGCGATCCCTCCACGGCATTTTTCCTGGACAAGCCTTCCCAATAGGGAATGATATGGGCGAAGACCTGGTCCACGGCGTCAACGAGCTCCGGATGGTCGAGGAATGTCCTCCAGTGGTCGGCGGTCGCTACCGGCACCGGACTGTCTCGCTTTACGCGGCGGACGATTTCGGCAAGTTGGGCGGCGGTGTGTTCATGCCGGAAGAACGTCTCATTGCCCACAACGAGCCGGGTGACATTGGGGTGGCGCCGCGCCAAGTCGAGAGCGGTCTCGATCTCACGGTCGTTTCGAGCTTCGTCCCTGTCGATCCAGATGCCCAGCGTGACCGCCAGCCCCAGTTCAGTCGCGATCTCTGGAACATGTTCCAGACCTCCGGTCGAGGCGTAGGTACGTATCGCCTTTGCCTGCTTGGCAATCGCGGTGAGATCAGCGCGGATCTGCGCCTCGGACACTGCCGGATCCCCGGAGGATGGTTTGGCAAATCGGTTGTACGAGACGCTCGGCAGCTTCCCTTCGACCAGTGCCGCGGCGGTGCGTGGCTCTGCCAAACCCCAGAACGCCAAATGCACGCTTGCGACCAGGCAGAGAATTAGGACGACGGTGACAATCGGCATGTTCTGACGGCGGCCGCTCGCCGCGCCGATCCACCTTCCCTGCATGGCATCCTCGTCCGGCGTCTTCATTCGCTTGCCTAGCTCCGCCCGGGCCAATCTCAACGAGCGCTGCAGGGCTTTCGCCCAGATATTCAAGAAATATGTGCAGTCGACGAACTTACCAGCAGGGCGATGCTACCCGATCGCATGGGAGGTCAACGCGGGGCAGACTCAGACCAACTCGCATTCACAACTCAGCGCCGGTCGCATTGGCCGCGAATTCTCGAGGAAAGCTGGTTTGCACCCTATCTCTGAGCAGCCCCGCATGACACTCGCACGTCGCGTTTTCTAGAGCTCACCGAGGATGCGGCCGTAATTCATCTCCCACTCCGCCCGCGCATCTTCACGATACCTCTCATTGCGTGCGGCTCCGCGAGACTTGGCTTCCTCAGTGTTCATGAGTTCAAGAAATTTCGCGGCGTCGGCCCGAATCGCGTGTTCGTCCGGCAGCGAAATATTGGCAATGCTTGTTTTGATGGCTCGCAAGCCCGATGCCGGAAACTTGGCTATCCGACGAGCTAGGTCGCCGACAAAAGTATCCAACGTCGCGTCAGCAATTGCGCGGTTGATCCACCCATACCGAGCCGCAAGCTCAGCACCGTAGTCATCACCGCTGAGAACCACCTCCATCGCGCGCTGGCGTCCGAGGAGCCGTGTAAGGTGTTGCACGCCTCCGGCCCCCGGAAGCAGGCCAAGCCCGGCTTCCATTTGGCCGAAGACAGCGCGCTCGCGGGAAGCGAAGCACATATCGCACGCCAAAATGAACTCGTTGCCCGCGCCACGAACACGGCCCGCCACCTTCGCGATGGTGACAACGGGTGCGGTGCTTAGGCGCCGGTACAGCATGCCAAGAAATTCGCCCGGCAAGAACTGCTGCACGACCTCTAAAAGCTGTGGAACTCGGGCCAAATCCACATGCGCACTAAAAAAATTTGCCACGGCACTCTCGAAGACTACCACGCGATATGCTGGGCTCGCCTCCGCCTCTCGAATGAGAGCGATCAAGTCCTCAGCAAATGTGGGACCAATCAGATTAAGCGGAGGATCGTCGAGCGTAACGGTTAATACGCCCGCGTCGACCTGCGCACGAAAAGTTTTGAACTGCGCCATGATACGCCTCCTTTGCTTCTGCTTTTCCTTGGGCTAGTCTCACCTAGACCAGCGACAAGGCAGACAAACCATTCGGCGCTGGCACGGATCAATGTCTGCTCTTTCCGGCGAGCGGCAATGCGTACAGCCGACGGTTGAGGCGACAGTTCGCCGGCTCAGCCAGTCGGCAGGCCCGCGCGCGACCGAAGCGCGGCGGTGCTCTGGAAATAGACCGGGAGATCCGCCGATAGACCGCGATGCACCTGCCGGGTGATCTCATCGGCCAAGACCTCACCATCCCCGCGCTCGAGGGCGTCGAGCGTCGTCCGCACGATCTCCTCGGGCGAACTCTTCGGCGCGTCGATATTGCGCGTAAGGTCGGTGTCGATGAAGCCTGCATGCAACCCGACGACCTGGGTGCCCTGTTGCGCCAGTTCGATGCGAAGGCCGTTGGTCAGCGCCCATGCGGCTGATTTCGACGCGCCATAAGTCGCCAGCCCCGGACCGTTCATCCAGCTTGCGACAGAAAGCACGTTGATGATCGCGCCGCCGCCGTTCTTCGCCAGGACGGGCGCGAAGGCACGCGCCATGCGCAGCGGCCCGACAAAGTTCACTTCAAACTGCTCTCGCGCGGCCTCGACGGCCCCATCGGCGAGAAAGCCGCCAGGCCTGGCGATGCCGGCATTGTTGACGAGCAGGTTGACGTTCCCGGCCGCGTGCGCCGCGGCGACGGCGTCTTCGTCGCTGGTGACGTCCAGTTTCAGCGGCACGACGCCCTTCAGCGTAACCGCCTCCGGATTGCGCGCCGCGGCATAGACCTTCGCCGCCCCCATCTTCAAAAGCGCCTTGGCAAAGGCGAGGCCGAGGCCCCGGTTGGCGCCCGTCACCAGGGCGATTGATCCTTTAATCTTCATGGTCAACTCCTGTCTTGCTCTCGGGCCTTGCGCACAGCCAACGCGCCGATTTCGGGGCGCGGCTGGGCAGGCAGGAACTTTTGCACATCTGGTTTGATGAGCGGGGGCGGGAACCCTGGCGATGTCATTCGGCCCGTCCTCGCTTCTGCCGATAGACTTGGAAGCAGAATTACACTCCCTGTCGAATACGATCGGCTACTGGTGGATCTTACTCTCCGGCGTGAACCGTTGAACTCCCCGCCTGGCGGGGGCCCTTCTCCGTCGGGAATATGCTCTCGTAATTCGCGCGGGCCTCCCTAATGAGACGCGCGCGTTCTAGCTCAGACTTCGGGATAAACCGGACGACTTCGCCCATGGGACTCTCCAAACAACAGGCATTGACAATAGGCGTATATCCTCGTATATAGGGGTATATGCACCTTTGTCAAGAACCAGGATTTCAGATGACGTCCGCCACTCCCCCGTTCAAGCCGGAAGACTGCAATTGCTTTGTGGTTCGCTCGGCGGCCCGCCACGTAACGCAGCTTTACGACCAGTTCCTGGCGCCGGCCGGGCTGCATGTGACGCAGTTTTCTATTTTGGCCAAGCTCAAGCAGCTCGGCCCGATGACAATCAATGCGCTCGCCAAGGAAATGGTCATGGACCGCACCACCCTCGGCCGCAACGTCCTGCCGCTCGAACGCGACGGATTGATGAGGATCGAGGCGTCTGCCGCCGATCGGCGCGCCAAGGAACTTCACCTTACCAAGGCCGGTGAAAAGCGGCTGCAAACCGGCCGCGAAGCCTGGGTGCAGGCGCAAGCGCGCTTTGAGGATCGCTTCGGTGCAAAGCGCGCGGCGGATTTTCGCGCCATTCTGCACGCCGTGGTTGCCAGCGACTTCGCGGCGGATCTGAGGAATTAGCGAGGCTTAGTGCACCGAGTTTATTTCCAGAGCACCGCCGCGCTTCGGTCGCGCGCGGGTCTGCCGACTGGCTGAGCCGGCGAACTGTCGCCTCAACCGTCGGCCGTACGTGATCAGCCTTTAAATACATTGATATCAATATAATCGTCAAAATGGAGATAGTCATGGTTAGAACCGCCCCGACACTTCACGCCTCCTTCTGGCGCCGCACGTGGCAGTTTTTGCGTGAACTCAACGAAGCGGTGCACACAACACCTACAGCTCTTCTCGACGCCCGCGTGAGTCGTCTTGAGCGGGAGGTCCGAGTCTGCACTCGTCGGGCAAGGTGACGCTGGCAAGAACTCCTGGATGGGCGGAGCGCGCATCATGAAACAGGTCGTTCTCATCACAGGCGCTTCCTCTGGCATCGGCCGCGCGACGGCGGAGTTGCTCAGCACCCGAACGAGCGGATGCGCCCATCCTTTTGCCTCATGGCAAAACCCGCCCGTTCAATTATCCGAATCTTCGCCTGGCGCGAGTGGCGTTGCCTCATAGAGGAACATTGAAAGCGTCTCTTGCGATTGTGCGCCAATCAAGCAGCAAAAGTTTTAGCATCGGACGCCCGCACAAGTGTCTCATATACCCACGATATGGTCTCAGATGCCCCTATGATCAGGGTCGGCGAGAAACGCGCAGCGGCTCGACCTCCCCAACCGCCACGGAGCCAGATCATGACGGATTTCCAAGACGTCGCTTTCCCGGCCTTCATCGAACATCGAGTCCCGCGCGGTCGCGGAAGCTTGTACGTCCGCGATTTCCCGGGCAGCGGCCCCGCTTTCGTGGTGCTGCACGGATTTCCGGACAACTCGCGCATCTACGACGACCTCATTCCGCATTTGGTGTCGGCCGGTCGCAGAACGGTCGCGATGGACTTTATGGGCTTCGGCGCATCCGACAAGCCGGAGGATGCGCTTTACAGCTTCGAGCAACAGCTCGGTGATCTGGAAGCGGTCGTGGAGGCCTTGAGGCTCGAGGAGATCATCCCCGTGGGCCACGACGCAGGCGGCCCAACCGCCGTCAACTTCGCCCTGAAGCATCCGGATCGCACGGCCGCCGTCACCTTGATGAACGCCTTCTACGGCGACGCCCCCGGACTGCGGGTTCCTGAATTGATCGAGCTTTTCTCGAACAAGGGGCTGAGAGCGCTCCATCGGCATTTCCTGGCAAGCCCGCAGCAGTTCGCCTGGCTGCTCGGCTTTCAGCGCGACCAGATGCAGGCAGGTCTCACGGAGTCTCAGAAGACCCACTACAATGATTTCCTCGGGCCGATCATCGACGACAACTTCAGGCAACGGCCGAGTGCCGGTCCCGCTTTCGCGCAGATGACTTACCAATTGACGGATGAGGTCGCCGCCAACACGGCTCGTCTGATTGAGTTCAGGCGCTCCGACGTTCCCCTCCTGCTCATCTGGGGGAAGGCCGACCCGTATCTTCATGTCACCGTCGCCGACTACATGCGGTCCCAGGCCCGGAACGCTGCCCTTCATGTTCTTGATGCAGGGCACTGGCCGCAGATCGACGCAGCCGCCGAGGTCGCTCGCATCATGCTCGCGCGTCACTGAAGCCGAGGCGTCGCCCGGAACTCATCTCTGAACGCACCACCTGAAGGGGCACGGCGTTTGACCCTGGCGATGCGTCAACCGCCGTTCCGGTTATTACGTCGACAAGATTCTCGGAGATATCAAGCCAGCGGATCTTCCGGTCGAACAGCTCATCAAATTCGAGTTCATCATCAACCGCAAAACAGCGGATGCGCTAAATATCACGGTCTCTCAGCCGATGCTTGTCGCCGCCGATGATATCCTCCAATGAACGTAGCGATGTCGCTCAATGGCACCTAGCCGACATAGGCAATCTGCTGGATGTCTGCTTTGCGCCGTGAGTAAATCGCGCCGCTTCTTCGGGGAAGATCGTTATCAGCGATCCAGGGCGACTAAAGCAAGTTTAGACAAGTAACTTTGCTCTAAACTCCCCGCGATTGACCCCAGGTCGCCACAGGACCTCATGGCCCAAAAGGTCCTAATACGGAAGCGATTCAGCGGAGGTGCTTGGAAGAAATCGCGCATCCTCGACGAGTTGGACCGTGCGGAAGAACTCTATTTCGATCGCGTCAGCCAGGTACATATTCGACCCTGGTCGCATGGGCGTATCGCTCTCGTGGGGGATGCCGCATTTTGTGTTTCGTTGATGGCGGGCCAAGGATCGGCGTTAGCAATGATCGCTGCCTACGTGCTCGCTGGCGAGCTAGCTCGTGCGGGCGGCCGATCTTATGCCGACGCCTTTCATCGATACGAGAGCCTTCTGCGTCCCTATGTTGAGAACAAACAAAGAGCCGCAAAAAGTTTCAGCGTTGCATTTGCGCCACGAACCTCCCTCGGGTTGTTCGTCCGCAATCTGGTTATTGCTGCTACCAGGATTCCAGGCCTAGCGCGACTGGCGTTCGGAAGGGACCTAGTCGATAGGTTAGCCCTTCCCGAATATACTTGGCGCTGACGTTTGGAGCCTGACGATTTGAAACCGGAGCGAAAACAACTCCTCCCGATCCTCGCGGGGGCGGCTGGTGGCGGGGTTGCCATTGGCATCATGGAAGCATTTTCGGTCTCCGCGGCATTTCCGTTGGTTGCAATCCCATTTGCCACATCAATTGTCTTAGTCTTGGGTTCGCCAGAGGCCGCCCCTGCGCAACCGCGGGCGCTAATTGGCGGCCTATGGTTTCCACTCTAGTCGGTCTGCTGGTCGTGAAGACATGCGGGCCGGCCGTATGGGCTGCCGCATTGGCTGTAGGCCTGGCAATGATTGCGATGCACCTGACAGGTACGTTTCATCCGCCCGCGGGCATCGACCCGCTGGTGGTGGTATCAAACAATATGTCGTGGTCATTCCTATTCGCGCCGGTTGGCATCGGTGCGGTGTTGCTGACCCTTTTCGCATTTGCTTGGCACAATCTCGTCGCGCGAGGAGCCAACAAGAGCAACGTCTGGCCTGTCAGATGGCGGTAGCCATAGCGAGTCGCGTCGGCGAGTGTCCCATTTTCATAATCGAGGGGAAGCCCGGAATGATGTGTATGTGTGCGAAGTCTCGCGCCACGATACATGGATGAAGACGACTAGGCGAAAGATTGTCTCCTCTCCCGGAATGGCGAAGGGCGACGATGCACGCGACCCCACGGTTCTCGAGTGCGGCCACCTGCAGATCGCAGCCTTTTGTCACGCTGCCGGAATTCCGCTCACGCCTGATTCAGCTTTCTCTGCCCGGTGCGGCAGCGTCCAGTTGGGCCGAATGAAGTGGCAGGTGTAGCCGTCCGGATATTTCTCCAGATAATCCTGATGCTCGGGCTCGGCCTCCCAAAACGGTCCGGCGGGTGCTACCTCGGTGACGACCTTGCCCGGCCAAAGGCCGGAAGCATCAACATCGGCGATGGTATCTTCCGCGATCCGCTTCTGCTCGTCGCTGGTATAGAAGATGGCCGACCGGTAGCTCGCTCCCCGGTCGTTGCCCTGACGGTTCAATGTCGAGGGATCATGGATCTGGAAAAAGAATTCCAGCAGCTTTCGATAGCTGATGGTCTGCGGATCAAAGGTAATCTCAATGGCTTCCGCGTGATTGCCGTGGTTGCGATACGTCGCGTTTGGCACCTCGCCGCCGGTGTAGCCCACCCTGGTTGAAATCACGCCAGGATACCGGCGCAGCAGATCCTGCACACCCCAGAAGCAGCCGCCGGCAAGAACTGCTCGTTCCGTCGAAACTTTCATGTCTGTCCTCCTCCAGTTTGCTGCGTGCGTCGTTCCCGATGCTCTATCAGGGACACATAATGAGGCCGATACAGAAGCGCAAATAGTCAAGCGACCAACGACCGCTTTGCGCCAGAACCAGCCATTCGCTTTGAAGATGAGCGGCGCTCATGCCCACTCGCAACCTTGGTGGCATTGTTGCGCGACATGCTGCGAAGCCGTCAACCCTTCTTCACCAATGGGCAAAGGCTCTCCTTCAGGGGGCGATACGCCTCGTTGCCCGGGATCACCGCGCGCAGCTTGTAGTAATCCCACTCGCTCTTCAATTCCGCAGGCTTTTTGACTTCATAGACATACATTTCGTGCACCATGCGGCCGTCCTCGCGGATGCGACCGTTCTTGGCGAAAAAGTCGTTGATCGGCATCTCCCGCATTTTGGCCATCACGGCTTTCGCATCGTCAGTGCCCGCCGCCTCGATCGCCCTGAGATAATGTATGGTCGAGGAGTAATCGCCCGCATCGCCCATATGCGGCGGACGCTTCATTCGTTCAAAGAACCGCTTCGACCACGCCCGCGTTTCGTCGTCGCGGTCCCAGTAGAACGCGTTGGTGAGGACGAGGCCCTGCGCCGTTTCAAGTCCAAGGCTTTTGATGTCGGTGATCCAGACCAGAAGACCGGCGAGCGTTTGCCCGCTCTTTTGGATGCCGAACTCCTGCGCGGCCTTGACGGCATTGACGAATACGGTGCCGGAGCCCGCCAACCCGACCACCTTGGCCTTGGACGCCTGCGCCTGCAAAAGGAAGGAGGATTGATCCAACGTCTCCACGGGATAGCGCGAGGCGCCCAGCACCTGGCCGCCGAGCGCCTTGATGACTGCCGTCGTATCGGCTTCGAGCGCATGGCCGAACGCATAATCCGCCGTGAGGAAATACCAGCTCGTGCCTCCGGCTTTCATCATCGCGGTGCCCGTTCCCTTGGCGAGCGAATAGGTGTCGTAGGCATAGTGAATGCTGTTCGGCGTGCAGGCGTCGCCGGTGAGGCGAGAAGCACCCGAACCGTTGATGATGGCGATCCGATTTTTTTCCTTGGCGAGCTGCGAAACGCTGAGCGCGATAGAGGAGTTGATCAGGTTCGCGATCATGTCGACCTTATCAACGTCGAACCATTTGCGCGCAATGCCTGAAGCGATGTCGGGCTTGTTCTGATGATCCGCCACGACGAGTTCGATCTGCTTACCGAGCACCTTGCCGCCGAAATCCTCGATCGCCATGCGCACGGCGGTGACGGCGCCTTCGCCGGATTCGTGGGAGAACTGACCGGACATGTCGGTCAGCACGCCGATCTTCACCACATTGTCGGAGACACCGTCGGCAAGCGCTGCCACCGGTGCAAACCCGGCCGCCATGGCCAGTGAAAATGCCAGCGCGGTTCTACCAATGGTTGCCACGGCGTGCCTCCAAATTGCTTTAAGTAAACGGAGAAGTTCTCACCATCTTTTTATGACATGCATAACTAGACTGACTTTCATTTGTAAGTCAATCCGGCTGGTGTAGTGTGGGGCTCTCGTTGATGGCGGCACGCCGTGGCCACGAGGGGTGAATAATGACCAACACATTGCGCGGCGACGCTCCGTGCGGTCCCGCAATTCGAATACGATCGTGATGCGGCGTTCGGCGACGGCTAAGATCAGTCCGGGGCCGGCAACGGCCGCCGCCCACCCGCAAAGGACGGCAAGCCCGGTACGTGGCGAGCGAAAATGTTCCGTCGCGCGCACGCTTGACATCGTTTCGGACGCCTGGGCCTTCCTCGTCATCCGCGAGGCATTCTTCGGCACACGGACGTTCGAGGCGTTTCGTTCTGCGCTCGACATTCCGCGCGCCACGCTGACCGACCGCCTGCGAAAGCTGACGCGGCTGCAAATCTTCCGCCAGGTTGCTGCCGACACCGGACAGCGCAAGGAATACCGGCTTACGAAAATGGGCTTCGATCTCTATCCGAGCTTCATCGCACTAATGCAGTTCGGCGACCGCTGGCTTTCCGTCGGCAAGCGGGCGCCGCTTGTTCTGGTTCACCGCGTCTGCAGCTGCGAGAGCCATCCCATCGTTGCCTGTTCGCAATGCCTGGCCGAACTGGAAGCGCGCGAGGTTCAATATCGCGACGGATCCGGCGCGGGCCGCAGGCCGGCCAAGCCCGGCCGCAATACGAGGCGCGCCTCCGACGACAGCCGCTTCATGCAAGGACGGCCAAGCTCAGTCTCGCGCGCGCTTGAGATCATCGGCGACAAATGGAGCTTCATGGTTGTTCGCGAGGGCTTTTTCGGCAATCGCCGGTACGACCAGATCCAGGCGGAACTGGGCATTGCCCCTAACATCCTGACCGACCGTTTGTCGCGCCTCGTCGCGCGTGGGATCTTTCACCGGCGTCTCTACCGGCAGGCGCCCGAGCGCTACGAATATCTTTTGACCGACATGGGCCGCGATCTCTACGGGCCGTTTGTCGCGATGCTGGCCTGGGGCGACCGCTGGCTTGCCAAGGGTAAGCCGCCGCTCGTCCTGCGCCACACCAAATGCGGCCACGATTTTCAGGCCTCTGTGATCTGCAACGAATGCCGCAAACCGATCGTCGCCGCCGACATGCAATATCGCTTGAACTATGATCCCAAGGATTATGGCGCCCTGGGGCCGAGATCGATTACGTAGCTTGATCAATGCCGGTTCAACGCTTCCAACAGCTTGAACCGCATGATTTTGCCTGAGCCCGTGCGCGGGATTTCCGAAACAATGTGGGTCGCTTCCGGAATTTTGTAAGACGAGAGGCTCACCCGGCAGTGCGCCAACAGCAATTCAACGTCGAGCTCGTTCTTTTCGGCCACCACGAACAGATGGGGCACCTCGCCAAGGGTCGCGTGCGGCACCCCGACCACGGCGCAATCGAGTACCTGATGATGACGGATAGCGACCTCTTCGATTTCGGCAGGCGCGATGTTCTGCCCTCCCCTGATGATCAGTTCCTTGATACGACCGGTGATCGTCAGATAGCCGTTGGGATCGGATTTCGCGAGGTCGCCGGTATGGTACCAGCCCTTTTTCAATGCTGACGCGGTTTCCACGGGCTTGTTGTGATAGCCCTGCATGAGGTTGGGACCGCGAACAATCAATTCGCCTTCGGCGCCGACCGGCAAATCTTCAATCGTGACCGGATCGACGATCCGCACCGCCAGACCCGGCACCGGAAGCCCGCAAGATCCCATGATGCGCGTTCCGGTCATCCAGTTCACAGTCACCATGGTCGAGGTCTCGGTAATGCCGTAGCCATCGAGAAGCATCGTGCCGAAGTGCGCCTCGAACGACCGGTTCAACGTCGCGGGCATGATCGCGCCTGCCGAAATGCATAACCGCGTATTGCCGAGCTTATGGACGCTGGCTTCCTGCGCGCGCTGCAACAGATAATGGAACATTGTGGGCACGCCGGGAAACAGCGTGTATTTTCCCAACTGCAGCAGCTCCAGCACAAGCTGCGGCGAGAACCGTTCCATGATGTGTTCGCTGGCTCCGGCCGCGAGCACGGAGAGCACCGAGAGATTGAGTGCGTAGGAATGAAATAGAGGAAGCGGCGAGAGTACGAACGTCCTTGTCGCTGAAACCCAGAATCGGCGCCCAGCACGAAGCTGCGATCCACAGCATTCCACGGACCGACAGCAGCACACCCTTGGCGCGGCCTGTCGTGCCGGACGTGTAGATGATAAAGGACGGGCGATCGATATCGGCCGGGTCCAGCGCGCGTTGGGTGCTTCTTTGCGTCAATTCGTCGAGGGATAGGCCTGCATCCCTGGCGCCACTGCCTGCGAACACAATAGAAAGCGGGCGGTCCGTTCCCGCCGTGAGCTTCCTGATAAGTTCTCCACGGGCCGTTGTGGTGATCACCAGGCCGCAATCGGCGTCCGACAGCCGATAGGCGATCTCCACTTCGGCCGCGTCATAGCTGATGGGAACGATGACTGCGCCGCCGCGAAGGCCCGCGAGGCAGGCCTCGATCCAATCCACGCCGTTCGGAAGATAGATGGCGATGCGGTCGCCTTCCCGTAACCCCTTCTCCGACAAGGCACCCGCTATCGACGATGTGCGGGCGGCGAGCTGCGCGTAAGTCACCGACCTCGTCGCGTCCCAGTAAGCGACCTTGTCCGGCCGCTCCCGCTTATGCCGCTCCAGCAATTCTGAAACCGGCGCGATTAATTCAGTTTGTAACATCGTCCACTCCGCCGTTCAGACCATGCTAAATCCGCCGCTGATGCTGATAACCTGACCCGTGATCCAAGCGCCCGCATCCGACGCAAGCAGCGTCACCATGGGAGCTACATCCGAAGGCTGGCCGAGGCGGCGGATCGCGTAGAGCTTGACGAGCCTCTCGCGATTGGCCTCGACCCAGCTTCGGTCATGCGCAGTCTCGATCAGGCCGAGCGCAATCGAATTTGCGGTCGTACCTGACCGTCCCATTTCCCGGGCCAGCGATTTCATCAAAGCGATATTGCCCGCGCGCGCTGCGGCGGCAATGGTGAGCCCGGATTCGCCGACGCGGGAGGAGTCTCCCATGATCGAGATGATGCGGCCGCGGCCAGAAGCCTCGATGAGGGGAGCGGCGGCATGGCAACAATGGATCGCGCCGTAAAGGCAGGTATCGATCTGTCTGTGCCAGTCTTCCGGTGTGGTTTCGTTGAAGCGCTTGCGCAGTACGAGACCGGCATTATTGATGAGGATATCAAGGCCGCCGAAATCGGATTTCACGCCCGCGACCATGCTTCGCACCGCTTCAAGATTCGCGATATCCGCCCCATAGGCCTTGGCCCTGCCGCCGTCTTGCTTAATGTTCGCAACGACCGCTTCCGCCTCATCCTTCGACGAGTGATAATTTACCGCAACCGTAGCCCCCGCTGCCGCGAGACCCTGCGAGATCGCAGCACCCACATCGCGGCCGCCACCGGTAACAAGGGCGACGCGCCCGGAAAGATCATTCATTGCTTGCTTCCTTTCGTTTTGTTGCGGGCCTGCTCTAACAGCGAAAAGATTCGCTGCGGGGTCATGGGAAGGGTCGAAACGTTGATGTCGAGAGGCGAGAGCGCGTCCGCAATGGCGTTGGCGATCGCAGCCGGCGCGCCGATCGTGCCGCCCTCGCCCATGCCACGAAAGCCGCCGGCAACGGCTGATTCGCTTTCGATATGGACGACGTCCATCTTCGGAATCTCAACTGCGGACGGGATGACGTAGTCGGCGAGGCTTGCGCTTACGAGCTGGCCGTCCTCGTCGTACACCATTTCTTCGTAGAGCGCGGCTCCGATGCCCTGCGCGACGCCGCCATGAACTTGACCTTCTACAATCATCGGATTGATGACACGGCCGCAATCTTCTGCGACGACGTATCTATGAATCTTGACAAAGCATGTGGCGGGATTGACCTCTACGGCGGCGAGATGCGTGGCGGCCGCCGTCGTCCCATTGATGGGATCATAGGTGTAGCTCGCCTCAAGCTCCTGGCGCGCCTCGACCGGCAAGGTCTTCATGTCGGAATAGACAGCTTTGGCGATCTGCCGGAATGTCACCGCGCGGTCGGTGCCGGCGACAGTGGCGCGGCTGCCATTAACTTTGATATCCTCGGCACTCGCTTCCAGAAGATGCGAAGCGACCTTCTTGATTTTCTCGCGCAGAATTTCTGAGGCATGTTTTGCCGCACCGCCGCCAAGAACCGCGCTGCGGCTGGCGTAAGTTCCCGTCGACATCGGGACGCCGTCGCTGTCACCCTGAACGACGCGAATGTCTTCGAATTTTGCCCCGAGATCGTCGGCGATGATCTGGGCAAGCGTCGTTTCCAGCCCCTGCCCGTGCGAGGCGACGCCGAAGGCGGCGGTAATCGCGCCGGTCGAATCGAGGCGAAGCTTGGCGGTCTCCGAGCCGGTGTTGATCGGCATGCCGGGAGCGGCGGAAATACGCGAACCGATTCCAGTCAACTCCGCGTAGCTTGAAAGCCCAATGCCGAAATAGCGTCCTTGCGCGCGCGCCGCGCGCTGCTGCTCGCGAAGCTTTTCATATGGTCCGGCTTGCGCCGCCGCTTCGAGGCATTCGACAAAGCCCGCCTTGTCCCAGATGATTCCGGACGCGATCCGATAGGGAAACTCTTCATCACGCACCAGATTGCGCCGTCGGATTTCGAACGGATCGAGTCCAAGCGCTTTCGCACCCATGTCCATCAGCCGCTCGGTGACGAAGGTGGAAATCGGCCGGCCGACGCCGCGATAGGGCCCGGTCGGCGGCTTGTTGGTCGCAACCCCGCGCACCGCGCCCCGATAGGACTTAACCTTGTACGGACCAGGCAGGAAGCTCACGACCTGGACCGGCTCAAGGCCGCAGGTCCAGGGATAGATCGAATAGGCGCCAACATCGCCAATCACATCGGCCTCGAGTGCGATCGCCATGCCATTTTCATCGAAACCCATTTCGGCCTCGATGATTTCGGCGAAGGCCTGGCTGGAGCTTGAGATGTCTTCGAGACGGTCAGCGGTCCATTTCAGCGAGCGGCGCAGCTTCCTAGCCGCCACGCATAACAGAATCTCTTCCGGATAGAGCGACCCTTTGGAACCGAAGCTGCCGCCGACATCGGGCGCGATGACCCGCAGCCGGTTGCCAGGCAGATCGAGCGATCCGGAAAGTGCATCGCGCACGATGCCGGGAACATTCGAGGATGCGTAGAGCGTGATCGCCTCCCGCCGGTTTTCGTATTCGGCGCAGTAACTGCGGGGCTCGATCGCGAGCGGTGCCTTTCGCATCATCCGGAAACGGTCGCGGACGCGGACATGCGAAGCCGCAAGATCGGCGCGTACGTCGCCCTTCTTGAACTCCCTCGCGATCAGCACATTGTTCGCGGCCTCCGCATGAAGGAGCGGCGCTCCTTCTGAAAGCGCAAATTCGGGGTCGGCGACCGCGCCGAGCAGTGCGTATTCGATCGCGATCAGTTCCAGGGCGTCCTCTGCGAGGTAGCGATCTTCCGCGATGACGGCGACCACGGCCTCCCCAACATAGCGAACCTTTTTTGAGGCCAGCGCCAGGATGGGCGTCGCGTAGTAGTTTGGCATGCGGGACACCGGGATGACTGGTCTGTAATCGCCTTCGATGTCTTCAGCGGTGAAGACGGCGACGACGCCGGAGGCGGCGCGCGCCTTCGTCACATCAATCCGCACGATCTGTGCATGCGGCTGCTCACTGCGGCGAAACGCGACATGAAGCGCTCGGTCCGGCTTTCGGTCGGCGGTATATTCGCCGTTGCCGGTCAGAAGGCGCGGATCCTCGGTGCGCTTGATTGGCGCGCCGACATGGCGCGGCCGCAGTAGATCCGAAGTCTGGACGAGGCCATCCCTACTCATATGCCTCCGCTCCGTTGCGTAAACCTTGCCATTGCGCGTCATCATGACCGCAGATGATGGTCGCGCCTGACTTTTCGACCCGCCGGATTTCGGCAAAGGATTTTAGAAGCGCCTCCGCATTCCAGGTGTTACGAGGCACGGTGTCGGCGTCGAGATTCGCGCGTAAGCTCACCGCATCCGATACAAGAAGAAACGACCCGTCCCGGTCGAGATTGACAATCGCCCCCATCGTCCCCGGTGTGTGGCCAGGCAGCGGAGTAAGAACGAGCTTGCCGTCGCCGAACACGTCGCGATCGCCATCAACCGCGTCGGTTTTCTGGCCATGATCCCAATCGTCGCGCAGATAGCCGGCCGTCTCCGCGCCTGGTGCCTTCGCCGCCTCGATCTCCTTGGTGTGCGCAATGATGGTCGCTTTCCAGAAAAACTCGTTGCAACCGCAATGATCGGGGTGGAAATGCGAATTGACGACGACGTCGATGTCATCGGGATTGATTCCGACACAGGCGAGATTCGGCAAAAGCGTATCTTGCGCCCCCATCACCGGTGTCATCACCTTCATCAATGAGCCCCAGCGTTCCTCGCCGTGCTCGACCACGGAAGGGTGGCAGCCGGTGTCGAACAGAACATTGCCCTGCTTGTGCCGGATCAGTGCGCTGGAGACGGGCGCCTCAAAGGTCTCGCTGCGATCAGCGCTCCTGTCGTAGATACTCTTCTTCAGGCGCAGCCGGCCGGCGGAAATAAATTGCAGTTTCATGTAGTCCTCCCGTCGCGCAGATCCGCCGCTGCACGGATCGCGGCGACGATGTTCTGATAGCCGGTGCAGCGGCAGAGATTGCCGGACAGTCCTTCGCGGATTTCCTCATCGCTCGCTAATGGATACTTCTTGAGAAGGTCCATGCCCGTGATGAGCATTCCCGGCGTACAGAACCCGCATTGCAGTCCATGCTTTTCACGAAACTCGGTCTGCAGCGCATTGAGCTGATCCCGCGACCCAAGGCCCTCCACTGTCACGATTTCCATACCGTCCACCCTGACGGCGAGCGTCAGGCACGAGCGGACGCTGTCGCCATTCATAAGAATGGTGCATGCGCCGCACACGCCGTGCTCGCAGCCAACGTGGGTTCCGGTCAGGCCAAGCGTGTCGCGCAAGAAGTCGGATAGCAAAAGGCGCGGCTCGACACGCGCTTCGTATTGGCGTCCGTTCACGGTGACGGCGATATTCATTTTCACGGCTTCTCTCCCATCGCGCGGGCCCAGGCTGCCGTGAGTGCCTTTTCGGCTAACGCGCCGATCAGGTTCTTGCGGTATTCGGCGGAGACATGAATGTCGTCCGAGGGCGACACGCCGGCTCGGACCATCTCCGCAAACTGGCCTGCGTTCTTTTCCTCACGTGTCCTCCCTAGCAACGCGTCCTCGGCTTTTCGAAGCCGCCGCGGCGTATCGGCAACGCCCATCACGGCAACCCGCGCGTCAGCGATTTTTTCGTTACGCAACGCAATGGACACCGCGATGCAGGCCAGGGCAAAATCGCCGAAGCGGCGCGCGACTTCCTCGAAGGCCCAGCCGGCGTGCTCTTTCAGAATCGGGAAATCGATCTCAAAGACGATCTCTTCCGGCTCGAGGCAATTGGTCAGCGCGGAAACGAAAAACTCCCCGGCGGGAATTACGCGGCGGCCGTTCGGCCCCTGGGCCTTGATCGTGGCGTCATAAAACACCGCCAGCATCGGCAGCTCCGCCGCGGGGTCCGCGTGCGACAGGCTGCCGCCGATCGTGCCCCTGTTGCGGATCGCGAGGTGCGCTACATGCGGCATCGCGGCCGACATGACCGGGAGTTTCGTCGCGATCAGCTCCGAAAATTCGAGGTCCGCGTGCCGCGTCAAGGCGCCGATGGCAACCGCGTCGTCCTTCAGTTCGATCGCTGACATGCCTGGAATGCGCATGAGATCGACGACGACGGACGGACGCGCCATCCGGAAATTCAAAAGCGGCATCAGGGACTGTCCCCCTGCCATCACCTTACCGTCTCCATTGGCGGAAGCGAGCGCCTGCACCGCGGCCTCGAGGCTTTCCGGGACGACATAGTCGAAGACCGCAGGCTTCATTTGGCTTCTCCGGAAAGCTCGTCGAACCTCACTCTTGCTCTCCCAACACAGCGCCGCATCAACGTCCGCGAAACCGGGGGGCTCGCTTCTCGGTAAATGCTAGCCGGCCTTCCCTGAAATCTTCGCTATCGGCGGCAACGTCGATCATGCGCTGCGCCGCGGCGACGTCGAGACCGCCATCGCCCATCGACAGAGTGTTGAGCATGAATTTCGCGCCCGCAATCGATAACGGCGCATTGCCGGCCAGCGTTCCCGCATATTCGACCGCGGCAGCTCTCACGTCGTCGCGTATCTCGTCGACGAGCCCCATCGAGCGGGCCTGCACAGCATCGTAGCGCTCGCCGGAATAGAGCATCAGTTTCGCGTTTACGACGCCTGCGATCGCCAGCAGACGCTGAACGCTCTTCACGCCATAGACGATCGAGAGCTTTGCGGAGGGAATACCGACCTTGGCGGTATCGTCTGCAAAACGAAAATCACAGGCGAGCGCGAGGTGGCAGCCGCCACCCAGGCAATAGCCGGAGATGGCGGCGATGACCGGCTTGGCCAAGTTCGCGATCGCGGCCGAGCAGGCATCGACCGAAACTTCATAGGCTGCGCTTTGGTCTCGATTCTCCCGAATGCGGTCGAACTCCGAGACATCGGCTCCCACGCAGAAATCCGCGCCCGAACTGGTCAGCACCATGGCTCGGCTGTCATCATCGCCGGCGAGTCCGGAAAACAGGCTCGCCAGTTCGCTCCACATCTTCAGGGTCATAGCGTTGCGCACGTGCGGCCGGTTGAGACTCACGACGGCAACGCGATCCCGTTTGGTCAGGAAGATATCCGGCATTTGCTACCCGAGGGCCGCCAAAGCGGCTTCAAACTCCGAACTATTTTTTGTGTCGCGACAGCAAAACTTCCCGGTCCCGCTCCCGTCATCGTCACTTGCATAAGTAGACTTACATGCCGTCCGCCGTCAAGCCTCGCCGATTGGCGAAATCGTTCGCGGGTCGGCGAGAACCACGATAAAACCTTCAGCAGGGGCCGGGAACCGCCTCGAACGATGCGTCGAGCTACAAAGGGGGTAAAGATGTCCAATCGCTATGCCGCCTATACCAGACTGGCACTTGAGTATCCTTCGCAACGCATTCTTCGGCTGACCTTCAACCGGCCCGAGACCTACAATTCGGTCGACGCCGAGACACATACGCAGCTCACCAACATCTGGCGCGACATCAATAACGATCCCGATATCAATGCGGTGATTGTCACCGGGGCCGGCAAGGCCTTTTCCGCAGGCGGCGACTTCGAGCTGATCAAGAGCATCCTCGACAACCCCGTCGCCCGCATGGCGACCTGGAAGGAAGCCAAGGACCTCGTCTACAACGTCATCAACTGCAACAAGCCGATCATTTCAGCGATCAACGGCGTCGCGGTCGGCGCGGGTCTGGTCGTCGGCATCCTAGCCGACGTGTCGATCGCAGGAAAGTCGGCCCGCATCGTCGACGGTCATACACGGCTTGGCGTCGCGGCCGGCGATGTCGCCTGCATTATATGGCCTTTGCTGTGCGGCCTTGCGAAGGCGAAATACTATCTTCTGACCTGCAAGCCACTCTCCGGCGAAGAGGCCGAACGGATTGGGCTGGTGTCGTTGTGCGTCGAGGATGCGGATCTGCAGAAGGCCGCTCTTGATGTGGCCGAAGATCTTTCCAATGGTGCACAGAGCGCAATTCGATGGACGAAATATGCGCTCAACAACTGGCTGCGGATCAATGGTCCGCTGTTCGACACCTCAACCGCGCTTGAGATTCTCGGCTTCACCACTGCAGACGCCCGCGAGGGACTTGCATCTCATTTGGAGAAACGCAAGCCGGCATTTCCTCAGGATTGCCCACTATAGTGGACCAATAAGGACGCATTGCCCGTTGGGAACTTGCAAGCCCACTAACTCTATTTGCGCTGAGTGAGCACTTTGCGCCAATAGCGGTCGTCCCGACGAGGACGCGATTGACCCATCTGAGACATGCTGGGCACTGCACCAATGGTTTTTAGCCCCTGTCAAAGGGTCTGTCTCAGAGCATACAATGCTAGCCCGAACTTGGGAGCCGATTTGCGACGGCGCAAGTTCATCACGCGGCTCGGCGGCGCGGCGCGGTCTATTCGATCAGGATCAGACCGGGAGGGAGTGACTCGTCGTATAGACTGGCCCGGTCGGATCGTCCGATCGGAACGAACCCTTTGATTTTAGCAATCTGCAGCACAGGGACGCCGGATTTCTCCAGCTTGCTGGCAATCAGACCGCGCAAAGGCATGGGCAGGTCCAGGCTCCGATCGTCGACGACGCGCGCGGCCCGGAGGAACAGAGTCTGCAGGTCGAGCAACTCCGGCGCAGTCCAATCGAAGTGCTGGAAAGCTTGATACGCATGCTCGACGAGATCGGGCGAGACGACAGTCTCCGGCCCCGCGTAGAGCGGAGTTCGGTTGAGCAGGAGCCCGAGCGCCGCAAGATAAGGAGCGCAGTGCCGCTTGGCCTGTGCAAGCGTCACCGCGATGTCGCAGAAGCAACGCACCAGTTCCGCCTTGGTGTCGTGGGGGATCAGTTCCAGGGATCCAGCCAGGCGCACGAGTTCGTCAGGCGCCCTGCCGTTGCGGATCCTGTCGATCTCTCCGGCCATAAGCCTGGTCTGGCGTTCGCGCGTGAGTCCGCCCGCCACCCGGCGCCAGAGGATGTATTCCTGGCTCTTGATGCGCCGACCGGGAAAACACGGCCCATCATCGTGCACCCGCCACAGGGCATCGATACGAAGGTCGTCCCGGACAACGCCGAAGCCCGGGCGCAGCAGGAATCCAGCCATGATGAGCCATGCCTCTTCGTGGTCCGCCGAACGTCGCCTGTCGTCCAGCCGCTCCTCGAGCGCAGGCCAAAGGGCGCGCAGCAGGGGCCCGTTCCATTCACTTCTGGCAGACGCGAGGATGCGCTCCAAACCCTTGAGGATCGTGGCAGCAGTGATCTTGTTCTTCTTGCTGTTATTAGCAGGCTGGCTGAATGCGGTCTCGATCTGCCTGCGTGCCGCTTCCAGCGCCTCCGCTGATGCGTTCGGTTCAATCGGAGCATGTGCTTCCCGCGCCGCCCCCGCACCGGACGCGCCCGCGCCGCCTTGGACGTGCTCGCGCATATTGAATTCCAATGGCCAGGACTGCAGCACGGCAGGGTCGGCGCTAACGCACGAGATCTGGAGCAGCCCCAGTGCGTTCATCCGCGCCGTTAGACCGACGGGCAACATCCGGCCCGCTTCCGGACCAGATAGCTCAGCCGTCCTGACGATGGTCTGGAGCGGGGGCAACGGGTGAAATTCGCCTTCGGACCAGGAAACGATGTCTCCGGCCCGGCTGACGCTCTTCCCGGTTGAGGAATAAGCCTGGAAGCGCACCAGCTGATCGGTGCGGAGCTTAAGCCCAAGACCAGCGATCTCAAAAAGCTGCGACGGCGCTGCACCCTGAGGAAGAACGCATACGAGGGGCGGACGCACAGTCTGGCGATCCGTTGCCTGGATCCCCTCCACTTCGAGAAAGATTGCAGCGGCGGCCCCAGCGGCGATGCGAGTAGAACGGTGGTGGAGAAGGGCACCAAATCGCGCGGCTCCGCGTGCCACCGCTAGATCCGGCTCGTCGTTCTCCAGAACTTGCGGTACGAAGCCGGCCTGCCAGACTCCGATCTGCTCGCCGAGTCTTTGGCGCAGGAGCGGCGGTCGGACCGATCCGCCGTTGAACAGGACGGCATCAATACGCGGGCGATCGTTGAGGAATTCGGCAAGGTGTCGGGTTATCGCGCTGTCGGAAGGATAAGGAAGACCCCATTCCCTCAGTGCCGTGTGCGTCCGGTACGGCCGCGCCGCCGCGTGGCAGAACGGAAAAAACCCTTCCAGCAATAGGCTCTCGATTTCCGCCCGCGTCACCGTCGCTGCCTGCGAGCCGCCGACCATCCCCGACCCGCGACCGGCCAGTGCTACAACGAACCGCTCATCCGGCGGCCCCGTAGCGGCGAGCGCTTGCTCTTTCAGATGACGGCAGGCGGCGACGAGCTGATCCCATTGCGGGCCGGAAAGCTGGCCGCCCGCCCCGGCAAGCCGCGGCTCCAGGAAATGGGCGATGGCAAGGTCGATATTGTCGCCGCCGAGCAGCGTATGCTCGCTCACTGCGACACGCCTGATGTCAGGCTCCTGAGTTTGCTCGTTCAGGCGAACTTCAAAAATGCTGAAATCCGATGTGCCGCCGCCGATATCGATGACCAACACGTGTCGCAGCCCGGCATCGCCGTTGTCGGGCCGCTGCCATAATTCGCGCGCTGGGTCGTGGCTTTCCAGCCAGCAATAGAACGCAGCCTGCGGCTCTTCGAGCAGCCGCACACCGTCGGGGAAGCCGGCTTCCTCGGCCGCGGTAATCGTCAACCGCTGCGCCGCCGCATCGAAGGAGGCCGGGACGGTAACCGTAATGTCCTGATCATCGAACGCAAACCCGGCCTGGGCGAACCGGCTGTTCCAGATCCCCCGCAGATAGTTCAGAATCAGTGCCGAGGCGCGTACCGGCGAGATTTTCTGCTCACGTCCCAGAACCGTCGATCCCCATGGCAGAAAGGGCGCCGACCGGTCGGAGACATGATGGCAAAGCCACGACTTCGCGGAATGCACGACCCGTCCAGGCGCTTCGCTTGCCTTCTTGCGTGCAAAAAGGCCGACGATCCATTGCCCGGCTCCGACCTCCTCACCGCGCAAGTGTGCTGCGACTGCTTCCTCTGGCAGGTACAGGAAAGAAGGTAGCGTTGGCTTCTCGGTCAGACTCGCCAAGCCTTCCCATTGCGGGACGAGAAGGACCTCTGGGGTCCCCTCGCCGACCAGTGGCGCGAATGCGAGTGCGGAGTTGGTCGTGCCGAGATCAATACCAATGGCGAAGCGGGCGCGGTCTTTCGTCAAGAATTACCTCCAGAGGCGGTCCGCGCCCCTATTCCGTCCGGACCTGGAACTCAACCTTCCATCGGCGATCAGAGTTCGTGTGCCTCATCCAAAGCTCAAGGATGCCAAGTTCGGTGACGACGGGACTGACGCGGACCGGCACCATCTGCCCCACCGGGACATCCAGGGCCGGGATCGCGACTTCGAGCAGGCCAGCGTCATCAAGGTCACGCTCGGCGTCAGGGATTATTTGTCCCGGCGTATCGCCGCTTCGTACCGAGGAGGAGAAAAACCGAAACTCTGCCGTGCGGCCGGTGACAAGGCCGAACTCGCGTCCTTCGATCAGCAGTTCCGTGCCTTCCTGCATTCCCTGCGGAACAACACACAATGCCTTCAGCGGTGGCTTGTAGCCCGGAATGGCGGGCATCGACGTTTCCAGGCCGATGTAATAGGAGCGAGCTGCGCCGGCCTTGATGCGCAGGCCCTTGCCAGTAGCGCGGAGGCGTCCGTAGATCGCGCCGCCGCGTGCGACGGCGAGGTCTGGTTCGAAGCCCTGCAATTCGCGGACTGGCTGGCCATCATTCCAGGACGCCAGCAGATCGAGCACCCGAGCACGGATAGGCGCGGCTTTGAAAACGCCCCCATTGAACAAGACCGCGGTCGGCATCAGCACCTGCGTGCCAGCCGATTCTCCCACCAGAGCGGCAAGCTTTTCACTTGCCTTCACGTTCTGCAGGCTCTGAGCGAGAAACCGGGCGATATGCTTGCTGACGACCGGATCGGAAGCATAGGGCAGACCGAATTCCTGCAGCCCTGTCCCATGGCTCTCGCGCGGCAGGTCGTCGATGCTGGTTCTGGCAAAAAAGCCGTCGACAACAACTTGCTCCAGCATCTCGCGATCCAGAGTCGTTGAGACAGTCTTGGCAAGCAGGCTGGAGCCGCGCGAGGGGACCGCGATTGGCGCCTGCGCCAGCCCGCCATCATCAAACAGGACGATCTTGGCTTTGGAGGCGGCATGCACGAGCGCTAGGAACTGCCAGGAGTCAAGCCGTTTGCCCGCGGCCTCAAGCTTGCCGTTCAGCGCATATGCGAGCGCCAAATCCATATTGTCGCCACCTAGAAGAATGTGCTCGCCGACGCTGACACGCTCAAGTTCCAGGCGGCCTTCGACATCTGTCACCGCGATCAAGCTGAAATCGGCTGTCCCGCCACCGACATCGCAGACCAGCACGATATCGCCATTAGCAATCAGGTTTCGCCATTCTCTGCGCATCTGCGCCATCCAGGCGTAGAATGCAGCCTGCGGCTCCTCCAGTAATGTGACGTCCCCAAGCCCCGCAGCCTTGGCGGCCTCGGCGGTGAGGCTTCTTGCGACCTCATCGAACGAGGCAGGAACGGTTACGACGATCTCGCCTTCGGAGAGGTCCCAATCCCGGCCCTGCGCCCGTTCGGTATGCAGGAACGCTTCCCTGAGATGTTGCAGGTAGAGGCGTGAGCATTCGAACGGCGAAAGCTTCTCTTCCGCGATGTCGGATCGCCAGGGCAGGATCCGCTGCTTCGGGTCGATATGCGGGTTGGACAGCCAGGATTTGGCGGAGGTCGCGAGGCGATCAGGCACGAGCGCCCCCCGCTCGCGCGCGAACTGGCCAACGATCGCGCGCTCCCCCGCGTCGTTCCAGGGCACAGGAAACGAACTGTCCGGGAACTCCTCGGAGTGCGGAATATAAATGGCGGACGGCAGTGTCGGCATCTCGCCGATCTGATTTGGTCCTAGAGTCTGCGCGATTTCGATAATCCTGGTCTCACCACTGTCGAGATCGGCGATCGCGATTGCGCTATTACTGGTGCCAAGGTCGATAGCAAGACTGAAGCGAGCGCTCATGAGGGAGGGTTGTCCTGGTTGTCGTGCTGTTAATTTGCGCAATAGCCGCGCGTGTTAGAAAGCACCGGTTGTACGTGATCCGACTCGGGCGTCCGGCAGCCGGTCGATGCGAGCCCGCTTATCTCAGTTCCACCTCCGCCGGAGCGATCGCTGGAAGTCGATTGGTCGAGCTCCGCAAAACGCGCGGTAGATTCACCGCATCCGTTTTCCAGCCATGGTGGACAAGCACTCCCGAGAACGGCGCCGGGCCGCTGATCTTGCCCAGCAGTCGGTACTCATCCGGCGAATAGCCAGCCGCGACCTGTACCGTCGATCCCTCGCTCTCTGCGCGTACGGGAGAGATTCGGAAGTGCTCCAGCAGGGCGGTCTTGCATCCGGCATGGACTACGCGCGCGGCTGCCCCAACCTGTGCGTCATCATGCGCATTGATGTCGTCCATCAGGAAGTCGACCAGCCGGCCCCTTGCCTGCAGCATCGCCAAAAAGCTGACGATCTCAGCGTCTGCCTGGTTTGCGCGAGTCGTGACAGGCATCGGTCGGGCCGCCTCAGCGCCGGCACTTCGGTTATCCCGTGACGGGCCGCGTCCGATCAGGATCGCTATCAACGCGACAAGGCTCAACGCCACCGCCCCACCCGATAGATACATTTGGAATGCACTCACTGCCGGCAGCAATTCCAGAGCGTTCACCACGACCAGAAGCAGGAGCGCTATGATGGCGATCGCTTTCATCGCATGCATGTTTAGCCGCAGCTCCCTTTTGAGACGCATCAGCGTTGATTGACGCACGAAGAATATAGGAATTCGACGGCTGTGGAAACCTAACCGGGTCCGCGCCCGCCAATTGCGCAAGCGGCACAGCGCCGCTCGGAACTTCCTGGGTCAGTCGGATGTTGGAGCGTCCTTGGCCTAATTAGGGCAACTCATGCTACGGCGCCGATCGGCGAAGAGTGGTTAGCAAGTCAGCCTTATTCATTGCACCGAAAGTTTCGGACTGAAGTTCTCTTTATGAGCATTTTCTTGCGGCGTTGCATAGGGCTGCAATTGGCCGATAGTGTTGAAAAATGCTCTGTTATTTTGGACTGGCTCGTGACGTGAGCATTTGCGAGACAGCATTCAGGTTTTTTACCCTATCCCCTTGTGGTGGCGTCATTCGCTTTGGCTGTGGCGTCCCACCGTTGCAGGGTAGAGACCGCAATCCCTCATGCGAGACAGGCCGTCGGTTCGTGAGGCCTCGGCCGCCAGAGATGCCTTGCCAGCGTCTTCAGGTTCTGCACGATGGCTGCGAGATAGAACTCGTCGCGCGCACCGGAGAGCCCCCGCAGGCGCATGCGCTCGAATCGATGTGGGTCTTGAGGTGTGCAAAGCGCATCTCGACCTTCTTGCGCTCGTCGCGTGATCTCTCGAACTCCGGCGTACCTATGAAGGAACGCGCATGGTCGCGAGCATCCTCGTTGACGTCGCGTGTGACCTTGCGCGAGGGCGTGTTTGGACAGCATTGCGGCTTGAGGGGACATGCGCCACAGTCGCGCTTAAGCGCAAAATAGCGCAGTTTGTGGTCTCTGCCGACGTTGCCGGTGGTCTTGAGCAGCTTGTCCGCGGGACACATGTAGACATTACGCTGACGATCGAACGTGAAGTCCTTGCGTGAGAAGGTTCCGTCTTCTCGATCGCTCTTGTCCCACACTGGAATGTGGGGCGTGATGCCGGTGCCGACGAGCCAGCCGAGGAACTTGCCTGTCCCGTATGCGGTGTCGGCCACCAGGCGGTCGGGCTTCAAGCCCAAGATCTCTTCGGTGCGCATGATCATGGTCTTGGTCGCGGCCACTTCGTCGTAGGTGCGGGCCGGAGTGGCTTCCACGTCAACGACGATCGCATATTCGATGTCGATCAGGTAATTCAGCCCGTAGCCAAACTGGACGCGTTTGTTGGCTTTCGCAGTCCAGGCCGAATACGGGTCCACTGGAGAGATCACCTCTGGCACCTTGCGATCGGCGTCCATATCTGCATCATCAAGGGCTCCGAGGAACTCGGCCACCGCCCGCGTCTGGCGTTCCGGCGCCGACCAGTCGATCTCGTCTGGAGCCTTGCCATGATAACGGCTGGCATCCGCTTCCATGACGCTGGCATCGACGGCGAACGCTTCACCCTTGACCAGGCCCGCGTCCATGCACGCTCGCACTACTGCCTCGAATACCCGGCGAAAGAGATCGCTCTCGCGGAACCGGCCGTGGCGATTGGCCGAGAACGTCGAGTGGTCAGGGACCTTGTCGTCAAGATCGAGGCGGCAGAACCAGCGATAGGCGAGATGCAATTCGACCTCCTCGCAAAGCCTCCTCTCAAAGCGAACGCCGTAGCAGTAGCCGACGATGAGCATGCGGATCATCAACTCGGGGTCGATCGATGGCCGCCCGATCTCGCTGTAGAAAGGCGCAAGCTTCTCCCGGAACTCAGCCAGTATCCGACCCACAATCGGATTGATGCGGCGAAGGAGGTGGCGTTCCGGGATGCGCTTCTCAAGGTTGAAGAGATAGAACAGCTGGCTCTGATCGACCGTCTGCCGACCCATCATGATCCCTCTCCGCCGCTGAAACCCTCAACGAAACGGAATCATGATTCGCCTATAATCTCGAGCGGCTTTTTCAACACTATCGACCCATTTCGGACTTCACCGCTTCGTCGAATGTCCGCTTTGCGCCAGAAACGGTCATTCGGCAACTGATTGATTTTTGGCTCTTTGCCATCCGGGTCCCGCTGCTTACTGGAACGCGACCTCAGCAAAGCTCCTCAGCTTGCGCGAATGCAGCCGTTCCCGTTCTTGGGACTTGAGCTTTTCCAGCGCTCGAAGACCGATCTCAAGATGATGGCCGACGCGGTCGCGGTAGAAGTCCCCGGCCATGCCAGCCAATTTGATCTCGCCATGCAGCGGCTTGTCCGAAACGCATAGCAATGTTCCGTATGGCACGCGGAAGCGGAATCCATTGGCGGCCACAGCGGCTGATTCCATGTCGAGGGCGATGGCACGTGACTGCGACAGGCGGCGGATGGTCGCCGCGTGGTCGCCGAGCTCCCAGTTCCGGTTGTCGACGCTGGCTACCGTGCCGGTCCGCATCACCCGTTTGAGCTCAAACCCGGTCAGCCCCGTCACTTCGCTGACTGCTTGCTCGAGCGCGACTTGCATCTCAGCTAGCGCCGGAACCGGCACCCACAGCGGCAGCTCCTCATCCAGCACGTGATCCTCGCGGACGTATCCGTGAGCGAGGACGTAGTCGCCGAGCTTCTGCGTGTTCCGCAGCCCGGCACAATGGCCGAGCATCAACCAGGCATGGGGACGAAGCACTGCGACGTGGTCGGTGATGTTACGCGCGTTCGACGGGCCGGTGCCAATGTTGATCATGCTGATGCCGCGGGAAGCCTGTTGAACCAGATGAAAAGCCGGCATCTGCGGCGGGCGCTCTGGTGGCGTATGCGTGGGTGCTGGGTCGCCGAGGCTCGCTTTGCCCGTGATGACGTTACCCGGCTCGACGAAGGCATCGGCCACCGGATCACCGGCCGCCATGCGCTCGCGGCAGATGCGCGCAAAGGCGTCGACGTAGAATTGGTAATTGGTAAAGATCACAAAATTTTGGAAGTGCTCCGGATCCGTTCCGGTATAGTGGTAAAGCCGGTGCAGCGAATAGTCCACGCGGGCAGCACGGAACATGGCAAGCGGCTGTCGCGGGCCAACAGGCAGCGTGCCGTTGACGATCGCGTCGTCAATGGTAGCGAGATCTGGCGTGTCGAACAGGTCGCGCAGCGGCCGGTCGTGAGCTGGCAAACTCGCTGCGATGTTAATGTCGCGTCGAAAGGCAAAGTGAATCGGGATCGGTTCGTCCGACTCGCCGATCTCGACCGGCACACCATGATTCTGCATGAGAAGCCCGATCTGCTCCGTGAAATAGTCGCGAAAAAGATCCGGCCGCGTCACCGAAGTCTCGTACATGCCGGGGCCGGAGACGAAGCCATAAGAGAGGCGCGAGTCGAGGCGGGCGTGAGTGCCCGTGGTGATCCTGACAAATGGATAGGTGGCACGGACGCGCGCGTCGAGCGGATCGCCGCCAACATACGCCTCAAAAGCGGCACGCAAGAAGCTGACATTACGTTCGTAGATTTCGGCGAGACGAGCGACCGCGGAGGCCGCGTCGGTGAAGGCTTTGGCGGCGATCCGCTTCGGCGACAGGATGTTGTCTTGCATCGGCGTGATCTCGTGGGTTGCCGATACATATAAGCCAGCCGGGCACGCACGGTCGAGACCGCTACGCGGAATTCGTGAAATCAGTCCCAGATGTTACTACGCTGATCCTGGCGACCTTGATTGGAGCGGTTGGATGCCGTCGCATCCGCCGCTCCTGACCGCATCGTCATTCCGTTCCGAATCCAGACAGTGAGGCAGGCCATGGTCAAACCGTTTCCGTCGAAGACCCACGTCGGCAACCACATGCTTCATCCCGAAACGCTGATGCTGAACTACGGCTACGATCCGCAACTCTCGGAAGGAGCCGTCAAGCCGCCGGTCTTCCTGACCTCGACATTCGTCTTCAGAACCGCCGAAGATGGACAGGATTTCTTTGATTTCGTCTCGGGTCGGCGGGAGCCTCCCGAGGGGATGGGCGCGGGCCTGGTTTATTCACGGTTCAATCACCCTAGCAGCGAGATCGTCGAGGACAGGCTCTCTATCTACGAGCGCACCGAGAAATGCGCGCTGTTTTCGTCCGGCATGGCGGCAATCGCGACCACGATCCTCGCGTTCGTTCGCCCTGGCGACGTCATTCTGAACTCTCAGCCCCTCTATGGCGGTACGGAAACTCTGTTTGCGAAGACGCTTGCGGGCCTCTCCATCGGCGCCGTGGGCTTTGCCGACGGCATCGATGAAGCCGCAGTCCGGTTGGCGGCGGAGGACGCCATGCGCAAAGGCCGGGTCGCGATGATTTTCATCGAAACCCCGGCAAATCCCACCAACAGCCTAGTCGATATCGGCATGGTCCGTCGCGTCGCAGAGATGATCGGCGAGGCGCAGGGGCACACGCCGATCGTCGCGTGCGACAATACGCTGCTGGGCCCGGTGTTTCAGCGGCCAATCGAACACGGCGCGGATCTTTCGTTGTACTCGCTGACCAAATATGTCGGCGGACATTCTGACCTGATCGCGGGCGCCGCGCTCGGCTCAAAGGCCCTTTTGAAAGACGTCAAAGCGTTGCGAGGCGCCATCGGCACCCAACTGGACCCACATTCCTGCTGGATGATCAGCCGGTCGCTCGAAACGCTGAGCCTCCGCATGGAAAAAGCTGACAGAAACGCGTTGCTCGTCGCGGATTACCTGCGCGATCACGCGAAAGTGGCGAAAGTCCATTACCTTGCTCACCTCGAAGAGGCCTCCCCCGCCGGCCGTCTGTTCGCGAGGCAATGCACCGGCGCGGGCTCCACGTTCTCGTTCGACGTTGTCGGCGGCCAAGCCGCCGCATTCAGATTCTTGAACGCGCTGCAAATCTTCAAGCTGGCGGTGAGCCTGGGCGGCACCGAGTTGCTTGCCAGCCTGCCCGCAAGCATGACCCATTCCGGCGTTCCGGCTGAAATCCGCCAGAAAATAGGCGTTCTCGACTCCACGATCCGGCTGTCGATCGGCATCGAACACCCGTCCGATCTTATCGCGGACATCGCGCAAGCTTTGAACGAGGCATAGCTAAACTCCTTGCCGTGAGAGCGAGTGCGAGATCCGATAACGGCCTTTGACAGCGGACGTGAGGGTCGGCTACGCGCCAGAAGCAGTCCTTGCCAGGGGAGTAAGAGAGTGCGACGTCACCATTGTTCGCGGGACACTACCCCAGCTCAAAGGTGGTGACGCCGAATACCCGCTCCAACCGCAACGGCGGGATCGCGCCGGTATACATACGCGCAGTCTCGAACACTGGCACGAGCCCCAGGTCTTGCGCCAACGCGACCGCGTCGCGGTTGATGCTGGGAACGTCGAGGAAGATCTCCCCGCCGCCGACGCTGGCCAGCAAAGCCGACAGGACCACCTCGGCGGTGGCGCGGTCGTCGGCCACCAGCGGGCCGATTTTGCAACCCTTGCGGCATGGACGGATCACGCCCCAGCCGACAAGTCTGCCATCGCCCGTAAGGGCGCAACCGACATGCCCGGGCGCGCCGATCCAGGCGCGCAGGAACGCGGGGCGCGGAGCCGGAAACACCATCGCGTCGTACGCCTCTACAGCCGCCAATGGGACTTCGGCCAGCGCCATGACGCCGGCCTGCGGTGCATCCGGGGCCGCGACGATGCCGCCGTAACGGACGTTGGCATAAGCGAGCTCGAACCCGGACTTTCTGTAGTTCTGCTGCTGCGCCACCACGCCATCGAGCCCGATCACGCGTGGCCCGGCGTGCGCAATGGCCGCATCCCATATGTGCAGTCCATAGCCGCGCCCGCGCAAGTCCTCTCGCACGATGTAGAAGCCGAGGAAGGCGAAGCTGGCGCTGTAATTGACGCAGGAGACGGTCGCGGCCGGAGCGCCGTCGAGCTCGCCGATCAAGAAGCCCTCCGGATCGACCGCGGCGAAGCAGGCATCGTCGGCGAGGCCGGGGTTCCAGCCTTCGGCCGCGGCCCAGTTCACCGCTATCGAGATTTCGTCCGGCCGCATCGTCCGGATGCTTAGATCGTTCATGGCGGGCGATCGTACAAATGGACCCATGAAACCCAGATTACCGCCAGTGAGGCGTGCCGGCAAACAACAGAACGCTCTGGCGCGGTGCTGTCGTTCAGAATATTTTTCTTCGATCCAAGAAACGCTCGAAACCAAACACGAGGGAACGCTCATGACTGGTGCAAGGCTAAAACATTACGGCTGGGGGCGCGAAGGCGAAGGCATGAGCGCGGAGGAGCGAAAGTTTGTGCTCGGCCGCTACCAGGCGAAATTTGCGACTGACGAATTCGACACGATCGCTGTCCCGGGACTTGACGATCTCTCTTTGCGGGAACCGCGCGTGGCGCCGCCGGCCTCACTCACCCCCTTTTGCACGACCGACCGCTACGATCGCGCCGCACACACCTACGGCAAGTCCTACCCGGATTACGTCAGAGCCATGCTTGGCGATTACAATTGTGCACCCGACGTTGTGGCTTATCCGCGCAACGAGGCGGAGATTTCGGTCGTGATGGATTGGGCAAGCGCTGTCGGCGCTTCGCTGACGCCTTTTGGAGGCGGCTCGAGCGTCTGCGGCGGCGTCGAGCCGCGCGTTGACGGCATCAAACATAAGGCTGCCGTCACCCTCGATCTGCGCAATCTTTCCAAGGTCGTCGAAGTGGACCCGGTATCGCGCGCCGCATCGATCGAAGCCGGCACCTATGGTCCGTCCCTGGAAGACCAGCTCAAGCCGCATGGCTTTACTTTGCGGCACTTCCCGCAAAGTTTTGAATTTTCGACGCTCGGCGGCTGGATTGCGACGCGATCTGGCGGCCATTTTGCCAGTCTTCATACTCATATCGACGATTTCGTCGAAAGCCTGCGCGTCGTGACGCCCGTTGGCGTGGTGGAGACGCGCCGGCTTCCCGGATCGGGTGCCGGGCCTAGTCCCGACCGCATGTTCATCGGCTCGGAAGGGATTCTGGGCGTGATTTCGCGCGCCTGGATGCGATTGCAGCCGCGTCCAAGCTTCCGCGCCGGCGCATCGCTTCGTTTCCCCTCGTTCTTCGATGCCGCCCGCGCCGTGCGTGCGGTCGCGCAAGCCGGCCTCTATCCGTCAAATTGCCGCATCCTGGACCCGCAGGAGGCCTTCAACACCGGCGCGGCGGACGGCAGTACTGCCATCATGGTGCTCGCGTTCGAGTCGGGCGATCATCCGCTCGACGCCTGGATGGCGCGCGCACTCGAGTGCTGCGCCGACCATCGCGGAACGCCGGAGCCCGCGAAGGCTACCGACGCGCATCTGCAAGGCGCGGCGGGCATCTGGCGCAACGCGTTCATTCGCATGCCCTATGCGCGCGAATTTCTGACGCCCGCGGGCCTCATCAATGATACGTTCGAGACTGCCATCACCTGGGATCAGTTCGAAAGCTTTCACGACAACGTCAAAGCGGCAACCGAGCGCGCCATTCTGGAAGCGACAGGCGTGAAGGGTGAAGTCACCTGCCGCTTCACCCACGTCTACCCGGACGGGCCTGCACCCTATTTTTCTTTCCACGCACTTGGTCGACACGGCGCGCTTCTCGAGCAGTGGCGGGCCATCAAGAATGCGGCGAGCGACACGCTGATCGCAGCAGGCGGCACCATCACGCATCATCATGCCGTCGGTCGCGATCACAGATCTTGGTACGACCGACAGCGGCCGGAGCTTTTCGCCGCAGCACTAAGGGGAGCCAAGCGCGAATTGGATCCGCAAGGCATGCTCAACCCGGGCGTTCTCATTGATCCCTAAGCGCATACTGCCAAAAAACTCTTCCGGCGCGACGCGCTCCGTCTCGTCGTCGCCTTAAGACCGCTTTGCGCCATGAGCCGCCGCTGCCAGCAGACGGATGCACACGCGCGCGGTCTTTGAGCAATGGCTTAATCAGCCGCAATTCCAGATCGGCCCGATCGGCGTCCGCGTCCAGCAAGGGCCGAAGCTGCCGCCATTGTAGCGACCGCCGTAAAAGCCAGGCCGGCCGAAATAGTGCAATTCGCCATCGTACCCGTAGTAACTTGGGGTTGGATCGATATACCAAGGACGCCGGTTGCGGCGCGCCATGCGCGAAACCGAAGCTTTCTGGGCGTAATCTGGAAGGCTGTTATTCGGTGGCTGGTGATAGCCCGGCAGGAAGCCGTAGCCGTGCCAGCGTGGCGCCGGACGTTTATGAGCCGGCGCAGCCGGCGCGACGACCGGCAGCAGCGACAGGACGATAGCAATCGACAGAAACATGAGGCGCGACATAAGCACACCATAGACGGCCGGCTGTTGGGAGACGATTCAAATCTGAGTGCACGGTCCAGCGCAACTGCTTCCGGTTCGCTTGCGAAACCACCGCTTTGCGCCAGAAGTGGTCGGTTGGGAATTCTATTTGGGAAGAGCCGGACAGTGTAGCCGTTATAAATAATGCGCTCGCGATAGAGCGACGCGGTGGGCGGGGTGGCGTAGGACTCACCTATGCCTGTACGTGCTATCGACCGAAGCCGACGACCTTGGAACAAGGGATTGCTCATCGGCCAGAAGAAACCTCTCGAGCCGAAGCACGTTTGGTCCGTTCGAGTTCGACTAGAAATCGCGCGATCAAGGCGGGACCTTGTCATCTTTAACCTGGCAATCGACAGCAAGCTTCGCGCCTGCGACCTAGTGAAACTTCGATTAGACGACATTTGCTTAGGAGCAAAAGTACGGCATCGAGCAACGATCGTCCAAAAGAAGACAGGTCGACCAGTTCAGTTCGAGATCGCGGAGCAGTCGAGGACCTCCGTTGAAGCCTGG
Organism: uncultured Alphaproteobacteria bacterium; assembly: GCA_963721935.1. Lineage (GTDB taxonomy): Bacteria > Pseudomonadota > Alphaproteobacteria > Rhizobiales > Xanthobacteraceae > Bradyrhizobium. The sequence goes on from CAVRMY010000042.1 coordinate 404,735, forward strand.
CTACCACTGCTCCGAACCACTGGTTCCCGATATCTCTTTCCAAGTCGACTTCGTGCAAGCCCTCACATATCAATCCGCCAATATGCCCGGCTGGTGCATCGCTGGGTTGAAAGCATCGGCTTAGAGTCGGCCTCATATGGCACACGCTCGATGCGGCGCACGAAGGCTGCCCAGATATATCGTAAGACTGGCAACCTGCGTGCTGTTCAACTCCTCCTCGGCCATACAAAGCTGGAAAGCACCGTCCGGTATCTCGGGATTGAGGTAGATGACGCTCTAAACATCGCCGAGCAGATCGAGCTTTAACCGTCGACCACCGGCGTCACGCCTGGTCGCGTCCGCGCCAAACCCCGACCTTCCGCCATCGGCGCTTCTGACCCGGAGCGGACTGTCTTCCCGATATGGGTGCGCAACCGCGCCTTTCGCAGTTTGTTCGCGCTGGCGCGCAGGGCTCGCGCGGGGTATTTCTGTAGGTAGAATGTGCAACCATTCCATCATCGTGCAAAAATACGGCGGCAGCTGTCTTGAAACCCCGGCTAAAATCCGCGCGGTCGCGAGCAGTCTCGCCGACCTACACAGGCGTGGGCATCGGGTCGTAGCGGTCGTTTCAGCGATCGGTAAGACCACCGACGAGCTTGTTAAGATGGCCTATCAAGTAAGCCCGCATCCCAATCGCCGTGAACTCGATATGTTGCTAACCACCGGTGAACGCATCAGTATGTCTCTAATGAGCATGGCGCTGTCCGATTTCGGCGTGCCGGCGATTAGTTTTACCGGCAGTCAAGCCGGAGTGATGACCGACGACTCCCACTCTTCCGCGCGCATTTTAGATGTGCGGCCCATTCGCGTGCGCGAAGAACTCGACCGCGGGCGCATCGTGGTTTTGGCCGGCTTTCAGGGCGTGAATCCGGCGACCAAAGAAATCACCACGCTGGGCCGAGGTGGCAGCGACACCACTGCGGTCGCCATGGCAGCTGCGCTAAGAGCCGAATGCTGTGAGATCATCAAAGAGGTTGACGGAGTTTGCTCGGCCGATCCGGGCATCGTGGCGAATTCAAAACCCTTGCGTCAGCTTGATTTTACATCGCTATCCGAAATGTGTTTTTGGGGCGCCAAGGTCTTGCATTTTCGCAGCGTGGAGCTGGCACAAAGCCAAAACGTTCCTTTGGTTCTAAAAAAATTGGGCGGCGTTGAACACAGCACGCAAGTGATGAGAGAGGTTATTGGGATGGAAAGCGGAAAAGTTTTGGCCGTCAACTCAATAGCTCGCATTGAGCATGTGGAGATCGATTCGACGGATCTCAATCAAGGCTTCGAGAAATTCGCGCAGCATCTTAAACAAAGCGGCTTATCCTGGCCGCAGCTCCTCGCCTCGGCTTACACCGGCGGAAAAACGCGCATTATGATGACTTCCGATTCGGAGTCGCTCGACGCTTTGCTGCGCACGCTGGAGAAGAGCAAAGACTTGCGCCAACAGCGTGAGACTTTAAGTTCGGTGAGCCTCACTTGCTTCGGCGGCGTTTCTTCAGACTTGCCGTTTAAGGCGATTCAGATTCTGCAACATCACGGGATTATCGCCGACAAATATGTTTTGTCACCGCATTCAGTGAATTTAATTGTTCCTGCGGAGAACCGCGAGGCCGCGGTCAGGGCTTTGCATTCGCTGATCTAGTTGAAACCGTTTTGCCAAAAATGTTGCGTGAGAAACACGGCGTGAGCCAAGCGGTCACATTGGCACGGGGCGGAAGGCATGCTCGATGATAAGTCACATCTTGACCGCACTCGCGAAGAGCGTGTCACCCCACTCGTACAAGGGCCGCATGAAGTCAGATTGGGTGTGGATTGCTCGACCTTTGCGATCCCGCCATTTTCGTCCGTAGGTATCGAACGGAAAGTGCCGCATGTAGTATTCGCAAGTCTCTTCCCAATGTTCGACCGACAACGACTTACCATAGTGTTGGCAATACAGACCGGTCCCCACGCGTTCTACGCCGGCCGGCTCTCGCCCATGGTGCTTCGCGAAGATGACCTCTAACCGGTTTCGCCACAACATCAGAATGTCTCGACGTTCCGGGCCGAAAAAACGACGAAAGCCCAATAGTTCGCAATCGGCTTGATAGGGTGCATGATCGCCAGGAGTCATATAGGCGTCGAACAGTTGAACCCGCACGCCGTCGTAATCGCTAGAATGAGTTCGTTCCATGTATCCGCGTAGATCTCCGGTAACGCGCTCATCCGCATCGAAGCAAAACATCCAGTCAAACTGCAAATGTTCGCGCGCCGTCTGCAGCAAAAGTCCGCGATGTCGACCCTCGGCAATCCGGCGCGCCTCGATGTCCGCTTCCCACGACTGATTCGTCACGATCAGAGCGACTTTTGGATGCCCGCCAAGAATCTCCAGCGTTCGATCCGTGCTCGCGTCATCATAGGCGATTATCGCATCCACGTGCTTGCCGACGTAGTCCAGCGTATCTCGGAGAATAAGTGCTTCATTGCGAACGCGGGTGATTCCGATCAAAAAGTGCCTATGACCCAAGAGGCTTCTATTGCAAACAATGATTTGTTCACCGTCGCGGAGCTGCCAACTACTCGTGCCCAGCATGATCACCACCTGGCTGCGATATAGAATTGGCACCAATGATGGTGAACGGGCGCAGTAATCGCAAGGGTTAAGAATCGTAGGGCTAATGTTGCCAGTGGTACGCCGCTAACGAGAGATTCCGACCTCACCTTTCGTCGAAGCTTCGCAGCCAACACCGGACATCCCCACAACGACGCGAATGACCCGCAACAGACATTTGACCTTGTTGTAGTGTGACCTCGACGGCTCGGATCGACCCGTTTCTTTGATCGCTGCGAGTGCTTCTTGCACTTGGTCCTCGGCGTAGGCGACGGCATCCCCCAAGGGTCAGCGCTTGGCCGCGACTTGGGGCTTCGTCGAATGCCTTGTCGCCCAACGCAGTTCGAACACGCGCCGGTGCCGCTGCGGTTACAACTACCCACCGACCTTGTTCAACGAATTCTTCGAGGTATCCCCAATCGGACCCTTAGCGCGAACGTCGAACGTGCGCGCTCCCACCTCCGACGGCATCGGCTCCAGCCACGGCGCAGCAACCAACGTTTCACGAGCATCGGATAGACCCTGCGCCCAACGTGTCTCCATTGTCTGGCGGTCGAATTCGTAGTCCTTTGATTGTCCCAGCGCGTGCTCCGGACGGTAAATCAGTTCAACAATGTCCATGGTGGTCACGCAGCGGAATTCATCGAGCAAGGCGGCTTCCGGGCCGCTCCTCAGATCGTCGGGCAGCTTCTCCCAAAGCATATTGATGCTGTGGCGCAGATCGTGCTCCCGCCGCAATGTGTCCGTAATCGCCCGCGTTCGGCTGGAATAGCGGATGTCCTTGTCCCGCTCGCCCACCTCGTTCAAATTCCTGGGCAGCCCGCCTCGGGCCGGGAAAAGGTCTACCTGGAAGATGAGATGGCTGCGGCGCGGGTAATACTCGATCACGTGTTGCAGCGGCGTATTGGATACCAGTCCACCGTCCCAATAGTGCTCGCCATCGACTTCCACAGAGGGAAAGCCCGGCGGCAGCGCGCCGCTCGCCAGGACGTGCTCCGGCCTGATCTCGATCTCCGCATTGTCGAAGTATACGAAATTGCCGATCCGGATGTTGACGGCTCCGACGCTGAAACGAATTTCCCGGGAATTGATGCGGTCGAAATCCACAAGTCGCTCCAATGTGGATTTGAGCGAGTTGGTGTCGTAGTAGCTGGTCGGCGTGCGGCCGAACCACCAGTCGGCTGGCTTTCGCGGTGAGAAGAAGTTTGTCTGGCCGAGGAGCAGCGCATTCATTGCGCTAATCTGCTTTGCGAGGTCGAAGGGCAGACCCGCGCCGTTGAAGAGACCGGAAATCGGTACGGCCCATCTCGCCGGCGTCGTGATCGCGCGCCAGAACTCGCGCAGTTTTTCGACGCGCGTTTCGGGTGAATTGCCGGCGATCAAAGCGGCATTGATTGCGCCGATCGAGATCCCGGCCACCCAGCCAGGCTTGTAGTCCGACGAGGCAAGCGCCTCGTAAACGCCGGCTTGATAGCTTCCGAGGGCGCCCCCGCCTTGCAGGACGAGTGCAACCTTCTTCGTGTAAGGTTCTGGCCGCAAGGCAGCTTGCTTCATTGTCCGTCCTCTGTTTTTGATCGACAGAATTCTCCGAGGTGCGCGCCCAAGCGAACTCCCGGTCGAGACTCCAACCAAAATTGAGCTAGTCATTAATCTCGAAGCCGCCAAGGCGCTCGGCTTCAGGATACCGGATTGGTTCCTGCTGCGCCGCGCGCCGACAGGTGATCGAATAAAGCACATAATCGCTGCGCTGTATGAGTCTCCTCATGGCACTTTCGGATGTCACCCCCTTCGGCGTATGTCCGCTTCGCGCCAGAAGCGGTCACTCGTGCGCTGCGAGCTTCCAACCAGCTGCGACCAGGAGGCAACGGCGCTTGCTTGCAGATTCATGACTATGTGGCTCGCGGTGCACGGGACCAGATTGACCCGACAGAGCGATTCTGGGGTGGAACGCCAGGAGCGCCTTGGTCGAAGGTCCTGGAAACGATGCTCTCACTCTTGGCGACTCGCGACGTTTCCGCGGGCGTTATTGAGAGGGCGCTCGTAGATGAGGGCAAGAAACGGTGCACGCCGACGTCGTCAAGCTGAAATTTCGGAATCGCTCTCGTCATATCGGTATCACGCACCAATGTGAGGTGGCGATTGTCCAGAATCAACCACTCTCCGTTCACGCGTGCCGCAGCCACCGCGTGGTCTTCGCTCGGAAAGAGCTTTCGTAAGATGACGATCTTTACGTCTGCGCTGGACAATCCCGCCTCTCGCAGCGCGACATACTTGACGATCGCGTAGTCCTCGCAGTCGCCGCGATGGGTTTGTAGGGTCTCAAACGGAGAGCTCCAACGGTCCTCGACCCCCCATTGGGCCTCATCGGTGGTTGGGGTGATCGCGAGATCCACCGCCCTGTTGATCAGACCAACGCGTGCTCGGCCCGTGCGGCCACCACCTTCGGCGATAATATTCAAAAGCTCCCGCGCGGGCTCGGGACAAGCCTTCTGGGTGCGACAATCCGCGAGCACCTTCTCTTCGTGGCCGATTTCAAGCTCGACGGCCCGCCATTTCGATTCCAGACCTCCGATGACGGGTTCAGTTTCCATGCCAAACAGTGGACGCACGGACTGAAGGTCCATCACCGCCGTCTGCTCTGCCACTTCACGGAACGAAGCCTCAACGCTAGCTGCGGGTTCTAGATAGCCGCCGTCAATAAGTTGAGATGCTGTTGGTGGGGACAGCGCCGGCCGTTGCTGGAGATAGCCAGCTAGGAATGCACAAACAATAAGACCTGTGACACCAATATACTTCAGGCGTCCGTTTCCAGCGTCTGCCATCTTTCGGCCTTTAACAAAAAAATTGCAATTTCGTTTTTAGGGGGTTCATTCCGACGATTGCGCCCCGCTAGTTTCGTTGCGCAGTCCAATATCCCGAACAGCGTTCCGCTCCCGCGCGGCCGCTCCAGACCCCGCGGCCTGAGGCTGTCGTCAGCCTTCCTGAACCTGACGCGTATTTGTCTTGAACCGTCACCGACGCGCGAACCGCGCCCGATCTTCCGACATACCCCTTGAACTTCACCAGATTGGGGTGTGTCAGGACGCCGTCATTTATATTCACTGAGAAATCGTAGGTGGAATCGCACACGCCTCGTTGCGTGAAAAACACAAGACTCCACGAGCCATCGTAAAAGGAGTGCGCGTTGGCAGTCGTCGCCGAGAGCAAGGTGGCACAGCTTATGACAGTCGAAAGCAGATACTTTTTCATTTCATCTTCTCCATAGGAACTTTCTTTTGATGATAAGGGCTGAATTTCGTTGTCGTGTCGCGAGCGACGACCACTCAGAGCAAGTCAATCTCGAACGGACCGGATTGGGTCGCACGCTTTGACCGGTCATCGAGCCCAGGTTGATTGCAGCAGCAACGCCGCGAACAGCGCGCCAGATGCTGCGATATCGACGTGACTGGTCCTCAGTGCAAACGGGCCATTCTTAATTCGCGACGACACGCTTCGCTGAAGTCATGCAGTGGGTCCATTTCACTGATCAAGTCAGGCAGATCGACAAGCGTCCTGTTGGGAGAAAGGTAGGTTGCTATGATTAGGCGCCCTGCTTTTTCAGCCGCAGCGATGACTTCATCGGTCGATACGATTTTCATTCTGCCGATGAGCGCGTATACGTTGACCAGCTTAGGAATCTCTGACTTGTCGTTTACGAGCGCGTCGGCATAGAGCCTGGACAATTCCTCGATGAAGCTCTTGTACAGCTCTTGACGCTGGGAAATTGTCTCTCTTACACGGCGAAGGCGATCTTGTCGGCGCCGCACCACCCAGGTCGTGAAAAACGTAGCGAAGCTTCCGGAAGCGGTCCCGAGCGCAGCGATCGCGGGAAAGTAGGTCATTTCCATCTTATCCTCTCCATCAGTTTACTGCGGTCTCTCATGAGATTGTGTTTTGTTGCTCGTCGCCGCAGATCAGAAACGTTTACGAGCGCTCGTTCTCTAGGTTTGCCGCGGGCCGCTGCGCGAAAGCCTTGCGAGCGAAAAAAGCATTGCAGGCATTGCTGAGCTCAGCCTGCTTCTGCCTCAAACAGCTTTCCACCTTCGCGGCGTCGGGTATGACGCCGCTGCACAGTCTGAAAGCATCGGGGGCGCATGCCGCCCTTTGCCAAGGTGCACCCCGGTTTTCCTCGGCAGAGGAGTTGGCCGCGCAAACGAGCAGCGCTACGACCAAAAATAGACGACTGAAACGCTCAATCATTTCGGTTCACTCCTCGGGTACTTTGCTTTTGAACTTCATTTGGACTTGAAGAGCTGGGCAAGAAGCCGATTTCATCAACGGCACGTTCCAAGAGGCTAAACGCGGGCGCTTGAACATCGACACTTGACAGGACTGTCGGCATTTATATAAACTATACGGTGTAGTATATCGTCGATCCGCTCATTGTCAAGCCTGCCTTTGCGCAACCAGGACAGGCGCCGCGGTTAGAAATCGCCAGGCAGAAAAGAGCCCAGAAATGAATGACTTCCAGCTTCAATGCCGACGGCGCGCCTTGGGGGCCTCATCCCGCTTTTGCAGGGCGGCGTTGCATTGGGCGCCGACCAGGCAGGCGACGAGACATTGGGGGAAGCGAACCGGATCGTTGCGCCAGGGGAGCAAGTAAAATGAAGAGATCTGGGACTTGGCGCGTACGTGCAAGGGCAGACGTGCAATTGCCGTTGCAGCGATACTTCCTGTTTGCTGGCGGTGCCTTGCTCGTTTTGATTTTCGCAGCGGGCTGGGTTGCCCCGCCGCCGAAAGGCGAACACGTCAAGTCCGAAGTGAGGCTCCCCGTGATCCGGATCCATTCCGAACGGAAGGGTCCGGAGGCCGTCGTGTTTGACACGACCCAGCCTACATTTCTGGCACGCGTGGAGCAGGACGGCGCAGCCACGCGGCAAGCCGTCGCGTCTACCGATTCGTCAGCGATCGACAAAGGTTCGCAACTATCAGGCTCGACGCCAGAGCCGGCTGAGCCGCCAAAGCTGAGCGGCCCGAGAATCCAGCATCACGAAATGAGCGATCACGCCCACCTGAGGCGTCGGCCACCCCATCATGATCCAGTGCTTTCCGTGCCCAGTAACACGATGTTCGCCGCTACCGAAGGCCGCATGCGCGAAGCTTTCGCACAGGCGCCCACTCTCCCGCGCATACCGCTTCCACTTTCGGCCCATTACATCCGCCCCGCGACCCAGGATTAGAGAATGAAGAACAATCTGTTTGCGACATCCGCATCGAGAACTGCTCTACCTCGCGGATGCGCGATGGCTGACATAGTGGAACCAGCCAGCGCGGCTCAGAATGACAACACGGCAAAACATGCGCAGGACACGATTCACCGACTATTCGAGCTGTCGCGTGTAACGCAGCTGTCCTTGCGCGATGCAATAGCGGAGGCCGAGAGGCGCCACGATGGTTCACGCACGGTGCAGATCGGCTTCGACAGGTCGGCTTTCCCCTGCTATCGGGTGAGGACAGTTAGGAACGACCTGATCTGGGAGAATACGATTGATGCGAAGATCGGACGTATCACAGGCGTCGAGAGAGTACTCTCCTTCCAGAAGCTTGGCGGTGACGACCGCACCAACATCAAGGCCCTCAAGCACGTCACGCAGGAGATGTCAGAAGCGGTGCTGGTCGCAGAAAGGATCGTGCCGGGAATGGCCATCGCCGGCCGCCTGGTCGACGACTCTGTCACACTGAACTTTGTTGTCCTGATGGTCTGCGGCGATCGGCTGAAACAAGTCATGCTTGAGGTTAATCGCCGACGGCATCTTGCGAGACCGCATTTTGAGAGTCGAAGTTGGCCCCCCTCAGAGGCCTGATAGCGCACCGCGCAAGCGTGATGGGAGCGTTTCCTCCGTGCAACGTCACTAGAGAGCGCCAGGTGACAACATGCCTCCCGTAGCAGGTCCGGCGACGGCTGGAGACGTTGGTCGGCCGCACATGCGCCTACGCAGCGGTCCAGCCGCCATCGATGCACAGGTCGGCGCCGGTGATCTGCGCCGCGTTGTCGCTGCACAAGAACAGTGCGAGCGAAGCTACCTGCTCGACCGTCACGAATTCCTTTGTGGGCTGGGCGGCAAGCAGGACGTCATTGATCACCTGCTCCTTGGTCATGCTGCGCGCCTTCATCGTGTCCGGTATCTGTTTCTCCACTAGCGGCGTCCAGACGTAGCCGGGGCTGATACAGTTGCACGTGATCTTCGACCTCGCGAGCTCCAGCGCCACCGTCTTGGTGAGACCCGCGATACCGTGCTTCGACGCGACGTAGGCCGACTTGAAGGGAGAGGCGACCAGCGAATGCGCCGACGCTGTGCTGATGATGCGGCCCCAGCCGCGCCGCTTCATGCCAGGAACGGCTGCACGGATGGCATGGAAGGCGGAAGACAGGTTAATCGCGATGATCGCGTCCCACTTATCGACCGGAAACTCCTCGATGGGAGAGACGTGCTGGATGCCGGCATTGTTAACGAGCACGTCGGTGCGGCCGAATGTTTTCTCCGCAAGCGCGACCATCTCGGCGATTTCCCTCGGCTTGCTCATATCCGCGGGCGAATAAACAGCCTTCACGCCGAAGTCGCTCTCGATCGCAGATCGCTCTTTCTCGATGTCGGCTGGTGCACCGATGCCGTTGAGAACGATGTTGGCCCCGGCCCCTGCGAAGGCACGCGCACAGGCGAGACCTATGCCGCTCGTCGAACCGGTCACGACTGCCGTCTTATCTTTCAGAATACCCATTTCGTTCTCCTTATTGATTTCTTGCAGGGCGCCTTGAAGTTATGTTTGGACGACCAAACTTCTTTCGTAGTCCCGGAGTGGACGTTCGATTGGTTGTTGCAGATAGTCGTGCACGACCTTGCCGAGGCCGAGCGTAAGGTCGGCAACGATGTGGATTGCGGACACGATCTCGAGCACTGGCAACTCGGCGACGGGTGCCAATGCGTGGGGTGACAGGTGTAGCGCCGTGGGTCCCGTCCACGCGCCCTTTATCGCGACATCCTCAAGATGGTATTCGACGAGCTCGCAGATGCGCGGCCTGCCGTCGACATGCGGAATGATTTTGAGCAGAAAATTTGGAGCCGCGAGCGAAGCTTTGACTTGCGCCAAATCAGCTTCGCGGTGTTTGTAGCCCATCGTGCCGGTCGCGACGCGAAGCGGCCCATAATCCAGGGTTCCGACAAGCGTGTCGATCTCGGTTCGCAGCGTCGGTTGTGCCAACTTTTTGGGAAAGCCCCAAAGTTCACGGCCACCTGCGATCGGCCCCTCGTCGTTGAGGAACATGCAGTGGGTGTAGCTGCCTCTGCGGCCGCGGAAAGAGACCGGGATCACCTGCCCGCTCTCCGTGTAGTCACCGAAACCGTTCGAATCCGGCATACGGATGAATTCGTATTTTACCAGCGACTCCCGCGCGTCGAGTTCGAGCGGCTCGGGCACCACCGCCCGCAGCTTTGCCGGATCGGTGCGATATGTGATGATAAGGTATTCGCGGTTGACGAACCGGTACGGTCCCGGCGGATAGGCAGGGCTGGTGAGCGGCATCGCGAACGCCCGTTCCAATACTTCTTTGTCGCGCATTTTCAGGTCCTTCTCTGCGTTTGGCATTGACTTTCTCTCATTCACGCCCGTCGCGTTCGAGATCGAAGGTGAAGACGCCATCCAAGCTCATGGGGCGAGCAAGAACCTCGGAATGTCGTAGCGTGCGGACGGCGTCGTGATAGCCCGCGCGCCAATGGTCCTGCATCGACAGACGGGAAAACTCGTAGTCCTTGGAGTGACCTTCGTAGTTCTGAGCGCGGTAGATCAGTTGTACGATGTTGTAGACCTTGTCGCTGGCGACCGACTTCAGGATCTTTAGATCATCGTTCTCCTCAAAGTCGGCAGGAAGCCTGCGCAGCAAGGCGTCAAGGGCACGCTGAACCCGATGCACGTTCTTGAATTGGCCGGTGCTCGCGCGCGTGCGGCTTGAAAACTGAATTTCTTTGTGACGTGTGGCGACTTCCGCCAGGTTGCGCGGAAGCGCGCCTTGCGAGCTCCAAAGATCAACCTGAAATGCGAGCGTATCCTGGCGCTGGGGGCTGCTCTCGATCACCCATTGTAGTGGCGTGTTGGACACAAGGCCGCCATCCCAGTAGTGCTCGCCATCGATCTCGATGGCCGGAAAGCCCGGCGGCAGTGCCCCGCTCGCCATGACATGCTCCGGGGCGATCTTGTGAGTGGTAGTGTCGAAATAGACAAAATTGCCGGTCCTGACATTGACCGCGCCCGCGCTGAAGCGCGTCATCCCGGCATTCAGGCGATCGAAGTCGACCAGGCGCTCCAGCGTTTGCTTGAGGTGCTGGGTATCATAGAAGCTGGTCGCCGCCGACGTGCCGCCCGGCTGCAGTAACGGTAGCAGCGGCCGCGTCGAGAAGAAACCTGTCGCGCCGAAAGCAGCAGCCATATTGGCGCTCATTTGATTGAGAAGATTGCGTGCGTCGTTGCTTCGGGCCAAATCAACGAATGGGTTGCCCGACCAGTCCCAAGGCGCGGTCAACGTCACCTGCGTCCAAAATTCACGCAACCGATCAACGCGGGAATTGGGCGGGTTGCCGGCAAGGATGGCAGCGTTGATCGCTCCGATCGAGATGCCGGCGATCCAGTTGGGATGAATATCAGCCTCCGCCAGCGCCTCGTAGACGCCTCCCTGATATGCTCCCAGAGCGCCGCCGCCTTGCAACAGCAAGGCTATGCAATCGAATGGCAGCCGCCGGTCGGCAGTGGTGAGATGTGGTCGAGGTTGAAAATTCATGGTTCGCGCGCTTTCTTTGTTAATCCGACGTTCTGTCCGGATCGGGTTTTAGGAAGGCTGATGATCTGAGGTGCTCAGTAGGGCTAGGGCTACACGATCTAGGCGACGATCGGCTGAGAGCGCGGGATCAGCGCTAACCGCCCGTGACTGCTTGATATCGATTTTGGCGTGTCGCGCTCTGTCGTGCTGCTGCGGTAGCAGAGCGTTAGACCTGAGAGCTGACTTGGCGTGAAGAAAACCCCAAGTGGCGAGGCTTAGGGCGCATCGCCCCCCTACGGGACCCAGAACCAAGGTTGCGCACGCCAACAGAACCGCCAGGAGCAAGTTAGTGCACGCAATCCGTGACTCCAGTCCCAGTTTGTATCGTCCGGCCGCAATCCAGTGGGTTGACATTGTGCTCTCGTTTAATATACTAAACCGTATAGTTTGTTTAAGCACGGATCGAACGACCTGTCAAGCAAGCCGAGTCAGGAGCTCGTTCTTCAGCAGTTTTGAGCTTCACGATTGCTTGATGGACGCTCCTTGGGCTGGCCGCCGGCAATTCAAAGGCAAATGAAACGAGGAGAAAAATGTCGAAGTACAACTTTGCCGTGATCATCTTGATCGTAGTCTGCACCTTCAGGACGGTTGCTATCGCTCAAGAGAATCGCGGAACTCCAGAGCAGCGGGCGGCATGTGCGCCCGATGCATTCAGGCTTTGCATCAGCGACATTCCTGATCCCACCAAGGTCGAAGCTTGTCTGCGGCAAAGAAAAACGGATCTGAGTGCCGCTTGCAGGTCAGTGTTTGAGTCCGGCGCGGCAACTGCCTCGATCAGCAGTAAATAAAAGAGGGGGTACTCGACTATGTGGAAGAATCTTTACAAAATGTCCGTAAGCGTGGCACTCGCCGCTGTTGCATTTGCGCCGACTGCAGCGCTCGCGCAGCTACCCCCGTTACCCACGCTACCCGGTGGTCCTCCGCCCTTTGCCGTCAGGCCTCCTCCCATCCTTGGAGCCGGTGGACCACCCCTTGCCCTCCGAGTCGGCGGTCAAGCCATTCACCCTGGCCCCGTCGCAGTTTCCCCACGCGCTGACGTCGCCGGCCCTCATGGACCATCTTCTATCGGCGGACCTACAGGAGTTCCGGCTGGCAACCGCGGTGCAACTTTTGGCTATAGCCACTCCAGAAGCTTTGGCTATGCTAATCGTGGATGGCGATACGCTCACACGAGGGATTACAGCGTCTACGGCCGTGGCAACGACGACTACGCCGATGACGGCTGTTACTACGTATACAGTCGTAACAAGCGCGATCTAGTTTGCGACTAAGACGCTATTCGACCAGGGTCGAATGACGTCAGGGCTTGCTTAGCCGGAGGCGACGCTGCGCGCGTCGTCTTCGACCTCTTTCAGTGACCTAAACTAACTGGCTGCTCGATCAATTGAAGTTTCTCAATTTTTCGAGCACGACTGATTGTGATTGCTCGCGAAATCCGTCAATTCCAACTCTTTCGCTTGCAGCCGCCGCGGACGACGCGAATTGGTGTGCCGTTACGATCGTGACGAACGACGCTGCACACGGCCTTGGCCTTGGACAAATAAAAGGGGCTTCTCTAGCGCTCACCGTTCGAAATCGCTCGAATGGCGCTTACACTGCGTCCGACCTTCGATTCCAGGTGCTTCAGATCGATGAACTCGTCGGCCTGCCGGCGCAGCTCATCCGCAATCATGGCCGGTTGACATACAAATGATGAAACGACTGTCACGCGGACGCCGCGTCGCTGGACAGCTTCGACGAGTGACCGAAAATCGCCGTCGCCGGGAAACAAAATCATCTCGTCTACGTGCGCCGCAAGTTCCATGGCATCGACTGTGAGCTCGACATTCATATTGGCCTTAACCTTGCGCCGCCCGCTGGGATCGACGAATTCCTTGGTCGGCTTTTTCACAACGGTGAACCCGTTGTAATCCAACCGGTCGACCAGAGGTCGAACCGATGAATATTCCTGATCCTCGATGACGGCTGTGTAGTAAAAGGACCGAAAGAGCTTTCCGCGGCCGCCGAACTCGGACAGCAGCCGCTTGAAGTCTACATCGAACCCAATCGTTTTGCTTGTTGCATAAAGATTTGGCCCATCGATGAAGATCGCGATCTTGTTCGCGTGCGATGAAGTTGGCCTCAATGTGGGATCTGCTTGCATAAAAACTCGTTTCGAAGCTGAACAGCGATTTTTAGAAGTTTTTGAAGGCTGGCGTGGACCTGCCCGACCCCGCACCAAGCAAAGCGAGAGCTCTTATGATTTCCATCGAAGCTGAAATCAGCTCAGCGTGAGATCTGGCGAGCTGACAAGCAACGTGCTCTCGCAAGCGGCCGCCCCCGGGGAGTCATTCGGCTCCTCACTTATCCGGAACCAAGCCACATAGAGTGCCGGCAGGAACAACAACGTCAGCAGCGTACCCACAATAATGCCGCCCATCATCGCGTAGGCCATTGGGCCCCAGAAAATCTCCCGGGCGATCGGAATGAGCGCGAGGCTTGCGGCGGCCGCTGTCAGTAGAATTGGCCGCATGCGATGCTCGGTCGCCTCCACAACGGCGTCCCAGGCCGGGCGTCCCTCCTTCTTCAGTTCCTCGATCTGCACGATCAAGATCACCGAGTTCCGGATCAGAATGCCGATCAGCGCCAGCACGCCGAGGATGGCAACGAAACCAAGAGGCGCGCCGCTCGGCAGCAAGGCCATGACGACGCCGATCACGGCGAGCGGCGCGACCGCAAACACCAGAAACAAGCGATGGAAACTTTGCAGCTGAACCATCAGGACCGTGGCCATGATAAAGAGCATCAGCGGCACGACGGCTACGATCGGCGCCTGGCTCTTGGCGCTCTCCTCGACCGAGCCTCCGACTGCCACCGAGTATCCGGTTGGCAATTCCTTGGCGAACGTGGCCACCTTCGGAACCAATTGATCCACGATCGTCTTCGGCTGTACGTTGTCGACGATACCCGCCTTGAGGGTGATCGTCGGTATCCGAGCGCGCCGCCAGATTGTCGGCTGCTCGATTTCGTAGCGCAGATTAGCTACGGCCCCGAGCGGCACCGCTTGGCCGCCAAGCCCGGTCAATTGCAAATCCCGCAGCGTATCAATGGACGCGCGTTCCGGAGCGGTGGCGCGTCCCATGACATTGACGAGATAGATGCTGTCTCGCACTTGCGTAATCGACGAGCCCTCAAGCACGCCATTCAAGGTCGTAGCAATATCCTCCGAAGTCACGCCAAGTTGGCGCGCCTTGTCCTGGAGAACGTCGACCTTGACGACGCGCGCAGGCTCCATCCAGTCGAACACTACGTTGCCTAGATCAGAGCTGCTCCGGAGGATGCCGGCGAGCTTCTGCGAAAGCTCCCGTACTCTTGCGATGTCGGGCCCGCTCACGCGGTATTGCACCGGACGTCCCACCGGCGGACCTACCTCGAGCAGCTTGACGTAGGTGTCAGTCCCGGGAAAGGTCTTGCTCAGGTAAGCCTCGAACTGCGCCTTGGCGCGGTCGCGAGCCTTGATGCCGCCCTTGGTCAGGACTACGAGCTGGCCAAACCACGAGTTGGCCGTCTGCACATCGAATGACAGAACAAACCGCGGTGCGCCGATGCCGATATAGGTTGACCAATGGTCGACTGAATCATTGCCCCGCAACTGCTCCCGTTCGAAGCGGGAGATCTGAGCGTTGGTATCGGCGATCGAGGCGTTCTGTGGCAGGTTCCAGTCGATCACCAACTCAGCCCGGTCCGACGAGGGGAAGAACTGCTGCGGCACGAATTTCATCCCGAACAGAGCAAGGAAGAAGGCAGCAACCGTCACCGAGATGGTTATCCAGCGGTGATGCATGCAGACGAGAAGCAGACGTGAGAACATCTGTGCGAGCCGACCCTTCTCTTCGTGATGACCTTGCATCTTGGCGGGCAGGATGGTGACCCCGAGCAGCGGCGTGAACAGCACCGCGACAATCCACGACACGATCAAGGAGACTGCAATAACCACGAACAAGGTGAAGGTGAATTCGCCGGCATTGCTGGTGTTGAGACCAATCGGGATAAACCCCGCTACGGTGACCAGCGTGCCTGTCAACATGGGAAAGGCGGTCGACGTATAGACGTGTGTCGCGGCTTTCATCAGGGGATCGCCGACTTCGAGCCGCGCTACCATCATTTCTACGGCGATCATCGCGTCATCGACCAGGAGGCCGAGCGCGATGATCAATGCGCCCAGCGAAATCCTCTGCAGCGAAATCCCGGTATAGGCCATCACCACGAAGGTGATGGCCAGTACCAGCGGGATCGCAATCGCAACCACGAGACCCGCCCGGAGTCCCAGGCTGAGAAAGCTGATGACGAGGACAATGACCACAGCCTCAAACAGCGCTTCGGTGAAGCCCGACACCGCGTGCTCCACCACGACCGGCTGATCCGCCACCAGATGAACCCCGACGCCGATCGGCAGGTCGGCGAGGATCTTTGACATTTCATCCTTCAGCGCCTCGCCGAATTTCAGGAGGTTGGCGCCGGACTTCATTCCGATGGCGAGGGCGATCGCAGGCTGGCCATTGTACCTGAACAATGTCCTGGCCGGATCGAGATAACCGCGGGTGACGGTTGCGACATCAGTCAGCGGAAAGAAGCGATCGTTGACGCGCAGATTGATCGCCTTCAGGCTGGCTTCGGAGGTGAACTGTCCATTCACGCGGACGCTGATCCGCTCGGGCCCCGCCTCGAATACGCCGGATGGCGCGACCGCGTTTTGTCCTTGCAAGGAGGCCATGATCGAGCGGACGTCGAGACCAAGTGCCGCGATCTTCCGGGTGGAAAATTCGAGGTAAATCACCTCGTCCTGCGCACCCAGAATGTCCACTTTGCCAACATTCGGTACGGTCAATATTTTGGCGCGGACGTCCTCGACCTGATCGCGCAGCTGGCGCTGGCTCAAGCCGTCGCTGGTGAAGGCGTAGATATTGCCGAACACGTCGCCAAAGCGATCATTAAATCCCGGCCCGATCACGCCTTGCGGAAAGTCGCCCTTGATATCCGCGATCATGTTGCGGACCCGAGCCCAGGTCGGGGCGACGTCGGCCGCCTTTGTGGTGTCTCGCAGATAGACAAACACCGTTGTCTGGCCCGCGACGGTCACGCTCTTGGTATAGTCGAGCAATTCCAGCTCCTCGAGCTTCTTCTCGATCCTGTCGGTGACTTGACGCGTCATCTCTTCGGGAGATGCACCCGGCCACTGCGCCTGGATCACCATGGTCTTGATGGTGAAGTCGGGATCTTCCTGCCGCCCAAGCTGAAGGTAGGCAAAAAGCCCTGCCGCCATGAAGGCGATCATGAAATACCAGACGAGCGAACGATGTCCGAGCGCCCAGTCGGAAAGGTTGAATGACTTCATGGGTTTGAATCCTGTTCGATACGGACGTGTTGTCCTTGCTTGAGGCTGTGAATCCCAGCGGTCACGACGCGTGCGCCGGCGGAAAGCCCATCGATTACGCGGATGCCTCCTTCGTCGGTCGCAAGATCGACCTTGTGCAGCGAGACCGAGTTTGTGGGGAGATCAACGACCCAGACGAAATTGGTGCCATCCTTGGCAAGGACCGCCGATGCGGGCACCCGTAGGATCGGGCTTTGCTCTTTGCTAAGCTTCGCCGTCACGGTAGCGCCGAGGCGGAAGGTTGGAGGTGGATCGTTCAGGGCGATGCGGACCCGGCGCGTGCGCGTCACCGGATCGGCCTGCGGCGCGATTTCACGGATTTGGCCTTCAACCTGGACGGTGGGCAGGAGCTGCAAGCTGACCGTGAATGGCAGTCCGATTTCCAGGGGAAGCGGGAAATCCGCCCCGATATCGACGACCGCTTCTCTGATATCGGGCCTCGCGACCGTAAGCACGGTCTGGCCAGGCGAGACCACCTGTCCGATCTCCGCGCCCACCGCGGTGACAACGCCCGCGAAATCGGTCTTCAGCTGGGCATACCCGAGCTGTTCGGTGGCCTTCGTTAGATTTGCCTGCGCGCGAGCCACCGATGCTTCGGCACCGGCCCGCGCTTGCTCAGCATCGTCCAATGTCTGCTTTGTGGTCGCTTCGCTTGTAATCAAAGCCCGCTTTCGTTGTTCTGTCGCCTGCGCGTTCGCCAGTTGCGCTTCCGCCTTTGCAAGCTCCGCTTTGGCCGCGCGCACGGCGAGCTCAAGAGCCGTTGGATCGATAGTGCCGACGGTTTTCCCTTCGGTAACGAGATCACCAACGTTAACCGGACGTCCGGTAAGGCGTCCCAACACGCGGAAGGCAAGGCTGGTCTTGAACCGAGGCTCAACAACCCCCACAGCTGCGGTCCCGTCCGATCGGCTCAACTCCAGGACGGTCGACAACACGGGCCTCACGGGCTCAGGCGCTTTCGTCTCCTGCTGACATCCAGACAGTGCCAACGCCGACCCAACGATACCGGCTGCAATCATGGCGCGCTTCTTCATAATCGCTCTCCCTCGTAGGTCACGGGCTGTCCAACGCTCAGCAGTTTGCCGCCATCGGTCACCACGCGCTCGCCGGGCTCGAGACCCGCCTCGATCAGCACGCCACCTGCTTCATAGCCGCCGACCGTCACCGGCTTTAGGAACGCGGTCTTGGTCGTCGGATCAATGATCCAGACAGCAGGTCTCGATCCCACCGCCATCAAGGCAGTCCAGGGCAACGCGATCTGTTGTTGGGCTTTCGTTTTGACTGTCCCTGCGACGGCGCTTCCGAGCGTCATCGCTGCCGGCGGATCCTGGATTGCCACCTTGACGCGGATCGTCGAGCTCTTCGCATCAATGGCGGGCGAGACCTCCCTGGCATACCCGCTCGCAGTTACATCGGGGTCAGAAACCAGCGTCAGCGATACCCGGCTGCCATCGAGATCTCCAAAGAAGATCGATTCGTAGACGTCAAAAACTGCGTCCCGCTCCCCGTCTTGCGCCAGCGCGAAGACTGGTTGAGCAACCTGTACGACCTGACCGACTTCCAGACTGCGCGCGGTAATCACGCCCGCAGCTTCGGCACGTAAAGCGGTATAGCCAAGAGCTTCGTTCGCCGACCCCAGCTGCGCTTTCGCGACCTCAAGCGCACCTTCCGCGGTTCGCAATCCCTCCTGCGCCTGATCGTAGCTCGGTCGGGTGGTAAAGCCACTCGAGATCAGCGATTTCTGCCGCTCGAACGTCGCTTTCGCCACCCGCAACTGAGATTCTGCCGCGGCCACAGCCGCGCTCGCGGCATCGACATCGGCTTGTTGCTCGGCGGGATCGAGCAGAGCGAGTACTTGTCCGGCCTGGACGTGACTGCCAACATCGGCAAAGCGCTCGATCAGGCGCCCGCTGACACGAAAGGATAGATCGGCCTGGAAACGCGCCCGGACTTCGCCGGTTAGCGTGGCAGAGACTTGCATGCCGTGCGGCTCCACGATTTCTGTGCGGACGAACGCAGCCCGCGTGGTTGGAGACGCGGCGTGATCATTGCAGCCGCTCAACATGGTCGCGACAAGCGCGACCGCGAGCCCGGCGAAGCTCCTCAGCTTGCGTTTGCCGCTCGTTTGAATGACACAGGTTTGGTTCGAAGAGTGATGTTTCATAGCACGTCCATGCGGTTGAAGGGTGACAGCAGTTCGCCCAACATTTCCGTAGAGCGGCAGGGAGAAGCCGATTCGCCTCTGTACAGGGATGACGCATTCGGATGCGGCACACTTGCAACTGCAATAGGGCGGCTTTGCTGACCTAACGACTTGGGCTCGCACGACGACGTCCCCGCCTTCGCTGCCGGGGGGTCTGGGTCAAATGTAACCACGACAATCTCCACAACTAGGGCTCGGACGATCGGCGGACGGAGGCGCACGTCGCCGCCCGGCCCGCCGGTCCTCCTGGAAAAGCTCTCGTAAGCCTGCCTTAGGACCGAGCAACTCAAATACACTAAACCGTATATTTTCTTTTCCTTGCATTTTTGCCGTGACCGTGTCAAGAGGGAATTGCGAAGGCACAAACTCGTGATTGTGAGATGAATTGATGGCAAAGAACAAAGGCTCGAAACGCGGTAGGCCAACGAAAGACCTTGCCGGCGACGTTCAGGCGCGGATTCTCGATGCAGCGCAGCAGCTGTTTCTTGAAAGGGGCTTCCACAGCACAAGTATCGACGAGATCGCGGAGACTGCTCCGGCAAGCAAGCCGACGATCTATGCCCATTTTCCCGGGAAGGAGGCGCTTTTTACTGCGGTAGTAGGCCGCACCATCAACGGCTTAACGAATTTCGAGGGGTTTACGCCCCAAGGTCGCACGATCCAGGATAAGCTCGCCAATCTGGGCCTCGAGATCGTGGAGAGATTTATCGCGGACACGCTCGACCTAACCCGTGCCACGATCGCCGAGGCTCGACGCTTTCCGGAATTGAGCCGAAATGTGCACGACGCCGCGCGCGACCGAGCGGCAGGTGCCGTGTCACAGCTCTTAAATTCGGCGGCACAGAGACTCGCCCGCTCACCAAGAGGACCATTCAGCGGTAAGCGAAAACTCGCTACGGCGCAGATGTTCATGGATCTCATTCTGCTTCCGATGCTTATGAGATCCCTCATGGGTGAGGAACTGAAGGACCTCAAGAAGGAGTTGCCGTCCTTCTTGCATGAACGCGTGAGCTTTTTTCTTGCGGCTTGTGAGGCAGACTGGACGCCATAATGGGCTTCCAAACCGCCAGCTCCGGCTAACCAGCTATTCCTGCACTTAGAATATGCAGCCAAGCCGCTGTGCGAGAAGCAGTGGCAGGACAGGGAGCCGTCCTGTCTGCCATTGAACTTCAGTTTGACCGAAAACCGGGACGCAGTCCGAGCAATCAAACTCGAGCGGGCGAAAGCGACTATCAGGACTATTGACAGCACCGCTCCTCGATGGTATTTGAACTATACGGTTTAGTTTCAATCTTGGAGACATTTGATGCCGACGCTTTTTTCGCTCCTCCCGGAAAGTCTCGCCCCAGGACTAGCGGCAGGGTCTCAATGTGCTGGTGGCGTTTGGATTAATCACCGTAAGCTTGGTGCTTTGCACTGCGATAATCTTTGCTTATCGGCATGCCTGCGCTCGTAACTGGGCCAGGGCGCGCCATCCGAGCGCGTACATACTCGAATGACGCCGGCTCTGCTCCACGCACGAGATCTCATCATTTGCTGGGTGAGGGTTTCGCTAGTCCCCGTCGAACTCACCTTCGGCCTGATCGAGGCAGAACTTCAGCGAAGAAGGGCTTGACCTAGGAATTGATGCATAGGCGGCGAGCCGTACGGATTGCATCGCCGGCTCACACCGAGATGCCAAGCCTTTTGACACCCCACTTCTCAACCACGCAGACGAACAGCGGTCGAAAACCCTTGGGCTAACGTCCACGGAATAATGAAAATGAAGAGCCTTCCATTTGCAACTATCCTCTTGTTTTTGGTCGCACTCGTTCCCGCGGCAGCGACAGCTGACGTAACCGAATTGCCGTCCGCCGCCCAGGATCGCAGCGACGTGAATGTTGAAAGAGACGAAGTTCGTCGCTTGCTCGCGCTATTTCGTGCGGCTCAGTTATCGTTGAGCGAGGCGATGGCGATCGCTGAAAGGCTACATGATGGCTCACGCACCGCGCAGATCCGCTTCGACGTATCGTGTGATCGTGGATATCGCGTGAGGACGGTGAAGGACAACCACGTTTGGGAGAACACCATCGATGCGAAGACTGGAAGGGTTGTAGACCAAGAGACTGTCCTTGCCCTCACCCAGCTCAGTGATGCAGATCGCAGCAACATCGTTGCTCTGAGATCCGTAAGGCAAGAGCTGTCAGACGCCGTTCTTGTTGCTGAAAAGGCC
This sequence comes from uncultured Alphaproteobacteria bacterium, assembly GCA_963721935.1. Classification (GTDB taxonomy): domain Bacteria; phylum Pseudomonadota; class Alphaproteobacteria; order Rhizobiales; family Xanthobacteraceae; genus Bradyrhizobium. The sequence continues at coordinate 426,031 of CAVRMY010000042.1, forward strand.
GCACCGGGAAAGGCTCTTGGTGGAGGTTTGATGCGCGAAGACGGCAAGCTGAATTTCGTCGTTGTCATCGTGAGTGACGATCACTTGAAGGAGGTCATGCTCGAGCCGCCCGTAGTTGGTCGCCAAGGGTCAACATCCAGTCGCTTCAAGCATGTTGGACCAAGCAAATGACGAACGCGAAGACCCTCTATTCAATCCTAACAATGCCGATCAACCGCATGTCTGCGAACGAAAACCGCGCCGGTGGACTGCTGACGCAAAACGGCACACCCGTCCATGGCTACCGGCTGGAGTTGATTCTCGCGCTGCGGGTCACGGTCGCCGCGCTGTTGGCGCTCACGCTGGCGCAGGCATTGCAGCTACATGTACCGCTCTGCGCTGTTCTAACGGCACTAGTTGTGACGCAGATGAGCTTGGGCCGCTCGGTGAAGGTGGCGAGCGACTATCTGGTAGGGACCTTCGGAGGCGTCGCCTATGGCGGCGCGCTGGCCGTTCTCATCCCGCACAACAGCGAATGGTCCTTACTCGCCGTTTTGGCGCTTGCGGTAGCGCCACTCGCCTTCATCGCCTCCTTTCGGGCAAATTTCAACGTGCTGCCGGTGACGGCGATCATCGTGTTTCTGGTCCCTAGTATGCAACACGTCAGCCCAGCGGCTTCCGCGATCGATCGGGTGCTCGAGGTGACCGTCGGCAGCGCTGCCGGCTTCATCGTCTCCTTTCTGCTTTTTCCTTCTCGCGCGCATGCGATCACCATCCAGGCCGCGGCTGATATGCTAGACCTTGCGGCTGATGCCCTCACAAGGTTTCTGGAGGACCATGCCCGCGAGCTTGACCATGCGGACAGGCGGCGCATTCAGGATGAGATTGCCGCAGCGCTGACGAGGTTGAACGCGATCGGAGCCGACGCGGACCACGAGCGTAATGTACGCCTCACCGCCGGTCCGGACACCGGGCCGCTGTTGCGCGCCTTGTTGCGCTTACACCATGACATCGTAATGCTGGGCTGCGCGGCAGGTTGCGAATTGCCTGCAGAAATCGCGGCGAGGCTAACGCCGGCGCTCAGGAATATAGAGGCCAAGGGACGCGACTTTCTCCGCGCCAGCGGCGCGGCGCTACGTGACCAAAAGCCCCCGCCCCCACTGGGGACCGTCGATGTAGCGTTCCGGAATTACATCGAGGTCTTCGGCGCGGTACGGCGCGAGGGACTGACACGCAACATGAAAAGCGAAGCGGCCGAACGGATCTTTGCGCTCGGTTTCGCGCTTGAGCAACTTCGGGAGCATCTTTTGGAGATGCACCGCCTCGTCGGCGAATGGGCGCGGAAATAGGCGAGCCGCCATCAAGCCGGGAATATTCGACGTCCGCTTTACGCCGGCGCTATTCCATAACCGCCCATTGGGCGAAGCCCAGTCCGATCGGGGACATGGGTTCACGCCTGAGCGCTACCATGAAGCGCAGAATTTGCCGGGCCGAATTTTGCGTTCGACGTCGGGCGGCTTGAGCTTGCCTGCGCAAAATGCATCCTCCGAACCCACGGCAAGAAGCTACGGTTTGCGCGGTGACTAGGGGTAACATCGCGGAATGGGCCGCAACCGCCTTTATCGCGCTGCTCGTTGTTTTTGCTGTCGGTTCGAACAAACGGATACAGAGGAGAACCGTGCAGTGGCGGAAGAACCATCCTCCGAACCCACGGGCAAAAACTGCGGTTTGCGCGGTGACCAGGGGGTAACATCGCAGAACTGGCGGCAACAGCGTTTGTCGCGCTGCTCGTTCGTTTTGCTGTCGGTTCGAACAATCGGATACAGAGGAGTACTGTGGCGTGGCGGAGAGGGAATGAGTCAACCCCCATTGAAAGATAGAGCATTTTCGATCTTCTCAGATCAAAACCCACCGTTTGAGCTACGGGCAGGGAAATGGGGTTTTGACTCCGACAAAGGCCTGTTCCGCCAATGTCTGGTCATCGACAAACAATGCCATCGAGCAACTAGCTGCGGCTGTTAGGTTCAAATCGGGGATCCGCAACAGACGCCCCATAGACCCGCCGTTATCTGCCACAACGACCGTCACTGCGACGAGCCAAGTAATGGATCCGCCCAGAAAAGCAAGAAGCCGCCTACTGAGGAGGCCTATTGGTGACTTCTCGTCGAGAAGATTTGGCCGCAGTCGCACTGGAAAGTCAGCAGGCAGCCGTTCGATTCCCGCTCAAGGCGCTCCTTGCCGACAAATCGCATAGTAAGGCGACAAGATGGGCATGGAAACGCGCTCATACACGGCGCTCCTTGTTGCAGCGAGGGCGCGGTTGCGTATCTCGGTTACCGATAATGGCCAAGGTCCGGGCGGTGATGTGCGAAGCATGCCGCGCTACAGCGGAGAAGACAATCCGCCAATTACTCAAATTGAGCCGCTCCCAAAGTTAACGCCGTGAATGTTCGTTGTGGTTGAAAGCAGACGTCACATCAGGCGTGAGCAATGTCTGGTTCGTCTACGGTCGCGTCTACCGTGTCTGGGACCGACGGCGCCGAAGTCGATACTCGGTCGCTCGTGTTATAACTGTAAGCCAGCAATGCCACGAACGAAGCACTGCTTACGGTGAGCACATTTGTGATCATCAAAAAAACAATTGATTGCGTCATCATGGATGCCAATCGCAACGCTCGTCGAAGCAAAACCGATCTATATGCTTATCGATCAGCCCCCCAGTTCTTCCGCAAGCCGTCGCTCGACGAAGTTGCGCTCCATGTCGGTCAGTTGAGTTTGCAGAAGCTTACGATATCTCCTCACATTTTCCTCGCGGGTCCAACGCGACCCGCGAGGCGTGCGCAAGGCGATTACCGGCCCATGCCGTCTCGACGCGCCCTCACCTATAAAGCGACGCGGCTCGTCGGAAGCGGCGCAGTTGAACTCGCTGAAACGAGGCAACCGCATGGCCATTCCCCCGCGTGGCGGTGGGTCCGTCTCGTCGTCGAGTTGCTTCAGCGCCGCCAGTATGTCGTGCAGACGAAGTGCCTGCGGGATACCTGGCACCTTGCGCAAACCCGGCTGAGATTCGACGGCGTACATATCTGATGCCCACGACGAGAGGATTACTCGCTTTTCATCGATGGAGAGTTTGAAGTCGTTCAATACGTCTTCTGGCGAATTGTAATGCGATACCGAGTGGAAACGAGGCTCAATATCACTGACGGTCCGATTTGCCTGGCTCATGGCGTGTCTCCTTTTTTCTCCTTTCGTCGAGAGACGGGTTAATGAGATTGCACGAAGGCGGCGGCGCTACCGCCGCCTTCAGCCTTCAGTTTGTGTTGATCGCGATACGCTTGACGTTGCGGCTTGACTGCTCCGACTTCGGAAGCGTGACGGTCAGAACGCCGTTCTTGAACTTCGCCTGGGCCTTGTCTTCCTCAACGCCCTCAAGCGGAATCTGGCGTTCAAACGATCCGTAGTAGCGCTCGCTGAAGAATTTGGAGCCGTCGCTCCGCTCGGTCTTCTTTTCGCCGCGGATCGAAAGAACGTCATTGGCGATTTCGACCTGGACATCTTTTTCGCCGAGTACCCGGGAGCTCGGCAGAAACAGTCACAGCATTGTCGGTTTCGCTAAGCTCTAGCCGAGGCCAGCCGAATTGGCCCTCCATCAAGGGGGTGCCAACCCGACCAAGCGGTCCGAAGCCGCGAAAGACATCTTCAAAGAGTCGATTCATCTCGCGGTGAAGCGTAATAAACGGATCGAAGGCCTCCTGCCCGGTCGCGAGCTGCCGGCCCTTTGTCCACGGACAAGATCACGAATTCCCATGATATCCTCCTTCACATGAAGCTGCTCCTGCGCGCGGACGGCCGCCCGCGCGCAAGTTGATCAGATGTCCGGCGGCTAGGCCGCCTTCTTCGTGATCTGCCCGACGGAAGCGCCACCATTGATGGCGATGCGCCGGGGCTTCATGGCCTCGGGGATTTCGCGGACAAGCTGGACCTGGAGCAGGCCGTTGTCGAAGCTCGCAGTTTTCACCTGGACGTAATCGGCAAGATTGAACTGCCGCTTGAACGGCCGAGCCGAGATGCCCTGGTAAAGATATTCGTGCTGGTCCTTGTCGCTCTTGCGACCTTCCACAGTCAGCACGTTTTGTTCTGCAGTCACCGCGATCTCATCCGGACTGAAGCCGGCCAGCGCGGAGCGAAATATGGAAGCGGTCTTCGCCGAGCCGCTCGATATTGTAGGGAGGGTAGTTATCCTCGGTCCTGTGCTGGATTTCGTCGAGGAGATTGAAAAGGTGGTCGAAGCCGATGGTCGACCGCCATAACGGGTTCAGATCGTATGTCCTCATAGCCAAGTCCTCCTAGGAGCAAGATGGATACGAAAGGAGCGCTAGACACCAGTGCAAGACACCTGTCCGGCGCCCGGTTCAGTCTGCCGGACCCAAAGCTGGCGCCCGGCACCGCCACAAGCGGCAAAAATCCAAATACAAAAACCAATGCAAAGTTCAAGAGGGTCCTGCAAAAAAATTTTTGACTTGCCGCATCGGTTAATTTTGAATTGAAGCCAGCTCTTAGAGCCTGGCTTCGGCTTCGGCGAGCTGCCGCTCAGGCGGCGCCGGTCTTCGACCAACAAGGTCGGGGTGCGAAGTAGTTTTTGGCAATGCACAATAACCCGCCGCTCGCGCTCGATCAGAAAACGTTCAACGGGATTCTCCACCGGCTGTGTGGACCTGCGAGATGCCGACATCGGCGTTGTTGCAGCCTGCAATTCCAACATGGGCGGGAAACTTTAGAACAATACCGATGTCACTTTCAGTTTTCCTCCAACGCATTAGGCTTGGGGTCGGTAGGGAAAGTCGGTTTGGCCTGCGCACCGTCCCGAGCGGGTTCTTCGCCTTGTCGGTCGGTGCGCGGCGTCCCTGGCGCAAGCGCGCAGGCCCATCGGGCCGAGATGGCAAATCCCTTCGCCGCTCGCAGCATCATCGAAAGCCTGCCCTAGCTCACCTGAATTTTTCGCGGCTTGGCCTGCTCCGCTTTAGGCAGCACGATCGTCACCACGCCGTCTTTCATCTGGGCGCTGATCTTGCTCTTGTCGATCTTGTTCGAAATCTCAAAGCTGCGGGCGTAATGGCCCACGTTGTATTCCGTGTAGACCGGCTGCATGCCCTCATACTTCGCAAAATCAATTCGACCTTCAATGGTGACAACATCATCCTCGACATTCGCCTCGATGCTGTTGCGGTCGACGCCGGGCATCTCGAGCACCACGGTCAATGCCTCAGGTGTCTCGAAGATATCGGTCACCGGCAAGAATGTGCGCCCAGGCGTCGTGCCCTCGGTTTTCTTGTCGACCTCACGTTTCTGCTGGACTTGTAGCTCCTGTAAATCTGACATGGCACCACTCCCTAGCTAATCTTGATCGAGCGCGGCTTGTCGGCCTCGGCGCGCGGTATGAACAGCGCAAGGATCCCATCGCGATATTCGGCCTTGATGCGATCTGGTTCGATTCGGAATCGGCACTGATAAGGTACGGTCGAACACACCGGAGATCCGCTCGCGGCGATGGACACTCGCCTGCTCACCGTAGGCAATCGTCTTCTTGCCGCGGATGCGAATGGTATTTTCCTTCGCCTCGATCTCCAGATCATTCTTGTCGATGCTGGGCAGTTCGACAACCGCGACGAAGTCGTCATCCTTTTGGAAGATGTTGATCGGCGGGAAACTTCCGATCGCGGCCGTACCGCGGCCCATCCAGTCGCTCGCGATGCGCAGAGTCTAGGGCACGCTGCAGGGTCAACAATGTCTCAAACGGGTCACTGAAGCTTGCAAACATCGGTTTCCTCCACAGACTGGGGCGCAATGCAGGCCGCTTCGCCGTCAGCACTGCGCCGTTATGGTGCTAGTTCAGCTCAACGCCGATGAACCTTTGGTCACCTCCTGAGGGTTTGGCGGGTCAACCCCAGGGCGGCACCTCCGGCAGCATCAGCGTATCGATCCGCAGTGTCGGCGCTGACGCATTCCGGTTCATCCAGGGCATCGATATCGAGATACCGGATTTCGTGGCAGCGGCAGAGTGTGACTAGCGCTTTCAGCGTCTATTTGGGACAAACCTTCCACTGCTGCCAAATTAGTCAACGACGTCAAAACCAGTACTAGTGCCAACATACCGGTCAGCAGATTTCCGATAAAGCGCCGACCGGCATAATTCCAATGTGCCTCCGCACGAGCGGAGCCAATGGTTTGATCCAGGATCATCTCATCCTCCTATCGTTCGAAAACTTAATGGATTGTCGCGAAGCTTGAGGCCAGCATAAGCCAGTCGAGAGCAGCTCCGCTTTTGCGCAACCGAACTCGCGTGCTCATTGCAAACTCCTGATTTCCTCCTTTTTCCCGGGCTCAGAGGTACGCCCGGCCGTAAGTCGGCCGGGCGCCTGTGTTGTCAGAAGTAAATCGGCGCGGACGGCGCCTCGGCCTTTTTGGGCTTGTCGGCGACCAGCGCTTCGGTCGTGATCAACAGGGACGCGACCGAGGGCGGCATCTTGCAAGGCCGTGCGCACGACCTTGGCCGGATCGATCACGCCAGCCTTCACCAGGTCCTGGTATTCGCCGGTTGCGGCATTGAAGCCCCAGTTATAGCTGCTGTTCTCGAGCAGCTTCCGACGATTAGCGAGCCGTCTTCGCCGGCGTTCTGCACGATCTGGCGGGCTGGCACCTGGATCGCGCGGCGTACGATGTCGACACCGGCCTTCTGGTCCGGATTGGCCGTTTTGACACTGTCGAGCGCCTTGAGCGCGCGGAGCAGCGCAACACCACCGCCGGGAAGGATACCCTCCTCGACCGCGGCACGCGTTGCATGGAGCGCATCATCGACGCGATCTTTTTTCTCCTTGACCTCGACCTCGGTCGCGCCGCCGACGCGGATCACCGCAACGCCGCCGGCGAGCTTGGCCAGCCGCTCCTGCAGTTTCTCGCGATCATAGTCGGACGTGGTCTCCTCGATCTGGGCCTTGATTTGCGCGACGCGGGCTTCGATGTGCCTTCTTGCCCGGCCCCGTTGACGATGGTGGTGTTCTCCTTGTCGATCACCACCGTCTTGGCTCGGCCGAGCATGTTGAGCGTGACGTTCTCGAGCTTAAAGCCAAGATCTTCCGCAATCGCCGTCGCCGCCGGTCAGGATCGCGATGTCCTCCAGCATGGCCTTGCGACGGTCGCCGAAGCCCGGTGCCTTCACGGCCGCAATCTTCAGGCCGCCTCGAAGCTTGTTGACGACAAGCGTTGCCAGAGCTTCGCCTTCCACGTCCTCGGCGACGATCAGGAGCGGCTTGCCCGTCTGCACCACCGCCTCCAGCAACGGAAGCATCGTCTGCAAGCCGGACAGCTTCTTCTCGTGAATCAGGATGTAGGGATCTTCGAGCTCGACCTTCATCTTCTCGGCATTGGTCACGAAATAGGGCGATACGTAGCCACGGTCGAACTGCATGCCTTCGACGACTTCAAGCTCGGTATCGAGGCTTTTGGCTTCCTCGACCGTGATGACGCCTTCGTTGCCAACCTTTTGCATCGCTTCGGCAAGGAAGCGGCCGATTTCGCTGTCGCCGTTGGCCGAGATGGTGCCAACCTGGGCAATCTCGTCATTCGACGTGACTTTCTTGGCGTGCGCCTTGAGATCGCTGACGATCGCCTCAACCGCAAGATCGATGCCCCGCTTGAGATCCATCGGGATTCATGCCGGCGGCAACCGATTTCGCGCCTTCCTTGACGATCGCCTGAGCCAGTACCGTCGCAGTGGTGGTGCCGTCGCCGGCGAGATCATTGGTCTTGGACGCTACCTCGCGCACCATCTGCGCGCCCATGTTCTCGAACTTGTCTTCAAGCTCGATTTCCTTGGCAACGGTAACTCCGTCCTTGGTGATACGGGGCGCACCGAAAGATTTTTCGATCACCACGTTGCGTCCCTTGGGACCGAGTGTGACCTTCACCGCATTCGCCAGTGTGTCCACGCCCCGCAGCATCCGCTCGCGGGCTTCGGTCGAAAATTTTACGTCCTTGGCAGCCATGTTCTAAATCTCCTTTTGCTTCTATGACTGTCATCTTTCAGGCACGTCAGGCCGCCTTCTTCAATTTGCCGCTGTGTTCGACGACACCGAGAAGATCGCTCTCCTTCATGATCAGGAGATCCTGGCCGTCGATCTTCACTTCGGTGCCGGACCATTTGCCGAACAAGACCCGGTCCCCGGTCTTCACGTCGAGCGGGACCGTTTGGCCTTGCTCATTCCGCGCTCCAGGACCCGCAGCGATGACTTCGCCTTCCTGCGGCTTCTCCTTTGCGGTGTCGGGAATGATGATGCCGCCGGCGGTCTTCTCCTCGGCATCAATGCGGCGCACAACGACACGGTCGTGCAACGGACGAAAATGCATGCACATCCTCCTTCAACTTAGCGATGTCATTTGACCGGGGCCGGTAACCAGCCCCCGGCGGAAAATCGACTTAGGAACCGAAAAAATCGAGTTCAAGAGGGCCGCTAAAAATTTTTGGCACTCCCAACGGAAGACTGCCAGAAGCACTTGAAGGTCAAAGAAAACAACCCAGTTAACTGGCCGCCTAACCTTCTAGCCTATTGTAATAAAAGGAGAAATCATGCCGCCGCTGCATTCGCTTTGCCGGCCAGCGCTGCTCATCGGGCTGGCTTGGCTGGTCTCGGTTCAAATCGCTTTTGCCCAAATTCCCGATCTCGGCAGTGGTCGCGTCCCGACCCTGGCGCCGCTGGTGAAGGAGGTCACGCCGGCCGTGGTGAACATCTCGGTACAAGGAAAAATCCGGGAAGATAACCCGCTCTATCACGATCCCTTCTTTCGCGAATTCTTCGACGTTCCGAAACAGCTCGAAAAGGAGATTAACGCGACAGGCTCCGGTGTGATCGTGGACGCTCAGAAGGGTTACGTTCTCACTGCAAATCACGTCGTGGCTCAAGCCTCGCTGCTACAGATCAAGACAAAAGACGGACGGAAATTTGCGGCGAAGGTGGTGGGACGCGACGCGCCGACCGATGTGGCGCTTCTACAGATCAAGGATCCAAACGGCCTCAAGGCGATTGCGCTCGGCAACAGCGATGCGCTGGAAGTTGGCGACTTCGTTCTCGCCGTCGGAAATCCATTTGGCCTCGGGCAGACCGTCACTTCTGGATTCGTCAGCGCGTTGGGGCGCACAGGTCTCGTCAAGCAGGGCTATGAGGATTTCATTCAGACCGATGCAGCGATCAACCCTGGCAACTCCGGCGGAGGTTTGATCAACCTGAAAGGCGAATTGGTCGGTATCAACACCGCCATCATATCGCCAGGCGGCGGCAATGTCGGCATCGGTTTCGCCGTGCCTATCAACATGACGAAGAAGGTGATGAACCAGCTGATTGCCACCGGCCACGTCGAGCGAGGCCGTATCGGGATTGCGCTCGAAGACATTGATGCGCCGGCCGCCGGACGCCTTGAAGGCGCGCGGATCAGGGAGGTAGCCCAGGCTCCCCGGCCGAGCGCGCAGGTCTGCGCAAGGGCAACGTCATCTTGAAGGCCGATAACCTCACAATCCGAAGCGCGACGCAGATGCGCAACCTCGTCGGGCTGACCCCAGTCGGGCAGACCGTGCATATGATCGTTGAGCGCGGCCAGGCGAAGGAGGAGGTAGCGGTCGAGATTGCCCCTCCCCCCGAGCAAAAATCGAAGCTGCGATGACGTGGTTTGTTCATGGCATCTCGATCATGTCGCACGGCTTGGTCACGAGCCCGAACGCGGCCGAAGCCAATGAATCTAGGAGGTTGGTAGGAACTAAGAACGGACGCCGCAGTTTCATCTTGTTGCATTCCACGCCCGTTCTAGCTGGGCGCCGATCTTTTTAGATAAACTTTCTTGGGGGCTTAGATGTTTTGGGACAGGCTGAAACTATTTTTCGACAGCACCATGTTTGCTCCGCATGGCATCTGTCTGCAATGGGAGCCCGAGCTCCTGGTTGTCCATATTGCATCTGATGCAATCATCGCACTCTCCTATTTTTCTATTCCATTCGCTTTGACCTATTTTGTTTCAAAGCGCAGGGATGTGGAATTCGGTTGGGTATTTTGGGCGTTTGCCGTGTTTATCATGGCGTGCGGCCTTACCCATGTTATGTCGATCTATACGCTATGGGTGCCTGCGTATGGACTTGAAGGACTGATCAAGATCATAACGGCGATCGCGTCGATTGGCACGGCCGTGCTTCTTTGGCCCCTGATTCCGCACCTCCTGAAAGTGCCTTCTCCAGGCGAGTTGCGGCTCGCGAAAGCTATGCTTGAGGCGGAAGGCCGGCAACGTCGGGACGCCGAGGCGCAGCTGAGCCATGCACAAAAAATGGAAGCGATCGGGCAGCTAACCGGAGGGATCGCGCACGACTTCAATAATTTACTCATGGTGGTCTCCGGCAATCTAGAAATTGCGGAGCGAACGCTCATCCACTGGAGCGACACTTCTCGCGATAAGCTTTTCAATTGATTTCGCGGGCTCGGGACGGAGCATCGCGAGGCTCTACGCTCACTCAGCGATTACTGTCCTTCGCACGGAAGCAGCCCTTCAATGTCGAGATCATAGATGTAAACGTACTGGTTGCTGGTATGGAGGACTTCTTTAAGCGAGCCTTGAGCGAAGATGTCGTTTTGGAGATAGAGCATGCGTCCGGGCTATGGCATACCGAGACGGATCCCCACCAGCTCGAGGCGGCTCTCCTCAATCTGGTCGTAAACGCAAAGGATGCGATGCGAGCCGGAGGACGAGTCATCGTTAAGACTAGCAATTGCTACGTTGACGCCGAATATGCGAAGACCCATCCCGATGCTCGGGAGGGGGAATATGTCCTGATTGCTGTTTCGGATAACGGCAAGGGTATGGATAAACGGGTGCTCGAGCACGCCTTCGAGCCCTTTTTTTCGACGAAGGAAGCCGGTCACGGCACCGGGCTCGGTCTAAGCCAAGTCTACGGTTTTACGCGTCAGTCCGGCGGCTTTGCTGAAATCCGCAGCGAGCTTGGCTACGGCACGACGGTCGAGCTCTTTCTCCCTCGAACAGAGGGCCTGCCTGCGGCGGCAGATCGGGACGCAAGTGTTTGCGACAACCTGCAAGGAGATGGGCAATTCATACTCGTGGTCGAAGACGATGATGACGTGCGTCGGTTCGTTACTGCCACTCTGAGTGACTATAACTATCGAGTGGTCGAAGCATGCAATGCTGAAGAGGCTACTCGGGAATTCACCAATCACCGAAATAATATCGATCTTCTCCTCACCGACTTGGTGATGCCGGGTAAGAACGGGCGGATTCTCAGCGAAGAGTCGCTGAAATTAAACCCAAAGCTCAAAATCATATTCATGACCGGCTACTCGCAGACTTATCGTGCATGATGGCCGTCTCGACCGAGGAGTCGAGTTGCTTCAAAAGCCCATTACTCAGCATGAGCTTGCGCTAAAAATTCGGAATACGTTGTCCTAGCAGCTCGCATATTTCGTTGTGAAGAATACCCCGTAAGCTACCGATCAATTCTTGATCCCCTCCCGCGCGCCAGGCTGTCAACGAGGAATCGCAGATTCGCCCGGGAGCATAGCAACGCCGGCGTCATGCCAAGTTCGGGAAATAAAGAGATGCCGATACTGCAGGCGACCGAGGCTGCGGTTATGCCAGTCGACCGGATCGAGGACAAGACTGCGGAGCTGGTCGGCAAATTTGACGGCCTGGCCGCGCAAACACGTTCGGCTCAATTGCAACAAATTCATCGCCGCCGATACGGGCAACAAATCTTCCTTCTTTGAGCCCCGCTCCGATTCTACAGACAACCTCCTCGAAGACGCACGGATCAGAGACGTAAGCCCAGGTTTCTCCAGCAGAGCGCGCAGGTCTGCGCAAGGGTAACGTCATTCTAAAAGCAAACGATCTGCCAATCGGCGGCGCAACTCAATTACACAATCCGATTTGCCTTACTCAGGTTCGCCAGCATATCCAGATGATCATCGACCGAGATCACACCCAAGAGGGGGTGACTATTGAGATCGCTCCGTTGAGAGAGCAAAAGCCAAAGATGCGAGGACCTGGCTGATTTTCCGTTCATATGATTAATCGCTGGAATCAAAAGCCCTGAAATTCCCGGACTCTCGCGACGAGGAACCATTCGCGGGTGATCTGCGGAACGGTCCCGCGCGTTTTTCAGAAGTCGAGGCTACAGTTTAAAAATGCTCCGATGGACATCTACGTTTCTGTGACAGGCTTCCGACCGAACGGCCTTTTATCAATGCCGGCTTTTTGGTGGAGAACATTAACCTCCCTCGCTCAGGCCCGAACAGCACCCGGAATAATTCATGTCTCAGCAAGATTTGTCGAAGGCACCTATCACACGATGACCATGTGGAAGGATAAAGAGAGCATGGTTCGCTTCATCACGAGTGGAGCGCATCGACGCGCCATGAAGAATTTTGGCTCGCTTGGCAGCGGAAAAACATATGGATTTCCCTGCGACCGTCTCCCTGATCGGGATTTCGCTTATCAGCTTTGGTGTCGTCACGGAAAAGCGGTTTAGGAGATGCAAATAGCGGTCACCGATTGCGCGCTCATTGCCAAGGTCACCTCTTTTCGGAATTCTGACGACGACTCTATTCTCTTGTGCTGGTGTGATCTGGTGCCTCGTTGCGCTCGTTAGACGCTAGATCGTGCAGGCATTTGCGCGACTGGAACCGGAGTAATCCAATGAATTTCATCACAACCTATTTTTCCGTTGCAGGTACTTTCATCACAATCGACATGGTCTGGCTGAAAACTATGGCCGAGCGGCTATATAGGCCCGTGTTGGGCGACCTTTTACGCCCTGAGCCCAACCTCATTGCCGCAACCCTCTTCTATATTCTTTATCCGATAGGGTTGCTCGGATTCGCCGTGCTGCCCGCGCAAGAAGAGGGTAGCGCGTCAGGCATGATGTTCGGATGCTTTACTTACGCGACTTATGACCTCACCAACCAGGCGACACTGAGGAACTGGTCGACAACTTTAACCGTTGCAGACATCTGCTGGGGCTCGCTCCTCGCGGGCTTTAGCGCCTGGTTCGGCTACTTTGTAACGGAACGAACGGGATCTTCGATATGGTGAGATTACCCCGGCCGGAGTTGCCGCCCTCGCGCCGCGGCGCTCCGCTTCGTCTTGCTGCCTTTGTTCTTTTGGTGCCCGGGACGGGGCTTCTTATCGGTCTGCTGAATATACCCGGGGCATGGTATGGCGCCCTGAGCAAACCCTCGTTCAATCCTCCGGATTGGCTTTTTGCCCCGGTGTGGACGATGCTATTCGTGCTGATCGCCATAGCAGGATTTCGAACCTTCGAAAGGTATCCCCGCGGCACAGCGGCGAAGCTATGGATTGTTCAGATGGCGCTGAACTTCACCTGGTCTCCGGTATTCTTTTCACTTCATCGTATTGACGTGGCGCTGGCGGTCATCGTCGCGCTGTTTTTCACGATCCTGGCATTCATCTGGCGCCAGTGGCAGGTAGACCGAACGGCTGCATTGCTGTTCATTCCCTATGCCGTCTGGGTCGGATTTGCCACGATTTTGAGCACCTCGCTCTTTGTACTCAACTAAACGCTTCTCTTTTACCAGATGGCATGGCTATCTGGATTGTGTCTTTTTGACAGCCCTCAAAGAGAGCCGGCTTCCATCAAGCCCAAGCTTGGCCGCTCTGTACGACAGGACTTGGCGAGGCGTTGGTATTGAGAAGCTGAGCCACTGCGGTCACGATCTGGCAAGGAGCGAATGGCTTGTTCAAGATCATGCTGTGAGGAACACCGGACGATGCCCATTGGTCGGCCAAGTCGCCTGTCATATTAGATGACCGGGATATCGGGCTTTAATTTTCGCGCACGCCTTGCGGCTTCCCAGCCGTCCATGGTTCGGCTCAAATTAATGTCGGTCAGGAGCGCGCAGTATTTGCCAGCTTCTTCCTCAGCAGGTTTGCGGCCTCTTCGCCGCTCGCCGTAATCACGCAACCAAAGCCGCCTTCATTGAGGCCGGCCTCGATCAGAACTTGAAATTGAGGATCGTCCTCGATGACCAGAACCATCGGGCTACCGTGCATCAAACAATTCTCCACCCTCAATTCCTAACCGAGGAGCCATTGAGATGGCTCCGCCTCCTTTCTTTAAAACTCCAATCGGTTGGCCTAGGCTTCAGCCGTTGCAAGACAATCCTTGCGTACCGCCTCAAGCGTCCGACGCAGCCACGTCTTGATGGTGTTGATCGGAACACCGTAGCGCTGCGCCAGATTTACGCGACTTTCGCCCTCGATGTAGGCGAGCGCGACCAGCCTGCGGCGGTCTTCCGACAACCGGGCAAGTGCCCCGGCGGCAAGCGGCTCAGCGCGTGCATAGTCGAAATCCATCACCTTCCGACGCGTCTGTTGGGTTCGGGACATAAAGCGCCTCGTCAAGCTCAGAAGTGGGCAACTTTCTAAGGCGGACCGCATCGATCGCTGTGTTGCGCGCGATTGTACACATCCAGGTAATGACTGAGGCGCGATCCACGTCGAACTTTCCGGCATTGCGCCAGACCTTCAAATACAATTCCTGAAGAATGTCGTCGATCTCGCAAGGCGAGGCGCCCACGGCAAGCACGGCCTTGCGCAGCTTGTTTCGGGTAAGTCTATGCAGGTCAGCGAAGCACACATTCTTGCAGGGAAACCCGCGCCAGGAGTTCGGTCAATCGCTCGCTGCCGTCCCGGGTTGGAGGTCTGAAGCTGGTCATGCTCTCTCCATCGATTTCCATCGAAACGCTGGGAGAGAGGGCTCGGATCACCAGATACCCTAAAAGACGATAGCGGCTTGCCTTTCTAAAGCCGGACGAACGGACTGATGAGCCGGCCGAAGAACCCGTTCATTCGGAGATCGCCCGTCATCGCGACAACGCACAGACAGGGGCCTTCATTGCCCACGATTGGTCGATGATCAACGTCGTCG